>NZ_LZRD01000007.1:0-168170 GCF_001687325.1 Streptomyces sp. PTY087I2 | reverse complement strand
GGGGGCGGTGTGGGCTGCGGCGGACCCCACGGTACGGGTGTGCGGTGTGGGCTGCGCCGGATTCCACGGCACGTGTGTGCGGCGGTGGCTCTCGCCGTACGCGCGGTGCGGCTGGCGGCGGTCTCACCATGAGCGTGGTCAGGTGTCTGTTCTCAGCGAACCGGTGGCCGGCCGCCCACCGTGGCCACGGCCGCCGCCCCCGCCCGGCAGCCCTCGGCCGCGGCGGTCACCTCGTCCGTACCGGCCAGCAGCGCCGCCAGGAACCCGCCGGTGAACGCGTCGCCCGCGCCCGTCGAGTCGACCGGTTCGGACACCGGCGGGGCGGGAACACGGCCGATCACCTCGCCCCCGGCCGCGACCACGGCTCCCCGCGAGCCCAGGGTGACGACGACGCGCGGGAACCACCGGCTCAACTCGACGGCGGCAGCCTCGGGTTCGGGCAGGCCGGTGAGCAGCCGGGCCTCGTCCGCGTTTGGCAGAAGCAGTTCCGTCCCCTCCGCGTACTCCAGGAACCGCTTCGGCCCCAGCTCCCCGAGGAACCCGGCCGACGCCGGGTCCACGCTCACCGGAATCCCTCGCTCCACGGCGGTGCGCAGGGCGAGGAGAGCGGCGGCCCGGCTCACCGGGGCGAACAGGAGATAGCCGGAAAGATGCAGGCGCCCGACGCCGTCGAGCATCGTGGGAGCGAAGTCCTCGACGCCGAGCCGCAGGACCGCCCCGCCGTCGGTGAGGAACGTACGCTCCGCCGCCGCGTCGACCAGCGCGATGACGGTCGCCGTCGGCACCTCGTCGTCCACGGCGAGGAACGCCCGTACGCCCGCCGCCTTCAGCGCTTCCCGGTGCCAGCCGGCGGACTCCGCCCCCGCCCGGGCGAGCAGCCGGACGTCCGGACAGCCCGAACGCGCCGCCCAGCAGGCGACGTTGGCCCCCGCGCCGCCCGGCAGGGTACGGATCCGGGCCTTCGTGTCCGTACCGTGCGTGAGCGCCGACCCGTGCCGCGCCACCACATCGGTGACCACGTCCCCCACCACCAGCAGCCCACTTCCTGGCGCCGGATGGCTCACCGGGCGCCCGTCGTCGTAACGGCTCATTCGGCCTCCGTCGCCGCGGCGGCGATCCGCGCCGCGAGCGTCACGTTTCCGCGTACGGCCGCGAGGTTCGCCTCCAGCGACGCGCCCCCGGTCCGCCGCATCAGCTGGTCCAGGAGGAACGGCGTGACACCCTGCCCCGAGATGCCCCGCTCCCGGCAGGCGTCCAGCGCCTCCGCAAGCACCCGGTCGTGCAGTGCCGGATCCAACTGATCCGCTTCCGGTACGGGGTTGGCGACGATCAGCGCGGACGCCGGCCCGCCCAGCGCCTCCTTCGCCCGGATCACCTCCACCACCTCCTCGGGGCTGTGCACCGTCCAGTCGACGGGTTCGCCGGAGCTGCTCAGGTAGAAGCCGGGGAAGTGCCCGGTGCCGTAGCCGACGACGGACACGCCGAGGGTCTCCAGCCGCTGGAGGGTCGCCGGGACATCGAGGATCGACTTCACCCCGGCGCAGACCACGGTGATCCCGGTGCGGGCGAGCAGCCGCAGATCGGCCGACTCGTCCTGGTCGGAGGCCCACTCCCGGTGTACGCCGCCGAGCCCGCCCGTCGCGAAGACGCCGACGCCCGCCCGCGCCGCCAGGAACGCCGTCGCGGACACCGTCGTCGCCCCGCTCGCCCCGGCGGCGAGCGCCGGGGCGAGATCGCGGTGCCCCAGCTTGCGTACCGACGGGTCCCCGGCGACCCGCTCCAACTGGTCGTCGCCGAGGCCCACATGGGCCCGGCCGTCGAGAACGGCGACGGTGGCCGGGACGGCACCGGCGGACCGGACGAGCCCCTCCAGCTCCCGGGCCACGGAGAGGTTGCGCGGGCGCGGCAGACCGTGCGCGATGATCGTCGACTCCAGTGCCACGACGGGCAGACCGGTGCTCAGAGCCGCGCGCACCTCTGCCGAGAGCACCGGCTCGTAGGGTTCTGGTGAGTTCTGAGGCATGCCCCCATCCCTGTCGCGGGTGGGACGGGCGCAAACCACGGCCGGACGTTCTCCGACGGGTCCTGGTCGCCCGGTGGCCGGAAGCGGTCGCTAAGGTGACCGACCATGACGACAAATGACCAGGTCCCCGCCTCCTTCGCCGTGCACATCCCGGACGCCGAGCTCGTACCGGAACCCCTCGATCCGGCGCAGATCGTCTCGGGCGAGCCCGTGGTGACGGGCAAGGTGCTGTGGGAGTCGCCCGACGGCAAGCAGATCCGTGGGATCTGGCAGATCACGCCCGGCGTGGTCACGGACACCGAGGCGAACGAGCTGTTCGTGGTCGTCAGCGGCCGGGCGACGGTCGCGGTCGAGGGCGGGGCGACGCTGGAGATCGGCCCGGGGGACGCCTGCGTCCTGCGGGAGGGCGACCGGACGACCTGGACCGTGCACGAGACGCTCCGCAAGGCGTACCACATCAGCCTCTGAGGGCTGCGGCTCTTCATGCGACGGCCGTGGCCGGGTGGTCGCGGGCTGTTCGGCGGGGTGGTCGCGGGCTGGTCGGCGCGCGGGTCAGCCGCCGACTGCCCCCGGCCGCTGCCTCAGGCTCCGGCGCAGGGCGAGCGCGGCGACGGGCAGCAGCAGCGCGGCGCCGAGCGCGTTGAGGGGGCCGTACCCCCACTGGGCGACGATCACTCCGGCCGTGGCCCCGCCGATGCCCGCCGCCGCGCTCATGGCCAGATCGGACAGCCCCTGCACCGCCGCCTGGGCGGACCGTGGCACCGAGTCGGTGAGCAGCGCCGAACCGGCGATCATGCCCGCCGACCAGCCGAGGCCCAGCACGAAGAGGCCCGCCGCGGTCTGCCCGTGCCGGGGACCGGCCGTGCCCGCGAGCAGTGCGGCGCAGCTCAGCAGTCCGACGGCCAGCCCGATCACGGTCAGCCGGCCGAAGCGGTCGGCCAGCCACCCCATCACCGGCGAGAACGCGTACATGCCCGCGATGTGCCCGCTGATGACGAGCCCGATCAACTGGAGATCGGCGCCGTGCCGGGTCAGATCGACCGGGGTCATGACCATGATCGACACCATGGCGGTGTGTGACACGGTGACCGTCACCAGGGCGAGCCGCGCCATCGGCGACGCGCGTACGGCCTCGACCCCGGCGCGCAGGGAGCGCTTCGGCGGCCCGGCCGGGCCCTCCGGGGCGAGGGCACGGGCGGTGAGGAGCGGGTCGGGGCGCAGTGCGAGGGCGACGACGAGTCCGGCGAGCAGAAAGACAGCGGCCGAGCAGAGGAAGGGCCCCGCCGCCTCGGGCACCGGCGTACCGCGGAAGAGGCGGCTCGCCGGGGCCGAGATGTTGGGGCCCAGGACCGAGCCGATCGTGGTCGCCCAGACGACGGTGGAGATCGCCCGCCCCCGCCGCTCGGGCCCCACCAGGTCGGCCGCGGCGAACCGGGCCTGGAGGCCGGCCAGTGAGCCCGCGCCGAACCCGGCCATGCCGAGCAGCAGCAGCGGGAAGCTCGGCAGCATCGTGGCCAGGACCACCAGGCCGCCGCCGAGCGCACCGATCAGATAGGCGAGCATCAGGCCGGCCCGGCGGCCCCGGGAGGTCATCAGCGCGGCGAGCGGCAGCGAGAGCAGCGCCGTGCCGAGGACGGACGAGGTCGGCGCCAGCCCGGACAGCGCCTCCGATCCGCTCACCTCGGCGGCGAGCATCGGGGCCAGGGCGATGCCGATGGCCACACCGAGGCCGCCGAGTATCTGGCTGACGACGAGCACGGCCGAGGTCCGGCGCTGAAGAGCGGGCAGACCGACGGCCGGAACCGGGGAAAGGGAGATGGGTCGCGTCACCGGCGCAGTGTGTCACCGTCGCCCCACCCCCGTGCACCCGGACGGGTGAACACCCCACCCGACGACGGCCCGCCGCTGCCGTGCGGCCGGGCCCCGCTCCCGTCCCCGAACCCGCGGGCCTGGAACGTCCGGAGCCGCCGCACCGCTGACCGGCCTCGGAGCGCCCGGAGCCCGTCGCACCGCCGGGGCCCCGCTCCCCGGAGCGCGGGCCCCGGAACGCCCGGAGCCGCCGGCCGGGCGCCGGACCCCTGAAGCCGCCACACCGCTGACCGGCCCCCGGCCCCCGGCCGGACCTCTGACCCGGGCCCTCGCCCTAGAACAACGGCTCCGGCAGCACCCCCTCCAGTGCCAGCAGTTGCCGCTTCGTCTCCAGGCCCCCGCTGAAGCCGCCCAGGCCCCCGTCGCTCTCCACCACCCGGTGGCACGGCACCACCACCGGCAGCGGGTTGGCCCCCATGGCCGCGCCCACCGCCTGCGCACCCTCCGGGCGGCCCACCCGGGCGGCCAGTTCGCCGTACCCGACGACCGTCCCGTAGGGCACGCCGGACGCCAGCTCGCGGAGCACCTCGCGGTGGAAGCCTGCGGTCAGCGACCAGTCCAGAGCCAGGTCCAAGGCCCGCGGCTCGCCCGCGAAGTACGCCGCGAGCTCGCGTATCGGCTCGGCGAGCCGTGCCGAGCCGGGCGCCGCCACCGGCTCCGTACCGAACCGGGTCCGCAACCGGTCGAGGGCCGCGTCCCGGACGGCGGGGCGGGCGTGGAAGGCCACGCTCACCAGGCCGGTCGCGGTCGCCGCGAGCAGCAGCGGGCCGATGCCGCTGTCCACGACATCCCACTCGACGGCCGGCTCTCCGACCCCGTAGCTGTTCATGCCGACCACCGTACGACCCGCCACTGACAGCGACGGTCCGGTCGGCGGAATCAGGCCGGCCGGCGGCAGGCGCGACGACCGGCCCGCCCCACCACCGCGTCAGCTCGTCGCGTCGCGCACCACGTCGGGGAAGTTGGTGATGATGCCGTCGACCCCGTAGTCACGGGCCTTCACCGCGTCCTCCGCCTTGTTGACCGTCCACGTGTTCACCCGCAGACGCTTGCCGTGCGGGCCCTTGAGCCGCTGGACGGCCGCCACGTAGTCGGCGCCGATCGTCGCGTACGACGGGTTGATCTGATCGGTGAACGCCGCGTACGAGGGCAGGTCCGCCACCGCCGGGGTGCCCAGGAAGCCGGTCGTGATGTCGGGGCGCAGCTCGTGCACCTTCTTCACGCTGTCGGCGCCGAAGCTCTGGATGACCAGCCGGTCCCGTACGTGGGAGCGGCTCAGCCACCCCGACCGGCCCAGCGTGCGGATGATGTCCTGCTCGATGCCCGGGTAGGTCGCCGGGCTCTTGATCTCCAGGAGCAGCTTCTGCCGGTTGCGCTCCAGCCGGTTCAGGAACTGGGTGAGTGTAGGGATCCGGGCTCCGGTGAACTGCTCCCCGAACCAGCTGCCCGCGTCGAGTTTCGCCAGCTCCGACGCGGTGAAGTCCTTGACCGCCCACGGCGCCCGGTCGGGGAAGACCTCCTCGACGTCCGTCGTGCGCTTCAGGTCGGTGTCGTGCAGCACGACGAGCACCCCGTCACGGCTGCGGTGGACGTCGTTCTCGACCCAGTCGATGCCGAGCGCGTCCGCGGCGTCGACGGCGGCGAGGGTGTTCTCCGGCGCGTAGCCCGACGCCCCCCGGTGGGCCACGACGACCGGCTTCGCCCGCTGCGCGGAGACCTGGTCCGGGACCTCCGGCCGGTCGGCGGGCAGCAGCAGGGCGCCGGCGCCGAGCAGGGCGGCGGCCGTGGTGGAGGCGGTTGCGGTGCGGACGAACACGGGGACTCCTCACGTCGGGAGTGTGCGGACACGCAGAGAGTGACAGCGGCCCGCCAACGCCCGGCGGGGCGACGATGGCCGCGAAATGAACGGAACCTTCGGTCCCGGGGACCACCGGCGGAGCACGGCGTGCGGCCGTGCCGATAAAATGCGCCATCTTTTGTCTGTCTGCCGGGACTCGCCCCTTGGGGACCCTCCTCGAACCCGGGCATTCTCGAAGGGCGTACACGCATGCAAGGAACAGTCGACGGATTCACCTACGGCCTGGTGACTCCGGTCGTGGCGTTCCTCATGGCCGCCCTGGGAGCCGCCCTCGGGCTCCGCTGCACCACCCGGTCCCTTCACGCCACACGCTCCTGTCGGGTCGGCTGGCTGGCGCTGGGCTCGCTGTCCATCGGCTCCGGCGTGTGGACCATGCACTTCGTCGCGATGACGGGCTTCACCGTGCAGGAGACGCCGATCTCCTACGACAAGCCCCTCACCTTCGCCGGCCTGGCCGTGGCCGTGGTGATGATCGGCATCGGCATCTTCATTGTCGGGTACCGGGGCGCGACCCGCATGGCGCTGATCACCGGCGGCACCATCACCGGACTCGGCATCGCCTCGATGCACTACCTCGGCATGGCGGGCATGCGGATGGCCGCGCAGTTCGCGTACGACACCCCCCTCGTCGTCCTCTCGGTGCTGATCGCCGGGTGCGCCGCCACGGGCGCGCTGTGGGCGGCCGTCACCCTGCGAGGAGCCCTCTCCGGCCTCGGCGCGAGCACCCTGATGGCCGTCGCGGTGACCGGGATGCACTACACCGGCATGGCGGCGCTCGACGTGCACCTGCACCTGCCGCCCACCTTGCCGGCCGACCTGGCCGACGTCCTGCCCCGCGACCGGCCCGCCGAGATCATCGGCCCGATGCTGGCAGGACCCGCCTGCTTCCTGCTCCTTGCCGCCGTCGTGCTCCTGTTCGACCCGAGGGCGGTGACGGGCGGCCGCGACCCGCACCCGCGGGCCGGACACCGCCCGCGGGGCATGGTCCGTGAGGGTGCGGCAAGGGCCCGGTACCGCTGATCCGAGGCCGTTGTCAGTGGCGGGTCGTACGGTGGTTGCATGCGGCCCGGTTCCAAGATCGAACGTTCGGTGCGGCCTTTCGAGGTCGTCAGTCCCTACCAGCCCAGCGGCGACCAGCCGACGGCCATCGCCGAGCTGGAGCGGCGTATCCGCGCCGACGAGAAGGACGTCGTCCTGCTCGGCGCCACCGGCACCGGCAAGTCGGCGACCACCGCCTGGATGATCGAGAAGCTGCAACGCCCCACCCTGGTGATGGCGCCGAACAAGACGCTCGCCGCCCAGCTGGCCAACGAGTTCCGTGAGCTCCTCCCGAACAACGCGGTGGAGTATTTCGTCTCGTACTACGACTACTACCAGCCCGAGGCGTACGTCCCCCAGTCGGACACCTACATCGAGAAGGACTCCTCCATCAACGAGGAGGTCGAGCGGCTGCGCCACTCCGCGACGAACTCGCTGCTCACCCGGCGCGACGTCGTCGTGGTCGCCTCCGTCTCCTGCATCTACGGCCTCGGTACGCCCCAGGAGTACGTGGACCGCATGGTCCAGCTCAAGGTCGGCGAGGAGATCGACCGCGACCAGCTGCTGCGCCGCTTCGTCGAGATGCAGTACACCCGCAACGATCTGGCGTTCACCCGCGGCACCTTCCGGGTCCGGGGCGACACCATCGAGATCTTCCCGGTCTACGAGGAGCTCGCCGTCCGCATCGAGATGTTCGGCGACGAGATCGAGAACCTGTCCACGCTCCACCCGCTCACCGGCGAGATCATCAGCGAGGACCCCACGGTCCACGTCTTCCCCGCCAGCCACTACGTCGCCGGGCCCGAGCGCATGGAGCGGGCCGTCAGCGGCATCGAGCAGGAGCTGGAACAGCGCCTGGCCGAGCTGGAGAAGCAGGGCAAGATGCTGGAGGCCCAGCGCCTGCGCATGCGCACCACGTACGACATCGAGATGCTCCGCCAGATCGGCACCTGCTCCGGCGTCGAGAACTACTCGATGCACTTCGACGACCGCGCGCCCGGCACCGCCCCCAACACCCTCCTCGACTACTTCCCGGACGACTTCCTGCTCGTCCTGGACGAGTCCCACGTCACCGTCCCGCAGATCGGCGCGATGTACGAGGGGGACGCCTCCCGCAAGCGGACCCTCGTCGACCACGGCTTCCGGCTGCCGTCCGCCATGGACAACCGGCCGCTGAAGTGGGAGGAGTTCCTGAAGCGGATCGACCAGACGGTGTACCTCTCCGCCACCCCGGGGAAGTACGAGCTCTCGCGCGGCGACGGGTTCGTCGAGCAGATCATCCGCCCCACCGGCCTCGTCGACCCCGAGGTCGTCGTCAAGCCCACCGAGGGCCAGATCGACGACCTGGTCCACGAGATCCGCGAGCGCACCGAGCGCGATGAGCGGGTCCTGGTCACCACGCTCACCAAGAAGATGGCCGAGGACCTCACCGACTATTTCCTGGAGCTCGGCATCCAGGTCCGCTATCTCCACAGCGACGTCGACACCCTGCGCCGCATCGAGCTGCTGCGCGAGCTGCGCTCCGGTGAGTACGACGTGCTCGTCGGCATCAACCTGCTGCGCGAGGGCCTCGACCTCCCCGAGGTGTCCCTCGTGGCCATTCTCGACGCCGACAAGCAGGGCTTCCTGCGCTCCGGCACCTCGCTCATCCAGACCATCGGCCGCGCCGCCCGTAACGTCTCCGGCCAGGTCCACATGTACGCCGACAAGGTCACCCCGGCCATGGAGCAGGCGATCGACGAGACGAACCGGCGCCGCGAGAAGCAGATCGCCTACAACACCGAGCGGGGCATCGACCCGCAGCCGCTGCGCAAGAAGATCAACGACATCGTCGCGACCATCGCCCGCGAGGAGATCGACACCGAGCAGCTCCTCGGCACGGGCTACCGGCAGGGCAAGGAGACCAAGGCCCCGGTCCCCGCGCTCGGCGGCAAGGCGGCCAAGGGCGGAGCGAAGGGGGCGGCGAAGGGCAAGGCCGCCAAGCCCGGCGCGGTCCTCAGCGACCGGCCCGCGACCGAACTGGCCGGGATCATCGAGGAGATGACCGACCGGATGCGGGCCGCCGCCGCGGATCTTCAGTTCGAGGTGGCCGCCCGGCTGCGCGACGAGGTCGGCGAACTGAAGAAGGAGCTGCGGCAGATGAAGGAAGCGGGCATGGCCTGATCCCGACGTTCGATCCCGCTGCCGATCGCCGGTGCCGGGCCGCTACCGGCACCGGCGAGCGACACCGCTCCACCGCGCCGGGCGGGCCACGCCGGGTGTGTTGCAAGACCGACACAAAAACGGACCGAACCTGCTGCCGCCCGGCGTGGAATGCGTAGGGTGCGGGGAAACCGCACACGGATGGTTGCGGGGCAATGCAGAGAGGGGACAGCGCGTGACGGTCAATATGACCAAGGGTCAGGCCATCAGCCTGGAGAAGAGCGACGGGGGGACCCTGACCGCGGTACGGATGGGGCTCGGCTGGCAGGCGGCGCCGCGCCGTGGCCTGTTCGGTTCGCGCACCCGCGAGGTCGACCTGGATGCCTCGGCGGTGCTCTTCGCCGACAAGCAGCCCGTCGACGTCGTGTTCTTCCGCCACCTCGTCAGCGACGACGGCTCGGTCAAGCACACCGGTGACAACCTGGTCGGCGGCGCGGGCTCCGGCGGCGACGACGAGGCGATCCTCGTCGACCTCCAGCGCGTCCCGGTCCACATCGACCAGATCGTCTTCACGGTGAACTCCTTCACCGGCCAGACGTTCCAGGAGGTCCAGAACGCCTTCTGCCGCATCGTCGACGAGACCAACGGCCAGGAGCTCGCCCGGTACACGCTCGACGGCGGCGGCCAGTACACCGCCCAGATCATGGCGAAGGTGCACCGCGCGGGCGGCGGCTGGAAGATGACGGCCCTCGGGAACCCGGCCAACGGCCGTACCTTCCAGGACCTGATGCCGTCGATCCTCCCGCACCTGTAGGACCCGGACCGGGCCCCGGCCCGGCGTCGCGACGGACGGGGGCGGCTCCCGACGGCACAGGCCGCCGGAGCCGCCCCCACGCACAGCACGGCAGTACACGGCAGCACAGCAGTACGCAGCGGAACACGGCATCGCACGGCCCGGCGCGCGCGGCCATCGTCGAGGGGGACAGGGCAATGACGGCCGAACTGGTCCGGGGGCAGAACCACACCTTGCCCCAGACCCGTCTGGAGATCCGGGTGTCGGCGGGCACGCCCGTCGTGGCCGGGGCCACCCTCGGCGACGAACGGGGCACGGTGCCCGGCATCGAGTGGATCGCCCACCCCGGCTCGCCCCAGCTCCCCGGGCTCGAAGTCTCCCAGCAGGCGGCGGCCGACCACCGGCTCGCCGTCGACCTGGAGGCCCTGCCCGCCGGCGTCCACCGGGTCACCGTGCTGCTCGCGCTGCCCGTCGGAGTCGGCGGCCCGGTGCGGTTCGGCGCCGTCCCCGCGCCCTTCGTCGCCGTCACCGGGCTCGACGGCACCGAGATCGCCACCTTCACGCTCACCGATCTGGACACCGAATCCGCGGTCAGCGCCCTGGAGCTCTACCGCCGTCAGGACGCCTGGAAGGTCCGGGCCGTCGGACAGGGGTATGCGGGCGGGCTCGCCGACATGCTCGCCGACCAGGGCGTGACCGACCCCGCCGCACTGGCCGGCGCGATCCAGGAGGCCGTCACCCGGGGCCTGGCCCGCTCGGTGGCCCCGCCGCCGCCCCGGACCCCGGAAGGCGACCGCGTACGGCACGCGACGGGCGCCGCGGACCACCGCCCGGCCGCGCCGACCCCGCACCCGGCCCCGGAGCCCCCCGAGCCACTGACCGACCCGGCGCACACCACCCAGCCGCAGACCGCCTCCGGCCCGGCGCACACCACTCAGCCGCACCCCGCCCCCGGACCGGCCGCCGCGGGACCCTCGGCCCCGGGAGCCTCCGCCGGCGGGCCCATCAACTACGCGCACCCGCGGCGGCAGCACGCCGCGCCCCCCTCGCCGCCGCCCACCGCACCCCCCGCCCAGCCGGGACAGCCCGCCCAGCCGGTCGCGGGGGACGCCACCGGCTGGTCGATGGACGAGCGCCTCTACAACCAGATCTGGGGCATGTTCGAGGACCTGGCACGCGCCGTCGCCGCCTACCGCAGCGCCGTCGACTTCGCCGAGTCCCGGATGGACCAGGAGCTCGACCGGGCCCTGTCCGACCCGCGCAACCGGATCGGCGGCGCGGGCGACCGCGCCCGCGAGGAGGCCCGCGCCAAGCGCGACGAGCTGACCTCCCGGGCCCGGGAAGCACTCGACCGCGATCTGAACCAGCTGGCCGCCGAATCGGCCGTCGTCGAGCCCGCGCTCCCGGCGGCGTACGCGGGCTGGGGCAACCCCGTCTGGCACGCCCACCGCATCCCCATGGAGATACCGATGGCCCTGCGCATCGGGGATCTCCACCTTCCCGAGCGCACCGACCTGCGCATCCCGCTGCTCGTCCGGCTGCCGCTGGAGCGCGGGATGTGGGTGGACAGCGGGCGGACGGGCTCCGAGGCGGCCGCCCTGATGGACACCGACCAGCTCCGCCGACTGGCCATGGAGACCGCGGTCGCGCACGCGGCACGGCTGCTCGCGGTGTATCCGCCCGGGGAGTTCGCGGTGCACGTCATCGACCCGGCGGGTTCGGCGGCCGGTCCGCTCGCGCCGCTGGTCGACGCGGGCGTCCTCGCCGGACCGCCCGCCGCCGGACCCGGGGGAGTGGCCTCGGTCCTCGCCCACCTCACCCGGCGGGTGGACCTGGTGCAGATGGCGGTGCGGGCCCGGGCCGCCGACTCGCTCCCGCCCGACCTGGACACCGGCGAACAGCTCCTCGTGGTCAACGACTTCCCGCACGGCTTCGACGACCGGGCCGTCACCCAGCTCCGCTATCTCGCCGACGAGGGCCCCGCGGTCGGAGTGCACCTCCTGATGGTCGCGGACCGGGAGGAGGCCAGTGCGTACGGGCCGATCCTCGACCCGCTGTGGCGTTCGCTGTTGCGGATCACCCCGGTCGCCGACAGCCACCTCGCCGACCCCTGGGTCGGGCACGCCTGGACGTACGAGCCGTTGACGATCCCGCCGGGCAGCCGCGTCCTGGAGCAGGTGCTCGCGGCGGTGACAGCGGCCCGCAGAGCCGCCGGCCGCTGACCGAGCAAACAACCCTGACCTGCGCTTTTGGTAATCTCTTTACTCTTTTCTTTACCTTTCCTTGGTGATACCTGTACTGTTCGGGGAACGGAGGGGAGTACTCCTTACGCGGCGTCCCGTCAGTACGGACCGTTCTCGGTCCCGGGGCGCCGGTCCAGGCACGTGCTGTGTGCAGGGATGGAAGAGACCTCCGGCAGCGACGACGCTGATTCAGTAGCCGTAGCGAACTGCCGGAGGCGCAGTGGACGTTTCATGGACCGTTTGGGCCCTGACCATCGTTGGTCTGTCGGCCCTCATCGCCGTCGACTTCTTCATCGGGCGCAAGCCCCATGACGTGTCGACCAAGGAAGCCGGGATCTGGACGGTCGTCTGGATCGCGCTGGCCATCCTCTTCGGACTCGGCCTCATGGTCTTCGGCGAGAGCCAGGCCTCCGGCGAGTTCTTCGCAGGTTTCATCACCGAGAAGTCGCTGAGTGTCGACAACCTCTTCGTCTTCGTCCTGATCATGGCGAAGTTCTCGGTGCCCTCGCACCTCCAGCAGCGCGTGCTGCTCATCGGTGTGCTCATCGCCCTGGTGCTCCGCGCGATCTTCATCGCCGCCGGCGCCGCCGTGATCGCGAACTTCTCGTGGGTGTTCTACATCTTCGGCGCGTTCCTGATCTACACCGCCTGGAAGCTCATCCAGGAAGCCCGGGCCGGCGAGGAGGAAGAGGAGTTCGAGGAGAACCGCCTCCTCAAGAAGATCGAGCACCGTTTCGGTGTCGCCGACCAGTACCACGGCACGAAGCTCTTCATCCAGAAGAACGGCAAGCGCATCCTGACCCCGCTGATGGTGGTCATGCTCGCCATCGGTATGACCGACGTGCTGTTCGCGCTGGACTCGATCCCGGCGATCTTCGGCCTGACCCAGGACCCGTACATCGTCTTCACGGCCAACGCGTTCGCGCTGATGGGCCTGCGTCAGCTGTACTTCCTCATCGGCGGCCTGCTGAGGAAGCTGGTCCACCTCAGCTACGGCCTGTCGGTGATCCTCGGCTTCATCGGCGTCAAGCTGGTGCTGCACGCCCTGCACGAGTCCGGGGTGCACACGCCGGAGATCTCCATTCCGTTCTCGCTCTCCGTCATCTGCGGCGTCCTGGTGATCACCACGATCACCAGCCTCATCGCCAGCAAGAAGCAGGCGGCGGCCGAGACGGAGGAGGCCGCGAAGGCGGCGCTGGCCGAGAAGGCCGAGACCGCCGGTCCGGCCGAGGAGGAGAGCAAGACCCTCAGCTGACCCCGGGGCCGCCCCGAGCGGCACAGGGACACAACGGCGGCGGCCGGGGTGGAAGCGGCGAAAGCCGTCCACCCCGGCCGCTGTCGCGTGCGTACGAGGAAGGCCGTGCGTACGCGGAAGGTACGGGTACGGGGGTGTGCGCGGGCTACCAGCCGCGGGCGCGCCACTCGGGCAGCTGGGGGCGCTCGGCGCCGAGTGTCGTGTCGTGCCCGTGGCCCGGGTAGACCCACGTCTCGTCGGGCAGCCGGTCGAACAGCTTCGTCTCGACGTCGTTCAGCAGGCTCGCGAACGCCTCGGGGTCCTGGTGCGTGTTCCCGACCCCGCCGGGGAAGAGGCAGTCCCCGGTGAACAGATGCGGGGCGCCGTGCGGGTCGTCGTAGACCAGGGCGATCGAGCCCGGGGTGTGACCGACCAGATGGCGTGCGGTCAGCTCGACCCGGCCGACGGTGATCGTGTCGCCGTCCCCGACCAGGACGTCGGTCGGCACCGGGATGCCCTCGGCGTCGTAGCGGCCCGCGTACGTTCGGGCGCCGGTCGCCCCGACCACCTCGGCCAGCGCCTGCCAGTGGTCCCCGTGCCGGTGGGTGGTGACGACGGAGGCGATGCCGTCGTCACCGATCAGCGCGAGCAGGGTCTCCGGCTCGGCGGCCGCGTCGATCAGCAGCTGCTCGCCGGTGGCCCGGCAGCGCAGCAGATACGCGTTGTTGTTCATCGCGCCGACGGCGACCTTGGAGATCATCAGATCCGTCAGTTCGTGCACGCTCGCCGGTCCGCCGACCTTCACCGCTCCGCTGTACGTCATGCGGCTCAGCCTATAGCGGGGGCAGCGTGGGCAACGGGCCTCCGGCCACGGTCAGGGCGGAGCCGTCACGGCGTCCGCAGAGCCAGCCCAGCAGCTCCACGGCGGGCCCCTGCACCGTCACCAGGTCGCTCGGCGGGCCGCCGCCCGTGCTCCAGGTCCGGCCGTCGAGGTCGGTCAGCCCGGTGGCGGGCACGCTCTCGTTGCCCAGGAAGCGATCGGCGAGGAAGTCGATCTCCCGCTCCACGAAGTCGACGGGCAGGTCCTCCAGCTCGTAGCCGATGCCGAGGTCGACGTGGTGCAGCTCCACCTCGACCCGGCGCCGGAAGGGGACCCGGGCCGCGGAGTCCGTCACCCCGTTGCGCAGGGTGACCGTACGGGACCAGTCGGCCGGTTCGGCGCCGACCGCGAGGAAGGCGTCCGCCGTCTCCCGCAGGTCGGCCAGCTGCTCGGCGGCCGGGCGGGGCGCGCCGTCGGCGATGTCGGCGTCGCGGGTTTCGCTGCTCGCGTACATCGGGAGACCCCGGAGGACATTTACGAGCGCGTCGGCGTTACGTGACAGGTGGGCCAGGACATGGCCCCGACTCCATCCGGGCAGCCGTGACGGCTCGGCGACCGCGGCGTTGTCCAGTTTGCCGACTGCGTCGAGCAGTCGTTCGGTCGCTTCGCGTACAGCTCCCAGGTCGTGCGCATGATCAATCATGCGGCCGAGCCTAGCCTCGCCACTCATTCGGGTGAAGGAGGAGAAGGGCGGCCGTAAATCGAATGTGCGTGCTATACGCTCGGAATCGAAAGCTTCGTACACCGCTGTGGCGCCCCCCATACCCTGGGAGAGGGGCTCAGTTCCCCCGCTTCTCTCTAGAAAGGTGCGGACCGGCGTGGCCGACCGTCTCATCGTCCGTGGCGCGCGCGAGCACAACCTGAAGAACGTCTCGCTCGATCTGCCCCGCGACTCCCTCATCGTCTTCACCGGGCTCTCCGGGTCGGGCAAGTCGTCCCTCGCGTTCGACACGATCTTCGCCGAGGGCCAGCGCCGCTACGTGGAGTCCCTCTCCTCGTACGCCCGGCAGTTCCTCGGCCAGATGGACAAGCCGGACGTCGACTTCATCGAAGGTCTGTCCCCGGCCGTCTCCATCGACCAGAAGTCGACCTCGCGCAACCCGCGCTCGACGGTCGGCACCATCACGGAGGTCTACGACTACCTCCGGCTGCTCTTCGCCCGGATCGGCAAGCCGCACTGCCCCGAGTGCCGCCGCCCCATCTCCCGCCAGTCGCCGCAGGCCATCGTCGACAAGGTCCTCGGCCTGCCCGAGGGCAGCCGCTTCCAGGTCCTCTCGCCGCTGGTGCGCGAGCGCAAGGGCGAGTTCGTCGACCTCTTCGCCGACCTCCAGACCAAGGGCTACAGCCGCGCCCGGGTCGACGGCGAGACCATCCAGCTCGCCGAGCCGCCCACGCTCAAGAAGCAGGAGAAGCACACCATCGAGGTGGTCGTCGACCGCCTCACCGTCAAGGACAGCGCCAAGCGCCGGCTGACCGACTCGGTCGAGACCGCGCTCGGCCTCTCCGGCGGCATGGTCGTGCTCGACTTCGTCGACCTCCCGGAGGACGACCCCGAGCGCGAACGGATGTATTCCGAGCACCTCTACTGCCCGTACGACGACCTCTCCTTCGAGGAGCTGGAGCCGCGCTCCTTCTCCTTCAACTCGCCCTTCGGCGCCTGCCCCGACTGCACCGGCATCGGGACGCGCATGGAGGTCGACCCGGAGCTGATCGTCCCGGACGAGGAGAAGTCCCTCGACGAGGGAGCCATCCACCCCTGGTCCCACGGCCACACCAAGGAGTATTTCGGCCGCCTGATCGGCGCG
The DNA here is from genome assembly GCF_001687325.1 of Streptomyces sp. PTY087I2. Lineage (GTDB taxonomy): Bacteria > Actinomycetota > Actinomycetes > Streptomycetales > Streptomycetaceae > Streptomyces. The sequence goes on along the minus strand of NZ_LZRD01000007.1, from coordinate 152,285 downwards.
CTCTCCGAAGCCCTCGGCTTCCGTACGGACATCCCCTGGGCCGGGCTGCCGCAGCGCGCCAAGAAGGCCCTGCTCTTCGGCCACAAGATCCAGACCGAGGTCCGCTACCGCAACCGTTACGGGCGCGAGCGCGCCTACACCACCCCCGCCTTCGAGGGCGCGGTGCAGTTCGTCAAGCGGCGCCACACCGAGGCCGAGAGCGACTCCAGCCGGGAGCGCTTCGAGGGCTACATGCGCGAGGTGCCCTGCCCGACCTGTGAGGGCACCCGGCTCAAGCCGATCGTCCTCGCGGTGACGGTGATGGAGAAGTCCATCGCCGAGGTCGCCGCGATGTCGATCAGCGAGTGCGCCGAGTTCCTCGGCCGCCTCAAGCTGAACGCCCGCGACAAGAAGATCGCCGAGCGGGTGCTCAAGGAGGTCAACGAGCGGCTGAAGTTCCTGGTGGACGTCGGCCTGGACTACCTCTCGCTGAACCGCGCGGCCGGCACCCTGTCCGGCGGCGAGGCCCAGCGCATCCGGCTGGCCACCCAGATCGGCTCCGGCCTCGTCGGCGTGCTGTACGTCCTGGACGAGCCGTCCATCGGCCTGCACCAGCGCGACAACCACCGGCTGATCGAAACCCTGGTCCGGCTGCGCGACATGGGCAACACGCTCATCGTCGTCGAGCACGACGAGGACACCATCAAGGTCGCCGACTGGGTCGTGGACATCGGCCCCGGCGCCGGTGAGCACGGCGGCAAGGTCGTCCACTCCGGCTCGCTCAAGGAACTGCTGGCCAACAAGGCCTCGATCACCGGCCAGTATCTGTCCGGCAAGCGGTCCATCCCGACCCCGGACGTCCGCCGCCCGGTCGACCCGGCCCGCAGCCTCACCGTGCACGGCGCCCGGGAGAACAACCTCCAGGACATCGACGTCTCCTTCCCGCTCGGCGTCCTCACCGCCGTCACCGGCGTCTCCGGGTCCGGGAAGTCGACCCTGGTCAACGACATCCTCTACACGCACCTGGCCCGCGAGCTGAACGGCGCCAAGTCGGTGCCCGGCCGTCACACCCGGGTCGACGGCGACGACCTCGTCGACAAGGTGGTGCACGTCGACCAGTCGCCGATCGGCCGGACCCCCCGGTCCAACCCGGCGACGTACACCGGAGTCTTCGACCACGTCCGCAAGCTGTTCGCCGAGACGATGGAGGCGAAGGTGCGCGGCTATCTGCCGGGCCGCTTCTCCTTCAACGTCAAGGGCGGCCGCTGCGAGAACTGCTCCGGCGACGGCACGATCAAGATCGAGATGAACTTCCTGCCCGACGTGTACGTCCCGTGCGAGGTCTGCCACGGGGCGCGCTACAACCGGGAGACCCTGGAGGTCCACTACAAGGGCAAGTCCATCGCCGAGGTGCTGGACATGCCGATCGAGGAGGGCCTGGAGTTCTTTGAGGCCGTCCCGGCGATCGCCCGCCATCTGCGCACCCTCAACGACGTGGGCCTCGGCTATGTCCGGCTCGGCCAGTCCGCGCCGACCCTCTCCGGCGGTGAGGCACAGCGCGTCAAGCTGGCGAGCGAGCTCCAGAAGCGCTCCACCGGCCGTACGGTCTACGTCCTGGACGAGCCGACCACCGGGCTGCACTTCGAGGACATCAGCAAGCTGATCACGGTGCTCTCCGGCCTGGTGGACAAGGGCAACTCGGTGATCGTCATCGAGCACAACCTCGACGTCATCAAGACCGCCGACTGGGTGGTCGACATGGGCCCCGAGGGCGGCAACGGCGGCGGACTGGTCGTCGCCGAGGGAACCCCGGAGCAGGTCGCCTCGGTGCCCGCCAGCCACACCGGGAAGTTCCTCCAGTCCATCCTGGACGCGGACCGGATCGCGGAGGCCGCGGTGCCGTCGGGCGGGACACCCCGCAAGACGGCCGCCCGCAAGGCCGCCCCGGCGAAGAAGGCGGCGGCCACGAAGAAGACGGCGGCCGCCAAGAAGACCACGGCGACCGGGACCAAGGCCGCCGCGGCCAAGAAGACGACCCGGTCCCGCAAGGCCTAGGGGGTGTCCGGCGGATCAGGGCCGGACACCCCCTGGCCCCGGGCTCACCGATGGCGGCGCCCCCCGCAGGACGACGGGGGGCCGCCGCCATCGGCATGGGCGGCCCGTCCCCGGCGGAGCGGGGTCAGGTTCCGCCGGGGCCGGGCAGCCCGCAGCCGTCCCGTCTCGACCGGCCCGCCCGCAAGGCTCCCGTTCCCCGCCGGTATCGTCGGTTCTGTCACCGGCACACGCGGTCGCCGTCGTCGCTCCGCGCCCGCCCGGCGATCCCGACCGCGGTGCCCCACCGTGATCCGCCTCGAACGACACCCCGTGGAGTCCGCATGCCCGGCCTGCCCGCCGCCCGCCGTACCGTGCTGAAGGGCGCCGCGCTCGCCGGTGCCGCCGGGCTCGGGGCGGCCGCCTGCTCGACCGATTCCAAGCTCGGGCACGCCAAGAACCCGACGCCGACCGCCCCCGTCGACCTCGGTGCGGCCTCCGAGGTGCCGGTCGGCGGAGCCAAGCTCTACCGGGAAGCGCGCCTCGTCGTGAGCTGCCCGGCCCAGGGCGAGTACAAGGCGTTCAGCGCGCAGTGCACCCACGGCGGCTGCGTCCTGACCAAGATCGAGGGCACCGAGGGCCACTGCCCCTGCCACGGCAGCCGCTTCGACACGACCACCGGCGAGGTCGTCCAGGGCCCGGCCACCGTGCCGCTGCCCGCCGTCCCGGTCACCGCCGAGGGCGGAAAGCTCGTCGCGGGCCCCGACGCCTGAACCACGAGCGCCCGACGGCCGCCCCGCCGCCTGAGCCACCAGCGCCGGACGGCCGCCCCGCCGCCTGAGCCACCAGCACAGGACGGCCGCCTCCAGCCCGCCCACAGGCGCAACGGGCCCCGCAGGCACACGCCCCTCACTCCCAGTCCCAGTCGATCCCGATCAGCCCCGGCCGTACGCCCTCCTCCACCAGGTGCACGGTCCGGTGCCGGCCCGTCAGCGTGAGGTCGCCGCGGGCCCCGCGCGCCGCCCCCGCCGACGCCTGGGCGAACCGGCGGCACCGCACCGGGAGCGCGGCCTCGTCGAAGCCGACCTGGAGCACGTACTGGCCGCCCCCGAAGGTGAAGCCGCGCACGTACTCGCCGCTCGCCCCGCCCGTACCGTCCTCGAAGCCGTAACCGAAGAGGTACGTCTCGCCGGACCGCAGCCGGGTGTCGAACAGCAGCTCCGCCACCAGCACCCCCGCCTCCCCGTCCCAGCGGACCCGGCCCGTCCGGCAGTTCTCCAGCGCCCGCACCGCGATCCGCGACGGGTCGCAGCCGGGATCGCCCCGGTACACCGCGAGATAGCGGTCCACGCCGTCCCGGTGCGCGCGCACCACATGCCGGGAGGTGCGGCCCGCCAGCTCCCGGCGCGCCCCGATCCGTACCCGCTCCTGGTGCCCCACCGTGTGCAGCCCGCCGTCCACGGGTGACTCCATCGCCGCGAGGAGCCGCTCCACCGAGCCCGACGCCTCCATCAGCGACCGGTACGAACGCCCCGCCGGGCGGTCCCCCTCGCCCGGGGCGTCGCCGTCGCGCAGCAGCCGCAGCAGCGAGTCGTCCGGCAGCGCGAGCACCTCCTCCAGCGCCCGCACGGCCCGCAGCGACTCGGCCCGCCGGGGGCGGCGCACCCCCTGCTGCCAGTAGCTGAGGCTGGTCACCCCGAGCTTGACGCCGCGGTGCGCCAGATGGTGCTGCACCCGCTGGAGCGGCAGCCCGCGCACCGACAGGGCCGTGCGCAACGCCAGATGGAACGGTCCGGTCCGCAGAACCTGCGCCAGTTCGGTCTCGGTCTGCCGCATGGGCGGGCCTCCGGTGAACGTTCACGTGGGGAGTGGCGACACCGACCCCCGGGGGATGCGGGGGAGCAGGTGACCGGGGCGATGCCGTTCACACGGACGCCGTGCCGTTCACACCGTGATGTCACCTCGCATTGAAGCGTGTTGACCTGCTCCGGACAACGCCGGATGCTCTTCGTCAGCGTCCGGACGCGCTCCTCCGATCCCCACCCCCGTTTCGGGAGGAACGCCATGCGCAACCGAGAAGTCAGCCCCAGACGGCCCGGAAAGCCGGGAAGGCCCGGAAGGTTCTCCTTCACTGCCCTCCTGGCCGCCGCCCTCCTCGCCGTCCCCGCGGCCACCGCCACCGCCACCGCCACCCAGCCCCCTGCCACGACCGGCTCCACCGTCGCCGCCGCCCAGCGGCTCAACATCACCATGCAGGCGCAGCAGCAGAGCAACTGGTGCTGGGCGGCCGGCGGCAACACCATCGCCGCCTGGTTCGGTCGCAACTACTCCCAGAACCAGTTCTGCAACGCCGCCTTCAACCGCAACCAGAACACCCAGTGCCCCAACTCGCAGGCCACCCTGGGCAATGTCCAGACCGGCCTGTCCTGGGCCGGGGTCAGGCCCGGCAGTTACGTCACCGGCTGGCTGCGCTACCCGACCGTGCAGGCCGAGATATCCGCCCAGCGCCCCATCGAGACCCGGATCCAGTGGTCGTCCGGCGGCGGCCACATGCACGTCATCTACGGGTACGACGACGCCAACAGCTGGGTCTACTGGGGCGATCCCTGGCCCTCCAGCAACCGCTACAACTGGGCCTCGCACGCCTGGTACGTGAACAACAACGAGTTCTCCTGGACCCACTCGCTCTACCGGATCGGGGCGTGAGGACATGAACTCCACCACCCGGCACACAGCCACCACCCGGAACGCGGCCACCACCCGGAACGCGGCCACCACCCGGCGTATCGCCGTCGCCGCCGCCCTCACCGCGACCGCCCTGTTCACCGCCGCCGCTCCCGCCCTCGCCGACGACGGCCGCACGGCCCCGCCGAAGCTGACCGCGTCGGCCCTCGAAGCCGCCCACGAGGCCGCGACCGAGCCGGCGACCCTGGACACCCTGTCCCGGTTCTTCGCCCGGGAGGGCGCGGTGAGCAAGAAGGCGAGCGCACCCCGGATCGAAGGGAAGGCCGTGCCCGTGCGCACGCTCTCGGCCGCCTTCGTCGCCGGAGAGCCCGAGGCCGCCCCGAGTACCCTGGACTACCTCGCCAGCACCGCCGTCTCCTCCGACGGCCAGAAAGCCTCGCTGTGGACCCTCCCCGGGGCGGGCGGCAGCGGCGACTGGCAGGTGGTGAACATCGCCGCCGGTGACGACGAGGCCCGTTACGTCGCCCAGGGGGCCCGCGCGCTCCCTGGCGGCACCGTCTTCCGCGAACCGCAGATCGACGCCTGGTACGTCCACGACGGCTCCCGGGTGCTCCCGCTCGACCAGGACGCGAAGACCGCGGTCGGGGCGAAGGGCACCACCCTCGACGCCTACCGGACCCGGGTGAAGGAGGCGTACGGCGACAAGCTGCCCGGCTCCGGATACGCCCGCTCCGGCCAGGCGGGCGGCTACGGCCCCGACGCGGCCACCGGACCGGCCACCGGACCCGCGCCCGCCCCCGGCCCCGTCTCGGGCCCGGCGGCGGACCGGACCGCCCAGGACCCCGCACTGGCGGGCGCGGCCCAGGGCCCCGACACGGCCCTGACCGCCGTCTCCACCACCGCCGGGGCCGGGGCGCTGCTCGCCCTGGTCCTGTGCGGAGCCGCCGCCCTGCGCCGCCGGAGCCGTACCGGGCGATCCCCGGCCACGGACGCCTGAGCGACGGCTCCGGCGACTCCAGCGGCCCCACCGGCCCGCGCTCCGGGGTGCGGAACACCCCACGGCACCCCGGAGCGCGGCACCATCCCCGGCACCACTTGAGGACGACGCACTGTCACTGCCCGCAAGTAGGGTGTGAGACATGGCAGACCCCTCCAGCTACCGCCCCAAGCCGGGACAGATCCCCGACTCCCCGGGGGTCTACAAGTTCCGCGACGAGCACCGCCGGGTGATCTACGTCGGGAAGGCCAAGAACCTGCGCCAGCGCGTGGCCAACTACTTCCAGGACCTGGCGGGTCTCCACCCGCGTACGCGCACGATGGTCACCACCGCCGCATCCGTCGAGTGGACGGTCGTCTCCACCGAGGTCGAGGCGCTCCAGCTGGAGTATTCCTGGATCAAGGAGTTCGACCCCCGGTTCAACGTCAAGTACCGGGACGACAAGAGCTATCCCTATCTCGCGGTCACGCTCAACGAGGAGTTCCCCCGCGTCCAGGTCATGCGCGGCGCCAAGAAGAAGGGCGTGCGCTACTTCGGTCCGTACGGCCACGCCTGGGCGATCCGCGAGACGGTCGACCTGATGCTCCGGGTCTTCCCCGTCCGCACCTGCTCCGCCGGCGTCTTCAAGAACGCCGCGCGCACCGGCCGCCCCTGCCTGCTGGGCTACATCGGCAAGTGCTCGGCCCCCTGCGTCGGCCGGGTCACCCCTGAGGAACACCGCGAGCTGGCCGAGGACTTCTGCGACTTCATGGCCGGGCGCACCGGTACGTACATCCGCCGCCTGGAGAAGGACATGATGCAGGCGGCCGAGGAGATGGAGTACGAGCGGGCCGCCCGCCTCCGCGACGACGCCGAGGCCCTCAAGCGGGCCATGGAGAAGAGCGCCGTCGTCCTGGCCGACGCCACCGACGCCGATCTGATCGCCGTCGCCGAGGACGAGCTGGAGGCCGCCCTCCAGATCTTCCACGTGCGCGGCGGCCGGGTGCGCGGCCAGCGCGGCTGGGTCACCGACAAGGTCGAGGCGGTCGACACCTCCGGCCTCGTCGAGCACGCCCTCCAGCAGCTGTACGGGGAGGAGCGCGGCGACGCCGTCCCCAAGGAGGTCCTGGTCCCCGCCCTGCCCGAGGACACCGAGGCGGTCTCCCAGTGGCTCGCGGAGCGCCGGGGCTCCCAGGTCAGCCTGCGCATCCCGCAGCGTGGGGACAAGAAGGACCTCATGGCCACGGTCCAGCGCAACGCCCAGCAGGCGCTCGGGCTGCACAAGACCAAGCGCGCGTCCGACCTGACCACCCGCTCCCGCGCCCTGGAGGAGATCGCCGAGGCGCTGGGTCTCGACACCGCCCCGCTGCGCATCGAGTGCTACGACATCTCCCACCTCCAGGGCGACGACGTGGTGGCCTCCATGGTGGTCTTCGAGGACGGCCTCGCCCGCAAGAGCGAGTACCGCCGCTTCCAGATCAAGGGCTTCGAGGGCCAGGACGACGTCCGCTCGATGCACGAGGTGATCGGCCGCCGCTTCAAGCGCTACCTCCAGGAGAAGGAGCGCACGGGGGAGTGGGAGGAACAGCGGCCGACGGACACCCCGGCCGACGAGCCCGCCACCACCGGCCCCGCGACCGGCCCCGCCACCGGCCTCGCCCCGGCGACCGGCCCCGTCACCGGCCCGGGCCCCGCCGTCGGCCTCGCCGAGGACGCCGAGCCCCGCGAGGACGACGGCCGCCCCAAGCGGTTCGCCTATCCGCCGCAGCTCGTCGTCGTCGACGGCGGGCAGCCCCAGGTCGCCGCCGCCCGGCGCGCCCTGGACGAGCTGGGCATCGACGACATCGCCGTCTGCGGCCTCGCCAAGCGCCTCGAAGAGGTCTGGCTCCCCGACGACGACGATCCCGTGGTCCTGCCCCGTTCCAGCGAGGGCCTCTACCTCCTCCAGCGCGTCCGGGACGAGGCGCACCGCTTCGCCATCACCTACCAGCGGGCCAAACGCGCCAAGCGCATCCGCTCCAGCCCCCTCGACGACGTGTCCGGCCTCGGCGAGACGCGGAAGCAGGCACTGATCAAGCATTTCGGCTCGGTGAAGAAGCTCCGGCAAGCGACAATCGACGAGATCTGCGAGGTCCCCGGGATAGGGCGAAGGACGGCGGAATCCGTGGCCGCCGCCCTCGCCTCGACCACTCCCGCGGCACCTGCCGTGAACACGGCCACAGGAGAGATCATTGAAGAGGACGACGGGGGCAGCTCATGACCGAGAACAGCCACGAGACCGCACAGAACATCACAGACCCGACCGCCACGGGCCCGGCCGTCACAGAGACGGCCGACACCGCGGACCGAGCAGACGGAGCAGCAGACGTGAGTACGAACACCCCGAACGAGACGGGTGACGCGGCCATCCCCGAGCTGGTGATCATCTCCGGGATGTCGGGCGCCGGCCGCAGCACCGCCGCCAAGTGTCTGGAGGACCTCGGCTGGTTCGTCGTCGACAACCTGCCGCCCGCGCTGATCCCCACCATGGTCGAGCTCGGCGCCCGCTCCCAGGGCAACGTGGCCCGGATCGCCGTCGTCGTCGACGTACGCGGCCGGCGCTTCTTCGACAACCTCCGCGATTCCCTCGCGGACCTGGAGGCCAAGCACGTCACCCGGCGCATCGTCTTCCTGGAGTCCTCCGACGACGCCCTCGTACGCCGCTTCGAGTCCGTCCGCCGCCCGCACCCCCTCCAGGGCGACGGGCGCATCGTCGACGGCATCGCGGCCGAGCGCGACCTGCTGCGCGAGCTGCGCGGCGACGCCGACCTGGTCATCGACACCTCCAGCCTCAACGTGCACGAGCTGCGGGCCAAGATGGACGCCCAGTTCGCGGGCGAGTCGGAGCCGGAGCTGCGGGCCACGGTGATGTCCTTCGGCTACAAGTACGGCCTGCCCGTCGACGCGGACCTGGTCGTCGACTGCCGCTTCCTGCCCAACCCGCACTGGGTCCCCGAGCTGCGCCCCTTCACCGGCGTCAACGAGGAGGTGTCCGACTACGTCTTCGACCAGCCCGGCGCCAAGGAGTTCCTCAACCAGTACACCGAGCTGCTCCAGCTGATCGCCGCGGGCTACCGCCGCGAGGGCAAGCGGTACGTGACCATCGCCGTGGGCTGCACCGGCGGCAAGCACCGCTCCGTCGCCATGTCCGAGAAGCTCTCCGCCCGCCTCGCCGCCGAAGGCATCGAGACCGTCCTCGTCCACCGCGACATGGGGCGAGAGTGACCGGACGCAATCTGCGGATGCGACGCCTGAGCCGCGCCACATCGGCGCTCTCGGGCCGCAAGCGCGGTGCTCAGCCCAAGGTCGTCGCGCTCGGCGGCGGCATGGGTCTCTCGGCGTCCCTGACGGCGCTGCGCCGGATCACCGGCGATCTCACGGCCGTGGTCACCGTCGCCGACGACGGCGGCTCCAGCGGCCGGCTGCGCGAGGAGCTGGGCGTGCTGCCGCCCGGCGACCTCCGCAAGGCGCTCGCCGCGCTGTGCGGCGACGACGACTGGGGCCGCACCTGGTCCCGGGTCATCCAGCACCGGTTCGAGTCCAAGGGCGACCTCCACGAGCACGCGGTCGGCAATCTGCTGATCGTGGCCCTGTGGGAACAGCTCGGCGACCACGTCCAGGCGCTCGACCTGGTCGGCAAGCTGCTCGGCGCGCACGGCCGGGTACTGCCGATGTCGGCCGTCCCGCTGGAGCTCCAGGCGCTGGTCAAGGGCCACGACCCCGATCTGCCCGACGCCATCGTCACCGTGCGCGGCCAGGCCACGGTGGCGCTCACGCCCGGCGAGGTGCAGTCCGTGCACGTGGTCCCGCCCGACCCGCCGGCCGTCCCGGAGGCCGTCGCGGCGGTCCTGGACGCCGACTGGGTGGTCCTCGGCCCCGGCTCCTGGTTCTCCTCGGTGATCCCGCACCTGCTCGTGCCGGAACTGCTCGACGCCCTGGTCACCACGAAGGCCCGCAAGGTCCTCTCGCTGAACCTCGCGCCCCAGCCCGGCGAAACAGAAGGCTTCTCACCGCAGCGTCATTTGGAGGTTTTGGGGCGACACGCCCCTAAACTCGCCTTGGACGTGGTGCTGGCCGACGAGGCCGCCGTGCCCGACCGTGAGTCCCTCGCCGACGCCGCCCAGCGGCTCGGAGCCGCGGTCGAGCTGGCGCCGGTGGCATCGCCCGACGGCGTTCCGGTCCATGATCAGGAGCTGTTGGCCGCCGCGTACGACCGTATTTTTCGGATGCATGGAAGGATCGGCCCATGGCGATGACGCCAGCGGTGAAGAACGAAATCTCTCATCTTCCCGTCACCCGGACCTGCTGCCGGAAAGCAGAGGTCTCGGCGATTCTTCGGTTCGCGGGCGGGCTGCACCTGGTGAGCGGCCGCATTGTGATCGAGGCGGAGCTGGACACCGGCAACGCCGCCCGCCGCCTCAAGCGCGACATCCTGGAGATCTTCGGGCACAGCTCGGAGCTGATCGTGATGGCCCCGGGCGGACTGCGGCGCGGCTCGCGCTATGTCGTCCGCGTGGTGGCGGGCGGCGACCAGCTGGCCCGCCAGACCGGTCTGGTCGACGGCCGCGGCCGGCCGATCCGCGGGCTGCCCCCGCAGGTGGTCTCGGGGGCCACCTGCGACGCCGAGGCGGCCTGGCGCGGCGCCTTCCTCGCCCACGGCTCGCTCACCGAGCCCGGCCGCTCCTCCTCCCTGGAGGTCACCTGCCCGGGCCCCGAGGCGGCCCTCGCCCTGGTCGGCGCGGCCCGCCGGCTCTCCATCGCCGCCAAGGCCCGCGAGGTGCGCGGCGTGGACCGCGTCGTCGTCCGCGACGGCGACGCGATCGGCGCCCTGCTGACCCGGCTCGGCGCCCATGACGCGGTGCTCGCCTGGGAGGAGCGGCGGATGCGGCGCGAGGTCCGCGCCACCGCCAACCGGCTCGCCAACTTCGACGACGCGAACCTGCGCCGCTCGGCCCGCGCCGCGGTCGCCGCCGGGGCCCGGGTGGGCCGCGCGCTGGAGATCCTCGGCGAGGAGGTCCCCGAGCACCTCGCCGCCGCGGGACGGCTGCGCATGGAGCACAAGCAGGCCTCCCTGGAGGAGCTGGGCGCGCTCGCCGACCCGCCGCTGACCAAGGACGCGGTCGCCGGCCGGATCCGCCGGCTGCTCGCGATGGCCGACAAGCGGGCCCAGGACCTGGGCATCCCGGGGACCGAGGCGACCCTCAGCGAGGAGCTCGCCGACGGCCTGGTCGGCTGAACCGGCCGACTCGGCGGCGGGCGGGGGACGTTGGTCCCGAACCGCCCGGGACCTCGGTCCCGGGGCACCGGGACCCACGTCCCGGCAGGCGAAACGGAGGTCCGTACTCCCTACTGGCGAGTACGGGCCTTCCGCCGTATCCGGTGGCGCGTAGGGGCCCTCTCGATGTCACTCCCCGGCTCGTGGAGAGGTAGGGTCGGAAGCGGTCGGGGACATCCCTATACAACTCGCCGGCGTCGAAAACCGGCGTACCTAACGAGGAGATCGGTTCGTGACGATCCGCGTAGGCATCAACGGCTTCGGCCGCATCGGTCGCAACTACTTCCGCGCGCTGCTCGAGCAGGGTGCGGACATCGAGATCGTGGCTGTCAACGACCTGGGTGACACTGCGACCACGGCCCACCTGCTGAAGTACGACACCATCCTGGGCCGCCTCAAGGCAGAGGTCAGCCACACCGCCGACACCATCACCGTCGATGGTCACACCATCAAGGTGCTCTCCGAGCGCAACCCGGCCGACATCCCCTGGGGTGAGCTGGGCGTCGACATCGTCATCGAGTCGACCGGCATCTTCACCAAGAAGGCCGACGCCGAGAAGCACATCGCGGGCGGCGCCAAGAAGGTCCTCATCTCGGCTCCGGCCAAGGACGAGGACATCACCATCGTGATGGGCGTCAACCAGGACCAGTACGACGCGGCCAAGCACAACGTCATCTCCAACGCCTCCTGCACCACCAACTGTGTGGCGCCGATGGCCAAGGTTCTCGACGAGAACTTCGGCATCGTCAAGGGCCTGATGACGACGGTCCACGCGTACACCAACGACCAGCGCATCCTGGACTTCCCGCACTCGGACCTGCGTCGCGCCCGCGCCGCCGCCGAGAACATCATCCCGACCACCACCGGTGCCGCGAAGGCCACCGCCCTGGTCCTCCCGCAGCTCAAGGGCAAGCTCGACGGCATGGCGATGCGCGTCCCGGTCCCCACCGGCTCCGCCACCGACCTGGTCGTCACCCTCCAGCGCGAGGTCACCAAGGACGAGGTCAACGCCGCGTTCAAGAAGGCCTCCGACGACGGCGCCCTCAAGGGCTTCCTGACGTACACCGAGGACCCGATCGTCTCCTCGGACATCGTCGGCGACCCGTCGTCCTGCACCTTCGACGCCTCCCTGACCATGGTCCAGGAGGGCGACTCGGTGAAGATCCTCGGCTGGTACGACAACGAGTGGGGCTACTCCAACCGCCTCGTCGACCTCACGGTCTTCGTCGGCGAGCAGCTCTGATCCTCGGGTCGGCAGGCACAACGATGTGAGCTAGGGGCTCGACCGGCGCAACGACGCGCCGGTCGAGCCTCTTAGCATGTTCATCCGTCCTTGCAAGGAGTAACGGAAGACCAGATGAAGACGATCGACGAACTTCTCGCCGAAGGGGTCGCGGGCAAGCGGGTATTCGTCCGCGCCGACCTCAATGTGCCGCTCGACGGCACCACGATCACCGACGACGGCCGCATCCGCGCCGTCCTCCCGACGGTCGCCAAGCTCGCCGAGGCCGGCGCGCGCGTCGTCGTCGCCTCGCACCTCGGCCGCCCCAAGGGCGCCCCGGACCCGGCGTTCTCGCTGGCGCCCGCCGCCGCGCGCCTGGGCGAACTCCTCGGCGCCGACGTCGCCTTCGCCACCGACACGGTCGGCGAGTCCGCCCGCGCCACGGTCGCCGGCCTCGCCGACGGCCAGGTCGCCGTCATCGAGAACCTGCGCTTCAACCCTGGCGAGACCTCCAAGGACGACGCCGAGCGCGGCGCCTTCGCCGACCAGCTGGCCGAGCTCGCCGACGTCTACGTGGGCGACGGCTTCGGAGCCGTACACCGCAAGCACGCCTCGGTCTTCGACCTCCCGGCCCGGCTGCCGCACTACGCGGGCTACCTCATCGCCACCGAGGTCGGCGTCCTGAAGAAGCTCACCACCGACGTCCAGCGCCCGTACGCGGTCGTCCTCGGCGGCGCCAAGGTCTCCGACAAGCTCGGCGTCATCGACCACCTGCTGGAGCGGGCCGACCGCATCCTCATCGGCGGCGGCATGGCGTACACCTTCCTCAAGGCCAAGGGCTACGAGGTCGGCAGCTCGCTGCTCCAGGAGGACCAGATCCCCGCCGTGCGGGAGTACCTGCGCCGGGCCGAGGAGAAGGGCGTGGAGTTCGTCCTCCCCGTCGACGTCGTCGTCGCCCCCGCCTTCCCCGACCTGAAGACCAAGGCCCCGGCCCACCCCACCACCGTCGCCGCCGACGCCATGCCGGCCGGCCAGATGGGGCTGGACAACGGGCCCGAGACCAACAAGCTCTACGCATCGAAGCTCGCCGACGCGGCCACCGTCTTCTGGAACGGCCCGATGGGCGTCTTCGAGCACCCCGACTTCGCCGACGGCACCCGCGCGGTCGCCCAGGCGCTCGTCGACTCCCCGGCCTTCAGCGTCGTCGGCGGTGGCGACTCCGCCGCGGCCGTCCGCATCCTGGGCTTCGACGAGAATGCTTTCGGACATATTTCGACCGGTGGCGGCGCGAGCCTCGAATACCTCGAGGGCAAGACGCTTCCCGGGCTCGCCGCACTGGAGGACTGACCTTTCATGACCACCCGCACCCCGCTGATGGCGGGCAACTGGAAGATGAACCTCAACCACCTCGAGGCCATCGCCCACGTCCAGAAGCTCTCCTTCGCGCTGACCGACAAGGACTACGAGGACGTCGAGGTCGCCGTCCTGGCGCCCTTCACCGACCTGCGCTCCGTGCAGACCCTCGTCGACGGCGACAAGCTGAAGATCAAGTACGGCGCCCAGGACATCTCGGCGCACGACTCCGGCGCGTACACCGGTGAGATCTCCGGCCCCATGCTCGCCAAGCTGCGCTGCACCTACGTGGCCGTCGGCCACAGCGAGCGCCGCCAGTACCACGGCGAGAGCGACGAGATCTGCAACGCGAAGGTGAAGGCCGCCTTCAAGCACGGTCTGACCCCGATCCTCTGCGTCGGCGAGGGCCTGGACATCCGCAAGGCCGGTGACCAGGTCTCCTACACCCTCGCGCAGCTCGACGGCGCCCTGAAGGACATCCCGGCCGAGCAGGCCGAGACCATCGTCATCGCCTACGAGCCGGTCTGGGCCATCGGGACCGGCGAGGTCGCCACCCCCGAGGACGCCCAGGAGGTCTGCGGCGCGATCCGTGGCCGTCTTGCCGAGCTGTACTCGCAGGAGCTGGCCGACGCCGTCCGCATCCAGTACGGCGGCTCCGTCAAGTCCGGCAACGTCGCCGCCATCATGGCGCAGCCCGACGTCGACGGCGCCCTCATCGGCGGCGCCGCACTGGACGCCGACGAGTTCGTCAAGATCGTCCGCTTCCGCGACCAGTGAGTATGCGGTAGCGCCGATCCGTCGTACCCTTGCGGGGGCCGAGGGGGTGGTCACCCTCCGGCCCCCGCTGTACGTACAGGCAGTATTCGAGAAATCCGGAAAGTAGGGACCAGCCGTGATTCTGGCGTTCCAGATCGCCCTGATCGTCTTCAGCCTGCTGCTGATGCTGCTGGTGCTCATGCACAAGGGCAAGGGCGGCGGCCTCTCCGACATGTTCGGTGGCGGAATGCAGTCCTCCGTCGGTGGCTCCTCGGTCGCCGAGCGTAACCTCGACCGGATCACCGTGGTGGTAGGTCTGGTCTGGTTCGCCTGCATCGTCGTCCTCGGTCTGCTCATCAAGCTCGACTGAACGACCCGTTCCGCGATTCCGGTAACGGTGTAACTCCTTCCACTGGACGCACGTTGGGCCTTACGTAGACTGAGGCATCCTTCGAGCACCATCACGCAGGGAGTTACGACCGTGGCAAGTGGCAACGCGATCCGGGGAAGCCGGGTCGGAGCGGGGCCGATGGGGGAGGCCGAGCGGGGCGAGTCGGCGCCGCGCCTCCGCATCTCCTTCTGGTGCTCGAACGGGCACGAGACGCAGCCGAGCTTCGCCCATGACGCGCAGGTGCCGGACACCTGGGACTGCCCGCGCTGCGGCTTCCCGGCCGGCCAGGACAAGGACAGCCCGCCCGACCCGCCCCGCACCGAGCCGTACAAGACGCACCTCGCGTACGTACGCGAGCGGCGCAGCGACGAGGACGGCGAGGCGATCCTCGCCGAGGCACTGGCCAAACTCCGCGGCGAGATCTGACCATCTCCCCGCACAGCTCCACGGAAACCCCAGTCGTTCACCGGCCGGACACCCCACGGGTGTCCGGCCGTATCGCGTTCCCGCGCCACTGTCCCGCTCCACGCCGTCGGCCTCCACGATCAATTAGGTTGGAGGGGCAGCGGGGATGCTGATGACGAGTAAGAAGTGGGCTGATATCCCGGATGAACGCAGCAAGCCGAACCAAGCTCAACCAGACACCCGAGTGGACGGCTCTCGCCAAGCACCGTGAGGAGCTCGGCGCACCCCGGCTGCGCGAGCTGTTCGCGCGGCAGCCGGAGCGGGGCACCGCCTACACTCTGCGGGTCGGCGACCTCCACCTCGACTACTCCAAGCACCTGGTCACCGACGAGACGCTGCGCCTGCTGCGCGAGCTCGCCGCCGCCACCGGCGTCGCGGAGCTGCGGGACGCGATGTTCCGCGGCGAGAAGATCAACACCACCGAGGACCGGGCGGTCCTGCACACCGCGCTCCGTGCCCCGCGCGACGCGGTCATCGAGGTCGACGGAGAGAACGTCGTGCCCGCGGTGCACGCCGTCCTGGACAAGATGGCCGCCTTCGCCGACCAGGTCCGCTCCGGGCAGTGGACCGGCCACACCGGCAAGCCCGTCAAGAACATCGTCAACATCGGCATCGGCGGCTCCGACCTCGGCCCCGCCATGGCGTACGAGGTGCTGCGCTCCTTCACGGACCGCGACCTCACCCTCCGCTTCGTCTCCAACGTCGACGGCGCCGACCTCCACGAGGCCGTCCGCGACCTCGACCCGGCCGAGACGCTGTTCGTCATCGCCTCGAAGACGTTCACGACGATCGAGACCATCACCAACGCCACCTCCGCCCGGGACTGGCTGCTGACCGAGCTGAGGGCCGGTCAGGACGCGGTCGCGAAGCACTTCGTGGCGCTGTCGACCAACGCCGAGAAGGTCGAAGAGTTCGGCATCGACACGGCCAACATGTTCGAGTTCTGGGACTGGGTCGGCGGCCGCTACAGCTACGACTCCGCGATCGGCCTCTCGCTGATGGTCGCCATCGGCCCGGACCGCTTCCGCGAGATGCTCGACGGTTTCCACCTCGTCGACGAGCACTTCCGCACCGCCCCCGCCGAGGAGAACGCCCCGCTCCTGCTGGGCCTCCTCGGCGTCTGGTACGGCAACTTCTTCGACGCCCAGTCGCACGCGGTGCTGCCCTACAGCCACTACCTGTCCAAGTTCACCGCGTACCTCCAGCAGCTCGACATGGAGTCCAACGGCAAGTCCGTCGACCGCGAGGGCGACCGCGTCGACTGGCAGACCGGCCCGGTCGTCTGGGGCACGCCCGGCACCAACGGGCAGCACGCCTACTACCAGTTGATCCACCAGGGCACCAAGCTCGTCCCGGCGGACTTCATCGGCTTCGCCGCCCCGGTCCACGACCTGCTGCCCGGGCTGATCGCCCAGCACGACCTGCTGATGGCCAACTTCTTCGCCCAGACCCAGGCTCTCGCCTTCGGCAAGACGCCCGAGGAGGTCCGCGCGGAGGGCGTACCCGAGGAGCTGGTCCCGCACAAGACGTTCCGGGGCAACCACCCCACGACGACGATCCTCGCCGACAAGCTGACCCCCTCGGTCCTCGGCCAGCTCATCGCGCTGTACGAGCACAAGGTCTTCGTCCAGGGCGCCATCTGGAACATCGACTCCTTCGACCAGTGGGGCGTCGAGCTCGGCAAGGTCCTCGCCAAGAAGATCGAACCGCTGCTGACCGGTGACGGCGGCGCGGACGCCGGGCAGCTCGACAGCTCCACCGCCGCCCTGGTCGACGCCTACCGCACCCTGCGGGGGCGCTGAGCCGATGCCGCAGGGGGAGGGGGAGACGGTCCGGCTGCGGCCGCCGCGCAACACGCTGAACGAGCGCGCCGTCGGCTGGTGGCGGGCCCAGTGGCTGCTGCTGACCGCCGCGCCCGTCGTGCCGCTCGCGGTGCTGGGCGCGCTGATCGGGCCGGCCCGTTTCTGGCTGCTGCTGACCGCCGCGGTCCTGGCCGCGGCGGGCACGGCGACCGCCGTCCTCTTCCCCCTGTGGTGGTTCCGTACGCACCGCTGGGAGGTCACCGAGGACGCGGTGTACGTCCTCACCGGCTACTTCTGGCAGGAGTGGCGGATCGCCCCGATGTCCCGGATCCAGACCGTGGACACCGTACGGGGCCCGCTGGAGCAGCTCTTCCGGCTCGCCACCGTCACGGTCACCACCGCCTCCGCCAAGGGCGCGGTACGGATCGCCGGCCTGGACCACGAGGTCGCCGCCGACCTGGCCGAGCGGCTCACCCGCATCACCCGCGACACCCCCGGCGACGCCACATGAGCACCGTCGCCCCGCCCGCCGACTGGCGCCGCCTCGACCCCCGTACGGTCCTGGTCACCGCGCTCGTCGTGGCGGGGGTCGTCGCGGGCGCCGCCGTCCCCCTCACGCTCGGGCTCACCCGCTGGTCCAGCCTCCCCGTCGCCGTGCTCCAGGTGCTCGCCGGAGCCGTCCTGGTCATCGGGGTCGCGGCGGGCGCCGACCGGGTCCGCTGGCACCGCACCCGCTACCGCATCGGCCAGGAGCACGTCGACCTCCACACCGGCCTCCTCCTCGTCAAGCGCCGCTCCCTGGCCCGCGACCGCATCCGTACGGTCGACCTCACCGCCAACCCGATGCTCCGCCTCCTCGGCCTGGTCACCGTCAGGATCGGCACCGGCGAACAGGGCTCCGAGTCCACCCTCGAACTGGACCCGGTCACCCGCGCCGAGGGCGAACGGCTGCGCCGCCTCCTCCTGGACCGCGCCGCCACCGCGCCGACAGGCGTCCACCACGAGGGCGAACTGGCCGTCCTGGACCCGCACTGGATCCGTTACGCCCCGGTCTCCTTCGTCGCCCCCATGCTCGGCGGGGCCGCCGCCGGGGCCGTGATGCAGGTCAGCGACTGGGTCGGGGCCCAGGGCGACGTCATCGAGTGGGTCGGCGACCGCTTCCGGGACACCCCGCTGCTCTGGATGATCGTCGTCCTGGTCCTGGCCGCCCTGGTCGCGGGTGTCGTCGGGGCGCTCGGCCTCTGGATCGAGATGTGGTGGAACTACCGCCTGGAGCGCGAACCGGGCGGCACGCTGCGGGTGCGGCGCGGGCTCTTCACCTCCCGGTCCATCTCCGTCGAGGAGGCCCGGCTGCGCGGCGTCGACCTGGTCGAGCCGCTGGGCGTCCGGCTGCTCGGCGCGGCCCGCCTCGACGCCATCACCACCGGCCTGGCCAAGGACCACGAGGCCAGGAACGCCGACCACAACACCCTGCTCCCGGCCGCGCCCCGGACCCGGGCCGACACCGTCGCCGCCGACGTCCTGCGCGAGACGGACACCCCGACCGGCACGGCGCTCACCCCGCACCCCCGCGCCGCCCGGGCCCGCCGACTGCGCTGGTCGCTCGCCGCCGCCCTCGCTCCGGTCCTGCTCCTCACCCTCCTCGGGGCGCTCCTCACCCCCGTACTGCTGTGGATCGCGCTCGGCTGCGCGGTGGTGGCCGTCCCCGTGGCGGTGGCGCTCGCCCTGGACGCGTACCGGGGCCTCGGCCACGCGCTCTCCGGCCGCTATCTGGTCACCCGCTCCGGTACGCTCCGCCGCTCCACGGCAGCGCTGGAACGGGCCGGGGTGATCGGCTGGACGGTCAAGCAGTCCTTCTTCCAGCGCCGGGCCGGCCTGCTGAGCGTCACGGCCACCACGGCAGCCGGGGGCGGCGCGTACACGGCGTACGACACCGACGCGTCCGAGGGCCTGACCTTCGCCGCCGAGGCGGTCCCGGGGCTGCTGGAACCCTTCCTGGAGCGTTCCCGGAAGGACGTCTGAGGCCGGTCAGCCACAGAGCGCTCCCGGAAGGACGCCTGAGGCCCGTCAGCCCCCGTGCGTCGTGTCGATGACGCAGAAGCGGTTGCCCTCGGGGTCGGCGAGCACCACGAAGTCCGGGTCCGGCGGATAGAGCTCCCACGCGACCCTGGTCGCCCCGAGCCCGATCAGCCGCTCCACCTCCGCCTCCTGCTCGTCCGAGTAGAGGTCCAGGTGGACCCGGGGGACCTCCTGGACGGGGGAGGTGGAGCGCCCCAACGCCACGCCGACGCCGGGCCCTTCGACCGGGACCAGCACCACCCAGTCGTCCGTCCCGGGCTCACGCTCGGTGTACGTGAGCGCGGCCTTCCAGAAGGCGGCGGCCCTGCTCACGTCGGTCGCGCCCATCACCACGGTTCCGATATGCACCATGGGGGCGAGCCTTTCACGCCGAAGGCCCGGACCGCTCAGGAAAAAAGCGGGCCGGGCCTTCGAGGGTGTCAACGCTCAGGCAGAGGCCGGAGGGTAGAGCGCGCGCGGCAGTTGCGAGGCCGCCGCCGCGTCCAGCAGCCACAGCGTGCGGCTGCGGCCGTACGCGCCCGCCGCCGGGGCCTGGATCTCCCCGGCCCCGGACAGCGCGATGGCCGCCGCCTCCGCCTTGTCCTCACCCGCCGCCAGCAGCCACACCTCACGCGCCGCGCGGATCGCGGGCAGCGTGAGCGAGACCCGGACCGGCGGCGGCTTGGGCGCCCCGTGCACACCGACGACGGTGCGCTCGGTCTCCCGTACCGCGGGCAGCTCCGGGAAGAGCGAGGCCACATGCGTGTCCGGGCCGACGCCCAGCATCAGCACGTCGAACGTGGGCACCGGGCCGTGGTCCTCGGGCCCCGCGGCGGCGGCCAGTTCACCGGCGTAACCGGCCGCCGCGGCATCCGCGTCGTCGCCGTACGGCCCGTCGGACGCGGGCATCGCGTGCACCCGGGCCGGGTCCAGCGGCACCGCGTCGAGCAGCGCCTCGCGGGCCTGGGTGACATTGCGCTCCGGGTCGCCCTCGGGCAGGAACCGCTCGTCGCCCCACCACAGGTCCAGGCGCGACCAGTCGACCGCGTCCCGGGCGGGCGCGGCGGCGAGCGCGGCCAGCAGGCCGTTGCCGTTGCGCCCGCCGGTCAGCACCACCGAGGCGTGGCCCCGGGAGGCCTGGGCGTCCACGATCTTCGTGATCAGCCGGGCCGCCGCGGCCTGGGCCATGAGCTCCTTGTCGCGGTGGACGACCAGTTGGGGAGGCGTCACTTGGAGGCCGCCTTCTTGGCCGGGGCCTTCTTCGCGGCGGGAGCCTTGGCCCCGGCGGCCTTGTCCGCCTTGTCCGCGGCGCTGTCGATCGGCTTGGCCGTGACCTCGCCGCCCGAGTGCAGCTTGTCGACGCCGAACTTCACCGCCGAGGCGTAGGTGTTGTCCGGGTCGAGCCGGCGCAGCTCCTCCGCCAGCAGCTCGGCGGTGTCCCGGCGCTTGAGCGCCACCGCGCGGTCGGGCTGGTTCTGCATGGAGAGCGTGGCCAGCGAACCGTCGGCCCGGTCCAGGACGATGACGCCGTTCTTCGTCTCCATCCGGACCGCGGTGAGACCGGGGCCCTGGGAGAGCGTGCGCTCCACCGGGACACCGAGCCGGTCCGCGAGCCACATGGCCAGCAGTTCGCAGCTCGGGTTGTCGCTCTCGCCCTCGACGGTCGCGGCGATCACCTCGGCCGGCTGCTGGTCCAGCGCGGCGGCCAGCATCGAGCGCCACGGCGTGATCCGGGTCCAGGCCAGATCGGTGTCGCCGGGGCTGTACGTCGCGGCCCGCACCGCCAGCTCGTCGAGCGGCAGCTCCGCCGAGTAGGTGTCGGTGATCCGGCGCTGGGCCAGCGCCCCGAGCGGGTCCTTCGCCGGGTCGGCGGGGGCGTCCTCGGGCCACCACACCACGACCGGGGCGTCCGGCAGCAGCAGCGGCAGGACCACCGACTGGGCGTGGTTGGCCAGCTCGCCGTGGAGGCGCAGGACGACGGTCTCGCCGGTGCCCGCGTCGGAACCGACCCGAACCTCGGCGTCGAGGCGGGCGTCCCGGCGGGCCCGCGGCGAGCGGCTGACCCGCTTGATCACCGCGATGATCCGCGAGGGGTGCTCGCGCGAGGCGTCACCGGCCGACTTGAGCGCGTCGTACGCGTTCTCCTCGTCGGTGACGATGACCAGCGTGAGCACCATGCCGATGGCGGGGGTGCCGATCGCCCGGCGGGCCGAGACCAGCGCCTGGTTGATCTTGCTGGACGTGGTTTCCGTGAGATCGATCTTCATGGCCGCCTCCAGCTCCGTCCGTCACGTGCGAGCATCTCGTCGGCCTCGGCCGGACCCCAGGTGCCGGCCGCGTACTTCGCGGGCTTGCCGTGCTTGTCCCAGTACTCCTCGATCGGGTCGAGGATGGTCCAGGAGAGTTCGACCTCCTGGTGGCGGGGGAAGAGGTTGGCGTCGCCGAGCAGGACGTCCAGGAGGAGCCGCTCGTACGCCTCCGGGCTGGACTCCGTGAACGACTCGCCGTACGCGAAGTCCATCGTGACGTCCCGGACCTCCATCGAGGTGCCGGGCACCTTGGAGCCGAAGCGCACGGTGACGCCCTCGTCGGGCTGGACCCGGATGACCAGTGCGTTGCCGCCCAGCTCCTCGGTCGCGCTCGACTCGAAGGGGAGGTACGGCGCGCGCTTGAAGACGACCGCGATCTCCGTGACCCGGCGGCCGAGCCGCTTCCCGGTCCGGAGGTAGAACGGCACGCCCGCCCAGCGGCGGTTGTTGATCGTCAGCTTGATCGCCGCGTAGGTGTCGGTCGTCGACTTGGGGTCGATGCCGTCCTCCTCGCAGTAGCCGAGAACCTCCTGGCCGCCCTGCCAGGCGTGCTCGTACTGGGCGCGCACCGTGTGCAGACCGAGGTCCTCGGGCAGCTCGACGGCGGTGAGCACCTTCAGCTTCTCGGCGACCAGGGCCTTCGGGTGGAAGGAGCCTGGCTCCTCCATCGCGGTCAGCGCCAGCAGCTGGAGCAGGTGGTTCTGGATGACGTCACGGGCGGCGCCGATGCCGTCGTAGTAGCCGGCCCGGCCGCCGATGCCGATGTCCTCGGCCATCGTGATCTGTACGTGGTCGACGTAGGACCGGTTCCAGATCGGCTCCCACATCGTGTTGGCGAACCGCAGCGCCAGGATGTTCTGGACCGTCTCCTTCCCCAGGTAGTGGTCGATCCGGAAGACCTCGTTGGGCGGGAAGACGTCGTGCACGAGCTGGTTGAGCTCCTGCGCGCTGGCCAGGTCGTGACCGAACGGCTTCTCGATGACGGCACGCCGCCAGGAGCCCTCCTTCTGGTCGGCCAGGCCGTGCTTCTTCAGCTGCTGGACGACCTTGGGGAAGAACTTCGGCGGCACGGAGAGGTAGAAGGCGAAGTTGCCGCCCGTCCCCTGCGCCTTGTCCAGCTCCTCGATGGTCGCCTTCAGCGTCTCGAACGCCTCGTCGTCGTCGAAGTTGCCCTGGACGAAGCGCATCCCCTGGATGAGCTGCTGCCAGACCTCCTCACGGAACGGCGTACGGGCGTGCTCCTTGACGGCGTCGTGGACGACCTGGGCGAAGTCCTCGTCCTCCCAGTCGCGGCGCGCGAAGCCGATGAGCGAGAAGCCCGGCGGCAGCAGACCGCGATTGGCCAGGTCGTAGACGGCAGGCATCAGCTTTTTACGGGACAAATCGCCCGTGACGCCAAAGATGACCAGGCCCGACGGCCCCGCGATACGCGGGAGCCGTCGGTCCTGTGCGTCACGGAGCGGGTTGGCTCCGGGAACAGCAGACAAAGTGGTCAGCCCTCCGAGGGGGCGAGGCGCGAAAGCTCCGCCTCGGTCGACTTGAGCAGGTCGTTCCAGGACGCCTCGAACTTCTCGACGCCCTCGTCCTCCAGCACCTGTACGACGTCGTCGTAGGAGATGCCGAGCTTCTTGACGGCGTCCAGGTCCGCACGCGCCTGGTCGTAGCCGCCGGTGACGGTGTCGCCGGTGATCTCGCCGTGGTCGGCCACCGCGTCCAGGGTCGCCTCCGGCATGGTGTTCACCGTGTTCGGCGCCACCAGCTCGTCGACGTACAGCGTGTCCTTCAGCGACGGGTCCTTGACACCGGTCGAGGCCCACAGCGGACGCTGCTTGTTGGCCCGCGCCTTGTCCAGGGCCGCCCAGCGGTCGGAGGAGAAGACCTCCTCGTACGCCTCGTAGGCCAGGCGCGCGTTGGCCAGAGCGGACTTGCCCTTGGCGGCCTTCGCCTCGTCGGAGCCGATCGCGTCCAGCCGCTTGTCGATCTCGGTGTCCACACGGGACACGAAGAACGACGCCACCGAGTGGATCTTGGAGAGGTCCAGGCCCGCGGCCTTCGCCTTCTCCAGGCCCGCCAGGTAGGCGTCCATGACCGCGCGGTAGCGCTCCAGCGAGAAGATCAGCGTCACATTGACGCTGATGCCCCGGCCGATGACCTCGGTGATCGCCGGGAGGCCCGCCTTGGTGGCCGGGATCTTGATGAGCGTGTTCGGCCGGTCGACCAGCCAGGCCAGCTGCTTGGCCTCGGCGACGGTGGCCACGGTGTTGTGCGCCAGGCGCGGGTCCACCTCGATGGAGACCCGGCCGTCCTGGCCGCCGGTGGCGTCGAAGACCGGGCGCAGGATGTCGGCGGCGTCGCGGACGTCCGCCGTCGTGATCATGCGCAGGGCTTCCTCGACGGTGACCTTGCGGGCGGCGAGGTCGGTGAGCTGCTGCTCGTAACCGTCGCCCGAGGAGATCGCCTTCTGGAAGATCGACGGGTTGGTGGTGACGCCGACGACATGGCTCTGGTCGATCAGCTCGGCCAGGTTGCCGGACGTGATCCGCTTGCGCGACAGGTCGTCGAGCCAGATCGCCACGCCCTCGTCGGAGAGGCGCTTGAGTGCGTCTGTCATGAGTTGCATCTCCTACTAGTGGTATCTACCGGCGTCAGCGCGCTGCGGCTTCGAGGGATTCCCGGGCGGCGGCGGCCACGTGCTCGGGCGTGAAGCCGAACTCGCGGAACAGCACCTTCGCGTCCGCCGAGGCCCCGAAGTGCTCCAGCGAGACGATCCGGCCGGCGTCGCCCACGTACCGGTACCAGGTCAGGCCGATGCCCGCCTCGACGGCGACGCGTGCCTTCACCGACGGCGGCAGCACGCTGTCCTTGTACGCCTGGTCCTGCTCCTCGAACCACTCGACGGACGGCATCGAGACCACCCGGGTCGGCACACCGGCCGCCTGGAGCTGCTCGCGCGCCTCGACGGCCACGTGCACCTCGGAACCGGTCGCGATGAGCAGCACCTGCGGCTCGCCGCCTTCTGCCTCGAAGAGGACGTAACCGCCCTTGGCCGCGTCCTCGTTCGCCTCGTACGTCGGCACACCCTGGCGGGTCAGCGCCAGACCGTGCGGGGTGCCCTTGCCGAACACCTTGGTGTAGCGGCGCAGGATCTCGCGCCAGGCGATGGCGGTCTCGTTGGCGTCGGCCGGGCGCACGATGTTCAGGCCCGGGATGGCGCGCAGCGAGGCCAGGTGCTCGACCGGCTGGTGGGTCGGGCCGTCCTCGCCGAGACCGATCGAGTCGTGCGTCCACACGTACGTCACCGGCAGGTGCATCAGCGCGGAGAGCCGCACCGCGTTGCGCATGTAGTCGGAGAACACCAGGAAGGTGCCGCCGTAGATGCGGGTGTTGCCGTGCAGCGCGATGCCGTTCATGGCGGCGGCCATCGCGTGCTCGCGGATGCCGAAGTGGATCGTCCGGCCGTACGGGTCGGCCTCCGGCAGCGGGTTGCCCGCCGGGAGGAACGACGACGTCTTGTCGATCGTCGTGTTGTTCGAGCCCGCGAGGTCGGCGGAGCCGCCCCACAGCTCGGGCACGATCTCGCCCAGCGCCTGGAGCACCTTGCCGGACGCGGCACGCGTGGCCAGGCCCTTGCCGGGCTCGAAGACCGGGAGCTTCTCCTCCCAGCCCTCGGGCAGCTCGCCCGCGGCGATCCGGTCGAAGGAGGCGGCGCGCTCCGGGTTGGCCGTGCGCCACGCGGCGAACGACTTGTCCCACTCGGCACGGGCCTCGCGGCCGCGGTCCAGGGCCTCACGGGTGTGGCCGATGACCTCGTCGGAGACCTCGAAGGTCTGCTCCGGGTCGAAGCCGAGGACCCGCTTGGTCGCCGCGACCTCGTCGTCGCCGAGCGCCGAGCCGTGCGCGGCCTCGGTGTTCTGCGCGTTCGGGGCGGGCCAGGCGATGATCGAGCGGGCCGCGATGAACGAGGGGCGCTCGGTCTCGGCCTTGGCCGCCTGGAGCGCCGCGTACAGACCCGCCGGGTCCAGGTCGCCGTTGGGCAGCTGGTCGACACGCTGCACGTGCCAGCCGTACGCCTCGTACCGCTTGATGGTGTCCTCGGAGACCGCGGTCTCCGTGTCACCCTCGATGGAGATGTGGTTGTCGTCCCAGAGCAGGACCAGGTTGCCCAGCTTCTGGTGCCCGGCCAGCGAGGACGCCTCGGCCGAGATGCCCTCCTGGAGGCAGCCGTCACCGGCGACGACCCACACCATGTGGTCGAACGGGGAGGTGCCGGGGGCCGCCTCGGGGTCGAACAGGCCGCGCTCGTAGCGGGCGGCCATCGCCATGCCCACGGCGTTGGCGACACCCTGGCCCAGCGGCCCGGTCGTCGTCTCGACACCGGTGGTGTGGCCGTACTCCGGGTGGCCCGGGGTCTTGGAGCCCCAGGTGCGGAAGGCCTTCAGGTCGTCCAGCTCCAGCCCGTAGCCGGCCAGGTAGAGCTGGATGTAGAGCGTCAGGCTGGAGTGGCCGGCGGAGAGGACGAACCGGTCGCGACCGGTCCACTCGGCGTCCGCGGGGTCGTGCCGCATCACCTTCTGGAACAGGGTGTACGCGGCAGGAGCCAGGCTCATCGCCGTGCCCGGGTGGCCGTTCCCGACTTTCTGTACGGCGTCCGCAGCGAGGACGCGGGCGGTGTCCACGGCCCGCTGGTCCACATCGGTCCACTGGAGGTCTGTGGTGGTCGGCTTGATGCTCACCCTGAGTCAGGGCTCCTCTCCACTGTTGTAAACCGGTGACCGTTACCGCACCGGGCGCTGTCGAGCCTACCCCCGTTGCCGGGCACAGTTTCCGAGCACTTTCCAGGGTGTGGGCGACCCGTGGAGTTCGCCTCCCGACGGAATGGACATCCGGCGAACAGTCACCCTCAACACGACCCCACCCCCGCGAAGGGCGGTGTATCCCCAACGTCTAGAGTGGTCGAGTTCGCGCAAGTCTTCACAAGGGCCGCTGAGCCCGGAGCTTGCTGGGATTTCTCTGTCAGGGGTGTGCGTGACGGCCGTCGAGTCCCGACCCGCAGGGGTCGCCTTGACTCCCAGCCCAGGGGGCCATCGCCCGTTCGGGGCCCGCGTCAAGGCATTCGTGGCGCTTACCAAGCCACGGATCATCGAGCTGTTGCTCATCACCACCGTTCCGGTGATGTTCCTCGCCGCCCAGGGCGTACCCGACCTGTGGCTCGTCCTCACGACCACCATCGGGGGATACCTCTCCGCGGGCGGCGCCAACGCGCTCAACATGTACATCGACCGGGACATCGACGCGCTGATGGACCGTACGTCCCAGCGTCCGCTGGTCACGGGCATGGTCAGCCCCCGCGAATGCCTGGCCTTCGGCATCGGCCTCGCGGTGTTCTCCACGCTCTGGTTCGGACTGCTCGTCAACTGGCTGTCGGCCGCCCTCGCGCTCGGCGCGCTGCTCTTCTACGTCGTCATCTACACGATGCTGCTGAAGCGCCGCACCTCCCAGAACATCGTCTGGGGCGGCATCGCGGGCTGCATGCCGGTCCTCATCGGCTGGTCGGCCGTGACGAACACGGTCTCCTGGGCCGCCGTCATCCTCTTCGCCGTCATCTTCTTCTGGACGCCGCCGCACTACTGGCCGCTGTCGATGAAGGTCAAGGACGACTACGCCCGGGTCGGCGTCCCGATGCTCCCGGTCGTCGCCACCAACCGGGTGGTCGCCAAGCAGATCGTCCTCTACAGCTGGGTGATGGTCGGGGTCTCGCTGCTGCTCACCCCGCTGGGCTACACCGGCTGGTTCTACACCGCGGTGGCGCTGCTCTCCGGCGGCGCCTGGCTCTGGGAGGCCCACGGCCTCCAGAACCGCGCCAAGGCCGGGGTGACCGGGGCCAAGCTCAAGGAGATGCGGCTCTTCCACTGGTCCATCACCTACGTCTCGCTCCTCTTCCTCGCCGTCGCGGTGGACCCCTTCCTCCGCTGACCCCCCGCTTCTTGTGTACGGGCGGGTCGCGTGGCACAAGCCACGTGACCCGCCCGTCGCCAGTTCATCTACCCGTCGGTAGCATCCTGTTCATGGCAGAGACGGCAGCAGACGCAGCGGACACCGAGCAGACCTCACGGACGGACGCCAGGAAGGCGGCGCGCGACGGGCGCAGGGCGGCGAAGCTCGCCCGCGAGATCGGCGCCTTCGCCAAGGAGCACGGCGGCGCGGAGGGACAGCTCGCCTACATCGGCCAGGCGGGCGCCCGCATCGTCCTGGTCGGCCAGGACGGCGCCTGGGGCGACCTCGTGGCCCCGACCTACGCGGTGGCCGAGAGCGCGGCGACGAAGTCCGGCATCACGATGCACGACGAGTTCGACGGCGAGTTCGCGCTCAAGGTCCGCACCGGCCCCTACGAGTGGTCCCGGATGGCCGGGATCCAGGTCGGCGGCCCCTCCAACGACAGCTGAGGCTTCCGTCCCGGACGGTGTCCCGTCCGGGGGAGCGTCCTGACACTCCCTCGGGCAACACCTGACCCGGGGCTCGCCCGTTGGGGCGTGGAGCACGAGTGATGGGCGGCGGCCCCCCGGCCCGCCGCCCATCACCCGTCGTACGTGTGTGTCTGTTCAGACGGCCGTCGCCGGTGCCGTCTCCGGCCGCTCGGCGGACGGGCCGGGCAGCGGGGCGGGTGCGTCGTCGCCGCGCTCGCGCATGCTCAGGACCAGGCGGATCACGGCGATCCACAGGATGGCCGAGCCGAACATATGGACGCCGACCAGGATCTCGGGGACGTCGCTGAAGTACTGCACGTACCCGATCGCGCCCTGGGCGAGCAGGACGAGCAGCAGGTCACGGGCGCGGGCCCGGGTGTCGGCGGGCGCGTCGACCACCCGCAGGGCCAGCCACATCGCGATGGCCAGGGCGCAGACCACCCAGGCGGCGATGGCGTGCACATGCGCGGCGACCGACCAGTCCCACGGCATGCGCGGTACGTCGCTGCTGTCGCCGGCGTGCTTGCCGGAACCGGTCACCGAGGTGCCCAGCACGATCAGGACGACCGTGGTCGCGAGGATCGCCCAGGACAGCCGGCGCACCGGCAGCGGGGCCCGGGGCCGCGGCGGGCCGTCGCCCTCGCCGACCCGCACCCAGGTGATCACGGTGACCGCGAGGAGCGCGTTGGCCAGCAGGAAGTGCCCGGCCACCGTCCACGGGTTGAGCCCCGCCCACACCGTGATCCCGCCGAGCACGGCGTTGCCCAGCACCACCCAGAACTGTGACCAGGCCAGCCGGGTCACCTTGCGGCGGCGCGGCTTCATCGAACTGACGGCGATGATCGCCCAGCCGACCGCGGCCGACAGCACATAGGTCAGCATCCGGTTGCCGAACTCGATCGCGCCGTGCAGCCCCTGCTCGGGCGTCGCGAACAGGCTGTCGTCGGTGCACTTGGGCCAGGTGTCGCAGCCGAGCCCCGAACCGGTGAGCCGGACGGCCCCGCCGGTGACGATGATGAAGACGCTCATCACGACGGCGGAGAGCGCGGCGCGCTTCACCACCTGGGTGGACGGCGTCCAGCGCTTGGCGATGAGGGAGATGGGGGTTTCCACGCGGACCATCGTAGGACGGGGCTTGTGCGCGTTTTCACGAGGGGGTGGTTCGTGGCGGCTTGCCCGTGAAGATCCCCGCCGCGCGCTACTCCCAGCGGAAGAACTTCGCCGCCGCGCCGAGCCCCAGCACCGCCCACACCGCGAGGATCCCGGCCTGGGTCCACGGCATCGACGCGCCGTGCTGGAGGACGTCGCGCAGCCCCTCCGAGAGCGCCGAGACGGGCAGCAGCCCCAGCGCCGACTGCACCGCGTCCGGGAACTTGTCCAGCGGCACGATGACCCCGCCGCCGACCAGCAGCAGCAGGAAGACCAGATTGGCGGCGGCGAGCGTCGCCTCCGCCTTCAGCGTTCCGGCCATCAGCAGCCCGAGCCCGGAGAACGCGGCGGTCCCGAGGACGAGGAGCAGCAGTACGGAGAGCGGGTTGCCCTCGGGCGACCAGCCGAGCGCGAAGGCGATCGCCGTCAGCAGCACGATCTGGAGCACCTCGGTGACCAGCACCGACAGCGTTTTCGCGGTCATCAGCGCCCAGCGGGGCAGCGGGGAGGCCCCGAGCCGCTTGAGGACTCCGTAACGGCGTTCGAAGCCGGTGGCGATGGCCTGGCCGGTGAAGGCGGTGGACATCACCGCGAGCGCCAGGATGCCCGGGGCCAGGAAGTCGACCGACGCGCCCGCGCCGGTGTCCACGATGTCGACCGCGCTGAACAGCACCAGCAGCAGCGTCGGGATGATCACCGTCAGCAGCAGCTGCTCGCCGTTGCGCAGCAGCATCCGGGTCTCCAGCGCGGTCTGCGCGGCGATCATCCGGGGGAGCGGGGCGGCGCCGGGGCGCGGGGTGTACGTACCGGCGCTCATGCGCGCAGCTCCTTGCCGGTCAGTTGCTTTCCGGTCAGTTCGAGGAAGACGTCCTCCAGGGTGTGCCGCTCGACCGCGATGCCGTCGGGCATCACGCCGTGCTGGGCGCACCAGGAGGTCACGGTGGCCAGCAGCTGCGGGCCGACGCTCCCGGTGATCCGGTACGTCCCCGGCAGCGGCTCGGCGGCCCCGCAGCCGTCGGGCAGCGCCTTGAGGAGGGAGCCGAGGTCGAGCCCCGGGCGGCCGGTGAAGCGCAGGGTGTTCTCCGCGCCACCCCGGCAGAGCTCCTCCGGGCTGCCCTGGGCGATGACCCGGCCCGCGTCGATGATCGCGACGTCGTCGGCGAGTGTTTCGGCCTCGTCCATGAAGTGGGTGGTCAGTACCACGGACACGCCGTCGGCGCGCAGCTCGCGGACCAGGTCCCAGGTGGACCGGCGGGCCTGCGGGTCGAGCCCGGCGGTCGGCTCGTCCAGGAAGACCAGCTCGGGCCGGCCCACGACCGCCAGGGCCAGCGAGAGCCGCTGCTGCTGGCCGCCGGAGAGCCGCCGGTAGGTGGTGCGGCCGCAGTCGCCGAGGCCGAGGCGCTCGATCAGGGCGTCCACGTCGAGGGGATGGGCGTGCAGCTTCGCCATGTGGCGGAGCATCTCGTCGGCGCGGGCGCCGGAGTACACGCCGCCGGACTGGAGCATCACCCCGACCCGCGGACGCAGCCGCTCCGCGTCGGCGACCGGGTCGAGCCCGAGGACGCGTACGGTGCCCGCGTCGGGGCGGCGGTAGCCCTCGCAGGTCTCGATGGTGGTGGTCTTCCCGGCGCCGTTCGGGCCGAGGACGGCGGTCACCGCGCCGGCCGCGACGACCAGATCGAGGCCGTTCACCGCGGTCTTCGCGCCGTACCGCTTCACCAGGCCGGTGACCTGTACGACGGGCTCGTTCTCCATGGCGGAACAGTCTAGGCAGGCACTTCGGGAGGCCCCGTCCCGGGGCCAGATTAGGTAACCCTAAGTGACGAACCACACCGTAGATCGTTTCGGACCGTGGTTGTCAGGGCCGAATGAATTACGCAACAATGGTGTTGTGAAATACGACGGACGGGCTCCTCAGGAGGAACTCGCGACCGGTGAGCGCTCGACGCGCAACCGGGTCGCGCGCTCCATCCTGGACCACGGCCCCTCCACCGTCGCGGACCTTGCCAAGCGTCTCGGCCTCACCCAGGCCGCCGTCCGCCGCCATCTGGACGCCCTCGTCACCGACGATGTCGTGGAAGCCCGTGAACAGCGGGTGTACGGGGCACGGACCCGCGGCAGGCCCGCCAAGGTCTTCGCCCTCACGGACTGCGGCCGGGACGCCTTCGACCAGTCCTACGACAAGCTGGCCGCCGACGCCCTGCGCTTCATCGCCGAATCCGGCGGGGACGAGGCGGTCATCGCCTTCGCCCGCGCCCGGATGGCCGCGATGGGCGAGGCGTACCGCGCGGCGGTCGAGGCCGCGGAGCCCGAAGGGCGCACCGAGGCCCTGGCCAAGGCCCTGTCCGCCGACGGGTACGCTGCTACGGCGCGAAGCGCGCCGGGCCCGCAGCAGGGCGAACAGCTGTGTCAGCACCACTGCCCGGTGGCGCATGTCGCCGAGCAGTTCCCACAGCTGTGCGAGGCGGAGACGGAATTCTTCTCCAGCCTCCTCGGGACCCATGTGCAGCGGCTGGCCACCCTCGCCCACGGCGACGGCGTGTGCACGACCTATGTGCCGCGCAGCGGCCACGCAGCACCCCCACAGACCACCCATTCAGCATCTGCAAGCACGGCCGGGAGGAACCCCGCATGACGCTCCCCACGGAGACTGCCCACCCTGAGCTCGAGGGTCTGGGTACGTACGAATTCGGCTGGGCCGACTCCGACGCGGCAGGCGCGGCGGCGAAGCGCGGTCTCTCCGAGGCTGTCGTCCGCGACATCTCGGAGAAGAAGAACGAGCCCGAGTGGATGCTGAAGCTGCGGCTCAAGGGCCTCAGGCTCTTCGACAAGAAGCCCATGCCCAGCTGGGGCTCGGACCTGTCGGGCATCGACTTCGACAACATCAAGTACTTCGTGCGCTCCACGGAGAAGCAGGCCGCCTCCTGGGAGGACCTGCCCGAGGACATCAAGAACACGTACGACAAGCTCGGCATCCCCGAGGCGGAGAAGCAGCGCCTCGTCGCCGGTGTCGCCGCGCAGTACGAGTCCGAGGTCGTCTACCACCAGATCCGCGAGGACCTGGAGGAGCAGGGCGTCATCTTCCTGGACACCGACACCGCGCTGAAGGAGCACCCGGAGCTCTTCAAGGAGTACTTCGGCACCGTCATCCCGGTCGGCGACAACAAGTTCGCCTCGCTGAACACGGCCGTGTGGTCCGGCGGCTCGTTCATCTACGTGCCCAAGGGCGTCCACGTGGACATCCCGCTCCAGGCCTACTTCCGTATCAACACGGAGAACATGGGTCAGTTCGAGCGGACGCTGATCATCGTCGACGAGGACGCCTACGTCCACTACGTCGAGGGCTGCACCGCCCCGATCTACTCCTCGGACTCGCTGCACAGCGCCGTGGTCGAGATCATCGTGAAGAAGGGCGGCCGCTGCCGCTACACGACCATCCAGAACTGGTCGAACAACGTCTACAACCTGGTCACCAAGCGGGCCGTGGCCTACGAGGGCGCGACCATGGAGTGGGTCGACGGCAACATCGGCTCCAAGGTCACCATGAAGTACCCGGCCGTCTACCTGATGGGCGAGCACGCCAAGGGCGAGACCCTGTCCATCGCCTTCGCGGGCGAGGGCCAGCACCAGGACGCCGGCGCCAAGATGGTCCACATGGCCCCGAACACCTCCTCGAACATCGTCTCCAAGTCGGTGGCGCGAGGCGGCGGCCGTACGTCCTACCGCGGACTGATCGAGATCGGCGAGGGCGCGCCGGGCGCGAAGTCCAACGTCCTCTGCGACGCTCTCCTCGTCGACACGATCTCCCGCTCGGACACCTACCCCTACGTCGACGTCCGCGAGGACGACGTGTCGATGGGCCACGAGGCGACCGTCTCCAAGGTCTCCGAGGACCAGCTCTTCTACCTCATGAGCCGCGGACTCACCGAGTTCGAGGCCATGGCGATGATCGTGCGCGGCTTCGTCGAGCCGATCGCCAAGGAGCTGCCCATGGAGTACGCCCTGGAGCTCAACCGGCTGATCGAGCTTCAGATGGAGGGTTCGGTCGGCTAGTCCTCGCATCCGAGGACGACCCGGGGCGGCCGTCCGCGGCCGCCCCCGCCCCCACCGAACCACCCCCCTTCTTGACTGAGAAAGCGAGCACTACGACAGCCATGGCTGAGGCTCAGAACACTCCGGTGGGCTCCACCACCGCCGGCTCCATCGCGGTCGCCGCCGAGTCGACCGTCGCCACGCGCATGAGCGCGCCCCCGTCCTTCGACGTCGCGGACTTCCCCGTCCCGCACGGCCGCGAGGAGGAGTGGCGCTTCACGCCGCTGGAGCGCCTGCGCGGACTGCACGACGGCACCGCGGTCGCCACCGGCAGCGGCGTGAAGGTCGCCATCGAGGCCCCCGAGGGTGTCACCGTCGAGACCGTCGGCCGGGACGACTCCCGGCTCGGCAAGGCCGGCACCCCCGTGGACCGGGTCGCCGCCCAGGCGTACAGCTCCTTCGAGCAGGCCTCGGTCGTCACGGTCGCCAAGGAAGCCGTGCTCACCGAGCCGATCCGGATCGCCGTGCACGGCGAGGGCGGCACCGCCTTCGGCCACCAGCTCATCGAGCTGGGCGCCTTCGCCGAGGCCGTCGTCGTCATCGACCACACCGGTGACGCGGTGCTCGCCGCCAACGTCGACTACGTCCTCGGTGACGGCGCCAAGCTGACCGTCGTCTCCGTCCAGGACTGGGACGACACGGCCGTCCACGTCGGCCAGCACAACGCGCTGGTCGGCCGGGACGCCTCCTTCAAGTCGATCGTCGTCACCTTCGGCGGCGACGTCGTCCGCCTGCACCCCCGGGTCGCCTATGCGGCCACCGGCGGCGAGGCGGAGCTCTTCGGTCTGTACTTCACCGACAAGGGCCAGCACCAGGAGCACCGCCTCCTGGTCGACCACAACACCCCGCACTGCAAGTCCAACGCGGTGTACAAGGGCGCCCTCCAGGGCGACGGCGCGCACGCCGTCTGGATCGGCGACGTCCTCATCCAGGCCGCGGCCGAGGGCACCGACACCTACGAGATGAACCGGAACCTCGTCCTCACCGACGGCGCCCGGGTCGACTCCGTGCCCAACCTGGAGATCGAGACCGGCGAGATCGTCGGCGCCGGCCACGCCTCGGCGACCGGCCGCTTCGACGACGAGCAGCTCTTCTACCTCCAGTCCCGCGGTATCCCGGCCGAGGAGGCCCGCCGCCTCGTCGTGCGCGGCTTCTTCGCCGAGCTGGTCCAGCAGATCGGCCTGCCGGACGTCGAGGAGCGGCTCATCGAGAAGATCGAGGCCGAGCTGAAGGCGTCCGTCTGATGTCCTTCGTCAAGGCCTGTGCGCTGAGTGAGCTGGAGGACGACACCCCCAAGCGGGTGGAGCTCGACGGCACACCCGTCTCCGTCGTCCGCACCGAGGGCGAGGTGTTCGCGATCAACGACATCTGCTCGCACGCGAACGTCTCCCTCTCGGAGGGCGAGGTGGAGGACTGCGCGATCGAGTGCTGGCTGCACGGATCCGCGTTCGACCTCCGCACCGGCAAGCCGTCCGGCCTTCCCGCGACGCGCCCCGTCCCCGTATACCCCGTAAAGATCGAAGGGGACGATGTGCTCGTCTCCGTCACCCAGGAGTCCTGAGTCACCCATGGCAACGCTTGAAATCCGCGACCTGCACGTCACCGTCGAGGCCGACAACGCCACGAAGGAGATCCTCAAGGGCGTCGACCTGACCGTGAAGCAGGGCGAGACCCACGCCATCATGGGCCCCAACGGGTCCGGCAAGTCCACCCTCGCGTACTCGCTCGCGGGTCACCCCAAGTACACGATCACCGGCGGTTCGGTCACCCTGGACGGCGAGGACGTCCTGGAGATGTCCGTCGACGAGCGGGCCCGCGCCGGCCTGTTCCTCGCCATGCAGTACCCCGTCGAGATCCCCGGTGTCTCGGTCTCCAACTTCCTGCGCACCTCCGCCACCGCCATCCGCGGCGAGGCCCCCAAGCTGCGTACCTGGGTCAAGGAGGTCAAGGAGACGATGGCCGAGCTCCAGATGGACCCGGCCTTCGCCGAGCGCAACGTCAACGAGGGCTTCTCCGGCGGTGAGAAGAAGCGCCACGAGATCCTTCAGCTGGAGCTCCTCAAGCCGAAGATCGCCGTCCTCGACGAGACCGACTCCGGCCTGGACGTCGACGCGCTCAAGACCGTCTCCGAGGGCGTCAACCGGGTCCGCGCGACCGGCGAGGTCGGCACCCTGCTGATCACGCACTACACCCGCATCCTCAAGTACATCCAGCCCGACTTCGTCCACGTCTTCGCCAACGGCCGGATCGCGGCCTCCGGCGGCGCCGAGCTGGCCGACCAGCTGGAGAACGAGGGCTACGAGGCCTACACGAAGGGTGGCGCTTCCGCGTGACTGACGCCCGACAGGGGCTCTCCGGCCTCCTCGACACCGAGGCGATCCGCAAGGACTTCCCGCTCCTGGACCGCACGGTCCACGACGGCAAGAAGGTCGTGTACCTGGACTCCGCGGCGACCTCGCAGAAGCCGCGCCAGGTCCTCGACGCGCTGAACGCGTACTACGAACGCCACAACGCGAACGTGCACCGCGGCGTCTACACGATCGCCGAGGAGGCCACCGCGCTGTACGAGGGCGCCCGCGACAAGGTCGCCGCCTTCATCAACGCACCCAGCCGTGACGAGGTGATCTTCACGAAGAACGCCTCGGAGTCGCTGAACCTCGTGGCGAACATGCTCGGCTGGGCGGACGAGCCCTATCGGGTGGACCGCGACACGGAGATCGTCACCACGGAGATGGAGCACCACTCCAACATCGTGCCGTGGCAGCTGCTCGCGCAGCGCACCGGCGCGAAGCTGAAGTGGTTCGGCATCACCGACGACGGCCGGCTCGACCTGTCGAACATCGACGAGATCATCACCGAGAAGACGAAGATCGTCTCCTTCACGCTGGTCTCCAACATCATGGGCACGGTCAACCCGGTCGAGCGGATCATCCGCCGCGCCCAGCAGGTCGGCGCGCTGGTATGCATCGACGCCTCGCAGGCGGCCCCGCACATGGTGCTCGACGTGCAGGCGCTCCAGGCGGACTTCGTGGCCTTCACCGGCCACAAGATGGTCGGCCCGACCGGCATCGGCGTGCTGTGGGGACGGCAGGAGCTCCTGGAGGACCTGCCTCCGTTCCTCGGCGGCGGCGAGATGATCGAGACCGTGTCGATGCACTCGTCGACGTACGCCCCCGCGCCGCACAAGTTCGAGGCCGGTACGCCCCCGATCGCCCAGGCCGTCGGCCTCGGCGCGGCCGTGGACTACCTCACCTCGATCGGCATGGAGAAGATCCACCAGCACGAGAAGGCGATCACCGAGTACGCGCTGAAGCGTCTGCTGGAGGTCCCCGACCTGCGGATCATCGGTCCGACGACGGCCGAGGACCGCGGTGCGGCGATCTCCTTCACGCTCGGCGACATCCACCCGCACGACGTGGGCCAGGTCCTCGACGAGCAGGGCGTCGCCGTCCGGGTCGGCCACCACTGCGCCCGCCCGGTCTGCCTGCGGTACGGAATTCCCGCGACGACGCGAGCGTCGTTCTATCTGTACTCCACGCCCGCCGAGGTCGACGCCTTGGTGGACGGCCTGGAGCACGTACGGAACTTCTTCGGCTGAGGGCGTAACGGTGAAGCTTGATTCGATGTACCAGGAAGTGATCCTGGACCACTACAAGCACCCCCACGGGCGCGGCCTGCGGGACGGCGACGCCGAGGTGCACCACGTCAACCCGACGTGCGGCGACGAGATCACGCTCCGCGTGAAGTACGACGGCGAGACCATCGCCGACGTGAGCTACGAGGGCCAGGGCTGCTCCATCAGCCAGGCCTCCGCCTCCGTGCTGAACGAGCTGCTCGTCGGCAAGGAGCTGTCCCAGGCGCAGAAGATCCAGGACGCCTTCCTGGAGCTGATGCAGTCCAAGGGCCAGCTGGAGCCGGACGACGCGATGGAGGAGGTGCTGGAGGACGCCGTCGCGTTCGCCGGCGTCTCGAAGTACCCCGCCCGGGTCAAGTGCGCGCTGCTGAGCTGGATGGCGTGGAAGGACGCGACGGCCAAGGCGCTGTCCGAAGGGAAGACCGCATGAGCGACAACGAGACCGCGACCATGAAGCCGGCCTCCGAGGAGGAGGTCCGCGAGGCGCTGTACGACGTCGTCGACCCCGAGCTGGGCATCGACGTCGTCAACCTGGGCCTGATCTACGGCATCCACGTCGACGACGCCAACATCGCCACCCTCGACATGACCCTGACGTCCGCGGCCTGCCCGCTGACCGACGTCATCGAGGACCAGGCGAAGTCCGCCACGGACGGCATCGTCAACGAGCTCCGGATCAACTGGGTCTGGATGCCGCCGTGGGGCCCGGACAAGATCACCGACGACGGACGCGAGCAGCTCCGCGCGCTGGGGTTCAACGTCTGATCCCGCGCTCCCGGAGAGCGATGAACGGCCGTGCCCGCCAGGAATCCTGGCGGGCACGGCCGTTTCCCGTGCGGCGGGTCGTCAGACGTGGGCGGGTGGCGGCCCGTACTGCTCGGGCAGCGTCGCTCCCGCCGCCTCGGCCAGGACCGGGCCCAGGTTCTCCGAACGCATGCGGAGGTCGACGTAGAGCAGGCCGACCACCAGCGGCGGGAAGATCGCCGTGAACAGCTGGGCGATCAGCTGGCTGAGGAACGACAGCAGGAGCAGACCGCCGAACAGGGCGATGAGCTCCC
The DNA here is from genome assembly GCF_001687325.1 of Streptomyces sp. PTY087I2. Classification (GTDB taxonomy): domain Bacteria; phylum Actinomycetota; class Actinomycetes; order Streptomycetales; family Streptomycetaceae; genus Streptomyces. The sequence continues at coordinate 114,547 of NZ_LZRD01000007.1, read as the reverse complement.
CGCCGGTCGGGTCGGCGCCCATGTCCTCGGGTTCGAACAGGCCGGGGACCATGCCGACCATCTGGAACGGCATCTGGATCAGGTAGCCGATCATGGACGCGAGTACGTAGGCGAGCAGCCCGACGCCGAAGACCCGCCACCAGGTGCCGCGCACCAGCTGGGCCGAGCGGCGCAGGGCCGCGACCGGGCGCTGGTGCTCGAAGACCACGACCGTCGGGGCCAGTGAGAACCGCACCCAGAGCCAGACCGCGAACGGGCCGATGAGCAGCGCGCCGATGAGCCCGACGACGATCAGCGGCACCATGCCGTCCTCGTCGCCCAGCGAGATCGCGTAGATCATCAGCCCGGCGAAACCGGCCAGGAAGAGCGCCAGCGGGACGATCATGATCAGCCCGGTCAGGAACACCGTGCCGATGATCGACCAGACCCGCGCCCACGCCCGCTTCCAGACCTCCCCGAAGCGGATCGGGCGGCCCAGGACGGCCTCCTGGAGCACGACGGGCACCGCCGCCTGCACCACGGCCGACGCCAGCAGATAGGTGATCATGCCGAGGACCATCAGCACACCGAACGCGACGCCCAGCGGGACCAGTTGCGCCGCGTCCGGAGACCCCGGGGACGTCAGCTCGTCCCACTGGGTCGCGACGGCGGAGGCCGCCACCACCAGCGCGAGGATCATCACGAGCGTCGCCGCGCCGAACAGCGTCAGCGCCATGCCGATCAGCGGCTTCCAGTACCGGCCGAGCGTCGAGAAGGCGCCGCTGAGCATGTCCGAGATCCTCAGCGGCGCCAGGGGTATCACCCCGGGCTTGGGCGGTGCGGCCCATCCGCCGTGCCAGCCGCCGCCCGGTCCCTGCGCGCCCCCGTGGAAGGGCCCCCCACCGTGGGGCGCGCCCCCGTACGGGCCACCGCCCCACCCTGCGTCCTGCGCCACTGCGTCTCCGTCGAGTCGTCGGCCCGGTCGGCCGGGCCGTTCGTTCAGTCGGCACACCGTAGCGCCCCCGACGCGGGCCGATGATATGTACGGCCGTACGTAACGTTGGGTACAGTCGTACACATGGGATACGCATACGGACTGCTCGCCGGCGCCATCGCGGCGGAGGTGGCCGGGACGACGGCCATGAAGTACAGCGAGGGCTTCACCCGGCTCTGGCCCTCGCTCGGCACCGTGGTGGGCTACCTCATCGCCTTCACCCTGCTCGCCCAGACCCTCAAGACGCTCTCCGTGGGCACCGCGTACGCCATCTGGGCCGGCGTCGGCACCGCGGCCGTCGCCCTCATCGGGATCATCTTCCTCGGGGAGTCCAGCAGCCTGGTCAAGATCGCGGGCATCGCCCTGATCGTCGCCGGGGTCGTCGTCCTCAATCTGGGAGGGGCCCACTGATGGCCCGCCGGTACGACCCCGGGCGGCGGACGCGGATCATCGACGCGGCGCTGGCCGTGATCGCGGCCGACGGCATAGCCGGGCTCAGCCACCGCACCGTGGCCGCCGCGGCCGACGTGCCGCTCGGCTCGACCACGTACCACTTCGCCTCGCTCGACGAACTCCTCGTCGCCGCCCTGCGCCGCTGCAACGAGAACTTCGTCCAGGCGCTGCGCTCCAGCGGAGTCTTCGACGGTACGGAGACTGACGGGGACGAGCCGGAGGCGGACCTCGCGGCGGAGCTGACCCGGCTGCTCGACCGGTGGTTCGCGGGCGAACGCGGGGCGATCGAGCTGGAGTACGAGCTGTACCTCGCGGCCCTGCGCCGCCCCGCGCTGCGCCCCGTCGCGGCCGAGTGGACCGAGGAGGCCGTCGCGCTGCTGTCCCGGCGCACCGATGAGGAGACCGCGCGGGCCCTCGTGGCGCTGATGGACGGCGTCTGCCTCCAGGTCCTGCTGACCGGGGGCACGTTCGACGCGCCGTACACGCGCGTGATGCTGGAACGGATCGTGGCGGGCGGGGGCGCCTGACCGGCGGGTCGGACCGGCCCGGTTCCGCTCCGCGGGCGACGGTGCCTGACCGCGTTCGGAACGCCTCCGCTCAGTCCGTCCCCCGGCGCACCGCTTCCAGCGCCTCCCGCACGCTCGCCCCGATGTCCGTGATCGGGTACAGCACCTCGCGGATCGTCCGCTCCCGGTCCACCACCAGCGTCAGCCGCTTGAGCCTGCTCACGCCCGCCGCCCGGAACGTCGGCAGCCGCAGCGCCGCCGTCAGGGCCAGGTCCGCGTCCGAGAGCAGCGGGAAGCGCAGCCCCTCCTTCTCCGCGAACGCGCGCTGCTCGTCCGGGCGCTGCGCGGACACCCCGTGCACCGTCGCGCCCGCCGCCGTGAACTCGGCCAGCTGGTCGCGGTACGTGCACGATTCGAGGGTGCAGCCGCTCGCCCCCGGGATCCCCGCCCAGCCCGGCGGATAGGCGTCGCGGGTGGCGTAGGCGCTGGGGAAGCAGTACAGGACGGTGTACGGGGTGTCGGCGACCGGGTCGCGGAGCCGGCCGTCGTCCCCCGGCAGCAACAGCTCCGGCAGCCGCGTCCCCGTGAGCGCCCGCACCCGGGCCGCCTCCTGCGAGGCCTCCGTCGTCGTCGCCATCGTCTCCCCTTCTCCCAGCACCCAGGTGTCGCCCCAGTCCTGGAGCGCGATCAGCACGGGCAGCAGGGCCCGGCCGCGCGGGGTGAGGCGGTACTCGTACCGGACCGGACGGTCCTGATACGGCTCCCGCGTCAGCACACCGGCGTCGACCAGCAGCCGCAGCCGCTCGGTCAGCACCTTGCGCGAGACGCCCAACTCCCGCTGGAGCGCGTCGAACCGGTGCACCCCGCGCGCGGTGTCCCGCACGATCAGCAGCGTCCACCAGTCGCCCACGACGTCGAGCGCCTGGGCGATCGAGCAGTCGGCGTCGGCAAGGCTCGTGCGCTGGGGCATGTCGTTCCTCCGGTTGTGGCCGCCGTCCGCCCCACTCCGCCCGGGGCCTTTCGGTTGACCCCGATGGAATCATGCTGCCATAGTCCGTTCCAATAAGGAACTCACTGCACGCAGCAGTCGTCAGGAGTCGTACGGAGGGGGCGGGGGATGGGCATGGTGCGGGGAGTGCCACGGACGGTACGGCTGCTGGCGCTCGGGGCGTTTCTCAACGCCGTCGTCAGCTTCACCTTCGTCTATCTCTTCGTGTACCTCGTCGGGCCGCGCGGTCTGAGCGTCACCCAGGCCGGAGTGATCAGCGGCGTCGGCGGCATCGGCCTGGTCGCGGGGAACTTCACCGGCGGCTGGTTCGGCGACCGGTTCGGCCACCGCCGCGCCCTGCTGACCGGCGCCTGCGTGAGCGGCACGGCGCTCGTCGTCCTGCCCATCCTGCCGGTCGCCGCCCTGTACGCGGTGCTCCCGGCCGCCCAGTACGCGGCGGGTGTCGTCCGCGCCGCCAATGCCGCCCTCGTCGCGGTCTCCGTGCCCGAGGGCGGAAACCGCCGCCAGAGCTTCGCCCTCTTCCGGTTCGCCGCCAACGGCGGCTTCGCCATCGGCCCGCCGCTCGGCGCGCTGGTCGCCGCCCGCTTCTCGTACGACTGGCTCTTCGTCGCCGACGGCCTCGGCACCCTGCTCTTCGCCCTCTACGCCGCCCGGATCCTGCCCGCCCGCGGCAGCGCCCACGCGGTGCGCTCCCACGACCCGGACGCCCCGGGGCTCTGGCGCGAACTGCGGGCCAGGCCCGCCGTCCTCGTGCTGCTCGTCGCGATCGTGGTCGTCGACGTCGTCTACCGGCAGCAGTACTCGACCCTGCCGGTCTTCCTCGCCGACCACGGGCACACCACCCAGCTGTACGGCTGGCTGCTCGCCATCAACGGCGGCGTCATCCTCTGCCTCGAACTGCCCGCCGCCCACGCCCTGCGCCGCCGCACCCCGCTCGGCCTCGTCGGCGCCGGACTCCTGCTCGTCGGGCTCGGCTACGCCGTACTGATCCCCGGCGCGGGCGTCCTCTTCGCCGTCACCATGATGCTCTCCCTCACCCTCGGCGAGATCCTTTACAAGACCCCGGCCACGGCCTACGTGGCCGACCAGGCACCGGGCCACGCCCAGGGCCGCTTCCAGAGCCTGTACGCCGGGGCGTCGATCAGCGGGCAGGTGCTCGCCCCGCCGCTCGGGGCCGCTCTGTACGCGGCGGCCCCCGCTCTGCTCTGGCCGGTCTGCGCCCTGCTCGCGGCGGCCGCCGGGGGAGCGGTGCTGGCGGCGCGGCGGCTGCCCGGCCCCGGTGAGCGGGTGCGGGCGGCGGGAAAGGGGCCGTACGCTGAGACCGGTTCGCCCGAGCGGGCCCCGGCCGGTTAGGTTTCTGTCCATGACCGACACGACTTCCCAGGCCACTTCCCGTACCACCGGCGCCGTCGCCGCCGGCCTCGCCACCGTCGCCGGTGACGGCACCGTCCTCGACACCTGGTTCCCCGCCCCCGAGCTCAAGCCCGAGCCCGGCCCGGCCGGTACGACGCGGCTCACCCCGGACGAGGCCGTCAACCGCCTCGGTGAGGGCGCCGCCAAGGCCATCGGTGTGGATGCCCGGCGCGGCGTCGAGGTCGTCGCCGTCTCCACGGTCATTTCCTCGCTCGACGACAAGCCGCTCGACGCGCACGACGTCTACCTGCGTCTGCACCTGCTCAGCCACACCCTGGTCAAGCCGCACGGGCTGAACCTGGACGGGCAGTTCGGCTTCCTGGCCAACGTCGCCTGGACCTCGCTCGGCCCGGTCGCCGTCGACGACCTGGAGCGGGTGCGGCTCAACGCCCGCGCCGAGGGCCTGCACCTCCAGGTCACCTCGGTCGACAAGTTCCCGCGCATGACGGACTACGTCGCTCCCCAGGGCGTCCGCATCGCCGACGCCGACCGCGTCCGGCTCGGCGCGCACCTCGCCGCCGGGACCACCGTCATGCACGAGGGCTTCGTCAACTTCAACGCGGGCACGCTCGGCACCTCCATGGTCGAGGGCCGGATCTCCGCGGGCGTCGTCGTCGGCGACGGCTCCGACATCGGCGGCGGCGCCTCCACCATGGGTACCCTCTCCGGCGGCGGCAAGGAGCGCATCATCATCGGCGAGCGCTGCCTGGTCGGCGCGGAGGCGGGCGTCGGTATCGCGCTGGGCGACGAGTGCGTCGTCGAGGCCGGTCTGTACGTCACCGCCGGTACGCGCGTCACGCTGCCGGACGGCCAGGTCGTCAAGGCCCGCGAGCTGTCCGGCGCCTCGAACATCCTCTTCCGCCGCAACTCGGTCACCGGCACGGTGGAGGCCCGCCCGAACAACGCGGTCTGGGGCGGCCTGAACGAGGTCCTGCACGCCCACAACTGAGCCGGTTCTCAGGCCCCGAGGAGTTCCTCGTACGCCTTCCGCAGCCCGTTGGCCGCCTCGCGCCCGGCGGGCTGTAGCGGTTCCCGGACCGGTCCGGCGTCCAGCAGGGTCTTGGCCGTGACGGTCCCGGGCAGCCCGCTCGCCATCATCAGCTCGACGAGGCGGGCCGTGAGGCCGTTGAGCCGGGCGGCCTCGTCGGTGCGGCCCGCGTCGAACGCGTCGAGCGGCGCCCGCATCGCGGCGGGCGCCACGTTCGCGACCGTACTGACATAGCCCGCGCCGCCCACCGCGTACAGCGGAAGGTTCAGCTCCTCGCTGCCCGAGTAGTACGCGAGCGAGGTGCGGGCCAGCACCTTCGTCGCGCCGAGCAGGTCGTAGGAGCAGTCCTTCACCGCCACCACCCGGGGGTGCTCCGCCAGCCGCAGCAGGGTCTCCGGCTCGATCCGGACGCCGGTGCGGCCGGGGATGTCGTACAGCATCAGCGGCAGACCGGTGGACTCGGCCACCCGCAGGAAGTACGCCTCCACGGCGGTCTGCTGCGGGCGGCTGTAGTACGGGCTCACCACCAGCAGCCCGTCCGCGCCCGCCTCCTCGGCCTGCCGGGCCAGGCGCAGGGTGGCCGCGGTGTCCGGGCCGCCGACGCCGGTGAGCAGCGGCACCCCGTCGCCGACCTCGGCCCGGACGGCCCGCAGCAGGGCGGATTTCTCGGCGTCCGTCGTGGTGGGGGACTCGCCCGTGGTGCCGCTGAGGACGATCCCGTCGCAGCCCTCGGCCACCAGGCGCGCGGCGTGCGCGCGGGCGGCTTCCGGGTCCAGGGCCCCGGCGTCGGTGAAGGGTGTGATCATGGCGCAGAGCGTGCGGCCGAAGGGGCGCGGTGCGGTGGTGGTCATGGGGGAAGTCTCGGCGCCCGGAACCGTAAAGGTCTACTTAGATCTCCTTGTGGTGAACGGCAAGGGATGCTGAAGAGTGCGGCGACCGCCGCCGTACCTCTGACATGATCGAACGCGCGGACGACCGGCCGCGGCGAGGGGTGGACGACATGAGTGAGCGCACACGGGTACGGAGACGGGTCCGGGCGGCCCTGCCGGCGGCCGCGCTGATGGCGCTGACCGGCTGCTCCGGCTTCCTGGTCCCGGCCGGCGAGGGCGAGGAGCCGGACCCCACCCCGTCCGCCTCCACGTCCCGCGCCGAGACGCTGCCCCCGACCCCCACGCCGGGGGCCGACGCGCCCTCCTACGGCGCCCCGGCGCAGACCGGCCCGACCTCCGCCCCGCCCGGGAAGTGCCCGCGCTCCGGGGTCGTGGTGGACATGGGCCCGGTGGAGACCGCGATGATGCACCGGGCCGTCGTGCTCACCCTCACCAACTGCGGCCGCAAGCCCTACGCCGTCGACGGCTACCCCTGGGTCCGGGCCCTCGGCGAGGACGGCCGCCCGCTCCCCGTCAAGGTCAACGAGGACGGCTCGTACTTCGGCAGCGACCCGGGCCCGAAGAAGCTTCTGCTGGACCCCGGCCTCACCGTGAAGTCGATCCTCGCCTGGGTCTCCACCCCCGAGGGGGGCGACCTCATCGAGGGCGACGCCCTGGCCATCTCCGCCGCCCCCGGCCTCCCGGTACGGATCTTCCCGCTGGAGGGCCACGACATCCGGCTGATGGACGAACTCAACACCACGGCCTGGCGCACGGAACTCGGCGGCTGACGCCGGGGGCGATCGTGGGGACATGGGCGAACGGAGTTCGGTGGCATTCGGCGGAACGGCCTTGACCTCAACCGGGATTGAGGTGTGACCGTGGTGGTCACGCGCACCGGCCGGTGCGCGGGAAGAGGGGAAACACCGTCATGACCACGCACTTCACCGACCGCCCCGACCCGGCCCGCACCGATGCCGGGATCGCCAAGGCCAGTGCCTGGAACGTCGGGACGCCGCAGCGGCAGCAGGAGGCCGTCGACGCGATCCGGAAGGCCTGGGGGAGCCGGCCGTGGCCGCATCCCGGGCTGCTCTCCTACAGCGTCTACGCCGGGGAGGACGGGGCGACCCTGCTGCACTACTCCCAGTGGACCGGTGAACAGGCCTTCCAGGACTTCGTACGGGAGGAGCGCGACGCCCGTATCGCCGAGATCGACGCGGCCGTCCCCGGGATCGAACGCGTCGGGCTGCACACGTACGAGCTCTACCGTTCCACGCTGCGGGGTGAGGGCGACACCCGGGAGACCGGCTGCGTCGTCATCGTCGACGTCGAGTTCGACGGGCCCGACGCGGCGCGCCAACGCGACTGGGTGGACAGCGTGTTCGAGGCGCACGCACACGACGGCGGTCTCCCCGACGGCGGCATCGCCGCGCACTTCCATGTCGGCACCGACGGCACCCGGGTCCTCAACTACGCCGAGTGGGAGAGCGCCGAGCACCACATCGCGGCTCTCGCCGCACCCGGTGAGGGCATCGGATCCCCGTCCCCACTCTGGGAACGCGTCCAGAAGTACCCGGGCATGACCGGCGGCGGCGTGCACCGCTACACCCCCGCCCTCAGCATGGAACCGGGAACGGGCGTGTAAGGGGAGGGCAAGCCGCCGAAGCCGTGGGCGGCATGCGGTGAATTGCGTCTAGGCTTGGGCGGCTGAACCGCGTACGCACTCCGTATGCTCCCGAGCACGCACCGAGGAGAACCCCCGATGTCCGCAGAGCGCCCCTCCCTGCCGCCGGTGCGGCTCAACTCCGAGGCCGAACTGGCGCGGGACGCGCTCGCCGCTCCGCTGTTCGTCCGGGCCGTCAGGCTCGCCCGGTGGGCCGGCCCCGACACCCGTGTCGGCGCGGGCGGCGAACTCGTCGAGGCGCAACTGCCCGCCGCCGCCGAGCATCTCGGGCTCCCGGCCGACGACGACGGTGCCGCGTACGCCAGCGAGGCCTGGCGGCTCGCTGTGGACACCGGCCTCCTCGACGTCACCGACCCCGAGGAGGAGGGCGACGAGGGCACCGTCTCCGCGGGCGAGAACCTGGCCCTGATCACCGGCGGCTCCCCGCACGACGTCCTGTCCATCTGGCTCGACGGCCTGGACGCCGTGCACGCCGACGCCACCGCGCCCGTCCTGGACGACTTCACGGACCTCGTCGGCGAGGACGGCTCGATCGACTTCGACGCCCTGGACTGGGACCCGGAGGCCGAGGCGGAATTCCTCGACGGCGTCCTCGGCAACCTCTACCTCCTCACCCTCGCGGACAACGGCGCGGGCGAAGGCCCGGTCCCGCTGCCCGCCCTCGCCGCGTCGATGATCGTCCCCGACGACATGGGCGAGCCGACCGACGACATCCTGGAGCAGGTGTCGGAGGCGATGATGCGCCTCGACGACCAGTTCCGGCTCCTCGAACCCATCGGGATCGTCGAGTACCGGCCGGTCGACGAGGCGCTGATGGTCGAGGAGGGCGAGGCTCCGGTGGACGCCGTCGGGGCCGACGAGGACGACGTCACCCGCTACGGCATGGTCAAGCTCACCCCCCTCGGCCTGTACGGCATCCGCGCCCGGATGCTGGAGGCCGGGGTGGACGCCCCCGCCGTCGGCGACCTCGCGGGCAAGGGCGCCGACGCCCTCCTCGACGGCATCGCCCACTACCCGGAGTCCGCCGCCCGCGCCGAGGTCAAGCTCTGGCTCGCGGGGTACGCCGACGGGGTGGTATCGGCGGCGGCCGAGCTGCTGGCCGCCGCGCGCGGCACGGACGAGGGCGGACCGCTGCGCCGCCTCCACTGCCAGCAGGCCCTCGCCCTGGCCGGCCCCGAGGCGGAGCCCGCCGTACGCGCGGTACTCGGCGACCGGGAACTGGGCGGCCTCGCCCGCGTCTGGCTCGCGGAGCGCGGCGCCGCCGACGTGCCCGCCCCGCCCGAGGACATGATCTTCTGGCTGGCCATCGACACCATCGCCGCCCACCTGGACGCGGACGGCGAGCTGGACGAGCTCCAGGGCCTGGTCGAGGGCCTCTCCGCCCAGCACAGCGGCTTCTTCGACGAGGTCTGGCGCGTCGACCACCCGGCCACCGCCGATGTCCTGGAGGCCATGGGCCGCCTCCACAGCGACAAGAAGGCCGCCAAGGACGCCCGCAAGGCGGCGTTCAAGGCCCGGTCGCGCGCGGGCGGCTGAGGGAGGCGAGAGCCCAGCTCTTTCGCTGAGCGCTGCTCTTGCACAGCAGATGTCGGTGGGTGAAACGCCACACGTTCGGGGTGCTTTTCCGGTGCCCCGTTCCGTGTGGTTCCGGCGCCGGAGGCCCGGGAAAGCGCTGCCCGGCGCCGGTCGGCGCGGGTCACGAATGCGGTACGTCTGGGAGTCGAGCGGCAGACGGGCATGGCGTCGCGCCTTTACAGGGCGCATACTCGACTTGATGAAACAGTCAGCCGGTTCCCGGCGTCACCTGCCGTCCAGTCCCTTCAACCGCCCGGCCCAGGAGGCCCCACCGGTCGAATGCTTCGATGTGGGCGACAGGGTGTCGCACGACCAGTTCGGACTCGGCAGGATTCTTGCTGTCGAGGGCGACAACGACGCGGTCCTCATCGACTTCTCGGGGCGACAGGGGAGGATCCTGAGCCCCTACTCCAAGCTCACCAAGCTCTGAGACGCCCGTCTTCTCCGGATCCGGGGCACCTGAACCGCAGCGGTTCAGGTGCCCCGGATGTGTCTAGAGCGCCTGGGCGGCGGGCTTCACCATGCCGCGTACGGTGCGTGACTTCACGAACTCGCCCATCGCGGTCATCTCCCACTCGCCGGTGAACTGCTTGATCAGCTTGGCCATCATCACGCCGGTCTGCGGCTCGGCGCCGGTGAGGTCGAAGCGGACCAGCTCCTCGCCGGAGGCGTCGTCGATCAGCCGGCAGTAGGCCTTGGCGACCTCGTTGAACTTCTGGCCGGTGAACGAGTTCACCGTGAAGACCAGGCCCGTCGCCTCGGCGGGGATCCGGCCCAGGTCCACGACGATCGTCTCGTCGTCGCCCTCGCCCTCACCGGTGAGGTTGTCGCCGGAGTGCTTGATCGCCCCGTTCAGGATGGCCAGCTTGCCGAAGTAGCAGCTGTCCAGGTGGTTGCGGTTGGGGCCGTAGGCGATCACCGACGCGTCCAGGTCGATGTCCTTGCCGCGGAACGCGGGCTCCCAGCCCAGGCCCATCCTGACCCGCGAGAGCAGCGGTGCGCCGCCCTTGACGAGGGACACGGTCTGGTTCTTCCGGAGGCTGACCCGGCCCTTGTCCAGGTTGATCTTGCCGGAGCCGGCGGCGGGAGCGGGCGGGGCGGCCGGGGGAGCGGGCGGCGCGGGCGGCGCGATCCTCGGGTCGACGGGGGCGGCGACCGGGGCGGGCGGAGCGGGGGCCGCCGGAACCGGTGGGGCGGCCGGGGCCGCGGGCTCCTCGACCGAGACGCCGAAGTCCGTGGCGATCCCGGCCAGCCCGTTCGCGTAACCCTGGCCGACCGCGCGGGCCTTCCAGGCGCCGTTGCGCAGATAGATCTCGATGACCACGAGCGCCGTCTCGGCGCTCAGCTGCGGCGGGGTGAAAGTGGCGATCGCGCTGCCGTCGTCCGCGTTGCGCACGGTGGCGGTGGGCTCGATGCCCTGGAAGGTCTGGCCCGCGGCGTCCGGGCTCGCGGTGACGACGATCTTCTCGATGCCCGGCGGCACGGCGGCGGTGTCCACCACGATCGCGTCGGGCGCCGAGCCCCCGCCGGCGCGGTAGGTCACGCCGGGGCCCGAGGGCTGGTTGTAGAAGATGAAGTCGTCGTCGGAGCGCACCTTGCCGTCGGCGGTGAGCAGCAGGCCCGAGACGTCGAGCCGCACCGGAGCGGCGACGTCCACCGCCACGCGGGCGGCGGAGAGGGGAAGGTTCGAGCCGGGGGTCATTGCGGTCATGCCCGGGGTAACGAACGACCCGGCTTTGCCGTTCCCTTACCTTCGCGGCCTTCGACCAGATGCCTTTCGGCCGTCCGGAAGTGCCTCAGCGGCGGTTGCGCGGGTGGTTGCGGGCCGTGCGCTCGTTGCCGTGCTTGTACGCGCCGGTCCAGCGCGCCATCACCAGCTGGGCGTCCCCCGAGACCACCTCGGCCAGGAACTTCTCCGCCCGGCCGCCCCGCAGCGTGCCCGCGGGCCTGCCGTGGTGGGTGATGGTGACGCTCTGGTCGCCGTGCTGTTCGTACTGGAATCCGGTAGGTCTCGGCATGGCCGATATCCTGCCCGTCCGGATGCCCTCCCGTCGCCCGCATTTCCGCCGGCCCCGCTCTTCTGGCCGCCCGTCGGCCCCGCCGCTCCCGGGCTGCTCAGTGCGGCCAGATCGGCGGGTCCGTCACGAAGTGGCCGCCCACGTGGGCGTGCGCCGGATTGTCCGGGTCCAGTTCGCCCTGGTCGGCGACGAGCTTCGCCGCGTACGGCTCGGAGTCGTCCAGCGGCCGGTAGCCCAGCGCCCGCGCCGGGGCCAGATCCCACCACAGGCGCGTGTTGGCGGAGGAGCCGTAGACGACGGTGTGGCCGACGCCCTCGGCGGTGAGGGCCGCGTGGAACAGCCGGGCGCCGTCAGCCGGGCTCATCCAGACCGACAGCATCCGCACCGACGTGGGCTCCGGGAAGCAGGACCCGATCCGCACCGAGACCGTCTCCACACCGTGCTGGTCCCAGTAGAGCTGGGCCAGATCCTCGCCGAAGCACTTCGAGAGCCCGTAGAAGGTGTCCGGGCGGCGTGGTGTGTCCAGCGGGATCAGTGGATCACCGGCGGCCGGGCGCGGGGTGTGGCCGATGACGTGGTTGGAGGAGGCGGACACGATCCGCCGGACGCCCTCCTCGCGGGCCGCCTCGTAGAGGTGGTATGTGCCCTGGATGTTGGCGCGGAGGATCTTGTCGAACGTGGACTCCAGCGAGATGCCCGCCAGATGGATCACCGCGTCCACGCCGCGTACGGCCTCGCGCAGCGCCTCCCGGTCGTTCAGGTCGGCGGTGATCGCCCCGGGCTCGCCCGCCACCGGGACCAGGTCGAAGAGCCGCAGGTCGTATCCGTACGCGGGCAGCAGCCCCCGCATCAGGGTGCCGAGGCCGCCTGCGGCGCCGGTGAGCAGGACGGTACTGCGGGGAGCGGTCATACGGAGGTCTCCTCGGGGCGTACGCGAGGCGTGCTGTGCGCAATCCTGGCTGACATTCACATCCGTGGAAAAGCTAGGGAGAGGGGAGTGGTGCGTCAAGGGTCTGCGTCCGCCTTGACCTGCCCTTGATAGCTGTCTTAGCGTTACGGAGTTCAGAAATATGGACGCCGTACAGAATTGTGCACGCCTGAATCTGCTCAGGGAGCGCCCGTGACCTCAGCCCCCCTTGCCGCCCGGCTCCGTGAAGTCGCCGGGCCGCTCTTCTTCCCCGTGACCGCGTTCGGGCCGGACGGCACCGTCGACCTCGATGTCTTCCGCGCCCATGTGCGGGCCGGGATCGACGCCGGCGCCGCCGCGGTCTTCGCCTGCTGCGGCACCGGCGAGTTCCATGCGCTGACCATCGAGGAGTTCCGCCTCGCGGTCGCCGCCGCCGTCGAGGAGACGGCCGGACGGATCCCGGTCGTCGCCGGGGCCGGCTACGGCACGGCCCTCGCCGTCCAGTACGCGCGTGCCGCCGAGGAGGCCGGAGCGGACGGGCTCCTCGCCATGCCGCCCTACCTCGTCGTCGCCGACCAGGAAGGGCTGCTGAACCACTACGCGGCCCTCGCGGCGGCCACCGGCCTGGAGACGATCGTCTACCAGCGGGACAACGCCGTCTTCACCCCGGAAACCGTCGTCGCCCTCGCCCGCACGCCCGGCGTCATCGGGCTCAAGGACGGCCTCGGCGACCTCGACCTCATGCAGCGCATCGTCAGCGCGGTCCGCACCCACCGGCCCGACGGCGACTTCCTCTACTTCAACGGACTGCCCACCGCCGAACTCACCGGTCTCGCCTACCGGGGCATCGGCGTCACCCTCTACTCCTCCGCCGTCTTCGCGTTCGCCCCGGACATCGCGCTCGCCTTCCACCGGGCCCTGGACACCGGCGACGACGCCCTGGCCGACGCGCTGCTCGACCACTTCTACCGGCCGCTCGTTGAACTGCGCGCCCAGGGCCGCGGATACGCCGTCTCCCTGGTCAAGGCCGGTGTCCGGCTCCAGGGACTGGACGTCGGCGAGGTCCGCACCCCGCTCACCGAACCGTCCGCCGCACACGTCAAGGACCTCATCGAGATCATCGCGAGCGGCCGCGCCCTGCTGGAGGAGTACGCCGCCGAGGGGCGCGCCACTGGGGGGCGCGCCGCCGACCGGCACGCCGCTCCGGGAGGCCCGGCGTGAAGGCCGGCGTTTTCCTCTACCCCTGGGACGTCGTCGGGGACCCGGACGCCGCCGCCCGGATCGCGGATCTCGGCGTCCGGCAGGTCACCCTGGCCTCCGCCTACCACTCCACCCGGGCCCTGACCCCCCGCCACCCCGCCCACCGCGTCGTGACCGCCGAGCACGCCGCCGTCCTCTACCCGCCGGACCCGGACCGCTGGGCGGGCCGGGCCCTCGCCCCGTACCGCCAGAGCTGGACGCCCGGCGACGATCCGTACGGGGAGGCCGCCGAGGCGCTGGCCGCCGCGGGTCTGGAGGTGCACAGCTGGGTGGTCCTCGCGCACAGTTCCCGGCTCGGCGCGGAACGCCCGGACACCTCGGTGGTCAACGCCTACGGCGACCGCTACCCCTGGGCCCCCTGCGTCGCCCGCCCCGCCGTGCGCGACTACCTCGTGGACCTCGCGGCGGAGGCCGCCGCCCGGCCCGGCACGCGCGGCACCGAACTGGAGTCCTGCGGCTGGTACGGCTTCGCCCATCTGCACGCCCACGACAAGGTCGCGGGCGTCGGCCTCGGCGACGCGGCGCAGTATCTGATGTCGCTGTGCTTCTGCGCGGTGTGCCGCGAGGGGTACGGGGAGGCCGGCGCCGATCCGGAGGCGCTGTCCACCGCCGTACGCAGGGCCCTGGAGCCGGCCTGGTCCGGCGGCGGCTCCCCGGAGTCCGGCCGCGACGGCATCGTGCGGCTGCTCGGGCCCGGGTACGCGGACGCGACCCTGCGATGGCGCGGCCTGGTGGCTCGTACGGTGCAGGAGTCGGCCGTCGCAGCCGTACGGGCGGCGGCCCCGCCCGGCTTCCAGGTGCTGCTGCACGCCGACCCCGTCCCGTACCGCACGGGAGCCAACGTCGGCGTCGAACCGGACCACATCCTCGCCGTGGCCGACGGGGTGGTGCTGCCCTGCACCGGGTCCGACGCCGTACGGGAGGCGGTCCTCGGGCCGTTCGCCGGGCGGGGCGGGGTACGTGCCGCGAACTTCGGGATCGTCACCGGGATGGGCGGCAGCCCGCGCACCCTGGAGCACGATGCCGCCCACGCCGCCTCGCTCGGCGCGGACCAACTGCGCCTGTATCACGCGGGGCTGGCCTCCGGCCCGGACCTGGAGGCGGTCGCTGCGGCACTGTCACGGCTGGGGTGAGGCGGGGTCGGCCCCCGGCTCACCCGATGTCGGCGCGGGTGCCGTGGCTCCCGGGGCGTCGCGCTGTCGTCGCGCACCCGCCCCCAGCACCACCGCGGCCAGCACCCCCGCTGCCCCGGCCACCGCCGTCAGCACCTGTACGTCCACCACTGCCACCAGCCCCGCCCCCAGGGCCAGGGCCACCGCGTTGGGCGCCGTCATCAGGGAGCCCGCCGTCGCCGCCGTACGACCCAGCACCGCGTCCGGCGTCTCCCGCTGCACCGCCGTCATCGCCGCGATCAGCACGCACGGCAGGCCGAACCCGATCGCCGCGCTCGCCCCCAGCGCCACCGCGTCCGGCTCCACCGTCCGCGCCCCGGCCCCCAGCGCGAACAACGCGATCCCGCCCGCCGCGAACACCCGCTCGGGCACCCGGCGCAGCAGCGGTCCCGCCAGCAGCCCCACCGCCACCGAACCCGCGCCCTGCACCGCATACAGCACGCCCGCGTACGCCGGGGCCCGGCCGAGCACCTCGTCGACGTACGCGAAGGTCACCGCCCCGTTCACCCCCGCCAGGAACATCGTCGCCGCCCCCGCCGTCACCAGCGGCCGCAGCACGGCCGAGGCGCGGATCCGCCGCAGCCCGGCGGCGAGTTCATCGCGCCACGAACCCGCAGGGACCGGGGCCCGAAGCGGGCCCCTCACCGGCAGCCGGGCGAAGACCAGGGCTGCCAGCGCGCAGGTCGCCGCCGCCAGCAGGGCCACGGCCGGGCCGCCGAACCGCACGTACAGCCCCGCGCCCGCCAGCGGCGCGACCAGCTTCATGCCCTCGTTGGCCGTCATCCGCAGCCCGTTGAAATCCGCCAGCAGCGAGGCGGGCACGGTCCCCGCGACGAGCGCCGACTCCGCCGCGTCGAGCACGACGCCGCTCGCCCCGTGGAGCACCAGCACCGCGAAGAGCAGCCAGACGGTGCGGCCCGAGTCCACCAGCACCAGCGGGAGCAGCAGACAGGCCGTCACCAGATTGCCCCGGACCAGCAGCACCTTCCGGTCCATCCGGTCCGCGAGCGCGCCGAGCGCCGGGCCGGCCAGCACCGGGGCCCACATCGCGAACACCGTCAGCGCCGCCAGACTGTTCGACCCGGTCAGCGACTTGACCCAGATCCCCGCCGTGAGCCACATCGCCGACATACCGAATCCGGAGACGACCACCCCCGCGAGACAGCGCCCCGCCGTCCGGTCCCGCAGCACCCTCACCACCGCCGAACCGCCACCCATGCCACCGCCGTCCTCTCCGCTCCACGCTCCCCACCCCGCATCCGCGCTGTGTGCGGCTCATGGTGGGGAGTAAGGCCCTCCGGCGGCATCGGGCGGATTCCCTAGGCGTCCTCAGACGTCCTCGGCACGATGTGCCTCCGCGCGCTCCACGAAGATCCGGTGCAGATCGCGTGCGGCCCGGGTGACCGAGCCCGAGCGGCTGCGCTGCACCACCAGGAGCACCGTGGTCGTGTCGTCCCTCAGAGGGCGGCAGGTGATCGCGCCGGTGCGCTCCAGCGGGTCCCCGATGACGCTGTAGTCCGGGAGCACGGTGACCCCCAGCCCCTCCGCCACCATCAGCTTGCCCATCTCCGCGCCGTCGGCGGAGTACGAGAACGAGGGCACCCGGCCCTTCAGCAGCCGGTGGGTGAAGCGGTGCATCAGATAGCCGGAGCGCATCACGATCAGCGGCTCGCTCAACAGATCGTCCACCCCGACCGACTCCAGCGCCGCCAGCGGGCTGTCCGGGCGCAGGCAGACGACCGGGCGGCCCCGCAGCAGCTCCGTGGTGTGGAGGTCGGGCGCCAGATCGTCGCCCTCCAGGTAGTTCACCAGGCCGAGGTCCACGCCGCCCTCCAGCAGGGAGCGGTGGATCACCGACTGCTGGGCCGCGATCACCTCCACCTCGGTGGCCGAGTGCAGCGCGTGGAACTCCCGGATCGCCGGGACGAGCAGGGGGACCGTCGCCGCGAAGACCGTGCCGAGCCGGACCGTCCGGCTCGTGCGGTGCTGCTCGTCCGCTGCCCGGCGCAGCCGGTCGACCGCGTCCAGCACCCCGATGATGTGCGGCAGCAGTTCGCGCCCGGCGTCGCTGATCGTCGCCCCCGACCGTTTGCGGTCCAGCACGGTCACCCCGAGCTCGCGCTCCAGGTTCCGTACGGTCTCGCTCAACGCGGGCTGCGACAGGTGCAGTTCCTCCGCCGCCCGGCGCAGCGACCCCAGCCGGGTGACGGCCTCGATGTACTCCAGCTGTTCGATCCGCATCGCCGTTCCTCATCTCCGGAGGCGGTGGAAGGGGAACCCTATCGCTCCCTCGCCGATGCCTTCTCGACCTGGAGCGTTCCCGCGCCCTACTCTGGAACCCGAAGGCGCCCCGCGATCCACCGGGCGCCCGCCGCGGAACGCGAAAGGAGAGGGATGTGCGCCGCTTGACCCGTCGCCGCCACATCGACCTCGGCCGCGTTTCCAGCGCCTTCTGTTGTTCCCGCTGACGCGAGGTCCGAGGGGCCGAACCCTCCTTCGCGCTCCCCGCGTACGACCGAGTGCGTCCGCGTACGACCGCACACACCCACGTACGGCCGTGTGAGCCCCCGCACGCCCTCGCGCTCCGCTTCCGCGCCCATCGCCCCTGATCGGGTTTCTCGATCACCGGGGCCGCCGCGCCCTGCCCGCCACCGCGCCCGACCCGCCTTCCTGTCACGGGAGAACCGCATGCCCACTCCGCCCTCCGCCGACCCGGTGCGCTTCGCGTACTGGGTCCCCAACGTCAGCGGTGGCCTCGTCACCAGCACCATCGAGCAACGCACCGACTGGGGGTACGACTACAACCGCGAACTCGCCGTCCTCGCCGAGAACAACGGCTTCGACTACGCGCTCAGCCAGGTCCGCTACATGGCCAGCTACGGCGCCGAGTACCAGCACGAGTCCACCTCTTTCAGCCTCGCCCTGCTGCTCGCCACCCAGCGGCTGAAGGTCATCGCGGCCGTTCACCCCGGCCTCTGGCACCCCGGCGTCCTCGCCAAACTCGGCGCCACCGCCGACCACCTGAGCAACGGACGCTTCGCCGTCAACGTGGTCAGCGGCTGGTTCAAGGACGAGTTCACCGCGCTCGGCGAACCCTGGCTGGAACACGACGAACGCTACCGCCGCTCCGAGGAGTTCATCCGGGCCCTGCGCGCCGTCTGGACCGAGGACCACGCCGAACTCGCCGGGGACTTCTACCGCATCCGGGACTTCTCCCTGAAGCCCAAGCCGCTCGCCTCGCCGGACCGCCCGCACCCGGAGATCTTCCAGGGAGGCAACTCCACCGCCGCCCGGAAGATGGCCGGACGCGTCTCCGACTGGTACTTCTCCAACGGCAAGGACTTCGACGGCGTCACCGAGCAGATCCAGGACGTCCGGGCCTCCGCCGAGAGCGCCGGACGCACCCCGCCCCGCTTCGGCCTCAACGGTTTCCTCATCGCCCGCGACACCGAGGCCGAGGCCCGCGACACCCTGCGCGAGATCGTCGCCAAGGCCGACACGGAGGCCGTCCACGGCTTCGGCTCGGCCGTCAAGCAGGCCGGGAGCTCCACCGCCGACGGCAAGGGCATGTGGCAGGACTCCTCCTTCGAGGACCTCGTCCAGTACAACGACGGTTTCCGTACGGGGCTGATCGGCACCCCGGAACAGATCGCCGAGCGCATCGTCGCCTACAAGCGCCTCGGCGTCGACCTCCTGCTCCTCGGCTTCCTCCACTACCACGAGGAGGTCGAGTACTTCGGCAAGAAAGTGCTGCCGCTCGTGCGGGAGCTGGAGGACCACCAAGCCCGTCCGTCGTCGAAAGGTTCGTCATGAGCACCGTCGCGCCCACTCAGTGGAAGACCCTCCCGGCCCCCGCCGGCCCCGACGCCTGGATCGAGCGCGCGGCCGAGGTCGCCGCGATCCTCGCCACCGACGCCGCCGCCCGCGACAAGGCGGGCGCCACCCCGTACACCGAGATCCAGCTGCTCAAGGACTCCGGACTCGTCACCCTGCTCGGCCCGGCCGCCCACGGCGGCGGGGGACAGGACTGGACGACCGCCTACCGGGTGGTCCGCGAGGTCGCCAAGGCCGACGGCTCGATCGGCCAGCTCCTCGGCTACCACTACCTCTGGAACTGGGCGGCCCGCCTCGTCGGCACCCGCGAACAGTGGGAGCACGTCGAGGCCGAAGCGGTCCGGCACACCTGGTTCTTCGGCGGCGCGGTCAACCCGCGCGACAGCGACGTGGTCGTCACCGAGGACGGCGACGACCTCGTCTTCACCGGCGCCAAGACCTTCTCCACCGGCAGCAAGGTCTCCGACGTCACCGTCCTCGAAGGCGTCCTGGAAGGCACCGACCGGCACATCTTCGCCATCGTGCCCTCCGACAGCCCGGGGCTGGTCTTCCACGACGACTGGGACAACATCGGCCAGCGCCTCACCGAGAGCGGCGGCGTCACCATCGACGGCGTCCGCACCCCGTGGGCGTCGGCCGCCGGTTATGTCGACAAGGAGTTCCGGCCCCGCGTCTACAACACCCTCAACGTGCCCACCATCCAGCTGGTGTTCATCAGCTTCTACCTGGGCATCGCCGCCGGGGCCCTGGAGACCGCCGCCACCTACACCCGCACCAAGGCCCGCTCCTGGCTGCACGGCGGGTACGACAAGGCCGTCGACGAGCCGTACGTCATCGACACGTACGGCGACCTCACCGCCAAGCTCTGGGCCGTGGAAGCCCTGACCGACGCGGTCGCCGCCGAGGGGCAGAAGCTGCACGACGCGCCGGACGAGGTGACCGAGCAGTCCCGCGCCGCGTTCGAGGTGCGGGTGGCAGCGGCGAAGGCCCGGGCCACCGAGGTCGCGCTGGAGGTCACGAGCCGCATCTTCGAGGTCACCGGCGCCCGCGCCACCGCCTCAGCCGAGGGCCTCGACCGCTTCTGGCGCAACGTCCGCACCCACACCCTGCACGACCCGGTCGCATACAAGCGGCGCGAGGTCGGCCGGCACGTCCTGACCGGCGAACTCCCCGAACCCACCTGGTACTCCTGACCGGCTCGCCGCCGGGCCCGGGGCGGATACACGACCGCCCCGGGCCCGGCACACCCCCCGAAACGAGGTCACCGTGGCCACTGTCCTGTCCGTCTCCGGCAGCCCCTCCGCCACCTCCCGCACCGCCCGCCTGCTCCGCCACCTCGATGCCGACCTGGCCGCCCAGGGCCACGAGGTGATACCGCTCGACGTCCGCACTCTGCCCGCCGATGCCCTGCTCGGCGCGGACTTCGCGCACCCCGAGATCGTCCGCGCCACCGAGCTGTTCGCCCGCGCCGACGGCATCGTCATCGGCACCCCCGTCTACAAGGCCGCCTACTCCGGGCTGCTGAAGACGCTGCTCGACCTGCTGCCCCAGTACGCGCTGACCGGCAAGACCGTCCTCCCGCTGGCGACCGGCGGCACCACCGCCCATGTCCTCGCCCTCGATTACGCGCTGCGCCCGGTGCTCTCCTCGATGGGCGCGGCCCACATCGTCCCGGGCTGGTTCGTCCTCGACCGGCACATCACGACCGGCGACGACGGGGGAGTGGTCCTGGACCCGGCCTCCGCCGCCCCGCTCGACCAGGTGGTCGCCCAGTTCGCCGCCGCCCTGGACCGGACGGCCCCCGTCCCCGCCACCCGCTGATCCTGATCCGTACCCCTTCTGGACCCCTTCTGGAGGCAGGCCCGTGACCGCGCCGACCCGACGACGACCACCCCTCACCGCGCGGGTGATCCGCGACGACGCCGAGGCGCTGCGCACCGCCGCCGAACTCGCCGAGGAGTTCCGCCCGGGCGCCTCCGGGCGGGACGCCCGCCGCGAACTGCCGCGCGCCGAACTCGACCGGCTCACCGCCACCGGTCTCCTCGCCGTCACCGTCCCGGCCGAGCACGGCGGGGCCGACGTCTCCGCCACCACCCTCGCGGAGGTCTTCCGGCTGCTCGCCTCCGCCGACGCCAGCCTGGCGCAGATCCCGCAGAGCCACTTCGCGTACGTCAACGTCCTGCGGCAGCAGGGCAGTCCGGAGCAGCGGGCCTTCTTCTTCGCGGAGGTGCTGGCCGGCCGGCGCTTCGGCAACGCCCAGTCCGAGGCCGGGACCAAACACCTCCAGGACATCCGCACCCGGCTGACGGCCGCCGGAGCCGGCTCGTACCGCCTCACCGGCGTGAAGAACTACTCCACCGGCGCCCTCTTCGCCGACTGGATCCCCGTCCTCGCCCGCGCGGACGACGACCTGCTCCATGTCGCGTACGTCCCCGCCGACGCGCCCGGCCTCACCGTCACCGACGACTGGGACGGCATGGGCCAGCGGACGACGGCGAGCGGCACGGTGGAACTGGCGGACGTCGAGGTCCCCGCCGCCCACGTCGTCCCCCACCACCTCACCTTCACCGGGCCCCAACTCCACGGAGCCATCGCCCAGTTGCTGCACACCGCCATCGACGCGGGGATCGCGGCAGGCGCGCTGGCGGAAGCAGCCGACTTCGTACGGACGCGGAGCCGGCCCTGGTTCGAGAGCGGGTACGACACCGCCGCCGAGGACCCCCTCCTCATCCAGCGCTTCGGCGAACTGGCCCTGCGCCACCGGGCCGCCGACGCCCTGCTCGCCACCGCCGCGCGGGCCGTGGACGCGGCACGCGTGGACCTCGACGACGACAGCGCGGCCGAGGCGTCGATCGCGGTCGCGGCGGCGAAGGCGTACGCCGGGAGCGCGGCGCTGGAGATCGCGGACGCGCTCTTCGAGGTCTCCGGCACGCGTGCCGCCCTCGGCAGCCTCAATCTGCACCGGCACTGGCGCGACGCCCGCACCCACACCCTGCACGACCCGGCGCGCTGGAAGATCCAGCACCTCGGGCGGTACGTCCTCAACGGCACCCGCCCGCCCCGCCACGGTCTGCTCTGACCTCCCCACCCTGTTCGGAGAAACGATGTCCCTGACCTTCCACTGGTTCCTGCCCACCAACGGCGACAGCCGCCATGTCGTCGGCGGCGGCCACGGCACCCCGGTCACGGCGGCGGGCGGCGACCGGCCGCCGACGGTCCGCTACCTCGCCCAGATCGCCCGCGCCGCCGAGGACCTGGGCTTCACGGGGGCGCTCACCCCCACCGGGGCCTGGTGCGAGGACGCCTGGCTGACCACCGCGATGGTCAGCCAGCACACGGAGCGGCTGAAGTTCCTCGTCGCCTTCCGCCCCGGCTTCGTCTCGCCGACCCTCGCCGCCCAGATGGCCTCCACCTTCCAGCGGCAGAGCGGCGGGCGGCTGCTGCTGAACGTCGTCACCGGCGGCGAGAGCCATGAGCAGCGCGCGTACGGGGACTTCCTCGACAAGGACGCGCGGTACGCCCGCACCGGTGAATTCCTGGAGATCGTCCGGCAGTTGTGGGACGGCAAGACCGTGGATCTGGCCGGCGAACACCTGCGTGTCGAGCAGGCCCGGCTCACCCAGCTCCCCGACCCCGTGCCGGAGGTCTACTTCGGCGGCTCCTCCCCGGCCGCCGCACACGTCGCGGCCCGCCACGCGGACGTCTACCTCACCTGGGGCGAGCCGCCCGCCCAGGTCGCGGAGAAGATCGCCCGGATCCGGTCCCTCGCCGCCGAACAGGGCCGTGCCGTACGGTTCGGCATCCGGCTCCACGTGATCACCCGGGACACCTCCGAGGCGGCCTGGGCGGAGGCGGACCGGCTGCTCGCGGGCTTCGACCCGGCCACCGTGCGCTCGGTCCAGGAGGGGCTGCGGCGCAGCGAGTCGGAGGGCCAGCGCCGGATGCTGGAGCTGCACGGCGGCGGGCGGGACGGCCTGGAGATCCACCCGAACCTGTGGGCGGGCATCGGCCTGGTCCGGGGCGGCGCGGGCACGGCCCTGGTCGGCAGCCACGTGGAGGTCGCGGACCGGATCCGCGAGTACCACGCCCTGGGCATCGACGAGTTCGTGCTCTCCGGCTACCCGCACCTGGAGGAGGCGTACTGGTTCGGCGAGGGCGTGCTGCCCCGGCTGGCGGAGGCGGGGCTCTGGACGCATCCGGCGGGGCCCGTGCGCGTGGGCGGTGCGGCGGAGATCCCGTTCGCGGGCGCGGCGCGGTAGGCAGGCGGGGCAGGCGGTCGGGGCGCAGTAAGGCAGGAGGGCGGGGCTGAGGCAGGAGGGCGGGGCGGTGTCACCGGCCTCGGACCGCCAACCTCCGTACCTCCTCCGCCAGTTCCGCCGCCGACGTCGTCAGCACCATGTGGTCCGCCTCCGGCAGCACCACATGCCGGCCGTGCGGTGACTGCCGGGCCCGGTACGCGTGCGACGCCGTCGCCCGCTCCCGGACGGACTTCGGCATGCCGGGGGAGACCCGCCCCGCCGACACCACCGTCACCGGCAGCCCCGCCAGGCCCGGCGGGTTCTCCAGCAGGGCCCGCAGGTCGCCCGCCGCGTCCTCCAGCTCCCGGCCCCGGGTCCGGGTCATCGCGACGGTGTAGCCCTCGGCCCGCATGTCGGCCGCGGCGTCCGGCGGCAGCGTGGCCGTGAGCGAGCGGTAGGCGCGGCCCAGCAGCCCCAGCCGGGCCAGCGCGACCGTCACCACCTGCCCGATCCGCTCGGTTCGCCGCATCGAGGGCCGGAACAGCAGATCGCAGGACTCGTCGGTGGGGTCGACGAGCACCAGGCCCGCCACCCGCGCGGGCTGCGCGGCGGCCGCGAGCCGCACCAGCGGTCCGCCCCAGCTGTGGCCGACGAGGAGGAACGGGCCGCCGGGGCCGACACGGTCGAGGTGGTCGAGCAGGTCACTGAGGTCGTCGGCGAGCGCGTGCAGCCGACGCGAGACCCCGGCCGGGGCGGCCGGACTGCGGCCGAGACCGCTGCGGTCGTACACCACCGTCGGCGCGACATCGGCCAGTGCCGCCTGCGCGCCCGCCCAGTAGGAGCGGCCCGCGGCGAGCCCGCCCTCGAAGACCACGGTCGGCCGGGCCGGGTCAGGACCTGAGGGACCCGGCAGCCACTGGTAGTACAGCTCGCGCCCGTCGCGGGTGCGGGCGTGGCCCGCCTCGCCCTGGCTGTGGGCGGGGGCGTCGGCGTCGCGCCCCGTTCCGTGCTCCGCCGGAGCCATCCCCGTACCCCCACACGTCCGTCACGTCGGCACATCGGCACATCGGCACATCGGCACGTTGGCGCCCCGGGACCGTCCGGGGCGCCAAGTAAGGCAAGGGTAACCTAAGTCAAAGGTTCCGGGGGTTCGTTCACCTCTCCAGGGCCGCCTTCATCATCTTCTGGGCGATCGGCGCGGCCAGCCCGTTGCCGCTGACCTCGGAGCGTGCCGAGCCGGAGTCCTCGACGATCACCGCGACCGCGACCTCCTTGCCGCTGCTGTCGTCCTTCGCGTACGAGGTGAACCACGCGTACGGGGTGTTGCTGTTGTCCACGCCGTTCTGCGCGGTGCCCGTCTTCCCGCCGACCTCGGCCCCGGCGATCTTCGCGTTGGTGCCGGTGCCCTCCTCGACCACGGTCACCATCGCGCTGCGCAGCTGCTCGGCGGTCTCCTCCTTCACCACGCGCTTCGTGTCGCCGTCCTCGGTCTCCTCCAGGACCGTGCCGTCCCCGTCGGTCACCGACGAGACCATGTGCGGCGCCGCCAGCTCACCGCCGTTGGCCAGCGCCGAGTTGACCATCGCCATCTGGAGCGGGGTCGCGGTGACCTCGAACTGGCCGATTCCCGTCAGCGCCGTCTGCGCCTTGTCCATGCCCGTCGGATACACGCTCTTCGCCGCCCGCACCGGGACATCCAGCTTCTCGGTGTCGAACCCGAACGCGTCCGCCATCTCCTTGACCTTGTCCTGGCCGAGGTCGGCCGCCGCCTTCGCGAAGACGTTGTTGCAGGAGTACTGGAGCGCGGTGCGCAGTGTCGCGTTCTCGCAGGGGGCGGACGCGTTCTCGTTGCGCAGGACCGTGCTGGTGCCGGGCAGGGTGTACGGGTCGGGGCTGTCGGTGCGCTCGTCGACCGAGCCGTAGAGCCCGTTCTCCAGCGCGGCCGCCGCGACCACCAGCTTGAACGTGGAGCCCGGCGCCAGCGGCTGCCGCAGCGCCCGGTTGACCAGCGGCTTGTCCGGGTCGTCCAGCAGCTTCTGCCAGGTGTCGCCGTCCGTCGTCCCGCTGATCGTGGACGGGTCGTACGAGGGCGTCGAGACCATGCCGAGGATCCGGCCGGTCTTCGGGTCGATCGCCACCGCCGCGCCCTTGTCGTCGCCGAGCGCCTCGTACGCCGCCTTCTGCACGCCCGGGTCGATGGTGGTCAGGACGTTGCCGGGCTTCGCCTGCTTGCCGGTGATCAGGTCGGCCGGGTTCTTCAGGCGGTTGTCCGTGCCGTCCAGGACGTCGCTGTGGATGCCTTCGAGCTGGGTCGCCCCGTACGCCTGCGAGCTGTAGCCGGTGACGGCCGCGTACAGCTCGCCCTGGGTGTACGTGCGCTTGTACCGGAGGTCGCCGCCACTGGTCCCCTTCGATCCGGTGACCGGCGAACCGGCCACGATGATGTCCCCGAGCGGCTGCGCGTACCGCGCGATGGTGTTCCGCCGGTTGTGCTCGTCGTCTGCGAGCGCCTTGGCCTCGTAGCCCTGCACCCAGGTCGCCCGCACCAGCAGGGCGAGCACCATGAGCAGGCAGAAGACCGAAGCGCGCCTGATTGTCTTGTTCATCCCGCTGGAGGGACGAGCGGGCCCGCTCCGGCCGTTCCCGGTCATGCCGCTTCTCACCGATTTCTCACCCGGCCCGCCCCCGCTGTGACGCTCAGCCCAGGGTGATGAAACCCGACTCGTACGCCGCGATGACCGCCTGGGTGCGGTCCCGGGCGCCGGTCTTCGCGAGGACCGCCGCCACATGCGTCTTCGCCGTCGCCGGGCCCACCGAGAGCCGGCCCGCGATCTCCGCGTTGGTCAGCCCTGCCGCCATCAGCCGCAGCACGTCCGCCTCCCGTTCGGTCAGCCGCGCCACCCACGCCGGGGCTTTGGCCGGCCGCCGCGCGGCGTGCTCGGCGGCCAGCGTGCGCACCGCCGCCGGGTAGAGGAGCGAGTCGCCGCACGCCACCAGGCGCACCGCCTGCACCAGCTCCTCCGCCGCCGCCCGCTTCAGCAGGAACCCGGCCGCCCCGGCGTGCAGGGCGTCGTACACGTACGCGTCGTTCTCGAAGGTCGTCACGACGACGATCCTCGGCGGGTCCTCCAGCGTTGCGAGGATCTGCTCCGTGGCCCGGATGCCGTCGATCTCCGGCATCCGTACGTCCATCAGCACCACGTCCGGCCGCAGCTCCCGCACCACGGAGACGGCCTCCGCGCCGGTGGTCGCCTCCCCGACGACCTCGATGCCCTCCTCGGCTTCCAGGATCACCCGCAGCGCCGTACGCACCATCCGCTCGTCGTCCGCGAGCACCACCCGCACCGGAGCCCCGCTCATCGCCGCCCCTCCGCGGTACGTGTGGCTTTGGTCCCCGGCACCGTCAGCGGCAGCCGGGCGGTGAGCCGCCAGACGCCGTCGTACGGGCGTGCCTCGGCCCGGCCGCCCAGCAGGACGGCCCGCTCCGCGATGCCCCGCAGCCCGCGACCGCCCCCGGGGCGCGCCACGGCCGGGCGCTCGCCCAGCGGATTCTCCATCACGATCTCCAACTCCCTCTCCCGTTCCCGTACCGCGATCAGCAGCCGCACCGGGGAGGCCGCGCCCCCACCGTGCCGCAGGGCGTTGCTCAGGCCCTCCTGCACGATCCGGTACGCCTCCCGCGCGACCACCGGGTCCACCACCCCCGGGTCCTCCGGATCGCCCTCCCGCTCGTACGCCACCGGCACCCCGCAGCGCGCCAGCAGCCCGCCCAGCGCCTCCAGACCCGGCCCGTGCGCCGCTCCTTCCTCCTCGTCCGGCTCCCCGTCCTGCCGCAGCAGCCCCAGCACCGAGTCCAGCTCGCCGACCGTCCGCCGCGTCGTCTCCTCGATCGCGGTCAGCGCCTCGCGGACGAACTCCGGGTCCCGGTCCAGGACCCGGCGCGCCGCCCCCGCCTGAAGCGTCACCGCGCTCAGCGCGTGCCCCACCGAGTCGTGCAGCTCCCGGGCGAGCCGGTTGCGCACCGCCAGATCCGCCGCGCGGCGCTCGGCGGCGGCCAGCCGGTCCTCGGGCGTCGGCCCCAGCAGCACCGGCGCCCGCCGGGCCAGCACCTCCCCGGCCACGGCGGCGACCAGCGCCAGCGCCACCAGCATCGCGAGCCCCGCGAACGGCGCGAGGGCCAGGGCCCACGGCGACCCCAGCGCCTCGGCCGCGGCCGGCTGCAAGGTCTCGCGCAGCCCCGGGAAGAACGGCAGGGCGATCACTCCCACCGCGAACGGCGGCAGCGCCAGCGTGGCCCCGCTGATGATCCCGCCGAGCGCCAGATGCAGGGTGTACCAGCCGGCGGTACGCACCCGGGCCTGCCGGGTCCGGGCGGGCCCGTCGGCCAGCAGGGCGGGCGGCACCCCGCACAGGGCGCGGGCGGCGGCCACGGACAGCGGCCGGACGAGCGCGAAGAAACCGGTGACCGCCGCCATCGGCAGGGCGAGCGCGAACGCGGCGAACTGGGCGGGTGGGGAGGAGAAGAGATGCTCCCCGCCGCCCGCCATACCGACCAGGACCATGCCGACCAGGAAATACGGCATCAGCAGCGCCCCGCCGATGATCAGATGCAGCCAGCGCAGCCGGGCCCGCCGGCCGAACAGCGCGGCGAGGAACCTCATGCCACCCGGCTCTCGTGGGGCGCGTCGCGCGCGGGTACAGAACGCGCCGCCGAGCGCTCCGCGAAGAAGGCCGAGCGCTCCGCGAAGAAGTACGCGCCCAGCGTCACGACGAGCGCCCCGGCCAGCATCTGGACAGCGTAGGTCACCATCGTCGCCGCCGTCGGCCGGTCCGCCGCCTCGCCCGCCCCCATCAGCCCCGCGAGGCTCAACCACCCGCCCCAGCAGGCCATCTGCGCCGAACCGCACCACGCCAGGACCAGCGGCAGCCGCAGGGAGAGGCGGCCGGTGCGCCGGAAGGCGAGCAGTAGTACCCCGACGGCGGCGACCACGACGAAGAGCAGGCTGACCGCTTCGAGGACGTAGAAGTCGCTGGTCCGGTCCGCCGCCCGGCCCGCCTCCAGCCCGGCGGTCGAACCGGTGGCCCACAGCAGGTGGGTGACGCCCGGGACCACAGTGGCCGACGCGGCGGCGACGGCGGTCACGCGCAGGGCGGGCGAGGTCGGGGTCTCCGGCAGATCCCGCAGCCGCCCCCGCCACAGACGGCCCCAGCGCTCCCTGGCGTACAGCGCGAAGAGCGTGCCGAGGGCCAGGCCCTGGACGATGAAGCCGCCGTAGACGACGCCGAAGACCCACGGGTCGAGGAACGGTTCGGAACTCCCCTCGCCGACCGGCCGCCCGCCGCCACCGCCGAGGAGCCGGACGAGCAGCTGGACCGGGTAGGCCGTCATGATCGGCAGCAGCAGACCGCTCGCCACCCACACCGGCAGCACCAGCAGCCAGGCGGGCACCCGCAGCCCCCAGGGCCGGGTGAGCAGCAGCGCGAGGACGACGACGGCACCGTCCATCAGCACGGTCGCCCCGTTGGCGACGGCCAGCGCGGTGCCGCCGTCCAGCAGCGGACTGCCGTCGGGGATACCGAGCCGACTGCCCACCATCCAGGCCGTCTTGAGGCCGACGTACGGCACGCAGGACGCGATGGCGACCACCCGCAGCACGGACCGCGCGCGGCCGACGCGGTACGGGGGTTCCTCGGGCGGTGCGCCGGTGCCGGTGCGTTCTTCGGGCGGTGCGCCGGTGCCGGCGGGCAGGTTCGCTCTCATGCCACCAGGCTTCCGCGCGGGCCGCCCCCGTACGTCCTGCCCGCCGACGATCCGCCTCCGCCGCGCGGGGGAGGCCTGCGCGGGGAGGCCCGCACGGGGGAGGCCCACGAGGTCACGCGCGGAGCGTCACCAGCACCTCGTCGGTCTCCTCGCCCCGGGCCTGGGCGAACCCCCGGTCCGTGCCGGTCACCACGAAGCCGCACTTCTCCAGCACCCGGCGCGAGCCGAGGTTGTCGGCCGCCGCCCGCGCGTGCAGCGGGCGCGTGGGCGTCTCGGCGAGGAACGCCCGCAGCGCGGCCGTCGCCAGTCCGCGGCCCCAGTGCGCACGGTCGATCCAGTACGTCACCTGGCGGTCGCCGACCTCCCCGTACGCCCCGACATGGCCCACCACGACACCGTCGGCCACCGCCGTGCGCATCACCACCCCGCCGGACCCGGACCGGATCCGCGCCCAGTGGGCGTCGAACGCGGCGCGGTCGGTGGGGTCCTTCGGGGTGAACGCGGCGACCCGGGTCGCGTCCGGATCGCTCATCCAGGCGAAGAACAGCGGCAGGTCGGCGTCCTCCACCGCGCGCAGCGACACCCCGGCCATCAGAGCCGCCGCGTCGCGAGGGACAACCGGTCCCGGGCGTCGAACAGGGCGTCCTTCACCATCTGCTCGTGGCCGGGGGTGAGCCGGGCGACCGGCACCGAGCAACTGATCGCGTCCCGGGCGGGCGTCCGGTAGGGGATCGCGACCCCGAAGCAGCGCAGGCCGAGGGTGTTCTCCTCGCGGTCCACCGCGTAGCCCTGCTCGCGGACCAGCCGCAGCTCCTCGATGAGCTTCTCGCGGTCAGTGATGGTGTGTTCGGTCAGCGCGGGCAGCGTCTCGGGCAGCATCTTGCGGACCTGCTCGTCGCTGTGGGTCGCCAGCAGCGCCTTGCCCAGGGAAGTGGAATGCGCGGGCAGCCGGCGGCCGACCCGGGTGAAGGGGCGCAGATAGTGCTGGGACTGCCGGGTCGCGAGGTAGACCACGTTCGTCCCGTCGAGGCGGGCCAGGTGGATGGTCTCCGTGGTGTCGTCGGACAGCCGGTCCAGCGTCGGCCGGGCGGCGGCCACGACCTCGTCGCCGTCGATGTACGAGGTGCCGACCAGCAGCGCGCGGACGCCGATCCCGTACCGCGTCCCCGTCGCGTCCGTCTCGACCCAGCCCAGCTCCACCAGGGTGCGCAGCAGCATGTAGAGGCTGGACTTGGGGTAGCCGACCGCCTCCTGGACGGCGGCCAGCGAGTGCATCCCGGGCCGCCCCGCGAAGTATTCGAGGAGTTCCACGGTCCGTACCGCGGACTTGACCTGTGCCCCACCGGACTCGGCGACCGACATCGCCCACGCCCCCTTCTTCATCCAGCTCATCGACTTCTCGTCCGCGTCGCCGCCCGCGTCGCGGAACGCGCCGCCGTCCGAAAAGCCGCCACACGATTGCCAACACGGAACGCCCGGAAATAGAGTCCCAGGACATTCACGATCAGGAACTCTGTTCAGAATACCGAACACTTGCTGATGTGTGGCCGAAGCCGGCCGGGACGCCGGCGGGACGGCGGTCGCACGGCGGCCGGGAACCGGCCGGGGCCGGTCGCGCGACGGAAGGGAATCACGGTGAGCGCAGTACCAGTCTGGAGTGTCGACCCCCGAACGGGGAACCCGCGCGAGCAGGTTGCCGTGGAGGCCACCGCCGAGGAGGTCGACCGCGCGGTCCGGTCGGCCCACGCCGTGCGGGACGCCCTCGCCGACCGGGCGGCGCGCGCCGCGTTCCTGCGGGCGGCGGCGGAGCTGCTGGAGGAGTCCGGCGAGCACATCATCGAGGCCGCCGACGCGGAGACCGCCCTCGGCCCGGCCCGGCTCACCGGCGAACTCGCCCGTACGGCAGCCCAGTTCAGGGCCTTCGCGGAGGTCGTCGACGAGGGCGCCTACCTGGATGTCCACATCGACCACCCGGACGCCTCCCGGACCCCGCCCTGGCCCGACCTGCGCCGCTACAAGATCCCGCTCGGGGTCGTCGCCGTGTACGCGGCCAGCAACTTCCCGCTCGCCTTCTCCGTCCCCGGCGGCGACACCGCCAGCGCGCTCGCGGCCGGCTGCCCGGTCGTCGTCAAGGCGCACCCCGACCACCCGGCCACCTCCGAACTCTGCGCCTCGGTCCTGCGCCGCGCCGCCGCCCGCACCGGGCTGCCCGAGAACGTCCTGACCGTGGTGCACGGCTTCGACGCGGGCGTCGAGCTGATCCGCCACCCGCTGGTGAGCGCCGCGGGCTTCACCGGTTCGGTACGCGGCGGACGCGCCCTGTTCGACGCGGCGGCCGCCCGGCCCGCCCCCATCCCCTTCCACGGTGAACTCGGCTCCCTCAACCCGGTCGTCGTCACCGCGGCCGCCGCGGCCGAGCGCGCCGGGGAGATCGGTACGGGCCTCGGCGGCTCGATGACGCTCGGCGTCGGCCAGTTCTGCACCAAGCCCGGCTTCGTGCTCGTCCCCGAGGGCGCGGCGGGCGACCAGCTCCTGAAGACCCTCACCGAGACGGTCAGCTCGACCGGCTCCGGCGTCCTGCTCGACCACCGCATGCGGGACGCCTTCGTCACCGGCGTACGGGAGCGGGCCGCGCTGCCGGACGTCGACGCCCCGGTCACCCCCGGCGCGGCCGGCGAGCACACCGTCTCCGCCGGATTCCTCACCGTGCCCGCCGCCCGGCTCACCGCCGACGGCCCGCACGACGCGCTGTTGGAGGAGTGCTTCGGCCCGGTCACCGTGATCGCCCGGTACGCCTCCGTCGAGGAGATCGCCGCCGTCCTGGCCCGGCTGCCGGGGAACCTCACCGCCACCCTCCAGACCGCCACCGACGAGGCCGGGGACCCCGACGCGGGCCCGCTGCTCGCCGCCCTCACCCCGCTCGCCGGGCGCATCCTCGTCAACGGCTGGCCGACCGGCGTCGCCGTCGCCCCCGCCCAGCACCACGGCGGCCCCTACCCGGCCACCACGTCCACCTCGACCTCGGTCGGCGCGACGGCGATCGAACGCTGGCTGCGCCCGGTGACGTACCAGTCCACCCCCGAAGCGCTCCTCCCGGCCGAGCTGCGCGAGGACAACCCGCTGGGCCTGCCCCGCAGGGTGGACGGCCGCCGCGCTTGAGCCCGCACCCGGCCCCGGCCGTCCCCCGGGGTCGGCTCAGGGCGTCAGGAAGCCGTCGCGGCCCGGTCGGACTCGCTGCGCAGCACGCAGAACTCGTTGCCCTCGGGGTCGGCGAGCACCGCCCAGCCGGAGCCGTCCGGGTTGCGGAGGTCGGCGACGAGGGTGGCGCCGAGGGCCAGCAGCCGCTCCACCTCCTCCTCGCGGGAGGTCTCGGGGCGCAGACACAGATGGAGCCGGTTCTTGCCCTTCTTCGGCTCGGGGACCTGATGGAAATAGAGCATCGGGCCCTCCGCCATCATCACCTGTGTCTCCGCCATGCCCGGTTCGTCCTCCGGATGCAGCGGACGGCCGGTCACCTCGCTCCAGAACCGCGCCAGCTCATACGCGTTCACACAGTCGATCGCCACGTTCTGCACCACTGAGACCATGCGCGCGAGCTTTCCCGATTTCCGCTCCGGACGCCAGCGGGTCGCGGGGCGGGAATCACCAGGTCAGGTTTGGTGTTCGTACGGAGACATGACGTACGGAGGGCCTCTCCGCACGCCCCCCGTGAGCCTTGGAGAGAAGAAGAGTCATGCGCGTCGAGATCTGGAGCGACATCGCCTGCCCGTGGTGCTACATCGGCAAGGCCCGCTTCGAGAAGGGCCTCGCGGAGTTCGCCCACCGCGACGAGGTCGAGGTGGTGCACCGGTCCTTCGAGCTCGACCCCTCCCGGGCCAAGGGCGACACCGCGCTCGTGATCGACATGCTGGCCGAGAAGTACGGCCGCAGCCGCGAGGAAGCCGCCGCGATGGAGGCCAACGTCGCCGCCAACGCGCAGTCCGAGGGGCTCGGCTACCGCACCGAGGGCCGCGACCACGGCAACACCTTCGACATCCACCGGCTGCTGCACCTGGCCAAGGCCCGGGGCCGCCAGGACGAGCTGCTGACCCTCGCCTACCGGGCGAACTTCGCCGAGGAGCGCTCCGTCTTCGACGACGAGGTGCTGGTCGCCCTCGCCGAGGAGGCCGGACTCGACGCCGCCGAGGCCCGCGCGGTGCTCGCCGACCCCGAGGCGTACGCGGACGACGTCCGGACCGACGAGCGCGAGGCGGCCGAACTGGGCGCCAACGCCGTGCCGTTCTTCGTCCTCGACCGGCGTTACGGCATCTCCGGCGGCCAGCCCTCCGAGGTCTTCGTCCAGGCGCTGGAGCAGGCCTGGAAGGACCGCCCCGCCACCGCGCTGATCACCGTCGGCGGGGACGCGGCGGCCTGCGACACGGACGGGGCCTGCGAGGTTCCCCGGGACTGAGCTCCTGTCGCCTGCGATCCATAAGTATTTCTTTGGTGTTCCCCTTAACTCTTGGTAATTGACTTTGAGTTGAGGGGGCTCCAGGGTGGACGCATGACGATCCTCGCGCCCATCCAAGCCGCAGCCGTCGAATTCGCGCCCGAGGTCACCTACCTCAACACCTCCAGCTGGGGTCTGCTGCCCCGCCGCACGATCGCCGCCGTCAAGGCCCTGGCCGACGAGAACGCGGCCGGCCGCCGGGTGGGGGCCGGCAGCTTCGAGGCCGTGGAGGCCGCCCGGGTCGGCTTCGCCCGGCTCGTCGGCGTCCACCCGGACCGGGTCGCCACCGGCAGCTCCGTCACGGTCCATGTCGGGCTGATCGCCGCCTCGCTGCCGCCCGGCGCCGAAGTCCTCTGCCCCGAGGGCGAGTTCTCCTCCGTGGTCAGCCCGTTCGCGCTCCGCGGCGATCTGCGCATGCGGTACGCGCCGCTCGCGGAACTCGCCGGGGCCGTCCGCGAGTCGACCGCGCTGGTCGCCTTCTCCGCCGTGCAGTCGGCCGACGGCCGGGTCGCCGACCTCGCCGCCGTCCGCGCGGCCGCCGCGGCGCACGGGGCCCGCACCCTGCTGGACGCCACCCAGGCGGCGGGCTGGTTCCCGGTGGACGCCGGGGCGTACGACTACACCGTCACCGGCGGCTTCAAGTTCCTGCTCTGCCCGCGCGGTACGTCGTTCCTGACCGTCACCGAGGAGGCGCAGGACACCCTGCCGGCCCTCTTCGCGGGCTGGGTCTCCGCGGGCGCCCCCTGGACGAGCAACTACGGCCCGCTGGAGCGCCTCGCCCCCACCGCCCGCGGCTTCGACGAGCCGCCCGCCTTCCTCTCGTACCACGGGGCCGAGCACTCCCTCGCCCTGCTCGGGGAGGTCGGCACGGACGCCCTGTACGCGCACGCCACGGGGCTCGCCGCCCGGCTGCGGACGGGGCTGGCGAAGCTCGGGCACGAGGCCGTTCCCGGGGAGTCGGCGATCGTCTCCGTGCCGGGGCTCGACGGCCGGCAGCCGGAGCTGGCGGAGGCCGGGATCGCGGTCTCCGCCCCGGCCGGGAATCTGCGGATCTCCTGCCACCTCTACAACACCGAGGCCGATGTGGACCGGCTGCTGGATTTCCTGGCCTGAGCCTGGGCCTGAGCTGTACGGGCGCGGCTCGGGGCGTTACGGACGCGGCTCGGGCCGTACGGGTACGGCTCAGGCGGACGCGGCCCGGCGCCGGTCGGGGCAGTCCTCGGTCTCCCGGCAGAGGTTCTCCTCGACCTTCGCCAGCAGCCGGACCAGCTCCGTGCGCTCGGCCGGGGCCAGGCCCGCGAGCGTGTGCTCCTCCAGGTCGCCCCAGGCGGCCTCCACCGCCGTGTGCAGCGCGCAGCTCTCGTCCGTCGCCTCGACCAGCACGGCCCGCCGGTCGGCCGGGTCGGGGCGGCGGCGCACATGCCCGGTCTGCTCCAGCCGCTGGAGCATCTTCGTGACCGTGGACGGATCCAGCTCCAGGGACCTGATCAGCTCCGTCTGCCGGACCGCCCCCCGGTCCCACAGATGCATCATCAGCAGTTCCTGCCCCGGGTAGAGGTCCACCCCCCTGAGCGCCTTGCCCGCCGCGATCCGGTGCAGCCGGGCCACCCGCGAGACGGCGTGGCTGACGGGCCCGCCGAGCGCCGCCGTGGGCAGCGCGTTCGTACAGGCGTCTTCCGCGGGGGTGGCGCGGCCGGTGGTCATGGCGGGCTCCTGGGGTCCTCGGGGCGGGGCGCGGCGGCTTCGGTGCTGGCCTCGGTGGCGGCTTCCGATGATGCCCGACGGTTTCGGACGACTTTACCTTGGTCGGCCAATGAATGGGTTACAGTTGCTCCCGGCGGCGATCGTTGGCCGACCACATACTTACCCTGGGAGCCCTCATGACCACCGTTTTCGACCCGATCGATCTGTCCGGCACCCCCCTGGCCAACCGCATCGCGCTGGCCCCGATGACCCGCAGCCGGGCCGGCGAGGGCGGCACCGCCACCGAGCTGACCGCCACGTACTACGCCCAGCGCGCCTCGGCCGGACTCGTGATCACCGAGGGCATCCAGCCGTCCGTCGTGGGCCAGGGCTACCCCTCCACGCCCGGCCTGCACAGCGCCGAGCAGGTCGCCTCCTGGCGTACGGTCACCGACGCGGTGCACGCTCAGGGCGGCAAGATCTTCGCCCAGATCATGCACGCGGGCCGCATCGGCCACCCGGTCCTGCTCCCCGACGGCCTCGTCCCCGTCAGCGCCTCCCCGGTCAAGGCCGAGGGGCAGGTCTACACCCACGTCGGCCCGAAGGACTTCGTCGAGCCGCACGAGCTGACCGACGCCGAGGTCCGCGCGACCGTCGCCGACTTCGTCACCGCCGCCCGCAACGCCGTGGCCGCCGGATTCGACGGGGTCGAGCTGCACGGCGCCAACGGCTACCTCATCCACCAGTTCCTCGCCCCCAACACCAACCGGCGCACCGACGCGTGGGGCGGCTCCGACGAGGCCCGCACCCGCTTCGCCGTCGAGGTCGTCAAGGCCGTCGCCGCCGAGATCGGCCCGGAGCGCACCGGACTGCGCATCTCGCCCGGCAACCCGTACAACGACATCGACGAGCCCGCGCCGGAGGCCACGTACACCGCGCTGGTCCGCGCCATCGAGCCGCTCGGCCTCGCCTATCTGCACATCCTGGAGGCCACCCCGATCCGCGAGCTGACCCTCGCGCTGCGCAAGGCCTTCTCCGGGACCGTCGTCATCAACGTGCACTCCGACGGCCCCACCGGCCCCGGCGACCACACGGTGATCGACGACGGCATCGCCGACCTGATCTCGTACGGGGCGCTCTTCCTCGCCAACCCGGACCTGCCCGCCCGGCTGAAGGCGGGCGGCCCGTTCAACACCCCCGACCCGTCGACCTTCTTCGGCGGCGACGCCAAGGGCTACACCGACTACCCGGCGCTCGACGCCGTCTGATCCTCCAGGGGCCGCCCGTCCCACCGCCACTCGGTGCGGCGCGGGTGGCCCGGCAGCTCGGCGCGGCCGGTGGCCCACAGCAGGACGGCCCACCGGTCGCCGCCCGCCGGCGCGTCCGGGAAGAGCCGGGCCAGCGCCCGGTCGCAGAGCGCGGCGGGCGGCTCCCACGCCAGCCCCAGCCCCTCCGCGATGTCATGGGCGTGCACCAGGGTCTCCACCACCCCCATCGCGGCGAAGCCCTCCGGGTCCGAGACGCTGTAGACGTGGTACGCGCGCACCCCGGGCGGCGTCGTCCGCACCATCGAGGCCAGCAGCGCCCCGCGCGCCTCCACCGTCGCCAGCAGCCCGGCGGGCCCGGCCGACCGGTCGACGAAGAGCAGACCTTCCTGGCCGCCCGGCCGTTCGGAGGTCCACCGGAAGGGGAGGTTCTGCTCCAGCGGAGGCGTCCGCGGGCCCAGCCGCACGGCGTACGAGACGAGATCGTCGCCCAGGTGCTCCGCCGTCTCCCAGCAGGTCCACTCCAGCGAACCGGCCCTGGCCTCCCAGCGGTCCGCCGGGGCCTTCGCCAGCACGTCCACCGCGAGCCGCACGGCGGTCGTCACATCGTCGGCGGTCACCGGCAGCCGGGTCCCGGTCAGCGCCGCCCGCTCGGCCGCGCCGCACTCCACACAGAACTCGTTGCCCTCGGGGTCGGCGAGCGTCGCCCAGCCGCGCCCGTTCGGTTTGCGGTGGTCGGCGACGAGCGTCGCCCCGAGCGCGAGCAGCCGCTCGACCTCCTCGTCGCGGGAGCGGTCGTCCGGCTGGATGTCGAGATGGACGCGGTTCTTGGTCTGTTTGGGATCGTCCACCTGTACGAAGAGGATCGCCGCGCCGGGCGTCTCGACCAGCGCCTCCGGATCACCGGGAAGGTCCTCGTCGGAGAGCGGCGCGCCGAGCACCTGGGCCCAGAAGGTGCCCAGCGCGTAGGCGTCGGCGCAGTCGATCGTGATGTGGCGTACATGGGAAGTCATGGCGGACACCCTCTCCGCCGACTCGGGCCCCGGTCCAGCGAGTTACGCGCGAAGGGCCGGGACGGTACGCCGTCCCGGCCCTTCCCGCCTGCGCGTCGCGCTACCTCACCGGGGTGAAGTCCCGCGCCCCGATGAACTCCGGGCGGCGGATCGGAGCCGCGAAGGGCTCCTGCGCCGCGTTCTCCACGCTGTTGAAGACGATGAAGACGTTGCTGCGCGCGTACGGGGTGATGTTGTCGCCCGAACCGTGCATGGCGTTGCAGTCGAACCAGGTCGCCGAACCGGCCTTGCCCGTGAAGAGCTTGATGCCGTGGCGGTCGGCCATCTTCGTCAGCGCCTCGTCGGACGGGGTGCCGGCGTCCTGCATCTGGAGCGACTTCTTGTAGTTGTCCTTCGGCGTCTCGCCCGCGCAGCCGAGGAACGACTTGTGCGAACCGGGCATGATCATCAGCCCGCCGTTGGTGTCGAAGTTCTCCGTCAGCGCGATCGACACGGACACCGTCCGCATGTTCGGCAGACCGTCCTCCGCATGCCACGTCTCGAAGTCCGAGTGCCAGTAGAAGCCCGAGGCCCCGAAGCCCGGCTTCACATTGATCCGGGACTGGTGGACGTACACGTCCGAGCCGAGGATCTGGCGGGCCCGGCCCACCACCCGCTCGTCGCGGACCAGCCCGGCGAAGACCTCACTGATCTTGTGAACCTCGAAGACGGACCGCACGTTCTGCGACTGCTTCTCCACGATGGAGCGCTCGTCGGCGCGGATCAGCGGGTCGGCGACCAGCCGGTCCAGCTCCGCCCGGTAGACGGCGACCTCGTCCGGCGTGATCAGCTGCTCGATGCTGAGGAAACCGTCGTGCTCGTAGCTCTGGAGGTCCTTGGCGGCGATCGGACCCGGTGCGCCCGGCGCGGACCAGATGACCGGGTCCTGGCGGGGAGTGGTCATCTCGGCGGCGCCGCGCGAGGGGTACAGATCGGCGCGTACTTCGGTGGTCATGGTTCAGCCCTCCTCGGTCAGCAGTGGGTAGACACCGTTCTCGTCATGGTCCTCCCGTCCGGTGACGGGGGGATTGAAGACGCACACGCAGCGGAAGTCGGTCTTGGGCCGCATGGTGTGCCGCTCATGTCCGTCCAGCAGATACATCGTGCCGGGCGTGATCCAGTGCTTCTCGCCGGTCTCGTCGTTGGTGAGCTCGGCCTCGCCCTCGGTGCACAGCACCGCCTCGATGTGGTTCGCGTACCACATGGAGGTCTCCGTGCCCGCGTACAGCACGGTCTCGTGGAGCGAGAATCCGACCTTCTCCTTGGCGAGCACGATGCGCTTGCTCTCCCAGGTGCCGGACGCGGCCTTCACATGCCGGTCGGTGTTCTCGATGTCACTGAACGATCGGACGATCACGGTGAGCGGTTGCCTTTCTCTTCTCTGCACGGGGTCCCGGGCCTCGCGGCCCGGGACCTCTCTTCTTCCACCTGCCCCGGCGGTACCGGGTCAGGCCGTCTCGCGGACGGAACGGGCCAGCGTGCGCAGGCCCTCGTCCAGCTCTTCGGGGGTGATGGTCAGCGGCGGCAGCAGCTTGACGACCTCGCTCTGCGGGCCGGAGGTCTCCAGCAGGAGCCCCAGCTCGAAGGCGCGGGCGCAGACCGCCGAGGCCCGCGCCGGGTCCTCGAACTCCATGCCCCACACCAGGCCCCGGCCGCGGAACCGCGCGGTCGGCTCCTCGGCGCAGATGGCCAGCAGCGTCTGCTCGATCTGCTCGCCGCGGGCCAGGGTCTGCTTCTCCATCTGGCCGTCCGCCCAGTACGCCTGGAGCGCGGCGGCGGCCGTGACGAAGGCCGGGTTGTTGCCGCGGAAGGTGCCGTTGTGCTCGCCCGGCTCCCAGATGTCCAGCTCCGGCTTGAACAGGCACAGCGACATCGGCAGCCCGTAACCGCTGATGGACTTCGACAGCGTGACGATGTCCGGGGTGATCCCGGCCTCCTCGAAGGAGAAGAACCCGCCGGTACGGCCGCAGCCCATCTGGATGTCGTCGACGATCAGCAGCATGTCCTGGCGGTGGCACAGGTCCTGGAGCGCCCGCAGCCACTCGGCGCGGGCGACGTTGATGCCGCCCTCGCCCTGGACCGTCTCCACGATCACCGCGGCGGGCTTGTTCAGCCCGGAGCCCTGGTCCTCCAGGAGCCGCTCGAACCACAGGAAGTCCGGGACCGTGCCGTCGAAGTAGTTGTCGAACGGCATCGGGGTGCCGTGCACCAGCGGGATCCCGGCCCCGGCGCGCTTGAAGGCGTTGCCGGTGACGGCCAGCGAACCCAGCGACATGCCGTGGAAGGCGTTGGTGAACGAGACGACGGCTTCCCGGCCCTTGACCTTACGGGCCAGCTTCAGCGCCGACTCGACGGCGTTGGTGCCGGTCGGGCCGGGGAACATCACCTTGTACGGCAGGTCGCGCGGGCGCAGGATCACGTTCTGGAACGTCTCCAGGAACGCGCGCTTGGCGGTGGTCGCCATGTCCAGGCCGTGGGTGATGCCGTCGCGCTCGATGTAGTCGATCAGCGCTCGTTTCAGCACCGGGTTGTTGTGGCCGTAGTTGAGCGAGCCGGCCCCGGCGAAGAAGTCCAGGTAGGAGTGGCCGTCCTCGTCGGTCAGCCGGGCGCCCTGCGCACGGTTGAAGACGGCGGGCCAGCCGCGGCAGTAGCTCCGGACCTCGGACTCCAGGGTCTCGAAGACGCTCAGTGCGGGCGGGGTGATGGTCACAGCGGATCTCCTGCGTGAGGGGGTGTGACGGGCGGTGGTCTCGTGCTCCCCGCCGCACGGATGCGGCCGGGACCGCGCCGGGTGGTCGGCCGGCGCGAAATGTCGTGGGGCCGGGCGCACTCGTCGGGTGCGCCGGGCGGGGGTCGGGCGGCGGGCGTACGGGTCGGGTACGCCGGCGGCGCGCCCGGGCGGGCTCAGGTGGCGAACGGGCCGATCCGGTAGAGCACCTCGGGCAGATGGGTCCCTTCGGGGAACAGGTCGCCGTCGAAGAGGACCTCCTGCTCCAGCGCCACGTCGTGCCGCTGGGCGTAGGACGTGAACAGCCGGTCGGAAGCGGTGTTGTCCGGGGTGATCGTCGTCTCCACGGACGACAGGCCCTGGTCGGCGGCGACCCGGGCGGTCAGCGCGTCCAGCAGCGTGGCGGCCAGCCCCTTGCCGCGGTGGGCCGCGTCGACGGCCACCTGCCAGACGACGAGGGTCTGGGGGCGGTCGGGCCGGATGTAGCCCGTCACGAAGGCGATGGGCTCGCCGCTCTCGCCACGGGCGACGACGGACGTCGCGGCGAAATCACGGCACCACAGCAGGTAGCTGTACGAGGAGTTCAGGTCCAGGACCTGGGAGTCGCGGGCAATGCGCCAGATCGCGGCTCCGTCCTCCACTCGCGGCGCATCGATACTGAGGAATTCGCTTCGGGCACGGGCAAGATCTGCTGGTGCGGCGGTCATGCGAATTGAATTTACCCAGCAAATTTCGAAATTGCATCGACGTGAAGGGTTGGGTGAAGGGCGTCCATGTGTTATCAGGCGTGCGCGAGCCGCACCATGATCCGGGTAGAACTTCCCCCGCTTTGTCCCGAATTTAACGGGCATAACGCCGCCGGTGTGGAGTCGGTCACAGGGTCGTAACTCTCCTGGAACGTGTCCGAATCATGAAGTTCGAGCCTCGCGAAAACTTCCGCGTTTAGCCGACGGGAAAGCGGGCAGAAGAATGCGGGGAGCTGCTTTCGATAAAGCAGCTCCCCGCATTATGGATAAATTAGCTGCTCGGCCAGGTTTCCGAAACAGCCCGGCGGGCAGCCTCGATATCGACCTGCCGGCCCGCATCGGTCAGCGCCGCCCCCAGAGCCGCGAGCGAGGACAGCACCGCGCCCCGCGTCGCATCCGCCCCGTAATGGTTGACCCGGATCATCTCCTTGGACAGCGCCCCACCGCCCGCGACCAGCGGCAGCGCGGGGTCCGCCGCCAGTGCCGCGGCGACCAGCGCGGCCGCGTCCGTCCCCGCCGGGGCGCGCAGCGTCGTCGCCACCGGGGCC
Organism: Streptomyces sp. PTY087I2; assembly: GCF_001687325.1. Taxonomy (GTDB): domain Bacteria; phylum Actinomycetota; class Actinomycetes; order Streptomycetales; family Streptomycetaceae; genus Streptomyces. The sequence goes on along the minus strand of NZ_LZRD01000007.1, from coordinate 73,376 downwards.
GCGTCCCGCGCCTCGTGGACGTACGGACCGAGACCGCCGCCGAGGGCCACCGCCCCGGCCCGGGTCGCCGCGGCGGCCGAGGCGTGGCGGGCCATCACCGTCTCCAGGCCCTCGTCCTCGATCCGGGCCACACACGCTTCCAGGCCCAGCATCTCCAGCTGCGCCGGGGCGTGCGGCAGAGCCGTGCGGCCGCCGTCGATCCAGCGCTCCTTCCAGTCCAGCAGCGAGAGGTAGGAGCGGCGCGGCGCGGCCGGGTTGGCGGCGATCCGCTCCCAGGCCCGCGCGCTCACCGACACCGCGGAGACCCCGGCGGGCCCGCCCATGGCCTTCTGCGCGCCGATCACGCACAGGTCGACGCCCCACGCGTCCGGCAGCAGCGGCTCGGCGCCCACCGAGGCGACCGCGTCCAGCATGAACAGCGCGCCGTGCGCCCGGACCACCTCGCCGATCTCGGCGACCGGGTTGGTGTTGCCGGTCGCCGCCTCCGCGTGCACCAGCGAGACGAAGTCGATCTCCGGGTGCTCGGCCAGCGCCTCGGCGACCTGGCCGGCGGTCACCGCCGTGTGGAAGGGCACCGCGAGGTCGACGACCTGGGCGCCGCAGTCCCGCAGCCAGTTGCCGAAGGTCTGCCCGTACGGGCCCGTGACCACGTTCAGCGCGGTCGAGCCGGGCCGCGCGCCGCCGCGGATGCAGCCCTCCGGCGGGAGCAGCGCCTCGCCCTGGGTGATGACGACGTCCTGCTCCGTGGCGAGGAGCCGGGCCACGCGCCGCTCGATCGCCGCGAAGTGGCCGGCGGTCAGCGGGGGGAGGTCGAGGAAGGGGTGCGTCACGGTGGGGCTCTCTTCGGGTTCGTCCGTCGGTCGAAAGGCACTGGCAGCCTACCGACGGCCCGTCGGCGGCCTCGTACAGTGCGGCGTATGAGTGATCGGGTGAGCGGTCGGACGGTTGGCCGGACGGGTGGTCGGAGTGAGTGATCGGGAGGAGCGGCCGGTGCTGCGGGTGAAGGGCCGGGTGCTCGTCGGCCCGGACGAGGTGCGGGACGAACTGTGGGCCGTGGGCGGGCGGATCACCTACGAGCGGCCGCCCGGCGCGGACGGCGCGGTGACGGTCAGGGGCTGGGCGCTGCCCGGCCTGGTCGACGCCCACTGCCATGTCGGGCTGGACCGGCACGGCCCGGTCGACGCGGCGACCGCCGAGAAGCAGGCGCTCACCGACCGGGAGGCCGGGACCCTGCTGATCCGGGACGCCGGATCGCCCTCCGACACCCGCTGGATCGACGACCGCGACGACCTGCCGAAGATCATCAGGGCCGGCCGCCACATCGCCAGGACCCGCCGCTACATCCGTAACTACGCGCACGAGATCGAGCCCGGCGACCTCGTCGCGTACGTCGCCCAGGAGGCCCGGCGCGGCGACGGCTGGGTCAAGCTGGTGGGGGACTGGATCGACCGCGACGCCGGGGACCTCACCGCCTGCTGGCCGCGCGGCGAGGTCGAGGCCGCCATCGCCGAGGCGCACCGGCTCGGCGCCCGGGTCACCGCGCACTGCTTCGCCGAGGAGTCGCTGCGCGATCTGGTGGAGGCGGGCATCGACTGCATCGAGCACGCCACGGGTCTCACCGAGGACACCATCCCGCTCTTCGCCGAACGCGGCGTCGCGATCGTCCCGACGCTGGTCAACATCGCCACCTTCCCCGACCTGGCGGCGGGCGGCGAGGCCAAGTTCCCCCGCTGGTCGGCCCATATGCGGCAGCTGTACGACCGCCGCTACGACACCGTGCGCTCCGCGTACGACGCCGGGATCCCGGTCTACGTCGGCACCGACGCGGGCGGCTCCCTGGCGCACGGCCTGGTCGCGGGCGAGGTCGCCGAGCTGGTCAAGGCGGGCATCCCGCCCCTGGAGGCCCTGTCCGCGACCGCGTGGGGAGCCAGGCGCTGGCTGGGGCGGCCCGGTCTTGAGGAAGGGGCTCCGGCGGACCTGGTCGTGTACGACGCGGACCCGCGCGCGGACGTCCGGGTGCTGGCGGCGCCCCGGCACATCGTGCTGAACGGGCGGGTCATCGGCTGACACGGCGGTGTGTTGACGGGCAGTGACGGATGCGGCCACCGGCTCGTTGATACAGCCCGACCGGTCATGCGCCCTGGCACTCACCGTGTGAAACGGGTGACGGGGAGGGGCGGGAGGGAACGCACGTGCCGAAAGATTCGAATATGTGCGCGGAAACCCCCCTTTGGGGTGAACTCACGTCAGGTATCCGCCAGTTCACCCTCAGTGCGTAAAGATTCACGGAGTCGAGGCCACCGGCCGGGCGATGTCCCCCATTGGACTGTGCCGGTGGCTCCATGTCTCTTGTGGGGGTTCCACCATCTTGAACAGCAACACCTTCCGTCTCGCCGCCGTGGCGGTCGCCGCCGCCCCCGTCGCGCTGCTCGCCGCCGTCCCCGCGCACGCAGCCCCGGCGACGCCCACCACCGGCGGTGAGGGCAGGGCGAGCGCGGTCGTGCTCCGTACCGGGCTCGACGTCTCGCTCCTCAACAAGTCCGTCCAGGTGCCCCTCAAGGTCACGCTCAACGAGGTGCAGGCCCCGGCCAGCGCCGAGAAGACCGCGCTGACGGTGGACGTGGACGGGGTCGAGGGCCGACCGGTGAGCGTCCTGCGCGCCGATGTGGCCACCGCGAACGCCACCGTCGACGAGCACAGGGCCGAGGGCTACACCAACCTGGCGAAGGCCCGGATCCATGTCCCCGGACTCGCGGCGCTCTCGCTCATCGAGGTCGAGAAGGTCACCTCCAAGGCGGTCTGCGAGACGGGTAAGCAGCCCGTCGCCGAATCGAATGTGCTCGGCCACATCAAGGTCCTCGGCAAGAAGGTCACGCTCAGCGCGGGCGGCCCGACCCAGGTGTCCGTGCCGGGCGTCGGCGAGGTCACCCTCGACCTGTCCAAGACGGTCACCACCGAGCGCACGGCGGCCGCGACGGCGCTCCAGCTCAAGGTGGCGGTCAACCCGCTGAAGCTCAACGTCGCCGAGGTCAACGGCGAGGTCACCCTCGCCGAGGCGACCTGCGAGGCCCCGAAGGGGCCGAAGACCCCCGAGGAGCCCAGCACCACGGGCGGCTCCACGGGCGGTTCCACCGACGGCGGTTCCACGGGCGGCGACAGCGGCGGAGACGGAAGCACCGGCGGCGACAGTGGCGGAGACGGAAGCACCGGCGGCGACAGTGGCGGAGACGGAAGCACCGGCGGCGACAGTGGCAAGTCCGACGGCGGCAAGGGCGACGGCGGGGGCGACAGCGACGTGAAGACGCAGACCGGCTCCGACACCGGCACCGCCCCCACCGAGGCCAACCTCGCCGAGACCGGCGGCAGCTCCACCACCCCGTACATCGCGGGCGGCGCGGCCCTCCTCCTCGCCGTCGGCGCGGGCGCCACGGTGCTGGCGCGCAGGCGCAGCAGCGGCCAGAGCTGATACGCGCGAGGGGGCGGCGTCCGCACGACGGACGCCGCCCCCGGGTCCTGCGGGGCTCCCTCAGCGCCCCGATCTCGCGGGCAGCGCCTGCACGGCCTGGTCCAGGGCCTGGAGGAAACGATTGGTCGTGGCCCGGTCGCGGACCGCGAGCCGCAGCCACCGCGGCCCGAGCCCCGGGAACGTATCGCCGCGCCGGGCCGCGAAGCCCAGCAGCCGCAGCCGCTCCCGGACGTCCGCCGCCCGCTCCAGCCGCACCAGCACGAACGGCCCACGGGCCGCCTCCACCACCTCCACCTCGCTGAACTCCGCGAGACCGGCGAGCAGATGGGCCCGGTCCACCGTGATCCGGTCCGCCGCCTCCGCCGCCTCCACCAGCGCCCGCGGCTCCATGCACGCCTCCGCCGCCGCCAGCGCCGGGGTGGACACCGGCCACAGCGGCTGCGCATCGGCGAGCAGCGCCACCGTCTCCGGCTCCGCCAGCACGTAACCGATCCGCAGCCCGGCGAGCCCCCAGGTCTTGGTGAGGCTGCGCAGCACCACGAGCCCCGGAATGTCCGTCCGGTCGCACAGCGCTTCGCGCTCGCCCGGCACGACGTCCATGAACGCCTCGTCGACCACCAGCGTCCGCCCCGGCCGCGCCAGCTTCTCCAGCAGGGCCGCCGGGTGCAGCACGGACGTCGGGTTCGTCGGATTGCCGATCACCACGAGGTCCGCGTCCTCGGGCACCGCCGCCGGATCGAGCCGGAAGCCGTCCTCGGCCCGCAGCAGGACCCGTCCCACCTCGTGCCCGGCCGCCCGCAGCGCCGCCTCCGGCTCGGTGAACTGCGGGTGCACCACGACCGGGCGGCGGGCCGGAAGAGCCCGGGCGATCAGGACGAACGCCTCGGCCGCGCCCGCCGTCAGCAGCACCCGCTCCACCGGCAGCCCGTGCCGGCCGGCGACCGAGGCCCGGGCGGACGACCCGTCGGGATAGGCGGCCAGCGAGGTGAGCGACGCGGCTATCCGCTCGCGCAGCCACGGGGGAGGGGTGTGGGTACGGACGTTCACGGCGAGATCGGTCAGATTCTCGCCGCGCACCTCCGCGTCGCCGTGGTGCCGCAGGTCGGGCCCGGCGCTCTCGATGTCCCGCGTGGGGGGATGCGTGGGGGGATTCATGGCAGCCATGGTGAACGGGCGGGAGCCTGCCGTCACCGGTGAGGTGGAAGTTTTCCTGCCGGAAACAGGGAAAGTCCCGTCGGCGGCCGGAAAACGGCGGGCCACCGCACAGGTCGCCACCCCCTTAGCCATCCCCTCCACCGCCGACTCCCCGCCCGGGGCGCGGGTCTTCGGCACCACCAGCTCGTCCGCCTCGATCAGCGCGGCGGCCTCCGCGACCGACGGAGTCCCCACCGCCGCGCCCACCGTCCCCGAGGGGTGCGGCACCCGGACCGCGGCCAGCGCCCCGGCCGGATGGGTCCGCACCGGCACCCCGAGCCGGGCCGCCGCCCCCACGATCCCCGGCTCGTCCCCCCTGGCGTCGACCGTGGCCACCTCCGCCACCTCCGCCGGGTCCAGCCCCGCCCCGCTCAACACCGCCTTGATCAGGGCGAACACCGCGTCGCCCGAGGCGCCCCGGCGGGCGCCGACCCCCACCACCAGACTGCGGGCGCCGGACTTCGGTCCGGGGCCGACGGATGCTCCGGTCATCGGCGGAGTCCTGCCTTTCAGGTCAGACGTCTGGGTGGTACGGGGAAGGGGGCGGGTCCGCTCCGTATACGAACCCGTATACGGAGGGCGGGCCCGGGCGACGGGAGGGGCGGCGGGGACGCCATCGGTAAGGGCACCCTGAGATGCGCGGAGGGCGCCCGATCGGCTAGCAAGGCCCCATGGCGGTGTTCGTCGCGCTCGGCGCGTTCCTGATGACCCTGGCCGGCGGCTGGGTCGCCCAACGCGTCACCGACCGCCGCCATCTGGTGCTCGGCCTCGCCGGCGGGCTGATGCTCGGCGTGGTCGGCCTCGATCTCCTGCCGGAGGCGATCGAGGCGGCGGGCGAGCCGGTGTTCGGGGTGCCGATGGCGCTGCTGCTGTTCGTGGGCGGCTTCCTGGTGGCCCATCTGGTCGAGCGGCTGCTCTCCGTACGCCAGGTGGCACACGGGGCGGGCGGCGGGCACCACGGCGACCGCGTACCGCAGGTGGGGCTGACGGCGGCCGCCGCGATGGTCGGCCACAGTCTGATGGACGGCATCGCGCTCGGTGCCGCCTTCCAGGTCAGCGGCTCCATGGGCGTGGCCGTCGCGCTGGCGGTGATCAGTCATGACTTCGCCGACGGATTCAACACGTACACCCTCACCAGTCTGTACGGGAACGCCCGCCGCAAGGCGCTCCTGATGCTGTTCGCGGCCGCCGTGGCACCGGTCGTGGGCGCGGCGACGACGCTGCTGTTCACCCTTCCGGAGGAACTGCTCGGCGGCTATCTCGGCTTCTTCGGCGGAGCCCTGCTCTACCTGGCCGCCGCCGAGATCCTTCCCGAGGCGCACCACACCCATCCCGCCCGCTCCACCCTTCTCTGCACCATCGGGGGCGTGGGCTTCATCTGGCTGGTCGTCGGCATCGCCGAGTGAGCCGCGCGTACGCCCCGGACGCCCGGGTGCGCCGGACGCGCTGCTGTTCACCGCGCCGGAAGCGCCGGCCGGTACGCGGTCCGTGAAGCCGGGCGGCGGCGATCCGCTCACCGCGCCGGAAACGCCCGGCAGTGCTCGACGAACCGCCGGGCCACCTCGGGCGACGCGGCCCAGTGGGTGTGCAGATAGCTCGCGTGCACGCCCCGCTGGACGTACCCCTCCACCCGCCGCTCCGGCTGGTGCATGCCCCAGGCGGGCGTGGTCCCCGCCACCGGTTCCAGCACCGTCCGGTGGAACTCGTGCCCCCGCATCCGGGTCCCGGCCGCCGCCAGCGGGCTGTCCGAGACCGCCACCGCCTGCCGGTACCCGAGCGTCAGCCGCTCCGACATCCGGGCCTCGGCGTCCAGCACCCCGCACATCGGCTTCCCGTCCAGCTCGCGGGCCAGATACAGCAGCCCCGCGCACTCGGCGGCCACCGGCGTACCGCTCAGGGCCAGTTCCGTGACCGCCCGCCGCAACGGCTCGTTGGCCGACAGCTCGGGGGCGTACATCTCCGGGAACCCGCCGCCGATGACGAGCCCCGCCGTCCCCGTCGGCAGCTTCTCGTCCCGCAGCGGATCAAAGGTCACGACTTCCGCACCGGCCGCCGTCAGCAGTTCGGCGTGCTCCGCGTACGCGAAGGTGAACGCGGCCCCGCCCGCCACGGCGACGACGGGCTTCTCGCCGCCGGGCCCGGGGGCGTACGCCGGTGTCCACGGCGCGTCCGCCAGCGCGGGAGCCGTCCGCGCCAGCGCGAGCAGCGCGTCCAGGTCGCACCCGGCGCGCACCCGCTCGCCCATGGCCCGTACGGCGTCCACCGCGTCGCTCTGCCGCTCGGCGACCGGGACCAGCCCCAGGTGGCGCGAGGGCGTCGCGACCTGCGGCGCCCGCCGGATCACGCCGAGCACCGGCAGCCCCGACTCGTCCAGCGCGTCCCGCAACAGCGCCTCGTGCCGGTCCGAGGCCACCTTGTTCAGGATCACCCCGCCGATCCGCACCTCCGGATCCCAGGAGGCGAACCCGTGCACCAGGGCCGCCACCGACCGGGACTGCGAGGAGGCGTCCACCACCAGCACCACGGGCGCCTTGAGGAGCTTGGCCACCTGCGCGGTCGACGCCAGCTCACCCTGGCCCGAGGCACCGTCGTACAGCCCCATCACGCCCTCGACCACGGCGAGATCGCACCCCGCCGACCCGTGCGCGAAGAGCGGGGCGACGAGATCCGTCCCGCACATGTACGCGTCGAGATTCCGGCCGGGGCGGCCCGTCGCCAGGGAGTGGTAGCCCGGATCGATGTAGTCCGGGCCGACCTTGTGCGGCGAGACGGCGAGCCCGCGCGCGGCGAAGGCGGCCATCAGACCGGTGGCGACGGTGGTCTTGCCGCTGTTGGAAGCCGGAGCGGCGATGACCAGACGGGGCACACTCACCACTCGATGCCCCTCTGGCCCTTCTGCCCCGCGTCCATCGGGTGCTTGACCTTCGACATGTCGGTCACCAGGTCGGCGGCCTCGATGAGCTTGTCGGGCGCGTTGCGGCCGGTGATCACCACGTGCTGGGTGCCGGGCCGGTTCCGCATCACCTCGACGACCTCGTCGGTGTCGATCCAGCCCCAGTGCAGCGGATAGGCGAACTCGTCGAGCACGTACAGCTTGTACGTCTCCGCCGCCAGGTCCCGCTTGACCTGCTCCCAGCCCTCGCGGGCCTTCTCCTCGTTGTCGACCTGGCCGTCGCGCTGGACCCAGGACCAGCCCTCGCCCATCTTGTGCCAGTCGACGGTGCCGCCCTCGCCGCTCGCGCCCAGCACCTTCAGCGCGTTCTCCTCGCCGACCTTCCACTTCGCCGACTTCACGAACTGGAACACCCCGATCGGCCACCCCTGGTTCCAGGCCCGCAGCGCGAGCCCGAAGGCGGCCGTCGACTTGCCTTTCCCGATGCCCGTGTGGACGAACAGGAGCGGGCGGTTGCGGCGCTGACGGGTGGTGAGCCCGTCGTCCGGCACCGATGTCGGCTGTCCCTGCGGCATTAAGCGGCCCTCCCGGCTGCGGTGACGTCCTTGACGAGCCCGGCGATCGAGTCGGCCCGCAGCTCGTCGAGCGTGACGGCGGTGCCTCCCAGTTCCCGGGCCAACTCCCCGGCGAGACCGAGGCGTACGTACCCCGACTCGCAGTCCACGACGACCGAGGCCGTCCCCTCGGCACGATGTAGCCGCGCCGCCCGCCCGGCGAGCGCCACGGGCTCCGGACCGCCGGTCGCCCGCCCGTCCGTGACGACGACGAGCAGGGGCCGCCGCGACGGATCGCGCAGCCGCTCCACGCGCAGCACGTCATGGGCCTTGAGCAGCCCAGCGGCGAGCGGAGTGCGCCCGCCCGTCGGCAGCGACTCCAGCCGGGCGGCGGCCGCGTCGACGGAGGAGGTTGGCGGCAGCGCCACCTCCGCCTCCTTGCCCCGGAAGGTCACCAGACCGACCTTGTCCCGCCGCTGGTAGGCGTCGAGCAGCAGGGAGAGCACGGCCCCCTTGACGGCACTCATCCGCTGCCGGGCCGCCATCGACCCGGAGGCGTCCACGACGAACAGCACGAGGTTGCCCTCCCGCCCCTCCCGGGTCGCCTGCCGCAGATCGTCCCGGCGCACCACGAGCCCGCGCCCCGCACGCCCGCGCGCACGCTGGTGCGGGGCGGCGGCCTGCACGGTGGCGGCCAGGTGGAGCTTGGTCAGCGAGCCCTGTGGCCGAACCGCTCCAGTGGTCCGACCATGCTCGGTACGCGCCCGGGAACGCCGCCCCGCAGCACCTTCCCCCAGCCCCGGCACGCTGAGCATCTTCGTCCGGAACGGCTCGGCGGCGGCCACGGGCTGCTGCTCACCCCCGGCGGATCGGCCGGGCGTGTTCTCGGGCGTGCCCTCGGGGCCCGGGGACGGAGAGTCGCCCTCCGCACTCTGGGGCGGCGTACGGTCCTCGCCATCGGCCTGCGGCGGCACACCCCCGCCCCCACCACCGTCGCCACCGCCATCGGGCCCGGGGTCGGGGTCATCGTCGTCGTGGTCGTCCCGGGGGCCGGCCTCGTCCAGGGTCCGGTCGAGCTTGTCCTCGTCGAGACCGGGCGCGTCGAACGGGTTGCGACGCCGCCGGTGGGGGAGGGCCAGCAGGGCCGCCTGCCGTACGTCGTCTGCGGTGACCTCCTCGCGCCCCGCCCAGGCGGCGAGCGCGGTGGCGGTACGGGCCATCACGATGTCGGCTCGCATCCCGTCGACCTCGAACGCGGCGCAGGTGGCCGCGATCTGCCGCAGCACGCCGTCGCTCAGCACGACCCGGGGCAGCAGGACGCGCGCGGCGGCGATCCGCTCGCGCAGGGCGCCCTCCTCCTCGGCCCAGCGCGCGGCGAACCCCTCGGGATCGTCGTCGTACGCGAGCCGCCGCCGCACGACCTCCACCCGCTCGTCGGTGTCCCGGGAGGCGGAGACCTCCACGGTCAGCCCGAACCGGTCCAGCAACTGCGGCCGCAGCTCGCCCTCTTCCGGGTTCATCGTCCCGACCAGCAGGAACCGCGCCGCATGCCGTACGGAGACGCCCTCGCGCTCGACGTACGAGGCACCCATGGCCGCCGCGTCCAGCAGCAGGTCCACCAGGTGGTCGTGGAGGAGGTTGACCTCGTCGACGTACAGGATCCCGCGATGCGCGTCGGCCAACAGCCCCGGCTCGAACGCCTTCACGCCCTCCGAGAGCGCCCGCTCGATGTCCAACGCCCCCACGAGCCGGTCCTCGGACGCGCCCACGGGCAGCTCCACGGTCCGCGCCGGACGCGACACACCGGCCGCCTCCGCGTGGGGCCCATCGGGACACGCCGGATCGGGAGAGCCGGGGTCACAGGAGAACCGGCACCCCGGTACGACGGAGACCTCGGGCATCAGCGCGGCGAGCGCCCGCACGGCGGTGGACTTGGCGGTCCCCTTCTCACCCCGCACGAGCACGCCGCCGACGGCCGGACTGACGGCATTGAGCAAGAGCCCGAGCCGCAGATCGTCCTGCCCGACGATCGCGGTAAAGGGATAGGGCGTACTCACAAGGCCTCCTCGTCGAGATGAACATCAGCACCATCGGGCCCCTGGGGTCTTGGGGCCTTCCCTTGCGCCTCCGGGTGACCCACTTCAAGCCCCTCCGGCGATTGAGGAGCGGGGTCCGGGGCAGCGCCCCGGCTCGCCGCACCACCCGCACCCGCACCCAACGTCGGCGCCCCCGGTGGCACAAACGGCAACCCCGCAGGCGCGCCCCCCTCGATCAACCCCCACAACGCCTCCGTATCCGCATGCTCCTCCACCAGATCCCCCAGCCGATCCAACTGCTCCTCCCGCAGCACCCCGAACCTCGTGTCCGGCGCAGGAACGAACCGCCGCCCCGCGGCCCGGGCCACCGCCACCAGGAACCGCCGCCGGAACGCATCGCTCTCCAGCGACCCGTGCCAGTGCGTCCCCCACACCGCCCCCACCCGGCACCCGTCCAGGAACGGTTCCCCGCCCCGTACGTCGGCCACCCCGTGGTGGATCTCGTACCCCTCCACCACCTCACCGAGCGCCGAACCCACCGGCCGCGCCAGCGTCTTGTCCCGGTCGAACCGAATCCGCACGGGCAGCAGGCCGAGCCCGTCCACCACCCCCGCCCGCGACTCCACCTCGTCCTCGATCCGCTCGCCGAGCACCTGGAACCCGCCGCAGATCCCCAGCACCGGCCGCCCCTCCGCCGCACGCCGGACCAATGCGTCCGCGAGACCGCGCTCACGCAGCCAGGCCAGCGCCTTCACCGTGCCGCGCGTCCCCGGCACGATCACCAGGTCCGCGTCGGCCAGCTCCTCCGCCCGGTCCACGAACCGCACAACGACGCCCGGTTCGGCGGCCAGCGCGTCCACGTCCGTGAAGTTGGACATCAACGGCACCGCGCAGACCGCGACCCGCAACACGTCCTCACCGTGCGGGGGAGCCACGACCGACTCCCGCACCGCACCCCGCAGGGAGACCCGCAGGCCGTCCTCCTCGTCGATGCCGAGCCCATGGGCGTACGGCAGCACTCCGTACGTACGCCGCCCGGTCAGTCCGTACAGCATGTCGAGCCCCGGCTCCAGCAGCGAGACGTCACCCCGGAACTTGTTCACCAGGTACCCGGCGACCAGCGACTGGTCCTCCGCGCTCAGCAGCGCCGTCGTCCCGAAGAACGAGGCGAAGACCCCGCCCCGGTCGATGTCCCCGACGACCAGCACGGGGAAGCGGGCGGCCCGCGCGATGCCCATGTTCACGATGTCGGTCCGCCGCAGATTGATCTCGGCGGGGGACCCGGCCCCCTCGCAGATCACCGCGTCGTATGTCGACCGCAGCTCCTCCAGGCAGTCGGTCACCGTCCCGAGCAGCGCCTCCTGACGGCCCCCGTGGTACCCCCGGGCGCTCATCTCGCCCACCGGCTTGCCCATGAGGACCACCTGGCTGGACCGGTCGCTGCCGGGCTTCAGCAGCACCGGGTTCATCAGGGCCGTCGGCTCCACCCGGGCGGCCTGCGCCTGCATGGCCTGGGCACGCCCGATCTCCGCGCCCTCACGGGTCACGAAGGAGTTGAGGGACATGTTCTGTGCCTTGAACGGCGCGACCTTCACGCCCCGGCGCACCAGCCAGCGGCAGATGCCCGCAGTGACGACGCTCTTCCCCGCGTCCGAGGTCGTCCCCGCGACCAGCAGCCCGCCGCCACTCATGCCCGCCCCCGCTTCTGTCCTGCCGACCCTGTCGACGACCTTCCCGTGACCGATCGCCGCGCGACCATGCGCCCCGCCGCCAACCGCCCCGCCACGCACACCGCCAGAGCCAGCGCACTCACCCGGCGCGACAGCCGCACCGCGCGCTCGATGTCCGCGCCCCGCACGTCCCGCCCGGACTCCCCGTTCAGCACCGGCCGGTGCTCCACGCGCCCCGCGTACGCCAGCGTCCCGCCCAGCCGTACGCCGAGCGCCCCCGCGAACGCCGCCTCCACCGGGCCCGCGTTCGGGCTCGGGTGGCGGTGCGCGTCCGCCTTCCAGGCGCGTACGGCCTGCGCGGGCCGCCCGCCGCCGACCACGGCCAGCGCGGCCGTCAGCCGGGCGCCCGGCCACCCCGCCACGTCGTCCAGGCGGGCCGAGGCCCAGCCGTAACGGCGGTAGCGGGGCGCCTTGTGGCCGACCATCGCGTCCAGCGTGTTCACCGCCCGGAACCCGACGAGCCCCGGCACCCCGCCGATCGCCCCCCACACCAGCGCGCCGACGACGGCGTCCGACGTGTTCTCGGCGACCGACTCGACGACCGCGCGGGCCATCCCCGGCCCGTCCAGGGCCTGCGGATCGCGCCCGCACAGATGCGGCAGCCGCTCCCGGGCCACCTCCAGGTCCCCGGCGGCCAGCGCGCCCCCGATGGCGCGGGCCTCCCGGCCCAGCGACGTACCGCCGACGACGGACCAGGCGGTGGCGGCGGTCAGCGCGACGGCGAGCGCGGGGCGTCCCCGTACGGCACGGGCGGTCAGCGCGGCGGCCCCCACGGCGCCTCCGGCGCACACCAGGGTGTGCAGCGCGCCCCGGCCACGGTCGTCACGCCACAGCAGGGACTCGACCCGCGCCGCGGCGCGGCCGAATCCGGCGACGGGGTGGCCACGCCGGGGATCGCCGAGCAGCGCGTCGGCGACCATCCCGGCCGTGGCGCCGTACGCGAAGACGCGATCGGCACGCACGGCTCAGCCGGTCGTGGAAAGAGGCGTTCCGGCACGGAGGGCCACATGAAGGGCCGCATGGAGGGGCACAGGAAGCGGCGCAGGGAACGGCGCACGGCGGCCGGGCATGGCGTAGGTCCTCACTCAGGGTCCGCGCCCTGGTTCGACGTGACCGGCGACGAGAGTCTCCTGGCTCCCGGATCCGCAGTTCCCCCGGCCTTCCAGCCCGCGTACCGCGAGCCGTGACGTCCGGTGTGGGGGAGTGCTCCCCGGTGACAGTGGCGGGACCGCGCCGGATTCGCACCGGCTTCCTCAGCTGTCGCCGTAAATGGCTCCGGCAGTCCACCACGCCCCGAGAACAGCCGTCAACTCGCTGTTGACCTGCGGGGCTCCACTGTGGGCGGACCCACACGCGGACGCACATCGGGCCGGACACACGAGGTGTGTCCGGCCCGAGGGAGTGCGGTGGAACGGGGTCAGGCGACGATCAGATAGATCCCGTACGAGACCGCCGCCACGCACAGCGCGAAGCAGGCGTACGCGCCGGTGCGCGCCAGCGCGACCGCTCCGCCGGAGGCGTTGCCTTCGGCCGTCGCGGACTGCTTGGAGAGGGCGACGATGCCCAGGGTGAAGACGCCGACCAGCGCGACGGTGACCACGAGGCTGACACCGAAGACGGAGGCGAGAGCTGCCCAGTCGATTTTCATGCGGATCTGTCCTTACACCGTGGCCGGCGGCCGGGCCGGGTCGTCGGGCGCCGAAGCCGGGGCCGGGATGGTGGTCATGAGGTCGGAGGCCGGGGCCCCGACCGGCGGCGGCTGGACCGCGGCGATGGCCGTGGTGACGACGCCCTGGGGCTCGTCGACGCCGTCCGTGTCGTTGACGTTGGTGTGGTCCACGGGCTGGCGGCGCGAGGCCACCCAGATCGCGAAGGAGCCGCCCACGAGCAGGATCGCGGTGAGGGTGATGCCCCACGTGCCCTGCTTGGTCAGGAACTCGGCTGCGGCGCCGACCAGAGCCGCGGCCGGGAGCGTCAGACCCCAGGCGACGAACATCCGGGTGGCGGTGGACCAGCGGACCACACCGCCCTTGCGGCCGAGGCCCGCGCCCATCACGGCGCCGGAGCAGGACTGCGTGGTGGAGAGCGAGAAGCCGAGGTGCGAGGAGGCCAGGATGACGGTCGCCGCACTGGTCTGGGCGGCGAAGCCCTGCGGCGGCCGGAGGTCGGTCAGACCCTTGCCCATGGTGCGGATGATGCGCCAGCCGCCGAGGTACGTACCGAGCGCGATGGCGACACCGGCGGAGACGATGACCCACAGGGGTGGGTTGGAGCCGGGGGCCAGGACACCGCTGGTGACCAGGGCGAGGGTGATGATGCCCATCGTCTTCTGGGCGTCGTTGGTGCCGTGGGCGAGCGAGACGAGACCGGCGGAGGCGATCTGCCCGGCCCGGTAGCCCTTGGCGGTCGACTTCAGCTGGTTGGGGTCGGTGACGTTCCGGTTGATCCGGTACGTCAGCCGGGTGGCCAGCATCGCGGCGATACCGGCGACCAGCGGGGCGGCGATCGCGGGGAGCAGCACCTTGGTGACGACGGTGCCGCCGTTGATCGAGGACCAGCCGGCCGACATGACCGCGGCGCCGATCAGACCGCCGAACAGGGCGTGGGAGGAACTGGAGGGCAGCCCCAGCAGCCAGGTCAGCAGATTCCACAGGATGGCGCCGACGAGCGCCGCGAAGATGACCTCGGTTCTGAGGCCGTTCTCGTTGACAATCCCGCCGGAGATCGTCTTGGCGACCTCCACCGACAGGAACGCGCCGATCAGGTTGAGAACGGCGGACATGGCCACCGCTGTCTTGGGCTTCAGTGCGCCGGTCGAGATGGTGGTCGCCATCGCGTTGGCGGTGTCGTGGAAACCGTTCGTGAAATCGAACACGAGAGCTGTTACGACCACAATCGCAAGCAGCAGCGTGATGTGTTCCATTTACCCAGGCAATCGTTCGACGTCAGTGGCTCGTGGACCGTAGGCAACCTGGGTGAACGGAAGATGAACTGAGCGGGGCTCTGTGGTGACCTCAACCGGAGTGGAGTGCTTCCGCTTGTGTGCGGGAGGGACTGGGCGCTGCCTGTGGGGCGCGGCGTGGACTGCCCTTTGCCGCCCGTTGGCGAACATTTTGAACGGCCGTTCGGTGCCGGAAGAGATCCCCGTCACCCCTTGTGTGACGTTCCGGTTGCGCGCCTTCCCTCCTAGGCTCGCCCCATGAGCGAGCAGCAGCCGGAATCCGTCCGTCAGGCCTGGCAGGGAGTCGTCGACACGGCCCGCCGGAGCGCGGCGGACGGTCTCGTCGTCGGCACCTCCGGCAATGTGTCCGCCCGCGTCGGCGACCTCGTCCTGGTGACGCCCAGCGGGGTGCCCTACGACCGGCTCGGACCCGGGGACGCGGTCGGCGTCGACCTGGACGGACGCCAGGTCCTCGGGGAGCTCGGGCCGACCAGCGAACTCCCCCTCCATCTGGCGGTCTACCGCTCCACCGACGCCGCCGCCGTGGTCCACACCCACGCCGTGCACGCCACCGCCGTCTCCACCCTCGTCACCGAGGTGCCGCTCGTGCACTACGCGGCGGCCATCCTCGGCGGTCCCGTCCGCACCGCCGCCTACGCGCGCTACGGCACCCCGGAGCTGGCGGACGCCATGCTCGAAGCACTCCGGGGCCGCACCGGCTGTCTGCTCGCCAACCACGGAACCGTCACCTACGGCGACACGCTCGACCAGGCCTACGACCGCACCGCCCAACTGGAGTGGCTGTGCCACCTCTGGCTCACCGCCGGCTCGGTGCCGGGCCGCACCCCGGCCCTGCTCTCCACGGCCCAGCTGGCCGAGGTGACGGAAGCGCTCAAGGGGTACGGCCAGCGCGGCTGACCGGGGGAGGGGCCGCGTGAGACCGGGACGGGGCCGACCGGGGACGGGCCCTGTGTCCGCCCGAGCGCCGTCCGAGCCCCGGGCACCGTCCGGCCCTGGGGCCGCCCGAGCGCCGTCCGGCCCCGGTCCGCCCGAGCACCGTCCGCAGCCCGGTCCGCCCCGGACGGCCCCCATCCGCTGGCAGCCCGCCTCCCGCCCCACGACACTGAAGCGGTGCGCCCGGTAACCGCGACGGCAGCGGCCGTCACCTCGATCCTCGGCGTCGGTGCGGCAGCGGTCGCGGCCGGCCGGTACGCCAGCGACGTCGCCCTCAAGGCGACGCCCGGACGTCCCCTCCCTGCCGACCGCAGACTCACCGTGCACGCCACCGCGGCCGGGCAGGTCACCCTGACCCGTTCCTTCTCGGCGCTCCGGCCCGGCACCTGGGGCCTCGCCGGATCCGGGGTCCACGCGGTCGTCGGACCCGTCGTCGAAGGGGCGTCGGAGGGCGCCGACACCGTGGTCCGCAGGCTGGAGAGCGTCGGCCAGGGAATCCTCGAACCGGGCACCAAGGTCCGGCTCACCCCCGCCCTGTACGGCGGCGACCCCGGCAGCGACCTCGGCCTCGACCACCAGGACGTCGAGATCCCGGGCGAACTCGGGACCCTGCCCGCCTGGTACGTCCCCGGCGCGCGCGACACCTGGATCATCACCGTCCACGGCCTCGGCGCCACCCGGACCCACCCCATGAACCTCATGGGGTTCCTGCACCAGCAGCGCTTCCCCGTGCTCGACCTCGCCTACCGCGGCGACCCCGGAGCCCCCCGCCCCGCCGACGGCCTCGGCCACTTCGGCGCCTCCGAGTGGCGCGACCTCGACGCGGCCCTCCGGTACGCCGTGCGCTACGGCGCCCGGAACGTGATCGTCATCGGCTGGTCCACCGGCGCCACGATGGCCCTGTACGCCGCCGTCGAATCCCCGCTCCGCGACCGGATCAGCGGCATCGTCCTCGACTCCCCGGTACTGGACTGGCCGGTCACCCTGCGCGCCCTGGCCGCCGCCCGAGGCGTCCCGGCCGCCCTGCTGCCCCTCGCCGTCCGTGCCGCCCAGGGCCGCACCGGGATGGGCCCCACCCCGGTGCTGGAGACATCGGTACCGGCCTCCCTGCGCACCCCGACCCTGATCCTGCACGGCCCCGACGACACGATCGCCCCGTGGGGCCCCTCCCGCGAGCTCGCCGCCCGCCGCGCGGACCTCGTCGCTCTCCATGCCGTACCGCAGGCTCCGCATGCGTCGATGTGGAATGCCGGCCCGGCCCGCTACGAAGAGACCCTGAGACGCTTCCTCACGCCCCTGATGTGAGCCGATGGGGTGAACTCTCCCCCTTGCTCCCGCACCCGGGGAACCTTTCACGTACCGGTGAAACGGCTTCCGTTTGGGCTTTCGGGCCGTCAGGGGCAAGACTGCTCCCGTGACGTCCCGTACCCCGCGCGACTCCAGGCTGCGACTTGTCCGCCCGCGACCCCTTGCCACCGCCCGCAAGGCCGTGACCACCCGGCGCACCAGGCCGGCCCCCCGGCCCCCCGAGGGCACCCCGCCCCGCGCGGAACTGGCCCGCCAGGCCAGGGGGGTGCTCGCCGACGCCGTGCGCATCGCCCACTGGGCGGCCGGCACCCCGGGGCCGGGCACCGCCACCCCGCTCGCGGCCCACGCCCTCGAACGGGCGGCCACCGCCCTGGAGCTCTCCCCGGCGCAGGTCCGCGCCGGCTGGGACCGGGCCCGGCTGGCCGGACTCGTCGAACTCCACGGCGACACCGCCCGCCCCGGCTGGCGGCTGCGCGCCTGGGACCGGGACGACTCCGCCGTGCTGCGCGGCTGGGTCGCGCTCTTCGACGCCTGGTCGCTCGTCCACGCCGCCCCCGAGGGCATCGAGGCGGGTGCGGTCGCCGAAGCCGTCGAGGCCGTGCCCCAGGTGCTCTCCCTCCTCCAGCTCTCCGCGGGCCCCGTCACCGTCCCCGCCCTGCTGGACCTCCTCGGCCAGCGCGTCGCCGAACTCCAGGAGGAGCGCTGCGAAGTGCCCCTGGGCCCCGGCAGAACCGCGCCCGCCGCACCCGTGGGCCCGGCAGGTTCGGTCCCTGACAAGGCCGCCGACCAGGCCGCTGACAAGGCCACCGGACCCGCCCGGAGCGCCGACCTCAACGCCCTGCTGCTCGACTGGGCCCTGGAAGGCCTCGCCGCCGTCGGAGCGCTGACGCTGGGCAAAGGGCATGCCACCCTCACCCCGCTCGGCAACTGGGCGGTCTGGGTCAAGCTGGAACAGATCTGCGTCGCCGCCCAGAGCCCGGCCGGGAACATCGAACAGTCCGCCGCCGACATGCTCCTCGGCTGCGCCGGGCTCACCCCGGGACCGGCCCGCGACGAATACCGCGCCTGGCTCGCCGCCCGCACCATCGGCAGCGCCGTCGCCGAACTGCTCGCCGTCGCCCGGGGCGAGGACGCCCTGCTGCGCGGACTGGCCTTCGAGGCGCTGCGCGTCGTCGGCGCCCCCGCCGAACCCGAGGTCCGCGCCGTGCTCGCCGAACCCTCGCTGCGCCCCTACGCGCTGCTCTGGCTCGCCGAGTACGAGGGCAACGACCCCGACGACGCCCAGGACGTCCTCAGCCGCGAGGAGGCCACCTGGCTCTGGGTCGACACGGCCGCCGCCGTCGCCGACCACGGCGAGACCGGACTGCTGGTGCGCCACCTCGACTCCGCCGTCCAGGGCACCGTCCCGGCCCTCCTCGACGAGGTCAGGGCCGTCGGCCACCCCCGCACCGTCCAGGTCCTGGTCGCCCTGGCCGCGGCGCACCCGGACCCGGCCCTGGCCAAGGCGGTCCGCCGGGCCGCCTTCCAGGTGCACACCGGCGGAGCCTGACCCGTACGTCCCGGATCCGCACGCCCGATCCATAACGCCCCGGGCCTCCGCTCAGCCGGCGGACCCCGGGGCGTACGTCCCGAAGCTCCACACATTGCCCTCGGCGTCCCGCGCCATGTAGTCCCGGGAGCCGTAGTCCTGGTCGGTCGGCTCCATCAGGATCTCCACGCCGAACTCCCTGGCCCGGGCGCAGTGCTCGTCCACCTCGTCGACCACCACGTACACCCCCGCCGGGCCCGCGCCCGCCATCGCCCGCGCGAACACGCCCTCGCGCCCCTTGGAACCGAGCATCACCCTGCCGTTGCCCAAGGACAGCTCGGCATGCAGCACGCTGCCGTTCTCGCCCTCGTACACCGCCTCCTCGGTGAAGCCGAGACCCTGGGTCAGCGTTCTGATCGCCGCCCTCGCGTCGTCGTAGAGGATCGTCGGGTAGATCGTCGGAACCCCGCCCGTCGCGCCCGCCATGACACTCACCTCTCCTGCCGTCCGCACCTGTCGATGTGATCTGCGTCTCAGTCTTCCATCAGGCACTGACAACGGCAGGCCGTCCCGGACCGCCCGCCCCGGATCAGGCGTCCCGGTTCAGGCGAACGTGTCGCACCGCTCCATGTCGCCCGTGCGGAACCCGGTGGAGAACCACTGCTGCCGCTGCGCGGCCGAACCGTGCGTCCACGACTCCGGGGTGACCCGGCCCTGGTACCGCTCCTGGATCCGGTCGTCACCGACCGCCGCCGCCGCGTCCAAGCCGTCCCGGATGTCCGCCCGGGTCAGCTCCGTGATCAGCGGCCGGCCGGTCGACTCGTCCGGCGTCGTCGTCGCGTGGTGCGCCCAGACCCCGGCGTAACAGTCGGCCTGGAGCTCCACCTTCACCGCGTTGCTGTTCTCGCCCTGCCGCCCGTCCTGCGAGCGGCCCAGCGTGCCCATCAGGTTCTGCACATGGTGGCCGTACTCGTGCGCCACCACGTACGCCTGCGCGAACGGCCCGCCGCTGGAGCCGAACTTCGTCCGCAGGTCCTCGAAGAACCCGAGGTCCAGATAGACCTTGCGGTCGCCGGGGCAGTAGAACGGCCCGACCGCCGAGGTCGCGGCCCCGCAGGCGGTGCCCACCTGCTGGCTGAACAGGACCGTCCGGGCCCCGTGTACGTGGCGCCCCGCCGCCGGAACTCCAGCCGCCAGAAGTCCTGCACGCTGTTGACCACCGCCACCGTCCGGCAGTCCTCCCGGCTGTTCGCGTCCTGCCCCTTCAGACAGCTCTCCTGCACCTGCCCGGCCGACGACGAGGTCGCCGCCGGATCCGCGCCGTCGGAGGTCAGCCCGAGCTGATCGGGGCCGACGCCGAAGAGCAGCCCCAGGATCAGGGCGATCACCCCGGCGATGCCGCCGCCCACGGTGGCCCGCCCGCCCGGGATCCGGCTGCCGCGGACGTCCTGGACCTCGGAGGTGTCCAGATCGGCGTCGTCGTCGAACTGCACGGTCGCACCACCCTCGGGCTCGGGCGGGCGACACCGTGCCGCCCTGCGCCGAGTATCGGACGGTTCGTCCCACCGGGCACGCAGAAAAGCAGTTGCGCACCGCCAGTAGAATGGGCCGTATGGCCTATCTCCTTGTGCATTAGCGGCGTCGAGAGACCTCCGCCCTCGTCCCTCCGCCGTCCTGACTGCCCTGGAGTTTTTCCCGTGATCACCGCTTCCGGCATCGAGCTGCGCGCCGGCGCCCGCATCCTCATCGAATCCGCTTCCTTCCGCATCGCCAAGGGCGACCGCATCGGCCTCGTCGGCCGCAACGGAGCGGGCAAGACCACCCTCACCAAGTGCCTCGCCGGCGAGGGCGCCCCTGCCGCCGGCACCATCACCAAGTCCGGCGAGGTGGGCTACCTCCCGCAGGACCCGCGCACCGGCGACCTCGACGTCCTCGCCCGCGACCGCATCCTCTCCGCCCGCGGCCTCGACGCGATCCTGCGCAAGATGCACGAGAACGAGGACCGGATGGCGAACGGCAAGGGCGCCACCCGCGAGAAGGCGATGAAGAAGTACGAGCGCCTGGAGACGGAGTTCCTCACCAAGGGCGGATACGCCGCCGAGGCCGAGGCCGCCACCATCGCCGCCGCGCTCAACCTGCCCGACCGGGTGCTCGGCCAGCCCCTGCACACCCTCTCCGGCGGTCAGCGCCGCCGCGTCGAGCTGGCCCGGATCCTCTTCTCGGACGCCGACACCCTGCTCCTGGACGAGCCGACCAACCACCTCGACGCCGACTCCATCGTCTGGCTGCGCGACTACCTCAAGACCTACCGCGGCGGCTTCGTCGTGATCTCCCACGACGTCGAACTGGTCGAGACGGTCGTCAACAAGGTGTTCTACCTCGACGCCAACCGCTCCCAGATCGACATCTACAACATGGGCTGGAAGCTCTACCAGCAGCAGCGCGAGGCCGACGAGAAGCGCCGCAAGCGCGAGCGCCAGAACGCCGAGAAGAAGGCCGCCGCCCTCAACTCGCAGGCCGACAAGATGCGCGCCAAGGCCACCAAGACCGTCGCCGCCCAGAACATGGCCAAGCGCGCCGACCGGCTGCTGGCAGGTCTTGAGGCCGTCCGGGTCTCCGACAAGGTCGCCAAGCTCCGCTTCCCCGAGCCCGCCCCCTGCGGCAAGACCCCGCTGATGGCGGAGGGCCTGTCCAAGTCGTACGGCTCGCTGGAGATCTTCACCGACGTCGACCTCGCCATCGACAAGGGCTCCCGCGTCGTCATCCTCGGCCTCAACGGCGCCGGCAAGACCACGCTGCTGCGCCTGCTCGGCGGCGCCGAGAAGCCCGACACCGGCGAGGTCATCCAGGGCCACGGCCTCAAGCTCGGCTACTACGCCCAGGAGCACGAGACCCTCGACCCGGAGCGCACGGTCCTGGAGAACATGCGCTCCGCCGCCCCCGACCTCGACCTCGTCGAGGTCCGCAAGACGCTCGGCTCCTTCCTCTTCTCCGGCGACGACGTCGACAAGCCCGCGGGCGTCCTCTCCGGCGGGGAGAAGACCCGGCTCGCCCTCGCGACCCTGGTCGTCTCCTCCGCCAACGTGCTCCTGCTCGACGAGCCGACGAACAACCTCGACCCCGCCAGCCGCGAGGAGATCCTCGGCGCCCTGCGCACCTACAAGGGCGCCGTCGTCCTCGTCACCCACGACGAGGGCGCCGTCGAGGCGCTCCAGCCGGAGCGGATCATCCTGCTCCCGGACGGTGTCGAGGACCTCTGGGGAGCGGACTACCGCGACCTCGTCGCCCTCGCCTGATCCGCCGGAGCCCCCGCCCGATCCACCGGGGATGGATCATTCGGCCTACGCGTGATCCGTCATCTGCGTGAGAACGTCTCGTACTCCGGGGGTGCGCCGGGCGCTCACCCGTCGCGCGCCCCTTTTCCGGACACTCCTCCCCGTACGGCCCTGACCTGCCGGTTCTCCGGTCGGTGAGGGCCGTGCGCCCTCGTGCGCCCGCGGGAATCAGGGATTCCGCTCGTGTCGACGCGCCTTTCGTCCGGGAAACCGCTCGCACCGACCTTGCCGAATGGGTGGCCAGGAAGCGCGGGAGGGGTGATCATGAGAAGTCCAGAGCGCACTTCCCATGAGGAGGCACGGGTGGCCGAGACTCTGAAGAAGGGCAGCCGGGTGACCGGCGCCGCGCGTGACAAGCTCGCGGCAGACCTGAAGAAGAAGTACGACTCCGGTGCGAGCATCAGGGCGCTGGCCGAGGAAACCGGCCGCTCCTACGGGTTCGTCCACCGGATGCTCAGCGAGTCCGGAGTGACGCTGCGAGGACGCGGCGGCGCGACACGGGGCAAGAAGGCCGCTTCGGCCTGAGGCCTCCGCGTTCTCGGCGTCGTCGGCGTCCATCGGGACCGACGGATTTCGGGGTAACCACCCGGCTGACCGCAAGGTCGCCCGGGTGGTTACTGTTCAGTCACTTAATACCCGAGTGCTGACTGCACCCCATCCGGAGGCGCCCCATGACCTCGCTCGACACTGTGCTCGACAAGGACGGCGTACGGCTCACCGTCGACGATGCCGTCGCCACGGTGACGCTCACCAACCCGGCCAAGCGCAACGCTCAGTCTCCCGCTCTGTGGCGGGCGTTGACCGAGGCCGGACGGGCGCTGCCCGGCACGGTGCGGGTCGTGGTGCTCCGCGGCGAGGGCAAGTCCTTCTCCGCGGGTCTCGACCGGCAGGCCTTCACCCCCGAGGGCTTCGACGGCGAGCCGTCGTTCCTCGACATGGCGCGCGGCCCGGAGGCCGAGCTCGACGCGACCATCGCCGAGTACCAGGAGGCGTTCACCTGGTGGCGCCGCAACGACCTCGTGTCGATCGCGACGGTCCAGGGCCACGCCATCGGCGCCGGCTTCCAGCTCGCCCTCGCCTGCGATCTGCGGATCGTCGCCGAGGACGTGCAGTTCGCCATGCGTGAGACCAGCCTCGGTCTCGTCCCCGACCTCACGGGCACCCACCCCCTGGTGCACCTCGTGGGGTATGCCCGCGCGCTCGAAATCTGCGCCACGGGCCGCTTCGTCCACGCGGAGGAGGCCGAGCGCACCGGCCTCGCCAACCTCGTGGTCCCCGCCGACCAGCTCGACGCGGCGGCCCGCGATCTCGCCGGGGCCCTGGTGGCGGCGCCCCGCGACGCCGTCGTCGAGACGAAGGCCCTCCTCGCCGGCGCGCTCTCGCGCGACTACGAGCAGCAGCGCGTCGCCGAACGGGCCGCCCAGGCCCGCCGCCTCCGCGACCTGGCGGGCATCACCGACTGACGCCCACCGGGGCGCGCGCGGCGGTCGTCCCACGCTGTCCCGGCCGGACCCGGCCGCCGAGCCGTCACCGGCGGCCGTCGTCCCGGCCGTACCCCGTCGCCGGAGCCCGCCCCACGTCGGCCGGGTCGGCTCCGCCGTCAGACGCTGCCCCGCCCCGGCCCCACCACGTCCGTGACCAGCACCGACACCGGCAGCCGTTCCTCCGTGGCCGCCGCCACCGCCGTACGCACCGACCGGGCGACATCCAGGGCCCGGTGGTCCCCGGCCGTCGCCACCTCGACCCGTACGTGGTCCCGCGCGGTATGCACCGGGCCGCCCAGGACCCCGGTCAGCGAGACGACGCCCTCCGCCCCGGCGGCCGCCTTCGCCACCGGGCCCTCCGGCTCCGCGACCCGGGCCGGCGGTGCGGCCGGGGCCACGGTCACCTGATCGGCCGCACCGTCCTCCAGCAATGCCGTCACCGTCAGGTCCACCTCGGCGACCTCCAGGCCCAGGCGGGCCGCGGCGGCCGTCAGGAGCGCCGTGCGCAGGGCCGCCGCGGTGTCCGGCAGCGGCCGGTCCGGGGCCGCCGAGAACTCCGCCTCGATCCGCAGCGGCCCCGGCGGCAGCGCGCTCGGCGGAGCCGGAGACGGCACCGGGCCCGCCTCGTCCGCTTCCTCCGCCGGGCCGATCCGCAGCTCTCCGAGCACCGCCCCCGGGCGGTCCGCCGCCGCCCCGCGCAGCACCGACGCGGCGGCCGTCTCCGCGATCCACACGCCGTCCGCCGGACCGCCCAGCGGCAGCAGCCGGCCCAGACCGAGCCGTTCCCGTACCCCAGCGGTCCATCCGTCGGCCCTCCGCGGGCCCCGCGCCGTTGTCATCGCCCCAGCCTGCCGCATCCACGGCGCGGGATGGGGAAAGCGCACTTAACGTGGGCAAGGAAGTCCAACCCTGTCCCGAAGGGAAGAGCGGCGATGACTGAGAGTTCCCAGCGCAACAACCCCAGCGGCGGTTCGGGCGACAAGTCCCTCGGCAAGCGCGGCGGCGGTGACCCCGGGACCCGGGGCCGTACCACCATCGCCGACGGCGTCGTCGAGAAGATCGCCGGAATGGCGGCACGCGACGTCGGTGGCGTCCACGCCATGGGCAGCGGCCTGTCACGGACGTTCGGCGCGGTCCGCGACCGGGTCCCCGGCGGCGGCAAATCCGTCACCCGCGGTGTGAAGGCGGAGGTCGGCGAGTCCCAGGCGGCCCTCGACCTGGAGATCGTCGTCGACTACGGCGTGTCCATCGCCGACGTGGCCCGCGACGTCCGCGAGAACGTCGTCGCCGCGGTGGAACGTATGACCGGTCTCGAAGTCGTCGAGGTCAACATCGCGGTCAGCGACGTCAAGCTGCCCGACGAGGAGGACGACGAGGACGAGACCGGGCAGCGGGTCCAGTAACCCTTCCGCACCTTCCGTCGCACGGCAGTTGAGGAGAGAGACACGATGAGCATGGCTGTCGCCGGTCTGTTGGCCGGCATGGCGCTCGGGTTCGCCGGATATTTCGGCGGCTTCGGAGCCTTCGTCCTGGTGGCCGCGCTGGGCGCGATCGGCTTCATCGCCGGCCGCTTCCTGGACGGTGACCTGGAGCCCGGCGACTTCTTCCGGAGTCGCGAGCGCGGCGACCGGCGACGGTGACGGCGGTGACCGGCCCGGTCGCCGCCGCCGAACGGGGCGAGACCCGGATCGCCGACCGCGTCGTCGCCAAGATCGCCGCCCAGGCGGCGAAGGAAGCGGTCGAGGAACCGCCCGCGGAGGGGGCGTCGCCGCGTGCCACGGTCACCGTGCACCGCGACGCCGCCCGGGTCCGGGTCAGCCTGGAGCTCGGCTACCCCAGCGACATCGGCCGCCAGTGCGGTGCCGTACGCCGCCGGGTCGCCCAGCGGGTCAAGGCGCTGGCCGGCATGGAGGTGCCCGAAGTGGCCGTCCAGGTCGAACGGCTGCACCCCGCCGGAGCGAACGCCGCACACGGGAGGATCCGATGACCGAACCCGGCGAACCGACCGGCTCCACCCGGCGGATGCCCACCGTGGAGCCGAGCGACGACGCGCACACCCCCGCCCCGGACGTACCGGGAGACACCCGCGCACCGGTCCCCACCCTGGAGCAGAGCGACGGCCGGGCCGCCCGCTTCTGGTCCGCGCGCCGGGTCCCGGCCGCCCTGCTGGCCCTCGTGCTCCTCGGCGCGGCCGGACTGCTCCTCTACGACATCGCCGCCGTACGGGCCGACCACCCGGCCATGCAGTGGCGGCGCTCCCTCGCCGACGGCCTGGCCGAACAGCGCCTGGACGACACCCCCGTGCTCGTCGGGGCCGGGGTGGCCGCGGCGATCGGCCTCTGGCTGATCCTGCTGGCCCTCACCCCCGGACTGCGTGACCTGCTGCCGATGCGCCGCGACCGCGCCGACATCCGGGCCGGACTCGACCGCACCGCCGCGGCGCTCGTGCTGCGGGACCGCGCCGTGGAGGTGTCCGGCGTGCAGTCCGTACGGGTCAGGATGGGACGGCGGAAGGCGAAGGTGCGGGCCCTCTCGCACTTCCGGGAACTCGACGACGTACGGACCGATCTGGACGCCGCGCTGGAGCAGGCCGTCCGGGAACTGGGCCTGGCCAGACCGCCGGCCCTCTCCGTCCAGGTGCACCGACCGGCGAAGAAGGGATGAGCCGCATGCGCTCCACCGTCAACCGGGTCCTGCTGGCCCTGGCCGGGCTGGTGCTGGTCGTCGTCGGCGGAGCCGTGCTCGCCACCGGGCTCGGCGCGTCCGTACCGTCCTGGTGGCCCTGGGACGGCAAGAGCGACGTGCTGCTCAGCGTGGCCGACCGGCACCGCTGGCGCGACGAGGGCTGGTGGTGGCCGACCGTGATCGCCATCCTCGCCGTTCTTGTGGTCCTCGCCCTGTGGTGGTTCCTCGCCCAGTTCCGCCGCGGCCGGCTCACCGAGATCCTGGTGGACAGCGGCGACGGCGAAGGGGCCCAGCTGCGGGGCCGCGCCCTGGAGGGCGTGCTCGCCGCGGAGGCGGGCGAACTCGACGGAGTGGCCCGCGCCCAGGCGATGCTGACCGGCCGCCGCACCGCGCCCCGGTCCCGGCTCCGGCTGCTGATGGAGCCGCACGCCGCGCCGCTCGAAACGCTGAACGCGGTCGCCGACGGGGCGCTGGCGCACGCCCGTGTCTCGGCCGGTCTGGACGAGCTGCCCGCCGAGGTGCGCCTCAAGGCCGTCAAGCACCGCGCGGAACGGGTGTCCTGACGGCCTTCGGGCGTACGGGCAAGGGGCCCGGCTCAGAAGCCGTGCCGGAACCCGCCGTCGACCGGGACCATGATGCCCGTGAGGTACGAGGCGGCGGGGGAGAGCAGGAAGGCCGCGGTCTTCCCGAACTCCTCCGGCGTCCCGTAGCGCCGCAGCGGGATCCGCGCCTCGTTCGCGGTGCGGGCGGCCTCCGCGTCGCCGGACAGCGCGTCCAGCTCGCGGACCCGGTCGGTGTCGATCCGGGCGGGCAGCACGCCCACCACCCGGATGCCGCGCGGGCCCAGCTCGTCGGCGAGCGACTTGGCGAAACCGGCGAGACCGGGGCGCAGCCCGTTGGAGATGGTCAGCCCCGCGATCGGCTCATGGACCGACCCGGAGAGCACGAAGCCGATCACCCCGCCCTCGCCGAGCGCGGCCGCCGCCGTCCGGGCCAGCCGTACCGCTCCGAGGAACACCGTCTCGAACGCCGTCTGCCACTGGTCGTCCGTGTTGTCCGCGAGGAAACCGGGGGCGGGTCCGCCGACGCTGACGAGGATGCCGTCGAGCCGCCCGAAACGTTCCCGCGCCGTGTCCACCAGGCGCTGGGCGGCGGTCGGGTCGGCGTTGTCGGCGGCGAGCCCCAGCACGTCCCCGCCCAGCTCGGCGGCGGCCTCCTCGACGGACTTCTCGTCCCGGCCGGTGATGATCACCTTCGCGCCGTCGGCGGCCAGCGCCCGGGCCGTGGCGTTGCCGAGGCCCCGGGTCGCTCCGGTGACGATGTAGACGCGGTCCTTCAATCCAAGATCCATGGCCCTATCCTGCCGGGTCCTCCCCGGCCAGGTCGACAGCGGAGTTCACCAGTCCGATATGGCTGAAGGCCTGTGGGAAGTTGCCGAGCTGCCGCCCCGCCGCCACGTCGTACTCCTCCGCCAGCAGCCCCATGTCGTTGCGGAGTTCCAGCAGATGCTCGAACAGCTCCCGCGCCTCCTCCGGCCTGCCGGTCCGCTGCAACGCGTCGACCAGCCAGAACGAGCAGACGATGAACGCGCCCTCGTCGCCCGGCAGCCCGTCCACGGAGGCGCCCTCGGTGCTGTAGCGGCGGACCAGGCCGTCGCTGCCCAGCTCGGCGCGGACGGCGTCGACCGTGCCGATCACCCGGGGGTCGTCCGGCGGCAGGAACCCGGTCCGCACGATGAGCAGCGTCGCGGCGTCCAGCTCCCGTGACCCGTAGGACTGGGTGAAGGTGTTCCGCTCGGGGTCGTACCCCTTCTCGCAGACCTCGGCGTGCACCGCGTCCCGCATCGCCCGCCACCGGTCGGCGTCCCCGGGCAGCTCCGGGTTCTCCTCCAGCGAGCGCACCGCCCGGTCGGCGGCGACCCAGGCCATCACCTTGGAGTGCACGAAGTGCCGCCGCGCGCCGCGGATCTCCCACAGCCCCTCGTCCGGCTCGCGCCAGGTCGACTCCAGGAAGCCGAGCAGGCTGAGCTGGAGGTTCCAGGCGTGCGGCTTGTCGTCGAGCCCGGCGACGCGGGCGAGCCGGAGGGCGTCGATGACCTCGCCGTACACATCGAGCTGACGCTGCCGCACGGCCGCGTTGCCGGTCCGCACCGGACGGGAGTGGTCGTACCCGGCGAGCCAGGGCAGCTCCATCTCGGGGAGCCGGCGCTCGCCCGCCAGCCCGTACATGATCTGGAGGTCGGCCGGGTCCCCGGCGACGGCCCGCAGCAGCCAGTCCCGCCAGGCCTCCGCCTCCGCCAGATAGCCCGCCGAGACCATCGCCCCGAGGGTCAGCGTGGCGTCCCGCAGCCAGCAGAAGCGGTAGTCCCAGTTCCGTACGCCACCGATCTCCTCCGGCAACGAGGTGGTCGGGGCCGCCACGATGCCGCCGGTCGGGGCGTACGTCAGCGCCTTCAGCGTGATCAGCGAACGCAGCACCGCGTCCCGGTAGGGCCCCTCGTACGTGCACCGCTCGGTCCACTTCGCCCAGTCGTGCAGCGTGTGCTTGAGCGCCTTGTACGGGTCGATCAGCTTCGGGCGCGGCGAGTGCGAGGGGTGCCAGGTCAGCACGAACGCCACGCTCTCGCCCTCGGCGACGGTGAACGAGGAGCACGTGCTGAACTGCTGGCCCCACGTCTTGACCGGCGGCTCGCTGCGCAGCCACACCGAGTCGGGGCCCGCGACGGCGACCCGGTGGCCCTGGGACCTGCGGACCCAGGGCACCACGGACCCGAAGTCGAAGCGCAGCCGCAGCACCGAACTCATGTCGACGGTGCCGCTGACGCCCTCGACGATCCGCATCAGGTCCGGCGCCTTGTCGCGCTGCGGCATGAAGTCGATGACCTTCACCGTGCCGGTCCGTGTCTCCCAGTACGTCTCCAGGACCAGGGAGTCCTGCACATAGGCGCGCCGGGCGCAGGTGTCCGAGGGGCCCGTTCCCTTGGGCGCGATGCGCCAGTGGCCGTTCTCCTCGGTACCGAGCAGGGCGGCGAAGCAGGCGCCGGAATCGAAGCGGGGCAGGCAGAGCCAGTCGACGGAACCGTTCCTGCCGACGAGCGCGGCGGTCTGGAGATCGCCGATCAGGGCGTAGTCCTCGATGCGTGGGGTCACGCCAGGCGTTTTCCCGAACCGGACGGTTGTCAACCAGCCCGTGGTCTCAGGCGC
Source organism: Streptomyces sp. PTY087I2 (assembly GCF_001687325.1). Taxonomy (GTDB): domain Bacteria; phylum Actinomycetota; class Actinomycetes; order Streptomycetales; family Streptomycetaceae; genus Streptomyces. The sequence goes on along the minus strand of NZ_LZRD01000007.1, from coordinate 44,065 downwards.
TCGCCGGTTCCGGCTGCTCGGGCGCGTCCGCCGTCGCGTTCTCGGCCGCGGCCTGCTCGCGGTCGCGCTTCTCCCGGCGTACGAGAATGATCCAGCCGACCGGGACGGCGGCGACGAACAGCCACCACTGGACGGCGTAGGCCATGTGCGGGCCGATCGAGCTGTCGTCGGGGCGGGCGATCTGCTCGGGCAGATCACCCGACGGCGCGGGCTCGGTCTGCTCGATGTACCCGCCGAGAACCTTCCGGGACAGCAGCTGGGACTGCTGCTCGCTGTTGATCAGCATCACCTGCCGGTCCGGCAGCCCCGCCAGGTCCTTGATGCCGCTGCTGCCGGTCGTCTCGTCCGCCTTCAGCCGGCCGGTGACGGTCACTTCGCCCCGGGGCGCTGGCGGTACGTCGGGGAAGGCGGTCTGGTTCGGCGCGGCCGGGACCCAGCCCCGGTTGATCAGGACGGTGCCGCCGTCCTTGAGGTCCAGCGGGGTGAGGACGTGTACGCCGATGCGGTCGTCGTCCGAGGTCCGGCGGCGTACGACCACCTCGTGCTCGGTGTCGAACGTGCCCGTCGCGGTGACCGTCCGCCAGTAGTCCGAGCGGGGGACGGTGTGCCCGACGGAGGTGAGATCGGTGACCGGGACCGGCCGCGCGTCGAGGTTCCGCGAGATCAGCGCGTTCTGCTCGACCCGGTGCTCGTGCTTGTGGAACTGCCAGAAACCCAGCTCGATCATCGTCGGGATCAGCGCGAGGCCGAGCAGGGTGAGGATCACCCACTGCCGGGTCAACAGGAAGCGGTACACCCCATGACCGTACAACCGGGGCCATGGGGTGCGGCACTCAGGGGTGCTGCCGGACAAGCCGGGCAATAAGGCGACCTGTCAAACTTTGTCCACGATGCCTGCCTTCCCCTCGGCGCGGGCGCAGTGGGCGCCGCAGTACCAGTGCCCGTCGGCCTCGACGCCCTGCCCGATCACCTGGACCCGGCAGTGCTCACAGATCGGCGCCATGCGGTGGATGGCGCAGGAGAAGCAGTCGAAGACGTGCACCGCACCTTGTGCGTGCACCTCGAAGGACATGCCGTAGTCGTTTCCGCAAACCTCACAACGTGCCATGCGCCACAGGGTGGGACGCCGGGCGGCCCCGGGCGAGCGGCTGCCGGGCGAGTCGTGCCCGGTTCACTCCGATGACGCGGTCGCCTCCGGTGGCGGCGGCGACGCCTGCTGCGGCAGGACGGCCCCGTCGGCGGGCGCCACATCGCGCAGCAGATGGGTGAAGGCGCTCTCCTCCAGGATCGGCGTGCCGAAGGACTTGGCCTTCTGCGTCTTGGAGGTGGCCGCGTCCGGATCGTTGGTCACCAGCAGACTGGTCAGCCGCGACACGCTGGTCGCCACATGCAGCCCGGCCTCGATCGCCCGGTCCTCCAGCAACTCCCGGTCGATCGACGTGTCCCCGGAGAAGGCCACCCGCATCCCCTGCTTGAGCGGCTTCTCCTTCTCGTACCGCCCCGGATTGGGATACGGGCAGGCCGGCCGCTTCCGCGAGGGCCGCCAGCTGTTCGGCTGCCGCGCGGCCCGATACCCGACGCGCGGGGTGACGGGGGAGTCGGACCACTCGGTCAGCGGCCGGCACTCCAGCAACGGCAGCCGCACCCCGCCCCGGGCCGCCGCGTGCAGACTCGGCCGGAACGCCTCGGCCAGCACCCGGGCGTCGTCCAGGGCGTGGTGGGCCTGCTGCTGGACGACCCCGAAGTGCGCGGCGAGCGAGGCCAGCTTGTGGTTGGGCAGCGGCAGCCGCAGCTCCTTGGCGAGCGCGATCGTGCACAGCCGCTGCTCGACCGGCGCGACGACCGAGGCCCGGGCGTACTCCCGGGCGATCATCGACCAGTCGAACGCCGCGTTGTGCGCGACGAGCACCCGGTCCGCGAGCCGCGCGGACAACTCCTCGGCCACCTCGGGAAAGAGCGGCGCCCCTTCGAGCACGTCGCTCGTCAGCCCGTGGATCCAGACGGGCCCGGGGTCGCGCTCCGGGTTGACCAGCGTGTACCAGTGGTCCTCGACGTTGCCCAGGGCGTCCAGCCGGTAGACGGCGGCGGAGATGATCCGGTCGTCGCGGGCGAGGCCGGTGGTCTCCACGTCGACGACCGCGTACCCCTGGGGGTAGGCGGTCGGCCACGGTGCGGCTGTTACGCGGTCGTCGAGCATGGTCACAGAGAATACGGGCCGGGACTGACAGGGCCCTATTCGGCCGCCCCGCGGGGGTGGGTCAGGGGAGGCGGACGATGCGCTCCGGTGGGAAGAGGTGGGTGCCGGTGACGTGGGAGCCGTACGCCACATGGATCGTCAGGTTGTCCATGCCCGACAGCGGGGTGAGGTCGAACGGGCCCCCGTCACCGTGGAGGCCGAGAGTGGTGAGAGACGGGAGGTCCACCAGGGGCGCGAGGTCGTAGGGCTCGCCGCTCGGGTACAGAATGAGCTCACGCAGCGCGGTGAAAGGCACTGCCTCACGCAGGTCCAGATCAGGTGTCCGGACGAGATGAAGGCGCTCCAGCCCGTGCAGCGACGGCATGCGGACGAGCTGCTGATAGTGGGTCCGGCCATAGAGGGCCAGCGACTTCAGCCCCGTCCAGCGTTCGAGGCCCTCCAGGCTCAGGTAACGGGTCTCGGACAGCAGGTCGAGTCCGGTCAGCTGATCGCATACGGGAAGCTCGCCCACGCACTCCATGAGGAACGGATGGCCGAGCACGAGGTGGCGGAGGTCCGGCATCCCGGTGAGCGGCGTGGGGTCGAGAGAGGGATGGAGCTGGACGAGCGAGAGCCATTCCAGCCCGGAACGTGCGAGCGGTTCCAGGTTCTGGACCCGCGGGCAGTGGCTCAGTCCGATCTCGCGGAGGAGGGGCATCGCAGCGAGAGGGGCCAGGTCTGTCACCCGCCCGTTCTGCCACACGAAGATGCGCTCCAGGCTCAGGGAGGAAATCGCCTGGGGCAGACCCCGGCGGTCGCCCGCCACGTTCAGGCCCCGCACCCGCGGTATCTCGCGCAGGGCCGAGAGCTGCGCATCGGACTTTACGTACACGTAGTTGTCGTCCCAGGAGCGGGGCGCCATCACCTCGCGCGCGTACAGGTCGGGGTCGAACGCCTCCCAGGCCAGGGACAACGCCTCCGTGACCAAGTTCCGCTCGTCGTCGCGGAACTGCTTGACGAGCTCGTACGCGACGTCCCCGCCCACGGCCGCCGCTGTCCGGACGGTCGATGCGGCTTCCCGCTCGGTCAACCCGTCCAGCATCGCGGACAGCAGCTCCAGGGCCAGCTCGCCCACCTTGGCCAACTCGTCGATGCCCTCCCGGTCGTCCGGCGGCAGCAATCTCCCCGTCCGCGCCTCCACGTCCTCCCGCACCGCCGGATCCAGCTCAGGTGCGTGCGCCAGACTCCCCGCCGCCAGCAGCACCAGCCGGTGCCCGTGCTCCGGCTCCCCGTCCGCCCGCTCCAGCAGAGCCGTGAGCAGCGACGCCCGCTCATCCGGCCTGGCGTGCCCCACCGCCATCTGGACCACGTCGTCCCACTGGTCCTCATGGGCATGGCGGACCAGGACGCCGAAGTCGCGGGCCTCCACCGCCGCCTTCGCGCCCAGGTAGTCCTGGAACGTGCGGTGCACGAACCCCACCGCGCCCGGGGCCGGTTCGCGCAGCAGGCCGCTGCGGTTGAGCAGATGTGCGAAGACCTGGTCGGGGTCGCCCCGGACCTGCGACATGGCCCGCAGCCAGTCCGCGATCAGGGCCACCACCTCGTCCTGCCCCGCCTCGACCAAGCCGTTGCGGATCAGCCAGTACGCGAGGCGCTGGAGCAGCGCCGTCTGCTCCTCCCGGGTCAGGTCGACGCCCTCCACCCCGATGATCTCGCGCTCGGTGTCGCGGCGTACCAGCAGCATGTCCAGCGCCGCGTCGTACAGCTCCTTGCGGGCCCGGGGCAGCTGCATCCGGCGGTCCCGGTTCAGCGCGCAGAGCAGGGCGCACATCAGTGGGTTCGTCGCGAGGAGGCCCAGGTCCCGGCGGGTGCCGACGGCCCGGCGCAGGGCGTTCTCGTACCGTTCCAGCTCAGCGCGCTCCGCCTCGGAGGCACACTCCGAACGAGCCGCCCGGTGCCAGTGGCCGATGAACGCCCGCACGTCCTCCTGGCGCATCGCCAGCAGCGTGTGCGGCTCGAAGCCGGAGCCCGACAACCAGGTCTCGGGGACGGCGGAGGGGCGGGTCGTCACCACGTACTTGGCCCGGGGATACGCGACGATCAGGTCCTTCAGCCAGCGCTCCGTGCGCTTGCGCAGCCGGTCCGGCACCTCGTCGACCCCGTCCACCAGGACCAGCGCCCGGCCCTGCCCCAGCATCCGGTCCGCCCACCCCGCCGGGGCCGAGCCGTGCAGCGGGACACCGGCCGCGCGCAGGAACTCCGCCGGGGCGGGCAGCGCGTCGAGGGCCGTGAAAGCGCGCAGCCTCAGCACGAAGGGGACGCACCGGTTCCAGTCGGCCAGCTCGCTGCCGAACGACTGCCGGGCCGCGTTCAGCGCCAGCCACTGCACCAGGGTGCTCTTGCCGGAACCGGCCGGGCCCCGCAGCAGCAGCCGGTCCTGCTCGCCGAGCGCCTGCTCGATGCGGACCGTGGTCCTCTGGTTCAGATGGTGCGCACCGTGCAGGTCGGTGATCCCGTAGTCGCCGCTGACCTCCAGGCCGAGATACGCGGTGTCCAGCGGCCACTCGCTCGCGGTCCTGCCCAGCGTCAGCCCGAACAGCCCCATCCGGCTGTTGGCCGTTGCCATGAACTCCGCATACCGCCCCTCGAACTCCAGATCCGCCGCGTCCGGCCGCGCCCCCACCCGGTCCCGGACCTCCTCCACCAACTCCCGCGTCCGCCCCACCGCACGGACCTGCTCCACCGCCGCCCGCGCTGCGAACGACGGGTGCGCGGTCAGCTGCTCCACCAGATGCACGCAGCAGCGGCCGAGGAGGTCCTCGTACAGATCGAGGGAACGGGCCGAGAGTCCGGGCGCCGGGGCCGACAGCTCCGCCCGCAGCCGCTCCGGGTCCAGCTCCAGCGCGAACAGCCGGCCGGTGTCCAGGGCATCCGCCGCGAGCGTGTCCTGTACGGAGGTGAGCGCGGCCAGCCGCTCGTGCTCGGGCAGGTCCGCGTACGACTCCGACACGCGGCCCGCGAGCACCTTCGCCAAGCGGTCCGGCTTCGCGGGGCGGGGGAGCGGACGGACCGGGTCCGGGACCAGGCCCGCGCCCGGCCGAGGGGTCAGCAGCGCCTTGGCCGCCGCACCGGCCACCGTCGTGGCCAGCCGTAACAGGGCAACTTCCGTACCGGACAAGCGCGTTCCTCCCCCTCGGCGACCCGTATCCGCAGATCCTATGACGCCGGCTCTTGGCAGAAGGTGCCAAAGACTGCTGACAGCAGGTCTCGCATACTTGTGGGTAACAACCTCTAGCCCTCACCGACCGGCGGCCCTACGGTGCTCGCATGGAGCCGAACCTGCCCGATGTCGTGCTGTGGTCAATACCGGCCTTCGTGCTGCTCACCGTGATCGAGATGGTCAGCTACCGCCTCCATCCGGACGAGGACGCGGCCGGATACGCGACCAAGGACGCCGCCACCAGCGTCACCATGGGGCTCGGCAGCCTGGGCTTCGACCTGCTGTGGAAGATCCCCATCCTCGCGATCTACATGGGCGTGTACGAGCTGACGCCGCTGCGGGTGCCCGTGCTGTGGTGGACCGTCCTGCTGATGCTGCTCGCCCAGGACTTCTTCTACTACTGGTCCCACCGCGGCCACCATGTGATCCGGATCCTGTGGGCCTGCCATGTGGTCCACCACTCCAGCGAGAAGTTCAACCTCACCACCGCGCTGCGCCAGCCCTGGACCTCCGCGACCGTCTGGCCCTTCTATCTGCCGCTGATCGCCTGCGGCGTGCACCCGGCGGCGCTCGCGTTCTGCCAGTCGGCCAACCTCGTCTACCAGTTCTGGGTGCACACCGAGCGGGTCGGCAAGCTCCCGCGCCCCTTCGAGTACGTCCTCAACACGCCCTCCCACCACCGCGTCCACCACGCCTCGCAGGGCGGCTACCTGGACCGCAACTACGGCGGGATCCTGATCATCTGGGACCGGATGTTCGGGTCCTTCGCGGCGGAGGTCGAGCGGCCCGTCTACGGGCTCACCAAGAACATCTCCACCTACAACCCGCTGCGCGTCGCGACCCATGAGTACGCCGCCATCGCCCGGGACGTCCGGGCCGCCGACACCTGGAGCGAGCGGGCCGGCCGGGTCTTCCGCGGGCCGGGCTGGCAGCCGGCGGCGAAGGCGGGAGAGACGAGGGCGGGTGCAACCACGGCCACAGCCACCGCGGCCGCCACGACCCTCACGGCCGCTCCGGAGACCGTCTCCCCGCAGGCCTCCGCCCCGGAACGCGCCCTGTGACCGCCACCGCCGCCCGCCCCGGCTCCAGCGGCACCGGCGGGCGGGCCGAGCGCTTCGCCCGCCCCGTGCTCCTCGCCTTCCTCCTCGTCGCCGCGGCCGACCTCGCCGGGCTCCTCGCCGGGGCCGAGACCGTCCATCTGGTCGCCAAACCGCTGCTGATGCCGCTGCTCGCCGGGTACGCGGCGCTGCGCGGCGCACCCCGACTGCTCGTCGCGGCCCTGCTGTTCGGGTGGGGCGGCGACGTCTTCCTGCTCGCCGACAACGACCTGGCCTTCCTGGTCGGCATGGGGTCGTTCGCCGTCGGCCATGTCTGCTACCTGACGCTGTTCGGGCGGGGGGAGGGGCCAGGCCGGGGTCCCGCGCCGCTGGCCACCGGGGCCGGGTACGCCGTCGTCCTCGTCGTCTTCCTCGTGCTGATCTGGCCGGACCTCCCGGCGGACCTGCGGATCCCGCTCACCGGCTACAGCCTGCTGCTCACTGCCATGGCCTGGCGGGCGGGCGTGTTCGGACCGTACGCGGCGGCCGGCGGCGCGCTCTTCCTGCTCTCGGACGCCCTCATCGCCACCGGTATCGCCGAGTGGCCGCAGGCGCCCGCCCCCGACTTCTGGGTCATGCTCACCTACATCGCCGCACAGGCCCTGCTGACCCTCGGGGTGCTCACGCAGGACACGACGAAGGACACGCCGGGGGCATGAGTCCGGGAATGCCCGAGGGGCCCGGGGAGAACGATCTCCCCGGGCCCCTCGGCCGTACCGCGATGTGCTGCTACCAGCGCACCGCGTCCAGCGCGTCCACCACTCCGGCCCCGTAGAAGCCGTTGTAGTTCTTGCCGCCCTCGCAGACCGCGTCGATGACACCGTCACCGTCGATGTCGTACGGCTCGCCGCACGCCTTCGCGTCCGCCTCCAGCGTCAGCAGCGCCTTGACGGCGGCCGGCGAAGCGTAGGGGTGCTTGGACTTGATCAGTGCCACGACGCCCGCGACATGCGGGGACGCCATCGACGTACCGGCCTTGTAGCCGAACTTGCCGCCCGGCAGCGTGGAGAGGATCAGGCCGTTGACGGCGGGCGGCTCGGGGGTCTGGTAGACCGTCGAGTCACCGCCCGGGGCCGCCACGTCGATGATCCCCTTGCCGTAGTTCGAGTACGAGGACTTCAGGCCCTTCGCACCCGTCGCGGAGACCGTCACGACACCCGGCAGCATGGTCGGGATGTCCGGGCACAGCTTCGGGTCGACCGTCCGCGTGACCGTCTCGGAGTCGTTCGGGCTGGTCGTGTCCTCGATCGCGGAGGACGCCAGGTCCTGGCGGGAGTTGCCCGCCGCGGCGACATGGACCGTGCCCTTGCGCTCCGCGTACTTCACGGCGCGGGTCAGCGCGTCGACCAGGGCACCCTGGTCGGCGTCGTTCTTGCAGTTGAACATCCACGGGTCGGTGTAATAGCTGTTGTTGGTCACATCGACGCCGTGCTCCGCGGCCCAGAGGAACCCGCAGACGACGGCCTCGGTGTAGAAGTACCCGTCCGGGTTCGACACCTTGATGCCCGACACCTTGACGCCCGGGGCGACACCGGTGACGCCGACGCCGTTCTTCGCGGCGGCGATGGTGCCCGCCACGTGCGTGCCGTGGTCGCTCTCGCCCGCCGCCGGACGCCAGGAACCGGCGGTGGTGTCCGGAGCGCCCGACACACAGTTCACCGAGGCGCGCGCGTCGAAGTTCGGGGCCAGGTCCGGGTGGGTGTCGTCGACGCCCGTGTCGATGACGGCGACCGTCACCTTCTTCGAGCCCAGCGACTTCTGGTGCGCCTTGTCCGCCTTGATCGCGGGCAGCGACCACTGGAGGGGCTCCAGCGGGTCCTCGCCGGCCTTCGCGTCCGCGGCGGCGGCCGCCGCCTGCTCGGCGGTGAGCGGCTCCGCTATCGACCCGATGTCCTTCGTGGCCTGTGGCACGATCGGGTTCGTGCGGGTGGCGCCCGCCGACTCCACGCCCCGCGCGCGGCGGATCGTTTCGCCGAAGGCCGGGTTCTGCGAGTGGACGACGATGACGCCGATCTGCTCATAGGCGACGACGACGGTGCCGCCGGCCTTGGCGATCGCCTTCTTGACGTCCTTCACCGTGCCGTGGCCGCCCCGGACGTTGACCACGTAGGAGAGCTTCGGCCCGTCGGTCCGCACGCTCGCGGCGGCCTGCTCGCCGGTGGGCGCCGCCGTGGCCGTCGCCGTCGGCAGGAAGCCGATCGAGGCGGTCAGCGCGAGTCCGACGGGGACCGCGAGTGCGCGGGTCCGTCTCGATGCCAGATGAGCCATGGGTTCTCCACATCATCCGTGCCGAACGACCGGACACCTGGCGTGTTCGGTCGCGTACATGACGAGTGAAGCTATCGCTGATCATCCCGGCGCATCAACGTTTACGGGCAAGTGAGTTCGAAGAGTGACCGATGCGGCCGAATGTGAACGGGTGAGGCGCCGCCAACCGGCCGAACGGCGACACCTCCGGGAAGGCGAACGAGAACGCGAAAGACGCGGTGAACCGCTTCGTCGTGCCCTCCGTGCCGTTGTCCAGGAGGTACATCACCGTCCCCCGCCGGTAGAGAGGCCTCCCTTGACATCCAACGTCCCCCAGATCGCCGCACCCGCGTCGCGAGGAGATTCCGTGGCTACCGATGCACCGCCGCCCCCCGAGGGCACATCGCCCACCGGGCCCGTCCAGCCCACCACCGAGGCGTTCGTCGCGGTGCAGTCGAGCCCGGAATTCGCCGATCTGCGCCGCTCCTACCGGTCCTTCGCCTTCCCCCTGACCATCGCCTTCGTGACCTGGTACCTGCTCTACGTCCTGCTCTGCAACTACGCGGGCGGATTCATGGCCACCAAGGTCGTCGGCAACATCAACACGGCGCTCGTCCTCGGACTCGCCCAGTTCGCCACCACCTTCCTCATCGCCTGGCTGTACTCCCGGCACGCCGCCGACAAGCTCGACCCCAAGGCCGAGGCCATCAAGTCCCGTATGGAGGCCGACGTATGAGCGCCGCCCACGCCCTCTATCCCACCGTCCAGCTGGCCGCCACCGAGGGGGCGAGCGAGCACCGGCCGCTGATCATCACGCTGTTCGCCGCGTTCGTCGTCGCCACCCTCTTCATCACCGTGTGGGCGGGCCGCCAGACCAAGAGCGCCTCCGACTTCTACGCGGGCGGCCGCCAGTTCACCGGTTTCCAGAACGGACTCGCGGTCTCCGGCGACTACATGTCCGCCGCGTCCTTCCTCGGCATCGCCGGAGCCATCGCGCTCTTCGGGTACGACGGCTTCCTGTACTCCATCGGCTTCCTCGTCGCCTGGCTTGTCGCCCTGCTCCTGGTCGCCGAACCGCTGCGCAACTCCGGCCGCTACACGATGGGCGACGTCCTCGCCTACCGGATGCGCCAGCGCCCCGTCCGTACCGCCGCCGGTACGTCCACGATCGTCGTCTCGATCTTCTACCTGCTGGCCCAGATGGCCGGAGCCGGCGTCCTCGTCTCGCTGCTGCTCGGCATCACCAGCGACGCCGGGAAGATCCTCATCGTCGCCCTGGTCGGCGTGCTCATGATCCTCTACGTCACCATCGGCGGCATGAAGGGCACCACCTGGGTGCAGATGGTCAAGGCCGTCCTGCTCATCGCGGGCACCCTGCTCATCACCTTCCTGATCCTGCTGAAGTTCAACTTCAACATCTCCGACCTGCTCGGCACCGCCGCCAGCAACAGCGGCAAGGGCGCGGCCTTCCTGGAGCCCGGCCTGAAGTACGGCGCCGACGGCGTCTCGAAGCTGGACTTCATCTCGCTCGGCATCGCCCTGGTCCTCGGCACCGCCGGCCTGCCGCACATCCTGATCCGTTTCTACACCGTGCCCACCGCCAAGGCCGCCCGTAAGTCCGTGAACTGGGCGATCGGCATCATCGGCGCCTTCTACCTGATGACGATCGTGCTCGGCTTCGGCGCCGCCGCGATCCTCAAGCCGGGCGACATCATCGCCTCCAACAAGGCGGGCAACACCGCGGCGCCGCTGGCCGCACTGGAGATCGGCGGCGGTTCCGGATCCACCGGCGGGGCCATCCTCCTCGCGGTCATCTCTGCGGTCGCCTTCGCCACCATCCTGGCCGTCGTCGCCGGACTGACCCTCGCCTCCTCCTCGTCCTTCGCGCACGACATCTACGCCAACGTCATCCGCAAGGGGCAGGCCACCGAGAAGGAGGAGGTCCGCGCGGCACGCTGGGCCACCGTCGCGATCGGCATCGTCTCCATCGCGCTCGGCGCGCTCGCCCGCGACCTGAACGTCGCCGGACTCGTCGCCCTGGCCTTCGCCGTCGCGGCCTCCGCCAACCTGCCGACGATCCTCTACAGCCTCTTCTGGAAGCGCTTCACCACCCAGGGCGCTCTTTGGTCCATCTACGGAGGCCTCACCTCCTCCGTCCTGCTGGTGCTGTTCTCGCCGGTCGTCTCCTCCAAGCCCAGCTCGATGTTCCCGGACGTCGACTTCGCCTGGTTCCCGCTGGAGAACCCCGGCCTGATCTCGATCCCGCTCGGCTTCCTGCTCGGCTGGGTCGGCTCGCTGATCTCCAAGGAGAAGGCCGACACGGACAAGTACGCCGAGCTGGAGGTCAAGTCCCTCACCGGCGTCGGAGCCCACTGAGCACACCGGGCCGGGCCCCTTCGGGGCTTCACCCAGCACCCGCGGCCGGGCCGCGTCGTAGAGTCCTACGACGCGGCCCGGCCGCTCCTCGTGGCAAACGGGCCACGCCGATGTCAGCCGTCTCACGTAGGCTCGGAAGTACCAGATACCGAGAAGAGCGACCGCACCACCGCGGACCACCGGGGGAGGGACCCACCGTGCTCATCGACACCTACGACCGGGTCGCCACCGACCTGCGTGTGTCACTCACCGACAAGTGCAATCTGCGCTGCACCTACTGCATGCCGGAAGAGGGCCTCCAGTGGCTCGGCAAGAGCGAGCTGCTCTCCGACGACGAGATCGTGCGCCTGATCCGGATCGCCGTCACCTCGCTCGGCATCACCGAGGTCCGCTTCACCGGCGGCGAGCCGCTGCTCCGCCCCGGCCTCGTCTCCATCGTCGAGCAGTGCGCCGCGCTCACCCCCCGCCCCCGCATGTCCCTCACGACCAACGGCATCGGGCTCAAGCGGACCGCCACCGCCCTCAAGGCCGCGGGCCTCGACCGGGTCAACGTCTCGCTGGACACCCTGCGGCCCGACGTCTTCAAGACCCTCACCCGCCGTGACCGCCACAGGGACGTGCTGGACGGCCTGGAGGCCGCCCACGAGGCCGGGCTCACCCCGGTGAAGGTCAACTCCGTCCTGATGCCGGGACTCAACGACGACGAGGCCCCCGAGCTGCTCGCCTGGGCCGTGGCCCACGACTACGAGCTTCGCTTCATCGAGCAGATGCCGCTCGACGCCCAGCACGGCTGGAAGCGCGACGGCATGATCACCGCCGGGGACATCCTCGCCTCGCTGCGCACCCGCTTCACCCTCACCCCGGAGAGCGACGCGTCCCGCGGCTCCGCCCCCGCCGAGCGCTGGACCGTCGACGGCGGCCCGCACCGCGTCGGCGTGATCGCCTCCGTCACCCGCCCGTTCTGCCGCGCCTGCGACCGTACGCGGCTCACCGCCGACGGCCAGGTCCGCACCTGCCTCTTCGCCCGCGAGGAGACGGATCTGCGCGGGGCGCTGCGCGGGGACGCCCCGGACGAGGAGATCGCCCGGCTCTGGCGGACGGCGATGTGGGGCAAGAAGGCGGGCTCCGGACTGGACGACCCGTCCTTCCTCCAGCCCGACCGCCCGATGTCGGCGATCGGCGGCTGACGCTCAGGCGTTCCGCGGGCTCTCGCCCTCGGGTCCGGGATCCCAGTCCTTCAGCGCCACGACGTCCTTGAGGAAATTCCGTACGTCGAGGAACGAGGACAGGTGCTCCCGGTGCTCGTCACAGGCCAGCCAGGTCTTGCGCCGCTCGGGCGTGTGCAGCTTCGGGTTGTTCCAGGCGAGCACCCACACGGCGGCGGCCCGGCAGCCCTTGGCGGAACAGAGCGGGGCACCGGTGGGACTCTCGGCGGACGTCTCGGGAAAAATCACGGGTCCCAGCCTAAGGGCTTCACGGGACAGACCTGGGGTCAGCCGCTCGCGAGCCAAGTCAGCTGCCGCACAAGGCTTCTGCCGCATCCCCGGCCGGAGAAAAGGCGACGCCGAGCAGCCACGGGGGGAGCTGCCCGGCGTCGGTCCGTCGCTCCGACGGGGGATGCGGAGCGCTCTCGAAGTATGTCACGGGGACCGGGGTGCGGTGCACCGGAACGTCATGATTGATCTGAGCTTTTCCTGAGCTTCGCGCAATGTGCGAGCTCAGCCGGCCTCATGCGGCGGCGGAACCCGGCCGGACGCCCCCCGCGCGTCCCCCGACTCCGCCGAACCGGACACCGGAGCGGCCTCCAGAGCCGGCCGCATCGGCATCGGCACGAACGTCGTCGGCAGCGAAGTCGCGTTCTCCCGGCCCGCGTTGGCGATGACCACTGCCACGTACGGCAGCAGGACGCCGAGCACGAGCGCCACGATCGCCACATGCCGCTCCACGTTCCACAGCACCGCGGCCAGCACCACCGACACCGTGCGCACCGACATCGAGATCACATAGCGCCGCTGCCGGCCGCGGACGTCCTCCGTCAGCCCCTGACGGGCGCCCGTGATCCGGATGACCTCCGTGTCCGCGTTCTTCCGCAGCATGCTCCACCACCAGACGTCGTCGCCGGACGCTCACGGACCGGGCCGCATCCACGGTACGCCCGGCCGCCGCGGGGCGGACGACCGGGGCACGCCCGACGGGTGAGTGCCGGGTCCCCCGGACGGCCCAGCCGGGCGTGCGGCGTTCGCACGGCGGGCCAAGACTGGGCGAACGCGCACTCCGCGCCGTACGAGGAGGCGAAATGGGCTGGTTGTGGGCAATCATCGTGGGATTGGTGCTCGGTGTCATCGCCAGAGCGATCCTGCCGGGCAAGCAGGACATCCCCCTCTGGCTGACGGTCGTGTTCGGCATCCTCGGCAGCATCCTCGGTAACGCCGTGGCGGGCTGGATCGGCGTGGAGGACACCAAGGGCATCGACTGGATCCGCCATGTGCTCCAGCTGGCGGGCGCCGTGGCGGTGGTCGCGGTCGGCGACAGGGTCTGGCAGAAGATCCGGGGCGGCCGCAGCCGGAGCACCTGACCGGACACCCCTGTCGCATCGAACGCCGCGGCCGGACACGCAAGGAACGCGTGTCCGGCCGCGGCGCTGTGCCGAGCGGGCGGGTCAGCCCGCCGGGCTGACCTCCACGGCCGCCAGGTTCTTCTTGCCGCGGCGCAGCACCAGCCAGCGCCCGTGCAGCAGCTCCCCGGCGTCCGGTGCGACCTCACCGTCGGCGACCTTCACGTTGTTCACGTAGGCGCCGCCCTCCTTGACCGTACGGCGGGCTCCCGACTTGCTCGGCGCGAGACCGACCTCCACCAGCAGGTCCACCAGCGGACCCAGCTCGGCGACGGTGGCGTGCGGCACCTCGGACAGGGCCGCGCTCAGCGTCGCCTCGTCCAGCTCGGCCAGGTCGCCCTGCCCGAACAGCGCCTTCGACGCCGCGATCACGGCCGCGCACTGCTCGCCGCCGTGCACCAGCGTCGTCAGCTCCTCGGCCAGCGCCCGCTGCGCGGAACGGGCCTGCGGCCGCTCCTCGGTCAGCTTCTCCAGCTCCTCCAGCTCCTCACGGCTCCTGAAGCTGAGGATGCGCAGGTAGCGCGAGACGTCCCGGTCGTCCACGTTCAGCCAGAACTGGTAGAACGCGTACGGCGTCGTCATCTCCGGGTCGAGCCAGACGGCGCCGCTCTCGGACTTGCCGAACTTCGTCCCGTCCGCCTTCGTCATCAGCGGCGTCGCCAGCGCGTGCACGGTGGCGCCCGGCTCCAGCCGGTGGATCAGGTCGATGCCCGCGGTGAGGTTGCCCCACTGGTCGCTGCCGCCCTGCTGGAGGGTGCAGCCGTGCCGGCGGTACAGCTCCAGGAAGTCCATGCCCTGGAGCAGCTGGTAGCTGAACTCGGTGTAGCTGATGCCCTCCTGCGACTCCAGCCGACGGGCGACCGAGTCCTTGGTGAGCATCTTGTTGACCCGGAAGTGCTTGCCGATGTCCCGCAGGAACTCGATCGCGGACATGCCCGCGGTCCAGTCCAGGTTGTTGACCATCGTCGCCGCGTTCGGGCCCTCGAAGGTGAGGAAGGGCTCGATCTGGCCCCGCAGCCGCTGCACCCAGGCGGCGATGGTCTCCGGGTCGTTCAGCGTGCGCTCGGCGGTGGGCCGCGGGTCACCGATCTGCCCCGTGGCCCCGCCGACCAGCGCCAGCGGCTTCAGCCCGGCCTGCTGGAGCCGCCGCATGGTGAGCACCTGCACCAGGTGCCCCACGTGCAGGCTGGCCGCGGTCGGGTCGAAGCCGCAATAGAAGGTGACGGGACCGTCCGCGAGAGCCTTGCGCAATGCGTCCTCGTCAGTGGACTGGGCGAACAGCCCGCGCCACTTCAGCTCGTCGACGATGTCCGTCACGGTTCCGGTGCTCCTTATGCCTGGTAGAGATGTACGGGTCAGTCTAGGCGGGTCACACCCCCAGGCTGACCGAGCTCATGTTGAAGTCCGGGATGCGCAGCGCGGGCATCGCCGCCCGGGTGAACCAGTCGCCCCACTCGCGCGGCAGCGTCTTCTCCGTACGCCCGGCCTCCGAGGCCCGCGACAGCAGGTCCACCGGCGACTCGTTGAACCGGAAGTTGTTCACCTCGCCGACCACCTCGCCGTCCTCGACCAGATAGACGCCGTCCCGGGTCAGCCCGGTCAGCAGCAGCGTCGCCGGGTCCACCTCGCGGATGTACCAGAGGCAGGTCAGCAGCAGCGCCCGGCCGGTCGTCGCGGCGACCATCTCCTCCAGCGACTTCTCGCCGCCGCCCTCCAGGAGCAGATTGTCGATGCCCGGGGCGACCGGGAGGCCGGTCAGGCCCGCCGAGTGCCGGGTCGTCGTCAGCCGCTCCAGCTTCCCGTCCCGGACCCAGTCCGTCGGGGCCAGCGGCAGCCCGTTGTCGAAGACGGAACCGCTGTCGCCGGAGGCGTGGGCGATCACGAACGGCGCCGACTCCAGGCCCGGGGCGTGCGGGTCGCTGCGCAGGGTGAGGGGGAGCGGAGCGAGCTGCTCGCCCAGCCGGGTCCCGCCGCCCGGCGTCGAGAACACCGTCCGGCCCTCGACCGCGTCCCGCGCGGTGGACGACCAGAGCTGGTAGATCAGCAGGTCGGCCACCGCGGTCGGCGGCAGCAGCGTCTCGTACCGGCCGGCGGGCAGCTCGATGCGCCGCTCCGCCCAGCGCAGCCGCTGCGCCAGCTCCGCGTCCATCGCCGCCGGGTCGACGTCCTTGAAGTCCCGGGTCGCCCGGCCCGCCCACGCCGAACGCGTCCGGTCCGGCGACTTCGCGTTCAGCTCCAGCGTCCCGTTCGGCTGGTCGTGGCGCAGCCGCAGCCCCGTCGATGTACCCACGTAGGTGGAGGTCAGCTCGTGGTTGGCGAAGCCGTACAGCTCACGGCCCCCGGAACGGGCGCGCGCGAAGGCGTCGCCCAGTGCCGGGGCGAAGTCCGCGAAGACCTCCGAGCCGGTCTCGGCGGGCGCGTCCGTGAAGTCGGGGGACGCGGGCACCCCGCTCACCAGCGGCTGCGCGTCCTCGGCTGGACCCGCGCCCCGGGCGGCGGCCTCGGCGGCGCGGACCAGCGGCTCCAGGTCGTCGGTGGTCACGGCGGACCGCGAGACGACACCGGAGGCGGTTCCCTCGGCCCCGTCCACGGTCGCGATGACGGTCAGGGTCCGCCCCCGGGTCACCCCGTTCGTGGTGAGCGCGTTGCCCGCCCAGCGCAGATTGGCGGAGGACTGCTCGTCGGCGATGACCACCAGACCGTCCGTGGTGGACAGCTCAAGGGCCCGCTCGACGATCTCGTACGGCTTGCTGACGCGGCTCATCGCCCGGCCTCCTGCGTCGTGTTGAGACTGTGCCTGCCCGGGGGACACTGCACCCGATTGCGGCTTCGCCGCGGGCCGGACCCCCAGCCGATTCCGTGGTCGCCGTTCATCGCCCGGCCTCCTGCGTCGTGTTGAGGATGTTGACGCCCCGGAAGAGGGCGGAGGGGCAACCGTGCGAGACCGCCGCGACCTGGCCCGGCTGGGCCTTGCCGCAGTTGAACGCGCCGCCGAGGACGTACGTCTGGGGGCCGCCGACCTTCTCCATCGAGCCCCAGAAGTCCGTCGTCGTCGCCTGGTACGCCACATCGCGCAGCTGCCCGGCGAGCTTCCCGTTCTCGATGCGGAAGAACCGCTGCCCGGTGAACTGGAAGTTGTAGCGCTGCATGTCGATGGACCACGACCGGTCGCCGACCACGTAGATCCCGCGCTCGACCCCGCCGATCAGGTCCTCCGTGGACAGCCCGCCCGGATCCGGCTGCATCGACACGTTCGCCATGCGCTGGACGGGGACATGGCCCGGCGAGTCCGCGAACGCGCACCCGTTGGAACGGCCGAGACCCGTCAGCTTCGCGATCCGGCGGTCCAGCTGGTAGCCGACGAGCGTGCCGTCCTTCACCAGGTCCCACGACTGCGCCTCGACGCCCTCGTCGTCGTAACCGATCGTCGCGAGCCCGTGCTCGGCCGTGCGGTCGCCGGTCACGTTCATCACGGGGGAGCCGTACGCCAGCTTGCCCAGCTGGTCGAAGGTGGCGAACGAGGTCCCGGCGTACGCCGCCTCGTACCCCAGCGCCCGGTCCAGCTCGGTGGCGTGGCCGATCGACTCGTGGATGGTCAGCCACAGGTTCGACGGGTCGACGACCAGGTCGTACGCCCCCGCCTCGACGCTCGGCGCCCGCATCTTCTCCGCCAGCAGCCCGGGGATCCGCTCCAGCTCGGCGTCCCAGTCCCAGCCGGTGCCGGTCAGATACTCCCAGCCCCGGCCCACCGGCGGCGCGATGGTGCGCATCGAGTCGAACTCACCGGTCGTGCCGTCCACCGCGACGGCGGTGAACTGCGGGTGGATCCGCACCCGTTGCTGCGTGGTGACCGTGCCCGCCGTGTCCGCGTAGAACTTGTTCTCGTGCACGGTCATCAGCGACGCGTCCACATGCGCGACGCCCTCCGCGCCCAGCAGCCGCCCGCTCCACTCGGCGAGCAGCGCCGCCTTCTCCTCGTCCGGTACGGAGAAGGGGTCGACGTCGTACGCCGAGACCCAGGTCCGCTCACCGTGCGACGGCTCGTCCGCCAGCTCCACCAGCTCGTCGGAGCCGGCCGCCGCGATCACCTTCGCCGACAGCTTGGCCATCGCGACGGCCTGCGAGGCCACCTTCGCGGCGGCGTCCATCGTCAGATCGACCCCGGACGCGAACCCCCAGGCCCCGCCGTGCACCACACGCACCGCGTACCCGAGGTCCGTGCTGTCCGACGCCCCGGCGGGCCGCGCGTCCCGCAGCCGCCAGGTGGCGCTGCGCACCCGCTCCAGCCGGAAGTCCGCGTGCGTCGCGCCGAGGGCCCGCGCTCGGGCGAGCGCCGCGTCGGCCAGCGCACGCGACGGCAGGGCCAGGAATGACTGATCTACCTCGTGGGGCACAGGGAGTTCCCTTCTCGATACACCACGGCAGTGAACCACGCCGGAGGGTGACCGCACCGGGGGATATCACGGACACGTGGGCCGACCACGCATCGGCGCGGACTGTAGGAACCCCACAGCACCCCGGACAAGCCACTGTCAGGGCCCGATTCTCCGATCGGCGCACGGTACCGATAGGTTTTCGACGTACCCGACCGCCCGGGACCACGCACCAGACCGCCAAGGAAAGGGTGATCCGTTGAGCCGCTCGGTTCTCGTCACCGGAGGAAACCGGGGCATCGGCCTCGCCATCGCCCGCGCCTTCGCCGACAACGGCGACCAGGTCGCGATCACCTACCGCTCCGGAGAGCCCCCGCAGGCCCTCACCGAAGCCGGCGTTCTCGCGGTCCGCTGCGACATCACCGACGCCGAGCAGGTGGAGCAGGCCTACAAGGAGATCGAGGAGAAGCACGGTCCCGTGGAGGTGCTCGTCGCCAACGCGGGTATCACCAAGGACCAGTTGCTGATGCGGATGTCGGAGGAGGACTTCACCTCCGTCCTCGACACCAACCTCACCGGCACCTTCCGCGTCGTGAAGCGCGCCAACCGCGGCATGCTGCGCGCCAAGAAGGGCCGCGTCGTCCTGATCTCCTCCGTCGTCGGCCTCCTCGGCTCGGCCGGTCAGGCCAACTACGCCGCCTCCAAGGCCGGGCTGGTCGGCTTCGCCCGGTCGCTGGCCCGTGAACTCGGTTCGCGGAACATCACCTTCAACGTCGTCGCCCCCGGTTTTGTCGACACCGACATGACTCAGGTGCTCACCGAGGAGCAGCGCAAGGGCATCGTGGCCCAGGTGCCGCTCGGCCGCTACGCGCGGCCCGAGGAGATCGCCGCCGCCGTGCGCTTCCTCGCCTCCGACGACGCGTCGTACATCACTGGAGCCGTCATTCCCGTTGACGGCGGATTGGGCATGGGTCACTGATCACCATGAGCGGAATTCTCGACGGCAAGCGCATCCTCATCACCGGGGTGCTGATGGAGTCGTCCATCGCGTTCCACGCCGCGAAGGTGGCCCAGGAGCAGGGCGCCGAGGTCATCCTGACGGCCTTCCCGCGTCCCACCCTGACCGAGCGCATCGCCAAGAAGCTGCCGAAGCCGGCCAAGGTCATCGAGCTGGACGTGACCAACCAGGAGCACCTGGACCGGCTGGCGGGCCTGGTCCGCGAAGAGCTCGGCTCGCTCGACGGCGTCGTCCACTCCATCGGCTTCGCGCCGCAGGACGCGCTCGGCGGCAACTTCCTCAACACGCCGTTCGAGTCCGTCGCCACCGCGATGCACGTCTCGGCGTTCTCGCTGAAGTCGCTGGCCATGGCCTGCAAGCCGCTGATGAGCGAGGGCGGCTCGATCGTCGGCCTCACCTTCGACGCCCAGTACGCCTGGCCGCAGTACGACTGGATGGGCCCGGCCAAGGCCGCCCTGGAGGCCACCTCCCGCTACCTCGCCCGTGACCTGGGCAAGGACGGGCTGCGCTGCAACCTGATCTCCGCCGGACCGCTCCGCTCCATGGCCGCCAAGTCCATCCCGGGCTTCGACGAGCTGGCCGACGTCTGGAACACCCGCGCCCCGCTGGCCTGGGACATGAACGACCCGGAGCCGGCCGGCCGCAGCATTGTCGCCCTGCTCTCCGACTTCTTCCCGCGCACCACGGGCGAGATCATCCACGTCGACAGCGGCGTGCACATGATGGGCGCCTGACCGTGCACCGCCTCAGCTGACGGCCCCCGGCCGCGTCACCCCGTTCCGGAGGTGGCGTGACCGGGGGCCGTCGCCGTGCGTGGTCGCTCCGGTCGAAAAGTCCGCCGATCCACCGCAGAATGAGGAGGAACCGGACTTCTGGTCAGGCTGCGGGAGGGAGACTGCTGTGCGCCCCACGCGCCGACGAACCCGTCTCCTCCTGGCCGTACCGGTGGCCGTCGTCGCCGTCGCCGTACCTCTGGGCGTCCACGCCGCCAGGGGAGTCGACTCCGGTACGGAAGTGGCGCCCCCGAAGCCCGAACCGGCCGGATCCGAGTGCCGTACGACCGTCGAGGGCTCCCGGGTCGTCGCGTACTGCCACAACCCGTACCCCTCCGTCGACCTGGTCCGGCTGCACACCGAGTGCGACCAGTGGTGGGACGTCGACGCCGATGGCGAGGTGGTCGCGGTGGAGCCCGGCCGGACCGTACGGCTGGAGGACCGCTGCTGGAAAGAGGTCGCCACCGCCTGGGTCAGCCACCGCCCCGCCCCGCTGTGAGCGAGCCCCCGAGGGCCGCGCCCGGCTACACCCGGTCCGTGAAGCAGCGCAGCGCGTGGCTCGCCGCCTCGGCCGCCGCCGTCTCCGCGTCCCCGGCCCGGATCGCCTCGACCAGCCGGCCGTGGTCCATGTGGTTCTCCGGCCGCAGCTCGGGACCCACATCGCCGCGCAGATAGTCGCGCAGCAGATCCCCGAGGTCGGCGTAGAGCCCGGTCAGGACGTCGTTGTGCGAGGCGGCCACGACCGCCAGGTGCAGCGTCGCGTCCGCCGCCACGAACGCCTCCGCGTCGCCCGACTCCCAGGCCTCCTCCCGGCGCGCCATCAGCGCGTCCAGCTGCCGCAGATCCCGCTCGGTGCGCCGGGTCGCCGCCAGCCGGGCCGCCGACGACTCCAGCGTCGAGCGCAGCTCCGCGACATGGCGGGGCTCCGCCGCCGCGAACCTGCGGTGCATCACCCCGGCCAGTTCGCTCGTGGCGATCACATACGTGCCGGAGCCCTGCCGGATGTCCAGCAGCCCGTTGTGCGCGAGCGCCCGCACGGCCTCGCGGACGGTGTTACGGGCCACGCCCAGCTGCTCGACCAGCTCGGGTTCGGTCGGGATCCGCGAACCGACCGGCCACTCGCCCGAGGTGATCTGGTTCCGCAACTGGGCGATCACCTGGTCGGAGAGTGCCGAACGCCGAGGAGACGTCAGCGCCATGGTGCTCCTTGCTCGTGAGCCGTGAGGTCCGGGCCGGATTCTCTCCCGCATTCTCTCAACGTGTGCGGGGGATGCCGGGACATGACCGGAGTGGACAATCAATCATCCCATGATTCTATGATGGCTCCATGCCGGACGACGAGACGCAGACCCCGACCCTGAACCGCGAGGCCATCGCGCGCACACCCCACGACACCCGCGCCCAGCCGCTTCCCAAAGCCGCCGAGGGGCCCTCACCGTGGCTGCTGCGCCTCATCGCCGTGGGACTCGTCCTGGCCGCGCTCAACCTCCGCCCCGCCATCACCAGCCTCGGCGCCCTCCTCGAAGAGGTCCGCGAAGGCCTGCACATGAGCGGCAGCGTGGCCGGTGTCCTGACCTCCGTACCGCCGCTCTGCTTCGCCGTCTTCGGCGTCATGGCGCCGCGCCTCGCCCGCCGCTTCGGCGCGGGCGCCGTCGTCTGCGCGGGCATGGCCGCGATCGCGGTGGGCCTGGTCGTCCGCCCGTACATCGGCTCCACCGCCGGATTCCTGGCCGCCAGCGCCCTGGCCCTGATGGGCATCGCGGTGAGCAACATCCTGATGCCGGTGATCGTCAAGCGCTGGTTCCCCGACCGCGTCGGCACCATGACCGGCCTCTACTCCATGGCCCTGGCCCTCGGCACCGCCCTGGCCGCCGCCCTCACCGTCCCCGTCACCGGGGCGCTGGGCGGCAACTGGCGGACGGGCCTGGTCGTCTGGGCCGTGCTCGCCGCCGTCGCCGTGCTGCCCTGGATCGTCCTCGTACGCGACCGCACCCCGGCGCCCGGGCAGCCGGCGCCGGTCGCCGCGAACGCCACCGAGGCGCCGGCCCTGAAGATCACCCGCAGCCGGACCGCCTGGGGCCTCGCCTGCTTCTTCGGGCTCCAGGCCACCGCCGCGTACATCACCATGGGCTGGATGCCGCAGATCTTCCGCGACGCCGGGGTCTCCGCCGGCACGGCCGGGCTCCTGCTCGCGGTCACCATGGCGATGGGCGTCCCGCTGGCCTTCGTCATCCCCCGGGTCGCCTCCCGGCTCAGGAACCAGGGCCCCATCGTCGTCGTCCTCGGCCTGTGCGGCCTGATCGGCTACAGCGGCCTCTACCTCGCGCCCGCCGCCGGAGCCTGGGCCTGGGCCCTGCTCCTCGGGGTCGCCAACTGCGCGTTCCCGCTCGCCCTCACCATGATCGGCATGCGGGCCCGGTCCGGCGCGGGCGTGGTCCGGCTCTCCGCCTTCGCCCAGTCCACCGGCTATCTGCTGTCGATCCCGGGCCCGCTGCTCGTCGGCGTGCTCTACCAGCACAGCGGCGGCTGGGGGCTGCCGATCGCCCTGATGGCGGGCCTCATGATTCCCCAGATGGTGGCCGGGATCCTCGCCGGGCGGGACCGGACGATCGAGGACGAGTGCTGAGATGCGACACTGACCTCATGCCAGTGCTCGACCCGAATCCCCAGAACGGCCAGAAGAAGCTTCTCCTCGTGTTCGGGGCGATGCTCCTCATCACCGTCGTCATCGGTGTGATCGCCACCATCGCCTCGCCCTGACGTCCGCGAACCCCGCGAGGGTGGGGCTAGCCCCACCCTCCCCTAGGGGGCCAGGGTCAGGGTCAAGTGGGTGGGTCACCGGATGGGACCGGCCGTCGCCGTTCCGTAGGTTCTTCGGTAACGACCCGATGACTTGACGGAGGCGGACATGCCGGCACCGACGCACACCACGTCCCACCGACCGGCCGCCGACGGTGTCGAGATCCGGCTGCCCTGGTGGGCCGTCGCCCTGCCCGCCGTGGTGTTCGCCGCGCTGCTGCTGATGATCCTCAGCCCCGGACGGGCCCAGGCCGCCTCCGCCGACCCCGCGCTCGGACAGCTGATCGAGCGCACCTTCCAGCTGCTGTTCGGCTGACCCGAAGCCGCCCCGGACCAGCGCGGAACTGTAGGGACGAGCCCGTCAACACCCTGCGCCGGAGGGCGCGTTTCATGCGAAGCTGAGATGTATGAGCGTCGAGACACCTCGCAGGATCGTCCTTCTCCGGCATGCCAAGGCGGAATGGTCACAGGCTTCCGATCATGAGCGCCCGCTGGCCGAGCGCGGCCGAAAGGACGCGCCCGTGGCCGGCCGCAGGCTCGCCGATTCCGGCATCGACTTCGATCTGGCCCTCTGCTCCAGTGCCGCCAGGACACGGGAGACCTGGAAGCTGGCGGTCCATGAATTCTCCCAGCGCCCCCGGACCGTCTACGAGGAGCGGCTGTACGAGGCCTCCCTCGGCGAACTGATCGCCCTGTTCAACGAGACCCCCGACGAGGTGCGCAACCTCCTGGTCATCGGCCACAACCCCGGGATGCACGGGGCCGCCGACGCCCTCTCCGGCTCGGCCGAGGGCGACACCCTGGCCCGGATGACCCGGGACGGTTTCCCCACCGCCGCTTATGCCGTGGTGGAGTTCCCCGGCTCCTGGAAGAGCGTGGAGCATGGGGCGGGCAGGCTCACGGAGTACTGGACCCCGAACGACTGAGCACACGCAGAACGACTGAGCACGCACAGCACCACCGGGCACGCACAAGGGCCCCGGCACCACCACGGTGCCGGGGCCCTGTCCGTCGCGCGGGCGGGTTCAGTCGACGAGGCCGTCCGCCGCCTCGACCTCTTCCCGGGTGACGCCGAGCAGATAGAGCACGGTGTCCAGGAACGGCACGTTCACCGCGGTGTGCGCCGCCTCGCGGACCATCGGCTTGGCGTTGAACGCGACGCCGAGCCCGGCGGTGTTCAGCATGTCGAGATCGTTCGCCCCGTCCCCGATCGCCACCGTCTGGGCCAGCGGTACGCCTGCCTGCTCGGCGAAGCTCCGCAGCAGCCGGGCCTTGCCCGCCCGGTCCACCACCTCGCCGACGACCCGGCCGGTGAGCTTGCCGTCCACCACCTCCAGGGTGTTGGCCGAGGCGAAGTCGAGGCCGAGCCGCTCCTTCAGGTCGTCCGTGACCTGGGTGAAGCCGCCGGAGACGACGCCGACCTGGTAGCCGAGCCGCTTCAGCGTACGGATCAGGGTGCGGGCGCCGGGCGTGAGCCGTACCTCGGTGCGGACCTTGTCCACCACCGAGGCGTCCAGCCCGGCCAGCAGCGCGACCCGGGCGTGCAGCGACTGCTCGAAGTCCAGCTCGCCGCGCATCGCCTGCTCGGTCACCTCGGCGACCTTGTCCTCACAGCCCGCGTGCGCCGCGAAGAGTTCGATCACCTCGTCCTGGATCAGCGTGGAGTCGACGTCCATGACCACCAGCCGCTGGGCCCGCCGGCTCAGCCCGGCCGAGACCACCGCGACGTCCACACCGATCTCCGCGGCCTCGGTCGCCAGCGCGGTCCGCAGCTCCGCGGTCCCGGTCCCCGACACCGCGAACTCGACGGCGGTGACCGGGTACTTCGCCAGCCGGAAGATACGGTCGATGTTTCCGCCGGTCGAGGTGATGGTGGCCGCTATGGCGGCGGTCGACTCGGCGGTGAGCGGGTGCCCCAGCACCGTCACATGGGAACGGCCGTCACCGCGGGGACGGTTGTCGCCGATGCCGGAGATGATCTCGGCCTGGAGCTTCAGGGAGTCGGCCCAGCTGTGCACGGTCGCCCGCAGATCGCCCTCGGTGGTCCCGCCCGCCGTGGGCGCGGTGACCAGGGCGCACAGCACGATGCGGCCACGGGTGACGACCTGCTCGATGTCCACGACGTCGACCGCGTACGCGGCGAGGGTGTCGAAGAGCCCGGCGGTGATGCCGGGACGGTCCTTGCCGAAGATCTTGACCAGCAGCGTGGGTGCGTCGCCGCCCGGAGGGGGCCCGTCGCCGGCCCCGTCGGCCCGACGGGGCTCAAGAGGCTCAAGAGACTCAGGGGGCTCAGAGGGCTCAGAGGGCTCGGAAGACGAGGGGGGCTGAGATGGCTGAGATGCGCTCATGGTGTTCCCACCGTATCGGTCCCGCGTCCTCCTTCGGCCGCCCGTCCCGAGTGCCGGACGGAATCGCACCGGTACCGCCGGCGCCGCGTCCGGATCTGGCCGGTACGGGTCTTGCGCCTGGCCGCACGAGGTGTCTCGTATCTGCCGTTATCGCGTCGCTGAACATCTTCCAGGAGGTAACCAGCCCTTCATCCGGACTTGACCGCTTCCGATCCTGTTTCGCCCCCCGGTATCGGCGTGTTCGCGCAGGTCTCCCCGCGCTCTTCACCCGCCCGACTTTCGGATCGGGGACTGGTCCTGGAATAGTTCCCCACGATGTTCAGCATCCCTAGACTCCCTGCGACGGGGGTATCACGGGGGACAACTAGTGGGGCGCGGAGTGCCGGAACTCGTACTGGAATTGAATGGCAGCACCTGGACGCTCGATCCGTCCAGGTCGTACACCCTCGGACGTGATCCGCAGGGCGACCTGACGATCGACGACGCCAGAGTGTCGTGGCGGCATGCCACGATCAGCTGGAACGGCCGCAGTTGGTCCATCGAGGACCACGGCAGCACCAACGGCACCTATGTGCAGGGCCGCCGGATCCAGCAGGTGGAGCTCGGCGCCGGTTCGGTGCTGCACCTGGGCAACGCCACCGACGGGCCCCGGGTGAGCCTCAGCGCCGCCGCGGGAGCCGGTGTCGCCGGCGCGCAGCAGGCCCCGGTGCGGCAGCCCCAGGGCGGCGCCGCGGGCTGGCACGGACAGCAGGCACCCGCCCAGCACCAGGCACCACCGGTGCAGCACCAGGCGCCCCCGCAGCACCAGGCCCCCGCCCAGCAGCAGGGCTGGCAGCAGCCGCAGGCGCCCCAGCAGCAGGTCCCGCACCAGCAGCCCGCGCACCAGAACGTGCCGCACCAGCAGCACCCCGGGCAGCAGGGCGGACCGGGACAGGGCGGTGCCGCGGGGGCGCCGCCGGTCTACGGCGACCGCAGCCCCACCACGTTCCACCAGCTGGCCCTCGGCCGGGTCATGCGCATCGGTCGTGCGCTGGAGAACGAACTGGTCGTCTCCGACCTCCAGGTCTCCCGCCACCACGCCGAGTTCCACGCGACGCCCGACGGCCGCTTCGAGATCCGCGACCTCGGCTCGCACAACGGCACGTACGTCAACGGTCTGCCGCTCCACAAGTCCGGCTCGGCCCTCATCGGCCCGAACGACATCGTCGGTGTCGGCCACTCGACGTTCCGGCTGGTCGGCGACCGGCTGGAAGAGTTCGTCGACACCGGTGAGGTCTCCTTCTCCGCCCGCCACCTCACGGTGACGGTCGACGGCGGCAAGCAGATCCTCAAGGACGTCTCGTTCGGCGTCCCCGAGAAGTCGCTGATCGCGGTCATCGGCCCGTCCGGTTCCGGAAAGTCCACCCTGCTCAAGGCGCTCACCGGCTACCGGCCCGCCAACCAGGGTGACGTCCTCTACGACAACCGGAACCTGTACAAGCAGTTCGCTGAGCTGCGCCAGCGCATCGGTCTGGTCCCGCAGGACGACATCCTGCACAAGGAACTGACCGTCACCAAGGCCCTCAAGTACGCGGCCAAGCTCCGCTTCCCCGCGGACACCACCGAGGCCGAGCGCCAGTCCCGGATCACCGAGGTCCTCGCCGAGCTCAAGCTCGACATCCACAAGGACAAGAAGATCACCTCGCTCTCCGGCGGCCAGCGCAAGCGCGTCTCGGTCGCCCTGGAGCTGCTCACCAAGCCGTCGCTGATCTTCCTGGACGAGCCGACCTCCGGACTCGACCCGGGCATGGACCGCGATGTCATGCAGCTGCTCCGCGGCCTCGCCGACGACGGCCGCACGGTCCTCGTGGTCACGCACTCGGTCGCCGAGCTGGCGATCTGCGACAAGCTCCTCGTGATGGCACCCGGCGGTTCCGTCGCCTACTTCGGTCCGCCGGAGGAAGCGCTGAACTTCTTCGGCTACACCAGCTGGGCCGACGTCTTCTCCGCCTTCGAGAACTACCGCGACTACGACTGGGCGGGCCGCTGGCGCGGTTCGCAGCACTACCAGATGTACGCCGCCGACATCGACGCGGTCGCGGCCCAGCCGGTCAACATGCCGCCCCCGCAGCAGATGCGCCCGCCGAAGCCGCAGGGCTGGATGGCCCAGCTGTGGACGCTGATCCGGAGGTACTCCTCCGTCATCGCGTCCGACAAGGGCTTCATGGGGCTGATGCTGATCCTGCCCGCCGTGCTCGGTGTGGTCAGCGTGGTCATCCCGGCGGAGTTCGGACTGGGCGATCCCACCCCGCCGTCCCGGTTCAACGGCAAGGCCGGGACGATCATGCTGATCCTCGCGGTCGGCATGTGCTTCTCCGGCGCCGCCAACTCCGTACGAGAACTGATCAAGGAACGGGTCATCTACGAGCGCGAGCGGGCCACCGGCCTCTCCCGCTCCGCGTACCTGATGTCCAAGGTGATCGTCCTCGGCGTGATCACCGCCTTCCAGGGCGTGATCATCTGCGGCATCGGCTTCGCCACCCGGCAGCTGCCGGAAGAGGGCCTGATCATGCCCCCGGCCGTGGAGATCTGCCTCTCGATCATCGCGCTGGGCTTCACGTCGATGATGGTGGGCCTGGTCATCTCCTCGCTGGTGAAGACCGCCGAGAAGACCATGCCGCTGCTGGTGATGTTCGCGATCGTCCAGGTCGTCTTCACCGGCGTGCTCTTCCAGGTCTACGGGTCGCCCGGCCTGGAGCAGTTCGCCTGGCTGATGCCGTCCCGCTGGGCGATGGCCGCCGCCGGCACCACGCTGGACCTGGGGCGTCTGACGCCGCCGTGGGACCCGAAGAACCCCACCGACGTCGACCCGCTCTGGGAGCACACGGCGAGCCAGTGGGGCATCAACATCACGATCCTGCTCGCGCTCGGCGTGATCTGCTGCTTCGCGGTCGCGCGCCTGCTGCGCCGCCACGAGCCCGAGGTCATGCGCAAGTAAGCGCTGGAGCAGGCACCGGGTACGACGCCGAGGCCGGCACCCCGCGGGGTGCCGGCCTCCGGCATGCGTACGGCTGGTCCCAGCGGCTCAGTAAGCGCTGTTGACGTTGTCCATGGAGCCGTAGCGGTCGGCCGCGTAGTTGCAGGCGGCGACGATGTTGGCGACCGGGTCGTACAGGTCCTTCTTGGTGCCCGCCACGTGGTAGCGGTCGAAGGTCGGCTGGATCACCTGGAGCAGACCCTTGGACGGGACGCCGTTGCGGGCGTTGATGTCCCAGTTGTTGATGGCCCAGCGGTTACCGCTGGACTCGCGGATGATGTTGCGGTGGATCCCCTCGTAGGAGCCGGGGATGCCTTCCTTCTTCATGATCGCCATGGCCTCGCGGATCCAGCCGTCCAGGTTGTTGGCGTAGACGGGCTTGCGCGCGGTGGAGCGGTTGGCCTTCTCGGCCGCGCGCTTCTTGGCGGCGGCCTTGGCCTTGGCGGCCTTCTCGGCCTTGTCCTTCGCGTCGGCTGCGGCCTTGGCCTTCGCCTCGGACGCGGCCTTCGCCTTGGCGGCCTTGGCCTTGGTCTCGGCGGCGGCCTTCGCCTTGGCGGCGTCGGCGGCCTTCACGAGCTTCTCGGCGGTGGAGTGCTGCTCGATCATGCTGTTCTGCACGGTCTTGGCCTGTGCGGTTCCCGTGGCGTTGGTGAAGGCCACGGGCGCAGCGGCGGCTGCCGCCTGCGGGGCAATCTCGGCATCGGCGTTCGACGGGACGAGCGAGAAGGTCAGGGCGGCGACGCCCAGGGCCGACACACCGGCCACGGAGATCTTCTGGACCTTGTTCAGACGACGGAGACGACTGGGAATGCGAGTCGCAGACATGTAGGGCTACCTCTTCGAATGCTCAGGTGTCCTCACGGAGGACGAGACCGGAGGCGGTGAAGCGCACCTCCGTCGGGGACGAGAGCAATTCTTAGCGGCAGCAAAATGCTGTGGCAAAGGTGTGACGTACGAAGCCGGGTAGTGGAGAGTGGTCCCGTTCGCCCGAAATGACCCTCATGAGCGCCTGCTCAAAACGCCCTTATGCGCCCACTAGGTACGTTCGTAAGTGACGTGCACCCTATGCCTGGGCTCACATCGGCGAGGTAACAGTCTCACCACTCGTTGCTAGAGCAATTCGGAGCGTTACGTTCCTCACCCGGCAGGAGGAGGTGGACGTCCCCGAACTCATGCCAGAGGTACCGCTCCTGGAGCGCCGCCTCGTACCCGCGGCGCAGCGCCTCGCGCCCCGCCACCGCCTCCAGCATCAGCAGATGCGAGGCCTGCGGCTCGTGCAGCCCGGTGAGCAGCCCGTCCACCACCCGCACCCCGCGCCGCGGCGTCACCACGAGGTCCGTCCACCCCTCGGCGGCCCGCACCACCCCGTCCGCGCCCACCGCCGACTCCAGCGCCCGCACGGCCGTCGTCCCCACCGCGATCACCCGCCCCTTCCCCGCCGCCCGTACGGCGTTCACCAGCCACGCCGTCGCCGCCGGCACCGCGAACCGCTCCGGGTACGGCGGCTCGTGCGCCTCCGCCGACGCCACCCCCGTATGCAGGGACAGCGGGGCGAACAGCACTCCCCGGCGCACCAGCTCCGCCACCAGCGGGACGGTGAAGGGGCGCGCGGCACTCGGCATCTCCGCCGAACCGCTCCCGTCCGGGGAGTCCACCGCGAACACCGTCCGGTACGCCGACAGCGGCTGATCCCGGTCCGTGTACCCGTACCGGATGGGCCGCCCGTACCTCCGCAACAGCTCCGGCACCGCCTCCGGCACCCGCGCCCACCACAGCCGGGCCCCGGCCGCGGGCCCCAACGGCTCCTCCAGAACCAGGGCCCGCCCACCCGGCAGCCGCACGACCGCCCCCGCCGGACCACCGGCCCGCGGCCCGGTCACCCCCGCCCCGCCGGGCGCCCGCAGCTCCACCGCCCACCGCCCGTCCGCACCCCGGGTCGAGAAGTGCACGACGACCCGCTCCCCGCCGACCCGCCCGTTCACCGCGGCGGGCAGAGTCATGGACGTATTCACCACCAGCACGTCCCCGCCCCGCAGCTGCTCAGGCAACTCCCGGAACGCATGGTGCGCCACGGACCGCCCCCGGGACACAAGCAGCCGCACATCATCCCGCCCGGCCCCACGCTGCTCGGCAGGCACCCGAGCCGACAAGGAATCCGGCACCCGCAGGGCTTCCAGGGCGGTGGTTGTCGGGGGCGGGGCGGGCGCCTCCCCGCCAGGGCCTGGCGGGGGTGAGTCCAGGGTCGGGGACTGCCCCGCCCCGCCCGGGCCTGGCGTGGGCGTGCTCAGGGTCGGGGAGTCTGCGGTGGCAGCCGCCTTCCCGGCCCGGGTCGGGGACTGTCCGGCCCTGCTCGGGTTGGGCGCGGGCGTCTTCAGGCCTGCGGGACTTCCGGCTGCCGCTGCCCCGGCTCCGTCCGGGCCTGGCGAGGGCGTGCCCAGGGTCGGGGAGTCTGCGGTGGCAGCCGCCTTCCCGGCCCGGGCCGGGGACTGTCCGGCCCTGCTCGGGCTGGGCGCGGGCGTCTCCAGGCCTGCGGGACCTCCGGCTGCCGCCGCCCCGGCCCCGCTCGGGCCTGGCGTGGGCGTGCCCAGGGTCGGGGAATCTGCGGCGGCCGCCGCCTTCCCGGCCCGGCTCGGGGACTGCCCAGCCCCGCCCGGGCCCGGCGAGGGCGCGCTCAGGGCCGGGAAATCCACGGCGGCCGCCGCCTTCCTCGCCGGGCCAGGGCGCGCGGCGGACGGCTCCGGGGTCTTTCCGGATGCCGCCGCTCCGACTCCGCCCGGCTCCGGCGGCGGCGCGTCCAGGGCCGCAGAATCTGCGCCCGCCGCAGTCCCCGCCCCGCCCGGGCCCGGCATGGCCGCGTCCAGAGCCGGGGAACCCACGGCGGCCGCCGCCGTCGGCTCCGCCCCGCCCAGGCCGGGCGAGGCAGACGGCTCCTCGGCCGCCCCCGGCACGGCAAGGGCCACGTCGCCGCCCTCGCACCGCCCCCGCGCGGTCACCGCGCACCCCCGTCCTGCCCCGTCGGCCCCTCCAGCAGGGCCGGAGCCGCGTAACGTCCACCGGCCGGGCGTTCCCGCAGCAGGCGCAGGAACGCCGGTGCCACGCTCTCCGGCGACGGCCGCGCCGCGTCCGCGTCCTCCGGGACCGCCGCCGCGTACAGGTCCGTCGCCATGTCGCCCGGGTCGACCGCCCACACCCGCAGCCCCGGCTCCTCCTCGCCCAGCACCGCCGCCAGCTGGTCCAGCGCCGCCTTCGACGCCCCGTAACCGCCCCACGTCGGGTACGGCTCCGCCGCCGCGTCCGAGCTGATCACCACCACCGACCCCGCCTCCGAGGCCCGCAGCAGCGGCAACGCCTCCTGTACGAGACCGAGCGCCGCCACCACATTCGTCTCCAGCGCCCGCCGCAGCCCCTCCAACGGCAGCGCGTCCAGCCGGACCAGCGGCTCCGCCCCCAGCACGCTCGCGTTGCTCACCAGCAGGTCGAGCCCGCCCAGCGACCCGGCCGCCGCCACCAGATCCGCCCGGTGCGCCGCGTCCGTGACGTCCCCCGGCACCGCCACCACCCGCGTCCCGTACCGTTTGCGCAGATCGCGTGCCGTCTCCTCCAGCACCCCGGCGGTCCGGGCGTCCAGCACCAGGTCCCAGCCCTCCCCGGCCAGCTGACCCGCCAACGCCCGTCCCAGCCCCTTCGAACCGCCTGTGATCAGTGCGACCGGCATGGTGACCGTCCCCTTCGTACCCTCGGCGTCCGCCGGGAGACCCCGGCGACTTCACCGTAGAAAGCCCCGGCCGCACCGCGCCTCGCCCTGGAGCCCCACCCGTACCCGGCACATCGGCGTAGGACCCGGGCAGTCCTACGACCTCCGGACGAGGGCCCGGCCCGCCCCGCCCTAGGCCCCCGCGCGCCGAGCACCGACCCGGGCCCGATACGGCCGCCCGGCCCGCGCCGGTACGGTGATCCCATGAGTCATCGCCCACCGTCGGGCCTCGCCGCGGTGAGTGCCGCGCTGCTCGCCATGAGCCGGCACCTCGAAGTGGGCGACGTCCTGAAGACGATCGTCGCCTCCGCCCGCGAACTGCTCGACGCCCAGTACGCGGCCCTCGGCGTCCCGGACGACCACGGCGGCTTCGCCCAGTTCGTGGTCGACGGCGTCAGCGACGAACAGTGGAAGGCCATCGGCCCGCTGCCCCGCCAGCACGGCATCCTCGCCGCGATGCTCCACCAGGCCAAGCCCGAACGCCTCGCCGACGTCCGCGAGGATCCCCGCTTCGGCGGCTGGCCCGACGCCCACCCCGACATGTCCGACTTCCTCGGCCTGCCGATCATGGACGGCGACGAGATCATCGGCGCGCTCTTCCTCGCCAACAAGATGTGCCCCAAGCCCGAGGGCGGCTGCGGCTTCACCGCCGAGGACGAGGAACTGCTCTCGATCCTCGCCCAGCACGCCGCGATCGCCCTCACCAACGCCCGCCTCTACGAGCGCAGCCGCGAGCTGACCATCGCCGAGGAACGCTCCCGCCTCGCCCACGAGCTGCACGACGCGGTCAGCCAGAAGCTGTTCTCGCTCCGCCTCACCGCCCAGGCCGCCGCCGCCCTCGTCGACCGCGACCCCGTACGCGCCAAGGGCGAGCTCCAGCAGGTCGCCGCCCTCGCCGCCGAAGCCGTCGACGAACTGCGGGCCGCCGTCGTCGAGCTGCGCCCGGCCGCCCTCGACGAGGACGGTCTCATCGCCACCCTCCGTACCCAGATCCAGGTCCTGGACCGGGCGCACGCCGCCGAGGTCGCCTTCGAGAGCTGCGGAGTGCGCGCGCTGCCCGCCGCCCAGGAAGAAGCGCTGCTCCGGGTCGCCCAGGAAGCCCTCCACAACGCCCTGCGCCACTCCGGCGCGGAGCGCGTGAGCGTCACCCTGGCCCGGCGCGGCACCGCCACCGTCCTGCGCGTCACCGACGACGGGAGCGGGTTCGACCCCACCGCCGTCCGGCGCGCGGGCCGCCACCTCGGCCTCGTCTCCATGCGCCACCGGGCGAACAGCGTCGGCGGCCGACTCACCGTTGAATCGGAGCCCGGCAAGGGCGCCACGATCGAGATGGAGGTCCCCGGTGGCTGACAAGATCATCAGGGTGCTGCTGGTCGACGACCATCAGGTGGTCCGCCGCGGACTGCGCACGTTCCTGGAGATCCAGGAGGACATAGAGGTCGTCGGCGAGGCGTCCGACGGCGCGGAGGGCGTGGCCCGGAC
Source organism: Streptomyces sp. PTY087I2 (assembly GCF_001687325.1). Lineage (GTDB taxonomy): Bacteria > Actinomycetota > Actinomycetes > Streptomycetales > Streptomycetaceae > Streptomyces. The sequence continues at coordinate 10,772 of NZ_LZRD01000007.1, read as the reverse complement.
CGAGGAGCTGCGCCCCGATGTCGTGCTGATGGACATCAAGATGCCCGGCACCGACGGCATCGAGGCGCTGCGCCGCCTGCGCGAGCTCGACAACCCGGCCAAGGTCCTCATCGTCACGAGCTTCACCGAACAGCGCACCGTGGTCCCCGCCCTGCGCGCAGGCGCCTCCGGTTACGTCTACAAGGACGTCGACCCGGACGCCCTGGCGGGGGCGATCCGCTCGGTCCACGCCGGACACGTCCTGCTCCAGCCCGAGGTCGCTGGCGCCCTCCTCGCCCAGGAGGACGCGGGCACCGGCACGGGCCGGGGGAGCACCCTCACCGAGCGGGAACGCGAGGTGCTGGGCCTCATCGCCGACGGCCGCTCCAACCGGGAGATCGCCCGCGCGCTCGTCCTCTCCGAGAAGACGGTCAAGACCCATGTCTCGAACATCCTGATGAAGCTGGACCTGGCCGACCGCACCCAGGCGGCGCTGTGGGCGGTACGCCACGGAGCCGTGGGCTGACGTCGCCGCCGGGGGTTCCCGTCCGGGCTGAGATTCATACTGTCGTGTGTATGTCACCCGTATGGCGCATCCTTCCGGGCGGCACGGCGTTCTCCAGGACGTGCTGCGGCGGCTTGCCGCAGCCTTTCTAGGAGGATCCTGAAGTGAAGAACCTGAAGAAGGCCGCCGCCGTCACCATGATCGCGGGCGGGCTCATCGCCGCCGGCACCGGTGCCGCCTCCGCCACCGGCCACAGCGGTGCCGGCGCCCACGGCGTCGCCACCAACTCCCCGGGCGTCGCCAGCGGCAACCTCGTGCAGGCCCCCGTAGCCATCCCGGTCAACGCGGTCGGCAACACGGTCAACGTGGTAGGCCTCCTCAACCCGGCCTTCGGCAACCTGGGCCTGAACCACTGAACCCTTAGCGATTCCAGCCCGCCGGGCGTCGGTCCTCCCAGCCCGTCCGGCGACTGTTCCAGCCCGTCCGGCGTTTGAGGACGGAACCCTTAGGGCGGGGCTCCCGCACACCAACGGGCTCCCCGCCCGGGGCACTCCACCCCGTCCGGCGACTGTTCCAGCCCGTCCGGCGCTTGAGGACGGAACCCTCACGGCGGGGCCCCCGAGCCGAAAACAGCCCCCGCCCGGGGCACCGCACCACCCGCACCCCAGCCCGTCCGGCGCCTGAGGACAAAGGGGCCCGCGGCCCTACCGCCGAACCTCCCCACCCTCCACATACGCGTTGTACGCGGCAACAACCGCCCGCCGAGCCACCCGCTCAACCGGCCGCAACGCGGCCCCCCGAGCCGCCATCTCCGACGCGCTCACCGCACCGCCGTGCCCGTTCTCGTACGCCACCGAGACCAGCAGCCCCACCCGCTGCGCCATCTCCAGCACCCGCACCGCCCGCGGCGGATACCCGGGCGCCAGCACCTCGCGCCCGCCACCCCGCTCCACCCGCGCCCGGTACGCGTCCACCGCCGCATCCGCCACCGGACCGGAACCGGCCACGTCCAGCCGCGACAGCACCGCCGTCGCATCCCGCAACGCCTCCGCCAGCTCCCGCTCCGCCTCGCCCAGCGACGGCACATCCGCGGGCGGCGCCTCCCGCACCGGCAGCACCCGCCACACCACCTCCACGTGCAGATCCCCCTCCGGCCCGGCCTCGCTCACCTCCGGCACCAGCCCGTACGGCACCCCGTACGCGACCACCGCCTCCTCCGCCTCCAGCGCCCGCGCGTTGAAGTCCGGCGGACCGCTCAGCCCCAGCGGATGCCCCGGCACCGGCAGCGCCACCCGGAAACCGGTCGCCCCCAGCCCCCGCAGCCGCCCCAGCGCCAGCGTGAGCCCGACCGGCCCCGCCTCACCCGGCAGCCCCTCGACGCGGTGCACCGCGTCCTCTCCGACAATCGCGAGGGCCGCCTCGTCCGGCGAGACGAGTCCCGCCAGAAGCGCGTTTCCCCAAGCGGCCAACAACCCTGAACGTGGTTCGACAAGCATGCCGACAGCCTAGGGAACGTCCGGGCCGTGCCTGGGGTGCGGACCTCACGCCCGATCCACTCGCGCGGTGGCGTAGGTTTTCCCTGGGAGCCGTGCCCACCGGCACGCGACGATCGACGAGACTGCTTGGGGAGACAACGCGCCATGAGCGATGTACTGGAGCTGGTGGACGTATCCGTGGTCCGCGACGGACGCGCTCTGGTGGAAGACGTCTCCTGGTCGGTCAAGGAGGGGGAGCGCTGGGTCATCCTGGGCCCCAACGGCGCCGGCAAGACGACCCTCCTCAACCTCGCGTCCAGCTACCTCTTCCCCAGCAAGGGGACCGCCACCGTCCTCGGCGAGAAGCTGGGCGGCGTCGGCACCGACGTCTTCGAGCTCCGCCCCCGCATCGGCATGGCCGGCGTCGCGATGGCCGACAAGCTGCCCAAGCGCCAGACCGTGCTCCAGACCGTCCTCACCGCCGCGTACGGCATGACCGCCACCTGGCACGAGAACTACGAAGCCGTCGACGAGGAGCGCGCCCGCGCCTTCCTCGACCGCCTCGGCATGACCGAGTACCTGGACCGCAAGTTCGGCACGCTCTCCGAAGGAGAGCGCAAGCGCACGCTCATCGCCCGCGCCATGATGACCGACCCCGAACTGCTGCTCCTCGACGAGCCCGCCGCCGGACTCGACCTCGGCGGCCGCGAGGACCTCGTCCGCCGCCTCGGCCGCCTCGCCCGCGACCCGTTCGCCCCCTCCATGATCATGGTCACCCACCATGTCGAGGAGATCGCACCCGGGTTCACCCACGTCCTGATGATCCGCCAGGGCAAGATCCTCGCGGCCGGCCCCATGGAGACCGAGCTCAGCTCCCGTAACCTCTCCCGCTGCTTCGGCCTGCCGCTCGTCGTCGAGCACACCGGCGACCGCTACACCGCCCACGGCCTCCCGCTCTCCTGACCGAGGCACCGAGGCCGCCGCACGAAGTCGTCGCACGAGGCCATCGCACCCCGATCGGCAGGCGGTTCACCGCAGTTGACCCCCGTGCGCCCTGTCGGTGACGCACCGACAGTCCTACGATGACCATGTGGACATCGACGCATGGGTGTGGTGGCTGATCGGCGCGGTGGGACTGGGCATCCCCCTCGTCCTGACCGCGATGCCCGAATTCGGCATGTTCGCCGTCGGGGCGGTGGCCGCATCCGCCGTCGCGGCCCTCGGCGGCGGAATCGTCGCCCAGGTGCTGGTGTTCGTCCTCGTCTCGGTCGCGCTGATCGCCGTCGTACGCCCGATCGCCGCCAGACACCGGGCCGGACAGACCGGACAGGCCAGCGGCATCGACGCCCTGAAAGGCCGTCAAGCGGTCGTGCTGGAGCGGGTGTCCGCCGACGGCGGCCGCATCAAGCTCGCCGGCGAGGTCTGGTCGGCCCGCTCCTACGACGCCGGCCAGGCCTTCGAGCCCGGCAGCCAGGTCGATGTCGTCGACATCGACGGAGCGACGGCCGTCGTCATGTGACCGAAGCGCGCACGGGGCGGGCCCACGTCTGCCAGACTCGAAGTCGATCATGTCGATCACCGAAGGACCCCGGCCCGGCCCGCAACCCACCGGCCACCGGCCGCACCTGAGGACCGACCCCGATCACCGCGATCCACCGGCCAACCGAAGGGCACGAGAGACACGATGCAACCGATCATCATCGTTCTGATCATTCTGGTGGTGCTCGTCTTCATCGCCCTGATCAAGACGATTCAGGTCATCCCGCAGGCCAGCGCCGCCATCGTCGAGCGCTTCGGCCGCTACACCCGCACCCTGAACGCGGGCCTGAACATCGTCGTCCCGTTCATCGACTCGATCCGCAACCGGATCGACCTGCGTGAACAGGTCGTGCCCTTCCCGCCGCAGCCGGTGATCACCCAGGACAACCTGGTCGTCAACATCGACACCGTCATCTACTACCAGGTGACCGACGCCCGCGCCGCGACCTATGAAGTGGCCAGCTACATCCAGGCGATCGAGCAGCTCACCGTCACCACCCTCCGCAACATCATCGGCGGCATGGACCTGGAGCGGACCCTCACCTCCCGCGAGGAGATCAACGCGGCCCTGCGCGGCGTCCTCGACGAGGCGACCGGCAAGTGGGGCATCCGCGTCAACCGTGTCGAGCTCAAGGCGATCGAGCCGCCGACCTCCATCCAGGACTCGATGGAGAAGCAGATGCGCGCCGACCGCGACAAGCGCGCCGCGATCCTCACCGCCGAGGGCATCCGGCAGTCCCAGATCCTCACCGCCGAAGGTGAGAAGCAGTCGGCGATCCTGCGCGCCGAGGGTGAGGCCAAGGCCGCTGCCCTGCGCGCCGAGGGTGAAGCCCAGGCCGTCCGCACGGTCTTCGAGGCCATCCACGCCGGAGACCCGGACCAGAAGCTCCTCTCGTACCAGTACCTCCAGATGCTCCCGAAGATCGCCGAGGGCGACGCCAACAAGCTCTGGATCGTGCCCAGCGAGATCGGCGACGCCCTCAAGGGCCTCAGCGGAGCCTTCGGCAACCTCGGCGGCGGCGTACCCGGCTTCAACACCGGCGGCGACGGCGGAAACGGCGGGAGCCCCAAGGGCGGCATCCCGGCCCCCGCGATGGAACGACGCGAGGAACCCCCGGTCTCCTGACCCGGAAACCCCTTCGTGCATGATCAGTGAGGCCCCTCGACCTTCATGGCGGGGAGGCGTCACTGACCACCGAAGGAGATGGCCTTGTCCATCTGGGAAATACTCGCCGTCTTCGCGGCCGGAGTCGGAGCCGGCACGATCAACACGATCGTCGGCTCGGGCACCCTGATCACCTTCCCCGTCCTCCTCGCCACCGGCCTCCCCCCGGTCACCGCGACGGTCTCCAACGCGCTGGGCCTCATCCCCGGCTCCATCAGCGGAGCCATCGGCTACCGCAAGGAACTGGCCGGCCAGCGCCGCCGCATCATCAAACTGGGCATCGGAGCCGCCATCGGCGGTCTCACCGGAGCCACGCTCCTGCTCGCCCTGCCCTCCACGGCCTTCGAGACGATCGTCCCGGTCCTGGTCGCCATGGCACTCGTCCTGGTGATCCTGCAACCACGCATCAGCAAAGCCGTGCAGCGCCGCCGCGAACACACCGGCACCGTGGCCCGCACCGACGGCGGCCCGCTCCTGTTCACCGGCCTGATGCTCGCCAGCGTCTACGGCGGCTACTTCACCGCCGCCCAGGGGATCATCTACCTCTCCCTCATGGGCATGCTGCTCGACGACACCATGCAGCGCCTCAACGCCGTCAAGAACGTCCTGGCCGCCATCGTCAACAGCATCGCCGCGCTGTTCTTCCTCTTCGTCGCCCACTTCGACTGGACGGCCGTCCTCCTCATCGCGGTCGGCTCGGCCATCGGCGGCCAGATAGGCGCCAAGGTCGGCCGCCGGCTGAGCCCCACCGTCCTGCGCGCCCTCATCGTGGCCGTCGGCACGGTCGCCATCGTCCAGCTGCTGCTCCGCTGACGGACGGTGAGCCCGCCCCCACCAGGGACGGGCCCACCGATACGTCACCAGCCGTACGCCGACTACGCCGCCGCGGCCGTCCGGTCCAGCCACGCGGGCAGCTCCGCCCGGTCACCGGCCCCCATCGCCAGCAGCATCGCCTCGGCGGGGGAGGGGACGAACGGCTGCTTCAGCAGCGGCATCCCCGCCTGCTCCGGAGTCCGGGCCGCCTTACGGTGGTTGTCCTCGGCGCAGGAGGCCACCGTGTTCAGCCAGGTGTCCTGCCCGCCCTGGGCACGCGGCACCACGTGGTCGACGGTGGACGCCCGCCGCCCGCAGTACGCGCACCGGTGCTGGTCCCGGATGAGGACACCCCTTCTGGACCACGGGGCCTGTCTTCGGAACGGCACCCGTACATACCGGCAGAGCCTGATCACCCGGGGCGCGGGAATGTCCACGGCGGCACCACGCATACGGAGCTCGGGATGCGACTGCTCGACGACGGCCTTGTCCGTCAGGATCAGGACCACCGCACGGTTGAGCGTCACTGTCGACAGCGGCTCGAAGCTCGCGTTGAGAACCAACGTGTCACGCATCCTGCCCACCTCCCGTGTGCCGCCCGCCCCCTGGCAGGCCCGGATCAACTCTGGCTGGGCAGGCCGCGATGGACAACGCAATAAAAAAATGCCCTGCTCTGATCTCTCCAAGACCAGAGCAGGGCAAACAGCAGACGAACTAATCGTCGGCCCGACCGTCGGCGGGGGCCCGGTACTCACCGATCAGCTGCGCACGCCCGAGCGTGTGGAACCGAAGGTTGAACCCGACGACCGCGGGCGAGGAATCACTGTCGATCCCGAGCTTCTCGGTGTCCACCGCGTACACGGTGAACACATACCGGTGGTTCTCCCCGGCGGGCGGCGCGGCCCCGCCGAAGTCCTTGGACCCGTAGTCGTTACGCGCCTGAACGGCGCCCTCCGGCAGCCCCTTGAACTCCCCGCTGCCCGCACCGGCCGGCAACTCGGTCACCGACACCGGGAGGTCGAACAGCACCCAGTGCCAGAACCCGCTGCCCGTCGGCGCGTCCGGGTCGAAACACGTCACGGCAAAGCTCTTGGTCCCCTCGGGAAACCCCTCCCACCGCAGCTGCGGCGAAGTGTTCCCGGCCGCAAGCACCTGGGCGTCGCCCAGCACGGCCCCCGGCGCGAGGTCGTCGCTCACCACGGTGAACGCCGCCACCTCCGGATGGAAGTCGTGCGGCAGCGGGGCCCTGTTCGGCTCGGTCACGTCTGGCACCTCTCCTGATCGGTTCGTCTGCCTACCCGCCCGACTCTAGGGGGCGGCGCAACCCGCTAGAGCCAGTTGCGCTGACCGCCGACCTGGGCGAGCCACTGGTTGAGGTACGCCGCCCAGTCGGTCTGCTGGTAGTCGTGCAGCCCCACCTTGAACGCGCGGTAGGAGTCGCTGCCCTCGCTGAACAGCCCCGGCTTCTTGTCCATCTCCAGGACGACGTCCATCTCACGGTCGTCGGCGACGAAGGTCAGCTCCACCTGGTTCAGCCCGCGGTACTGCGCCGGCGGGACGAACTCGATCTCCTGGTAGAACGGCAGCCGCTGACGGGTCCCGCGGATGTGACCGCGCTCCATGTCCGCGCTGCGGAAGCCGAAGCCCAGCTGCCGGAAGGCGTTGAGGATGGCCTCCTGCGCCGGCAGCGGGTGCACGTTGATCGGGTCCAGGTCACCGGAGTCCAGCGCCCGGGCGATCTCCAGCTCGGTGGTCACGCCGATGTTCATCCCGCGCAGGTGCTGCCCGCCGAACATCGTGATCGGCGTCTCCCACGGGATCTCCAGACCGAACGGCACCACGTGCACCGCACCCGGCTGCACCTCGAAGGCGCCGCCGAGGTTCAGCTTGGTGAACTCGATGTCCTGCTTGGTCTCCTGGTCGCCGCTCTCCACCTCGACCCGCGCCTGGAGCCCGACGTTGAGTCCCTCGATCTGCTGGGAGACGGAACCGCCCTGGATCCGCACCTCGCCCTGGACGACCCCACCGGGGACGACGTTCACCTCGGTGAGCTCGGTCTCCACCGAGGCACCGCCGGCACCCATGCTCGCGAGCAGCCGCTTGAAGCCCATAGTCACTCCTTCTAGGTCCTGACCCCTACATACGCGCCACGACGGTAGCCGGTTCCCATCGGGGCGATCCCAGTACCCTCGGACGCCATGACCAAGAGCCTGGACCGCACTCCACTGACACGGGACTTCTTCGAGCGCGACGTCCTGGAGGTCGCCCCGGACCTGCTCGGCCGCACCCTTGTACGCCGGGAGCCGACGGGCACGATCGAGCTGCGGCTGACCGAGGTGGAGGCGTACGCGGGCGAGATCGACCCCGGCTCGCACGCCTTCCGCGGCCGCACGGCCCGCAACAGCGTGATGTTCGGCCCGCCCGGTCATACGTACGTCTACTTCACGTACGGGATGTGGCACTGCCTCAACCTGGTGTGCGGCCCGGACGGGCACGCCAGCGGAGTTCTGCTCCGGGCCGGCGAGATCAACGTCGGCGCCCACCTGGCCCGCGACCGACGTATCTCGGCCCGCAACGACAAGGAACTGGCCAAAGGCCCGGCCCGCCTCGCCACCGCCCTCGACGTCGACCGCGACCTGAACGGCAGCGATCTCTTCGGCGGCCCCACCCCGGCGCTGTCCATCCTGCACGGCACCCCGCCACCCCGTGACCTCGTACGGAGCGGCCCCCGCACCGGAGTGGGCGGCGACGGCGCCCACCAGCCGTGGCGCTTCTGGATCGAGGGAGACCCCACGGTGAGCCCGTACCGCGCCCACGCACCGCGCCGTCGCCCGACCCGCAAGGCGACTTGACGCGCCTTCGGCGGACGCCTAATGTAGTCCGAGCCGCTTGACACGGGTACAACTCTCGGCACAGTCCATCGGACCGGACCGAGCCACTCGAAGCGGCCACACCACTACCTACGACTCACCCTGGCGGGTGCGAATTCGGCATGCCCGTAATTCGCCCTATCGGCTCGATTATGAGCTGCCAAGAGAATCGGTTAACGTAGCGGACACGCCGAAAGGCAAGGCCACTCCACAGGCCACCGGAAATCGAATTCGGACCGGAGACGGAACGAAAAAGAGTCTGGTAAAGTTGGAACCGCCGGAAAGGGAAAACGCGAAAGCGAAGAACCTCGAAAGCACCCCGCTTCGACCGGGAATCGGACACGAAAGAGTCTGATAGAGTCGGAAACGCAAGACAGCAAGATAAAGAAGAAAAACGAAGGGAAGCGCCCGGAGGGCCCCGGTGATACGGGACCGAAGGAAGCGTCCGTTCCTTGAGAACTCAACAGCGTGCCAAAAGTCAACGCCAGATATGTTGATACCCCGTCTCCGGCCGGTTTGGTCGGGACGTGGTTCCTTTTGAAATACACAGCGAGGACGCTGTGAACAACGGGTCTTATTCCGGCCGGTTGTTCCGCTCTCGTGTGTGTGTGCACCCGATTACGGGTAAACATTCACGGAGANAAACGAAGGGAAGCGCCCGGAGGGCCCCGGTGATACGGGACCGAAGGAAGCGTCCGTTCCTTGAGAACTCAACAGCGTGCCAAAAGTCAACGCCAGATATGTTGATACCCCGTCTCCGGCCGGTTTGGTCGGGACGTGGTTCCTTTTGAAATACACAGCGAGGACGCTGTGAACAACGGGTCTTATTCCGGCCGGTTGTTCCGCTCTCGTGTGTGTGTGCACCCGATTACGGGTAAACATTCACGGAGAGTTTGATCCTGGCTCAGGACGAACGCTGGCGGCGTGCTTAACACATGCAAGTCGAACGATGAAACCGCTTCGGTGGTGGATTAGTGGCGAACGGGTGAGTAACACGTGGGCAATCTGCCCTTCACTCTGGGACAAGCCCTGGAAACGGGGTCTAATACCGGATAATACTTCTGCCTGCATGGGTGGGGGTTGAAAGCTCCGGCGGTGAAGGATGAGCCCGCGGCCTATCAGCTTGTTGGTGGGGTAATGGCCTACCAAGGCGACGACGGGTAGCCGGCCTGAGAGGGCGACCGGCCACACTGGGACTGAGACATGAGACACGGCCCAGACTCCTACGGGAGGCAGCAGTGGGGAATATTGCACAATGGGCGAAAGCCTGATGCAGCGACGCCGCGTGAGGGATGACGGCCTTCGGGTTGTAAACCTCTTTCAGCAGGGAAGAAGCGCAAGTGACGGTACCTGCAGAAGAAGCGCCGGCTAACTACGTGCCAGCAGCCGCGGTAATACGTAGGGCGCAAGCGTTGTCCGGAATTATTGGGCGTAAAGAGCTCGTAGGCGGCTTGTCACGTCGGATGTGAAAGCCCGGGGCTTAACCCCGGGTCTGCATTCGATACGGGCTAGCTAGAGTGTGGTAGGGGAGATCGGAATTCCTGGTGTAGCGGTGAAATGCGCAGATATCAGGAGGAACACCGGTGGCGAAGGCGGATCTCTGGGCCATTACTGACGCTGAGGAGCGAAAGCGTGGGGAGCGAACAGGATTAGATACCCTGGTAGTCCACGCCGTAAACGTTGGGAACTAGGTGTTGGCGACATTCCACGTCGTCGGTGCCGCAGCTAACGCATTAAGTTCCCCGCCTGGGGAGTACGGCCGCAAGGCTAAAACTCAAAGGAATTGACGGGGGCCCGCACAAGCAGCGGAGCATGTGGCTTAATTCGACGCAACGCGAAGAACCTTACCAAGGCTTGACATATACCGGAAAGCATCAGAGATGGTGCCCCCCTTGTGGTCGGTATACAGGTGGTGCATGGCTGTCGTCAGCTCGTGTCGTGAGATGTTGGGTTAAGTCCCGCAACGAGCGCAACCCTTGTTCTGTGTTGCCAGCATGCCTTTCGGGGTGATGGGGACTCACAGGAGACTGCCGGGGTCAACTCGGAGGAAGGTGGGGACGACGTCAAGTCATCATGCCCCTTATGTCTTGGGCTGCACACGTGCTACAATGGCCGGTACAATGAGCTGCGATGCCGTGAGGCGGAGCGAATCTCAAAAAGCCGGTCTCAGTTCGGATTGGGGTCTGCAACTCGACCCCATGAAGTCGGAGTTGCTAGTAATCGCAGATCAGCATTGCTGCGGTGAATACGTTCCCGGGCCTTGTACACACCGCCCGTCACGTCACGAAAGTCGGTAACACCCGAAGCCGGTGGCCCAACCCCTTGTGGGAGGGAGCTGTCGAAGGTGGGACTGGCGATTGGGACGAAGTCGTAACAAGGTAGCCGTACCGGAAGGTGCGGCTGGATCACCTCCTTTCTAAGGAGCA
>NZ_LZRD01000006.1 GCF_001687325.1 Streptomyces sp. PTY087I2 | reverse complement strand
GTGAGCATCGCCCGTTTCACCAGCACCACGTCCTGCTCCTGGTGGTAGGCCGTCCTGGCGTCGACGGCCGATGTGGAGACCGCGACGAGGTCCACGGAGAGCGCCTCCACCGCCTCGACGCAGGGCATGCCGAGGAAGGAGTCGTGGGTACGTGAGTACTCGCCGCCCAGGGCGATCAGGCGGATGCCCTCGCATCCGGCGAAGACGTCGAGCACCCGGCGGGCGTTGGTGACCACGGTGAGCGGGGCGAGGTCGACCAGCAGGCCCGCCATGACCAGCACCGTGGTGGAGTCGTCGAGCATCACCGACATGCCGGGCTCCACCAGCGCGGCGGCGGCCCGCGCGACGGCCTTCTTCTCCGCCGTGTTGACGCCGAGCCGGTAGTCGAGGCTCGACTCGAACACGGTGGAGGGCAGGGCGGACGCGCCGCCGCGGAAGCGTCGCAGCACCCCTTGCCGCGCCAGGTCGTCGAGGTCCCGGTGGACGGTCATCAGGCTCACGCCCGTGAGCTGGGCGAGGGCGGCGCCCGTGGCCGTGCCCTGCTCCACCACGTGGTCGGCGATGAGCCGTCGGCGCTCTTCGGCGGATCTCTTGGTCATGGGGGTCAGTCTCCCGCAGGGCTCGGGCCGGGCGCGGGGGCGGGGGGCGGTGCTGTGGGGACGTTGAGCGAGCGCAGCGCCGTCTCCGTGCCGCGGATCTCGATCTCCGTGACGGCCCCGTTGTCCAGCCGGGGGAAGATGCGCCGGTAGCGCCCGAGGGGCAGTCCGAGGAGTTCGCACAGGGCGATGCGCAGCAGGGTGTTGTGGGCGACGACGAGCACCCTGCCCCCCGGGTGGCGGTCGGCGAGGTCGCGCAGGGACGCGGTCGCCCGTGCCGCTGCCCGGGCGACGGGTTCGGAGCCGGGGAAGGCTCCGGAGTCGGCGTCCTCGCGGAACCGCCGTACGGCTTCGGGGTCCTCGTCGGCCATCTCCTGGATCGTCCGGCCCTCGCCCCAGCCGAAGTCCACCTCCCGCAGCCCTTCCTGGACCTCCACCGTCAGGCCCAGCGCCTCTGCCGCGGGGCTCGCCGTCAGGCGGGCGCGGCTGAGCGGGGAGCAGGCGATCGCGTCCACGCCGCTGCGCCCGGCCCAGGCTCCGAGGTCGGTCGCCTGGGCCGCTCCTCGGGGTGTCAGGGAGATGTCGGTGACGCCGGCGTACCGGTTCTCCGCGTGCCACTCGGTCTCGCCGTGCCGTACGAGCAGGAGACGAGTGGTCATGGGGACCGCCCTTTCCGGGTTGAGGCTTCTGGATCGGGGCCGAGTCGCGGCGAAGTGCACGGGGTTGCCGTTGCGTGTCGGCCGGGTGCATTGCCGGTTCACGCGGGCGCTGTTAAATTTAACAGAAATTCCACAGACCGGGACCGGCCCTTCGCGGTTCGGATCAGGCTCGGACCGGGCGCGAATCAAGGCTTCGACCTGCTCGGCATCCACCCCAACGGCTCTCCTCGCAGAAGGAATCCGACGTCATGCGCATCCTCGCCGCAGGCGACCACTTCGTCCGTCCCGCGTTGATTCGCGAGGCGGTGAGCCAGGAGCTGTCCCGCACGGGCGGGGAGCTCCCGGAGTTCACGGAGCTGACTCTCCCCTGGCCCCATGAGCCCTTCGGTCCGGTCGCGGAGGTCCGCGAGGCGAGCGGTACGGAAGACGAGATCGTGGCGGCGCTGGACGGCGCGTCCGTCTGTGTGACGCAGATGGCTCCGTTCACCGAGCGGGTGTTCGCGGCGTCGCCCGCGTTGCGGCTCGTCGCCGTCTCGCGGGGCGGGCCGGTCAATGTGGACCTGGCCGCCGCCACCCGTCACGGGGTCCGGGTCAGTTTCGCGCCCGGCCGCAACGCCCCTGCCGCCGCGGAGTTCGCGGTGGGGCTGATGCTCGCCGCGATGCGGCGTGTCGCCGCCGCCGACGCGGAGCTGAAGCGGGGCGTGTGGCGGGGCGATCTCTACGCGTACGAGGAGGTCGGCGGCGAGCTGGGCGGGGCCACGGTCGGGCTCGTGGGCTACGGGGCCATCGGCCGCATCGTGGCGCGGGTGATGCGTGCCTTCGGGGCGCATGTGCTCGCGGCCGACCCGTACGCCGATCCGGAGGCGGTCGCTGCGGACGGTGTCGAACTCGTCGAACTGGACGAGCTGCTGACCCGGAGTTCGGTGGTGAGCCTGCACGCCCGGCTGACCGAGGAGACCCACCATCTGCTCGACGCCCGACGCCTCGGGCTGTTGCCGCCCGGTGCGGTTCTGGTCAACTCCGCCCGGGGCGGGCTGCTCGACCACGCGCCGCTGCCGGGGCTGCTGCGCAGCGGCGCTCTGGGGGCGCTCGCCCTCGATGTGTACGACGTCGAGCCGATCCCCGCCGACTGGGCCCTGCGTGACGTACCGAATGTGATCACCACGCCTCATCTGGCGGGCGCGACGCGGCAGACGGCGCACCGTGCGGCAGCGATCACCGCCGCCGAGGTCGGCCGCTTCGTGCGGGGGGAGAAGTTGCGGCATCTCGCGAACGGGGACGTCCTGATGGACGGCCGGTCCTGACAGCCGTCTTCACAGCCGTCTTCGCCGTCGGCGCCCCGGAATCCATCGGCTCGCACAGGAGGTAGCAGGGTTGAGGACCATCATCGGCGTGGACATCGGTACGTCGGTCACCAAGGCGGTGGCGTTCGACGAGGGCGGCGGGGCACTGGCCTCCGCGAGTCGGCGCTCGCATCTGGAGATGCTGGCGGGCGGGCGTGTCGAGCAGGATCTCGACGATGTCGTGTCCGGTGTCGGCGATGTCGTACGGGAGGTCGCCGGGAAGCTCGGGCGGCTGCCGGACGCCGTGGCGCTCACCGGGCAGGGGGACGGGTTGTGGCTGCGAGACTCCGCCGGCCGCCCGGTGCGGCCCGCCATCTCCTGGATGGACGCGCGGGCCGCGGATCTGGTGACCCGTTGGCTGACGGACGGCACGATCGGCACGGCGTACGCGCACACCGGGTCCGGGATGTTCCCGGGGTGCCACGGCCCGTTGCTGAACTGGCTTCAGGAGCACGAGCCCGACTCGCTGGACCGGGCCGCCGTGGCGGGGTACTGCGTCGACGCGGTCGCCCAGCGGCTCACCGGCCGGGTGTGCCTGGACGCCTCCGACGCGACGCTGCCGTTCCTCGACCCCCGTACCCGCCGCTACACGCCCGAGGCCCTGGCCGCGTGCGGTGTAGAGGAGCGGGCGGGGCTGCTGCCGTCTCCCGCCGCTCCCGGCACGGTGCTCGGGCTGGACGGTCGCGGTGCCGGACTGCTGGGTCTGCCGGAGGGGCTGCCGGTGGTGGCGGGGCCGTACGATCTGCCGGCCTGCGCGATCGGCAGCGGGGTGCGCGAGGTGGGGGACGGGGTCCTCATCCTCGGCACGACCCTGGCGAGCCAGGTGCTGACCGACCGGGTCGATCTCGATCCGCTCGCCGAGCCCGCCGGCATGTGGCTGTGCACGCCGGATCGGGACCGGTGGCTGCGTGCCATGCCCGCCATGGTGGGGACGGCGGCGCTGGAGTGGGTGCTCGCCCTCGTCGGCGCGACCACGGCCGATGTGGACGCCCTGCTCGACGGCAGCCCGCCCGGCGCCCGGGGTGTCCGGGCCTTCCCCTTCCTGTCCGAGGCGGGTGAACGGGCCCCGTTCGTCGAGCCGTCGGCGCAGGGCAGACTCGACGGGCTCAGTCTGGCGACCGGCCGGGCGGACGCCGTCCGGGCCGTCTGCGAGGCCATCGGTTACGCGGCCCGGCACTGCCTGGACACGGCAGGGCTGAGCGGCACCCTGGCCCTGTGCGGCGGCGGCACGCGGTCGCTGACGTGGGCCCGGCTGATCGCCGACGTCCTCGGCCGGCCCGTCCGTATTCCGCTGGAGGAGCAGGTCGGCGCGCTCGGCGTGGTGTCCGTCGCCAGGGCCTCGCTGTCCCCGGGGTACGAGGCGCCGCCGGGACGCCATCAGGTGGTCGATCCGCGCGAGGACGTACGGGCGCTGTACGAGGACGGATACGCGCGGTACCGGGCGGAGCTGGCGACGGCGCGAACCGCGTGGGGGGCTCACGCACGGCCGGCCGGGCACTCCGGGCACCCCTGAGCGCCCCCACCCGTTCTGTTATTTATGACATGACCATTGACACTCATAACATGCTCGCTGTTAATTTGACGCGAAGGAGGCTCTCCGCCTGAAGACCGGGAGATTCCAGTGAAGCAACGCTCTGTCAGATCGTTTGCCGCGGCTCTGTCGGTGATGACGGTGATCGTCTCCGCCGCCGCCTGTTCGACGAAGGCGCCCAACAGCTCGAAGGGCAAGTCGCCGGAGGACGCGAAGATCGCCTTCCTGATGCCCGATATCGCCTCCACCCGCTACGAGTTGTACGACGCGCCGCTCTTCAAGGCCAAGGTGAAGGATCTGTGCGGCGGTTGCGAGGTGCTCTACCAGAACGCGGGCGGTGACGCCGCGAAGCAACAGCAGCAGGCCGACTCCGCTCTCGCGCAGGGCGCCGACGTCATCGTGATCGACCCGGTCGACTCCGCCGCCGCGGCCAGCACCGTCCGTACGGCACAGGGGCGAGGGGTCCCCGTCATCGCGTACGACCGGCCGATCCCGGCGGTGAAGGCGGACTACTACGTCTCCTTCGACAACGAGAAGATCGGCGCCATGATCGGCCAGTCGCTGGTGGACCATCTCAAGGCCAGCTCGGCCGAGGGCGGCCTCCTCCAGGTCAACGGATCGCCGACCGACGCGGCGGCGGGCCTGATCAAGAAGGGCATCCACAGCGCGGTCGACTCCAGCGGGTTCAAGCTTCTGGCCGAGTACGACACCCCGGCCTGGGAGCCGGGGAAGGCGCAGAGCTGGGTCAGCGGCCAGATAGCCAAGTTCCCGGGAAAGATCGCCGGAGTGGTGGCCGCCAACGACGGCACGGGCGGCGGTTCCATCGCCGCGTTCAAGGCGGCCGGAGTGACCGTGCCGCCGGTGACCGGGAACGACGCCGAACTCGCCGCCGCCCAGCGGATCGTCAAGGGCGATCAGTACAACACCATCTCCAAGCCCATCAAGACCGTCGCGGAAGCCGCGGCCGTCGCCGCGTTCTCCTTCGCCCAGGGGAAGAAGCCCAAGGGCGACACCACCCTCTTCGACACCCCCTCGGAACTCTTCACCCCCACCGTGGTCACCCGCGAGAACATCGCGGAGGTTCTGGTGGGCGACGGGAAGCCGCTGAAGGCCCCCGAGGTGTGCACGGGGACGTACGCGGCCGCCTGTGCCGAGGCGGGCATCACGTAGTCGCCGGACGCCTCCCCGCCCCCCTCTCTCTGTCTGCCTGTCTGCCTGTCTGCCCGTCTGCGCGCCTGCCTCGGAAGGCCGGTCATGACCGCTGAGTCCTTGCCCTCCCCTCACGAGCCGTCAGGAGGCCCGCTGCTCTCGCTCCGTGGGATCAGCAAGTCCTTCGGCGCCGTAGCGGCCCTCACCGATGTCGACCTCGACGTCTTCGCGGGTCAGGTCGTCGCCCTGGTCGGCGACAACGGCGCGGGGAAGTCCACCCTGGTGAAAGTTCTCTCCGGGGTGCACCAGCCGGACGCCGGAACCGTCGGTTTCGACCACGGGACGGTTTCCATCCCCTCCCCCGCCACCGCGCAGCGGCTCGGCATCGCGACCGTGTTCCAGGACCTCGCCCTGTGCGAGAACCTGAACGTCGTCGAAAACCTCTTCCTCGGACGGGAGTTGCGCGGGCTCCGGCTGGACGAGGTGGCCATGGAGGTCCGCTCCCGCGCTCTTCTCGGGGAGCTGTCGGCGAAGATCCCCTCGGTACGTGTCCCGGTCGCGGCCCTGTCCGGCGGCCAGCGGCAGACGGTGGCCATCGCGCGGACCCTGCTGGGCGACCCCAAGGTGATCATCCTCGACGAGCCGACGGCCGCGCTGGGGGTGGCGCAGACGGCGGAGGTGCTCAACCTGATCGAGCGGCTGAGGGAGCGCGGCCTCGGCGTCATCATGGTCAGCCACAACATGGCCGATGTGCGGGCCGTCGCCGACACCGTGGCCGTCCTGCGGCTCGGCCGCAACAACGGCGTCTTCGACGCGGCCGAGGCGACGGCGGCGGACCTGGTGGCCGCCATCACCGGAGCGACGGACAACGTGGTCAGCCGCCGCGCCGGGCGGGAGCGGGGCGTCAACGACCGGGCCGTACGGGACGCGGACAGCCCGGGCGCGGACAGCCCGGGCGCGGACGGTCCTGACGTGGACGGTCCTGACGGCGGTCCGGACAGCCGGGACGCGGGCGGACGGGCAGCCGGCAGTGGAGCGGAAGCGGCGCACAAGGGGGACGCATCATGACCGAGCCGGCCGCTGTCACGAGCCCGGAACTCGCCCACTCCGGGCCCCGCAAGCAGGCCACCTGGTCCGGCTGGGCGCGGAGTCGGCGGCGGGTGGTGTCGGACCGGCTGCGCGGCGGCGACCTCGGCCTCCTGCCCGTCCTCGCCGGGCTCGTCGTGATCTGGGTCGTCATGCAGATCCTCAACCCCGTCTTCCTTTCGAGCGCGAACCTCACCAACCTCGCCCTGGAGAGCGTGCCGGTCGGCATCATCGCCCTGGGTGTCGTCTGCGTCCTCCTCGTCGGCCAGATCGATCTGTCGGTCGGCTCGGTCAGCGGACTCAGCGCCGCCGTCCTGGCGGTCCTCTTCGTGGACCGGGGACTGCCCGCCTGGCTCGCCGTCACCGCGTCGCTGGCCCTCGCGGCTCTGATCGGCTGGTTCTACGCCCAGGTCCACAACCGGATCGGGGTGCCGAGCTTCGTCATCACGCTCGGCGGTCTCCTCGGGTTCCTCGGCGTGCAGCTGTGGATTCTCGGGCCCAAGGGCTCGATCAACCTGCCCTTCGACTCGGGTCTCGTGACCTTCGCCCAGCTCCAGTTCCTGCCGCCCTGGCTGGCATACACGCTGGTCGTGGTGGGCGCGGCGGTGCTGTACGCGACCGGGGCCGCCCGCGCCGCGGAGCGCCGCCGGGCGGGTCTCGCGGCCACGTCACGGCGTCTGCTCGTCGCGCGGAGCCTGGCGCTGCTGGCCGGGCTCGGCGCCGCGGTCTGGTATCTCAACCGGGACCGTGGGGTGGGCTGGATGTTCGTGTTCTTCCTGGGCCTGGTGCTGGTGCTGCACTACGTCCTGTCCCGCACCTCGTTCGGCAAGTCGATGTACGCGGTCGGCGGCAACATGGAGGCCGCCCGGCGCGCGGGCGTCAATGTGAAGGCCGTCCTGACCACCGCGTTCGTGCTGTGCACGACGCTCGCCTGCGTCGGCGGGATGCTCTCCGCCTCGCGCCTCGCCGCGGCCAATCAGAGCAGCGGCGGCGGTGACGTCAATCTCAACGCGATCGCCGCGGCCGTCATCGGCGGCACCAGCCTGTTCGGCGGCCGGGGCACCGCGTTCGCCGCGCTGCTCGGCGTACTCGTGATCCAGTCGATCTCCAGTGGACTCACTCTGCTGAATCTCGACTCCGCCTACCGCTTCATGGTCACCGGCGGGGTATTGCTCCTGGCGGTGTCGCTGGACGCGGTTGCCCGGCGTTCGCGGGTCTCGCACGGCAGGGCCTGAGACACCGTTCGTATCCGGCAACGCCCGCACACCCCAGGATCACGATCTCGGAGGAACCATGCGAAGCCGAGCACGCGCCCGTGTCGCCACCCTGTTCCTGTCCACCGTCGTCGCGTCGGCCCTTCTGGTGACGGGCGGGGCCACGGCCCAGACCCGTACGCCGTCCCCAACCTCGTCGCCGTCCCCGTCCGCCCCCGTCGGTCTGCCCGCTTCCGTGGACGGCGGGGCCTGGGCGTCCGGGCATCTCCAGGGCACGGCCATCGACCGCCGTCGGGGCCATATGTACTTCTCCTTCACCAATCTGCTGGTCAAGACCGACCTGGCGGGCAGACCGATCGGTTCGGTCACCGGTCTCACCGGGCATCTGGGCGATCTGGACTTCAACAGCGCGGACGGCCGGGTCTACGGCTCCTTGGAGTACAAGGCGGCCCAGGCCTTCTACGTCGCGATCTTCGACGGGTCCCGGATCACCCGGATGAACATGGACGCCCGGACCACCGATGTGCTCTCCACCGTCCATCTCCGGGAGGTCGTGCGGGACTACACCGCCGACATGAACGGCGACGGGGTCTTCGACGGCGACACCGGCAACACCCCCGACCACCGCTACGGGTGCAGCGGGATCGACGGCGTCGCTTTCGGTCCCGATCTGAACGGCAGGGGCGGCGGGCGGCTCACGGTCGCGTACGGGGTGTACTCCAACACCACCCGCACCGACAACGACCACCAGGTGCTGCTCCAGTACGACGTACGCGACTGGCGGAAGTACGAGCGGCCGCTCAGCGAGGACGCGCTGCACACCAGCGGCCCCGCCGCCCCCGCCGGCAAGTTCTTCGCCTACACCGGCAACACCACCTACGGGGTCCAGAACCTGGAGTACGACGCGGACAGCGGCAACTGGCTGATGGCCGTGTACAAGGGCAAGAAGACGGCCTTCCCCAACTACTCCCTCTATGTGCTGGACGGCTCGAAACCCGCCCGCCGGGGCGAGGTGAAGGGGCAGCCGCGCCCCGAGTCCGGCCGTATCGTCTCGCTCCTCCCGCGCGGGCTGCACCACGAGCCGTCCGGGGTGTACGGCTACGAGTCGGGCGGCCAGTACGGTCTGGTCTCGCTGGACGACGGCCGCTATTACGTGGCCGAGGCCGGCACGGTCGACTCCGGGGGGACGACGCTCCAGACGGGCCGCGCGGTGCTGCACCGCTGGACAGGGGCGGTGCCGGACCCGTTCCGGGGCACCCGCGCCACCTCCACCGCAACCGAGTGACCTGGATCACATCTGCGTCCTGTCAGCAATCGGGCTCCTGTCCCGTTCAAGGGGTACGCGAACGAGACAGGAGCCCGTCATGACGCCCATGAAGCACCGCATCGTCGTACTCGGCGCCGGGTACGCCGGGGCCTTCGCCGCCGGGAATCTGGCCCGTCGGCTCTCCCCCGCCGACACCGAGGTCACCGTCGTCAACGCCGCACCCGACTTCGTCGAGCGGATGCGGCTCCACCAGGTGGCGGCAGGGCAGGACATCGCGCGCCGGAAGCTCGCCGACGTGTTCGCGGGCACCGGGGTGCGGCTGCGCCTGGCCCGCGTGACCGGTCTCGACCCCGAGCGCCGGACGGTCGCCGTGACCGGCGAGGACGGGCCCGGGGAACTGCCCTACGACACCCTCCTCTACGCGCTCGGCAGCTCCGCCGCCCACCACGGTGTCCCCGGCGTGGCCGAGTACGCCTTCGACGTGACCGGTCTGGGCTCGGCGCTGCGTCTGCGCGAGCGCCTGGACGGCCTCGGGGAGGGCGGGTCCGTCCTGGTCGTCGGCGAGGGGCTGACCGGCATCGAGACCGCGACCGAGCTGGCCGAGTCGCGGCCCGGTCTCTCGGTCGCGCTCGCCGCCCGTGGTGAGCTGGGCGCCTGGCTCTCCCCCAAGGCCCGCCGCCATCTGCGGGCAGCCTTCGACCGGCTCGGCGTCACCGTGCACGAGCACACCGCCGTGGCGGCCGTCGAGCCGGCCCGGGCGGTCACCGCCGACGGTACGGTCCTTCCGGCCGATGTGACCGTGTGGTCGGCCGGGTTCGCCGTGCATCCGATCGCGGCCGCCGCCGGCCTGGAGGTCGCCGCGACCGGGCAGATCGTCGTCGACCGGTCCATGCGCTCGGTCTCGCACCCGGACGTCTACGCCGCCGGCGACTGCGCCTACGCGATCGGGGAGAACGGCCGGCCCCTGCCGATGTCCTGCGCCTCGGCCGGGTTCACCACCATGCAGGCGACCGGCGCGATCATCGCGCGTCTGACGGGCGACGAGGTGCCGACCACCGGGCTGAAGTACTACGGCAACCACATCAGCCTCGGCCGCCGGGACGCCATCTTCCAGATGGTCGGCGATGACGTCCGGTCGAAGTCCTGGCACCTGGGCGGCCGGAAGGCCGCGCGCCTCAAGTCGGGAATTCTCAAGGGGGCCGAGTGGGGGATCGCCCACCCGGCCTTCGGCCTGCCGAAGCGCAGGCGGCGGCTGGACCGGGCGTCCGACCGGGCCGCTGTGCGGGTCGCCGCATAGGTGCGTCGTCCCGGGACAGCACACCTAGGGTGTTTCGCATGGAGAGCGCAGCGGTCGAGACGTTCGAGGCCGGCCGGGGGAGGCTGGCCTCGCTCGCGTACCGGCTGCTCGGGTCGGCGGCCGACGCGGAGGACGCCGTGCAGGACACGTTCCTGCGATGGCAGGCCGCCGACCGCGAACGGGTCGAGGTGCCGGAGGCGTGGCTGACCAAGGTCCTCACCCATGTCTGCCTCGACCGGCTCCGTTCGGCGCAGGCGCGTCACGAGCGTACGGCCGGCGCGTGGCTGCCCGAACCGCTCCTCGACGGGGATCCGATGCTCGGCCCCGCCGACACGTTCGAGCAGCGGGAGTCGGTGTCCCTGGCCGTGCTGACCCTCGTCGAGCGCCTTTCGCCAAACGAGCGGGCCGTGTATGTCCTGCGGGAGGCCTTCGCGTACAGCCATGCCGAGATCGCCGCGATCCTCGACATCACGGAGGCGGCGAGCCAGCAGCACGCCCACCGGGCCCGTACCCGGCTCGCCGGCGAACGCCGTCGCTCCGGTGGCGCGGCCGACCCCGCGGCGGCGCGCCGGGTGGTCGAGGAGTTCCTCGCCGCCGCCACGTCGGGGCGCACGGACCGGCTGGTGGCGCTGCTCACGGACGACGTGACGGCGGTCTCGGACGGTGCGGGGCTGGCAAAGCGGCTGCTGCGGTACCGGACGCCGGAGCGGGTCGCCTCGTTCGTACGGGCCGGGTTCAAGCCGACCCCGGCGAAGCGTCGGCTGGCCGGTGGCCCGGCGACGATGTACGTCGCGCGGGTCAACGGCTCTCCGGCCGTGATCGCCGTGGTCGGCGAACGGGTCGTGGGGGCCGTGGCGTTCGACGTCGGCGACGGCAAGGTCGCGGCGCTGTACGGCATCGCCGCCGCGCACCGGCTGAGACACCTCGACGAGGCCTGGCGGCGGCACGACCCCGGTGTTCCGGTGATCGACGCCTGGTGACCGGGGCCGTGCGGCCACCCTCACCCGCGCACACGTGTGCGATAGATTCCCCGCCATGACGGGACTCTCATCGTTCATCTGGCCGCCTGCCCCGATCAGAACCGCCCGGCTCGTACTCCGTGAGTCCGAGGCCCGGGACCGTGCGGCGTTCGTCGAGCTGTTCGCTTCGCCGGAGGTGCACGCCTACCTCGGTGGCCCCCACCCGCGGGATGAGCTCGAACGCGCAGTCCCCGAAGTGCCGGGGCGACGGCCCGGAGTCTTCGTCGTGGAGCTCGACGGCGCGATGATCGGCACGGTCACGCTGGAACAGCGGGACGCCGAGCGTCCGGGCCGGCTCCGTCCGGACGGCGACTGCACCGAACTCGGCTACATGTTCCTGCCGGAGGCATGGGGGTCGGGGTATGCCGCCGAGGCATGCGCCGCCGCGCTCGACTGGTTCGCCGCCGCGCGCCCCGGTGAGCCGGTGGCGCTCTGCACCCAGGTCGCCAACGTCCCCTCCGCGCGCCTCGCGCTGAAGCTGGGTTTCACCGAGGTGGCGCGGTTCGAGGAGTTCGGCGCGGAGCAGTGGTTCGGCGCGTGGCGCCCGATCGCGCCACACCACCCGTGAGGGGTCAGGGGGCCGGGCGGGCGTGCATGCTGACCGCATAGCCGCCGCCGTCGCTGTAGGGGTCGCCGCTCCAGGTCGCGTACCGCTGCCGCAAGGTCAGTCCGGCCCGGGTGCACCACTGGTCGAACTCGGCGAGGGTCACCGGCGCTTCCGCCAGCGGCAGGTGGGCCGCGTCCAGTCCCATGCCCGTGACCAGGAGACCGCCCGGGCGCAGTACGGCGGCCAGTTGCCCGACGACGGTCGCTCCGGTGCCGGGGGCGAGCAGAGGGATGACGTTGCCGGCGGCGAGCACCAGGTCGAAGTCGGTATCCAGGCCGAGGGTGTCCAGCCGGGCCAGGTCGCCGAGGAGCCAGTCCTGGGCGGGCGCCTCGCGGCGGGCGACGGCCAGCATCGAGGCGTCGACGTCCACGCCGGTGCAGTGGTGGCCCAGTTCGGCGAGCCGGATCGCGATGCGGCCGGTGCCGCAGCCCGCGTCGAGCACCCGGGCCCCGGGCTTCAGCAACGCGGTGCAGAAGGTGGCTTCACCGTGGACGTCATGGCCCGATGCGGCGAGCCGGGCGAATCGCCGCGCGTACTCCTCCCCCGCCTGTCCACCGGTCAGTTCCGCCCAACGGTCGCGTTGCCCTGTCATGTTTCAGCATGCCTTCCGGTTCGCCCTCCCCCCAGCGGGAGCATAAACGAGCCGATCGTACGGAGCCGGGTCCGGGCGGCCGGTCCAGGAGCGGCCCGTGCGGTCAGCCCGTGGGCCCTCGGGTTTTCTGCCCCCACGCCGTGAGCATCCCGGCCGACAGCGCGGCGCACGCGTCGCTCTCCACGCACCGGACCGCGTCGTCGATACTCGCATCGCCGTGGTGTACGGGGTGGTCGGTGTCCGCTCGCTCGTCAGGTCGACCGCGTCGCTGAGCACCAGTACGCCGCCGGGCACGAGGAGTTCGGCGAACGTGCCGATCAGGCGGTCCCGCTCGGGCAGATGCATCAGAACGAAGCGCACGTGCACGAGCTGAAAGGTGCCGGGGGGCGAAGTCGGGGGCGGTGACGTCTGCTTGAAGCGTCCGGAGGCCGGGGGCGGGGCGTGCGTCCAGGAACCGTACGTCGCGGTCCACGGCGAGCACGCTCGCCACCCCGGCCTCGCCCAGCAGCCGACGGGATACGGTGCCCGTTCCGGCTCCGATGTCGAGGCAGTGCCATCCGGGTCCGGCGCCGAGCGCCCGTAGCCGGGCCATGGTGATGTCGTCGTAGGCCGGCGCACCGAAGTCGATGCGCTCCGCCTCCCCCGCCCGGTCGGGGCGGAAGTACGTCTCGCCGTAGCGGCCCTCGCCCGGTGCGCCGCCGGGAGGAGAGGCGTTCACGCCGTCACCGGTACGACGCCGAACCGGGCGCCCTTGTTCCGTCGGGGTCCTCGGCCGCCGGCAGAGGCGGTCGGCGGGTCGTCAAGCTGTTCCATGGCCGGGCCTCCACGTGACAGGGGGTACGGGCGGGCCCGGTTCGGCGGGCCGCCCGCGGTCATGCTTCACCGGCCGTCGTCCGCACGGCGGAGGCTCGCCGATGCGCCGCGGCGGCACATCGCGCCCGACCACCTGGGTTCCGGGCTCGCCGACGCGTTCACGTACACCTTCGACGCGCTCGCCGATCCGACCGTCCGTAGCGCGCTCGCCCTCGACGCCATCACGTGGCAGTACGTCACGGGCGTTCCGGACGAGAGCGTGGTCAGTCCCGATACAACGACCCGATCTTCGGCCCCGACGCCGCCTGCGGCTTCCTGGGCCGTACGCGAAATGGGCTTCGGGTTCCCTTCGGTCCGGGCTGTTAGAGTGCAGCCTTGCGGCGGCAATTCGCCGAGCGGCTTTGGCAGTTCGTTCCACGGGCCGAATCGACCGGGACAAGGGGCGTAGGAATGCGCTGCAAGGAGATGCTGGCCCTCTGCGCCGGTATCGCCGTGCTCCTGATGATGTCCGTGTTCGCCCTCGGCTCTCCCTCCCAGATCCTGGGGACCGTCGACGCGGCCGCACAATCCCCGGCCCATGCCGTGTCCGCGTTCGACCCGTCGGGGCCGAATGTTCCGCTGGAAGGCGTGGACGGTGACGTCACGCTCCAGAAGCGCCACAAAGCGGGAAGCACGACGGCTTCGTCGCCCGTTCAGGCGGGCGCTCCGTCCTCGGCGCCGGATCTGCACGACTGCTCGGCGGGCATCGCCCGGCACCATGCTTCGCCTTCGGGATCGCGAAGCCCCGCCGAGGCCGGAATTCTTCGCTGCTGAGCGAGCCCGTCCGATCACCCGGTGATCGTTCGTCTTTGCGAGCACTGACTGTCCGCTCGCCCCTGTGCGCCGTCGCGCCCCTTTTCGCACGCACCGCGCATGCGCATTCCCGATTTCGCCTTTCGCATTCCTGAGCCCTTTCCTCCCAGCCCGTAGTCCGCGGAATTCCTCCGCGATGCGGGCCGTGCGGGATACCCGAAACCTCTGACTCAGTCCTGGAGCACACGCACATGTACCACTTCCCCCTCGCCTCGGAACCGACGAGCGGCATCGCAGGGTGGGCGACCGGCCTCGTCGACACTCTGGGCGGCCCCGGGGCCGGGCTGGCGATCGCCCTGGAGAACCTCTTTCCTCCGCTGCCGAGCGAGATCATTCTGCCGCTGACGGGCTTTGCCGCGGGGCAGGGAGTGATCAGCCTGTTCTCCGCCCTTTTCTGGACGACGCTGGGGTCGGTGGTGGGCGCGGTCGCGCTCTACCGGATCGGTGCCCTCTTCGGCCGGGAGCGCATGTACGCCCTGTGGGACCGGCTTCCCCTGGTGAAGGTGTCCGACCTGGAGAAGACCGAGCGGTGGTTCCTCAAGCACGGGATGAAGGCCATCTTCTTCGGCCGGATGATTCCCATTTTCCGCAGCCTGATCAGCGTCCCGGCAGGCGTAGAGCGGATGCACATGCCGACCTTCGTCCTCTTCACCGCTCTCGGCAGCTTCATATGGAACTTCATCCTCGTGATGGCCGGTTATCTGCTGGGTGACCAGTGGGAGCTGGTGGAGCGTTACGTCGGGGTGCTCTCGAAGGTGGTGCTCGTGCTGGTCGTCGCGGCGCTGTTCGTCGCGGTCGTTCGCAGGGTCCGTGCCCGACGGGGCGAGCGGCAGACGAACCGCGTATGACCGTTCGGCGATTGTCCGACTTTCAGAAGAGCCGACGGCACAGCACAACCTTGACCGTTCCTTGATCGTCACATGACTGCCGGGGCATCCCAGGCCCCGGCGGGAGTGCATCGTGCCCAGTAACTGGAGAACCATGAGACCCGTCTCCGTCCACCCGTTCGTACGCTTCGGCGCCGGCGCCGTCGCGACTGCCGGAATCCTGTTGGCCACTCTGTCGGTACCGGCGTCGGCCACGGAGTCCGACCAGCTGTGGATCGCCGCGCCGCCCGAGAAGAGCCTGCAAATAGGCGCCGAGGCCGGTACCCCGGTCGAGGTCGGGCTCTATCACGACAACGACAACTTCACCGTCACGGACGGCCGTCTGACCGTCGACGCCTCCGGGCTCGCGGGGGTGGCCGAGGTGACCTGGCCCGGGAACTGCGCGCCCAGCGGGGCGACCGCCGTGTGCACCGTCGCCCAGGTGCCCGCGCTCGGCTCGGACTACAGCCCGCAGGTGCTGCTGGAGGTCCACGCCGCCGACGGCGCCGAGCTGGGAGCGCAGGGCCGGATCACGTACGCGGCGACCGCGACCGGCGGCCCGGAGGGGACGCTGGAAGCTCCGCTGGACTCCTTCGACACGACGTTCACCCTCGCCTCCGGCCCCGACCTGGTCCTGGACGGGCTCGACCCGGTCGAGGGCGCCACCCCGGGGACGGTGCACACGGCGCCACTCACGGTGACCAACGAGGGGCAGGAACCCGCCCGGGGCTTCACCCTCGGGATGATGGCGTCGTACGGCCTCGGCTTCGACTCGCGGTACGAGGCGTGCACGTACACGCAGACGGGCGGCAAGTACGCGCCGATGACCCGTGCCGAGTGCGCCTTCGACCGGGTGCTCCAGCCCGGTGAGAGCTTCACCCTGCCGGAGCCGCTGCGGATCGCCCTGGCGGACCACGCGTTCCGGGAGCGCCTCGACGTCGATGTGCAGCCCGCGGGCGGGGTCACGGACGTCAACGAGGAGAACAACTACGGGATTCTCGCGGTGGACGCGGTGAACACGGCCGACTTCGCGGTGCGTGGTTCCCGGGTCAGCGGTGCCGTCGGCGAGACCGTGGAGGCCGCGCTCACCTTCCGTAACAAGGGTCCGGGCTGGTTCGGCAACCTCGGTTCCGGTGACTCGGTCGCCCTGGTCGACTTCACGGTTCCCGAGGGTGTCACCGTCACCGGCGCGCCCGACGCGTGCGATGCCCGCACGCTGGACGGCGGCAGCTACCGGCCGGGGCGGCTGGGCGCTCCGCGCTACGTGTGCGAGATGCCGTACTGGGTGCTGGAGAACACCGTGCGCACCTTCCGCTTCGACCTCCGTGTCGACACCGTCGTGCCCGACGCCAAGGGGCAGGTAGCCCTGCGTCCGGTGATCACGGGTGCGGGCTTCCCGCACGACCCGAAGCCCGGCAACAACACGGGCTGGGTGACGGTCAACCCGACCCCCGCCGCGTAGCGGCCGAGGCCCGGCGGGGTGGGCGCTTCTCGCCCCCCGCCGGGTCCGGTCCGTGGTCCGCGCCCCGGCTCCGGCCGGGGCGCGCACGTACTTCTCCGGGCGTGTGGCTCACGTAACACCGGCGCGGTGTCAGATCCCGCGTGGCTGCGCTGTCTTGACTACGGAAGCACCGCGGGATCCGGAGAGAGGAACTTCTGCCATGAAGGCCGTCATCGTGTGCGTGTCCGTGTCGCACGGCAACACCCTGCGCGTCGCCGACGCCATGGCTCAGCCGCTGGGGGCGAGAGTCGTCAGCCCCGAGGAGGCCGATCCGGGGGAACTGGCCGCCGCCTATCTCGTGGGGTTCGGCTCCGGGGTGTTCTACGGCAGGCTCCACCCGCGCCTCACCGCCTTCGTGAGCGCCCTTCCCACCGGGCCGCGTACGGGCGGGAAGGGCGCGCACGCGTTCGTGTTCGCCAGCAGTGGTCTCCCCGAAACGCCGGTGATGCCGTTCACCCGGCCCCTCGTGCGCCTCCTCGAAGGGAAGGGGTTCGATGTGGCCGGAACCTTCTCGTGCCGGGCCCTCGACACCTGGGCGCCCTTCAAAGTCGTCGGCGGTCTCAACAAGCGGAGGCCGGACGCCGATGACCTGTCCGCCGCCCGCGCCTTCGCCGAGCGGCTGCGAGACGCCCGGCAGGTCAGGCGGTGACCTTGGCGATGAACGCGGCGAGATTCGCCACGGTCCGTTCGATCTGCTGCTCCAGCGTGAGGGACTCACGGAGCCGCCCGCCCACGCCCGCGTCCTTCTTCCCGCGTACGTAGAGCGAGCAGGCGAGGTCGCTGCACATGTAGGCGCCGACCGAGTCGCCCTGCTTGCCCGCCTTCCCCGGCTTGGGCGCCACCAGCAGGGAGACTCCCCCGGTGTGAACGGTCACGCACATCGAGCACATGCTGCGGCGGGTCTGCGAGGAGCCGGCGGCGGTCGAGCGCAGCTGGATGCCTGTGTGGCCGCCGCCGGACTCCAGCACCAGGTAGGCCCGGTCGGGGGCCTGGGGGTCGCGCCAGCCCAGGAAGTCCAGGTCGTCCCAGGGCCGGTCGGCCAGGTCCCGGGGGACGGACAGGCGCTTGGCCTCGCCCTTGGTGCAGTTCACGAAGGCGCCGCGGATCTCTCGCTCGGTCAGGGGTTTCATGAGATCCACGCTAGGTTGCCTAAGCCTATTAGGCAAATGTATATTTCTTTAGGCAATCACGGGGAAGCATTCGGAGGGCGGCATGGCACGAGCGGGACTGGCGGCGGAGCGCGTGGTGCGGGCGGGCGCCGAGCTGGCGGACGAGATCGGCTTCGAGCGGGTGACCCCTTCGGAGCTGGCCCGGAAGCTGGGGATCAAGACCGCGAGCCTGTATTCGCACGTCAAGAACGCCCACGACCTCAAGACCAGGATCGCGCTGCTGGCCCTGGAAGAGCTCGCCGACCAGGCGTCGGCGGCCATCGCGGGGCGGGCGGGGCGGGACGCGCTCGGCGCCTTCGCCGACGCCTACCGCGACTACGCGTTCCAGCACCCGGGCCGCTTCACCGCTGCCCGGTTCCGCCTCGACGCGGAGGCGGCGGCTGCGAGCGCGGGCATGCGCCACTCCCGGATGATGCGGGCGATTCTGCGCGGCTACGACCTGCCCGAGCTTCAGGAGACGCACGCGGTACGGCTGCTGGGCAGCGTCTTCAACGGCTATGTGGAGCTGGAGATGGCGGGCGGTTTCAGCCACAGTGCCCCCTCCTCCGAGGAGAGCTGGACGCAGATCCTCGACGCGCTCGACTCCCTCCTGCGGAACTGGCCCGCTTCTTCCTGACCCGGATCCCCCGCCCCTCGCCCCTCGCGACGAACGAAGAGATCAAGAACATGGCCACCCGGCACGACTGGACGACGACCCCCATCAGCGCCGACATCCTGCGGGGCGCGCTCGACCTGGAGCAGACCGAGCGCGGGGTGCTGCCGCACCGGCTGCCCGCCCGGGCACGGCGGCAGATCGCCGACGGTCAGCTGGCCATGGCCGAGTCGCAGCCCTCCGGGGTCCGGCTCGCGTTCCGCACCCGGGCCACCGCCGTCGAGCTGGACGTGGTGGCCACCAAGCGCGTCTACGTCGGTGCGCCGCCGCGTCCCGACGGTGTGTACGAACTCCTCGTGGACGGCCGCCTCGCGGGCCGGGCAAGTGTCCCCGACGGCGACACGCTCACCATCGACATGTCCGCGGGGACGGCCCAGAGCCAGCCGGGACCGACGGAGACGCTCCGGTTCACCGGTCTGCCGGACGGCGAGAAGGACGTGGAGATCTGGCTGCCCCACGACGAGACGACGCGCCTGGTCGCCCTGCGCACCGACGCTCCGCTGCTCGGCCCCAGGCCGAGCGGCCGACCTGTCTGGCTGCACCACGGCAGTTCCATCAGCCACGGCTCCAACGCCGCCACCCCGACCGGCACCTGGCCCGCCCTGGCCGCGGCCTCCGGCGGCGCCGAACTGATCAACATGGGGTTCGGCGGCGGCGCCCTGCTCGACCCCTTCACCGCCCGCGCCATGCGCGACACCCCCGCCGACCTGCTCAGCGTCAAGGTCGGCATCAACATCGTGAACGCGGACCTGATGCGGCTGCGCGCGTTCGGTCCGGCCGTCCACGGGTTCCTCGACACCCTCCGCGACGGGCACCCGACGGCGCCGCTGCTGGTGGTCTCGCCGATCTGCTGCCCGATCCACGAGAACACCCCGGGGCCTCTCGCCCCGGACTTCAGCGCGATGCGCGAGGGGCGGGTGGGGTTCAAAGCCACCGGCGATCCGGCGGAGGTCGCCGCGGGGAAGCTCACGCTCACCGTCATCCGGGACGAGCTGGCCCGGATCGTCGCGCAGCGCGCGGCCACCGACCCCCATCTGCACCATCTCGACGGGCTGGACCTCTACGGCGCGGACGATCACGCCGAGCTGCCGTTGCCGGATGATCTGCACCCGGATCCCGCCACCCATCGGCGTATCGCCGAACGCTTCGCCCGGCACGCCTTCGGCCGCGGTGGGCCTTTCGCCGCTCGGGAGCAGTGACTCCGAGCGCGTCGTTCGCCGGTCGGCGGGGAGCCGGTCCGGAACGGGCCCGGCTCCCCGCCTTTCGTCGTACGCCCTGTTACGGGGCGTCCACCAGGATGCGGCCGTCGGCCGGGGTGCGGGTGGCGAGGCCGCCCGCGTAGGCGGACTCCACGCGGGACCGCTCGGCCGCGTCCGGAACCGCGTTCGTGCAGCTCGTACCGGCGCTGGAGCCCGACATCAGCTGGGAGCAGGGGCCGGGCTTGGTGTCCGGCAGGCCCAGGCTGTGGCCGAGTTCATGGGCGGCGATGCGGGTCTTGTCGTGGCCCTCGGCGACCGCCTGGCTGCCCAGCTCCACCCGGGCCTGGCCGCCGGGGCGGACCGGGCCGAGCGTGGCCTGCGGCCAGCCGCTGGTGGCCACGATCTGTATCTCGGCCCGTGTGCCGGGGGCGGCCTCGACGAGCTTGACGTTGCCGACGTTCGCGTTCCAGGAGGCGACCCCTGCGGCGATCGCCGCCTCCCAGCCGCCGGCCCGGCTGTCGTCGTACCGGAGCGTCACCACGGCCGCCGTGCTTTCGGCGGCCGGGTCCGGTGCGGGAGCGGCGTGCGCCGCCGTGGCCGAGGCCAGGGTGAGCGCCACGGCGACACCGGCCGCCTTGAACCATCGGGGATCCAGCATTGTTCGTCCCTTCACTCATGGGGGGCTCGGCTCCGCGTGGAGCCGGGCGAGTGGGAGAACGGCCGGTTCGCGGGGAACCGAACGGCCTCGATGGCCGGTTGCCGTTCCTCCCGGGCCGCAGGACCTATGCCGCGAACGCTCCTTGGTCATGCTCCCGTCACGAAATGAGGCCGGAAACCGACCCTGCCGGTGGGGGCGCGACACCGACGACGCCGGGGGCCCGTTCCGTACCCTGGAGGGCATGCGCATGCGACCGACCCTGAGCTGGACCTCCGCCGAGGAGCCGCCGCCGGGCACGACGGATCTGGAGCCGGTCGCCGAGGCGCTGCGCGGTGGTGGTGTCCTGATCCTGAGCGGGGCGGGCATCTCCACGGAGTCGGGCATCCCGGACTACCGGGGCGAGGGCGGGAGCCTGAGCCGCCACACCCCCATGACGTACCAGGACTTCACGGCCGACGCCGGGGCCCGTCGCCGCTACTGGGCGCGCAGCCATCTCGGCTGGCGTACGTTCGGCCGCGCGCGGCCGAATGCCGGGCACCGGGCCGTGGCCGCGTTCGGGCGGCAGGGTCTGCTCTCCGGGGTGATCACCCAGAACGTCGACGGGCTGCACCAGGCCGCGGGCAGCGAGGGCGTGGTGGATCTGCACGGGCGTCTGGACCGGGTCGTCTGCCTCTCCTGCGGCGCCTTCAGCCCGCGCCGCGAGCTCGCGCACCGGCTGGAGGCGGCCAACGAGGGCTTCGCGCCGGTGGCGTCCTCGATGAACCCGGACGGCGACGCGGACCTCACGGACGAGCAGGTCGGGGACTTCCGTGTGGTGCCCTGTGCCGTCTGCGGGGGCATTCTCAAGCCGGACGTGGTGTTCTTCGGCGAGGCCGTGCCCCCGCAGCGGGTCGAGCACTGCCGTGCGCTGGTCCGCGAGGCGCGCACCCTGCTGGTTCTGGGCTCCTCGCTGACCGTGATGTCGGGGCTCCGCTTCGTCCGCCAGGCCGCCGGGGCCGGTACGCCGGTGCTGATCGTCAACCGGGATGCGACCCGGGGCGACCGGCACGCCGTGACCCGTATCGCCCTCCCGCTGGGATCGGCCCTCACCGCCGCGGCGGGCCGGCTGGGCGTTCCCGTACACGACGAAGCGACGGCAGAGCCCGCGTAGCGGGCGAGGCGCACCTCCCTCCATGACTCTGCGCACAGCCCTCCACCACTCTGCGCACGCGGAATATTACCGATATAGATGCTTATGGGCGGTTTTCCGCTCGGGCCGTCGGGTACCCCACGGAGAGGCGGCTGCCGCCGCTCATTCCATCCGTCCATCCCTCACACCGCCTTCCGAGGCCGTCGACACAGCGAGGAGCAACCGTGCCTTCAGTACCGTCCATCACCCTCAACAACGGTGTGACGATCCCCCAGCTCGGCTTCGGGACCTTCCAGATCCCGCCGGACGAGACCTGCGAGACCACGGTCGCCGCTCTGGAGACCGGATACCGGCACATCGACACGGCGCAGATGTACGGAAACGAGAAGGAGGTCGGCCAGGCGGTCCGGGAGTCCGGGCTCGACCGTGCCGACGTCTTCGTCACGAGCAAGCTGAACAACGGCGCGCACGCGCCCGACGAGGCGGTCCGGGCGTTCGACCGTTCCCTGGAGGAGCTGGGCTTCGACTATCTGGACCTCTTCCTCATCCACTGGCCCCTGCCGGGTGGTGCGGGCAGCTTCGTGGAGACGTGGAAGACCCTGGAGGAGATCTACCGGTCCGGGCGCGTCAAGGCGATCGGGGTCTCCAACTTCCAGGAGAACCATCTGCGCCGGCTGCTGGAGAGCAGCACGGTGGTGCCCGCCGTCAACCAGATCGAGGTGCACCCGTATCTCACCCAGGAGCCCCTGCGGGCCTTCGGGGCGGAGCACGGCATCGCGACGGAGGCGTGGTCGCCCATCGCCCAGGGCAAGGTGCTCTCCGACCCGACGATCACGCGCATCGCCGAGCGGGTGGGCAGGACCCCCGCGCAGGTGGTGCTGCGCTGGCACGTGCAGCGCGGGGACATCGTGTTCCCCAAGTCCGTGACACTGAAGCGCATCCAGGACAACTTCGCGCTCTTCGACTTCGAGCTCACCGAAGGGGACATCGGCGAGATCTCCGCCCTCAACCGTGACGAGCGCACCGGGCCGGACCCGGACACGTTCAACGGCTGATCCGGGCCAGCGGTACGGCGTGCGTACGCGGTGATCCGTACCGCGTACGCGCGCCATGCTCCTTTACGCGCGAACTTCCGCAGGTCCTCGGCGAGCGAGCTGATGGCCGCAGGACGCCCAGGGCCCTGTCCGGAGTTCTTCTCGGCGTTCACCAGCTGATGCGGGCCGCCACGGGCCGGTGGTCGCTGCCGGTGGCGGGCAGCACCCAGGCGCTCTCCGGTTGTACGCCGCGCACGAGGATCTGGTCGATCCGTACCACGGGGAACGTGGCCGGCCAGCTGAAGCCGAAGCCCGCTCCGGCCTCCTCCTGGGCCGATTCCATACGTGAGGTGATCCCGGCGTACGCGCGGTCGTCCATGCTGCCGTTCAGATCGCCGAGCAGCACGACCCGCTCGTTCTCCTCGGCGGCGACGGCCTCTCCCAGCGACTGCGCGCCGGCGTCCCGCTGGCCCGCCGAGAGCCCGGCCCTGGGGTTCACGCGTACGGACCCGAGGTGGGCCACGTACACCGCGAGCGGCCCCTGGTCCGTGGCCACCGTAGTCCGCATCCCCCGGTTGTAGACCATCTTGACCTCGGCGGGCTTGGCGTCCCCCAGCGGTCCGGCGTCCATCTTGACGTCGACCGGCCGGGTGTCGGACAGCGGGAACCTGCTCCACAGCCCGACCGTGCCCTGCACCGTGTGGTGCGGGTACGCCGTCGCCAGCTCCTTCTCGTACGTCCCCCGGGCCTGCGCGGCCAGTTCCTCCAGTGCCAGCACATCCGCGCCGGAGCGGGCCAGGGCGCGGGCGGTGCCGACCGGGTCGGGGTTGTCCGCACCGACGTTGTGGGAGGCCACCGTGAGGTCGCCGCCCGGGCCGGACTTGTCGGTGAGCAGTCCGCCGAAGAGGTTCAGCCAGGCCACGACCGGCAGGAGCAGGGCGATCACCGCGGTGGCGGAGCGGCGCAGCAGCGCCCCGGCCAGCAGCAGCGGGACGAACAGGCCGCACCACGGCAGGAAGGTCTCGACCAGGCTGCCGAGGTTCCCGATCCGGTTCGGAATGCTCGCGTGGAACAGCAGGATCAGGCCTAGGAGCAGTGCGGCCGCCGCGAGCAGGCGGCCGCGGCGCCAGATGCCGGACGGTCCGGACGGTCCGGATGTTCCCGGGGTGGCCGCCAGGCCGACGACGAGGGGCCTGCGGAACCTGAGGGTCGACGTACGCGCCGACGGCGGGGGGCGAGTCATGCTGCCAGTCAAGGCCGCGCGGCGTTGCCGGCGCGTATGCGGTTTTCGATACGCCGACGATATGCGGCGACTCCTACCATCGGGGACATGCGTGTGCTGATCGTCGAGGACGAGCCCTATCTGGCAGAAGCCATCCGCGACGGTCTGCGTCTCGAAGCGATCGCGGCCGACATCGCGGGCGACGGCGACACCGCACTGGAACTGCTGAGCCTCAACACCTACGACATCGCGGTCCTCGACCGTGATGTGCCCGGTCCTTCCGGTGACGAGATCGCCCGGCGCATCGTCGCCTCCGGCAGCGGCGCTCCGATCCTCATGCTCACCGCCGCCGACCGGCTCGACGACAAGGCGTCCGGGTTCGAGCTGGGCGCCGACGACTACCTCACGAAACCCTTCGAGCTGCGGGAACTCGCCCTCCGGCTCCGGGCGCTCGACCGCCGGCGCGCCCACAGCAGACCGCCCGTGCGGGAGATCGCGGGGCTGCGGCTCGACCCGTTCCGCCGCGAGGTCTACCGGGACGGGCGGTACGTCGCGCTGACCCGGAAACAGTTCGCCGTGCTGGAAGTCCTGATCGGCGCGGAGGGCGGTGTCGTCAGCGCCGAGGAACTTCTCGAACGCGCCTGGGACGAGAACGCCGATCCGTTCACCAACGCCGTACGCATCACCGTATCGGCTCTGCGTAAACGCCTCGGCGAACCCGGGATCATCGCGACCGTGCCCGGCGTCGGCTACCGCATCGAACCGGCTGCCGACGCCGGACAGGGAGACGGCGAGAACGGGGAGAACCGTGGCTAGGAGCGAGCGGACTTCGGCCGGTGCCGAAGGGACTGTGGTGGCGGAGGAGGGAGCCTTGGTCAGGCGGCCCGGGCTGAGTGTCCGCCTCAAGCTCACCCTCAGCTACGCCGGGTTCCTCATGGTCGCGGGGATCCTGCTGCTCACGGCGGTGTGGGTGTACCTCCTGGCGTACGTTCCCGATGACTGGGACCAGCGCATGCTGTACGAGAACCCCAACCGTCAGCTCCTCGCGTACACCTTCGCCCCGGCGGCGGGCACCGTGCTGGCGATCCTTCTCGTCTTCGGGCTCCTGGGCGGATGGTTCCTGGCCGGCCGGATGCTCGCCCCGCTGAACCGGATCACGGAGGCCACCCGCACGGCCACGCGCGGATCGCTCTCCCACCGGATCCGGCTGCCCGGCCGCAAGGACGAGTTCCGGGAACTCGCCGACGCCTTCGACACGATGCTCGCCCGGCTGGAGGCGCACGTCGCCGAGCAGAAGCGCTTCGCGGCCAACGCCTCCCACGAGCTGCGCACGCCGCTCGCGGTCTCCCGGACACTGCTGGAGGTGGCCCGTGCCGATCCGGACCGCGACACCGGCGAGATCATCGACCGTCTGCATTCCGTCAACAGCCGGGCGATCGACCTCACCGAGGCGCTGCTCCTCCTCAGCCGGGCGGACCGGCGTTCCTTCACCCGGGAACCGGTCGATCTGTCGCTGCTGGCGGAAGAGGCCGCCGAGACCCTGCTCCCTCTCGCGGAAGAGCGCGGCGTCACCCTTGAGACACGGGGCGATATCGCCGTCACGTCCGGATCGCCGACGCTGCTGTTGCAGCTGACGACGAACCTGGTGCACAACGCCATCGTGCACAACCTGCCGGAAGGGGGAACCGTCCAGGTCACGACGAGCGTTCGCGCCGGGACCGTGGTGCTGTCGGTCGAGAACACCGGTGTGCCGCTCACCCCGCAGCTGGTCTCGACGCTCACCGAACCGTTCCAGCGGGGCGCCGAGCGCCTGCGCACGCACGACGCGGGGGTCGGCCTCGGACTCGCCATCGTCGAGACCATCGCCCGCGCACACGACGGGACACTCAACCTCGCCCCGCGCGCCGGGGGCGGGCTGCGCGTCACCGTGGAGCTTCCCCCGGCCCCCGGGAGCGGGGACGGGAGACCGGCGCGGACGCTTCCCTCCCCCTGAAGCGACGGGGTGCAGACCTCGTACGGCAGGATGGAGCCATGAGCGTAGTCAAGATCAATGTGCTGACCGTCCCCCAGGAACAACGCGAGACGCTGGAGAAGCGCTTCGCGTCCCGCGCCCATGCCGTGGAGAGCTCCGACGGCTTCGAATGGTTCGAGCTGCTCCGCCCCGTCGAGGGCACGGACGACTACCTCGTCTACACGCGCTGGCGTGACGAGGCCTCCTTCCAGGCGTGGATGGAGGGTCCGATGAAGGCGGCCCACCAGGGCGGCGACGCCTCCGGCGGCGAGCGTCCCAAGCCGGCGGCGAGCGGGTCCACGGTGTGGTCGTTCGAGGTCGTGCAGCAGGCGGCGCCGACCGGCGCGTAGGCGAGAGCGCAGCAATGTGTGCCCCTGGCCGGCCGGCCCACCACCGGCCGGCCAGGGGCACACGAGCAGGCCGGGCCCCGGTGCGTCGGCGGGGCCGGGACCCCGGTGCGTCGGCGGCCGGACTCCTCCACCGTGTCACTCCCAGGGCGCACGCCGTCTCCTCCCGGCGGTTGATTCCCCCTGGCTCGCGCGTTTTTAAGATCATTCTTCGGAAACATCCGGGAACTTCGGAGAACTCGCGCAGAACGGATCGATCGACCGGTGGAGCACCACATGACCCTGCTGGATGTACTGCTGGACGCGGTCCGTGAAGCCCCCGGGCAGACCGTCGTGCATGTCCGTGGCGACGGAAGCGAGCTGACGGTCACGTTGCGCGAGCTTCTGGACGATTCCCTGCGGGTGGCCGGCGGCTTCCGGGAGGCGGGCGTCGAACCCGGGACCTGTGTGCCGTTGCTCGCCGACCGCAGCGAGGACTTCCAGCCGATGTTCTGGGGCGCGGTGGCGGCCGGTCTCGTTCCCGTTCCGCTGGCTCCTGACACCCGCCGGATCCTGCCGGTCTGGGAGCACCTGGGGCGGCCGCCGCTCGTCGTGGACGCCTCGACCGCGCCGCTGGTCGACGAGCTTCCCGACGCCGCCCGCGCTCTGAGCCTCGATGCCCTGCGCGAGGGGCCGCTGCTGCGGGAACCCGCACCCGGCGGGCGCGACGACGTCGCGTTCCTCCAGTTCTCCTCGGGGAGCACGGGCGCGCCCAAGGGGGTGGAGGTGACACACCGTGCGGTGCTGGCCAATCTGGAGCAGATACGGGCCGCGTCGGCGTTGAGCGCCGACGACGTGGTGGTCAGTTGGATGCCGTACTTCCACGACATGGGGCTCATCGGTACGCATCTGGCTCCGCTGGCCGCCCGGGCCCGGCAGGTCAAGATCGGTCCGCTGTCCTTCGCCAAGCAGCCCCGCCTGTGGTTCGAGGTGGCGGCCCGGCACCGGGCCACGGTGCTGTCCGCGGCCAACTTCGCCCTGGCGCTCGCCGTACGCCGCGTTTCCGACGACGTCCTGGCCCGGCTGGACCTCTCGGCCGTACGGCTGCTCCTGGTCGGGGCGGAGCCGATCGCGCCCGCGGTGTGGCGTTCCTTCGCCGACAGGACGCGGCCTGCGCGGCTGGATCCGGCGGCAGCACAGCCCGTCTACGGCCTAGCGGAGGCGACGCTCGCGGTGACCTTCCCGCCGCCGGGGGAAGTGGCCGAGCCGCTGGTCCTGGACCGGGCGTCGCTGAGCGGCGGCGTCGCCGTGGACGCCGAACCGGGCGAGGGCTCGGTCGAGTTGATGGACGTCGGGCGGCCGGTGGCCGACTGCGCCGTGCGTATCGTCGACGACAAGGGCGATGTGCTCGGGGACCGGCGGGTCGGGCACATCATGGTGCGCGGTCCCCAACTGGCCCGTGGCTACCACGGACTTCCCGGTGTGAGCGCGGAAACGTTCACGGAGGGGTGGCTGCGCACCGGTGATCTCGGGTTCCTGCGGGACGGCCGACTGTGCGTCACGGGCCGGCACAAGGACGTGCTGTTCCTCAACGGCCGCACCTTCCATGCCACGGACATGGAGGAGGTCGCGGCGGCGACGCCCGGTCTGCCTCCCGGCGCCCCGGCGGTGGTCGGTTCCACCGACCCCGTCACCGGTGCGGAGCGCGTCGTGGTGTTCGTCCCCTGGGCGCGGCCCCCGCGCGATGCGTCGGAGGTGCTCGAACGCGTCGCTGCCCGGGTGCGCGAGGCGCTGCTCCATGACGATGTACGGGTGCTGGCCCTGCCGCCGGGGGCGTTCCCCCGTACGACGAGCGGCAAACTGCAACGGCGGCGGTTGCGGGAGCGATTCGAGGCGGGTGGGTTCGGGGCTGCTTCGGCCGGTGAGCCGTTGGCCGGTCAGCCGTCGGCAGGTGACGGTGCTCTGTCCGCGGAGCCTCGCGCTGACGTGCCCCGGGCTCGGGCGCAGACCGTCGAGGCCGTCCGGGAGGTGTGGGCGCGCGTGTTGGGCCGGCCCGTCGTGTCGATCGGTTCGCATGAGCCGTTCGGGAGTCTCGGGGGGACGTCGCTCAAGGCGATGGAGGTCCTGGTGGAGTTGGAGGACGCGTTCGGTGTGACGCTGCCTCCGGCGGTCATCCGTGACCACGGCACGGTGGCCGCGCTCGCCGGTCACCTTCTGACAGTGGCGCCCGGGACGTCTTCGTCCGCCACCGAAGCCGGGAAGGCCGGCGAAGACGAGAAGACCGGGAAGGTCAGGAAGAGCGGGGAAGACGGAAGGGCTGGGGAAAGCGGCGCAGCCGTCGCTGCTGTCATCGGGATGGCCTGCCGGTTCCCCGGCGCCGACACCCCCGAGGCCTTCTGGGACCTGCTCATCGACGGGCACGACGCCGTCACCCCCGTACCGTACGGGCGTTGGCACGACGACGCCCGCGACCGCCGGGCCGCTCCCCGGAAGCGTTGGGCGGCGCTCCTGGAGGACCCGGCCGCCTTCGACGCGGACTACTTCGGTATCGGCGAGGACGAGGCACGCGCGATCGACCCGCAGGCGCGGCTCTTCCTGGAACTCGCGCACGAGGCACTCGAACGAGCCGGATACGCGGGGCCCCGTCGGCGCGGTCGCCGGGTCGGTGTGTTCGCGGCGGTCGGCGACAGCGGCTACCGCGAGGTCCTGGACCGGGCTTCGGCCGACGGCTCCCCCGTGCCGACCGCGCTCACCGGCAATCTGCCGTCGCTCATCGCAGCCCGGGTCTCGCAGGGCCTCGATCTCGACGGTCCCGCACTCGCCGTGGACACCGCCTGCTCGTCGGGTCTTGTGGCCCTGCATCTGGCCCGGCGCAGCCTGCTGGACGGCGAGTGCGACATCGCCGTCGTCGGCGGGGTCAACCTCCATCTCACCTCTACCCCGCACCGGCTCCTGGAAGAGGCGCAGGCCCTGTCCCCCACCGGGCGCAGCCGCGCCTTCAGCGCCGACGCGGACGGCTTCGTACCGGGTGAGGGCGGTGCGGCGATCGTCCTGACCCGTCTCAACGCGGCCCGCCTCTCGGGCGATCAGGTGCTCGCGGTGGTCCGGGGGACGGCCGTCAACAACGACGGCCGGTCGATGAGCCTCATGGCGCCCAATCCGCTGCGGCAGCGCGAGGTCATCACCCGGGCGTACGAGGCGGCGGGCGTCGATCCCGCATCGGTGACCTATGTGGAGGCCCATGGGACCGGCACGGCCGTGGGCGACCCGATCGAGCTGCGGTCGCTGGCCCACGCGTTTCCCGAACGGCCCGACGGCGAACCCCGGTTGCTCGGCTCGGTGAAGACGAACATCGGGCATCTGCTGAACGCCGCCGCGTTGCCCGCGCTGGTCAAGGTCGTGCTGGCCCTGGGCCACCGTCGGCTGCCGCCGTCGCTGCACCACACTCCGCCCGCGCCGGGCCTCGCCCCTGCGGGCTTCTCCGTGGTGTCCGAGGCGCGGGACTGGACGTCCGCCGGTCCCCTCGTCGCAGGGATCAACGCGTTCGGGTTCGGCGGCACCAATGCCCATGCCGTTCTCGAACAGGCCCCGGAATCTCTGTTGGCCGACCCGGCTTCGTCGTCGGCGGATGCGGCGTGTGAAGTCGACGTCGAGGGGCCTCATTTGCTGACCCTCTCGGCGCGGAGTGCGGGTGCGCTCCGGGATGCGGTGGGCCGGCTCGCCACGCATCTGGAAAGCCGTCCGCAACTGAGTGAGGGCGATGTCTGCCGGACCGCGAGTACGTCGTGGGACGAGGGACCCCACCGGCTCGCCGTCGTCGCCGAGGGTGATCTACGGGAACGGCTCGCCGCCGTCGTAGCCGGGGCGGGTGGAGGGGGCAAGGGCGTCGAGACCGGCGGGGTCGCCGCGAACGTCGTTCGTTCCCGGCCGCGCGTCGTCTTCCTGTTTCCCGGGCAGGGTGCGCAGTCCCCCGGCCAGGACCGGGCGCTGTACCGGACGGCGTCGGTGTTCCGGGACACGTTCGACGAGGCGTCCGCGCTTCTCGGCCCTGTCTGCGGGCGGCCCCTGCTGGACTGGGGGCTGGACCCGGAGGTGGATCCGGCCGCGCAGGCCGCGACCGAGGTGGCCCAGCCCCTCCTCGTCGCCTCCGGGGTGGCGCTCGCCCGCCAGCTGCGTGCCTGGGGTGTGGCGCCCGAAGCGGTCGCCGGGCACAGCGTCGGGGAGATCACGGCCGCCTGTGTCAGCGGGGTGCTGACTCTCCGGGAGGCGGTGCGATTCGCGGCCGAACGCGGCCGTCTCATGGGCGCGTTCACCGATCCCGGCGCCATGCTCGCCGTTCGCGGGGGCGAGGAGGCCGTCGCAGCGGCGGTGGCGGATTCGGGCGGGAGCCTCGCCGTGGCCGCGTACAACGGTCCCGGACTCCAGGTCCTGTCCGGGACCGTATCCGCCGTGGAACGCGCCGCCCTCGCCCTCGATGCCCAGGGCGTCCCCACGCGCCGTCTGCGGGTCTCGCGGGCCTTCCACTCACCGCTGATGCGGCCGGTGGCCGACCGGCTCGCCGACGCGGCCCGTGCGCTGACTCCGCGGGCCCCGTCCGTGCCCCTCATGAGCACGGTCACCGGTGAGTGGCAGCCGGTCCTCGATCCGGCGTACCTCCGCGACCACGCCGAGCGCCCGGTGCTGTTCGGGGCGGCCGTGGAGCGCCTGGCCCGGGAGGGGTACGACACCTTCGTGGAGGTCGGCCCCGGGGCGCCGTTGTCGGGTGCGGTCCGCGCGGCGACGGAGGCGTACGCGCCTGGTGAGTCGGGCGACGGAATCACGGTGCTGTGCGCCCTGCCGGGACGTTCCACCGGTCGAACGGATGCCGTGCCACTGCCCGATGACCGGAAC
Source organism: Streptomyces sp. PTY087I2 (assembly GCF_001687325.1). Classification (GTDB taxonomy): domain Bacteria; phylum Actinomycetota; class Actinomycetes; order Streptomycetales; family Streptomycetaceae; genus Streptomyces. The sequence continues at coordinate 281,387 of NZ_LZRD01000006.1, read as the reverse complement.
GGCGGGCGCGGAGACCTTCTGGAGACCGTCGGCCGGCTGTGGTCGCTCGGCATGCCGCTCGACCGGACCGCGCTCGACGCGGGCCACCGCCGGGTTCCCCTGCCCACCTACCCCTTCCAGCGCCGCCGGTACTGGGCCGATCCGTCCTCGCCACGCCCTCTGCTGCACCGGGTCGTGTGGGAGGACAACAGCCTGCCCGGAAAGGCGGCGGAGGCGGCGGGGTCCCTGCGTTCGGTGCTGCTGACCGGTCCCGACCCCGCGTCCGTCGACCGGCTCGCCTCACAGCTCGCCGCCGCGGGGGTCCGTCGGCACGAAGCCGGTGATGACGGGCGGCCGGATGCCGTGGTCCTGGTGGCCGGGCCCGCTCCCGACCAGGACACCGGCGACGCCCTCGGCCGGGCCCACGATGCCGTGCTGGCCGCCTTCGGCCACGCCCTCGCAGAGTTCGACGAGACGCGCGCGGACCGGTTCCTGGTGGTGACCGAGGACGTGCATGCCACGGGCACCGTCCGGGAAAGGCCACGGCCCGCCCATGCCGTCCTCGGCGGACTCCTGCTGGCGCTGCCGCAGGAGACCCCGCGCGCTGCGGCCACCGCCCTCGACCTCTGCTCGCTGGACACCCCGTCCCAGCGTTTGGCGGCGGTGCTGGCCGAGTTGGAGTCGGGCGGAACTCCGGGCAGCGCGACCGTCGTCGCCTGGCGCGGGGGACGACGGCTCACCCGCCGTTTCGTACCGCCGGCGGCCGACGTCTCAGCACCGGCCGGGACGACACGGTCACCGCTGCCGCCCGACGGCACCTTCCTCATCACCGGGGGCGGCGGCGGAATCGGCGCCGCACTCGCCCGGGACCTCGCGGGCCGGGGCCGGCCCACCCTCGTCCTCACCGGGCGCTCCCCCGGGCTTCCCACGGGGCTGGCCGACGAACTCCGTACGCTGGGCGCCACCGTTCACTACCGGGTGGCCGACGTCTCGGTGGAGCGGGATGTCGACGCGCTCCTCGCGGAACTGCCCCGCCTCGACGCCCTCTTCCACGCCGCAGGTGTCGTACGACCGGGCACCTTGCGGAACAGGCGGCCGGAGGAGACGGCGGACGCCCTGGCAGCCAAGACCCGGGGCACGCTGCTGCTCTCGCTGGCCCTGCGCCGGCACGGGCTCGACCCGGCGGTTCGCGTCGCGTTCTCCTCCGTGAGTGCCGTGCTGCCCGGGCTGGCGGGCGCGCTGGGCGACTACGCCGGGGCCAACGCCTTCCTCGACGCGTTCGCCGCGTCGGAACGACACGCGGGCAGGCCCTGGCAGTCCGTGAACCTCGCCGCCCTGGCCGGTACGGGCATGGCGGCGGCCCTCGGAACCGGGACGGGAGCAGGCTCCACCACCGTACGGAACGCCGGAGGGCGGCCCGTTGCTCTCGCTCCCGCGCTGGCGGCGCTCCGCACGGCATGCGGTGTCGACGCGGCGCAACTGGTGCTCGCCGAGCTGACACCGACCTCGCCGCCGGTGGCCCCGAAAACCCCGGAGGCCTCGACCACAACAACAGAAGCCGCAGCAACGGGATCGGGACCGGCGGCCTCCGGGGACACCGACACCAGCACCGCCCCCTTGCTTCGCCGACTGCTGGCCTCGGCCCTGCGGCTGCCCGCCGCCGAGGTTCTGGACGACGAACCGTTCCTCGCCCTCGGTCTCGACTCGCTCGCCGCCGTCGACCTCGTCAGGCAGCTCGAACGGGAGCTGGGCAGGGCGCTGCCCGCCACCCTCTTCTTCGAGTACCGGACCGTCGCCGAACTGGCCGCGCACCTCGACAGCACACCCGCGCTCGCCTCCCCCGCCCTCCCGCGTGCGCCGGAACCCGTCCCGGACGGGTCCCCCTTCCCGCTCACCCCCGTCCAACTGGCCCTGCACACCAGCAGCCGGCTCCACCCGGACGTCCCGGCTCACGGTTACGTCCGCCAGACCGTCCGGGGCCCTCTGGACACCCGGCTCCTGGGCCGGGCGCTCGACGCGCTCGCCGACCGGCACACCATGCTGCGGATCCGCATCAAGGACAGCGCCGGCGGGATCGCGTCTGCGTCACCCGTGCAGTACGTCGCGCCGCCCTCCGCCCTGTCCACCTGGTACGAGGTCCACGAGCTGGCCGGTCGTATCGAGGAGCTCGAAGCGGCGCTGTGCAACCGGCCGTTCGACCTCTCCACCGAGTCTCCCCTGCGGGCGGTCCTCGCCCGGGAGAGCCCTGAGCTGTCCCATCTGGTGCTGGTGATCCACCACGCGGCCGGTGACGGATACAGCCTCAACGTGCTCGCCGGGGAACTCTGGTCGCTCTACACCGCCTTCGCCCTTGGGGACGCGCCGACGCTGCCCGCGCTCGGCACCGACTTCGCGCGGTACGCGGCCGCTGCCGCCGATGAGCGGTCCACCACAGACGGTGCGATGGCGCTCGCCGCCGACCGGCGGTACTGGGCGGACCGGCTGGCCTCGCGTGGCGAGCCGTTGCGCCTGCCGTACGACGGTGATCCGTGCGCCCTTCCCTCGGCTCCCCTGACCACGCGTCAGAGCAGTCTCGATCCGGCGCTGACCGCCGCGTTGGAGAAGCGGGCAGCTGACCATGGGGTGAGCCTGTTCCATCTGCTGCTCGCCGCACACGTGCGCTGTCTGGCCCGGTGGAGCGGGCAGCGGGAGATCGCGGTGAACGTCGCCCGCGCCCGGCGGGACGACCGGATCGCGGGCCTGGACCGGCTCGTGGGGCCGCTCGCCGACACTCTCCCCTTGCTGTGCTCGACGGACCCGGACGAGCCGGTCGGGGTCCTGGCCGGACGGCTGGCGGGGATCTGGCTGGAGAGCGAGCAGCATGCCGGCCTCACCGGCCTTGACCTGGCGCGGCTGCTGCCGATGGACCCGGCCGGGTCCGGGCCCCGGACGGTCGGCCCGGCCGGCTTCAGCTTCTCGCGCTTTCCCGCCGCCCTCGACGAGCGGTGTCCGGTGAGCGTGCGGCCGACCGCCGCCGGTACCGCCACCGCCGCGACCCGGCTGAGCCTGCTGTGCTGGCAGGACGAGACGGTCCTGCGCTTCTCGTGGAACTTCCCCGTCCGGCTGTTCGCCCCGGAGACGGTGGCCCGCCTGGACCGTGACTTCCACGACGAGTTGGCCGCGACGGCCGCCGCGCCGCTTCCGGCCTCCGGGTCCGCCACGCTCGTACGCCGGCTGGTCGAGCGGTTCCGGGCCACCCCGGACGCGGTCGCCGTCGACACCGGCGCCGCCACCCTGACGTACGGCGAACTCGACCGTGCCTCGCAGGCTCTCGCGGCCTCTCTCCTCGCCCACGGTGTCACCCCGGGCAGCCTCGTCGGGCTCCTCACCGAACCCGGCGCCGACACCGTCGTCGCGGTCGTCGCGGCTCTGCGCGCCGGGGCGGGCTGGGTTCCGTTGGACGCGGGGCACCCGCCCGCGCGTCTGGTGGACCAGCTCACGCGCTCGGGGGCTCGTGCGGTGCTCTGTCACGCCGCGACCCGCGCGGTGGGAGAAACGCTCGGTGACGTAACCCTGGTGCCCGTCGACGTACCGGCGTCGCCGCTCCCGCGGGAATCCGTCCCGCACGGGAACGAGACGCCCGGCCCCCTGGCCGACGCCGACGGCATCGCGTACGTGATCTTCACCTCCGGGTCCACCGGGCGGCCCAAGGCCGTGCCCATCACCCACCGGTCCATGGAGAACTATCTCGACTGGGCGATCGACACCTTCGGGTACGACGAGCACGACCGGCTCGCCCAGACCGCGTCGCCCTGCTTCGACGCCTCCGTCCGCCAGCTCCTCGCCCCGCTGCTCGTCGGCGCCACCGTGGTCACGGTCGACTGGGACCTGTTGCGCGATCCCGACCGGCTGCTGACCCACGTCGAACGCCGCCGGATCACCGTGTGGAGCTCGGTCCCCACGCTCTGGGAGCAGCTCCTCAGCGCGTCCGAGGCACGGGTACGGACCGGCGCGCCGCTGCCGGATCTGTCGGCGCTGCGGTGGGTCCATGTCGGCGGCGAGGCGCTGTCACCCGCGCACGTACGCCGCTGGTTCGACCTCTTCGGCGCCGGCCGGCGCATCGCCAACCTGTACGGCCCCACCGAGGCCACCATCAACACGAGCTGCCACATCATCCGCGAACGGCCCGACGACGAGGTGCGGCGACTGCCCATCGGCCGCCCGGTGTCGGGTACGGAGGTGGAGGTCGTCGGTCCCGACCGGGAGCCGCTGCCTCCCGGCGAGGCGGGCGAACTCCTCATCGCCGGAGTCGGTCTGACCCCCGGGTACCTCGGCGAACCCGCCCTGACCGAAGCCGCGTTCACCGTTCGGCGCGGGCGGCGCTGGTACCGCAGCGGCGACCGGGTGCGGTGTTCCGAGGACGGCACCCTGGAATTCCTCGGGCGGCTGGACGACCAGGTGAAGATCCGGGGCAACCGGGTCGAGCCGGGCGAGATCGAGGCGGTGCTCCAGACGCATCCCGATGTCACTCACGCCGTCGTTCTCGCCGAGGACGGGCGCCTCACCGCCTTCGTGACGCCCGGGCCCGGAGCGTCCGGGTCGCTCGGAGCTTTCGGGTCGTCCGAAGCTTCCGGTTCGTCCGGAGCGGCTGCCGTGGAGCTGCGGCGTCATCTGGCTCAGTCGCTGCCTTCGTACATGATTCCGTCCCGGATCACCCGAGTCGGCACGATGCCGCTCACGGGCACGGGCAAGATCGATCGCCGTGCGCTGGCCGCCCTCGGGGACGCGCCACCCCGTTCGCCGTCCCGTCCGGCAGCGACCCGTACCGCACCCCGTACGCCGACCGAGATCCGGCTCGCCGCCGTCTGGTCCGCCCTGCTCCAGGCCGACGACGTGTGCCGCGAGGACGACTTCTTCGTCCTGGGCGGTGACTCCCTGCTCGTGCTGGAGGTGTTCGCCCGGCTGGAGAAGCAGGGCGGACCGCTCCCCCGGCCGACCGTCATCTACCGCAACCGCACGCTCGCGGCCCTCGCCTCCGCCGTGGACGCGGCGACAGCCGAAGCCGACGACACCGTCGTTGACACGGCCGCCGACGCCTCTGTCGATACCGGGGTGCCCGCGCCCTTCCCGCTCACCCCCACCCAACGGGGATTCCTGCTGGCCGAAGCCATCGCACCGGGCACGACCTCGTCCTGGCTCACCCGGTTCCGCCTGCACGGCCGTCTCGACACCGCCCGCTTCCAGAGCGCGGTGGACACGCTCGTCGGGCGCCACCCGATGCTGCGCACGGTTTTCCCCGCCCGGGTGCGTCCGGCCGTCCAGCAGGAGCTGCCGTCCTCACTGCGCCTGCCGGTCGACTTCGAGACCCTCACCGGCCCTGGGCAGGTGGAGGAGCGTGTCACCGCCGAGCGGGCGCGCCGTTTCGAGCCCTGGGCCTGGCCCCTGGTGCGCCTGCGGGTGCTCACACTCGCTCCCGACGAGCACGTCCTGGTGGCGCACGCCCACCACATCATCGGCGACGGCTACAGCGCCGCGCTGCTGGTACGAGAGCTGATCACCGTGTACGACGCCCTCTCCCGGGGTGACGTACCGGCTCGGGTTCCCCTGCGCAGCACCTTCCGCGACCACGCCGTCCGCCTCGCGCAACGCGCGGAAGCCACGATCACGGATTCCGGTGCTGCCTCCCGCGATGACCGGTGGGCCCGGCTCAGCGCCCCCTACCGGCCGCCCGTCCTCTCCGCCGCCGGTACAGGCCCCGGCACCGTGGCGAACCGGCTCTTCCACACGTACGGGTTCACGGTCGACGCCGACCAGGTGGAGGCGTTGCGCGGGCTCGCCACGCGCAACGGATCCACCCTCTACGCCCCCGTGCTCACCGCCTACTACCGGGCGCTCGCGGCCATCACCGGCCGGGCCGATCTGGTGCTCGGTCTCGCGGTGAGCGGCCGGGATGATGCCTTGCCCGACGTACACCGAGTGTTCGGTCCTTTCGCCACGGCTGTTCCGCTTCGGCCCGCGAGTCCGGTGTCGGGACGGAGGGACAGCAGGGACGGCAGGGACGGCACGGGGTTCGCGGACGATCTGCGGCGGCTCGCCGTGGAGGCCGCCGAGGCGCGGACGTACGAGGGGGCCGTGCCTGCGCTGCCCAACGGGCTGCCCCTGGCCTCCCAGTTCTTCTTCACCTATCTGGATTTCTCCGCTGTCGGCCCGGAGGACGGAGAGGCCCTGACGGTCACCCGGGAGGACGGCGACAGCGTGTACACGCCGCCTCCGGCCGGGACGGATGTGTTCCTGGCCGCCGGTCCGGAGGGCGGGCGGCTGCGGGTCACTGTCCGCGCGGCGGCCACGGCGTTCACCCCGGAGGCGCTGGCGGCGTTCGCGGACGCGGTACGCGATGGTCTGGCGCACGCGGCGGCCTCGGCCGTGCCCGGTATCAGTACCGGCACCGGTCCTGACCGGAACGAGCCGGTGGACGCCGCGCTCATCGGTTATCTGCCCTCCCCGGCCGACCTGGCCCGGCTGGCGGGTCTGCCGGAGGCGGCGTTGCCGCGCGAGGAGTTGCGGACCCTGCTGTTCCCCGACGGGCGGCCGCAGCTGCTGGAGACGCTGCGTACGCCGCTGGGCCGTTCGGGCTTCGTGTGCGTCCCGCTGTTCGCGGACGAACTCGCTCCCGGCGACGCCCTGCTCGGGCACATCACGCGCGGGGTGGAGCTGGCCTCGTCCCTGGGGGCGCGGGCCGTGTCCCTGGCCGGAATGATCCCGTCGCTCACCGGCTACGGCTTCGACGTCCTGCGGGCCGTCGGAGCAACGGGCGCGGCTCCTGCCGTCACCGGCGCCCCTTCTGTCCCCGCTGCCCCCACCATCACCACCGGTCATGCGGCGACCGTCGTGTCCGTCGTCAGGACCGTACACGCCGCTCTCGACGCGACCCGGCAGCAACTGGGCTCGCTCACCGTCGCGTTCGTGGGCCTCGGTTCGATCGGCTCCTCCTCCCTTGAGCTGTTGCTCACGCTGGCCAAGGAACCGCCCGCCCGGCTGCTGCTCTGTGACGTACCGGGCAGCGGGCCACGTCTCAAGGAACTCGCCGACAGCCTTCTGGCACGCGGCCTCGCCGAAGTCATTGAGGTGGTCGAGTCAGACGGAGGGCTGCCCGATGCCGTGTACGGGGCCCGGCTGATCGTCGCGGCGGTCAGTGGGGGCGGCACGCTCCTGGACATCGACGCTCTCGCCCCGGGTACGACGGTGGTCGACGACTCGTTCCCGCACTGCTTCGACACAACGCGCGCCTTCGGCCGGATGGAACGGGCGAAGGACGTCCTGGTCGTCGGCGGCGGGCTGCTGAGCGCGGGGCCCGCCGAGCGGCAGGTGGCCGAGGGGCTGCCGGCCGCCGCGGTGGCCGGTTACCTGGCGCAGCCGATGGTGGCGGACACCATTGCGTCCTGCCGGCTGGAGTCCCTGCTCCACTCCTCGGGTGCCGCGGTGCCGCTCGTCCACGGTCCGGTCGACGCGGCCACCGGGCTGGCCTACTGGGAAGCTGCGGAGGCGGCGGGCATCCACGCCGCGCCCCTGCACCTCCTCACCCGCACCATCGGCCCGGGGACGATCGACGGCGTTGTCAGTGGTCGGGATTAAGTTCGTAGATGTCCCGCCGAAAGGGCGTGGACGTCCCCTTTCGCATGCATGGGAGTTGGCGCGTTGTCGGTCTGGGAGCAGTCGAGTACCGCGCGGGTGATGGCGCCCGCGCGTCCGCGGAAGCTGGCCAAGGTGCCGTTCGTCGAGCTGGCCGACGGGCGGTTGCAGGGGGTCGTCTCCAGCGGTTCGGACATCGGGCGGGTGTATGTGTCGTCGGTGGCGGCGCGGACGTACGCGTTCGCGTGCAGCACCAACAACAACCGGCCCTGCGGCGGTGCGCGCGGCATGTTCTGCAAGCACATCCAGGCGCTCGTCACCGAGGCGGTGTTGCAGTACGGCGCTGAGCGCGTCGCCCGCTATCTCGCGGTGGAGCCCCCGGACGGGGAGCCGGACGCGCAGTCCCTCACCGCCGCCATGACGGCGACGCGGCCGGAGAAGGGCGACTCGTCGGCGGCCGCCCAGGTGTTCAGCCGGTTCCTGCGGCACCTCGCCTATCTGGAACTGGCTCCGGTCACTTCGCCGTTGCCCGAGATGCAGTGGTTTCCGCCGACGCGGGCGGTGGCCTGATGCGTGGCGATCTGCTGGCCGATCCGGTCGAGGGGCTCGACGAGGCGCTCGCCGCCGTGGACGCGTTCGACGGGGCGCTGGTGGCCGGTCTGCTGCGGCCGGGGGCCGCCCAGGCGGCCGCGGTTGCCGGGCTCGCCGGGGCCGTCGCCGGGACTCCGTTGGCCGCCCGGGTCGCGGAGGCGGCCGAGCGGGCGGCGGCCGGGGCCGCCGGGGAGGACCACTTCGTGGCGCTCGCCGCCGCCCGCAGCGCGCTGCTCGGTTCCGTGCACGACGCGTTGGCGCGGCGCGTGGACGAGGCTGTGGGCAGGCCCGCCCCCGAGGAACAGTCACCTCCGGCCGCCCCCGAGGGGGAATCCTCTTCGGGCGTCGCCGAGGAGACGTCTTCTCCGGCCGTCGCCAGGCCGGAGCACGGGGCGAATCTCCTTGCGGCAGCCCGTAGTTGGCTGTGCGACCTCGCGCGCAGTGGCTGGCGGGGCATCGACCACGAGCTGGTCGCCGGGGCCGCCCCGGTGGTCTCCGCGATGCTGCCCGATGCGGGGCTGCGCCGCCGGGCGACGCTGCTCGACGGGTTCGCCGCCGAGCTCGCCGCGTCCTGCCCGGGGGCGACCCTGGAGCGGGTGCCGGTGCGCCGCTGGGCCGATCTGTGGTCGCGCGCCCTGCTGTTGACGGTGCCTGGATCCGCCGGGGAGCGGGCCGACGGCTCGGTGACCGGCCGGCTGCTGCCGCTCGGGGTCGATGTGCAGGAGCATGCGACGGCCGTACAGGCCCAGGTCCATGCCGTGTTCGAGCCCGCCGACGGGGGCGCGCCCCGTCTGGTGCGTGCCGGGGTGTCGGCGCCGAAGCCCGACACGGTCGTCGGGGCGGGGCTGTGGCAGTTGCTGCGTCCCCGGATGTCGTTGCTCGGTGCCGTGAGCGAGGGCCGGTCGATGGAGCTGGACGCCATGCCGGTGACCGCCGAGGGCGATCTGGTCTGGGACGACGAGCGGGCCCGTGCGGGTGAGCCGGCCGACCCCTTCGCCACGGCGCGGGTGAGGCTGTCCGCCGCTACGGCCGCCCATGTCGCCCCGCTGGACCGGCATCCCGTGCGGATCGCCGTACCGGTGCTGCTGGAGGGGTATGCCACGCACAGCGAGGAGGGCCGTCTCGGTTTCGGTCTCGCCGGGCAGCCGCTGGCCGTGGACACGGACCGGATGCCCGCCGCCGGTCCGCTGACGCCCGAGGCGGTCGCCGCCTCCCACGCCTGCGTGGGGCTGCTGCGCTGGGATGCCGGGGAGTTCGTTCTCCAGCCGCTCGCGGTCGAGACGACCGTGCGGAAGAAGACCGTGGCCGTGCACGCCGGGGCGTGGGCGGGCGGCACCACCGACAAGGCCGGTGTCCGGGCGGAGAAGGCCGCCACCGACGCCGTCGCCGTGCTGCGCGAGCGCGCCGGAAGGCTGTTGCGGAAATGACCGAGAACCTCACCGGGCAGTCGCCCGGTCCCGTCGCCGGCCCGCCCCTTTCCGGGCCCGACCCGTACGAGAACCGCCGTCAGGTGCTGTACTGGCGGCTCCTGGCCCGTCTCCTCGACGGTGAGGAGCAGCCCGCCCTGGAGTCGGCGAGCCTGGGGGTGGTCGAGGACATCGGACTGCCGTCCGCGCTGCTGGATCCCGGGACGTCGCTCGACTCGGTCGTACAGCGCCATCCGGAACTGGCCGCCGAGTTCGACGGGCTGATGACGCCGGAGGACGATGCGGACGGCTCCCGCGACCGGGCGGCGGAGGTGCGGCGTGCCGCGCTGGTGTCGAAGGTGCTGCTCAATGTCTTCGCGACCGGTTCGAGCGCGGTGACCGCCGAGCAGTTGGCGCGCTGGCAGTCCGACGCCGGGTGGCTGGAGCGTGCGCTGGGCTGTCCGCCGGGTGGGCTTCGCGGCGGCCGGGCGTCGGGCGCGGGCCTGGACGGCGGCGGTCTCGGGCCGGAGCTGGCGGCGATCGAGGCGGATCTCGTGGGGCGCATGCGGTTGCGAGAGGTGCTGGCCGATCCGGCGCTGGCCGCGCGGCTGACGCCCAGCATGTCGCTGATCGAGCAGTTGCTGCGGGACAAGGGCAACCTGTCGGGCGTGGCCCTGGCCAACGCGAAGTCCCTCATCCGCCGTTACGTCGACGAGGTGGCCGAGGTGCTGCGTACGCAGGTGGAGAAGGCCACCGTCGGCGAGCTGGACCGTTCGGTGCCGCCCAAGCGGGTCTTCCGCAATCTCGACCTGGACCGCACGATCTGGAAGAACCTCACCAACTGGAGTCCGGAGGAGGAGCGGCTGTATGTGGACCGCCTCTACTACCGGCACACGGTGCGCAGGACGACGCCGCAGCGGTTGATCGTCGTGGTGGACCAGTCCGGTTCGATGGTCGACTCGATGGTGAACTGCACGATTCTGGCCTCGATCTTCGCGGGGCTGCCGAAGGTGGACGTCCATCTCATCGCCTACGACACCCGCTCGATCGATCTGACGCCGTGGGTGCACGACCCGTTCGATGTGCTGCTGCGCACGAATCTCGGCGGGGGCAACGACGGTCCGGTGGCGATGGCGATGGCGCGCCCGAAGATAGCCGAGCCGAAGAACACCGTCATGGTGTGGATCTCGGACTTCTACGAGTTCGACCGCTCCCAGCCGCTGTTCGAAGGCATCGAGGCCGTTCACCGCTCCGGGGTGAAGTTCATCCCCGTCGGCTCGGTGACCAGCTCGGGGCGGCAGGAGGTCAACCCGTGGTTCCGGGAGCGGTTCAAGGCCCTGGGCACGCCCGTGGTCTCCGGGCACATCAACAAGCTCGTGCACGAACTCAAGACGTTCCTCACCTGAGGCCCCGCGGGGTGTGACCGCCGCCGCCCGTCATCGCGTGCGCTCCCCCCGCCGTGTCCCCCTTCTTTCTTCTTTCACTTTCCCGCCTGTCAGAAAGGCCTTCCGATGTCCGACGTGTTGCGTGCCCCTGCCGAGACCAAGTACGCCGAGGAGCTCGACTGGCTGGAGTCGATCGACGACAGCCCCAAGCCGTTCTCCTGGCGGCTCTCCCCGAAGTTGGTCCGGCTGTTCATCCTGGGCTCCGAGCGCGCCGACGGCCTGGACCGGGAGATCTCCCAGAAGTGGTTCGGCGACCGGAGCTTCGTCGAGCGCTCGATCGTCACCCTCGCCTCCGACCGGGGCCTGCTGCTGATAGGGGACCCCGGCACCGGAAAGAGCTGGCTGGCCGAGCTGCTGTCCGCCGCGATCTCCCGCAACTCCACGCTGGTGGTGCAGGGTACGGCCGGCACGACCGAGGACCACATCAAGTACGCGTGGAACGTGTCCATGGTCATCGCCAAGGGACAGTCACGTGAGTCGATGATCCCGTCGCCGATCATGACCGCGATGGAGACGGGCGCCATCGGCCGCTTCGAGGAGCTGACCCGTTCCACCAGCGACGTCCAGGACGCACTGATCTCGATCCTCTCGGAGAAGTACATCTCCGTCCCCGAGTTGCAGGGCGACGGGACGGAGGCGAGCGACAACATCGTCTTCGCCAAGCCCGGCTTCTCGATCATCGCGACCGCCAACAGCCGCGACCGGGGTGTGAACGACCTGTCGTCCGCGCTGAAGCGCCGCTTCAACTTCGTACGCATCCCGGTGGTGACGAACAAGAAGAGCGAGGCGGAGATCGTCCGCTTCCGCACCGAGGAGCTGCTGCGCCGTCACGCGATCGACCTGGACGTGCCGCCGACGCTCCTCGACGTCCTGCTCCAGAGCTTCGCCGATCTGCGGGCCTCGGCAGCGGCGGCGGGCAGCGACGACGAGAAGCTGGAGTCGTCGCTGTCGACGGCGGAACAGATCGGTGTGCTGGAGGACGCCGTCCTGCACAGCAACTTCTTCGGCGAGCGCACGCTGACCGCCCGGGCCCTCGCCTCCTCGCTCGTCGGCTCCCTCGCCCGCCGCGACCCCGAGGACCTGGCCATCTTCAACAAGTATCTGCACGGCGTCGTCGAGCCGCGCAGCAAGCAGGAGGGCGGCTCGTGGCCGGAGTTCCTGGACGGCGGCCGCGACACGATCGCCACGCTGTCATGACCGGGTCCCCTGCGAACGGGCCGGGCCGGACCTCCCCGAACGGGTCCGACCGGATGCCCGGAAACAGCGCCGGGCAGACGTCGTTCGCGGCGTTGCGCGAGCAGCTGCACGAGGCCGCGACCGCCTTCGCTGACGGGCCCGGCGCTCTGGAGGGCATCCTCCTCGGCATGGTCGACGACGTCGACCGGGCGGTGCGCGAGCCCCTGGAGATCTTCCCGGTCTGCCACCACTCGCCCGCCTCCGCCCTCGCCATGGCCCGGCGGCTGCGCGAGAAGCAGCCCAAGGTCGTGTATCTGGAGCTGTGCGAGGACATGGCGCCGCTCCTGGACGAGCTGCGCAACTGCCGCCTGCCGGTGGCGGTCCAGGCCTTCGCCAGCGACGTCGACGGGTTCCCCGCCGAGTGGGCGCCGCTGTCGGTCGTCGCCCCGATCACCGAGGCGTCCGCCGAGTACCAGGCCATCGCTTACGCGCTGGACACCCCGGGCGTCGAGCTGGTCCTCGTCGACCGGTCCTCGGACCATGTCTTCCAGTGGGACAGCCGCCACGGCGAGCGCACCCCGGAAGAGCCGTCCGCTCCGGCGGACGGGGTGCCGGAGCCCGAAGCCGCGCTGCACGGTGAGGCGGTCGGCGTGGAGATCGGCGACCTGCGGCCCCGCTTCGCCGAGCTGGAGGAGCATCTGCTGCGCCACGGCAAGGTGCGGCACTGGTCGGAGTGGTGGCACCAGTACGTCGAGGTGCCGCTCGGCGACAGCGATCACGACGCCTACCGCCAGGTGATGTTCCTCGTCGGCAGCCTGTTCCGGCGGCTCGCTCCCGGCGACGGGGACCGGGTCCGGGTGGACGAGGACCGCGAGCGGTACATGTGGACCCGGATCCGTGAGCATCTGGCGGCCGGCGGGACGGACCCGGAGGACTGCCTGTATGTGTGCGGCGCCTTCCACGCGGCCAGCCGCGTCGAGGAGTTCGGGGTGGCGGGCAGCGGACCGTTCACCATCTCCCCCCGGTCCGCCACCACCTGGCAGCACGGGCTGATCCCGTCCAGCCATGCGGCGATCGAGGCGCAGTTCGGGCTGGCTTCCGGGTCGGTGTCGATCGCCGCGACCCAGTGGGCGAAGAACCTCAAGCGCACCCGGGTGCAGCCCTACCGGCTGGCCGGGCAGGACGGCGCGAAGAAGCCGCGCACGACGAAGAAGGCCGCCCCGGCCGGCGCCGCTGCCCCGCGGGAGGCGGCCGAGGACCAGCTCTCCGGGTTCCTGCGGCGGCCGCCCGTCCTCGACACGCTGGACGAGGCCGAGCTGCTGGGCTGGTCGGTGGACATCGTGCGCGCCGCACGGCGCAGCGGCTATCTGGCGTCGACCGCCGACGCCATCGCGGTGTTCGAGACGTCGATCCTGCTCGCCGGGGTGCGGGACCGGGCCAAGCCCACCCCTTACGACTTCCAGGACGCGGCGATCACGTGCATCGAGAAGGACGCGGTGCCCGGCCGGCGCGATGTGCGGCGTCTCGTCGAGATCATGATGGGCGGCGACCGGATCGGCCGGGTCGGTTACGACGCGCTGCCGCCGCTGGCCCGCGATGTGCACGACCGGCTCGCCCCGCTGGAGTTGAAGCTCCAGCAGCGGGGTGTGCAGCGTGCCCTGCTGGACATGAACTCCCGCCCGGAGCTGGGGGCGTGCTCGGACGTGCTGTGGATGCTGCGCCGGCTGATGCCGCACGGCGCGGCCCGGCCGATCATGGGTGAGCGGAAGCTCGGCGAGCGGTCGATCCAGGAGTCGTGGGACCTGGCGCTGGGCACCCATCAGCGGGCGCTCATCGAGCTGGGGTACGAGGGCGTGAGCATCGAGCAGGTCCTCGAACAGCGGCTGCGCCGCGACGCGTACGGGCCGCGGGCGACGACGGCGGGCGTGCTCGCCGCCGTCGAGGACGCCACGCTGTATCTCGGCAGCCGTCGCCTCGCCGATGAGCTGGGCGTCCGCGCCCTGGAGGTCCTCGCCGCCGAGCGCACGGTGGACGGGGCCCCGGAGGTGCTGCGCCGGGTGCGGGGGCTGCTGGCGTACTACCGGACCGCCGAGCCGGTGCTGCCGCCGTGGGTGGAGTCGTTCGTCAAGGCCGGTTACGCGCACTACTGCACCCTGCTGCCGACGGCGTTCACGGACGAGGACGCGACCGTGGGGCAGGTGGCGGCGATGCTGGGGTTCCTGTTCAGCATGGAGAGCCTCGCGCTGTCCCTGGGCTGCGACCGGGCCCAGCTGGAGCTGGCCGTCGCCCAGTCCCGCCCCACGGACCCGGAGCGGACGGCGCTTCTGTGGGCGGCGCAGGTGCAGCTCGGCGCCCTCTCCCGGGCCGAGCTGCGGGAGCGCTGCGGTGAGTTGCTGGCCAACCCGATGGTGGTGCCCGCCTATCCGCGCTATCTGAGCGGCTTCGTGCACGCGTTGGTGCCGGTGCCGGGGCTGGCGGACGTGGTGGTGGAGGCCGTGTCCAACGCGTTCGGGCGGCTGCCGGACCCGGTGCTGCTGCCGTGGCTGCCGAGCCTGATCACGACCCTGCGAGCCGGAGCCGCGGACCTGGCCCCGGTGTTGATCCGGGAGGCGGGGCGGATCTTCCCGGCCCGGCTCCCGGCGCTGGACGCGTGGGTGCCGCCGTGGCGGGAGATACCGGAGGCCGGTGCGCCGGACGGCGGCCGGGTGCGGGCGGCCGGCGGCGCGAGCCGTGGTGCCGCGCTGCTGTTCACCCACCCGGGGACGCTCGACGCGGTCGCGGAGCTGCTGGGCTGCGACGGCACGTGGACCGATCCCGACGAGGGCCCGGCGGACTCGGCGGGCCCGGTCGGCGTTGCGTTGACGGCCCGTCACCCGGATACGGCGATCGCGTGGGAGTCGCTGCTCACGGGCGCGTGAGGGTGATGCGTGGTGGTGCGCGGTGCCGGGGCGGTTCGGACCGCCCCGGCACCGGCCCGTCCGCGCCTCAGAGCCCGATGCCGCCCGTGGCATCGATGCTCTGGCCGGTGACCCAGCGGGAATCCTCCGAGGCGAGGAAGGCCACGACGTCGGCGATGTCGGCGGGCTGGCCCATGCGGCCGAACACGGAGTGCGCGGCCAGGACCGCCGCGGCCTCGGGCGTCTCGCGTCGCCGGGCGTTCATGTCGGTCTCCACGAAACCGGGCACCACGGTGTTCGCCGTGATGTCGCGCTCCGCCACTTCCTTTGCCACCGCAAGCGTCAGTGTCTCCAGCGCCCCCTTGGTCATGGCGTAGGTCACGGACTCCGGAAAAGACCGGTGGGCGGCGGCCGACGAAATGTTGATGATCCGGCCCCGGTCCCGCATCAGGGTCAAACCCCATTGGATGAGGAAGAGCGGCGCTTTCACGTTCACCGCGAACAGGCGGTCGAATACCTCCGGTGAGGCGTCGCTTATGCGCCCCGATCCGCTCACACCCGCATTGTTGACCAGAATGTCGAGCACCAGGTCTTCTCCCCGGTCCGCCATTCCCGCGCCGAACGCCTCGTACAGGGCTTCGACGTCTCCCGGCACCCCCAGCAGGGAACCCACCGCGAATGCCTGCCCGCCCGCATTCGTGATCTCCTCGACCACTTCCTGCGCCACATCTCCCCGCACACCGTAATGCACTGCGACCAGGGCCCCGTCACGCGCAAGGCGCCGGGCAATCGCCCGGCCGATCCCACGGCTGGCACCCGTGACCAACGCGACCTTTCCCGTCAGCGAACCCATGAATCGTTCCCCCTAGCTCGGCCCTTCCCCAGAAAACGCGAAACGCCATCACCCTACCCATCAGGCGGGACGAAATGCGCGACCGCGAAGCAGCGCACACCCCACCATCGACCCGCCGAACCCCCGCCGACGGAGGCCGAGCCGGACCCCGCCAGGCGCACGAACGCACCGCCCGCCTGCTTGATATTGCGTGAAACGCTTGCCTAATATGCAGCTTCGAGCATCGTTTGCCGCGAACAGGGAGCACAGATGACGCACGTGGCTCAGGAGCTGGCCAGCCAGCCCGACTGCTGGCAGGTGGCCGCAGGCATGGCGGACGGGCTGGCCCACCGGCTCCCGGCGGCGGGCGAGCGCATCGCCGTAGTCGGCTGCGGAACCTCGTACTTCATGGCCCAGGCCTACGCGGCCCTCCGGGAGGGCAGCGGCCAGGGCGAGACCGACGCCTTCGCCGCATCCGAGTTCCCGGCCGGGCGCCCCTACGACCGGGTCGTGGCCCTGAGCCGCTCCGGCACCACGACGGAAGTGCTCGGGCTTCTGGGCCGGATCGGTGACACGACCCGCCGCACGGTCGTCATCGGCGACTCCGACACCCCGATGGCCGCCATGGCCGACGACACGATCGTGCTCGAGTTCGCCGACGAGAAGTCCGTCGTGCAGACCCGCTTCGCGACGTCGGCGCTGACCCTGCTCCGCGCCCATCTGGGTCTGCACAGCGACGCGGTCGTCGAGGACGCCCAGGTCGCGCTGGCCGAGCCGCTGCCCGCAGGGCTTGTGGAGTGCAGCCAGTTCACCTTCCTCGGGCAGGGGTGGAGCGTGGGGCTCGCCAACGAGGCGGCGCTGAAGATGCGCGAGGCCGCGCTCGCCTGGACCGAGGCGTACCCGGCGATGGAGTACCGGCACGGCCCGATCAGCATCTCCACCCGCTCCACCGCGACCTGGATGCTCGGCGAGGCCCCGTCCGGGCTGATGGACGAGGTGCACGCGACCGGCGCCCGTTGGGTGGCGGGTGGCCTCGACCCGCTGGCGGAGCTGGTCCGGGTGCAGCGTCTGGCGCTGGCCATCGCGAACGCGCGCGGCCTCGACCCGGACCGGCCGCGCCACCTCACCCGCTCGGTCATCCTCAGCACCACGGCCTGACAGCCCGCGCCCCCCTGCCGACGGTCCCTCATCCCGGAGTCGCCATGCCCCTCGCCGCCACCGGCGATCTGATCGCCGAGGCCGCCGCACAGCACCGTGCGGTCGCCGCGTTCAACGTCATCACCCTGGAACACGCGCAAGCCATCGCGGAGGGCGCGGAGGCGGCGGGTTCGCCGGTGATCCTCCAGATCAGCGAGAACGCGGTCGCCTATCACCGGGGCCGGCCGCGGCCGATCGCGCGTGCCGCGGCGGAGGTCGCGGACCAGGCAGCCGTCCCCGTCTCCCTGCACCTGGACCATGTGCAGTCGACGGAGCTGCTGCACCGGGCGGCGGACTGCGGTTTCAGTTCGGCGATGTTCGATGCCGCGCGGCTGCCGTACGCGGAGAATCTGGCGGCCACCCGTGCCGCCGCCGTCTGGGCGCACGAGCGGGGCCTGTGGCTGGAGGCCGAGCTCGGTCAGGTCGGCGGGAAGAACGGGGAGCCGCCGCTGAACGCCCATGCGCCCGGGGCGCGTACGGACCCCGAGGAGGCGCGGTCGTTCGTCGCGGCCACCGGGGTCGACGCGCTGGCCGTGGCGGTCGGCACCTCGCACGCCATGACCTCGCGGGACGCCGTCATCGACCACGGTCTGCTGGACGGGCTGCGTGCGGCGGTGCCGGTTCCGCTGGTGCTGCACGGTTCATCGGGGGCCTCCGACGAGGAACTGGCCCGGGCGGTGGAGGGCGGGATCCGCAAGGTGAACATCGGGACCGCGTTGAACATCGCGATGACCGGGGCGATACGGGAGCGGCTGGCCCAGGACGACCGGGGTGTGGACCCGCGCCGGTATCTGGCGGACGGCCGGGACGCGATGGCCCGTACGGTGGCGCGGCTGATGGCGGTGCTGGCCCCGGGGCGGGCGCACGCCGCGTGACAACCAGGACGCCGGGGGCCGGCGGGCAGCGCGCCCGTCGGCCCCCGGCGTCCTCATGACGTCACGTCATGCCGACTGCTCCGGTCCCCATTCCCGCAGCAGGGCCGTGAGGTCCGTCCGTACCCGCCGTCCCGGGGCCGACGCGATCGGCGCCGCCGAGGGCACGGCCAGCACCCGGCAGCCCGCCGCCTCCGCCGCGGCCACTCCGGTGGGGCTGTCCTCGACCGCCAAGCAGGCCTCGGGCGGCAGCCCCAGCCGCGCGGCCGCCTTCAGGTAGGGGTCCGGGAAGGGCTTCGAGCGGTCGCTCTCGCCGTCCGCCACCGTCGTACGGAACGCCTCGCCGCCCAACGTACGCAGGACCGCGTCCACCACCCGGCGCGGCGACGCCGACACCAGGGCGGCGGGCAGGTCATCCCGTTCCAGCCGGTCCAGCAGGGCGCGTGCTCCGGGCCGCAGTTCCACGCCCGCTTCGACCGCGGCGAGGAACGTGTCCTCCAGCTCGGTCTCCAGCCCGGCGACGGTGGTGGGCTCCGGACACAGCCGTACGAGGCCGGCGGCCGTGTCGGCGCAGGTGCGGCCGAGGACCGCGGCGCCCTCCTCCTCGGTGAGGTGGTGGCCGTGGGCCGCCGCAACGGCCCGGGACGCCTCCAGCCAGAGCGGCTCGGTGTCGACGAGCGTGCCGTCCATATCGAGGAGCACCCCGCGCGGCACTGTGGATATCCGGCGGCCTTCGAGCGTCCAGTGCGAGTCGGGCGTACGGTCCAGGGCCGCGTACACCTGGGCGGCGACGTCCTCGTGCCGGACGGGGCGGGCGGGGCGGGCCCCGGCGGTGATGTCCGGGCCCGCGCAGGCGAGCCAGGCGGTGCGTTCGGCCGGGCTGTCGCCGCCGTGGCCGCCCTCGTCCCGGTGCCCGTGGTCGGTGACGACGAGGACGGTCCAGGCCTCGTTCTCGTAACCGGGCCGGGCCCGCAGGGCGGTGAGGAGGTCGCCCAGGCGGCGGTCGGCGGACTCGATCGATGCCTCGTACGCTTCGCCGCAGCCGAGGTGGTGGGCGGTCTCGTCGGGGGCGCCGAGGTAGACGAAGGACGCCTCGGGATCCTCATGGGTGAGGACGGCCACCGCGTCGCGCACGGTCGATGCATCGGCCTCCTCCCAGGCGGCGGGGGTGTCGGCGGCCGGTGCGTGGTGGGTGAGCCGGGTGGGGCGGCGGAACAGGGGACCGCCGTCGGCGACGGTGACCAGGGGTTCCCAGGCCGCCGCGACATAGGTGCGGCGGCCGTCCTGGCGGGCCAGGCGGGTCGCGAAGTCCGGGAAGACGCCGAGGCGGTGGCCGCTGAAGTCGTTGCTCCATACGGCGTGCTTGGTAACGCAGACTCCGGTGACGACGGTGGCCCAGCAGGGGCCGGACATGGTGGGGGTGTCCTCCCCCACGGTCACCGGGGCCAGGAATCCGGCGTCGGCCACGGCGTCGAGGTGTGGGGTGGGCACCCGGCGCAGGGTGTCGAGGCGCACTCCGTCGATGCCGACGACGAGCACGCGGCGGGCACGGGACATGGCGGGTCTCCCGGAGGGGTACGGAGGTGGGTACGGGGACGGGTTCAGGCCTGCTGGTGCAGGGTGCGGGGGTCCACCGCGTGGGCGAACGGCAAGCCGTGCGCGTACCGTTCGAGTTCGTCGACGGCGGCGTCGGCGAGCCGGTGGAGTTCGCCCCCCTGGGAGCCGGCGATGTGCGGGGTGAGCAGGACGTTCGGCAGAACGTAGAGGGGCGAGTCGGCGGGCAGGACTTCCGGTTCCGTGTGGTCGAGGACGGCGTTCAGGCGTCCGGTGACCGCTTCCTTCACCAGTGCTTCGGTGTCCACCAGGGAGCCGCGTGCGGTGTTGACGAGGGTCGCCCCGTCCCGCATCAGCGCGAGGCGCGGGGCGTCGAACAGATGGCGGGTGCCGGGGAGTTCGGGGGCGTGGATGCTGACGACGTCGCTCTCGGCCGCCAGGGTGTCGAGTTCGGTGCGCTCCACGCCGAGGGCCCGGGCGTCCGCCTCGTCGAGGTACGGGTCGTGAACCAGGACGCGCAGGTCGTAGGGGCGCAGCAGTTCGACGACGCGGCGGCCGATGCGGGAGGCGCCCACGATGCCCACGGTGCGGCGGTAGTTGCCGACGCCGGGGAACCGTTCGAGGAGGTTCACCCGGGAGCGTGCTTCGCGGTAGACGCGGGCGCTCTCCAGGATGCGCTTGTTGGCGAAGAGGATCGCGGCGACCGTGTACTCGGCGACGGGGAGGGCGTTGGCCGTGGCGGCGGTGCTCACGGCGATGCCCCGGTCCCAGACGTCCTGGGTGATGTGGTGCTTGACGGATCCTGCGGCGTGGACGACGGCGCGCAGCCGGGGCATGGCGCTGAGGGCGGCCGGGTCGAGCGGGGGGCAGCCCCAGCCGGTGAACAGGACCTCGGCCTCGTGGAGTCCGGTGCGCTGGGCGGGGTCGTCGGCGCCGAAGTCGGTGACGAGGAGTCGGGGGTCGAGGTCGGCGACGCGGGCGAGCCGGTCCAGGGCTTCGGGGGCCAGGATCGCGGCCCGGGTCTCGCCGTTCATCGCCAGGACGGTGCGGGGGCGGGTCACCCGGGGCGTGGCGGAGTGGCTCACTTGACGGCTCCTGCGGTGAGGCCCGAGCGCCAGAAGCGCTGGAGGCAGAGGAAGGCGACGATCAGGGGGACGACGGCGACGAGGGAGCCGATGATGACCAGCGGGTAGAGCTCCGGCTGCTGGTAGACGTTCTGGTTCCACATGAACAGGCCGAGGTTGACCGGGTAGAGCCGGTCGTCGTTGAGCATCATGAGCGCGCCGTAGAAGTTGTTCCAGCTCGCGGTGAAGGAGAACAGGAAGATGGTCACGAAGCCGGGCGCGAGCATCGGCAGGGAGACCTTGACGAAGGTCTTCACCTCGCCGGCTCCGTCGACGCGGGCGGCTTCGAGGACCTCGCCCGGCACGTACCCCTCGGAGAAGACGCGGGCCAGGTAGACGCCGAAGGGGTTGACGAGGCTGGGGATCAGGACGGCCCAGTAGGTGTTGACGAGGCCCAGTTCGGAGGCCATCAGGTACAGCGGGAGCTGGACGACGGTCGAGGGGATGAGGACGCCGACGAGGACGACGCCGAACCACTTCTCCCGGCCGCGGAAGGCGTATTTGTCGAAGGCGTAGCCGCAGGCGACGGAGATGAGGGTGGAGAGGAGGGAGGCGACGACGGTGTAGAGGAGGCTGTTGAGCATCCAGCGGACGAAGACGCCGTCGTTGTATTCGAGGAGGGCGTTGAGGTTGGCCAGGAGGTGGAAGTCGCCGAGGCTGAACGGGTTGGTGGCGAACAGGTCCCGGTAGCTCTTGGTGGAGGCGATGAGGAGCCAGGTCAGCGGCATCAGCGTGTAGACGGCGACGATGGCCAGGACGGCGTTCACCGCCACCCGGGAGGTGAGGCCGCCGGTGCGGCTCCGTCGTGCGGGCGGCCGTGGTGCGGTGCGGCGTTCGGCTCGGTCGCGCCGGGTGACGGCGGCCGGTGCCTCGCGGTTGGCTGTCTGGGTGCTCATGAGGCCTTCCACCGGTTGCCGAGCTTGGTGACGACGAAGGACAGCAGCCCGGCGACGAGGGCGAGCAGCAGGGAGCTCGCGGCGGCCAGGCCGTAGTCGTGGCCCTTGAAGGCCGCGGTGTAGATGAACATGGTCGGCGACCAGTCCTCGCCCATGGTGTTGGCGCGCAGCTGGACGAGTTTGGGGGCGTCGAAGAGCTGGATGGCGCCGACGCAGGTGAACAGCAGGGTCAGCACGACGGTCGGACGAATCATGGGGATCTTGACCTGGAGGGCGGTGCGCAGGGCGCCGGCTCCGTCGACGGTCGCGGCTTCGAGGACCTCGCGGGGAACGGCCTGGAGCCCCGCGTAGAAGATGATCATGTTGTAGCCGGTCCACTGCCAGGCGGAGATGTTGACGACGGAGTAGATCGCCTCGTCCTCGCCGAAGAAGTTCCAGTTCGCGCCGAGGGCGTCCAGTACGTCGATGATCGGGCTGAGGCCGGGTGTGTAGAGGTAGAGCCAGATCAGCGAGGCGATCAGGCCGGGCACCGCGTGCGGCAGGAAGTAGGCGATCTGGAAGAAGCGCCTGGCCCGGGCCATGGCCGAGTCGACGAGCAGGGCCAGGATGAGCGCGCCGCCGACCATCGCGGGGATGTAGAGGGCGCAGTAGAGGGCGATGTTCCCGAAGGAGCGGAGGAACGCCTCGCTGCCGAGGGCTTCGGTGAAGTTGCCGAATCCGGCGAAGACGCGCTCGGTTCCGCCGAATCCCAGGCCGGAGGACTCCTCCCGGTAGAGGCTCATCCAGGCCGCGTAGATCATCGGCAGGACGGTGACGGCGGCGAACAGCGCGAAGAACGGGACGGTGAACAAGGCGACGGCCCGGCGCTGTCCGCGTCGTGTGCCGGGGCCGCCCGGGGCGCCGGGCTTTCCCGGTCCGGCGGATCGGGCGGGTCCGGCGGGCGGCGGCACGGCCGGGGGTGCCGGGGTCTTGGCCGGCCGGGCGAGTGGGGCTGCCACCTGGTGCTCCTTCGGCGGGGTGGGGCGGTCGGTCGAGGGGTGGGGCTGCCCGGCACGGCGGGTGCCGGGCAGCCGCGGGGTCAGGGCCGTGCGTCAGGCCCTACTTGTCGAGCTTCAGGCCGCGATCGGTGACCGCGCTCTCACCCTTCGCCTGACCGGAGCTCAGCATCTTGGTGTGGTCGCCGCCCGCGGCCATCTGCACCGAGGTGACCTGCTGCTGGACGGGGCCCCAGGTCCAGCCGGGCACGATGGTGTCGGCCGCCTGACCGGCCACGGCGTAGACGTCCTGGTCCCCGAAGTAGGAGCTGTCGAACTGCTTCGCCGCCGTGGCGCGCATGCCCTCGTTGGCGGGCAGGGCGCTGCTGGGGGTCTTGAGGGAGCTGAGGCGGGCGGTCATGGCCTCCGGTTCGGTGGTGACCCACTTGATGAACTCGGCGGCGGCTTCGGTGTGTTCGCTGCCCTTGGGCACGATGTAGGAGGTTCCGCCGTACATGCCGGTGCTCGGCTTGCCGTCCCAGGTGGGCAGGGGCGCTATGCCCCACTTGCCCTTGGAGTCGGGGTAGCTGACGGGGAAGTTCCCGGCGCTCCAGGCGGCGCCGATGATGGTGGCGACCTTGCCGGTGGCGCGTTCCTTGGTCTCGCCCTCGCCCCAGAGCGGGGTCTTGGAGGCAAGGCCGTCGGCGAGGAGCTTGTCCCAGTAGGCGGCGACCTTACGGGAGGCCGCGTCGTCGATGTTGACCTTCCAGGCGTCGCCGTTGGTGCCGTACCACCGGGCGCCGGCCTGCCAGGCGAGGCCGGAGAGCAGGGCGGGGTCGCCGCCGCCGAAGTTGGTGATGGTGACGTCGGGGTCGCCGGCGTGGATCTTCTCGGCGGCCGTACGGTATTCGGCCCAGGTCGTCGGCACGTCGACGCCGTGCTTCTTGAACAGGTCCTTGCGGTAGAAGAGCTGGATCGGTGTGACGTCGAAGGGGACCGCCCAGGTGGATCCGCCGAGGTTGACCAGGGACTGGACGGCCTCGGGGAACTCCTTCTTCACCAGGTCGCCGGAGCTGGAGGTGAGGTCCTCCAGGTTCCCTTCGCTGGCGTACTCGGGCAGGGCGGAGTAGTCCATGGTGGCCACGTCGGGGGCGTTGCCGCCCTTGACCGCGTTGGACAGTTTGGTGACGCCCTCGGGGCCCGCGGGGACCATGGAGAACTTCACCTTGATGTCGGTGTGCGTCTTGTTGAAGGCGTCGGCGGTCTCCTTGGCGCCCGCGGTGGCCGACCAGAAGGTGAGGGTGACGGGCTTGCCGCCGCCGGGGCCCGAGGCGTCCGAGCCCGAGCCGCCGCAGGCGGTGACGAGCAGGGCGAGTGAGGCGGCGGACGCCGCGAGGGCGAGGCGGGACGTGCGGGCGATACAGGGCATGGGCCGGCTCCTACGAGACCTCGAACTGCGGGAGATGAGGTGAACGGCACACATCATTTTGCGCGGAACCGATCGCCGTCAAGAGCGAATGACCAATTCAATCGAATCGATCAGTGACGCACCTCTGCCCCCCGGAATGCGAAGAGCCGCGCCCGCAGGGCCTGTTGGCCCGGGGCACGGCTCGTGGTGCGGTGCGTCTCGCGTCGTTTCTGCGTTACGGAGCGGCGGCGGCCGCCCCGCAGGAGACCCGGACCCGCAGGGTGGGCAGGATGTCCAAGTGCCGACGGGCACCGGAACCCTGGCCCGTCGCATCCATGGCGTCCGTCGTGCCGGGGTCGTGGACGCCGAGGCGGGACAGCAGGAGGCGGGCCGCGGCGGCGCCCACGGCGTGCTTGTCCGGGGCCACCGCGGTGAGCGGCAGGTCGGCGAGCGAGGCGACCTCGTCGTCGTACGCGATCACCGCCAGGTCCTCGGGCACCCGCACCCCCCTGGCCTGGAGCCGGGGGATCAGGACGATCGCGTCGGCGTCGCTGTGCACGATCGCGGCGGTCACGTTGCCGCTCGCCACGCCCTGGCACAGGTACTCCAGCGTCCGCTCGAAACGATCGGCCTCCGACCGTGACGGGGCCTCGTCCAGCGGTGAGGGCGACACGGGAGTCAGCCCCAGCGCCTCCACGGCGGCCCGGTAGCCGACCCGGAGCCGAGGAGCGGTCGGGCTGTCCTGCACGGCGAGCGCGATCGCCCGGTGGCCGAGCCCGGCCAGGTGCGCCACCGCTTCGGCGGCCCCGTGCGCGTGGTCCGAGCGCACCCGGTCCAGGCGCGCCGCCGGATGGCCGAGCGGTGCCGAGCGTTCCACCAGGACGACCGGAGTCTTTTGCTCCACCGTCCACAGCCCCTCGCCCTGCTCCGGGCAGCCGCGCTCCCAGCTGGGGGTGAGCAGCAGCCCGTCGGCGCCGGTGGACAGCAGCCGCCGGGCCTGGGCGGCATCCTCGTCGGGGAGGTAGCGGGAGAGCCCGATCGTCAGCCGGGCGCCCGCGCCCTCGACGGTCTGCCGGGCGCCGCGCACCACGTCCGCGTAGTAGTACTCGGTGGTCGGCACGACCATCCCGACCACCAGCCCTTCGGCGGACGGCACGGGGGCCGGGGCGGGCCGGGACTGCCCGGCGGGCCACACCACCGCGCCGTGCAGCCGCTCCACCAGACCCTGGGCCGCCAGCGCCTCGACGTCCCGGCGCAGGGTGACGGCGGACATGCCGAGTTCCTCGGCGAGTTCGGCGACGCGCAGGCTGCCGCGCTCGCGGACGAGTTCGAGCACCCGCTCGTGGCGCTGGTCGACGTGCAGTCGCATGGATCCCCCTGGACTCGGAGACGGCTGGGCTCTGGGCGGACGGTGTCCCGGCGGCGGAAGCACGGGGTTTCCGGCCCCGAACAGCCGCCGTCGGCCTGGCTCAACCATATCGATCACATCCGCTCGAAACGATCCGAGCGGAGTTTTGCCTCCGCGCGACGGGCACACGCCGGTTCACCCACGAGGGCGACATACACGCCGCGAGAACCGATCGATACGATCAATTCGGCCAAAGTCATTGAGCGACTCGCCTGGCGACTGCTAGAAAGTGCCCGCCCGCTCAGAACAGTCGGATCCCGGGGTCGGTTCAGCGCCCGCCCACGCAACGCCCGCCGCGCGCCGGGTTCCCGCCGGAGACACGTCACCCCGACCCGGAGCTCTCCCATGACTTCTGCCTGGTCCCGCCGTACCTTCCTGGCCACCTCCGCCGTGCTCACCGCCGCGAGCGGCGGCGCGCTGATACTCGCCGCGCCCGGCGCCGCCTCCGCCGCCCCCGAGAACGATGCGTACGCCGCACTCCGCACCACGTGGAGCGCGTTGATCCTCGGTGAGGGGTTCAGCCCGACCGCGGAACCTTTCAAGAGCCGGCTGGCCGACCTCGGCACGAAGGCGTCGCAGTGGCTGGAGACGATGGCCCCGGCGGAGGGTTCGCTCTGGCCCGACGCCGTCTTCGCGGATCCGGACCCGGACACGGACCCCGAGTCGTACGTCTTCTCGGGGCGGATGGCCGACAGCTTCATCCGCCTGAACACCATGGCCCAGGCCTACCGCCAGCAGGGCACCGGGCTCACCGGGAACACCGCCCTGCGCGACGCCGTGCTCACCGGCCTGGAACACCTCAACACCCAGGTCTACAACGACGGGCAGACCCGGTACGGCAACTGGTACAGCTGGCAGATCGGCGCGCCGCAGGCCCTGCTGGACGTGTGCGTCCTGATGTACGACGCCATCGCCCCGGAACGGCTCGCCCGCTACTGCGCCGCCGTCGACCATTTCGTACCGGACTCCGCCGTCGCCTCGTACACCGGGACCAGCACCGGGGCGAACCGGGTCGACCTGTGCCGGGTGCTGGCCCTGCGCGGGGTCGTCGGCGGGAGCGCGGCGAAGATCGCGCTGGCCCGCGACGCCCTCTCCCCCGTCTTCCCGCTGGTGACGAAGGGCGACGGACTGTACGCCGACGGCTCGTTCATCCAGCACACCACCGTGCCCTACACCGGCAGCTACGGATCGGTGATGCTCGGCGGGCTCGGGCTGCTGTTCGCGCTGCTGAAGGGGACCACCTGGGAGGTCACCGATCCGAAGCGGCAGGTGGTGTTCGACGCGGTGGAGAACGCGTGGGCC
Source organism: Streptomyces sp. PTY087I2 (assembly GCF_001687325.1). Taxonomy (GTDB): domain Bacteria; phylum Actinomycetota; class Actinomycetes; order Streptomycetales; family Streptomycetaceae; genus Streptomyces. The sequence continues at coordinate 254,718 of NZ_LZRD01000006.1, read as the reverse complement.
CCGTTCCTCTACAACGGCCTGGTCATGGACTCCGTGGCGGGGCGCGCGATCAGCCGGGGCGAGGTCGACGACCACCGGCGCGGGCACCCCATCATGGCCTCGATCGTGCTGCTCGGGCAGGGCGCGTCGGCCGCCGAGAACGCGCGGTGGCGGGCGCTCGTCAAGGGCTGGGCGCAACGCGACTACTACAGCCCGCCGTTGAGCAACCCCTCGCTCGGGCTCACCGCACTGGCCCGGATCAAGAGCGTCCTGGACGACACCTCCCTCACCCCGGTCGCCGAGCCGGCGGGCCACCGGCTCTTCCCCGACATGGCCCGGGCCACGCACCGCCGCCCGGGCTGGGCGGCGTCGCTGAGCATGGCCGACCGGCGGATCACCTATTACGAGACCGGCAACGGCGAGAACCTGCGCGGCTGGCACACCGGCAACGGGATGCTCTACTGGTGGGGCGACACCTTCGCCAACGGCCAGTACAGCGACGCGTTCTGGCCCACCGTAGACCCGTACCGACTGCCCGGCACCACGGTCTCGCGCAAGGTGCTCGCCGACGGGGCGGGCGGCGACTGGGGCGTCGCGCTCCCGGAGGTGAACTGGGTCGGCGGGGTCACCGACACCAAGCGCGCCGCCGTGGGCCAGTACCTCAAGGGCCTCTCCAGCACGCTGATGGCGAAGAAGTCGTGGTTCTTCCTCGACGACACCGTGGTGTGTCTGGGCGCGGGCATCCACGGCCGGGACGGCGCGGCCGTGGAGACCACGGTCGACAACCGGAACCTGGGGCCGACGGGCAACGCCCCGTTCACCGTCGACGGCTCGGCGAAACCGGTCACCGCCCCCTGGTCGGCGACGCTGTCCGGCGCGTCCTGGGCGCACCTGGCCGGGCACGGCGGTTACGTGTTCCCGGGCGGGGCGAACGTGAAGGCGCTGCGGGAGAACCGGACGGGGCGCTGGCGCGACATCAACCAGGCGGGCTCCACGGATCCGGTCTCCCGGAAGTACCTCACCCTCTGGTTCGACCACGGCACGGACCCGTCGGACGCCACGTACGCGTACCAGCTCCTGCCCGGCGCGTCCGAACAGCGCACGGCGGCACGGGCGGCGGACAGCGGCTGGCTGCGCGTGCTCGCCAACACGGACGACCAGCAGGGGGTGGCGGTCCCCTCGCTGGGGCTGACGGCGGTCAACTTCTGGTTCGGCGGAAGCGTCGGGCCGCTGGTGGCGGACGCCCCGTGCTCGGTGATGGTGACCGAGCACGCCGACGGGACGGCGACGGTACGCGTGAGCGACCCCATGCGGATGCGCACCAGCCTGACCCTCACCTGGAACCGGGCCGTCGCCTCGGTCGTGTCGAAGCCGGCGACGGTGACGTCGGCGACCACGGGCGCGTCGCTGCGCCTCGTCTTCGGCGACCTGTCCGGTACGCGCGGGGCGACGCAGACGGTCAAGGTGCGGCTGGCCTGAGCGAACGCCGTCACGCGGGTGCGTTCAGCTGCTTCTCGATCCAGCGAACGCCGAAGTCGACGGCGGGACCGGCATCGAACAGGCAGCTGTCGGCTGCCCCGACGGTGCCGGTCCTGCCGATGCCGGCGTCGAGCATGGCCCGGACGATGACCGCGAACGGGTCTTGCCCCTCGGGCACGACACGGGAGTAGTCGAACGCGCCGTCCGTCGAGTCGATGTCGTGGAAAGTACGCCAGACCCGGACGCCGTCCACGCGGATGGGCTGCTCGTACGTCACGAAGCGCTTGCCGGGCGCCCGGGCCAGCGACTCCGCCAGATGAAGCAGCGTCATCGTCTCGCCGGGCGCCCCGAGCAGCAGCACCCGCCCGCCGAGGGCGACGAGGCGGGCCAGCGGGCTGCCCGGGCCGTGCGGGTCGTCCCACGGGTGGTCGGCCATCAGCGCGGCGGCGGACGGGCCGAGCGCCGCGAGGCTCGCGTCGGGGTGGCGGCTGCGCACGGCCCCCGGTCTGCGGCGCAGGGCCTCGGGGAGTCGGCCGTTCGTGCGCTCGGCCTCGCTCAGTTCCGGGTCGTACGCGGGATGGTGGGCGCGCAGGACGTCCTGCCAGGCGCTGGGCCAGGTGGTGAAGTCGTACGGCGGGGCGTCGTTCCAGCCGCAGGAAACCATCAGCGTGCCGGTCGGGCCGACGACATCGAGGAGGGCGTCGATGACGGTCCGGGGGCCGCCCGGGACGTAGCCGATCGCGGACAGGCGCGTATGGAACATCACGGTGTCGCCCGGTCCGAGGCCGAGCGCGGCCAGGTCGTCCCCGATCCGGTCGCGTGTCACCGGTCCCCCGGAGCGCCGCAGCAGCTCTCGTACGTCCATGCCCCACAGCCTAGAGGCGGCTTCGCGGAAACCCGGCTGCCCGGGGAGTGCCGGAACGTACATACTGTCGGCCGGCACCACGGAACCGAGGAAGATGACCATGACGAGTGACGACCGGATCGGGCCCCCGCTCCTGGGCGGTGAGCGCGAGACGCTGCGGGCCTTTCTCGACTACCACCGGGAGACCCTGGCCATGAAGTGCGCGGGGCTGAGCGACGAGGAGTTGCGCGAGCGGTCGATGCCACCGTCCACCTTGTCGCTGCTGGCTCTGCTGCGGCATCTGGCGGAGGTGGAACGCGCCTGGTTCCGGCGGGTGTTCGAGGACGAGGCGGCTCCAATGGTGTGGTCGGAGAAGCTGTTCGACTTCCAGGCGGCGTACGACGCGAGCGCCTCGACCGGGGCCGAGGCCTTCGCCGCCTGGGAGGCGGAGGTGGAGACCTCGCGCCGGATCGAGCGGGAGGCGGACTCGCTGGACCTGGTGGGGCGTCAGCCGCGCTGGGAGAAGGACGTCTCGCTGCGGATGGTCATGGTGCACGTCCTGCTGGAGTACGGCCGCCACAACGGTCATGCGGACCTGCTGCGGGAAGGGGTGGACGGCACGGTGGGGGCCTGAGGCGTCGGGTGGGGCACCTGATACGCCGGAGGTCGCCGGTCCCGTACGCCTTCTGCCGGCCACAGCCTGCGGGGCCGGTCCGGTCCCGTACGCCGATCGGCCGCCGGGGGTCCCTCGTAGACTCGGCTCCATGACTCAGCAGCCGATATCCCCCGCCCTGGTCTCCACGTTCGCACCCGGCGGCACCCTGCGTGCCTCGATCAACCTGGGCAACCCGATCCTGGCCCATCGGGATCCGTCGAGCGGCGAGCCCGCCGGGGTCTCCGTCGATCTGGCCCGGGAGTTCGGGCGGCGGCTCGGGGTGCCCGTGGAGCTGGTGGCCTTCGAGCGGGCCGCGCTGTCGGTCGACGCGGTGCGGGCCGAGCGGGCGGACATCGGGTTCTTCGCGGTCGACCCGGCGCGGAGCGAGGGGCTGCGGTTCACCGCCCCCTACGTCCTCATCGAGGGCAGCTACCTGGTGCCGGAGCAAGCCACCATCACCGAGAACGACCAGGTGGACCGCGAGGGCACCCGGATCTCGGTCGGGGCCGGGTCCGCCTACGACCTCTTCCTCACCCGCGAGATCCGCCACGCCGAGGTCGTCCGCCTGGTGGGCGCCCCGCGCGCGCTCGCGGCCCTGCGGTCGGGCGAGGTCGAAGTGGCCGCCGGAATCCGGCAGTTGCTGGAGGCGGAGGCCGCGCGGGAGGAAGGCGTACGGCTGCTGCCCGGGCGGTTCATGGTGATCCAGCAGGCCATGGGCGTACCGGCCGGGCGAGGGGCGGCGGCGCAGGAGTTGCTGGCGTCGTTCGTGGAGGAGATGAAGGCGGACGGTTTTGTCGCCGACGCCCTCAAGCGTCACGGCGTCGAGGGCGCGTCGGTGGCCCCCGCGGCCTGAACCCTTCGCCGGCGGTCGCCCGGCGGCCGGGGTCAGCGGCGGAGGGTCAGCACGCGGGTGGTGCTGCCGTCGTCCTCCTCGATGTCCCTCACGTACGCGAAGCCGATCCGGTCCAGCAGCGTCAGCGAGGCCTCGTTCGCGGCGGCGACGGTGGCGTGGACCTCGTCCAGTCCGAGGGTGTCGAAGCCGTGGGCGACGACGGCCCGGGCCAGTTCGGTACCGAGGCCGGAGCCCCACGCCGTGGGCGCGAGGGCGTAGATGATCTCGTGGCCGTCGACGGTGTCGGTCCGCTTGATCTCGGCGTGCCCGACCAGCCGGCCGTCGCGGCGGACGGCCCAGACGGCGAACAGGTCCTGGGCGTAGACCTTGGTGAAGACCCGCCCGAACAGCTCCCGGTCCTCCGCTTCGGAGGAAGGGCCGTCACCCATCCACCGGGACACCCTGGTGTCCTGGAACAGGGCCACAAAGGCCTCTTCGTCCTCGGGGACGTACGGCTCCAGCAGGAGCCTCTCGGTACGCAGAGTCGGGGTCACGGTGCGTGACGCTACCCGGGCGGCGGGCGCCCGGGCAATCGGCTTTCCCGTACGTCGGCCGCTAGCGGCCGGGGTCGGGCGTGGGCTCCTCGCGGAGCAGCCGCTGGGCCTTGGCCCGCAGCCGCCGGCGGTGCTCGGGGTCGGTGGCCCGGTCTGCGGCGCGGCCCAGTTCCTCGGCGCGTTCACGGGTGCGGCGGGCTCGCTCCACCGGGCTGTCGTACAGGTTCATGGGGGTGTCCTCCGTCGTGGTTCCTCCGTCGGCGACCTGCGTTGCGCGCGACCGGAGCCCCAGCGTCACCGGAGTCGGTGCGCTCCGCATCTCGTGCGGCTACGTACGGTGACGACGGAGGGAGGAAGGTTCCCGAGCGGACGGGCGGCGGTCAGTCGGCGGTGTGGTCCGGATGCCCCTCGGTGCGCCGGGCCGCCTTCATCTCGGCCTCGTAGAGGTGGTCGCGGCCCTCGGCGAGTTCCTGCCTGATCTCCCGCTCGATCGTCCGGAACACGTCGTAGTAGGTGGAGTTGTACTCCTCGACGATCTGGAACGTCCAGTGCCCCGGGATGACGTTGCGGCCGAGGATCTCCCGTTCGACGTGATCTGCCTGCCGCCCGTGCCCCGCCGCGCGGAGCAGCCGTACGGCATCGTCGAGGGCCAGGTCGGCGCTCCCGGTGAGCTGGTGGAACTCGTACAGGGCACCCCGGGCGCGCTCCGCGGTCTCCAGCGCCTTCGACAGGGCACCGAGCGCCTCGACCGTCGTGCCGGTGACGCCTTCGGGGCGCCGGTGCCGCGGATCGGGCGGAGGGGGTCCAGGGTTCATGGGACTCCTTGTCCACGTGAGCGGCCGTTCCGCTTCCCACCTTCCTCCCCCGGGACCCGCGGCACCCGCCGGGCAGGGCCGAGGGGAGCAACCATGGTGCCGCTCCCGACGACGTACCGCTACGCCTGCACCTGGCCGAGCCGCTCCTCGCCTCGGGTGCGCACGAGGCCGCCGTCTCCGAGGCGGCGGTGGCCCTGCGGCACGCGCCGGGGGACGCGGCCGTTGGGCCCGCGTCGTCGTCGGTCAGGCGTCCTTCACGACGCTGTGCGCCCTGCTCATCACCCAGGTCCCGTGGACCGACCGCTCCTGGCCGCAGATCCTCTTCCGGTCGGGGCTGGTGGTGCCGTGGCTCACGATCTCCTACGACCACCGCAGAACACGGTGAGGGCGCGGAGGCCCCGATGGACCGGGGCCTCTGCGGTCAGCCCTCGTCGTCGCCTCCCGCGTCCTCGTCGTCTTCGCCCTCGAAGGCGTCACCGATCTCGTCGACGACCTCGGCCGCGACCATGCCGCCGACAACGCCCACGGCCACGCCCGCCGCGACGCCCGCCACCACCGCGCCGGCACCCGGGCCCGAGCGGTGCCGGTCGCCGTGGTCGTCACCGTACGAGGGCGGCGCCGCATGGGCCTCGTGGCCGGCGACGACCTCCTTCAGCCAGGCGTCGACCTGGGCGTTCCAGTCGGTCTGGGGGGCCGCGTGGTGGGATGCGGTGAAGCGGTGAACCGTGTCGTGCCCCTCGGTGAAGAGATCGGCGCGCTTGTCCGCCTCGATGACGACCTCCAGGCCGCCCGGTGCGGCGATGAAGGTCACCTCGATCTCGTTCACGGCGTGGGCGTGGCCGGCCGGCGGGAGGATCTCGATCTCCTGGTAGCAGGGCAGCTGCTGGCCCGTTCCGCGGATGTGGCCGAGCTCCAGGTCCGCGGACCTGAACACGTATCCGAGCTGGCCGAAGGCCTCCAGGATCGCTTCCTGCGCGGGCAGCGGTCCCACCGCGAGCGCGTCGAGGTCGCCCTTGTCGCGCGCCCCCGCGATCTCCAGCTCCGTCCGGATGCCGAGCACGGGGCCGAGGTGCTGGCCGTGGAGTTCGGTGATCGGCGTCTCCCACGGCAGCGTGACGGTGAACGGCACCATATGGTCGGCCTCCTCGGCCAGCCGGAACCCGCCGCCGACGGTGAAGCGTTCGAGGACGACCGTGGCCTCGTCCTCTCCCTCCTGGCCCTCCCTCTCGACCCGGGCGACGAGGAGAAGGGAGATCCGGTCGACCGTCACGTCCGACCCGCCGCCCCGCAGGCGGACCTCTCCGGAGAGGAGACCACCGGGCAGGGCCGGGCCGGGTTGCAGAACGGTGTCGACCGAGGGGCCACCGACCCCGAGGGCTCCGAGCAACTTCTTGGACACCATGTGCGGCGTCCGCTCCTTCTGTGGATGGGCGATCGAGGGGCGTGAGCCACCTCGCCGGGCAGAGGCTCCCGGGAGGTAAAGGATTTCCCAAGCCCACGACCGCTACGCACAGTTTCGGCCATCAAGATCGCGGTAAACTTCCCCGCACCCCGTCACCCACCGCGAGGCACTTGCTCCCCGGCGGCACTCTGTGTGACACCCGCCACTCCCCATAGCTTTGCGTTCCCTTTACTATCTATCAGGCGGGTTTCACACCCGTCCCCCACCGTCGATCCCGACGGCCCGAACAGAGAAGGAGCTACGGCACCGCAATGGGTGAGCCTCCCAGTACGAACCGTGTCATCCCTGACCCCACGCACCAGGGGACGGAGGTGACACGGTGAGCGAAGTGGTCCTTCTTCTTCTCGCCCTCGCGCTGACACTTGCCTGTGCGGTGTTCGTCGCGGCGGAGTTCTCGCTCACGACCATCGAGCGGAGCGAGCTCGAACGCGCCGCGAAGGCCGGTGAGCGCGGCGCCGAGAGCGCCCTCAAGGCGGCCAAGCGGCTCACCTTCCAGCTCTCCGGCGCCCAGCTCGGCATCACCGTGACCTCCCTGGTCATCGGCATGCTGGCCGAGCCGTCCCTCGCGGTGCTGCTGCGTGGCCCGCTGGAGGCCGTCGGGCTGCCGTCCGGCGCCGTGTCCACGGTCGCCACGCTTCTCGGTGTGGCCGTGTCCACCGTGGTGCTCATGGTCGTCGGCGAGCTGGTCCCGAAGAACTGGGCGATCTCCAGCCCGCTCACGGTCGCCAAGGTCGTCTCGACCCCGCAGCGGGCGTTCACGGCGGCTTTCGGCCCGCTGATCCGGCACCTCAACAACACCGCGAACCGCTTCGTGCGGCGGCTGGGCCTGGAGCCGGCCGAGGAGCTGGCCTCCGCCCGTACGCCGCAGGAGCTGATCGCGCTCGCCCAGCACTCCGCCCGCGAGGGCGCCATCGAGCAGGACTCGGCCGAGCTGTTCGTCCGGACCCTGCACCTGGCCGAGCTGTCCGCCGAGAACGTCATGACGCCGCGCGTCGACGTCCGGGCGCTGGAAGCGCACGCCACCGCGACCGACGCCGCCAACCTCACGCTGGCCACCGGCCTGTCCCGCTTCCCGGTCTACCGGGACAGCCTGGACGAGGTCATCGGCACGGTCCACATCCGCGACGTCCTCGCCCTGGACGAGTCGGAGCGGCCCCGGACCCCGGTCACGAAGCTCGCCACCGAGCCGCTCCTCGTCCCCGACTCGCTGCCCGTCGACCGGCTGCTGGCGCAGTTGCGCAAGCACCGGACGATGGCCGTGGTGATCGACGAGTACGGCGGTACCGCGGGGGTCGCCACCGTCGAGGACATCGTGGAGGAGGTCGTCGGCGAGGTCCGCGACGAGCACGACCCCCATGAGCGCCCCGACCTCGCACCGGCCGAGCCGCTCGGCGACGGCCGCCAGGTCTGGGCGGCCGAGGGCAGCATCCGTCTCGACCAGCTCGACCGGATCGGGTTCACCGCGCCGGAAGGCCCGTACGAGACGCTCGCCGGCCTGCTCGCCAACCAGCTGGCCCGCATCCCGGTCCGCGCGGACCGGGTGGAGGTCGACGGCTGGCAGTTCGACGTGCTCGACATCGAGCACCACCGGGCCGACCGGGTCCGGATCACCGCGCCCGCGCCGGCGCCGGCCCTTGTGGAGGAGGACGCCCGATGACCGCCGTACAGCTCGCCATCGGCGCGCTCACCCTCCTCACCAACGCGTTCTTCGTGGGCGCGGAGTTCGCGCTCATCTCGGTCCGCCGCAGCCAGATCGAGCCGCAGGCCGTACGGGGCAGCCGCCGGGCGAAGAGCACCCTGTGGGGGCTCGAACACCTGTCGGCCGCCATGGCCACCGCGCAGCTCGGCATCACCATCTCCTCGCTGGTGCTGGGCGCCGTCGCGGAACCGGCCATCGCCCATCTGCTGGAGCCGCCGTTCGACGCGGTCGGCGTGCCCGACGCGCTGGTCCACCCGATCGCGTTCGTGATCGCGCTGACGCTGGCGACGTATCTGCACATGCTCATCGGCGAGATGATCCCGAAGAACATCGCGCTGGCCGCCCCCGTCGCCACCGCCCTGGCACTGGGGCCGTCCCTGGTGGCCCTGACCCGGGCGCTGCGCCCGGTCATCTTCGGCATCAACGCCTTCGCCAACATGCTGCTGCGGCTGCTCAAGGTGGAGCCCAAGAACGAGGTCGCCTCGGTGTTCACCGACGACGAGCTCGTACGTCTGGTGAAGGACTCCAGCGAAGCCGGGCTGCTGGCCCCGGCCGACGGCGAGCGGCTGCGGGACGCGCTGGAGCTGGGGACCCGGCCGGTCGGCGAGGTGATGGTCCCGCTGAACCGGACCGTCACCGTCGACCTGGGCATCACCCCGCAGGGTCTGGAGCGGGCCGCGGTCGCCTCGGGCTTCTCCCGGCTGCCGGTCACCGGCCCCGACGACGGGCTGCTGGGCTACTTCCACATCAAGGACGCCCTCGGCGTCGCGGAGCGCACCAAGGCGCTGCCGACGTCCGCCCTCCACCCCGTCATCCGGGTCGAGATCGACACCCCGCTCGACGACACCCTCACCGCGATGCGTGCCGCCGGTACGCACCTCGCGGCGGTGACCGGGGGCAAGGGCACGGTCATCGGCTTCGTGACCATGGAGGACGTCCTGGACGAGCTGGTGGGGGCCGCCGCGGTCTGACCGGGCCCGGCGCCGAACACCGGTGTACGAAGCGGAAGAAGAGGCGGCCCGTCGCGCGACGGGCCGCCTCTCACGCTTCTCCGCACAGGGCTCTCCCGGCCCGGCCCGAACGCGTAAGCTCGGCGAATGGCCAAGTACTTCGACGTGCACCCCGCAAACCCCCAGCCCCGCACCATCGGCACGGTGGTCGACAGCATCCGCTCCGGTGCGCTCGTCGCGTACCCGACCGACTCGTGCTACGCCCTGGGCTGCCAGTTGGGCAACCGCGACGCCATCGACCGGATCAGGTCGATCCGGAATCTCGACGACCGGCATCACTTCACGCTGGTGTGCCACGACTTCGCGCAGCTGGCGCAGTTCGTCCGCGTGGACAACGACGTGTTCCGTGCGGTCAAGGCGGCGACACCCGGCAGCTACACCTTCATCCTTCCCGCGACGAAGGAGGTCCCCCGTCAGCTGCTGCACCCGAAGAAGAAGACGGTCGGCGTGCGCATCCCCGACCACGTCGTCACCCAGGCGCTGGTCTCGGAGCTCGGCGAGCCGCTGCTCTCCAGCACCCTGCTCCTGCCGGACGAGGAGGAGCCGCTGACGCAGGGCTGGGAGATCAAGGAGCGGCTCGACCACGAGGTGGACGCCGTCATCGACTCGGGCGACTGCGGCACCGAGCCGACCACGGTGATCGACTTCTCCGGCGACGAGCCCGAGATCGTACGCCGCGGAGCCGGGGACCCGTCCCGCTTCGAGTGATCCGGGGCGGCCGGGCAGACTGTCGGTCATGACGGGTGAGCGACTGCGGTTCGACGGCTGGATCGCCGGTGTGGGGACCTCCTCGGGCACCCGGCTGGTGGTCGGGCACTGGCCGCGCTCGCCGTTCGGGGCGTTCAGCGACGTCATGGTCGAGCATCCCGACGGCGAACGGGTCCTGCTGGCCCCGTCCCGGCGGATCGCGGACTTCGTCGCCGCCACCTACCGCTTCGACCGGATCGAGGTGGTGCCCGTGTCCGTCACCGCCGTCGCCCCGGCCGGGGACTCCGCCTGGCTGGTCGAGGCGGGTCCGCTGCGTCTGCGGCTGCGGACCGGACGCCGGTCGGCCCTCGGTCTGCTGCTGTCCGCCGTTCCGGCCCCGTTCGCCCGCAGCCCGGTGTGGGCCGCGCTGTGCGACGTACCGGCCCGGCTGCTGATGCCCGGCGTACGCACCCTGGGCCGTGCGGGCCCGGGACGGCGCGAGTGGTACGGCGCGCGGGGACTGCGGCCCGTCGTGGCCGCCGACGCCGTGCTGGACGGGGTGAGCCTGGGTGCGCTCGCCCCGCTCGATCCGCCGGTCGCCTTCGGGTTCGGCTCCGCCCCGCGCGGCCCTTCCCTGGTCCGCGTCACCACAACGGTGGAACTCGCGGCCGCCGGGCGGTGAGGGCCCCCGCGGGCCCAGCGGGCGGTGCGGGGGCCTTTTCCGGGCCGTCGCCGGCCCGTCGTCGAGCCGTCGTCGGACCGCTCGCGGAGAGGTCCGGCCGGGGATGCGAGGGTGCGGGGCGCGTCGCAGGGTGGAGCCATGGCAAATCCCCCGATCGTCATCCACCGGCCGACCCCCTCGGGCGGCCGCCGGGTGACCGTGCACTACGAAGGCCGGGACGAGATACTCGGGCTGGCCCACAGCGACCACGACGTGATCGTGTTCCTGAGCGAGGCCGGCCTCGAAGAAGCGGACCGGATCCTCGACAACCCGGTCTGGGTGGAGTGGCGGGGCGGGCGGGCCCACAGCTACGAAGCGGCCTGAGTGGACTCCGGGCTCCCGAACAGTTCGCGGATCTCGTCGGCGTCGGTCTCCCGCAGCTCGTCGTCCAGGAAAATCCACCGGGTGATGCCCACGGATTCCAGGAACGGCAGGTCGTGGCTGGCGATGAGCAGCGCGCCTTCGTATGCCTCCAGGGCGCTCGTCAGCTGGCGCACGCCGGCCAGATCGAGGTTGTTCGTCGGCTCGTCCAGCAGAAGCAGCTGCGGGGCCGGGGCGGCCAGCATCGTCGCCGCGAGCGCGGCCCGGAAGCGTTCGCCGCCCGAGAGCGTGCCCGCCGTCTGCTCGGCACGGGCCCCCTTGAAGAGGAACCGGGCGAGCTGGGAGCGGATCTGGTTGTCGGTGGTCCCCGGGGCGGTGCGGGCGACGTTGTCGGCGACGCTCAGGGCGTCGTCGAGGACGTCGAGCCGCTGCGGGAGGAATTTCAACGGCACCGTCGCCGTGGCCTCTCCGGTGCTCGGCGCCAGCTCCCCGGTGAGTGTGCGCAGGAAGGTGGTCTTGCCGGCCCCGTTGCGGCCGATCAGGGCGATGCGCTCGGGTCCCCGCACCTGGAGGCTGCCCTCGCGCAGCCGCCCGTAGGGGAGGCTCAGGTCCCGTACGGTCAGGACGGTGCGGCCCGCGGGGACCGCGGTGTGGGGCAGGCTCACCTTGATCTCGGCGTCGCGGCGAATGGCTTCGGCGGCTTCCTCCCTGCGCTCCCGGGCCTCGTCGAGGCGGTCCTCGTGCAGTCCGCGCAGCCGGTCCCCGGACTCCTGGGCCGAACGTTTGCGCTCCCCCGCGACGATGCGCGGGGCCTTCCGCTGCCCGTCCAGCTTCTTGTCGTGGCGCTGGCGGCGGGCCACCTTGATCCGGGTCTCCTCCAGCTCGCGCTGCTGACGGCGTATGTCGGCGTCGGCGGCGCGCAGCATCCGTCCGGCGGCTTCCTGCTGGGTGGCGAGGGCTTCCTGGTACGCGGACCAGCCGCCCCCGTACCAGCTGACCGAGCCCGACCGGAGTTCGGCGATGCGGTCGACGCGCTCCAGCAGGTCCCGGTCGTGGCTGACGACGATCAGGATTCCGGTGCGCCAGGAGTCGACGGCGTCGTAGAGCCGGCGTCGGGCGAACAGGTCCAGGTTGTTGGTCGGTTCGTCGAGAAGGAGGACGTCCGGGCGTTCCAGGAGCAGCGCGGCCAGACGCAGCAGGACGGTCTCCCCGCCGGACAACTGCCCGACGGTGCGGTCCAGTTCGACGCCGCCGAGCCCGAGCGAGCCGAGGGTGGCGAGCGCGCGTTCCTCGACGTCCCAGTCGTCGCCGACGGTCTCGAAGTGCTCCTCCCGTACGTCGCCGGACTCGATGGCGCGCAGGGCGGCCCGCCGCTCGGCGATACCGAGGGCGGCGTCGACGCGGAGGCCGGTGTCCAGGGTGATGTTCTGCGGCAGGTAGGCGAGGTTGCCGCCGATGGTGACGGACCCCGACGCGGGACGCAGGAGTCCGGCGAACAGGCGCAGGAGGGTCGACTTGCCGGCGCCGTTGGCCCCGGCAAGTCCGGTGCGGCCCCGGGGGACGGTGAGGGAGAGCCCGTCGAAGAGGTTCGTGCCGTCGGGCCACTGGAAGGTGAGGCCGGAGGCGGCGACGGAGGCGCCGGGCGCGGTGGGATGGCTCATGGGGTTCTCGCAGTCGGAAGCGGAGGAACAAGGGGGCTTCGTATGCGAACAGCACGCGGCGACCCGGCCCGGGGGCCGGAAGGCGGTGGGAGGAACAGTCCTGCGAAGGTGAGGGACGGCTCAGCACCGAGGTCGCATCCACGCGGAAGTCACGGGCGGCAGACATGCCGACAACGTCGTGACCGTGTACGGGCCAGGGCCGTACCGCGCGATGATCGCGGACCTCAGATGCGCAACGTCCACCTCTATCGGAGACAACAGGACCCGCTCAGCGTAACGGAGGATCTTGCAAGGCGTCGAGGGGATTTGTTTACGGAGCGCTCTGCGGAGCCGTGGCCGGAGCCGGGGAAGCAGAGGTGTCCTGGTGCTCCGTCGCGTCCTCGGGGGTACGCCGGCGGGGCAGCCGAACGCCCGGAGGCACGACGGGGGTCCGGCGGATCGCGAGGGTGCCGAGGACGACGGCGAGACCGGCGAGGGCGAACCCGTAGGGCGGGGTGGCCCCCATGGGGTGCGTCTCGTACACCAGGGCCGCCGAGAGCACGATCAGGACGGCGGAGAGACGGCCGTACGGTGCGGTCGCGGCGGCGACGGCCATGCCCCACAGCAGGTACCAGGGCTGGACCATGGGCGAAAGCGCGACCAGCACGAGCAGCGAGAGGCCGAGGGCGTGGGCGGGCGTGACGGTGCCGCGCATCGCTCGCCGGGCCAGAACGAGGATCAGGCCGAGTGCGACGGCCAGGCCCAGTGTCTGGACGGCGGACTTGACCGGTTCCGCGTCGACGTCGAGCAGCAGGTGGGCCAGCTCGCCCAGTCCGAGGCCGAGGTCGCTGGTGACGGAGAGCGCGGTGTGGATGTTCGCGGCGACGCCCTGGGTGTCGAGCCAGCCGAACCCGGTGCCGCTGACCAGCGTGGCCCCTCCGGCGACCGCGCAGGCGATCAGGCCGGGCGCGAGAAGCCCCTTGGCCCAGCGGCGCCACTCGGGCCCCGTCGCGGCGGCGTGCACGAGGACCCCGATGAACAGCAGCGACACGGCCGCCGGCGACTTCACCATCATGGCGAGTCCGACCAGCGCGCTGCCCGCGATCCACTTTCCGCGCAGAGCGAGGACGAAACCGGCGAGCATCAGGCCGATCATCAGCCCGTCGTTGTGCACGCCGCCGACGACATGGATCAGCAGCAGCGGGTTGAGGGCTCCCAGCCACAGGGCGCGGCTCTCGCTGCGGCCGTGTTCGCGCGCCAGGCGGCGCAGGGACCAGACGATCAGGGCGAGCGAGGCGAGCGCGACGAGGCGCATCGCCAGGACGGCGGGGACGATCGTGCCGCCGGTGGTCCAGGCGACGGCGGCGGAGATCAGCAGGAAGAGCGGCCCGTAGGGGGCGGGGGTGTCGCGCCAGTGGTTGCCGACGCTCGCGGCGGCGTCGCCGCCGATGCCGCCGGGGTCCAGGGCGGAGGGGCCGACGGTGTAGACGTCGTGCCCTTCGACGACCATCGAGCCCTGGGCGATGTAGCTGTAGACGTCGGCGCTGTAGAGCGGGGGCGCGAGCAGGAACGGGGCCGTCCACCAGGCCAGCGTGACGAGGGTGTCGCGGGCGGTGGAGGCGGTCTTGCCGTACTGCCACCAGGCCACGACGAGCACGGTCAGCCCGATGTAGGCGAGGGCGGCCGCCACCGCCTTCGTGGCGGACCCGTGGTCGGTCCACAGGCCCCAGGGGTCGTGGACCGGCAGCTTCCCGGCGAACCAGCCGCCGCCGACGACCGCCAGGGATCCCACCGCACCCAGCCGCCGGTACCCGACCGCGCTCAAAGCCCACATGACCGGCCAACCTATCGGACGGCCGGGACCGGCCGGCAGCCCTCCCCCGGCTCGTGGGAAGGCCGGAGAGGGGCTTGGGCGTCACCCGGCCTTCGTCACCTCACGTCACCGCGCCAGTCCCACTGGTGGCTGTCCGGCGACCGCGGCCCGTACTCGGCGCGTCCGCCGGGGCCGTAGGCGCCGATCTCGGTGACCAGCCCGACGCCGTCGCGCAGGTCCGCCTCGTCCCAGCCCGTGACGTCGAGCAGCAGCCCGTCCAGCGGGCCGCCGACCAGCTCGCGGTAGTCGTGCCCCGGCCTCGGTCCCGGGCGGGGGTCGTCGTGGTCGGTGCCGTACACCCGTCGCTGCCTCATCAGCTCGTCCATGCGGGCAGCATCCCACCGAGCACTGACAACGGCTCGGTACGAGCGTCCATCCGGCCACCGTCGGACGGCAGGCCGTCCGGGTCCGGGCCAGGGGCCGACGGGCCGCCGGGCCAGAACCGCTGGGCCGCCGCCGGAAAAGAACGCGCGACCGTCCTGCGGCTGTGACACGCTCCACCGGTGACCATCCCACCGCGCCTGATCCCCCTGCTGGAGCAGTTCGACTTCGCCTGCGAGCGGCTTCTCGCCCGCCTGGCCGGTCCTGTCATGGACAGCGGCAACGGCATCGACATCGGCGTCACCCCGCTCGGCGACGACGAGTACCTCTGGGAACCCGTGCCCGACTGCTGGTCCGTACGCCGTCGCGGCGACGGGCCCGGGGCGCGGGCGACCGCGCTGGCCGGAGCCGGTGACTGGGGACGGGACGCGGCGGACTTCCCGCATCCGTTTCCCCCGCCGTTCACCACGACCGCGTGGCGTCTGAGCCATCTCTCCGAGATGCTCACCCTCCGCGCCGACCACACCCACGGCAGCAGGTCGCTCACCCGCGAGGGCTACCGCACGCCCGGGGACGCCGCCGGGGCGGTCGCCGCCTTCGAGGCCGCGTCCGCAGCCTGGCGCGAGGCCCTGCTCACCGCGGACGACGCGGCCCTGGACACCGTCGGGTACAGCGCGTATCCGAACGGCAGCGACGCCGAGGATCCCTTTGTCGATGTCGTCTGGTGGGTCAACCAGGAGGTGCTGCACCACGGCGCCGAGATCTGCCTGCTCCGCGATCTGTACCGCTCGCGCCCGTCCTGAGCCGAGCGCCACCGCAGGCGTCGCCGCAGTCGCCGCCCGGGGTGGCCCGCCATATGATTCAGGGACTTAACGCACCGCGGAGCGGCACATGAACCGGCGTCGGACTTCCCGCTCAGCCAGCGCCGAGGACCTGCTCAACACCTTGCAGGACCTCACCGCGCGCGCTCGGCGCGAGGTGGAGTTCCACCAGGCCAGGGTGGAACTCGCGCAGGCCCTCCAGCGGGACATGCTTCCGGCGGCCCTGCCCACGCTCCCCGGTCTTCAGTCCGCGGCCCGCTACGCGCCCGCCCGCCACGGCCTGGACATCGGCGGCGACTGGTACGACGGTTTCCCCCTCGCGGACGGGGCGCTCGGCTTCGCCGTCGGCGACGTACAGGGTCATGACGTCGAGGCGGCCGCCTTCATGGGCCAGGTCCGGATCGCGATGCGGGCCATCGCGGGCACGGCGTCCGATCCGGGCGAGATCCTGGGCCGGACGAACGATCTGCTGGTGTCCGTGGACTCGGGGCTGTTCGCGACCTGTACGTTCCTGCGGCTGGACCCGACGACCTGGGAGCTGCACAGCGCCCGGGCCGGGCACGTGGCGTCCGTGTGGGCGACCACGGGGGGCCGGTCCGGCGTCACGGAGGACCCGGGCGGCATGCCGCTGGGCATCGAGCCCGGCGAGGGCTATCCCGTCACCCGGCACACCCTCGAATGCGACGGGGCGATCGTGCTGCTCACCGACGGGGTCGTCGAGGGACCGTCGCTGGTGATCGAGGACGGCCTGGAGCGGGTCCGGCAGCTGGTCGCCGCGCACGCCTCGGTGAGCGCGGCGCAACTGGCCGACGAGGTCCTGGGCGCGGCGGAGGTGACGGGGCACGAGGACGATGCCGCCGTCCTGGTCCTGCGCCATGCCGCCGCCCGCCGCGGAGGGCGGTGACGGCGGACCGTACCGCGCGTGTCACCTGCCGACTGCCCCCGCGGTCGGTGTCTGATGAGTGGTGTGATCCGCAGCAAGGAAGCCAGACGTCGGGCCGTGTACGTGGCGCAGATCCTGGGCGTCGCGGGCGCCTACTACCTGGTGGGGCGGGTCGGGCTGATGCGCCAGGTCGTCATCGACGGCGCGGTCGTCACTCCGCTGTGGCCGCCCACCGGTATCGCCCTGGCAGCGCTGCTGTGCCTGGGCGTCCGCGTCTGGCCGGGCATCGCGCTGGGCACGCTGGTCACGGTCACCGAGATCGGCGACGCGTTCACGGTGAGCCGTCTGGCCATCATGTTCGGCAACACGGTCGCCCCGCTGGCCGCGTACGCCCTGCTGCGGAAGGTCGGTTTCCGCAATGAGCTGGTCCGGCTGCGGGACGGGGTCTGTCTGGTCTTCCTCGGCGCGTTCGCGGGGATGCTGATCAGCGCCACCATCGGGAGTTTCACCCTGCTGCTCGACGACAAGGTTCCGCCGGGGCGGTTCTGGCTGGTCTGGTCGTCCTGGTGGGCGGGGGACGCGATGGGCGTCCTGGTCGTCACCCCTGTCCTGCTGGTCCTGCGCAGGGCGCGGTGGCCACGCCGGAGCGACCGGTGGCTGGAGGCGTCGATCCTCGCGGTCGTCGTGTTCGTGTCGTCGTGGATCGCCACGCACAGCTCGCTGTCGATGGTCTATCTGGTGTTCCCGGTGATCATCTGGTCCGCCCTGCGTTTCCAGCTGCCGGGCAGCGCACCGTGCGCCCTGGTCGTCTCGGTGCTCGCCATCCTCGCCGGTACGGACGCGCTGGGGCCGTTCGCCGGGCACAGCCTGATGCAGATCATGGCCAACCTGTCGCTGCTGAACGGATGCGTCGCGCTGACCGCGCTGCTGCTCGGGGCCATCGTGGCGGAGCACCAGAACATCCGCCGGGAGACGGAGTACGCCGTCGAGGAGCTGGAGGCCCTGGTGGAGCAGCTCGCGCCGCTGTCGGGGCCGGACCCGGGACGGTACGAGGACAGACCGCGGCGGCACGGCCCGCTCGACGGCGGCCCGCACCCGGATGATCCGTAACGCGGACGATCCGTGGTCAGTACGGCAGGGGGCGGCCGGACGGGGTGCGCAGATCGAGCGGCGGCGGCCCCGAAGGGGGCGGGGGACGACGGACGACGACTCGGATGCGGCCCAATGCCACCACCTCCTCCTGGTCAACCGGTATGTGCCCAGTCGGCGCGGCTTCACACGTCCCGCGGGCACCCGGTCCGTCGGTCCGGGGCTCGCGGTGTCCCGGCGCAGATGCGGGCAGCGCCCGGTGCGGTGACCCTTGATGTGTGGGGGCGCACCGTCGACGAGGAGGACGTATGTCCGCGATGGACAAGATCAAGAAGATGCTCAAGGGCCACGAGGACCAGGCCGGCAAGGGCATCGACAAGGCAGGCGACATGGTCGACGACCGTACGCACGGCAAGTACAAGGGCCACGTCGACACCGCCCAGGACAAGCTCAAGCAGCAGCTGGGCTCGGACCGCGACCAGGACGGGCCGCACCGCACCTGAACCGGTCCACCGTGACCGGGCGGCCGATGTCCGGCCGCCGCCCGACCCGCGCACCGGTCCGTGTCATGGATCACCTTCCGTGACGTGGACCGGTGCGCGGAGTGTGCCCGGGCCGCCGCGCACGGTGGCGAAACGGGCCTGCCGGGTCCGGGCTGCGGAGGTCCGCGGCGAAGGTTTCCGGGGTTGCTCGCCGGATTCTTGTTATCGTCCCGCCCTCACCCCATCTCCCGAGTGTGGGAAGTGACAGCACCGGACCCCGGAAGAGTGAGCACAGCATGGGCAAGGATCACCCGACGGTCTTGATCGCGGCCGCGCAGGGCGGCGATCAGCGGGCCAAGGACCAGCTCGTCTCGGCGTACCTGCCGCTGCTGTACAACGTCGTCGGACGTGCGCTGGACGGTCATGCGGACGTGGACGACGTGGTGCAGGAGACGGTGCTGCGCATGCTTCGGTCCCTGCCCGAACTGCGCGACCCGGAGCGCTTCCGTTCCTGGCTGGTGGCGATAGCCATGAACGAGATACGCGCGCACTGGCGCGAGAAGCAGGCGGGCGCGATACCGGCGGACCGGCTGGACGCCGCGTACGACCTGCCGGATCCCCGCGCGGACTTCGTCGAGGTGACGATCCTGGAGCTCGGCCTGACCGGTCAGCGGCGGCAGGTGGCGGAGGCGACGCGCTGGCTGGACGAGGACGACCGCGCCCTGCTGTCGCTGTGGTGGCTGGAGACCGCCGGGCATCTGTCCCGCGCCGAGGTCGCCGCCGCTCTCGAACTCACCCCGCAGCACACCGCCGTACGGGTGCAGCGGATGAAGGCCCAGCTGGAGGCGGCGCGGGTCGTGGTGGGCGCGCTGGCGGCCGAGCCGCCGTGCGTGCTGCTGGAGGACATCACGGCCGGCTGGGACGGCGTCCCCTCCGCCCTGTGGCGCAAGCGGCTGGCCCGCCATGCCCGCGAGTGCACGGTGTGCTCGGGTCATGGCTCGGGGCTGGTGCCCGCCGAGGGGCTGCTGGTGGGTCTGGCGCTCGTTCCGGTGGCCGCGGCGGCGGGGGCGGGTGCCGCTCCCGAGCTGCTCGCCACGGCGGCGCACCTCCAGGCCCCCGCTCCGGGCGCCGACGGCGCCGGGGCGGGCCGCGCCGAGCGCAGACGGCTACAGGCCCGGCGGCGCCGCCGTAACTCGGCCGTCGCCGCTGTCGTGGCGGTCGCGGCGCTGGGCACGGGCGGCGCGGCGGTGCACCTCTACACCGATGGCGACGACCGGGACGCGACGACCGTCACGGCCGACGCCCCGGCCCCCCGTACGGAACTGCCCACGTCGACCGTCCCGACGCCGTCCCCCTCCCCCACGGCGTCCGAGTCCCCCAGCCCCTCGGAGTCTCCGAGCCCGTCGCGCAAGCCGAAGCCCAAGCCGAAGCCGAAGAAGAGCACGACGCCGCCGCCCGCGCCCAGCTCCGCCGCCCCGGCTCCGAAGCCGGCCCCGCCCACGCCCGCGCCGCCCGCACCGTCGGGGATGGCCGAGCAGGTCGCCGAGCTGGTCAACGCCGAGCGCTCCAAGGAGGGCTGCGGATCGGTGTCCGTCAACAGCCTGCTCAACACGGCCGCGCAGCGGCACTCCGCCGACATGGCGGCCCAGGACTACTTCTCCCACACCTCGCAGGACGGCAGGGACCCGGGCGACCGGATCACCGCGGCCGGATACCGGTGGTCGACGTACGGCGAGAACATCGCCAAGGGTCAGCGGACGCCGGCCGATGTGATGCAGGCCTGGATGGACAGCCCGGGGCACCGTGCGAACATCCTCAACTGCTCGTTCAAGGAGATCGGCATGGGGAAGGTGGACTCCGGCGGCGGTCCGGTGTGGACGCAGGTGTTCGGGGCCCGCTGAGCCGGCGCGACGCGGGCGGCGCACGCGGCGGATGCCTACGATGCGGTCATGATCGCTGAACTGGAGTGCGTGGTCCTGGACTGCCCGGACCCGAGGGAACTGGCCGCTTTCTACGCGTCGTTGCTGGGGGGCGAGGTCGACCGTCCGGACCGGCGGTGGGGGTGCGACGCAGAGTGGTCCACGCTGCACACGCCCGGCGGGCTCGTCCTCGCCTTTCAGCGGGTGGCGGGCCACCGGCCGCCGAACTGGCCGGGCCAGGAGCCGCCGCAGCAGTTCCACCTGGACTTCGGCGTGACCGACCAGGAACGGGCGCACGAGGAGGTCCTGGCGGCCGGGGCCTCCCTGCTCGACGCCGGGGACGAGGCGCGCGGCTGGCGTGTGTACGCCGACCCTGCCGGGCATCCCTTCTGCCTGGTACGCCACTGACCGCTTCCGGTTCCGCTTCTGCGCCCCGGGCCCGTGCGGTGCGGCCGGGTGACCGGCCGCACCGGGGAGCTCCGGGGCGCGGTGGGGCGGTGGTGCCTCGCGGGGTCAGCGGATGGCCAGGGTCACCGCCGTACCGAGGCAGGTCACCGCGCCCACCGCACCGACCGAGACGGCGACGCAGCGGGCCCGGAGCCGTGCGTAGCGCCCGCTGTACTCCTCGCGCAGTTCGTCCGCGCGGTCGCGGATGCGGGTGAGCGACTCCCGCGCGACGGCGACGCGTTCGGTGATGAACACCCGCTCGACGTCCTCACGCTGCGCCGTGGTCAGCCAGGGCAACTGGTCGGTGAAGCGGCGTGCCTGCCGTCGTGCCCGTTCGACCTCGGCGTTCCACAGCAGAAAGCCCTCCAGTTGCGCCAGGCCCCTGGCGCTGTCCTTGTCGGGTTCCATCCGTCCTCCTCTCCGTCGCTCCGTCAGGCCCGGGGCCGGCGTCACCGCTCGTGCGGGTCCCCCGGGGCGACGGTCCTGGAGTCGCCGGGGCGGTTGGTGGCTTCCTCCAGGGAGCGGACCGCCGGGTGGTGCAGGTCGAACGCCGGGGATTCGGAACGGATCCGCGGCAGCGTGACGAAGTTGTGCCGCGGCGGCGGGCAGGAGGTCGCCCACTCCAGCGAACGGCCGTACCCCCACGGGTCGTCGACCTCGATCTTCTTGCCGTACCTCGCGGTCTTCCAGACGTTGTAGAAGAACGGCAGGAGAGACAGGCCGAGCAGGAACGAGGAAATGGTGGAGATGGTGTTCAGCGCGGTGAATCCGTCGGCTTCGAGATAGTCCGCGTAACGGCGGGGCATGCCTTCGGCACCGAGCCAGTGCTGAACGAGGAACGTGCCGTGGAATCCGACGAAGAGCGTCCAGAACGTCATCTTCCCGAGCCGTTCGTCCAGCATCTTCCCGGTGAACTTCGGCCACCAGAAATGGAATCCGGCGAACATCGCGAACACCACGGTGCCGAACACCACGTAGTGGAAGTGGGCGACGACGAAGTACGAGTCGGAGACATGGAAGTCCAGGGGCGGTGAGGCGAGGATGATCCCGGTCAGACCGCCGAACAGGAAGGTGACCAGAAACCCGACGGCCCACAGCATCGGGGTCTCCAGGGACAGCGACCCTTTCCACATCGTGCCGATCCAGTTGAAGAACTTCACGCCTGTCGGCACGGCGATGAGGAACGTCATGAAGGAGAAGAACGGCAGCAGCACCCCGCCCGTGACGAACATGTGGTGCGCCCATACGGTCGCGGACAGCCCGGCGATGGCGATGGTGGCCGCGATCAGTCCGATGTAACCGAAGACCGGTTTGCGGCTGAAGACCGGGAAGATCTCGGTGACGATGCCGAAGAACGGCAGGGCGATGATGTAGACCTCGGGGTGGCCGAAGAACCAGAACAGGTGCTGCCACAGCAGGGCGCCGCCGTTGGCCGGGTCGAAGACATGGGCGCCGAATTTACGGTCGGCCTCCAGCACCAACAGGGCCGCGGCCAGGACCGGGAAGGCCAGCAGGACCAGAACACCGGTCAGCAGGACGTTCCAGGTGAAGATCGGCATGCGGAACATCGTCATGCCGGGGGCGCGCATGCAGATGATCGTGGTGATGAAGTTGACCGAACCGAGGATCGTGCCGAAGCCGGAGAAAGCCAGACCCATGATCCACATGTCGGCGCCGATACCCGGCGAACGGACCGCGTCGTTGAGCGGGGCATAGGCGAACCAGCCGAAGTCCGCCGCGCCCTGCGGGGTGAGAAAGCCCGCCACCACGATGAGCGAGCCGAAGAGATAGAGCCAGTACGCGAACATGTTGAGCCGCGGGAACGCCACGTCGGGCGCGCCGATCTGAAGCGGCATGATCCAGTTCGCGAATCCCGCGAACAGCGGCGTCGCGAACATCAGCAGCATGATCGTGCCGTGCATCGTGAACGCCTGGTTGAACTGCTCGTTCGAAATCAGCTGGATACCGGGCCGGGCCAGCTCGGCCCGCATCACCAGGGCCAGGATCCCTCCCACGCAGAAGAACGCGAAGGAGGTGACGAGGTAGAGCGTACCGATCGTCTTGTGGTCCGTCGTGGTCATCCACTTGATGACCACGTTGCCGGGTTCTCCGCTCCGTACCGGCATTTCGTCCTCTTCGGCGGTATCGGTCTCCACCGATTGCGAGATGCCCCTCGTCGTCACTACGACGCTCCTTCGGTCGACGGCCCGTGTGGACTCGGCGACCAGAATGGACCCGCGGCGATCGGTGCGGTGGGACATCCTTCCCCGTCCGGCGTGAGCGGCCGACAAGGACACTCAAATGGCCTACGGCGCACGCTCCGGCCTCGGTCGGCGCAACGCGAAGCGGATATCAACGCCCGGGAGCCGATCGGATATTCCTTCGCGGAGAACGGAATAGCTCCTCCGGGGCCGGAGTTGGTGAAGCGACAGAACGCACTCCTCTCCACCGGGCAAGCTACGGAAGGTCTGATCCATGAAGATCGGCATCATCGGCGCGGGCAACATCGGCGGCAATCTGACACGGCGTCTGGCCGCCCTCGGGCACGAGGTCTCGGTCGCCAACTCCCGCGGCCCGCAGACGCTCACCGCCCTCGCCGAGGAAACCGGGGCGAAGCCGGTGACCGCGGCGGAGGCCGCGAAGGGCGCCCAGGTGGTCGTGGTCACCGTGCCGTTGAAGGCCGTGCCCGATCTGCCCGCCGGTTTCCTCGACGGCGCGGCGGAGGGCGTCGCGGTCATCGACACGGGCAACTACTACCCGCAGCAGCGTGACGGCCGCATCGCCGCCATCGAGGACGGGCTGCCCGAGAGCCGGTGGACGGAGCAGCAGATCGGCCACCCCGTCATCAAGGCGTTCAACGGCACCTACGCCCAGGACATCCTGGACCGGGCCCGCCCGCAGGGCGCCGCGGACCGGCTGGTGCTCCCGGTGGCGGGCGACGACCCGGCGGCCAAGCGGACGGTGCGCGACCTGATCGACGCGCTGGGCTTCGACACGGTCGACAGCGGCGGTCTGGACGACTCGTGGCGCCAGCAGCCCGGCACACCGGTGTACGGCAACCGGGGTGACGCCGACGCCGTCGTGAAGGCGCTCGCGGAGGCGTCGCCGGAGCGTCCGGCGGAGTTCCGCGCCTGACACCGGACGTTCCGCCGCCCGACACCACGTGTCGGGCGGCTGGCTGGGCGAAGACTCCGGCCGGGCGGGAAACGGGGGTACTCGCCCGGCCGGATCGTCGGCCGCCCATCGGACCGCGCCCTTACGACGTGAATCTACCCGTGAGTAAGGTGTGGGCTCCGGGATGCCGGCTCCACGGTCCGTCCGGCGCCCGGGCGTGGTCCGTCGACGGCCGTGAACAAGGAGTCACGTCATGTCCCGCACCATGTCCGTAGCGGACAGCATCATCGTCGACGCCTCCCCGGCACTGGTCTACGCGCAGCTCAGCGACCCCACGGCGATGGGGCGTTGGAGCCCGGAGAACCGAGGCGCGACCGTGCGGGGCGATCGGCGCGACGCGTACGTCGGCATGGTCTTCGAGGGCCGGAACAAGCGTGGCCCGGCACGCTGGACGACCCGGTGCACGGTGACGGCGGCCGATCCCGGCGAGCGCTTCGCCTTCCGGGTGCACGCGATCGGTCTGCGGCGCCCGCTGCTCCCGGGGCCGATCGCCACGTGGGAGTACCGTTTCGAGGCGGTGGACGGAAGAACCCGGGTCACGGAGACCTGGACCGACGACCGCCGCCGCTGGCCGGACCTTCTCGCCAACGCCTTCGACCGCGTGGCGACGGGCGGCAAGACCTTCGCGCAGTTCCAGGCCGGCAACATCCGTACGACGCTGAAGCGCCTCAAGGCGGCGCTGGAGGCGGATGTGCGGGGAACCGGAAGCTGACCGGTCAGGCGGCCGCGTCACACGAGGGGGCGGATGGGCACCGAGGAGAGCACCGGATTCGAGCCGGCGACCGGCGACGGACCGCCGCTTGCCGAGCCCGCGGCGGCACGGGCCGCTTCGGTGCGGACCGCGTTCGAGGGGCTGCTACAGATCCGTCGGCTCACCGGGACGGGGCGGCCCGACCCCGAGGGCGCGCCGGCTCCGTGGGAGCTGAACCGTCCGGTGCGGGCGGTCGCGCTGGCGTTGGAGAGGTCGGGCGCGGCGCCTTCGGCCGTCGACCCGTCGGGGCGCCGTGTGTCGGCCGGATACCGGGTGAGCGACGGGGAGTCGGCGGGTTCGGTCCGGGTGGAGTGGACCGGGCCGCCCGGCAGCGGCGCCGCGCACGACGAGGAGGAGGCGCTGGCCGGCTGCGCGTCGGCCTTGCGGGAGCTGGGCTGGACCGTGCTGCTCTACCGGGGGCCGCGCAGACGGCGCTACCTGGAGGTGGAGCCGCCGGGCGGGTTGTCCGGCGGGCGCGCCCGGTCGTGAGGCGGTGTTGTCAGACCCATGAGAGATGCTTGACGGTCCGACAGCTCTGAGGAGGAGATGCTGAGATGGACAGCGACGAACTCGCCGCGGCGCAGGCGTACGTCCGCCTGCTGGAGGCCACCCGGGCAGCGCTCGCGGACCCCGAGGACGCACCGGTCTACCTGCCGCTGCTCACCTCTCCGATGCGGGAGGCCGACCAGGCCCTGCGCAGCGCGGGGCTGACGGGCAACGAGGACCGACTGTTCGCGCTCGTCCGGGCCTTGCAGCCGAGCCTGTCCGGCAGCGACAGATAGCGCCCGGCCTTCCGGCGGCGACGGATAGTGCCCGGCGGGCAGGCTTGCGCCGGGCGCCACGGGCAGCGTCCGCCCTACCTGCCCTGTCCGTCCTGTCCCTCCCCTGCGGAGATGTCCGCAGGCGCCTGGGCAAGGCCGAGTTCCTGTTCGCCGGGGCCGAGCGGGGCGAAGAACCGGGCGACCTCCTGGTCGTCGACCTCGGCGAGGGAGCCCGGCTTCCACTGCGGGGCGTTGTCCTTGTCGATGATCCGGGCGCGAACGCCTTCCACGAAGTCCGGGTGCTCGAACGCCCGGCTGGAGACCCGGAACTCCTGGTCGAGGACGGCTTCCAGGCTGTCGAGCCGGGCGGCGCGGCGGACCGAGGCCAGCGTGACCTTGAGGGCGAGGGGCGACTTGGTCAGCAGTTCGTCCGCCGCCGTCTCCGCCTCGGGGACACCGCTCCCGCGCAGCTTCCGGATGATGTCCTCGACGGTGTCCGCCGCGTAGCAGGCGTCGATCCAGTCGCGCTGCGCGGCGAGCTCGCCCACGGGCGGCGGGGTGGCGAACCGCTGGACGATGTCCGCGACGGACGTGCCCGGCTCGGCCAGTGCTTCGGTCAGGTCCGGCAGGAGGCGGGCGGGTACGTGGTGGTCGGCGAGGCCGCAGAGGACGGCGTCGGCAGCCCCGACGGAGCGGCCGGTGAGCGCCAGATGGGTGCCCAGTTCGCCGGGGGCGGCGGCCAGCAGGCGGGTGCCCCCGACGTCCGGCACGAAGCCGATGGCGGTCTCGGGCATGGCGACGCGTGAGCGTTCGGTGACGACACGGATTCCGGCGTGGGCCGATACGCCGACCCCGCCGCCCATCACGATGCCGTCCATCAGTGCGACGTACGGCTTGGGAAAGCGGGCGATGCGGGCGTTGAGGCGGTACTCGTCGCGCCAGAACTCCAGGGAGGCGCGTCCCGAGGCCCGGGCGTCGTCGTGCAGGGCGCGGATGTCGCCCCCGGCGCACAGGCCCCGGTCGCCCGCCCCGGACAGCAGCACCGAGTGGATCGCCTCGTCCCGCTCGGCCCGGGCCAGGGCCTCGTCGAGCAGTCGCACCATGGTGTGGCTGAGGGCGTTGAGGGCCCGGGGCCGGTTCAGCGTGAGGTGCATGCGGGTGCCCCTCGTCTCCAGCAGGACGGGCCGGTCGTCGTTCATGCGTGCGCTCCGCTCGCTGGGCTCGTGGACACGTGGGACGCGTCCATGGTCGCGGACGGCCCTCGGCCACCGTTCCGCGGCCCCCTGATCGGCCGCTGTGGCACTCCGCCGACCGGGGCTCGACAATTGGGGACGACGGGATGCGCCGACGCCCGGACCCGCCGGACGACCTCCGGAGCAGGAATGACCGACGACGAACGGCGGCAGGACGCCGAAGCTTCTCCGCTCCGCCGGATCGACCGGAAGACCAACGGTGAGATCCGGCCGACGGAGCGCCTCGCCATGAACCGGACCGGCAGCTTCGACTGGGATCTGGACACCCGGACCCTGGACATCGACGAGGCCGGGCTCATGGTGTTCGGCGTGGATCCGGCGACGTTCGACGATCGGCCGGGGGCCCTGCTGGAGCATCTGGAACCGGCGGAACGGGCCCGGCTCGACGTCACGATCGACGAGGCCATCACCGGCGGGAGCAATTCCTTCAGCGTCCACTTCCGCGTACCGCTGGACGACGGGACCACGCAGTGGACCCATGTCCAGGCCCGCATTCTGCGCTCGAAGGACGGAATGGCCCACCGGATCGTGGGGGTCGTCCGGGACGCGACGGCGGAGGTCACCCATTCGGCCTTCGTGCTCGATCTGGAAAAGCGGCGGCAGCGGCAGACCAATATCGTTGAACGAACAACGAGTGCCATGTCGCGCGCGGTGACCGTGGACGATGTGACGGCCGCCCTCACCGGACCGGGCGGACTGGCCCGCCTCGGGGCGGACGGCCTCGCCCTGGGGCTCGTGGAGAACTCAGCGCTGAACATCGTCGCCCTGAGCGGGGAATCGCTGGAAGTGCTCGACGGGCTCGGCTCCGGCGACCTCGACCGCAACCTTCCCCTCTCGGACACCATCCGCAGCGGACGCCCCCGGTTCATCACCTCGCTCGCCGCGCTGGCCCGTCGCTACCCGGAGCTGGAGCCGCATCTCGGCCGGCTCAGGTTCCGCGCCGCGGCGTATCTCCCGCTGGTGGCCCAGGCGCGGTCGCTGGGCGCTCTGGCCCTCTTCTACCGCGAGCGCACGGTCTTCAACGCGGACGAGCGCATTCTGTGCCTGGGGCTCGCCGCGATCGTGGCCCAGTCCCTCCAGCGGGCGATGCTCTTCGACGAGGAGCGGGAGTTCGCCACCCAGCTCCAGTCCGCGATGCTCCCGCCCCGGATACAGGACGTCGAGGGCGGCGAGATCGCGGTCCGCTACCACGCCGCGTGGAGCGGCCGTCAGGTCGGCGGCGACTGGTACGACGTGATCACCCTGCCGAAGAACCGGTACGGGCTGGTCGTGGGCGACGTCCAGGGGCACGACACCCACGCGGCCGCGATCATGGGCCAGTTGCGCATCGCCCTGCGCGCCTACGCCTCCGAGGGGCATCCCCCGGCCACCGTGCTGGCACGGGCCTCCCGGTTCCTCTCCGAGCTGGACACCGAGCGCTTCGCCACCTGTACGTACGCCCAGGTCGACCTGGCGTCCGGAACGGTGAAGGTCGTACGGGCCGGGCATCTCGGCCCGTTGATCCGGCACGCGGACGGGCGGGTCGGCAGCCCGCAGGTACGCGGCGGGCTGCCGCTGGGCACCTCCACGGACCTCCTGGACGAGGAGTATCCGGAGACCCGGCTCGATCTGGTGCCCGGTGAGACGTTCGTGCTGTACACGGACGGGCTGGTGGAGGAGCCCGGAGCCGACCTCGACACCGGGATCGACGCGCTGCGCAACGAGGTGAGCGCCGGGCCCGCGGGGGCCGAGGCGCTGGCCGATCATCTGTCGGAACGGCTGTGGGAACGGTGGGGTTCGGGCGACGATGTGGCGCTCCTGGTGCTGCGCCGCAGCCCGGACGTGGGGTCGTCGCACGCGCCTCGGCTCCACCAGTACATCCACCAGGCGGACCCGGAAGGGCTTTCGGACGCCCGCGCGATCGTCCGCCAGGCCCTCGCCGACTGGGACATGGCCGAGTTCGCCGACGATGCGGAGCTCGTCACGGGCGAGTTGCTGGTGAACGTGCTCCTGCACACCGAGGGCGGGGCCGTCCTGACCCTGGAGGTGCTGCCCGAACCGGTGCGGCGGATCCGGCTGTCCGTCCAGGACCGGTCCAGCGCCTGGCCCCGCCGGCGTACACCGGGCGAGACGTCCACCTCCGGCCGGGGGCTGCTTCTGCTCGACGCGGTCGCCACCCGGTGGGGGATCGAGCCCCGTGGCGAGGGCAAGGCCGTCTGGTGCGAGATCGGCCCCACTCCCCCGTCGGCGACCACGCCACCGCCGACGCTCGCGGAGGAGTGAGGAGCGAAAGGGGGTGTGTCGCATCACCGCGGTGATGCGACACACCCCCTGACCACGGCTCGTACGGCCTCGGCCGCGGCTGTCGCGGGGCGTCAGCCCTGGACGGTACGCCGCTTGCGGACGGCCCACAGGATGCCGCCACCGGCCAGCAGCACCGCGACAGCGGCGCCACCGATGACCGGCGTCGCCGACGACGAACCGGTCTCGGCCAGGTCCGGCGAGCTCGGGCTCGGGGCGGGCACGGCCGGCGCGGACTCCGAGGGCTCGTCGCTCGGCGTGGCACTCGGCTCGGGCGTCCCGGTGGACGGCGTCTCCGACGGGGCGGGCTCGCTCGGGGCCGGCTCGCTCGGGCTCGGCTCGCTCGGCGTCGGGCTGGGCTCGCCCTCGCACACCTCCGCCGTCTTCGACTGGTCGATGGAGTGCTTGCCGTCGCCGTCGGCGTCCTTGACGACCAGTCGGACGGTCACCGGCTTGTCGTGCTCCGGAAGCGCCAGCTTCTTGTGGAACTCACGGCCGAAGGTCTCGGTGGGGAGCAGGTCCTTGCCGTCCACCGAGACGGTCACCGTGTTGGGAACGTCGCTCGTGTAGTTGGTGAGGTCGACGGTCACCTCGGAGCAGGTCACGGCCCAGGTGGGGGTGTGAGCGACGGCCGGACCGGCGGAGATGACGCCTCCGGTCAGACCGACGACCGCAGCGGCCACGAGTGCTCCCGCGCCACGCCACGATCTCCTGGGTATGGTCATGGATTCTTCCTCCAGATACTTCTCATCGCCCGAATGGCGGTGGGGCGCACAGTACTGCCATCGCCCCGGAACGGCGCAGTCGCCCCGTGCGTAATCCGCCGCACCAACTCCGGGCATATCCCCGCTACTTCTGGCAAGGCGGGCAGACCTCCTTCGCGCTGTCCTCCGGCGGTGGCCGAATGAGAGGGTGGGATGTGCATCTATTGCCGCCGCCCGAGCGCCCGAGCCTGGAGCATGACCCGTTCTATGCGATTGCTGCTGATCCGTCACGGCCAGACACCGTCCAACCCTCGGCCATTTCCTGGACACCGCGCACCCCGGCCCCGGCCTCACCGACCTCGGACTGCGGCAGGCGGCGGCCCTGCCCGGGGCGCTCGCCGGGGAGGACATCGCCGCGTTGTACGCCTCCACGCTGACGCGTACGCAACTCACGGCCGCGCCCCTGGCCGCGGAGCGGGGGATCGAGGTCCGGATCCGTGACGGGATCCGGGAACTGTCGGCGGGTGACCTGGAGATGCGGGCCGACGAGGCCGCGGTCCGGCAGTTCCTGACGACCGTCTTCGCCTGGCCCGCCGGGGACCTGGCCCGTCGGGTGCCCGGGGGCGAGGACGGGACGGAGGCGCTGGCCCGCTTCGACGCGGTGGTGGCCGAAGCGGCGGAGTCCGAGGGGCACGGGACGGTGGCGCTCGTCAGCCATGGCGCCGCCATCCGCGTGTGGGCGGCCGCCCGCGCAGGGAACGTCACCGTCGATTTCGCCGCCCGGCACGGCCTGGACAACACGGGTGTGGTGGTGGTCGAGGGTTCCACGGACTCGGGGTGGACAGCCTTGTCCTGGGCCGGGACGGTGGTCCCGGAGGTCACCGCGAGCGGCGCGGCGGACGGCGGCCCGGCGGGTCGTACGTTGCCGGGCCCGGAGCTGGGGACGGCACCGGATCACCCCACCACCTGATCGCCGCTCCTCTCTGGTGCGTCGTCACAGGGCCTTGTGCATGATGTGGATCCCCACATAGCCCTCGGTCGGGTGGTTGAAGCCCTCGGGAAGGGTGCCGATCACGTCGAAGCCGATCGACCGATACAGCTTGACGGCGTGCGTGTTGGTCTCGACCACGGCGTTGAACTGCATGGCTCGATACCCTTCCGCGCGGGCCCAGTCGACCGAGTACTGACACAGTGCGCGCCCCACGCCCCGGCCGGAGTGAGCGGGGTCGACCATGTAGGTGGCGCTGGCGATGTGGGACCCGTTGCCCATGTGGTTGCGGTTCATCTTCGCCGTGCCGAGCACCGTCCCCGCCTCGTCGACGGCGACGACCACTCGGCTCGGCGCCGGGACGAACCACCATCCCTCGGCGTCCTCCTTCGCAAGGTCGAGCGGATAGGTGAGCGTCTCGCCCGCGGAGACGATCGTCTGGAAGAACGGCCAGATGGCGGGCCAGTCCTCGGAGGTGGCTTCCCTGATCAACATGCGGACAGGATGACCCACCCGAGCGATCGGTGCGAAGGCTTATCCGCCGCCCCGGCCTCGCCACCCGAGCCTGGCCAGCAGCCCTTTCCCCGTCCTTCGGCCCACCGCGGCGGGACCTGGCGCCCCGGTATCGGCGGGCGGTGTCGTCGGCTCGGCGGCAGGCGTCGGACGCACGGCCCGAGGCCGGGCTCCGGTCCGGGCGGGCGGTGTCGCCCGGGCTTCCCCGTCGTCCCCGGGGCGCGGGGCGGGCCGGTCCTCGCGGGCGTTGTCCAGCTCCAGCGTCAGGTTGACCCGCCGCCAGAGGATTTCGTCGGGGTCGTCGGCGAGCATCAGCTCCGCCATCGCCTCCCTCGCCGCCATGGACCCCGGGCGTCCGAAGACCGGCTCGGGCCGGACCCGTACGAGATAGGCGCGTTCATAGGGGTCGTCGACCACTTCCGCCAGCTGCACCGGGTCCAGCGCCGACGCCTGGACCGCCGTTCGCACCCAGGGATCCGTGGTGCGGTCCAGCAGCCGGTCGATGCGCTGCGAGCGCCAGTTGCGGGCCCGCCAGTCGGCGCCCGACTCCAGCATCGCGCGCATCCCCGGCGGTGTCCGTCCGGCGAGCAGCTCCGGCTCCCGAGCCGCGAACGCGGCGAGCTCGTCCGCGAGATAGAGCCAGACCACCGCGCGATACCGGTTCAGATAGAACGTGACCGGTGAGATGCAGCCCGCCCGTGCCAGCCGGGTGAACCGTGCCGGTGCGATGTCCAGCAGGGCCGCCCCCTGCGCCGTACCGACGGTGCGGACCCGCTCCACCAGCGCGTCGGGGAAGCCCGGCTGTTCCCGCAGGCGCGCGATCTCCTCCTCGCGCACCCGTGGTCGCCCGCCGCCCGGTGCGTCGACGACGGCGATCAGCCCCAGGTGCACCGCCAGCTCGAACTCCGCACGCCGGATACCCAGTTCCTGGGACGCCCGCCCGGCCGCGACCGTCGCCGCCGGGGCCACGGGCGAAGCGGGCCCGCCCTCGCCCCGCGTCCGAGCGCTCGCGTTCTCCTGGGTCCCGGTGTGCGCCCGGAGTACTTCCTTGACTGTCATGACTGTTCTCCCCCGTCGGATCGAATACTCTCCGTAATCACGGTAGCCCGAGGGAGTCATCGCCCGTCAGCCCTGTGGATAACTCGTCAGCTGCGGCGGAAAATGCAGGTCAGAAGGGTTCGACACCTTCTGGTCCGCCCTGCCGGACGGAGACTCCGAGGTGTTCGCCGACCCGGTTGACGAGCAGGGTCATCTCGTAGGCGACCTGGCCGACGTCGGCTTCGGCCGCGGTCAGCACACACAGGCAGCTGCCGTCGCCCGCGGCCGTCACGAAGAGCAGCGCCTCGTCGAACTCGACCATCGTCTGGCGGGCCCGGCCCGCCCGGAAGTGACGCCCCGATCCGCGCGCCAGGCTCTGAAGGCCGGACGCGACGGCCGCCAGGTGCTCCGCGTCCTCACGTACGAGGCCGGTGCTGGCGCCGGTGACCAGTCCGTCGTTCGACAGCACCAACGCGTGCCGTATGTGTTGCACCCTGCTGGTGAGATCGTCAAGGAGCCAGTCAAGTCCCCGGTCAAGCGGCATGTGCTCGTCCTCCCCGTACCTTCGTTCCCCGTTCCCCGCTACGCGCGTAAGCCTCGCGCAACGGTCCCGTGGGGGCAAGCGCCCCTCATCGCCCGGGGTGCCGCTTCGCGCCATGCCGGGTTCGGGCTCAGGATGGGCCCATGGCACACCACATGACCGATGAAGAATGGCGGGCCTTCCTCTCGGAGGGAACCCGCACGGCGAAGGTTTCGACGGTGCGGGCCGACGGCCGTCCGCACATCGCGCCCGTCTGGTTCCTTCTCGACGGCGACTCGGTGGTCTTCAACACCGGCAAGGAGAGCGTGAAGGGGCGCAACCTCGCACGTGACGGCCGGGTCGCCCTGTGCATCGACGACGACCGGCCGCCGTACGCGTTCGCGGTGGTCCAGGGACATGCCGAGCTGAGCGAGGACCCCGGGGAACTCCTGCGGTGGGCGACCCGGATCGCTGGCCGTTACGTGCCGGCCGACGCCGCCGAGGAGTTCGGCCGGCGCAACGGGGTGCCCGGCGAACTGATCGTGCGGGTGCGGATCGACAAGGTGGTCGCGATGGCCGACCTGACCGACTGACGCAGGGGCCGGGGGCGCCGGGCCGTCAGCCCACGGAGGCGAGGAGCCGGGCGGTGTGCATGCGCCCGGCATACTCGACCGTACGGATCAGGACTTCCTTTCCCGAGGCCCGGTCGCGGGCGTCGCACAGCACGACCGGCGTGCCCCCGTCGAGGTCGAGCGCCCGCGCGACATCGTGCTCCGTATGGTCGGGAGCGCCGGGGAAGCGGTTCACGGCGACGACGAACGGAATCCGCCTGCGCTCGAAGTGGTCGACGGCGGCGAAGCAGTCCTCCAGGCGCCGGGTGTCGGCGAGCACGACGGCGGCGAGGGCGCCTTCGCTCAGCTCGTCCCAGAGGAACCGGAAGCGGTCCTGGCCCGGTGTGCCGAACAGAAGGAGCGACAGGCCGGAGTGGATGGTGATACGGCCGAAATCCATCGCTACGGTCGTGCTGGTCTTCCGCTCCACCCCACCGGGCCCGCACTCGGCCTCCGCCTCGCTCTCGCTCAGCGTCTCCTCCGAGTGCAGCGGGCGGATCTCGCTGACCGAGCCGATCAGCGTCGACTTCCCGGCACCGAAGCCGCCCGCCACGACGATCTTCAGAGTGAGCGCGATGTCTTCTCCGATCATGGTCCTGCCGACGTTCGCGGGGGTGCGGCGGGCGGCACGGGGGTTCTCGTCGCTGTCGCTGGACTCGGAGTACATGCGTCCCTTCTCTCTTCAGGGCTCGCGGCGGGCTTCACGGGTCGCTTCGGGCTTCAGGAATCCGGTCGGGCGGACAGCATGACAACCGTTCGGCTTCGTTCGAGTGGGTTGATCGTTCTTGACCGATGAGGTTTCGTGTCCGTCGCTCCTTGCCGTATCTCGACCTCATCGCATCTCCCTTGTGCGTCTCTCTTGGAGGGGCCGGAGGCCGGCCAGGCCCGCCGGGACGGCCCCTACACTGGTCTTTTCGGCCGTCCAGAACGGGCAACGGTGTCGGGTCCGTGCCGGCGGGCCCGGGGACGAGGGGATGCGAGCGTGTCGACAGGTTCCGGCGGCGGCTTCCAGGATCCGCCCGCGGAGGTGCTGGCGGAGGCCGCTGCGGCGTTCGGGCTCCTGGCGACACCCGCACGGCTGCACATCGTGTGGGCCCTGGCCCAGGGCGAGAGCGATGTGACGGGGCTCGCCGAACGGGTGGGCGGGACGCTCCCCTCGGTCAGCCAGCATCTGACGAAGCTGAAGCTGGCCGGTCTCGTCCGGTCGCGCCGTGAGGGGCGGCGGCAGGTCTATCTGGTCGACGATCCCGATGTGGTGACGGTCGTCCGGCTGATGGTCGGCCAGCTGGCCGCCCGCGCCGGGCACCCGTCCCAGGAGCCCGTCCGCCTGCGTGAACTCGGTGCCTGAGAGCAGTCCCGCCGCGGGCCCCGGACGCGTCGCCCTCGGCGCACCGGCCTCCGTCGCACCACTCCCCGGCACCGTGCCCACTCCTCTCCAGACGCTGCGCGCCCTCGACAGCGGACCGCGCGGGCTGCTGGAGGCAGAAGCCGAGATCCGGCTCGCCCGGACGGGCGAGAACGTGCTGCCCGCCCGGCGGCCCGTGCCCTGGCCCCGCCGCTTCCTGCGCAGCCTCCGGGACCCCTTCACCTCCGTACTCCTCTGCCTCGGTCTGGTGTCGGCCCTCGTCACCGCCTGGGGCACCGCCTGCGTCATCCTGGCGCTCGTCGCCATGAGCTGTCTGCTCCGTTCCACCGAGGAGCACCGCGCCGACCGGTCGACCGCGGCGCTGCGCGAACTCGTGGCGACCACGGCGACCGTGGTGCGGCGCGCCTCGGACGACTCCCCTCCCCGGGAACGGGAGGTGCCGGTCGGCGACCTGGTGCCGGGGGACGTGATCCGGCTGCGGCCGGGCGATCTCGTACCCGCCGATGTGCAGCTGCTGCGCGCCGACGGGCTCACCGTGCACCAGTCGGCCCTCACCGGGGAGTCGGCGCCGGTGGTCAAACAGGC
Source organism: Streptomyces sp. PTY087I2 (assembly GCF_001687325.1). Lineage (GTDB taxonomy): Bacteria > Actinomycetota > Actinomycetes > Streptomycetales > Streptomycetaceae > Streptomyces. Next base: position 219,641 of record NZ_LZRD01000006.1, on the reverse strand, counting down.
CCTCGACGTCGCCGACCCGGCGCTGTCCGGGGCCGGACCGTTCGCACAGCCGCAGTGGTGTTTCCAGGGCAGCAGTGTCGCTTCCGGCAGCGGTACGGCGGTGATCGTGGCCACCCGCGGGGAGACCCGGTTCGCCACCGCCCATGACGGCCGGGCCGGGCAGCGGGGCGCGAGCGCCTTCGACCGTTCGGTCCGGGGGATCTCCTGGACCCTCATCCGTTTCATGCTCCTGACCCCGCCCCTGGTGCTGATGGCCAATGCGGCGCTGCGCGGCCGGGGCCTGGAGACGCTGCCGTTCGCCGTGGCCGTCGCGGTCGGGCTCACCCCGGAGATGCTGCCGGTCATCGTCACGACGGCACTCGCGCGGGGCGCGGCGCGGCTGGCGCGTACCGGTGGAGTGATCGTCAAACGGCTCCCGGCGCTGCACGACCTGGGAGCGGTCAATGTGCTGTGCCTGGACAAGACCGGCACGCTCACCGAGGACCGGCCGGTCGTCGCAGCGGCGACCGACGGTGGGGACCGGCCCGATCCGGACGTACTGCGGTGGGCGGCGGTCAACGCACTGTGGACGCTCCAGCTGGCGGAACTGCCCGCCGCCGACGCCCTGGACGAAGCGGTGCTGGACGCCGTCGAAGCGCTCGATGGGGCGGTGCCGGGTGGAGGCGGCGCGCTCGACAAGAGGGTGCCGGGGGTAGCCGACGCGCCCGGCGAGGCGGTTCCGGGCGTCGCCGGCACGGACGGTCCGTCCGTTGCCGACACGTGCGGGCCGTCCGCCGCCGGGGCCGTGGATCCGGACGCGTACGAGGGCGTCGCCGTGCTGCCCTTCGATCCGGTGCGCCGCGTCGCGACCGCCGTGGTCAGGCGGCCCGGCCGGCTCGGTGTTCACACCCTGGTCACCAAGGGCTCCGTCGAGGCCGTGCTCGACCGGTGTGCCATGGACGCGGACGAGCGTGACCGGCTGCTCGCCCTGGCGGACCGGAAGGCCGCGTCCGGGCTGCGCCTGCTGGCCGTGGCCCGGGCCGACCGGGCGTCCCGGGCGGGCGCGTACACCCCTGCGGACGAGCGGGGGCTGACATTCCTGGGCCTGGTGGCGCTGCGGGACGTGCCGGCTCTGAGCGCCGCCGACGCGCTCGAAGTGCTCGCGCGGCGGGGTGTACGCGTCAAGGTGCTCACCGGCGACCATCCGGGCACGGCGGCCCGGGTGTGTGCGGACCTCGGTCTGCGCCCCGAGGGCCGGACCGGTCACGACGACGTGGTGACGGCCGAGCTGGTGGACACCCTGTCGGACGCGGAACTGGTCGGGGTGGCGGACCGGGCCGTCGTGTTCGCGCGCTGCACCCCCGAGCACAAGGCCCGGATCGTCTCGGCCCTGCGCGCCGGCGGTCGCACGACCGGGTTCCTCGGCGACGGCGTCAACGATCTCCCCGCCCTGCACGCCGCCGATGTCGGCATCTGCCCCCGGCACGCCGTGGACGTGGTCCGGGAGGCGGCCGATGTCGTCCTGGCGGAGAAGGACCTCACCGCTATCGACCGTGCGGTGGTGGCGGGGCGGCGCAGCAGCGGGAACATCGCCGCCTATCTGCGGATCACCCTCTCGTCGAACCTCGGCAACGTCATCGCGATGCTGACGGCCGGGCTGATGCTGCCCTTCCTCCCGATGCTCCCGGCGCAGGTGCTGGTGCAGAACCTCTGCTTCGACGCGGCACAGCTGGCGTTCGCGTTCGACCGCCCGCCGGCGTCGGTCCTGCGGAGGCCGACCGCGCTGCGGCCGCGTGACTTCCTGCGCTTCATCACGGGTTTCGGTCTGCTCAACGCGGCCGCCGACCTCGCCACCTTCGGGGTGCTCGCGCTCGCCCTCCACAACGCGTCCGGGGACGGCGGGGAGGCGGCGTTCCACGCCGGGTGGTTCACGGAGAACCTGCTCACCCAGGCCCTCGTGATGGTCCTGCTGCGGACCGGGCGCAGTGCCGCCGAACGCCGGGCGGGCGGGCCGCTGCGGGCCGCCGCCGCGGGTCTCGCGGCGGTCGGGGTCGCCCTTCCGCTCACCCCGCTCGGGCCGTTGCTGGGCATGAGCGCCCTGCCGCTCCTCTACTACCTGTTGCTCGGCTCGGTCCTGGGGCTGTACGCGGTCGGACTCACGGCGGCCCGCCGACGTTACGAGCGCCGCCATCTGCCCGATGCGCCCGACGCCGCCACAGAGCGCGTCGGGGAGTCGTGGGGCGCCCGCTCCGGCCGCACTCGCTAGTTGTACAGTTGCGCAATGCGGCAACTGTTGTTGCCGCGGAGAGACCCGTACGGAGAGAAAGGCGGGGCCGGAATGCTGCGCAACGGTCTGGAACCCTGGCACCTGCTGGTCCTGGCGGTTGTCGTGATCGCCGTCTTCGGCTCGAAGAAGCTGCCGGACACGGCCCGCGCGCTGGGCAAGTCCATGCGCATCCTCAAGAGCGAGGCCAGGGCGATGAAGGACGAGAGCAAGCCCTGACGATGCGGGAACCCGAAGTGACGCGCTGAGCGTTTGTAACGGGTAACGGCCAACAAAAGTGACAAGTGACAGCAGAACGGCGCCGATCACCGGACTCGGATGCGGTGAAGCCGCGGATTTCCGGATCACCGGTGCGGACCGACCCAAGACTGGAGGAAATTCATGGGTGTGAGCCTGGCCAAGGGTGGCAATGTCTCCCTGTCGAAGGAGGCCCCCGGCCTCACCGCCGTGACGGTCGGACTCGGCTGGGACGTACGGACCACGACCGGAGCCGATCACGACCTGGATGCCAGTGCGCTGCTGTGCTCCGCGGCGGGCAAGGTCCTCTCCGACAGCCACTTCGTCTTCTACAACAACCTCAACAGCCCCGACGGTTCCGTCCGCCACACCGGTGACAACCTGACGGGTGAGGGCGAGGGCGACGACGAGTCGGTGGAGGTCGATCTGTCGTCGGTGCCCGCCGAGGTCGCGAAGATCGTGTTCCCCGTCTCCATCCATGACGCCCAGAGCCGGGGCCAGAGCTTCGGCCAGGTCCGCAACGCGTTCATCCGCGTGGTGAACCGGGCGAACGGCGTCGAGCTCGCCCGTTACGACCTGAGCGAGGACGCCTCCACCGAGACGGCGATGGTCTTCGGCGAGCTGTACCGGCACGGAGCCGAGTGGAAGTTCCGGGCGGTCGGCCAGGGTTACGCCTCCGGCCTGGCGGGCATCGCCTCGGACTACGGGGTCAACGTCTGACCGCGCGGCCCGGATTGCGGCACTCGCGCACCCCCGCCGGGTGCGCGAGCATGTCCTCATGACCGACGACCACACCCACACCCATGTCCTGGACTTCTTCACCCCGCGTGCGGCGGACTGGGACAGCCGGTTTCCCGACGACGGCCCCGCCTATGCGGCGGCGGCCGGCCTGCTCGGCCTGCGTCCCGGCGATGCCGTGCTCGACGCGGGCTGCGGGACGGGGCGTGCGCTGCCCGCGCTGAGGGCAGCGGTCGGGCGCGAGGGCACGGTGCTGGGCGCGGACCTGACCCCGGCCATGCTGGAGGCGGCGGTGCGGGCGGGGCGTGGAGCCAGCGGGACGCTCGTACGTGCCGATGTCGCGCGGCTGCCGCTGCGTGACGGATCGCTGGACGCGGTGTTCGGAGCCGGGCTGATCTCGCATCTGGCCCGGCCCGAGGCCGATCTGGCGGAGCTCGCGCGCGTGGTGCGGCCGGGCGGGGTCCTGGCCCTGTTCCATCCGATCGGCCGGGCCGCCCTCGCCGCGCGCCAGGGGCGCACCATCACCGACGACGACCTGCGGGCCGAGCCCAGGCTGCGCGAGATGCTGGCCGGTGCGGGGTGGCGACTGGAGTCCTACACGGACGAGGACGACCGCTTCCTCGCACTCGCCGTCAAGCAGAGCTGAGGCCGGCGGCCCGATTCCGTACGCCCTCGACGCGACTCGACGGCGTACGGGCGGGGGGGGCGGCCAGGCGGTCACGTCTCGTCCCCGGCTCGGCCGCGTGCGGATGGGGCGGTCACGTGTTCGCGTCGCTGCCCCGACGTCGCTGTGCACCGGCCGGAAGCGGCCGCCGTCAGTCGGCGGGCGTCTGTGACGGGCGGTGGCCGGGGACCGGGCAGCCGCGGACTCCCGGCGTGGGGAACGTGCCGAGCCCCGCGACCTCGTACCCGTCCGGATATCCCTTGATCTCGGGATTCTGGCGCGCGTAGTGGGGCTTTCGCCGGGGCGGCAGGAGCCGGACGGCGCGGGCCCGCATCCGCAGCGCGCCCCGGGTAAGGCCGCGGGCCACCGGCCCCGGGCGGCGATAGCGGAACGCCTTGAGCAGCGAGTCGTCCAGGAGCGCGAGGCTGGCGCCGCGCACCACCGGGGCGAGGGGCCCCGGATACCAGGAGCCCATCAGCGCCAGGGTGGCGTCGGAGACCCGTCGGGCCCCTTCGTCCCAGCCGAAATGCTTGTCCTCGTACGTGTCGAGGGTGCGCTCGAAGTCCTCGTAGGTCTCCGGAATGTCTTTGATGCCCATCCGGGCGCCGAGCGTGCGGTAGTAGGCGGCGAAGGCGGCCAGCTCGTGGCAGCAGAGGCGCCGCCAGCCGAAATCGTCCAGCCAGCGCTTCGGTGTGACGACGAACGTGCACAGGACGTAGCGCATGTCGTCGTTGCTGATGTCGTAGCCGCGGTGCATCTGGTTGATCCGGCGGACGGCCGTGCGGCCCTCGTCGGTGTCGAAGCCGTGCTCCACCACCGTGTCGAGCAGCAGGGCGGTGTCGTCGTAACGCTTCTGGGATCGCTCGGTCAGCTCCGCAGTCTCGTCCAGGAGTCGGCCGATGCTGGGCACCGCATAGGTGCGGTACAGGGCCAGTTCGAGGGCGCGGGTGACGTCCCAGGGGAACTCGTACGTGACGGTGAGACGGTAGATCTCCAGGAAGTCCCGCTCGGGGTCCAGTCGCTGAATCTCTTTCAGCCGGTCGTACCGCGTCACCATGCTGTTCCCCTCGTTCGGCCGGACGTCCAACCTTACGCGGAGACCTCGCGCACGCTCCCGCCCTTCGGCTCTCCGCACCCGGACGGGGCGGGTCCGCTCCCGTACACACCTGCTCGTCAGACCCTCGACGAGGGGGTTACCCAGTAGTTAGGGTGCGCCGACGGACAGGGAACGACGGACCGAGAAGCGCGGGACTTGGCGAGGAGCGGGCAGGCGATGAGCGATGGGGAGGGCACCGTGGCAGGTGCGGAGGATGCGGCCGCCGACGACGCGCTGCTGGTGCTGACCGCGATGCTGCTGACGCCCTCGCGGTTCCCCAGTGTGCTGGGGGACGACTATGTGGCCGCGTGCGGTGCGCTCGCGCTCGAACCGTACGAGGAGGGCTACGGGCTCATCCTCGGGCAGGACGGTGAGGGGGCGCGGTGGACGGTGGTCGTCGAGGACGCCTCCCAGGTGGCGGTCGCCATCGCCGCGTGGGACTGCGGCATGGAGCACGACCTCTCCCCCGACGAGCGCTCCATGGTGTGCGCCCTGCCGGGCTGGCCGATGGACCTGGCCGTCTCAGCGCCCGGCGTCCCGGATCCGCACGATCCGGATACGGGCGGGGAGGGCCCGGCGCCCCTCGCCCCGCCCGACGCGGAGGCCTGGGGTCCGGCGCAGCGGCGGCTCGGCGCCGACGAGATCGCCGCGCAGTGGTCGGCGTGGCGCGAGCAGATCGACGACACGCAGTTTCCGCCGGCCGACGCCACCGGGGAGCGGGCCGGCGACGCCCGGGATGAGGTGGGGAGCGGCGCCGAGGCGGATGCGGGAAGCGACAACGGAGGGGATGACGGCGCCGAAGGAGCTGGCGGCACCGGAGGGGATCAGGGGAACGGCCCTTCCCGGTCCCCCCGGCACCCCGGTGTCCGCAGGGCCCTGTCGGAGGCGACCGCCTATACGAAGACCCCGCCGCCTCCCGGGCGGATCCGTTCCTCGTACGCCTCGGCCGACGCACGTACCCTGCGTGTCGACGGCCCGGGCTGGTCGATGGTGGCCCGGACCGACGACATCGCCCTGTTCCTGCTGGACGAGGAGCCGGGCACGGTCATTCCCGTCGGCCGGGGAGCCTCGCTGCCCGGCCTGCTCACGGCCCTGGACGGGCTGGCCGCCCAGGGCATGTGACGTCCCGGTCCCCTGCGACGTACAGGCCGACGCCCTGGCGTCAGCGGCCGATCTCCTTGCGGTTGATCCTGCGGAGCCTGCTCCGCTGGGACGGGTCCAGCAGCAGATAGCCAGCCACGGGCACACCGATCACGACCAGCAGCGCCCACCAGAATCCGATCAGGGGCCACAGGATGGCTGCCGCGAGGACACCCCCGATAGCGACCTTCGCACCATTCGACATGGTCCACGCCTCCTTCGCGGCCGACGCCGCTCCTGTTGTGTGAACGCCTCCGCGCTCCCTTACGTTCCCCGCCGGTGTTCCCCGGCGCCCCGCGCTACCGCAGCGGCTCACCGACGTCGTGCATGTGCGCCAGCGCCTGGCGATAGGACTCGATCGGTCCGGTCTCCGTGTACGGCATGCCGACGCCGGCGCAGTGTGCCCTGACCAGGGGCTGGGCGAGCCGCAGGTGGGGGCGGGGCATGCTCGGGAAGAGGTGGTGCTCTATCTGGTAGTTCAGTCCGCCGAGGAACCAGTCGGTCAGGATGCCGCCCCGTACGTTGCGCGAGGTCAGGACCTGCCGCTGGAGGTGCCCCCAGCGCTCGCCGTCGGGGTCGGGCATCTCCATCCCCTTGTGGTTGGGGGCGAAGGCCAGGCCCAGGTGGAGGCCGAACAGCGCGTGCAGCACCAGGGCGAAGACGATCGCCTTGCCGGGAGACAGCGTGCTGAACAGCAGCGTCGTGTAGAGGGCGAAGTGCGCCGCGAGCAGGAGCGCCGAGACGGCCCGCTCCCGGAGGGGCTGGCGGCGCAGGAACCGGAATCCGTAGATCTTCAGCGCGATGCCTTCGAGGAGCAGCATCGGGAAGAACAGCCGGGCCTGGTTCCTGGTCAGCCAACGGGCGAAGCCCTCGCGCCGCTCCGCCTGCTTCTGGGTCCAGACCAGGGCGCCGACGCCGACATCGGGGTCCTTGTCGATGTGGTTGGGGTTGGCGTGGTGACGTATGTGCTTGTCGTTCCACCACGCCTCGTTCATACCGAGGAGCAGATTGGCGTGCACGAGAGCGATCAGCCTGCTCGTCCTGCGATCCGCGGATATCTGCGCATGCCCCGCGTCATGGGCATAGAAGGCCGTACGGGTCCACAGGACCGCCAGCGGCAGGGTGAGGAGCAGGCTCCACCACGTGTCCCCCATCAGGACGAAGCCGGTGGCCAACGCGCCGAGGGCCACGAGATTGGCGGCGATGCCGACCGCATACCGGTCCGTGCGCCGCTCCAGCAGACCCTGGTCCCTCGCGGCACGCAGCAGCGGCGCGAAGTCGCTCCCGGCCGCTGTGTCGCGGGGGTCGGCCGGACGGTCCGGGCAGCTTTCGTCGGCGTCCCTTTGGTCGACGCTGCTTTCGTCGGCGGGATCCGCAACAGTGGCTGTCGCCTGGGGCATGACGTCTCCGGTCTCTGGAACCTCTACGGCGCTGACCTCATCGAACGTACGGATCGAGGGCCCACCGGAGCCATGGAGCCACCACCCCGATCCTCTTGGGGCAGACCCCCGAGTCCGGTGGTGGGGCTGGCTGCACCATCGAGACCCGGCCACCAGGAATAGTGACGTACGCCACACAAACAAGCGGCCCGCCGCTGAGTGAAGTGGAGTACCCTCGGCGACTCCGCCCACTAGTCAAGTTTGAGGAATCAGCCATTCCTGTGCACAGGCACCCTGCGGCAAAGCCCTCCGAGATCGCCGAACTGTCCCGCTGTTCCGCGGTCTTCGTCCCCGCGGATCCGGCCCGTACCAGCATGATCGCGTTCTGGGACCCGGACGGTAACACCCCCTGCGCCAGTGCCGGGATCGTGTCGGAGCTGACCGTGGTCGATGCCGACCTGCGGCCCCGTACGGTTTCGGCGCTGTTCCTCCCCGTGCGGGACGCTCTGCCGGTCCTGACCCGGGCACGCGCCGACGCGCAGGCCTCCCCCGCCATCGCCTTCTGGGGCGCGGGGGCGCTCCTCGCCCTCCAGTTCGTCGCCCGCGGCCTGCTGCTGCCCGGGCTGAGCCCCGCCGACCACGACGCCTGGCGGATCGGACCGCTGCACGCGGAGGACCTCGAACGGGTCCGGGGGCTGGCGGCGTCGATGCCGCCGACCGCGCACGCGACTCCGGTCCCGGACGCCACATCAGGCGGCTCCGATGGCAGTGGTGAACCGTTGCTGCCCGAACCGGAGCGCCTGCTGCGTGCGTTCCTCGACGCCGTGGCCGACACGATGCCCCGGACCCCGGCCGCGGGGTTCGCCGCCGCCGGTCCCGCGTTCTCCGCACAGCAGCCCCAGCATCTGCCCGAGGGGCGGGCCTGGGCGGCCGATGTGGCGGCCGGTCACGACGCGGGCGTACGGCTCTCGTTGCGTATCGAGGTGTCGGGCCTCGCGGCGCGGCAGAGCGGCGCGGAAGCGGAAGTGGAAGCGGACCACGAGACCGCCCCGGGCGCGGGACGCTCGGGATCCGGTACGGAACCGGGGCGCTCCGGATCCGGTACGGACGTGGGCACGCCCTCGTTCCGTGCCGTGCTTCAGATCCACAGCGTCAGCGATCCCTCCCTCGTCGCCGATGCGGCCGAGCTGTGGACGGGCGGCTCGCGGACCGCTGCCGCGTTCGGGCCGCGGGCCCGGATGGACGCTCTCCTCACCCTGCGGCGGGCCGCCCGCGCCTGGCCCCCGCTGGCGCCGTTGCTCTCCGCCGCGGTGCCGGACGCGGTGGAACCGGCCGACGAGGAGATCGCCGAGCTGCTGGGGTCCGCCTCGCGTGCCCTGGCGGCCGCCGGTGTGCAGGTGCACTGGCCCAAGGAACTGGCCAGAAAGCTCACGGCGCGCGCCGTGATCGGCCCGGACGACCGGGACGCCTCAGACCGGGACGCCACGGGCCAGGACGCCACGGGCCGGGACTTCAGTGACCGGAAGGGCGACGGGGAGGGGGCCGAGTCTCGGGGACGTACAGCCGCGGACGCACCCTCGTTCCTCTCCGCCGACGCGCTGCTCTCGTTCGACTGGCGGTTCGCCCTGGGCGACCAGAAGCTGACCCGCGAGGAGGTGGACCGGCTCGCCGAGTCGTCCAGGCCCATCGTGCGGCTGCGTGACCAATGGGTACTCATCGACCCCGAGGAGGCACGCCGGGCCCGGGAGACCCAGGACCGCAAGGTCACCCCCATCGACGCGTTGAGCGCGGTGCTGACCGGTTCGACCGAGATGGGCGGCCGGCGTGTCGAGGTGGCGGCGACCGGCTGGCTCCAGCGGTTGCGGGACCGGTTGGCCGATCCGGAATCCGCCGCCCAGCAGTCGATCGGGCAGCCCGAGGCGCTCGCCGCGACGCTGCGCGACTACCAGGTGCGCGGGCTGAACTGGCTGAACACCATGACCTCGCTGGGTCTCGGCGGCTGTCTCGCCGACGACATGGGCCTCGGCAAGACGATCACGCTCATCTTCCCTGTCAAGTCAGCATGTTGAGTCGTTGAGGTCTGGCATCTGGGCCGCACACAGCGGCGGGAACACCACCCAACTCGCCGCTTCGCACAACCGGATCACGGCGGCCTCCGGTGTCCGCATTTGGAATGCAGGCCAGCCCCGTCCCGGCCTGTGACGCGACCACGAACCTTTCCCGTGGATTCACTACCTGTCCCGTGCACGGGACAGCATCACCGACATTCCAGGAAACGACGGAATGCATGACACGAAGTGCGGTCAGCCGTAAGGGCATAGACACAACAAGTAAGTCAAGACTTACCTTTAGGGAACTTTGGCCGTATGGTGCGGCTCGAATCGAAGGAGCCTCTCGTTGTCAAAAATAAATGATTCTGCCGTGCGTGCGATTGAATCGGAGCAACGTTATGTGTCCTCATTGTATGAGCTGCTCACCGAGCGGCTTTCCGAGGTACGAGCGAACCGGGCGAATGTGCTGAAGGCTCCGGCGGACGGCGCCGGCGAGGCGTACGAAAGAGACCTCGCCGCCGACCGTCTAACCAAGGAGATCAGCCGGCTGGAAGGCGCCGAGAAGGGGCTGGTCTTCGGGCGCATCGACTGGACGGACGGCACGGCCCTGCGCATCGGGCGGATCGGACTGCACACGGAGGAGGACGAACTGCCGCTGCTCGTGGACTGGCGCGCGAACGCGGCGCGACCCTTCTACGAGGCGACACCGGTCCACCAGATGAATCTGCGGCGGCGCCGGCACCTGCGCATCGAGGAGCGCACGGTCGTCTCGGTGAGCGACGAACTGCTCGACGGGACCGCCCCGACCGACGAAGACGTCGTGGGGGACGGCCCGTTGACCGAGGCTCTGTCAGCACGGCGTACGGGCAGGATGCACTCGGCCGTCGCGACGCTGCAGGCTGAGCAGGACGAGATCGTCCGCTCCGCCCACCGCGGGGTGACCGTGGTGCAGGGCGGGCCCGGCACGGGCAAGACGGTGGTCGCCCTGCACCGGGCGGCCTACGTCCTGTACGCGTTCCCGCGCGCCGCGGAGGAAGGCGTCCTCGTGGTGGGCCCCAACGCCCGTTTCCTCGACTACATCTCCCAGGTCCTTCCCTCGCTCGGGGAGAACGACGTCGATCTGACGACCTGTCAGGAACTGGCCGGAGTGTCCCCGGACGCGGTCGAGCAGTTCGACACGGCGCGCCTCAAGGGCGGCCTGGACCTCGCCGACGCCTTGGCCGGCCTGCTGCGAGACCATCAGGCCCCCGCCGGTGACTTCACCGTCCGGGTCGGGCAGGAACTGGTCCACCTGTCCGAGAACGAGGTCGCCACTGCACGCGCCGCCGCCGTGGCGGCCACATCCGGCCACAACCCCGCGCGCCAGGCGTTCAAGGAACTCCTGGTCGACGCCGTCACCACGGCGATGCAACGGGACATGGGCGACCTCCTGGAACAGATCGACGCCGATGCCGAGCAGATGACGGGCCTGAACCTCGACCGGTTCACGGGGGTCGCCCAGCGCCGTGCCGAGGGCGCCGCCGAACCGGGTCCGGTCCACGAGCTGGACCTGGACGCCATCGGGGCCGATCTCCTCGACGACGCCGGTGTCGACCGGGCGGTCGAGGCGCTGTGGCCGAGACTGGTACCCGGCGACCTCGTGAAGGCACTGCTGACGGATGCCGACGCCCTGGCCGAGCGCCTGCCGACCCTGACCCCGCAGGAGCGGTCCCTTCTCCTGCGCGCCCCGGACGCCCCGTGGACCGATGCGGACGTGCCGTTGCTGGACGAGGCGGCGAGCCTGGTCGACGGTCCGCCCGAGCGGACGTACGGGCACGTCGTCGTCGACGAGGCGCAGGAACTGACCGCTATGCAGTGGCGGATGATCGTCCGCCGCTGCCCGACGAGGGCGATGACGCTGGTGGGTGACTTCGCCCAGTCGGGCCCGGCCACGACGGCACGCGACTGGAAGCAAGCCCTGAGCCCGCATGTCGGGACGCGGTTCAGGCTGCACGACCTGACGGTAAGTTACCGGACCACGCAGGAGATCCTGGAGAGCGTCCGAGACCTGCTCGCGCGGATCGCTCCGGACCAGCGGCCCACACGGTCACTGCGCAGCGGTGAGAGCCCGCGCATCGTGACCACACATGGGGACAGGTTGGTCACCGCCGTCGTGGAGGAACTGCGCGCCCAAAGCACCGCGCAGCCGGACGAGCTCCTGGGAGTGATCTGCGCGGACACCCGGGTGAGCCAGTTGACGGCTCACGGCATCGCCGACCACGCACGCATCGTGCCCGCGTCCGAAGCACGTGGCCTCGAGTTCGACGGGGTCGTCGTCCTGAACCCCGAGGAGATCATCACGGCCCGCCCCGGCGGGGAGAGGGACCTGTACGTGGCCCTGACTCGGGCTACCAAGCGCCTGTGCACCATCACCGCCCAGCCCGCATGATGACGCGACGCCCGCGCGTTCGCCGCGGGCGCACTGGTGCAGCCCTGGCCTCCCTGCTCAGCCTGATGTCCTGCCTTCCGGTGTGTGTCGTCCAACGAGGGAGCCCACTACCGGGCACCTACAAACTGAGACCGACGGAGTCTGCGACCTGCTCTACCCGTCCGAGGGTTTGCCTCGGACGGGTAGGCGAACACCAGGCTGTAGTCGCTTCGAAGTGCGGGATAGCGTCTCGCGCTGCCGATCACCGGCTACGTGGTCCCGCCCTCAGCGGAGTGACGTTGCTCGGGCGCCCGCTGAGCACGTCCCGCAACTCCTCGTTCTCCAGGGTCAGTCGCGTGTTCTCCGCCATGAATCCCTGGACATCGTCGCGAAGCCGGACGATCTCCTTGTTCTTGTTGGCCATAGTGGTCTTGAGGTCGGAGATCTTTCTGCGGAGCCGGACTTCGGCATCCGGAGTTCCGCCCCGGTCCCTGACCCGGTCGTAGAACTTGTTCTTGAGGTCGGTGTGCCGCTGGGTCAGGGCGTTGCGGGGAACATCGGCCTCGATAGCGAGGGCGACGATGGTGAGCGCTCCGTTGGAGCGTTCAGGGGTGCCGTCGAGGATACGGTCCATGGCGGCGCGAATGCGGTCACGTTCGTCGGGTGCCGGGCTCATGCCGTGATGTCCTCAATACTGAAGCGGGTACGGTCGTGTTCGTCGGCTTGGTCGCGGAACTGCTGGGCTGCCGCGAGACCGCGGTCTGCCAGCGGACCAGGAACGTGGTCGGCTTCAATCTCCAACTGGTGGGCCCGCTCGCGGAGCGCGATTGCCTGCCGGTCGGTTCGGACAATGTTTCCGCAGTTCGGGACACAGCGGTCAAGCGTGGGCTCCGAGAGTCGGCCGTCCTCCTGGCAGGGGGCTCTGTCGCTTCTGAACAGGCAGAGCAGGAGGGCTTGAGGGTTGTCGTAGAGCACGCTGCCGTCCCGGGCCAGGTGGCGGCGGGCCAGTGAGTGCTTCAAGGGGAAGTCCCGTTTGACCAGGCCGCCTTGGAACATGGGGCCGGTGGTGGCCTGGAAGAGGGCGCGTCGGGCTGCAGGACCGGAGATGCCTTCGCCGGCTTCGAACCGCTCAGCCAGGTCGGCGGCGGCGTCAGCGGTGGCCAGGGCGGTCTCGATGTCGACGAGCTGGTGAATGCCGGAACGGCTGCGGCTGCCGTAGCGGCCCGACTCGTCGGTGTTCAGCACGGTGCGCATGTGCCCGTACTGGATGGCGAGGGCGACCAGTCCTCCTGGTCGGCGTGCGATGTGCCAGGCGAGGCTTCGGCGGAAGCGTCCGAGTCCGATCTTGCCGTGCGGGTCGGGTGGAATCACTTCTCCTGGGAGGTCGTGGGCGTCGGCTTCCACGTTGGCCCAGGTCACGAAGTCCTCGATCCGGGTCCGGATGGTGTCGACGATCAGCGAGCCCGTCCGTGTGTTGGGGTGGGTCCGGTTGTGGACGGATGCGCCGAAGAGCAGGTCGTCCTCGGGGACGAGTCGCTCGAGGACTCTGATCGCGTTGACGACGGGGACGATGGCGACCCAGGGGACGGCCCGTTCGGCTCCGCTGGGCAGGTAGTTGCCGGTGTCCGGGTCGGTGGCAGTCTTGAAATGCCTGCTGCGGATCAGCAGATGCGGCTCGTCTTCAAGGCCGTCGTCCAGCTCGTCCTCGTCGTCGAGAGACTCGTCGACATCGTCGGGCTGGATGCGCATGAGGTGTCGTCCTTGCCCGTCTTCGGGATCGGGGCAGCAGCCCGAGCGCATCGCGAGCACTTCCTGGGTGCGGGCGCCGGTCAGGTATGCGCAGACGATGAACACGGCTGTGATCAGGTGCCTCAGGAGTTCGCTGGTTTCGGTGTAGTCGATGCGCGAGCGCCAGGGGCGGCCGGCGATCTGTCCCGTGACCGGGATGTCCAGCGGGCAGGGACCGGGATCCGCAGTGACCAGGGCGCCAAGTCCGCGGTCCCGGTAGGCCAGTGCGACCTGTTTGAGGGAAGCGCCGGTGACGCCGGCGATGTACTGACGGGCCAGAGCGGTCTTCCCGTTCTGGCGGGTCGAGGGCAGTGGGCGCCGTTCGGCGAGGTGCTCGGTGAGGTAGCTGCGCAGGGACGCGCGGCCTTCGGGGGTGCTGGGCTGGGTGAGGGCCGCCCGGTCGAGACGGACGGTCTCCTTGTGGGCGGCGATGATGTCGTCGGCCAGGTCGTCCACCAGACGCAGTGCCCAGACAAGGAGCGGGCCCATGACCTCTTCGCTCAGGGGCTCTCGCGCGTTCTCCGGGCCACGTGGCGAGGCGGCAGGAAGGTAGTCGTCCATGCCCTCCTCGTCCCATGGAGGACGGCGAATCTCGATCGGCCGTGCGCTGAGCTGGTCGAATGCCCACAGCCGTGTCACCGCGGTCAGGGCCTTCCTCACGGCGCCCCGGGTAGTGATCGTTTTGCGAAGATGCGCGGCATAAAGGCTGAACGTGCCGCGGTCGCAACCCGTGAAGCTGGTGTGGCCTTGGCTGTGCAGCCAGTCGGCCATCCCCCACCACTGGTAGACCGTATTCCGGGCGGTCCCGGGCGCGAGGCGGGTCCGCAGCCGACTGCCCCGGTCGCGTACGAAGGTGTTGCGGAGTTCGCCGTTGAAGAACGTCCAGGTGATCAGCCTGAGCTCCTCGCGGAAGCCGTCGGGGCAGGAGGCCCAGGCGAGGCGGCCGTGTTCCATGCTGGGGTCGTCGATGATGGGCGCGAGTGGCCAGATCGCGTCACCATAGCGGCTGTTGAGGTGAGCGTGGCGAGCGACGACCAGGTGCTCGGGAAAGACCGGGGTGGCCGCTGAGGGCAGTGGCAGCAGATAGGGGTCGGCTTCAAGAGGAGCGGTCACGGGTTGAGGTATCCGTTCAACAGATTGTCGACGATGGTGCGGTCGAGGTCGGTGATCCTCGCGCGGGCCAGTTGCCAGGCGCCTGGGCCGACCTTCCGTTGCAGGTCTTCCAGCCGAGCGTGGGCGTCGCCCCACCGCCGTTCCCAAGCGGGCGTCGGCAGCACGCTGCGGGCGTTGGCCAGAGCCTGGTGCAGCAGCACCAGACGAGGATGGTGATCTGCGTGGACGCGGGCGTTCTCGCAGGCCAGGCAGAGCAGGAACGAGGCCCCGCAGCCGCCGTCCGGCAACGGCGCCAGACCGCCTTCGGTTCCGGAGCAGTCCGCGGTGGCGGTCTCACCGTGCTCGGCGACCCGCTGGTCGACCAATCGGGCGCGAAGCTTCACCTGGCGTCGGGCGGTGCGGACGGCGGCAGCTGCACCGGCGGCGACAACTGGTGCTGCTTCCCGCTGAACTCGCTTGTCCGGCAGCACGTACCGGCGTTCATGCGTGTCCTGACTGTGCTGGGACGGCTCTCCGCGCTCCACCACCACTGTTCGCCGTCCCCGCTGGAACGGCGAGCCTGTTCCGGTCTTCTTTCCCCAGAACGCCGCGTCGGAGCCGTCCAGGCCGAGCCGGATCGGGCCGACGGTGACCCGTCGCGCCTTGTCGGTGCTATCCCTGCGTTGCAAGGGACGCCAGCCGATGAAGCGATCGATGTCCGGCTCCAGGCCGTTGGCCAAGGCCCGGGCGAACCGGGTTGCCTCCAGGGCTTCGGTGATCAGTCTGCCGGGAGAGCCCGCGCCGGTGTCGGTGACGTTCTCGCTCTCGAACCGATTGCCCTTGTGCTTCCAGACTTTGATGTTGTAGGTGGGATGTCCGTCCCCGCCGAAGTCCGGAGCCGCCGTGGGCGTGGGCATCACGTTGATCACGCTCAGGTTCCAGCCGAACTCGGCCATCAGCAGCACTCCGAGCGAGACAGCTTCCATCCGGTCCAGAAACAGCCGCTTCCACAAAGCCTCGGCGTTGTTGCCTCCCAGCGCCCGCCGATACCGGCGCTGTACCTGCCCGATGGTGACGTAGCGGGGAACGTCTGCCGTGCGCGCGATGATGTCCAGGGCTTCGCCGAGCAGTCCATCCGGGCTGGTGGGCGAGAATGCGCCCTCGTGCCACTGGTGCAGATGTGCGGCGTTCTCCTCGATGCGCAACCGGGCAGAGCGGAAGATCCGCAGGGCCGTCAGCTTGATCTGTCCGAGTTCGGCTGACTCATACGATTCCTGGTCGCGGGGAAGCAGCGGAACGCGGCGGGTCAGCGCTTCCGCGACCGGGCCCTGCTGAAGCCGCGCATCCTCGATCAGCAGGCTCCGCACCTGCCGGAACGCGTCCCGGCTGCCCTGGCGATCCTTCTGCTGCAGCCACCAGCCGTTCACCAGCGCCGCAGTCAAGTCATCCAGGTCCTGCGGAGGTTTCACGCATTCGGACAAGTACTTGGTGAACGTCCTGATGTTCTTGAACGCTCCCTTGGACGTTTCGTGCGAGGTCCAGCCCTTGGTGACATCCGCGAACAGCACGGCCAGGGAACGCTGCATGGGTTCGGCGACCGGCAGCGTAGCGAAGTCGAACTTCCTCACGTGGCCGTCACGGTCGCGGTGGTGCACGACCCGGCCGTCGAGCGGGTCCATGACTGCCGGAGCCGAGTGGTCGGCCGGCGGCAGCGACGCGGATCGTCCCCTGCGGCTCATGCCCTCCCTCCGGTCTGCTTGACGGTGAGCTTCACATCGATGTCCTGGATGCCCTCCGATTCCCGGGCGAGCTTCGCGAACACGCCGTCCAGGTCGGTCACCGCCTCACCAGCCGGCTCCTCTGCCTCCCGCAGCAACGAGGCCAGGTCCAGGTGGCGTACCGGCGCGAGATACGTATCGACCGTGATCTGGCGGGTGGCGTGGCCCAGCAGCCCCTGAACCATCTGCCACGGGTCCCCGAGAAGCTGCCCATAGTGCCGGCGCTCGCGCGCGGTCAGGCCGAACCTGCGGTCGAGGACCTCATTGAGCGTGACCAACATCTTCAAGGCGAAGCTGTGACGCCCCGCGTGCACCCTGGCGTGCGGCCAGTACACCTTGTGCGGATCCACCCGCTCATGCTTCGGAGGCGCCAGCACCTTCCGGCACCGCAAGTTCGCCGCACGGAAGACGGCCTCCCACGAGTGCGGATGAAACGGCAGTCCCGCCTCGTTCAGCCACAGCCACATCGGCTCCGGCCCCAGCGGGCCCTCCGTGAACAGCAACGTCCGCTCCTGCCAGGTCAGCCGGTCCAGGGCCTGCTCACACAAGGTGCCGTCACGCTCCACCCAGCGGACCTTCCTCCGCGGCCCGGGCGTCACCTCGATGACCAGCCGCATCCCGGCCAAGCGGTCATAGCGGCCTTTGAGTTGCGCCTTGCTCACGGCCCAGGCGCGGGAGCCGTCCGCGTACGACTCGATGTCCCGCGCCGACTCCGTAGACGCGTAGTAGGTCCGCGCCGCCTTCGCCCGCGTCGACTCCGCAGCCAGCCGGCCGAAGCAATAGCGGCTGTTGCCGAGCCGGGTGGCCGGCACCTCGAACGTCAGCAGTGCCCCCGCCTCCTGACGGCGCAGTCCCGATGACACCACCAGTCGCGTGAACGCCACGTTCCTGTCTTCCAGCCGTCCCATCCAACCCGGCTCCACGAGATCCTGAGCGTCGTGCCCACACAGCCCGACAGCGATCCACAAGCGCCATGCCCTCGGCGTGAGCCAGTGCATGCCCGAGGCCGGCTTCACCGGCTCCAGACCGGCGGGCACCTCGCGTACCTCACCCTCGCGCCCGACGACCTCGCGCACCGCTACCGGGCTGTGCGTGACGTACCCCTTCCGCTTCGCCCACTTGAAGAACGCAACGAAAGCGGCGAGTTCACGATTCGATTTCGAGGCCCCGACCCGCCCCGGATTCTGCGGAGCCTTGAACCGCCAGTCCTTGAAATCCTCCAAGTCCTTGTCTCGGGCATCCGACCAATGCCTTCCCCGGCTCCACAAGAACGTCAGCAGCAGCACCAAATCACAGGAGTAATTACGCCGCGTCTCCGCCGTGTACCCCCGGAAAACCGCCGACTGCCCGTACCGGCACAGCACGGGATCGATCCGGTAATCAGGCGCAACGAAGACCGCATCGCCCTCCCGCATTTCAAAGTCGGCACCTACGAGACCCGATCCGCCAGACCGCTCCCACCAGTCCGCACCCACCCAGAACACCCGCCACACAGCTCTACTCAACCCCTCCTGTAGCCCTTCAACACGCTGAACCTATAGGGAATTGATCGCCCTGCATCTGCACCGGCAGACCGATCCCGGCGCCGCCGGGCCGACGTTGGTGGTGTGTTCCGACGTCGCTGATGGGCAACTGGCAGCGGGAGATCGAGAAGTTCGCCCCGGGCACGCCCGTCCGCCGCTTCCACGGCGCGTCGCGTTCCCTGGAGGGTCTGGTGGACGGCGAGTTCGTGCTGACGACGTACGGCACGATGCGCCTCGACGCGCCCCGGCTCGCCGCCGTGTCCTGGGGCATGGTCGTCATCGACGAGGCCCAGCACGTCAAGAACCCGCACTCGGCGACGGCCAAGCAGCTGCGGACGATCGGCGCCCGGGCCAGGGTCGCACTCACCGGCACCCCCGTGGAGAACAACCTCTCCGAACTGTGGGCGATCCTGGACTGGACGACGCCCGGTCTGCTCGGCCGGCTCGGCACCTTCCGTACGCGATACGCCGCCGCGGTCGAGGGCGGGAACGATCCGGCCGCCGCGGAGCGACTCGCCGCGCTGGTGCGGCCGTTCCTGCTGCGCCGGCGGAAGTCCGACCCGGGCATCGCGCCCGAGCTGCCGCCGAAGACCGAGACCGACCGGGCCGTGTCGCTGACGCCGGAACAGACCGGTCTGTACGAGGCGGTGGTCCGCGAGACGCTGGCGGAGATCTCCGCCGCCGACGGTTTCGAGCGGCGGGGGCTCGTGATGAAGCTGCTGACGTCGCTCAAGCAGATCTGCAATCACCCGGCGCAGTTCCTCAAGGAGGAGCGGCCGCGGATCGCGGACCGTTCGGGGAAGGTCGAGCTGCTGGATGAACTCCTGGACACGATCCTGGCCGAGCGGGGCTCGGTGCTGGTCTTCACGCAGTACGTGCAGATGGCCCGGCTGCTGGAGGAGCACCTGGCCGCGCGCGGGGTGGACACGCAATTCCTGCACGGGGGTACGCCGGTGGCGCGGCGCGAGGAGATGGTGGCCCGCTTCCAGACGGGCGAGGCGCCGGTGTTCCTGCTGTCGCTCAAGGCGGCGGGGACCGGGCTCAACCTCACGCGTGCCGGTCATGTCGTGCACTTCGACCGCTGGTGGAACCCGGCGGTGGAGGCGCAGGCGACGGACCGGGCGTACCGGATCGGCCAGACGCAGCCGGTGCAGGTCCACCGGCTGATCGCCGAGGGCACGATCGAGGACCGGATCGCCGACATGCTGGCCCGCAAGCAGGGTCTCTCGGACGCGGTGCTCGGCTCGGGCGAGGCGGCACTGACCGAACTGACCGATGCGGAACTGGCCGACCTGGTCGAGCTGCGAGGGGGCGCGCGATGAGCGACGACTACGGATACGACTTCGAGGACGATTCCCCGTACGGCACGGAGACGGAGTATGGGGCGAACGACGCGAACGACGCGAACGTCTCGGGCGGGGACGAGGGGGCCTGTGCGTCGCGGGTCGGCGCGCCCGGACCTGAGCGTACGTTCGCGGCGCTTCCCCCCACCCAGGGCCGGGGTTTCGCCACGTCCTGGTGGGGCCGGGCGTGGCTCCAGGCCCTGGAGGACACGGCGCTGGACGGTCAGCAGCTGAAGCAGGGCCGCCAACTGGCCCGGAAGGGCGGGGTCGGGGCGGTCTCCGTACGGCCGGGGCGGATCACGGCGATGGTGCGGGACCGCGACGGCACGGCCCACCGCAGCGACGTCCTGCTCCAGCAGCTCGGCGCGGGCGCCTGGGACCGGTTCCTGGACATGGCCGTGGACCGGGCCGGGCACATCGCGGCGCTGCTGGACCGGGAGATGCCGCCGCATCTGGTGGAGGACGCGGCGGGCGCCGGGGTCGAACTGCTGCCGGGCATCGGGGACCTGGAGCCGGAGTGCACCTGCGGGGCCTGGGACCACTGCCCGCATTCGGGGGCCCTCTGCTACCAGGTGGCGCGCCTGCTGGACGAGGACCCGTTCGTCCTGTTGCTGATGCGGGGGCGCGACGAGCGGCGGCTGCTGGACGAACTCCAGGTGCGCAGCGCCGCTCGCGCGGTCCGCTCGGGGGACGGCGGGACGGCAGGGGCCACCGGTGACGCGGCGCGGGAGGTTCGCGGGGTCCCGGCCGGGGAAGCGTTCGCGGCGGCCGGGATCCTTCCGCCGCTCCCCGCTCCCCCGTCGGCCCCCGACGCGCCGGGGCTCGGGCCGTCCCTGGACACGGAGACCCCGCCCGCGCCCGGCATCGACCCGGCGGCGCTGGAGGTGCTGGCGGCCGACAGCGCGGTGCGGGCCCACCGGATGCTGCTGGACGCCCTGGCCCCGGGGCACGAGCAGCAGTCGCTCCCGGTCGAGCTGACCCCGCAGCAGGACGCGGTACGGCTGGCCGCGGACGCCCGGCCGGATGCGCGGGTCGGGGCCCGGCTGGCAGCGGGTTCCGGCCGCCGGCCCGCGGACCTGGACGCGGCGGTCCGCGCCTGGCGGTACGGCGGGGTGGCGGCGCTCGCCGTGCTCGACGAGGAGTGGGTCCCGGACCCGGACGACCTGGGGCGGGCCCGTGCCCGGCTCGGCGAGGCGTGGGAGACCGGTGAGCGCCCGGCCCTGCGGGCGAGCGGGCGGGCCCGCTGGACCATGGCGGGCACCGACCTCCAGCTCCGGCTGGACCAGGACGGACGCTGGTGGCCCTACCGCAAGGAGCGCGGACGGTGGGTACCCGCCGGACCGGCGGACGACGATCCGGCGGGGGCGCTGGCGGGGGCCGAGGACGGGGCGGCGGACGGAACGGCGGTCGGGATGAGCGGGTAGGGCGCGGCGGTCTGACACGGCCGGTTCCCGGGGGGGGGGGGGGGCTGGGTCCCTCCGGGAACCAGAACCGGACACGCGGGGGCCGCACGCGCATAGGCGCTTCCAGTGAACCGGCAACACGTGCCCGGATGTGCGCGGATCGCACGCGCGTCCGGAAAGCAACCACCGGGAACCAGGCATCCCATGCGCTCGTCATGTGCTGCGACAGGGGCGATCGATCGACCGGGGCCCGTCGCCCCACCCCAGGAGCACTGTTGCACCGCAGAAGGATCATCCAGTACGCCGCCGCGACGCTGGGTGCGGCGGCCGTTCTGCCGTCGTCGGTCCGGGCCGTGGCGGCGTCCAAGGGGTCCACCGACTATGCGACGGCCCTCTGGGTTCCGGCCCACCCCGCCAACTACACCGTCCCCTCCCGCCCTTCCGAGCGCCGGATCGACCGTGTCGTCATCCATGTCGCCCAGCAGCTGTTCACGCCGACCGCCGGTATCTTCCGCTCCCCCTCCAAGCAGGTGTCGGCCCACTACGTGGTGCGCTCGGGCGACGGGCACGTCGCCCAGTGCGTACGGGAGAGGGACA
The DNA here is from genome assembly GCF_001687325.1 of Streptomyces sp. PTY087I2. Classification (GTDB taxonomy): domain Bacteria; phylum Actinomycetota; class Actinomycetes; order Streptomycetales; family Streptomycetaceae; genus Streptomyces. The sequence continues at coordinate 198,142 of NZ_LZRD01000006.1, read as the reverse complement.
TTGCCTGGCACGCGGGCAACTGGAGCTGGAACACCCGGAGCATCGGTATCGAGCACGAAGGGTGGGTGGACCGCCCGGAGTTCTTCACGGACGTCATGTACCTGCGGTCCGCCGGGCTCACCGCCGACATCTGCGACCGGCACGGCATCCCCAAGGACCGGGAGCACATCGTCGGCCACCACGAGGTGCCGGGCAGCGACCACACCGACCCGGGCGTCCACTGGGACTGGGAACGCTACCTCCGGCTCGTCCGCGACGCCGCCTGAGTCCTCTCCCCCACCACCCGTGGTGATGACTCTCCGCACCGAGGTTGTCGCGGAGGCCGACGGCGACGACGATGGGAGAGCACGACGGCCCTGGACGGGAGGGTGAGTTGACGGATCCCTGGGTGGCCCTGGCGGCGGACACCGATCCCGGCGAACGGAGCGGCGCGCTGCGTCACGCCCACGATGTGTTCACCTCGGCGGGGCGGCTGGAGCGGCCCGTCCGCGCGGTGGTCGGGGCGTCCTGGCGGCGCTCGGCGCGGGCGCGGGTCAGCCCGGACGAGGCCCCCGTCGTGGAGCTCGGCCCGGACGAGCTGGGGCCTTACCGGGCGGCGCATCCCCTGGCCCGGGCGATGCCGGTGATCCGTGAACTGATGGGGGCGTACGCCACGGACGGGGAACATCTGCTGGCGGTCTGCGACGCGCACGGCCGCCTCCTGTGGGTGGAGGGCCATACGGCGGCGCGGCGGGCGGCGGGCCTGATGAACTTCGTGGAGGGCGCCCGCTGGGCCGAGTCCGTGGCGGGGACGAACGCGCCGGGGACGGCGATCGCGGTGGACCGCCCGGTCCAGGTCTTCGCGGCCGAGCACTTCCTGCGGCCGGTCCAGCAGTGGACCTGTGCGGCGGCACCGCTGCACGATCCCCGTACGGGCCGGGTCCTGGGAGCCGTGGACATCACGGGCGGGGACCGGCTCGCCCATCCGCACAGTCTGGCCTTCGTCCAGGCGGTGGCGCGGGCCGCCGAGTCACATCTCGCACTGCTGACACCGCCGCCCGGGGCGGACGTCGACGCGGTGCGGCTGAGTGCGCTGGGCCGGGACGAGGCGCTGCTGGTGGCGGGCGGGCGAAGGCTGCGGCTCAGCCGTCGGCACAGCGAGATCCTGGTCGCGCTGGCCCGTCGGCCGGAGGGCCTGAGCGGAGACGAGCTGCTGGTCGAGCTGTACGAGGACGAGTCGGTGACCCCGGTGACGCTGCGGGCGGAGCTCTCCCGGCTCCGGCGGCTGCTGGGGCCCGATCTGCTGGACTCGCGCCCGTACCGGCTGGCCGTCCCGGTGGACGCCGATTTCGACACGGTGACGCGCCGGCTGGGTTCGGGCGCGGTGGCGGCGGCGCTGGACGCGTACGCGGGCCCGCTGCTGCCGGGTTCCGGGGCCCCGGCGGTCGTACGGCTGCGGCGGCGGATCGAGGAGCAGTTGCGGGCCGCGCTGATCGCCCGGGGTGATCCGGGGTTGCTCGCCGACTGGGCGTACAGCCCGTGGGGCGAGGAGGACCTGCCGGTGTGGCGGGCGCTGGCCGAGGCGGTCCCGGCGGGCCAGCGGCCGGCGTTGCTGGCCCGGGTCCGGGGAATCGACGCCGAGCAGCGCGGCTGAGGGCCTGCCTGCCGTGCGCCCGGTTGCAACGGCCTTGCAACGTCACCGTCCCTAGCCTCGCGCCGAGGGCCGTCCAACGGCGGGCGGCACCGGATCCGGGAGGCCACAGAGATGACCCGTTACGCTGCGCCGGGCACCGAGGGCGCGATCGTCACGTACGCGTCCCGCTACGACCACTGGATCGGCGGGGAGTACGTGCCGCCGGCCCGGGGTCAGTACTTCGAGAACCCGAGCCCCGTCAACGGCCGCCCGTTCACCGAGATCGCGCGCGGCACGTCCGAGGACGTCGAACGTGCCCTGGACGCGGCCCATGCGGCGGCTCCTGGCTGGGGCGCCACGTCCGCCGGGGACCGGGCGTCGGTGCTGAACAGGATCGCCGACCGGATGGAGGCCCATCTGGAGGAGCTGGCGGTCGCCGAGAGCTGGGAGAACGGCAAACCCGTACGGGAGACCCTGGCGGCCGACATCCCGCTCGCCATCGACCACTTCCGCTACTTCGCCGGGGCCCTGCGCGCCCAGGAGGGCTCGCTCAGCGAGATCGACGACGACACCGTGGCGTACCACTTCCACGAACCGCTGGGCGTGGTCGGGCAGATCATCCCGTGGAACTTCCCCATCCTGATGGCCACCTGGAAGCTCGCCCCGGCGCTCGCCGCGGGCAACGCCGTGGTCCTCAAGCCGGCCGAGCAGACGCCCGCCTCGATCCATTACTGGCTGAGTCTGGTGGCGGATCTGCTGCCGCCGGGCGTCGTCAACATCGTCAACGGTTTCGGAGCGGAGGCCGGCAAGCCGCTCGCCTCCAGCCCGCGCGTCGCGAAGATCGCCTTCACGGGTGAGACCACGACGGGGCGGCTGATCATGCAGTACGCCTCCGAGAACATCAAGCCGGTGACGCTGGAGCTGGGCGGCAAGTCGCCGAACATCTTCTTCGACGACGTCTCGCGCGCCGACGACGACTTCCTCGACAAGGCCCTCGAAGGGTTCACGATGTTCGCCCTCAACCAGGGCGAGGTGTGTACGTGCCCGTCGCGCGCGCTCATCCAGCGCGGCCACTACGGCGCGTTCCTGGAGGCGGCCATCGCCCGCACGGAACAGATCGTGCCCGGCCACCCGCTGGACACCGACACGATGATCGGCGCCCAGGCCTCCAACGACCAGCTGCACAAGATCCTTTCGTACCTGGACATCGGCCAGCAGGAGGGTGCGAAGATCCTGACGGGCGGCCAGCGCGTCGAGCACGGCGGTGAGCTGGAGGGCGGCTACTACGTCCAGCCGACGGTCTTCGAGGGCGACAACCGGATGCGGGTCTTCCAGGAGGAGATCTTCGGCCCGGTCGTGGCCGTGACGTCCTTCACCGACTTCGACGACGCCATCAGCACGGCGAACGACACCCTGTACGGGCTGGGCGCCGGAGTCTGGACCCGCGACGTCAACACGGCCTACCGGGCGGGACGCGGGATCAAGGCGGGCAGGGTCTGGACGAACTGCTACCACGCGTACCCGGCGCACGCCGCGTTCGGCGGCTACAAGCAGTCGGGCATCGGCAGGGAGAACCACAAGATGATGCTGGAGCACTACCAGCAGACGAAGAACGTTCTTTGTTCATACAACCCCAAGAAGCTCGGGTTCTTCTAGAGCCTCAAGTTGGGTGCCTGGCGGCATCGTTGCGCTCCAGGCACCCCGACGCAACAGCCACCCAATGTAACGTGTTGGGTTCTTCTCATTACTCTCTGACATCCGGCGGAGTTCCCCACGGACCAGTTGCGGACCAATGGCGCCGGAAGAGAGTCATCCTGTGGGTCGTCCGCTCACGAGCGGACGACCCACCGAATACCCGTAGGCAGCGCTTGAACCGCTGGAGTACCTGCCCTCCTCACACTCTCGAAGCATTGAAGCCAACCGAAGCAAGTGACGACATCAACGATCGGCTCCCGCTCTGCCAGTTCCATTCCGACCTGAGCCTCGCACGGCTGATCCACGGTGCGGGGAGGGTCCTGGTCGACCGGAGGCGCTATGTGCACCGGTTGCTGACGCCTACAAGGGTGGAGCGCTTTCGCGTCAACTAACAGCAGTTTCCGGATAGTTCACGTTTCCATAGTTGGCTCGTCAGGTACTTTCCCGAAGCATCGTAGGGCGACAGCTGACAGCGCAGGGGGACGCGTGAGCAACGACGGAAAAGGCCTGCCGCGCCTGTTGATCTCTGTGATCGACGAGGATCCGTTGCGAGCTCGGAGGGACGCCCGCGAATTGCTTGCCGAGGTTTCGGAGACGGACCCGGCAGCCTCCCTGCGCTTGCCCTCAGCCAGTCCCGCGGTGAGCACCGACAAGGGCGGCGACGTCTCGGAGGTCGTCGGCCTGGCCCTGAGCGCCGGGTCGTTTGCCGCAGCCTGCATTCAGGTATGGCTTGCCAAGGTCCCCCAGCGCACCATCATCGCGACCCGTCCGGACGGGTCCACCATGCGCATCACAGGCCGCGAGGCGCGTGAGGACGACGCACGCCTCGAACGGTTCCTGGCTGAGGGATCCCTACCGCTAGGCGGTGACTCGGCTCATGGCACGCCGGACCACGACGACACCTCCACGGCGGACTGATCGGGAGTGCGCAACAACGATCGATACGCCCTTCTGATCGGCGTCTCCACATACGACAACGAGCACTATCACGACCTTCCGGCAGTCCGTGCCGATCTGCACTACATGCAAGCCGTTCTGCAGAGCACGGAGATCGGCCAATACAACGACTGCGACATGGTGCCGGACCCGACGCGTGCGGAAATGCTGCACGCCATCGAGTCGTTCCTCGAAGAGCGCCAGCAAAGTGAGAGCGCACTGCTGTATTTCAGCGGACACGGCGAGTTCTCCGAGGCCGACAACCAGCTGTACTTCCTCACCCGCGACAGCGACCCCGCCGATCTTCCCCGCACGGCGGTATCGGCGGAGTTCCTGGAGCGGACTCTGCAGTCCTGCCGCGCCGCGTCCAAGATCGTGCTGCTCGACTGCTGCGCCAGCGGTTCCGTCGTTCAGGGCTGGCATGCCAAGGGCCGGAAGGGTGCGGACTCGGACGAGGCGGAGCCCAGCACCCTGCTGCATCCCACTGGCGTGTACTTCATTACCGCCTCGGACGCGCTCCAGGCTGCCTCCGCCATGGCTCCCGAGGGATCGACGCTCGGTACTTCGCGGTTCACCGGTGAAATCGTCGAAGGACTGCGGAACGGACGGATCAAGGACAGCGGCTGGATATCGCCGGAGGACCTCTTCGAGTATCTGACCACGCAGATGGTGCGCAAGGGTGTGCCGGAGGAGCAACGCCCGACCAAGTCCACCATCCGTGCCACCCACACGCTGCACTTCGCCCGATCGGTGGCCAGCCCGGTCCATCTCCCCTCTCCGCCCCATGAACCGCCCCCGCCGTCGGCGGCTCACCTCAAGGCTCGCGAGCGGGTCGCGGCTGATCGTGAGAACTCCAACGACTGGCAGCGCCTGCTGCGTTACTACGCGCAGTGCCTAAACGCCCAAGCCGCGGCAAGCATGCTGCCCGATCGGCGGGCAGGACGGAACACGCAGTACTTCCTGATAGACGAGGGACCCGAGACCGTTCAGTCCGGTCTGAGCCCAGCACTGCCGGCCCCCAAGAATTTGCCCGGTGCGCACAGCTCAGGCGGCACCACAGCGAAGAACGGCTCAGGGCGCGCTGCCGATCAGCACGAATACTGGTACGGATATCCGGCCATCACGCTCCCTTCCCGCGGTGAGGGCAGCCGGGGCACGGATGTCGGGATCGCCCCGCTGTTGATTCAGCAAATGGAGTTGGCTCCAGACGAGAGCGGTCGCGCGGTGCTCCGCCCGAGCGGGGTGCCATCGCTGCACACCAAGTTGGTGACCGAGGTTCTCTCCGAGGACGAGGCTGCCCAGCTGTTAGCCCGTTGGCAGCCGACGTGGCAGCACGGCAACGACGCGCAGATGATCAAAGCCGTACGGGAGTTGCTTGATGTCCTGGGGCTCCCCGAGCTTGAACCGCTCGACGCCTCCGCTCTGAGCGGGGACTCGGTGAACGAGGCCCTGCGTCCCGGCGCGCACAACGCCGCCGTGATCCTGGCCCCGTCGAGCGTGGAGCGGTTCGCCAGCGACGGCGTCGTGGAGAATCTCCTGGCCATCTCCACCCGTAAGGACGAGATCCCGGGTACGGCACTGGACGCGCTCCTGAACGGCGGCAACCCCGCGCCCACCACGGATGCCATTCTCGTCGTGTCGGCCGGGCCCTTCAACGAGAGCCAGGAGCAGGTGGTCGTCTCCGCGATGACGCAGCCGCTGACCGTGGCCACCGGTCCACCCGGGACGGGAAAGAGCGAGGTCGTTACTTCGGTGGTGGCCACCTGTGTCGCGGCAGGTGAGTCAGTACTGGTGGCGTCGACCAACAACGAGGCGGTGAACGTCGTCGCCCAGCGCTGCGACGACATCGCTCCCGGCTTGCTGATGCGCACCGGCAACGTCGAGGCTCTGGTCAAGGAGGCCGAGAAGCTCGAGCAGCTGCTGTCCGCTCCGCCTGCCCAGCCCGCGCGCAGCTCCGCCACCGTGGCAGGTCAACTGCGAAACCTCCGCTCGCGCGCCGCCGCCCTGCGCGACCAGGCCGCACGACAGGTCGAGGGTGAGGTGCGGCTGGCCCAGATGTTGTCGCAGCGCGCCGACCTGGCCGGAAAGGCCGAGCTTCCGGTGGCGTCCCTGTCACGGCTGTGGCAATCCGGCGACCTCTCGGCGCTGGCACGTTGGGAAACGAGGGCCCGCCGGGCAGCAGCGGCGGGCGGCTGGTGGGGGCGCTGGCGCCGAACGCGCGCCATGAAGGTATTCGTCACCGCTGCCGGTACCGATGCAGCGGTCCAACTCCCCCCATGGGCCGCGGAACGACCCGTTGCCTCGGATCTTCTCGATGACCTGGCGGATCTGACCGGCCTGGAGCGCCAGGTGCGTGACCTCACGCCGGCTCAGGCCGCCTACGACGAGGAGGCCGTGCGCCAGGCCCGCTCAGGCTGCGCCACGACACGGGCCCAGCTGTCCGCAGAGCTGTGCGAGGCCATGTCGGCGGAGGTGCTCGACCGCGGGCGATCACTGCTGGACCAGCGGCTTCAGACGTTGCGTCAGCGCAAGGGAACCCAGCGCAGCCAGCTGAACCTGCTGCGCCACCTGAAAGGGTGGGCGATCACCACCCACGCGGTGCGCCAACTGAGGCCCGATCCAAAACTCTTCGACCTGGTCGTCATCGACGAGGCCAGCCAGTGCTCCATCGCGGCGGTGCTGCCCCTGCTGTTCCGCGCCCGCAGGGCCCTGATCATCGGGGATCCGATGCAGTTGACGCACATCCCCGGTATCTCGCCGGAACAGGAACGTCAGGCCCGCGTCAGGGCGGGTCTGAGCGCGGCCTGGCTGGAGGACCGGCGGCTTGCCTACCACGTCCACTCCTCTTACCACGCCGCCGCGCAGAACGGCGAGAGCGCGCTGCTGCTCGACGAGCACTACCGCTGCCACCCGGAAATCGCCGAAATCGTCAACGGCCATTGCTACTCCGGCGCGCTGGAGCTCATGACCGACGTGCGCCGGCAGATACCCGCGATCGATCTTATGAACACCGGGGAGGGGGCCCCTGTACTGGCTTGGGCGCATGTGCCCTCCGGCGAGTCGGCACGCGGCCCGGGAGGAAAGTCCTGGCGCAACCCGTCCGAGGGCGCCGCTGTTGCCGACATCGTGCGGGCGCTGCTTCGCCGTCTGCCCGAGAGCGCGACCGTGGGCGTGGTGACACCGTTCCGTGCCCAGAAGGACGCCCTGGAGAGCATGATCGGCAGCGACCGGGTCCGGGTAGGAACGGTGCACGCCTTCCAGGGCGGCCAGCGCGACGTGATGATCCTCAGCCCGGTGGCCACCACAAACACCCCACAACGCACGGCCCACTGGGTGACGAGCCAGGTCAGTCTCTGGAACGTCGCGATCACGCGAGCCAAGTCGCAGTTGATCACGGTGGGCAACCACGCCTACTGGCAGCAAGAGACGGGGCTCCCTCATCTGCTGTCCTCACGCTCGCTCTTGTGGGACCCAGGACAGACCACCAGCAGGCGGCCCACTCCTGCGCCAGAGCCGCGTCTCCGGCAGGGCCGTCACCGTAGGGATCTCACCGACACTGTGCAGCAGGTCCTCGCCGCAGACGGTGTTGTCGAGCTGGAACGTGATGCGCTGGTCGGTGGACAGCGCATCGATCTGCTGTTCACCGCGTCCGGCGGCAACACCGCGGTCGTCGTCGACACCGGCCCCGGGCCGGACCGTGATCCGGCACGACACCTTCGGCTGGTACACGAACGAGCCGGCCTGCTCGTCGGGCTTCCCTCAGGCGGTCGGGGTGCGAAGGCCGGTCCTGTCACGAACGTGGTCCGTATTCCCGCCTGGCGCATCCTCGCCGGTCCGAACGCACTGGCGCCGCTGTTCGACTGAGTGACCGGTCGGCCATCGGTGGTCGACCGGGACATCCGACGTAGGGAGGGCGGTCGTGGCAAGCACTCCGAAGACTGAAGAGGTCCTGAACAGTCTCAGGCAGCAGGTTTCCGTTTCGGTGCACTCGACGCGGGAGCTCGTGGGCAAGATAGACGAGGCTGCCGCCGACAAGGAACGGGAGCGTCGCGAGACGTTCGAAAAGCGGCAGGAGGAAGGCAAGACCAAGACGGGAGAGACCTACGAGCCGCTGCGGCGCAAACCAGGCCTGCGCCCGCTCCCGGGCACGGAGGTCGACCTGTCCGTGACGTTGACGTTCTGGGACGTCCTGCACCACCTGGGCCGCGGGCTTGCACTGTCCCAGCGCGGTGCATCACGCGGACTGGCCGAGCACTGGGGCAGCCTGAAGTACTGCCAGGCGCTCAGTGCCCATACCGAGACCCAGCTCGGCCTGACGCATGAGGGCAACCTGCTCGGCCTGTCCGACGAGGGCAAGCGAATCGCCATGTACTACAAGGCGCTGCAGTCAGAGGAGTTGGGACACGCCTTCGCTCTCGCCGTCAGCGAACAGATACTCACCCGCCGCTATCCGGAGTACAGCGTCTCGTTCGTCCGTGCCGACACCGCGCTACGGGCCGGCTGGACGCTGACCAGTCGCGACAAGGCCAAGACAAAGACCGTCGGCTACCCCTACCGTCCGCAATTCTTCGCCGAGGTCTGGAAGCCAGGCGAGTCCTCGCGCGTCATCCCCATCGCCTGCAAGGGAAACCACAGCGACCGGCAGAAGGCATACGAACAGCTGGCCTCCGCAGCCGTCCACGCCGACGGAGTACACATCGGAGCCTGGAACGAAACCCCGGCCCTGCTCTTCAGCACAGAGATCGCCCTGACCGACCCGCTCACTGTCCACGTCCTGCATGCCGACGGCCCCGGCGGCTGGTTGCACATCCCCGACGGAACCCCCGCCGCCGGCATCGGCCTAGACCTTGGCAACGAGCAACCAGGCATCGGCATCCTCAAACCAGGACAAGGCAAGGACCCCGACTCCTCCGAGCCCGGATGCCAAGTCGGCCCCAAAGACCCCAAGGACTACGAGTGGTTCCAGCGCGTCTTGGCCCGCGTGGGAGCCGCTGGTCTGACGGCCTTCGCCGGGGACGGCGAATCCACCGCCGCGCTCCTCACCACCCGCCAAGGCAGCGACTTCTTCCAGGGCTTCGCCCACGCCGCCTCCGGCAGCGTCCAAGACCAGGACTACACCCTGCTCGGCGAGAGATTCGAGGGCACAGACCACGTCTTTCGTCTCAACGGCAAACGAGTACAAGCATTCTCCGGCGTCGCCGCCGATGTTCTCGATTCCCTCATCACCAGGAAAGAGCCCGGACGACAGGCCGATTTAGCCGCCTACCGAAAGCGGGTCCACGCCAGAAAGGGCAAGGAATACGGGACATCCTGGGACCACGTCTGGGGCGGCGTTGTCTCGATCAGCCGGGACGGCTCGGTGCTGGCCATGCGTCAGATCCCGCCCTTCCGCGACGAGGAGTAGCGTCGTCAATCTGCGCGCATTCACTGTGCCCCGCTGCTTACTCACAGGTCTCCTATCGACGTAGCCATGGAAGCCTGAGTACTGCAACGGGGGGCGGTGGGCAGGTCGCACCGTGCCGGGCTCACACGGCTACGCGTGCTGGGCGCAGTCAGGGTCCGCAACAGGCACATGCGTACTGGTGCCCTCGGCACTGTCCCCTGGGCGACACTTCAACTGCCAGGCGTCCTCGCCCTCCATCGCTTCGACCAGTGCAGACGAAAAGTCGATCCGCTCCATACCAAGGCCGAGGTCACGTTCCTGGCCGGCAAGCGCGACCGTCAGAGGCAGGTAGAAGGTTCGCCGTTCCGGAACGTCTCCCTGCGTGACCGGAACAGGAGAGGCTTCCTTGGGCAGGGCCATCTCTGCACGACTCCACTGATAGCTGAACGTCGTCTCGCGCAGCAGACGTGCGATCCATTGCAGCCTGGCTGCCTCCACGAGGGTTGTCTGCAACAGGTCGGGCATCACCAGCTGTTCTGTTGTGTATTCCTGTACGACCGACAGGGCCTGTGCTACGGCCGCAGCGCGCGCGGCCATCACGTGCATGTCACTGTCCGGGTCGCCCTGGAACGGCATCGGCTTGTTGTGGACGGGGCCGTAGGGTGCAGCAGCGCAAATACTGTGCGCTGTGTGGAGCCTCGCCATGAAGCGCACAACCGGGAGGACTTCGTCAGGAGGAAGCCCTTCAAGGGGGTTGCGGCTGAACCGCATCGTCGTCTGCCGCTTGCCCTCCAGGACCGTGAGGGTCTGCACCTCCAGCACGCCAGAGGCGTCCCGGCCGAATGCTGACAGCCCTTTCCCGGACAGCCCTCTGCGGGTCGGTTCCATCTCGAAGATCAGGCTCTCCAGGACCTGGCCAGCTTCATCCAGAAGCTGCAGCCGCATCTTGCGACTGGGTGCCTCGTCCTGCCAGGCCGGCCCGAGTCTGGCGGTGCCTTCGGAGAACTGGCCGCCCAGGCCGCCAGGAAGGTCCAGGGTGCAGTTGAAGGATGCGGTTTCGGTGGACGACACGGTCACCGGGGTGCCGTAGGTAAGTGCCTCGTGGAATGCCTGGGTTACGGGCCTGTCTTCGGAGAAGGACACCGCCCACTTGATACCCAACTCATGGTCCCGCACAGCCTGTTCATAGCGGGCGAAGACGCGAAAGGTGATGCAGGGCCCGTCGCCGTCCTGGGTCTGGCTGGCAAAGACGAGCATCGGTTCCCCTTGCGGCATCGTACGGTCCTGGTCGACCGAGAAGCTGTACCGGTAGAACGGATCGTGCGCGTTGAGGGCCTGGTAGAGGCCCTCCAGGCCGCCGATGGCGTCGGCAGCCTGGAGAAGAGCCGGCCTGCCCTCGTCAAGAGCCCGATCGGTGCTCTTCTGGAGGCCCATCAGGTCAAACAGTTGCTGCTGCAGCGTCAGTACCCGCTCCAGGCCATTGCCGAGGAAGTAGTCGATGACGTCCTGATACTTGGCCGCCAGGCCGTTGAGTTGGGCCAGTCCCATCCACTCGCAGGGGAAGTCGGAGCCCTGGGTGAGCGTACGGAACCAGGCAAAGCGGTTCTCTTTGGTGGCATCCAGCGGGACAACTAGGTGCCAGGCCGCGATGCGGGCACCCTGGGAGGCCGCGTATGCCTGCACCTTGTTGTAGGAGTCGGCGACCTGATTCTTCTGGCTCGCATCGAGGTTGGTCGCGAAGTACTTGATCTGGTAGACCACCCAGCCGTCTTCGGTGACTTCGACAACGTCAATGCCGCCGTCGCCCTGCGAGGGGCGGATCCGGACGGCCCGAGGGTGCTCACGGCACAGCATGACGGCGACTACGTTCTCCGTCTGCAGCGGCTCCAACGTGGTCCACGGCACCAACATCAGCATTCCCTGCCTTTGCCCTATGCACGAGTGTTTCCGGTTCCATCATCTCGCGGGGCACTGACAATGCAGGGCCGCCGACCGCCCAGGCGATGGTGGTTGCCACGGCGACGGTCGACACGACGTGGCCCGGAGGACGCAGCAGCCGCCTGGTAGCGCTCCGCGTAGTCGCGCACCCTGCCATGGGCCTCGGGCGTGTGGAAGACGACGGCTGGCTAATGCTGAAAGGGAATTCGAGGCAAAGCAGCGCGAGGGTTTTGGCATGATCGTATCGTTGACCGGTGAGCTACCCATGGGACCGCCTTACAGCCAACTACCAGCAGTTTCACGCCTTGGTCACCAAGCTGTTGCTGCAAGTGGACCCTCGCGCACGCGTACCTTCGGACGATGCCGGACGTTCCGACGTCGGCATCGACGTGGTGGCGGAGACTGAGACCGGCGAGCGTGTGGCCTATGAGATCAAAGCCTTTGCTGGGACCATGACCACCAGCCGCCGTCGCCAGGTCCGCCAAACGCTGGAAAGGGTGGCGGCCAGGAACCCTCCGGACAAGTGGCACTTGGTGTGCGCCGTGGACCCCACGCTACGTGATCTGCAGTGGTTTCACGGACTGCGCGGGAGCTTCCCGTTCCTCGGCGACTGGTTGGGCGCGAGCTGGCTAGATCAGCAGCTTGACGCACACCCCAATGTCCTGCGCTCGGCCCTGCTCGACCCCTCCGCCGATCTTCTGGCCAGCTTCGAACGCGAGCAACTGGAGCGGGAGGCCGCGCTAGGGGACTCGTCTTATGGATCGGACCTACACAACGGCACCGTGCACTTCAGAGGATTTGCCGATCGGCCGGCCGGCAGCGACCTGCTCGATCGCATGGCCCTGGTGTCAGCGGTGGCCGACCTGCTCATGCCGGCCGAGGAAGGCTCCTCGCCGACGGGTGAACTGGTTGCGGAGGACGGTACCGGCCCCTCGGTCGTAGCGATCGAGGGGCCGTGGGGGTCAGGCAAATCTACGCTTATGCAACTTATTGAGAAGGAGGTCATTGCCCGCCAGCAGGACGTGCTTCCGGCCTCCGTCGGCCGCTGGCAGCACTGGAAGGATGAGGTAAACAAGTGGTTTCGACGGCTGCGCCGCCGCAACCTGCCTGTGCGCTCGACTATCAGGTTCCTGCTCAGCCAAAGCCGGGCGGGCGCCAATAGCAAGCACAGCAGGTGGCCTCTGCTGCACGGCACGCCCTCCCCTCCGCCGGCCTCTCGCACGGTGGTAACGGTTCGCTTCAACCCCTGGGCGTATCAAACCAGCGACCAGATCTGGGCCGGGCTCTCTCGCGACATCGTGCAAGCCTCACGCTCAGCGCAAGGCACCGCAGGTCGCGACCGCGAGGCGTACTGGCTACGCCGTAACGCAGAACGACTCGACCGCCATCACCTGCGCCGCACCGTTAGTCGGCGGCTTCTCTCGCCGCTACTGCGGGTAGGCGTTTTTGCCTTGATCGTCCCAGTCGTGGCGCAACTGGCCAAAGCAGATACGCACTACAGGTGGTCGGGACACAACGTGAACGCCGCGCTCCTGGCCATCGGCCTTCCCCTGCTTCTACTGTCCCTAGGAGTACTACACACGGCCCTTCGATTCCTTCTGGGCCGGGCACACTCCTTCCTGCCAGGAGAGATCCTCGATGGCCCTGTGCTCAGCGGTGCCTTTGCCGCCTCGACATCCGGATCAGACAACGCGCTGCGCGACCCCTACTACAACGCCCGGTCCGGCTACCTCTATCTCGTCCAGCACGACATCAGCGACCTCCTGGAAACAATCTGGTCCAGCGGTCGCGAACTCATTGTGTTCATCGACGATCTAGATCGCTGCTCGGCACGCGCAACCGCCGAAGTTTTCGAGGCTATCAACCTCTTCCTGTCCGGAGCACTCCACTCCCCGCATCGACGCGTCGAGCCGAACGCGGTGCCATGCCGCTTCGTTGTCGGACTGGACTCCGCCGTCGTCGCAGCACACCTTGACAGCGCCTACTCCGATCTCGCCTCAACGCAAGGACGGGCAGGCCACCAAGACCCATCCTGGGGATGGACCTATCTGCGGAAACTCATCCAACTCCCCGTCACCCTGCCCCCCATCGCCCCCCACAGCCTCGTAGCCGCCACAAGCAGCCTGCTGGGCCCTGTCGCTCAAACGCCCGAACTCCACACCGCATCCCCCGCACCAACTGCACATTCAGCCGCAGTAGTCGACCCCCCAGCAGTGAACCTGATACCAGCAGAGGCAGCAGCACCCCAGTCCGAGCTTGAAACCCAAGTACTCGCCCTGGAAACACACCCAGTCATACGTGACCGCCTGCAGGACAGACTGAGCGCTCAGCGCCACCTCTCCATTCGGGAAGCCAAGAGGCTTCTGACCGTGTGGCAGTTCTACCTCCGCGTCCTCGCCTACAAAGACGGCACCACGCAAGCCCTCTCTGTCGAAGACGCCATGCACCTCATCACCCTCGCCGAGATCACCGCCCGTTGGCCCGCTCTGCAAGGTGCCCTCACCACCCGAGTCGAGGGCGAAACCGGCCTGGCAGTGCTCACACCCCACACCGGCCACGATCTCAACTGGGCTAAAGCTCTGCGAAAAACAGGCATGGATTCCGCCAGGCATAGCGACGCCTGTGCAGATCTCCGAGCGCTGCTCGCCACCGCTGACGGACCCGCAGTTGCCGACCTTGCACAACGACTCTTCTGAGGCCCTTCTGGCCGGTGACGAGGAGGCCGGGTCGCGAGGAGGGCCCCGCACACCCGTAGGCCGTGCGCTCGGACGTTCTGCGAGAGGGTGGCCTCGACCCCGGCGCGGATGGCGTACCGACGCTGCCACTGCTCGGTCTGCTGGTCGAGCCGATTACGCATCTGGATCTCGTGCAGCAGCCGCGGGAGCACCGCGACAGAGCGGGAGCGAATGGCCGAGGAGGTACACCGGGCACGGTCCAGGCAGGGCCGGCAGTCGCTGTCGGCGAAGCGGGCCTGAAAATCGGTGTGGCCGGAGATGTGCAGCTTGGTCCAGGACGCACTCGTGGCACCTCGCGGGCAGGTGGCCTGCTCGTTGTCCCAGTCGATGATGAAGGCCGACTTGTCGAAACCCGAGCCAGCTTTGGCCTGGCGGCTGTTGCCGGCGAGGATCGGGCCGAGCAGTGTGATGCCGTGAACGCGCTGGTCCCGCTCGATGTGGGCGGGTGAGAGGTAGGCGGTGTCCACGATGTGCTCGGCCGGAGCCAGCCGGCGGGTGGCGAGGTCGTCGTGGATCTTGTCAGTCGGCTGTCCGTCCTGGACGGGAGCGATGGTGGTGGCCACGTGCACCACCAGGTGCGGCAGATCCTGGTCACACGACCCGGTGAAATGAACCCGGTATCCGCTCCACTCGACATCGCGTTTGACGCAGTAGTGCGCGTCCGTGTCGTAAGGGGAGTCGAACCGCAGCGCGGTCGGCGGCAGGGCCGTGCCCTCCCGCCAGCGCAGATACCCCTCGCGATCGCAGTGATACTGATGTATCCAGACCTGCCGCAGGATCTCCACCTGCCGCAACATCCGCAGACGCGACGGGGCATCGGCCGCCCAGGCCGCAGCGAGCAGCTTCTGCCCGTCCCGGCCGAACTCCTCGGCGCACTCGCGCACCGCTGCCTTGCCGCCCGGAACTTTTCCGATCTGGACTTTCCGGCCGTAACGTTTGGCCCACTCGGGCTCAATCAGCGGCATCAGCCAGTCCGGATCGGCCCCGGCAATCTCCTCCAGCGCCGCCCGCACGCTCTCGCCCGCCAGCTCCAGCCGGGCTCAACCGGCGCACCGCCGCCAGGACATGGGTGGCGTCGGTACGCTGTCGCCCTCGCCCCTTGAGTAGCCCGGCCTCCACCAAGCGGTCCAGCATCAATTGCAATAGCTGATCGGCCCGGTCACCCTCGGTCAGGCGGGCCCGAAACTCACTGAGCAGCGAATGGTCGAACCCCGGATCGTCCAGCCCGCCACGACCAGCGAACCACCGCCACCGACCGTCGTCAGCATACGAACAAGATCACCAACACAGTCACGGCATTGCCTTTAGTCGGGCTCTGAGATGGATGAGCGGACTCGATCGCGGGCAACTGGCCGAGGAGTGAGTGGCAGTAGCTCCTAATCGTTGGACTACCAGACGTCGTGTGGCTCTCCCTCAGGGGTGAGGCCGTACATCTTCAACTGCTCCGCCTTGGTCGGCTGGTCCGGGAACAGGTGCTCACCGAGCTCGCCGTGGGTGACGATGGTGTAGTCGCCGCTGTCGATAGCGGCGAACAGGGCCTCGCGGGCTTCGTGCTCCCTCCCCATGCGGCTCAGGAACTGTCCCCACAAGCGGCGTGCGCCTTGGTGATGAACCGCTGCAGCTTCCATGAGCGCGAACACCTCGTCGGGAATGCTCTCCAGCGGGGGCAGTCCCTCCTCAGGTGTTTCAAGTCGCTCGTACATCCACAAGGCCAGTTCGTACTGTGCCCAGGGTTGCCGGTCTCTCATGGCCAGAATGTGGGCGATGCCTTCAGCGGTGTGGCGTGCACTGGGGATCTTGTGTAGATGCCGGACGACGGTCCACACGGCCCCGTGCCGGCGCTGACGGCGTGCTCTGCTGAGCAGTGCGAGTGCCTCGCGTCGACGCTCGGGCCACAGTTCCATGAACAGCTGGAACAAGAAGTGTGAGTCGGTTTCTGCTGCCGAGCGTTTGAGGGCCGCTGCCTCCTGCCGATCCTCCGGGCGGTCTAGGAAGTTGAGCAACATGCTCAGAGCCGCAGCGGACTTCGCGGCGACGCCGGCATCCAGGAGCTGCCGGGCCAGGTCCCGCTCCCCTTGCTTGCTCAGCTTGGAAGGCCACGCGCATAGACGGGAGGGCACGTCGAAGGCCGTGGCCACGAGGGCATGCCAGCGGGGTCCGACGATGTGCGCGAGCCTCTTCAGTTCGTGCAGCGCGTCCGCGTCGCCCTCCGCCGCCTGATGCAAGAGTGCCGCTGGATGCTCCTGCTGGGCTTCTGGAGCATCCGCTACCCGCGCCACCGCTGCCGCCTCATCCAGCTGGCCGAGATCCTCGTACATCATGACGAGGGCGGTCCTAGCAAGCGCGTGGCCTGCCTCAGCAGCGCGCTCGAGCAGCGCCGTCGCGAGTTCGACACTTCTCTCTCGGTACTCGGCGTCCACCTGCCCCGTCGCGACATAACCGATGTCGGTGCCCAGATGAAAGGCGCTTTCGCCGCCGTCCTCAATCGGTTCGCACAGCGCAAGGAGCTCGTCGATTCCGCGCCGCGTGTGGATCATTCCCGTCTCGCTATAGAGGACGCAGAGGTCACTGAACGCCGGTGTGTGGTGACGCTCAAGTGCCTTGATGTAAAGATCACGAGCGATCTTGAACCGGGCGCTGGAGAAGGCCGCGGTGCCCAACTTCGCATAGGAGAGACCGCCGAGATCCGCCGTCAGCGCAGCCTGCCAGAAGGGGGAAGGAGGGGCGGTGAAGGCACGCTCCTCGGCAATGTGCTGCTCCAGATAGTCATTGAGGTCGCATCGCTCCGGGTCCGGTCCGATGCCGTCGGGGTGCAGGACTGGCGGCAGCGCAGGGCACACGCCATGGCAGGGTTCTCGTGCCCAGGCGAGTGCGGTTGCTGCCCAGTCTCCGACGAGTTTCATGCGTGCGTGCGAGGTCAGGTAGCCGGGTGCTGCTGCGGTGAGGGTGCGCGCTGGAATGGGTTCGCGCACTCCGAGTCGGCGGAGGTCAGCTGCTGCGGTCACCAGGGCTTTGCCGGGGTGGTCGCTGCGGCGGTAGCGGTGCATGAGTTCTACGGCGGCGGCCAGCGTCTGGGTCAACTCCTGGGTACCACGGGCGCTGTCTACCGCCTGCACCCACTGCGGGTCGGTGACCCGGCGTTGGAAGTCATCGAGCTCGCGGTCGGTGAAGATGTCGGGAACGGTGACGTGGTGGCTGGCTTGAAGAAGCGTCCGGCGCCGAGCAAGGCGGTCCTGCCCCTGGGAGGCAGGGGCGGCGCCGGTGAGCATTTCGTAGTGGCCGGGCCAGATGGTGACGACGATCGCCAGGTGGCTCACGGCATCTTTGAGCGTCAGGAGCAGCGCGGCGGCCTTCTCGCCGTCCCGATCGGCAAGGACAGTGCTGTGGGCGTCGTCGAGCCAAATGATGGTTCGTGGTCTGACCAGCCCCTCTGCTGCCGCCTGCCTGAGGCCGTCAGTTGAGTGAGGATAGAGCAGCGCCCAGTCGTGCAGCTCTGTACCGGCGCCTTCGTAGGCTGCGCGTGTTTTCCCGGCACAGGAGTTTCCCTCGATCACGACGACTGAGGAGGAGCCGTTCCTGATCTTTCTCAGGCACTGACGCAACTCGAGGTCGTGGGCCCGCTCGACGTACGGGGGTAGCCCCTCCCCGACGGATGGTTTGACACTGAGTTCACCCACTTCCCAGGACGCGAAGGACTTACTGACAGCTGGCAGCGGAGGCGCCGACGTGTGGGAGGGAGGGAGGTTGTAGATGACGACCTTCTCGGCCGCCATTGAACGATCCTGCGCAAGGATCAAACGCGTATCAGAGGGGAGCTGAGCCAGGTCCGGAAATGCTGCCGCCTGGCTGGAGGTGGCCGTGGCTTCGTTCAGCTCTGTGCCGAAGTCGGCTAGGAAGGGGAGCCGATGCATGCTCCGCCGTTGATGATGGCTGCAGCGATGGAACCGCCTTCGGCCTTGATACTCATGTTTCCGGCCACTGAGACTCCACCGTCGCCCGACTGCGCGCCGACGGCCCGTGCGTGCTCCTCAAGGAGGAACCTCAACTCCTCAAGAGCAGCTGCTTGTTGGTCGCCGTCCCAGTCGCTGTAGGCATCCTCGAACCGGCCGACCCAACGCTCATGCTGACTATTGAGTACGCCCTCGCCTTCCGGACCTTCGGGAGCAGCGCCAAGCACGTCAGCCGTGCGGTCCAGGCGACTGAGGACGGTTTGCTCGGCATCATCGTCCCCCCGGGAGAACCACCGCGCTACAGCAGCCTTGATGCCCTCGCCCGTGCCGGCCTTGAGGGCCTGGAGGAGCCAGGTGACCGAGTCGTCGAAGAGCTGTGACGGGTCAAAATTCACGTGAGTTCCCCTGCCTCTATGGTGATGTCGGCACATTAGCGCCTGAACTCAGGTGCTGGTCAAAAATTCATCGGAATCACGTAGTCACCAGGCGCTACCAGCGTCAGCAGCGAGCACGACGGGGCAGGAGATCCGCTGCAGGGCGGCGTGCTGCGTCGTCTGCCGGGGGGGCGCCGCCCTGCTCCTGGTTGCCGCTCCTGCTTCCGCCGCCGTGGCGTCCGGACGGTTCCGCTGCGACTCATTGACCGCCGAAGGCCGAAAGGCGACCGACTTCCTCAACGGCCTACCCGCCGCCGCCTGGACATCTGAACCAGCCGACCCGTGCTCGGCAAACGGGGGGAGGTCCCCGGCGGAATCCAGCTCGTCGCACTGCCGATCACAGCGCCAGTCCGAGGAGGCCCCGCCCAGCAGCAACACCTTGCGCAAGCCGAGACGGACCAAGATCCGGACCATTTCCGGACCAGACCCCTCCAGCGAGCCGCACCAACTGCTGTTTCCCCTGGTCAGCTTGGATACAACTGCTGTACCACTAGCAGACGAAGAATCTGCTGGTGTCGTATTCGCCGAAGAAGCTGGGGTTCTTCTAGAGGCAGATGAAGAGGTGCCTGACCTGGGCTTTCATCGGTCAGGCACCGGGAAAACGCTTCGCGGCCGAGCCCGTGGTGCCGGTATTGTCCGGTCTCCCGGCCCGCCGTACCGGTGGGCCTCGTGTGGAGAGCGATGCAACGGATGACCAGCCGGCGAGCGACGACGACCCTGTGGCGGCCCACCGGCCCCAAGGAGCTTGAGCTGGTTCGGGAGCTGAACTGGCGTGCCTGGCCGCCCCGGCTGCCGGAGCAGCCGATCTTCTACCCCGTGCTCAACGAGGACTACGCGGTCAGGATCGCGCGAGACTGGAACGTGAAGCACGACGGTGCCGGGTTCGTCACGCGGTTCGAGGTCGAGTCGGAGTTCCTGAGTCGGTACCCCGTCCAGCAGGCCGGCGGGCGGACCATCCTTGAGCTCTGGGTTCCGGCCGAGGAGCTGGACGAGTTCAACGCCCACATCGTCGGTGAGATCCAGGTGGTCCACGAGTTCCGCTGAGCCGGGGTGGCCCCCGGAACAGGGTGTCCCGAACGCGAACGGGCGCTGTCCCCGCCGACGAACCGGCGGGGACAGCACTCAGGGCCGATGGCGAAACCCTGGTTCGTGCGGGATCAGATGATGCTCACCCCGTAGACGCTGAGCGCCTCGGTGACGGGCTGGTAGAACGTGGTGCCGCCGGAGGAGCAGTTGCCGCTGCCGCCGGAGGTGAGGCCGAGCGCGGTGCTCCCGGAGAAGAGCGCGCCGCCGCTGTCGCCGGGCTCGGCGCAGACGTTGGTCTGGATCAGACCGGAGACGATGCCGTCGGCGCCGTAGTTGACGGTGGCGTTGAGACCGGTGACGGTGCCGCCGTGCAGGCCGGTGGTGCTGCCGCTGCGCTGGACGGACTGGCCGACCGTGGCGTCGGCGGCGCCGTCGATCTCCTGGTAGCTGCCGTTGTAGAGATAGACACGGCCGTCGGCCGCACCCGGGTCGGAGTGCCGGATGATGCCGTAGTCGTCGCCGGGGAAGCTCGATCCGGCGGTGGTGCCGATGGACCACGAGCTGCCGATGTTGGTGCAGTGGCCGGCGGTCAGGGCGAACTTGGTGCCCGCGCTGTCCTGCACGTTGAAGCCCAGGGAGCAGCGGGCTCCGCCGGTGGTGATGGCTTCGCCACCCGCGATGAGCTTGGAGAACTTACCGGGGGTGCGCTTGACCACGAGAGCGTCGGCGTTGACGCCAGCCTCGCTCCTCAGCTTGGCGATCTCGGCCTTGCTGACCGTGCTGTCGGCGGTGACGACGACCTTGCCCGAGGCGGTGTCGACGTACCAGGCCGTACCGCCGACATCGGCGGTGCGCACGGAGGCGGCGGTCTGGTTGAGCTCGGTTGCGCTGAACGTCTTCGGGGCCGGCTGGGCGGTGGCGGCGGCGGGAAGGGCGAGCGCCGCGGCGGCGGCAAGGCCCGTGGCGCCGGCGATGAGTCGTGCTCGTCTCGTGAGGCTGTGGGGGCGAGAGAGTCGCACTGTGGTTCCTCCAGATCGTGGGGGGAAACTCGGGGCGTTTGGGTGGACGCCCATGACACGTCATCGGGAACACGATCAATTCGACGTGTCCCTGACAACATTATTCATGCTGGAGAGACCGGTCGGCCCACACAAGACCCCCGGAATGCGGCTGGCCGATAAGTAGTTCTTGCGGCGAGCTCTGGACCGTAACAAATCGGTGGATTGACGACCCTGGGAGGTCAGGGGATGGCGGAAAATGCACCGTGGAGTGTGTCGCTCTCCCGGACGTCTTCGGTCAGGGTCCGAGGTGTGCGCCGATCTCGGTTCGGGACGAGACCCCCAGTTTCCGGAGTGCGCGTGCCACGTGGTGCTCGACCGTCCGGTGCGAGAGGACCAGTTCGCGCGCGATCTCGCGGTTCGACAGGCCCAGCGAGGCGAGCCGGGCCACCGACCGCTCCCGGGGCGAGAGGTGGTCGCCGTATCCCAGCGCCCCGGGCCTGCGGACGGTGGTCTGGCCGTGCTCCCGCAGTTCGCGCTGACACCGCAGCACATCCCATACGGCGTCGATGTCCTGGTAGGCCGCGATCACCTCGTGCAGCACCGCGCGCCCGGCCGGCACGCCCGAGGCCAGCAGGTGGAGCCCTTGAGCCTCCTGCACGTACGCGGCTTCGTACGGTCGCTCCAGCCGCGTCCAGGCGTCCGCCGCGGACGCGTACAGCGCATCGGGTGCCGTACGCCCGGACTGCGGGTCGTCCGTGGCGGTGAGCAGAGCCCGGCAGGTCAGCAGGGCGGCCCGGGCGGCGGGTGCGTCGCGGTCGGCGATGCCCGCGGCCAGCTCCGCGACCAGGCGATGCGCCTCGTCGGGGCGGCCGTCCCGGACGAAGGCCTCGACCGACGGCGGCACGAGGGCGGTCGCCCATACCCACGCCCCCGTACGGCGGACCTGCCGCAGCACCCCTTCCACGGCCTGAACAGCTTGCGAGGGGCGGCCGGCCGCCAGGTGGATCCGCGCCACGGCAGCCGCAGCGGCGGTCAGTACGACGCCGGTGTCCAGCGCGGTCGTCCGTACGGCCTGCTCCAGGAGCCGCCGCGCCACATCCGTCTGCCCCTTGGTGTGCAGGCGCAGCAGTCCGCAGACCAGCAGGGCTTCCGCGTGGAAGTCGGGCACGTCCTGGTACTGCGCCTCGGCACGCTCGGCCCGCCCCAGGAGCCCCTTCCACCGGCCGTTCGTGAAGGCGGCGACCACGTCCGTCGTCTCGACGAACGCCTCCAGATAGGGGGCATGGTTGGTCCGCACGGCCCGCCACGCCCGGGCCTGGAAGGTACGGGAACGCTCCGGGTGGCCCAGGGAGTTCGCGGCGCCCGCCAGATTGGCGTACACCCTCGCCGCCGCCTCACCGGTCAGGGTCTCGGGCAGATCGGCCACCGCCTCCCACGCCGACGGGTCGCCCATCAGGGCCAGGGCGGTGGCCCGGTTGGCCAGCACGGCGGAGCGCAGGTCCTCCTCCTCGACCTCGGGCAGCAGCCGCTCCGCCTCGGCCAGCAGACGGCGGTGCTCGCCGACCGGCCAGCCCTTGAGGGAGGGGATGGCCGTGATCGCCAGAGCACGGACGGCCTGGCCGGTGGAGACGACGAGGAGGTCGGGGACCGCCCGCGCTATCTCCTCCAGCGCCTCCACCCCGGCCCCCGACTGGTTGCGCAGCAACAGGCCCAGGAGCAGCCGGATCTCACCGCTCGGCCCGGGGCCCAGCGAGTGCTGGTCGAGGACCTGCCGCAGCGCGGCGGGCACTTGCGGGCCAAGCCGGGCGTTCAGGGCAACGCGGGCCAGCTTCAGCGCGACCCGGTCGCGGGCCACGGGCGGGGGTCCGTTGCGCAGGGCGTCGAGGTAGAGAGCCGCGGCCAGGCCCGCGTCCCCGTCCCCCGCCGCCCGGTTCCCGGCCGCCTCCAGGCAGCGCGCCGCCTGGACGGGACGGCCGGCGCGCCGGTAGTGCTCGGCGATCCCCGCCAGCGGGAAGGGACTCATGTGCCGGGCCAGGGCGCGGGCCGCACGCAGATGCAGAACAGGCCGCTCCGGTTCGGCGACCGCGTCGTACGCGGCCCGGCGCGCCAAGGCGTAGGGGAAGGCGAAAGCGGTGGTGGAGAGGGAGGCGTGGGCGCCGTCGCGGGGGGAGGCACAGGCGCCGTCGGAGGAGCAGGGGGCAGCTACGTCGTGAGCGCAGGCGCTGTCGCGGGGGAGGGCGTGAGCGGCGTCGGAGGAGCAGGCGCAGGCGCCGTCGCGGGCGCAGGCGCCGTCGCGGGCGCAGGCGCCGTCGCGGGCGCAGGCGCCGTCGCGGGCGTAAGCGCCGTCGCGGGCGTAAGCGCCGTCGCGGGGGAAGGCGTCAGCTCCAGCGGAGGAGCGGGCAGCGGCGCCGTCTCGGGCGCAGGCGTAAGCGCCATCGCGAGCGCAAGCCCCGTCTCGGGCGCACGCCCCATCGTGCGGGAAAGCACCATCGCTCCCCGTCGGCCGAAGGACCCCCTCCCTCAGCGCCGCCCCGAGCGCACGCCGCGCCTCCGGTTCGCCCAACCCCGCGACAGCCCCCAGCAGTTCCACGGGCGCGGGCTCGCCCAGTACCGCCGCCGCCGCAACCACCTGGCGCGCCGCCGGAGGAAGGCCACGCAGCCGCTCCACCACCACGCGGCGCACGGACGCGGGCAGGGGCGGCTCCCCCGGCTCCCCCTCCGCGTCGGTGGGGGACTCCGTGGAGCCGGGCCATGCGCGCAGCGCCTCCTCGATCACGTACGGCAGGCCACCCGTCCACCGGTGCAGGCGGTCGGCGAACTCCTCCGGTACCGCCTGCACTCCGAGCAGTCCGGCGGCCAGCTCGCCGGTCTCCGCCGCCGTCAGCGGTGCGAGGTGTCGTTCGACCACCGTGACGTGGGGCGGTGTGCGCAGCGGGAACGGGAGTCCGTCGCTCCCCTCGGCGTCGGTGTGGGGTGCGGTATGGCTGCGGGCGGTGAGGACGAGTCCCAGGTGGGGCGGCGGGTCGGCGACGACCGTACGGAGCAGGGCGCAGGTCGAGGCGTCGGCCCACTGGAGATCCTCGACGACCAGGACGACTTCCCCGAGCGATGCCACGTACGCGTGCAGGGCGCGCAGGACGCGGTGGTGTTGGGCGTGTGGGTCTGTCAGGGGAGGCGGCGCGGGCGGGAGGCGATCCGCGAGCTCGGGCAGCAGGGCGTGCAGGGCCCCGGTCACCGGCGGCAGGTCCGCCGGGATCCACCCGGAGCGGAAGCGGCTCAACGCCTCGATGAGCGGCGCGAACGGGAAGGGCGCGTCCGTCTCCTGGCAGCGGGCGGCCAGGGTGACGGCCTCCGGTGATGCGGTCCGCCGCAGGACTTCATGGACGAGTCGGCTCTTCCCTGCCCCGGCCTCCCCGGTGATCACCGCGACGGCGGGTCTGCGGTCGAGCGCCGCGCACACGTCGGCCAGGAGGGCAAAGCGTCCGATCAGGGGGCCGGGGACGGAGGGAGGAGGCGGCGGCTCGGCGTTCACGGCTTCCTTCCGCGCTCCTGGGCGGCATCGGCATGACGGATGGGTGATAGGGCGAACGGGCAGTCAGAAGCAGGCAGAGGCAGGCGGACGATGCGACCGGGCCGTCGGAACAGCCTCATGATGGCCCGTACCGACGGCTCTGAATAGGCGCTGGAAAGGCGTGGGAAAGAGGAGCGGCGTCCGCGGCGCGTGTGCGGGCGCCACGGACGCCCCCGTCCCGGGCCGGTGAGGTTCGCGGAGAGGCTCACCGGCCCGGGAGGCGCGGGGTGGTTCAGAACTGGAGGGACCAGGAGTTGATGTAGCCGGTGTCGTTGACCCAGTTGTCGGTGACGCGCAGCTTCCAGACGCCGTTGGCGGGCTTGCCGGAGGCGTCGACCGTGAACGTGCCCTGGACGTTGTCGGCGCTGTCGTTCGGGTTGAAGTTCTTCAGGACGGCCACGCCTCCGCCCGGGGGCAGCAGTTCGACCTTGAGGTCACCGCGGAAGGTGTGGCGGATGTCGAGGGTGACCGACAGGTTGGCGGGGGCGTTGCCATCGATGCCGGTCACGGTGATGGGGGACTCGACGGTGGCGTTGTCGCGGATCTGGACCTGACCGGTGCTCTCGAACCTCTTGCCGGGAGGGTCGGTCGGGTCCTCACCGCCACCGGCGCCGGTGTAGAGCAGGCGGTTGGGTGAGCCGGGGCGGGCGTCGCTGATCTTGTCCGGGGTGGCGTCGGCGACGAGCTTGTCGCGGACCTGGGCGGGGGTGAGCGACGGGTTGGCGGCCAGGAGCAGGGCGGCGGCACCGGCCGTGTGCGGGGATGCCATGGAGGTGCCGCTCATGGACTGGTTGGCGCTGTCGCCCGCGTTCGACGTGGAGATGATCTTGTCGCCGGGGGCGAAGATGTCGAGGCAGGTGCCGTAGTTGGAGGCCTGGCCGTTGCTCCAGCCGGTGGCGCGGGCGTCCGAGCTGTTCGTGGCGCCGACGGTGATCGCCGCCGGGGTGGACGAGGGCGAGTACTGGCAGGAGTCGGCGTTGTTGTTCCCCGCCGCGACGACCCAGGTGATGCCAGAGGCGATGGAGTTGCTGATCGCGTCGTTGATGGACTGGGTCTTGCCGCCGCCGACACTCATGTTGACCACGGCGGGCTTCTTGGCGTTCTTGGTCACCCAGTCGATACCGCGGAGGACCGGGTCCCAGGTGGTGCCGGAGCTGCCCTGGCAGTTCAGTACGCGGACGCTGACGATCTTGGCGCCCTTGGCGACCCCGTAGGAGCTGCCCGCGGCGGTACCGGCGACGTGCGTGCCATGCCCATGACAGTCCGAGGCGTTGGAGTCGTTGTCGATGAAGTCGTAGCCGCTGGTGGCCCGGCCGCCGAAGTCGCCGTGGCTCATACGGACACCGGAGTCGACGACGTAGACCGTGACGTTGGAGGCGTCACTGGGGTAGGTGAAACTCCTGTCCAGCGGAAGGTTGCGCTGGTCGATGCGGTCCAGGCCATAACTGGGCGGATTGGGCTGGGTGCCGGTGGCGTACGCCGCGCCGTCGGCTTCCACGCGGGCCACCGAGGGGTCGGCGGCCAGGCGCTTCGCCTTCTCCTCGCTCATCTTCACCGAGAAGCCGCGCAGGGCGGTGGTGTAGGTGCTCCTGACCTGGCCCGCGTGGCGCTGGGACAGGGACCGCGCGACGGAGGGTATCTCGGTGCGGGCCACGGAGTCCTTGAGTGTGACGATGTAGGAGCCTTCGACCGCGTCGGGGCGGTCCGCACCGACGATGCGGCCTTCGCCGCCGCCCGGCGGTACGGGCACGGCCGTGGCCCCGGCGGTCGAGGCGGCACCGACGAGCAGGGCGGCACCGGCGCCGACGGCGAGCAGTCTCCGCAAGGTGCGAACTGGACGATCCACAGCTTCTCCTCTTGATGCGTCAGACCCGGTCGGGCCTGGTGGGGGTGGACCGCACGGCGCGCGGGCACCACGGAAGAGGCGTGGTGACGGGAGATGACGCCGGGCGGCCGCGGGGATGACCTGTGATGGGCTTTGCCGCCCAGAGTTTGCGGCGCTCGGACGGCGCCTATCAATACGTAGCGCTACCTAAAGGAACGGCGGTGCGACGGCTGCGGCGAGAGGCCCCAGGTACGGGGCTCCCCCTCGGCGTCGCGGACCGACCCCCCGAAGCGGATCCTGCGCTCTGCGAGAGAATCCGGCAGTGCGGCCGGAGCAGAAGCAGGGCATCGGCGGCGGGATCCGCCCAGGAAGAACCTCAGGAGGGCAAGCGTGACCGAGACCAGCGATACCCGATCCGCGGACAGCGCGGCAGACGGCGCGGCGCAAGCAGAGCCGCGGAGTCGGCTACAGCGGCTGATGCGCTACATCCCCCTGGTCGCCCCCGTCCTGCTGTGGGCCGTGCCGTGCTGGGTGCTCCTGTACGGCGGTCAGCACTGGCCCCTCCCCGTCTCACTGGCCGGCACCTCGCTGTTCGTCCTCGGGCTGGTCGGGATGCCTGTCGCGATGGCGCGGGGCCACGGCCGGCGTCAGCAGGACCGGGCGGCGATCGTCGGGGACACGCTGCTCGGCGGTATATGGGTCCTGTTCACCTGGTCCGTTCTGCTCGGCGTCCTGTTGCGGCTCGCCCTGACCGTGGCCAGTGTCGGCGACGGGCAGGACCGGGCGCGCATCGTCACCTGGGCCGTCCTCGGCGTCGCCGCCGCGCTGCTGGCCTGGGGGTACGCCGAGGCCCGACGCGTGCCACGGGTCCGCCGTCTCGACGTGGAACTCCCGCGTCTGGGGGCCGGGTTGGACGGCACCCGGGTCGCCCTGATCACCGACACGCACTACGGCCCGCTCGACCGCGCCCGCTGGTCCGCACGCGTCTGCGACACCGTGAACACGCTGGACGCCGATCTCGTCTGCCACACCGGCGACATCGCGGACGGCACGGCCGAACGCCGCCGTGCCCAGGCCGCTCCCCTGGGCACGGTGCGGGCCACCCGGGCCCGGGTCTACGTCACCGGCAACCACGAGTACTACAGCGAGGCCCAGGGCTGGGTCGACCTGATGGACGAGCTGGGGTGGGAGCCCCTGCGCAACCGCCATCTGCTGCTCGAACGCGGTGGTGACAGCCTCGTGGTCGCCGGCGTCGACGACGTGACCGCCGAATCCTCCGGGCTGGCGGGCCACCGCGCCCACCTCGCGGGAGCCCTCGACGGCGCCGATCCGGATCTCCCCGTCCTGCTCCTCGCCCATCAGCCCAAGTTCATCGACCGGGCGGCGGCCCACGGCATCGACCTCCAGCTCTCCGGCCACACGCACGGCGGCCAGATCTGGCCGTTCCACTACCTGGTCCGCGTCGACCAGCCGGCAGTCGCCGGGCTCAGCAGCCACGGCGCACGCACCCTCCTCTACACCAGCCGTGGCACCGGCTTCTGGGGCCCGCCCTTCCGGGTCTTCGCCCCCAGCGAGATCACCCTGCTCGTCCTCCGGTCCCCGCAGGGGGCTTCCACGGCCTGAGGCGGAAGGCGCACCGGCCATGGCGGGAAGCCCTGAATGATGGTTCACTTCTTTCATGGCCTACCGCAAGACCCCCGCCGAGACGCGGCGCCTCGAAGCCGCCCGGGAGCATCTCGTCGTCCGTGCCACCGAGGTCGTGGCCGAGGTCGGCTGGGCGCAGGCGTCCGTGACCGCGGTCGCCGACGCGGCCGGCATGGCCGCCGGCTCCGTCTACCAGCACTTCTCGTCCAAGTCCGCGCTGGCCGTGGAGGTCTTCCGGCGCGCCGCGCAGCGCGAGGTGGAGGTGCTGGGCGATGTCCTGGAGGGCGACGGTGATCCGGCCGACCGGTTGCGGCGGGGGGGGGGGGGGTTCGCCCGCCGTGCCCTGGAGAACCACGGTCTGGCGTACGCGCTGCTCGCGGCGCCCGCCGAGCCGGCGGTCGGCGCGGAGCGCCTGGCCTTCCGACGCCGCTACCGGGCGCTGTTCGCCTCGGTGATCGACGAGGGGGTCGCCGCGGGCGAGTTTCCCGGCCAGGACGCGGAGATCACCGCCGCCGCGCTCACCGGCGCCATCGGCGAGGTCCTCGTGTATCCGCTGAGCACCTCGGCCGCGCAGGACGCGGACCTGCTCGTCGCCGAGCTGACCGCCGTGGCCCTGCGCTGCGCCGGCGCGGCTCCGTGACCCGGTCCGCTCCCTCCCCGTCCCCGCACCCGGTGTGTCCCGCCCCGCCGTCCCGCCTCCCGGAGGAGATCCGATGTCCACGCCCACCGCACCACGCAGCAACCCGACCGCAGTGACGCACGAGGTGACCAATCAGCCGCCTCCGCTCACCGGTCACGACGCGGCCGACGACGCGGTGCTGCTCGAAGGGGTACGCCGCGAGGGCGCCGAGTGGCACGTCGAGGAGTTGCACCGCTTCGGGCGGTACGTCGGCGGCGAGGAGGCGCAGCACTGGGCCGACCAGGCCAACCGGCACGAGCCGGAGCTGCGCACCCACGACCGTTTCGGCCACCGGATCGACGAGGTCGAGTTCCACCCGGCGTACCACGCGCTGATGGACGCCTCGGTGCGGGCCGGGCTGGCGGGCGCCGCCTGGGCCGACGAGCGCCCCGGGGCCCATGTCGCCCGGGCCGGCGGTTTCATGCTGGCCACGATGCTGGAGCAGGGGCATCTGTGCCCGGTCTCGATGACGTACGCCGTCGTCCCGGCGCTGCGCCGCTCCCCCGACCTCGCGAAGACGTACGAGCCTCTGCTGACCAGCCGGGTGTACGAGCCGGGGCTGAGCGCCCCCGCCGCAAAGCGCGGTCTGCTCGCCGGGATGGGGATGACGGAGAAGCAGGGCGGCACCGATGTGCGTGCCAACACCACGGCCGCCGTCGAGCAGGCCGACGGCACCTGGCGGCTGCGCGGGCACAAGTGGTTCACGAGCGCGCCGATGAACGACCTGTTCCTGGTGCTTGCCCAGTCGCCCGGCGGTCTGTCGTGCTTCCTGGTGCCGCGTGTGCTGCCGGACGGGAGCCGGAACACCTTCCGTATCCAGCGGCTCAAGGACAAGCTCGGCAACCGGTCCAACGCGTCCAGCGAGCCGGAGTTCGACGACACCGTGGCCTGGCTGGTCGGTGACGAGGGCAAGGGCGTGCGCACCATCATCGACATGGTGACGATGACCCGGCTCGACTGTGTGCTCGGGTCGGCCGCCGGGATCCGTGCCGCGCTCGCGCAGGCGGCCCACCACGCGCGCCACCGCTCGGTGTTCGGCGTCGAGTTGATCGACCAGCCGCTGATGCGCAACGTCCTGGCGGATCTGTCCCTGGAATCCGAGGCCGCCACGACTCTCGCCCTGCGCCTGGCGGGGGCCGCCGACCGCGCGCACCGGGGCGACGCCGGGGAGCGCGCCTTTCTCCGGCTGGCCACCGCCATCGGCAAGTACTGGGTGTGCAAGCGGCAGCCCGTCGCGGTCGCCGAGGCGCTGGAGTGCCTGGGCGGCAACGGTTACGACGAGGCCTCCGGGATGCCCCGGCTGTACCGCGAGGCCCCGCTCAACGGCATCTGGGAGGGCTCCGGCAACGTCAACGCCCTCGACATGCTGCGGGCGTTGACGCGGGAGCCCGAGTCCCTGGAGGCCCTGAGCGCGGAGATCGGGGCGGCCGCCGGTGCGGACGCGCGCCTCGACGCGGCCTGGCGGGAGCTGCGGGCCGAGCTGGCCCGCCCCGAGGACGCGCAGCTCCGGGCCCGCCGGGTCGTCGAACGGGCCGCTCTCGTCCTCCAGGGCTCGCTGCTGGTACGCCACGCTCCGGCGGCGGTGGCCGACGCGTTCTGCGCGTCCCGCCTCGCCGGGGACCAGGGGCTGGCGTTCGGCACCCTTCCGGCGGGCACGGATTTCGCGGGCCTGCTGGAGCGGCTGCCCGCCTGACCGGTCCGATCACGTGCCATGCGGCCGGTTCGCAGGCCGACCGGTCCGCTCATGTGCCGTGCGACCGGTGCGCCGCCCGGCCGATCCGCTCACGTGCCGGGGAGCCGGTGCCGCCTGGCCCATCCGCTCATGTGCCGTGCGGCCGGTGCGGGCCTACGCCCGCGCCGGCCCTTCCCGTTCGCGCAGGTAGGCATCCAGCTCGGCGGCCCCGGCCAGCATCGCGCGCCCACGGGCGGCCAGCCGGGCGTGCCAGTCGTGCAGGGCAGCGGCCAGCGGTCCCAGACCGCCGGCCGCCCGCACCTGGGCGATGAGCGGTGCGATCTGCTCCAGGCGGTACCCGCCCCGCCGGAGCTGGTGGGCCAGTGCCGCGTCCCGTACGTCGGCCGCGTCGTACACCCGGTATCCGGTACGCGGGTCGCGGCGCGGGGTCACGAGCCCGGCGCGCTCCCACTTCCGCAGCGTGGCGGGTTTGATGCCCAGCTTTCCCGCCAGCGGTCCGACGAACATCGCGCCGGGGCCCGCCCCGTCGTCGCGTGCGGGGCCCAGGTCGCGGAGGGCCCGCTCGACGGCATCCAGCGTCCTGCGGTCCTCCAGGAGCTGGGCGTGGCTCTCGTCGACGAGCCGGAACGCCTCCGCCGGCTCGTCGCGGTTCACCGCCCGCATGATCGCCGTCGCGGTCGCGTGCCCATGGCCGGGGATCAGGGCGAGAAACGTCCCCAGCGCCTGCGCGTGCAGCGGCGTGTAGGTGCGGTAGCCATTCGCGGTGCGTCCGGCGGTCGGGAGGATCCCCGCCTCCTCGTAGTTCCTCACCGCCTGCATCGACAGACCGTGCCTGCGGGCCAGATCGACGGGGCGCAGGCGACCTCGTGTTTGAGGGTTCTGCCTCATACACCCGAGGATATCGCGCGAAAGTTTCCACCGAGGGTTCAACGATACGGTGGAAGCCATGGCCAACGACATCAAGGACATCGCCCACGCCGTCGACGCCGCCTCCGTCATGAGGCTGTTCGCCTCCCCGCCCCGGCTGCTGACCCTGGGCGAGCCCACCCACGGGGTGGACGCCCCGCTCCGCCTGCGTAACGCCCTCTTCCGGCAGTTGGTCGAGCAGGAGGGGTACCGGGCCATCGCCGTCGAGAGCGACTGCGTGGCGGGACTGCTGGTGGACGACTACGTGACGACGGGCGCGGGCGCCCTGGACGACGTACTGGAGCGGGGGTTCACCCACGGGCTCGGGGCATCCGCCGCCAGTCGTGAACTGGTGTGCTGGATGCGCGCGTTCAACGACGGCCGGCCCGCGTCCGACCAGGTCCGGTTCGCCGGCTTCGACGGCCCGCTGGAGATGGCCTGGGCCGCGAGCCCCCGCGCGACCCTCACCGCACTCCACCGCACCCTCACCGACCATGTCGACCCGGGGCTGATTCCCTGCACCGCCGAAACGCTCGATCGTCTGCTGGGCCCCGACGACCGGTGGACCGACCCCGCCGCGATGCTGGACCCGTCCGCGTCCTTCGGACGGTCGGCGGAGGCCGGGGAACTGCGGCTGCTCGCCGACGACCTGGAGGCGCTGCTCCATGCCTGGACGCCGCATCTGATCGCGGCGACCTCACGGGATGCGTTCGACCGGGCGCGGCTCCAAGCCCGCGCCGCCTCGGGGCTGCTGCGGTACCACCACTGGATGGCCGACGCCTCGCCGAGTCGGCTGGCGCGACTGACGGGCCTGCGGGACCAGATGATGGCCGACAACCTCCTGGCGCTCGCCGAGCGGGGGCCGGTTCTGGTCCACGCACACAACAGCCATCTCCAGCGCGACATCAGCTCGATGCGGATGGGCGGGCAGCGGCTGGAGTGGTGGAGCGCGGGCGCCATCGTGAACACTCGCCTGGGCGATGAGTACGGCTTTTTGGCCACCGCGTTCGGCACGATGCGGCATCAGGGGGTCGGCGTCCCGCCGCCGGACACCCTCGAAGGGGCCCTGTACGCGCTGCCGGCCGCGACCTGCCTGGTGGACGCTTCTCAGGCGGCCGCCGCCACGGGCCCCGTACAGCGCACGTCCCCGTACTTCGGCTATGCCCCGCTCGATCCGGCGCATCTGGCGCGCATCGACGGGATCGTGTTCATGAAGGACGTCCCCGAGGACTGAGACCGCTCGTCACGGCCCCGGCGGGATCGGGCCCGCGCATCCGGTCGGGTGAATGACCCTCCCGGCAGGAATAGCCGGGCCAGGTCATTGTTGATGACACCATGACTTCTGAGACGACCGGAACGGGCAGCACCTTCGGACGCGTGGGGATCTGGAGCAGCGCTCTGCACGCGTCGCGCGTGGACGACGCGGGCGGGAAGGCGATCGCCGACGCACTCGCCGAACTCGATGAGCTGGGGTACGGCACCGTCTGGGTCGGGGGCAGTCCGACGCCCGGGGACGCCGCCGCCGTCGTGGCAGCCACCCGCTCGATCACCGTGGCCACCGGCATCCTGAGCATCTGGAACCACACGGCGGAGGAGGTGGCGGCCGCGGTCTCGGCGATCGACCCGGACGCGCGCCGCCGCTTCGTCCTCGGGCTGGGCGTCAGCCACGGTCCGATGGCGCCGCAGTACGCGAAGCCGTACAGCGCGATGGTGGCCTATCTCGACGCGCTCGACGCCGCCGAACCGTCCGTGGGCTCCGGGCACCGGGTCCTGGCGGCTCTCGGGCCGAAGATGCTGAAGCTCGCGGCCGACCGGTCGCTGGGCGCGCACCCGTATCTCGTCACCACCGAGCACACCGCTGAGGCCCGTGCGGCGCTCGGCCCCGGCGCGCTGCTCGCCCCGGAGCTGACCGTGGTGCTGGACACCGACCTCGACCGGGCCCGCACGACCGCGCGGACCATGCTGGGGATGTATCTCCAACTGCCCAACTACACGGCCAATCTGCTGCGCCTCGGGTTCACGGAAGGCGACTTCGACGGCGGCGGCAGCGTCCGTCTCCTCGACGCCCTCTTCGCGCTGGGCGACGCCGAGCACGTGACGCGCCGGACGCGGGAGTACCTCGACGCGGGCGCTGACCATGTCGCGTTGCAGGTCCTCACCGCCGACGAGGGCGGCGCCGGCCTGCCGCGCGCCGAATGGCGTCAGCTGGCCGAGGCGTTCGGCACCGGACTCTGACAGCCGGCGCACCCGCGTCCCGCACTTCGGGCACCATTCGGGCGACGAAGACGGGAAAGCGGGCGGCCCGGACAGCTGACGCGGCGGCCGTCCGGGCCTGACCAGCATGTTCACCCCCGGAAAGCGGGCACGAACGGGCCGAGGGGATTCGGTGAAGCAGCTGGTCGTGGCCCCTGGACTGCTTGTACAAACGACACATGAGCCCGAACGGACATGCGGGCTCCGCCCGAAACGGGCGCAGCAGCGACCAGGGAAGTGCGCCGTGGACACCGAGGAACGCCGTCGGGGAATTCTGGACACGGCCCGGCGGGAGGGTTCGGTCGGGGTGAACGCCCTCGCCGACCTGTTCAAGGTGGCGAAGGAGACCGTCCGCCGCGATCTGCACGTACTGGAGGAGCACGGGCTCGTCCGCCGGACCCACGGGGGCGCCTACCCGGTGGAGTCGGCCGGTTTCGAGACCACGCTCGCTGTCCGCACCACCCGTAACGTTCCGCAGAAGTCGCGCATCGCGGCCGCCGCGGCCGATCTCCTCGGTGACGCCGAGACGGTCTTCGTCGACGAGGGCTTCACCCCGCAGCTCGTCGCCGAGGCGCTTCCCCAGGACCGGCCGCTGACCGTGGTCACCGCGTCCCTGGCCGTCGCCACCTCCCTCGCCGCGGTCGAGAAGACCTCGGTGCTGCTGCTGGGCGGCCGGGTCCGGGGCTCGACGATGGCGACCGTCGATCACTGGGCCTCCCGGATGCTCTCGGAATTCGTGATCGACCTGGCGTACGTCGGGGCCAACGGCATCTCCCGCGAGTACGGTCTCACCACCCCGGATCCCGCCGTCGCCGAGGTCAAGGCGCAGGCGCTGCGCAGTTCGCGGCGGAGGATCTTCGCCGGGATCCACAGCAAGTTCGGTGCGGTGAGCTTCTGCCGGTTCGCCGGGGTCGGTGACTTCGAGGCGATCGTCACCGACGCCGGACTCCCCTCGGCCGAGGCCCAGCGCTACTCCCTGCTCGGCCCCCAGGTCATCCGCGTCTGACGGTCCCCATCGCCCGCAGGAAGCCCCACCACCGCTCCACTCCCCCCGTCCGCCGGGGCGTGGTCCGCCATGCCCGCATCCACCCGATCACCGAGCCGCTACGACTGATCAGGAGCCCCCATGCCTCATCCAGGACGCCGCCGCCGACCACGTATGCGGGGGCGCGCGTGCGCCGTGACCGCCGCACTGGCCCTGCTCGCCACCGGCTGCGCCGGAGCGGGCGGGACCTCCTTCGGGGGCGGTGACGCGCTGAACGTACTGATGGTGAACAACCCGCAGATGGTCGAGCTCCAGAAGCTCACCGCGAAGCACTTCACGAAGGAGACCGGCATCAAGGTCCACTTCACGGTGCTGCCCGAGAACGACGTACGCGACAAGATCAGCCAGGACTTCTCCAACCAGGCCGGCCAGTACGACATCGCCACCATCAGCAACTTCGAGCTGCCGTTCTTCGCGAAGAACGGCTGGCTGCACCCCCTCGACGACTACACGAAGGCCGATACGGCCTTCGACCAGGAGGACATTCTTCAACCGCTCCAGGACTCGCTGACCGCCGAGGACGGCAAGCTCTACGCCCAGCCCTTCTACGGCGAGTCGTCCTTCCTGATGTACCGCAAGGACGTCTTCGAGAAGCAGGGCCTCACGATGCCCGCGAAGCCGACCTGGGAGCAGGTGGCGAAGCTCGCCGAGCAGACGGACGGCGCGGAGCGCGGGATGAAGGGCATCTGTCTGCGCGGGCTGCCCGGCTGGGGCGAGGTCATCGCCCCGCTGACCACCGTCGTCAACACGATGGGCGGCACCTGGTTCACCGAGGACTGGGAACCGCGCCTGACCGCACCGGAGTTCAAGAAGGCGACGAAGTTCTACGTCGATCTCGTGCGCGAGCACGGAGAGCTGGGCGCACCGCAGTCCGGGTACGCGGAGTGCCTGAACAACATGACGCAGGGCAAGACCGCCATGTGGTACGACGCCACGGCGGGCGCCGGATCCCTGGAGGCGAAGGGCTCCCCGGTGAAGGGGAAGATCGGGTACGTCCCCGCCCCCGTCGAGCGCACCAAGAGCTCGGGCTGGCTCTACACCTGGGCCTGGGGTCTCCAGAAGGCGTCCAAGAAGGCCGACGACGCCTGGAAGTTCGTGTCCTGGGCCTCCAGCAAGGAGTACGAGGAGCTCGTCGGCGCCACCAGCGGCTGGTCCAACGTCCCGGCGGGCAAACGGGCTTCGACCTACGCCAACCCCGACTACCGGGCGGAGGCGGGGGCGTTCGCCGATGTCACCGAGCTGGCGATCTCCGAGGCCGACCCGAAGAACCCGGGCACCCAGCCCCGCCCGACGGCGGGCATCCAGTTCGTCGGCGTACCGGAGTTCACCGATCTGGGCACCCGGGTGGCGCAGGAGATCAGCGCCGCCATCGCGGGCCGCCAGTCGGTGGACGCCGCGCTCGACGCCTCCCAGAAGCTGGCCGAGAAGGTCGCGGAGGAGTACCGATGACCGTCACCGCAACGAGAGAGACCACGGCCTCCCCGCAGGCCCCGGCGAAGCAGCCGGACGGCGGCAGGCGGCGCGCCTGGGCGACCCGCGCGCCTCTGCTGCCCGCGCTGATCTTCCTGATCGCCGTCACCCAACTGCCCTTCGTGGCCACGCTGGTGATCTCGCTCTTCGACTGGAACTCCCTCAAGCCGGAGAAGCGCCACTTCACCGGTCTGTCCAACTACGCGTCCGTCTTCACCGACGAGGCGTTGCGCGAATCGGTCGTGACGACCGTCGTCCTGACCGCGACCGTCGTGATCGTCAGCGTCGTGCTGGGACTGGTCTTCGCGCTGCTCCTGGACCGCACCTTCTTCGGCCGGGGGTTCGTGCGCACCCTGCTGATCACTCCGTTCCTGCTGGTGCCGGTCTCCGCGGCGCTGCTGTGGAAGCACGCGCTCTACAACCCGGAGTACGGGCTGTTCAACGGGGCGCTCACCTGGTTCGGCGAGCTGTTCGGCATCGAGTCGATCGCCCAGCCGGAGTGGACCTCCGAGATGCCGCTGATCGCCATCGAGGCGTCGCTCGTGTGGCAGTGGACGCCGTTCATGATGCTGATCCTGCTGGCCGGACTGCAAAGCCGGCCGGCGGAGATCATCGAGGCCGCGCGGCTGGACGGGGCCGGGCCCTGGCAGATATTCCGCCATCTGACCCTGCCGCATCTGCGTCGCTACCTCGAACTCGGCATCCTGCTCGGGTCGGTGTACATCGTGCAGAACTTCGACGCGGTGTTCACGATCACCTCAGGCGGTCTGGGCACCGCCAACCTCCCGTACACCGTCTACGAGACCTTCTACCGGGCCCATGAGTACGGGCTGGCGTCGGCGGCGGGCGTGGTCGTGGTGATCGGCACGATCATCATCGCCACCTTCGCGCTCCGGGTGGTCTCCTCCCTCTTCCGTGAGGAGGCGAGCCGCGCATGAGCGCCTCGACCGTGACTTCCCCGTCCGTCACCTCGCCCGTCAACGGGCCCGAGCGCAAGGCCCGTCGGCGCTCGGCGGCCCTGGGCGTGGTCGCCTGGGTGGTGGGCATCGGCTTCTGTCTGCCGGCCCTGTGGATGGTGCTGACGTCCTTCCACGCGGAGGCCGACGCGGCGACCAACCCGCCGTCGCTCGCCGCCGCCCTGACCCTGGACGGCTACCGCACGTTCTTCGGCGGCGGGGGCGGCCCGACCCCGTGGCCCCCGCTGGTCAACTCGCTGGCCGCGTCGTTCTTCTCGACCGTGCTGGTGCTGCTGCTCGCGCTGCCCGCCGCGTACGCGCTGTCGATCCGCCGGGTGCGCAAGTGGACGGACGTGATGTTCTTCTTCCTGTCCACCAAGATGCTGCCCGTCGTCGCCGGGCTGCTGCCGGTGTATCTGTTCGCGAAGAACACGGGGCTGCTGGACAACATCTGGCTGCTGGTCCTGCTCTACACCTCGATGAACCTGCCGATCGCGGTGTGGATGATGCAGTCCTTCCTCGCGGACGTGCCCGTCTCCATCATCGAGGCGGCGCAGGTCGACGGGGCCCGGCTGCCGACGGTGCTGCGCCGGGTCGTCGCCCCGGTCGCCGGTCCCGGGATCGCCGCGACCGCCCTGATCTGCTTCATCTTCAGCTGGAACGAGCTGTTGTTCGCACGGGTGCTGACCGGTGTGGTCGCCGGAACCGCCCCCGTCCATCTGACCACCTTCGTCACCAGCCAGGGTCTCTTCCTCGCCCAGCTGTGCGCGGCGTCCGTGGTCGTGTCCCTGCCGGTGCTCGTCGCCGGCTACGCCGCCCAGGACAAACTCGTCCAGGGCCTCTCGCTGGGAGCAGTCAAATGAGGGCAGCCATCGTCGAAGCCGTCGGCAAGGTCTCCGTGACCACCGTGCCGGACCCCACGCCCGGTCCGCGTGACGTGGTCGTCAAGGTGGCGTCGTGCGGGCTGTGCGGGACCGATCTCCACATCCTCCAGGGCGAGTTCGCGCCGACGCTGCCGATCGTGCCGGGGCACGAGTTCGCCGGGGAGGTCGTGGGGCTCGGTGCGGACGTCACCGAGCTGGCCGTCGGCGACAAGGTGGCCGTGGACCCCTCGTTGCACTGTCACGAGTGCCGCTACTGCCGCTCCGGCCGGGGCAACCTCTGCGACAACTGGGCGGCGATCGGCGTCACCGTGCCCGGAGGTGCGGCCGAGTACGCGGTGGCGCCCGTCGCCAACTGCGTACGGCTGCCGGAGCACATCGACGTCCGGGACGCGGCGCTGATCGAGCCGCTGTCCTGCGCGGTGCGCGGCTACGACGTCCTCAACGGCAATCTCGGGGCCCAGGTGCTGATCTACGGCTCCGGGACCATGGGGCTGATGATGCTGGAGCTGGCCAAGCGCACCGGCGCGGCGTCGGTGGACATGCTGGACGTCAACCCCCAGCGCCTCGCCACCGCGACGACGCTCGGCTGCACCGGCGCCGCGGCCCGCGCCGAGGAGCTGGAACGGCCGGGCGGCTGGGACGTCGTCATCGACGCCACCGGCAACGCCGCCGCGATCCAGGACGGGCTGGGGAGGGTCGCCAAGGGCGGTACGTTCCTCCAGTTCGGGGTCTCCGACTACGCGACGACGGCGGTGATCGAGCCGTACCGGATCTACAACCAGGAGATCACCATCACCGGGTCGATGGCGGTCCTGCACAGTTACGAGCGGGCCGCCGCGCTCTTCGCGAGCGGGGTGCTGGACCCGTCGGTGTTCATCAGCGACCGGCTGCCGCTGGAGCAGTATCCGCAGGCGATCGAGCGCTTCCAGGCGGGTATCGGCCGCAAGATCGTGGTGCAGCCGTGACGGACACCTCGCCCTCGGGTCCCGGCCCCGCCCGGGACCCCGGCCCGGTCCTCGTGCTCGGCGAGGCGCTGGTGGATCTGGTGCCGGCCGGGGACGACGCCGCGGTCCGGGTGGCCCAGCCGGGCGGTGCGCCGGCGAACGTCGCGGTGGGTCTGGCCCGCCTCGGCGGGCGGCCGTCCTTCGTGGGCGGGCTCGGCGACGACGCCTTCGCGGACGACATCGAGGCGTGGCTGACCGGTGCGGGCGTCGATCTCTCGCTGAGCGCCCGCTCGCCGCTGCCCACGGCGCTCGCGGTGGCCGACCCGGGTGTCCACGGGAACACGTACCGCTTCCATCTCGGGGACACGGCGACCTTCGCGCTGCCCGACCGCGCGGCGGAGGTCACGCGTTTCGGCGCGGTGTACGCGGGCGGGCTCGCCGCAGTCGTCGGACCGGCGGCGGAGGTCGTGGCCGCCACCGCGCGGGCGGCGGCGCGGGGCGGGGTGCTCGCGGTGGACCCCAATGTGCGCGAGGACCGCACCCTGGACCCCGTACGGAGCGTGGAGCGGCTGCGCGAGCTGTGCGCGCTCGCGCGGGTCGTGAAGGCGAGCGACGAGGATCTGGTACGGCTGTGGCCGGACGCGGAGCCGGAGGCGAGCTGCCGCAGGCTTGCCGCGCAGGGGCGGCTGGTGGTGCTGACCCGGGGTGCGCGGGGTGCCGTCGCGTACGTCCAGGACGCCCCGGCGATCTCCGTGCCCGCCCGTCCGGTGCGGGTGGTGAACACCATCGGCGCGGGTGACGCGTTCATGGCGGGGGTGCTGACCTGGCTCGGGGCGGAGACCGGGTGGCGGACCGAACTGTCCGGCGAGGAGGCGCAGGCGATGCTGGAATACGCGGCCGCGACGGCCGCCTCGGTCTGCGCCAGGGCGGGAACGGAACCCACGGCCCCGCTTGGGGTGTGAATCGGGCGCCCACCGGGCATCAGGAGGAGGACCCGAGTTCCGCACGGCCCTCCCCCGGCCCACGGGAACCGCCGCGGCCCCACCGGGCTCAGGAGTCCGGTGGGGCCGCGGCGTCGTCTCAGCTCTGCGGACGCCTGCCGTGGTTCGCGGCGTTCTTGCGGCGGGCCTTCTTCTTGCGACGTCGCTTCGAGGACATCGAACCCTCCTTATCTGCTCGGTGCTCCATTGCGGACGGCCAACGGGCGGGGTCGCCCGGTGATCACCGGGCCGCCTACCCACCCACACCGTGGCAAACACCCGGTGCGCGTGCAACCGGCGGTGCGGCGGCGGGCGGGGGTGGACTGATGTGCGGAGACCGCCGGTCAGGCGTCCGGCGTACCGGACCCGATCACCTGGACCGCGTACCGCGCCAGTTGGGCGCGGATCTCCTCGTGCGACATGCCCTGGCGGGTGATCAGATGCTCGACGAGATCCGCGCGGGTGGCGGCCAGCAGGGCATGGGCGGCGAACGCGCTGTCGGTCCGGCCGTCGATCCGGTCCAGCATGTCCCGCAGGACACGGTGCCAGCGTTCGTAGTGCTCGGCCCGGTAGGGGCCCGCGTCGCCGGTGTCCTCCAGGGCGAGGGCGAGGTGCCGGTTGTCGAGCTTGAAGCACAGGACGGCATCGAGCAGGGCGGGGATCCGCCGGTGCGGTGGGGTCGCGGGGCCCAGCGGCGGAGGGCCGTCCTCCACGGCGGCCCTGATCGGTTCGAGGCGGGTGGCGAACAGCGCCTGGATCAGCCCGGTGCGGTCGCCGAAGCCGCGGAAGAGGGTCGCCTTGCCGACTCCGGCCGCCGCCGCGATGTCGGCCATCGTGATGGTCGCGGGGCTCTCGCTGCGGGCGAAGAGCTCATCGGCCGCGGCGAGGACGGCCGCACGGTTGCGGACGGCGTCCTTGCGGGGTGTGCGGGCGGTCATGGCGCTCCTCGATTGCAAAACGGACCAGCGGTCCGTATCGTCGACCGCAAAACGGACCCAGGGTCCACATACTAAGTGACGGAGCCTTCATGAACCCCGACGCAGCCCCCGGCGCAACCCTGGTCATCGGCGCGACCGGCACCACCGGAAGCCGCGTCGCGGCCCGGCTCTCCGCCGCGGGCCACCGGGTGCGCGCCGCCTCCCGGACCGCTCGCGCGGCCCTCGGCACCGAGGGGGTCCGCTTCGACTGGGAGGACTCCACCAGCCACGGCCCGGCGCTGACCGGCGTGGACCGGGTCTATCTGGTGCCGCCGGTCGGCCACCCGGAGCCGGCCGGGCTGATGCTGCCCTTCCTGGAGCGGGCCCGCGACGCCGGTGTGGGCCGGGCGGTGCTGCTCAGTTCCTCGGCGATCTCCATGGGTGGGCCCGCGACCGGTGTCGTCCACCAGGCTCTGCCGGACCTCTTCGGGGCGTGGGCGGTGCTGCGGCCGTCCTGGTTCATGCAGAACTTCGCCGGCGCTCATGTGCACGCGCTGAGCATCCGCGAGGCCGGGGTCATCAGGACGGCCACGGGCGGCGGGCGGGTCGGGTTCGTGGACGCGGAGGACATCGCCGCCGTCGCCGTACACGCCCTGACCGACGAGCAGGCCCCCGACACCGACCTGGTCATCACCGGTCCCGGGACGCTGAGTTACGACGAGGTCGCGGAGGCCGTCGGCCGGGGCACCGGACGCCCGGTGGTCCATGAGCGCTTGGGGTACGAGGCGATGCGCGACCGGCTGGCCGCCTCCGGGATGCCCGCCCCGTTCGCGGAGCTGCTCGCCGGACTGGACCGCGCCATCGCCGACGGGGCCGAGGACCGGGTCACCGACACCGTGCTGCGCGTCACCGGGCGGCCGCCGGGTGACTTCGACGCGTTCGTGGCGCGGGAGTTGCGGCCGTCGACGGGCGGGGCCGTCGCTCAGGGCCGGTAGCGCAGGGGGTGGTCGTCGGGCACCTGGACGACGGCGATCCGCACCCCGTCGGGGTCCTCGATCCACATCTCGACCAGCCCCCAGGGCTCGCGTTTCGGCGGTCGCAGGACGGTGACGCCCTTCGCCCGCAGTTCCTCGTGGGCGGCCTCGGCGTCGTCGACCTGGAGCCAGATCCGGATGGCCGACGAGGGCGGCTCCTCGCTCCGGCCGGAGACCTCCAGGAATCCGCCGCCGAGGAAGTAGACCGTGCCGCGCTCGGGGCCCGTACCGAATTCCCGGTACACGGCGAGGCCCAGGGCCTCGCCGTAGAAGGCGCGGGAGCGGTCGGGGTCGGTGGGGTGGAGCAGGATCCTGCTGCCCAGTACATGCACCATGAGCCCGAGCGTACGCCGCCGCCCCGCGGGACGGCGGCTCCCGTGGGACCGGTCAGTTGGTCAGTTCGTCGATGAAGTCCTCCGTGCACCGGTCCTCGGCGGCCCGCCCGTAGGCCCGGTCCATGCAGTTCTCGAAGTCCTTGAATTCCTGGGAGTCGAACACGGAGATCGCCACCACGAGGAAGACCGCCGACCCGATGAGCCCGAGCGCGCCGAACGCGGCGCCGACTATGGCCATCACGCGGCGCGGTGCGCGGCCCTGGCGGGTGCGGAGCGCGGCGATGACGCCGAAGACGACGGCGAGCAGCCCAAGGAGCAGTCCGCCCACGATGGTCCAGAAGAACAGGCAGGCGAGGAGGCCGAGCACCAGGGCGGCGACGGCGAAGCCGTTCGTCCGGGCGGGCGGTGGCCCGCCGTAGGGGTCGTGGCCGGCCGCGGGCGGCGCCGAGTACGGGGAATCCGGGTATGAGGGAAGGGACATCGGGAAGGTGCTCCTGTTCTCCTGTGCTTCCCGTCCACCTGCCCCGTGGCCCGGCCGCCATGCCGCCGGTTCGGTCACGCTCCGGCAACTAAATGCGCTGGCCAGGCGCTGTGCGGCGGAGTTCGGCGGACAGGTGGTGCTGGAGCGGGCGGCCGACCGCGGCGAGGTCGTGGACGAAGGCGAGCGTGTCCGGGTCCGTCAGGGTGTAGCGGCGGCGGGTGGCGTCGACCTGTTTGGCGGTGGGGGCGAGGGAGACCTGTTCGGTGGCGAGGTCGGCGGCGCCGTCGCGGGCGTGGCCGGACAGGATCTCCGCGATGCCGGTGGGCTGGGTGATCAGGGCTTCCACCCGGCCGTCCGGCTGGAGCCGCCACCAGCCGGTCTCCCGGGCGGACGGCCGCAGGGGTTTCCCGTCCGCGTCGAGCAGCCAGGCCCGGGCCTCGTACGCGAGGAAGGGCCGCCCGTCGTGGCTGAAGGTGACCTCCTGCGCGTACGTGAAGTCCGCCTCCAGCGTCGGATACCCGCCGCTGCCCGTGCCCCGCCAGGTGCCGAGGAGTCCGGTCACCGGGGCGAGCAGGGGGTGCGGCGCGGGGGACGCGTCGGTGCTCAGCGCGTCGGGGAAGGGGAGGGGGACGTCGCGGACGGGGTGGTTCATACGGGGGTGCGCTCCTGAATCCGTCGGGGCCGGTGCCGGGTCGCAGCCTAGGCGGTGGGAGCGGGTAACGACGGCAGCCCGCACGGGTGTGCGGGCTGCCGTCGACGGGAGTTCAGTTGTGGGCCAGCAGGGCGTTCTCGTCGAGGCGGATGATGCGGGGCAGCCGTTTGATGGTGGCTTCGCGGTGGGCGATGACGATGAGGGTGCGGTCGGTGCGCAGGGTGTCGATGGCCGTCTCCAGGGTGCGTGCCGTCTCGGGGTCGATGTCGGCGGTGGCCTCGTCGAGGACGAGGACCGCCGGGTCCAGGAGCGCCGCGCGGACCAGGCCGATGAGCTGGAGTTCACCGGCCGAGAGCCGGCCCGTACCGCGTCCGAGGCCGGTGTGCAGCCCCTCGTCGAGCGAGCGGACCCAGTCGGCGAGGCCCAGGTGGTCGACGGCCTCCGCGATGCGCCGCTCGTCGGGGTCGCCGGGCACCAGCCGGAGGTTGTCGAGGAGGGTGCCCTCGATCAGGTGGACGCGCTGTGGGATCAGGACGATCCGGCGGCGGAGTTCGGCGGGGTCGAGGGCGGCGAGGTCGTGGCCGTCGTAGCGGACGGTGCCGCTGTCGGGGGTGTAGAGGCCGGTCATCAGTTTGGCGAGGGTGGTCTTGCCGGAGCCGGTGGGGCCGACGAGTCCGACGCGTTCGCCCGCCTCCACCCGTACGGAGAGTCCGCCCAGGACTTCGGTGCCTGCCACGTAGGAGTAGCGGAGGTTGTCGATCTCCAGGTCGCCGCGTTCGGCGGTGACGGGCGCCGGTCCGGCGGTGACGGGCGCCGGTCCGGCGTCGTCGGGTGCGGGCCGGGGGGCGTGGATCCCGGCGCGGGGGGCGGTGGTGGTCAGCAGGTCGAGGAGCCGGGCGAGGCCGACGAGGGAGATCTGCACCTGTCCGACGAGGTTGGACGCCTGGGTGGCGGAGTCGAAGAGCTGGCGGGTGGCGAGGATGAAGACGACGACGGTGCCGACGCTGATGGAGCCCCGGGCGGCGAGCCAGCCGCCGACCAGCAGGAGCACGGCCGTGGTGAGGCTCTGGACGATACGGGCGAGGCTGATCAGGAACAGGCTGCGCTGACTGCGGCGGGCCGCGCGGTAGCGCCGTTCGTTGTCGGCGAGGAACCGCTCGCGCCAGAAGCCGATGCCCCCGCCGGTCCGGAGCATCTCGCGGGACTGGACGAGTTCGCGGTAGGTCGTCGCGACGGTTCCGGCGGCGGCGGCCTCGGCGGCGAAGGCCGGGTTGGCGGCCTTCTTGAACAGCCGCAGGACCATGACGATGGCCGGGACGAACACCACGGCCAGGGCGAGGGTCAGCAGCGGCGAGTAGGTGAGCAGCAGCACGGTCGTGAAGAGGAGGTACGCGGCGACGGTGAGGACGTCGGGGAGCTGGCTGCGGACGAAGTTGGCGAGGTCGGCGATCTCGGTGGTGGTACGTCGGAGGAGGTCGCCGGAGGGGTGGGCTTCGAGGAAGCGGAGCGGGGCCCGGGAGAGCCTGGTGACGGCCAGTTCGCGCAGGGTGCGCACGACGCGTTCGCCGACGGAGATGAGCAGCAGTTCGGACTGGC
Source organism: Streptomyces sp. PTY087I2 (assembly GCF_001687325.1). Taxonomy (GTDB): domain Bacteria; phylum Actinomycetota; class Actinomycetes; order Streptomycetales; family Streptomycetaceae; genus Streptomyces. Next base: position 153,567 of record NZ_LZRD01000006.1, on the reverse strand, counting down.
GGAACAGGACAAGACGCAGCAGGGCCAGTGCGGTGAGGGCGGCGACGGCGGTGAACAGGCCGGTGCGGTCCCGCTGGAGGATCTGGTCGACGCCCGCGCCGATGACGGCGGGTACGGCGACGGTGGTGGCGGTCGCGGCGGCGCCGGCCAGCAGGGCCAGGGTGATGCCCCGGCGTTCGGGGCGCATGTACGGCCAGGCTCTGCGCAGGACGCGGCGCTGGTCGGGGGTCGCGGTCAGGCGCTGGTGCTCAGCCACCGGTGGTCACCCGCTCTTCCGTGTCGTCGGGGGCGGCCGCCTTGGCCGGGGCGAGGGTCAGGGTGCGGTCGGCCGCGTCGAGGAAGCCGCCGCGGTGGGTGGCGCAGACGATCGCGGTCTCGCCGGACCAGGCGCGCAGCCGTTCCAGCAGGGTGCGTTCGGTGGTGGTGTCGACCGCGGAGGTGATGTCGTCCAGGAGGAGGACGGGGGGCCTGCGCAGGACGGCGCGGGCGAGGGCGAGGCGTTGGAGCTGGCCGCCGGAGAGGGTGCTGCCGCGTTCGCCGACGAGGGTGTCGAGCCCGTCGGGAGCCGCGTCGAGGTAGTCGTCGAGGGCGGCCGTACGGCAGGCGGCGCGCAGTTCGTCGTCGGTGTGGGCGGAGCCGAGGCGGAGGTTGTCGGCGAGGGTTCCGCTGACGGTGACGGGGCGTTGGGGGACGAAGCCGAGCCGGGCGTGGACCTCGGCGGGGTCGGCCTCCTCCAGGGACTGGCCGCCGAAGCGCACGGTGCCGGCGGTGGGCGGGAGGAGTCCGGCGAGGACGCGCAGCAGGGTGGTCTTGCCGGAGCCGGTGGGGCCGGTCACGGCGACGAGTTCGCCGGGGCGGACGGTGAGGTCGACGGGGGCCAGGATCGGGTGTCCGCCCGCGCTGTGGGCGACGCCTTCGGCGGTGAGGTCGCCGGTCGCGGGCAGCGGGGCTGTGCCGGGGGCCCGGTCGGTGGGGTGCGGCAGCAGAACGTCCTGGAGGCGGCGGGCCGCGGTGGTGGCCTGGCTGAGCTGGCTGATCCGCAGGGTGATGACGCCGACCCAGAGGACGAGCATGCTCATCCAGCTGGTGAAGGCGACGATGCCGCCGACGGACATGGTGCCGCGCAGTACGGCGACGCCGCCGAGGCCGAGGCCCGCGCCGATGGCGAGGGCGGGCACGAAGGGCGAGAGGGCGGCCCAGCCGGCGGAGACCCGGCCGGTGGTCAGGGTGTGTTCGGTGACGGTGGCGCTGCGCTCGTGGTGGCGGCGGACGAGTGCGGGTTCGCCGCCGAGGCCGCGGACGGCGGCGCTGGCGGAGAGCAGTTCCTCGACGGCGTCGGCGCGGCTGCCGTGGGCGGCCGAGAGGGCGGTGTTGGCAGCGCCGAACCGCTTGGGGAACCAGTAGGTGTTGATCCACACCAGGGGCGGTACGCACAGCAGGCAGATCAGGGCGAGGAGCGGGTCGAGCCGCATGATCGCGACGATCATGACGACGAACCCGGTGACGCCGGTGAGGAACGAGGCGACGCCGGAGAGCCAGCCGCGGACCAGGTCCACGTCCCGGGTGCCGCGCATGCCGAGGTCGCCCTCCCCGTACCGGGCGACGGCGCGGGCGTCGAGGCGGGAGACGCGGTCGGCGAGGGCGATGTAGAGCCGGTTGCCCTGGGTCGTGGCGAGCAGGGTGGAGTACCAGCCGAGGACCATCTCGGCGGCGGCGGCGAGGATTCCGGCACCGACGATGATCAGGGCCCAGCGCAGGAGGGCGGAGTGGTCGTCCTGGACGATGCCCTGGTCGACGGCGCGTTCGATGAACCAGGGCAGGGCGATCAGGGCAAGCTGGTAGACGAGTCCGCCGAGTACGGCGAGGACGGCGAGGGCGGGGCGGTCCCGGAGGCAGCCCGCGAGGAGTCTCAGCCCGTCGCGGGTGGTGGGCTCGTACACGCGCTGCTCGGTCGTGGCGTTCACGCGCCACCCCGCCCGGTGGTGCGGGGGCTCTCGCCCCGGCCTGCGGCGTGCGCGGCCTCGGGGCGGCGGGCGAAGAAGTCGAGCATGGCGGCGTTGACCTCCGCGGGGCGTTCGAGGTGGCCGTAGTGGCCGCAGCGTTCGATCTCGGTGTAGCGGGCGCCGGGGGCGGTGTCGGCGATCTCGCGGCCGGCCGCCGCCGGGATCATGACGTCGTCGGCGAAGCCGATGCAGAGCAGCGGTACGTCGAGCGTGGCGTACCGGGGCAGTTGGTCGACGTGGCGCATGGCGTCGTACTGGGCGCGGACGCCGGGGCCGGTCGCCGCCCGGGCGTACGTGAAGACGTCGAGCCAGTCCTGTACGGCGCCGGGGTCGCGCAGGGTGTGGGGCGACAGGTAGCACAGGGCCCGGAAGACGGCGTCGTGGGTGGCGGGGACGGCGGCTCCGCTGTCGTACAGGTCGGCGGCCGCGCGGGAGACGGCGTCGCCGAAGGTGTCGACGCGGGCCCGTCCGGCCATCAGGACGGCCTGGGAGACGAGTTCGGGCCGGGTGAGGCAGAGTTCGCCGACGATCGACGCCCCGAGCGAGAAGCCGACGACGCGGCAGGGCGGGAGGGCCAGGTGTTCGATCAGGGCCGCCAGGTCGGCGGCCATGGCTTCCACGGTGATGCCGCCGGGCGGTAAGGCGTTCGGCGGGATGCCGCGGTTGTCGGGGGCGATGACCCGGTAGCCGGCGGCGGCCAGGGCGGGGGTCTGGTGGGCGCGCCAGGCGGTGCGGGTGGCGCCGGTGCCGTTGACGAGGACCACGGGTTCGCCGTCGCCGCCGGTGTCGTCGAAGACGACGTCGATTCCGTTGAGGGGTGCGGAAGGCATGGTGGGGGTCAGACCTCGCTGTCCTGGGTTTCGCCCTGGGTCCAGTAGGCGGTCAGGTGGGTGTCCGAGCGGTCGAGTCCGCGGACGTGGACGAAGTGGTGGCGCAGGTCCCGCATGACGCCGCGTTCCGCGCCGCCCCACACCCGCCCCTTCCCGTCCGGGAGTTGAAGGCCGGTGGCGTGTTCGCGCAGGAGGTCTCCGTGGGCGCGGTCGTGGCGGTGGAGCCAGGTCACGGTGGCGTCGGCCCGGGTGGGCAGGGGTTGTTCCTCCGCCCGGTCGGCGGCCTCGACGGCGGCCAGGACGCGGTGTCCCGGGGGGAGTTCTTCGAGGATCGCGCCGATGGCGGGCAGCGCGGTCTCGTCGCCCAGGAGGAGGGTCCAGTCGGTGGCCGGGGCGACCGGGTAGGCGGGGCTCGGGCCGAACCAGATCACCTCGTCCCCCGGCCGGACGCGCTCAGCCCATCCGGAGGCGAGCTGATCGGGGCCGTGCAGCACGAAGTCCATGTCGACCTCGTGGAGTTCGGGGCGGTGGTCGCGGATGGTGTAGCGGCGCAGACGCGGTTTGGCGGTGGGCAGCAGGGCGCGGGCCGCCTCGCTCGTGAACGGCCGGGGCAGTTCGACGCCGGGTTCGTAGAAATAGAGGGCGACATGCTGATCGCTCCCATTGCTGCTGAACTCTGACAGATCGTCACCTCCGAGTGTCAGCCTGATCATTCGGGGAGTGATGTGCCGCAGCCTGCGCACGGTGGTCACGTGGATGCGCCCTGGCCTGCGGTTTCGTTGTTCGTCGGTCGCGACCGTGCTCATGACGTGCGGACTCCTCGTTGCTGATCGGGATGGTCGGCTCCCTGAATCCTGCCCGGAAGCGATAGGTTAGGCATACCTTACTTCTGGCCGCGCCCTCGTGCGGCCGGAAGATCTTTCTGTTTCTCGACGAAGGAGTGACCATGGCACGTTCACGTGTCCTGTCCGGCCCGGTGGAGCGCAGGCGTTTCCTCGGCGGACTCACGGGTGCCGCGGCGGCGTTAGGGCTGACGGCCTGTGGCGTGAGCGAGTCCGACGGCAAGGCCTCGGACGGCGGTTCCAAGGAGCCGGCCGGTGCGGCGACCCGCAGCCTGGAGACGGACAACGGGACGGTGAAGGTCCCGGAGAACCCCAAGCGGGTGGTGGTTCTGGAGAACTACGACGCGCTGATGCTCCTCGATCTCGGGATCGCGCCCGTCGGCATCCCCGACGGGGCGGCCAACCCCCAGCTGCTGCCCGAGAAGAGCTACGAGCAGCTCAAGGGCGTCGACACGATCGGCGCGTCGGGGACGCCCAACTCCCAGGCCATCGCGGCCCTGAAGCCGGATCTGATCATCGATCAGTTCTACAAGGAGAAGTCGGCTCCGCTCAAGACCATCGCACCGGTGGCCTACTTCGACTGGCACACCAGTGGGGCGTTCTGGAACGAGCAGATCGCCAAGGTGGCGAAGGCGGTCAACCGCGAGAGCGAGCTGGCGGCGAAGAAGAAGGAGTACGAGGACCGGCTCGCGGAGGTGAAAACCGCCTACCGCAAGCAGATCGAGACGACCACCTGGGCCCCGCTGAGCGGTGGTCCGAACGGCAAATTCTTCCTCGGAACGCCGCTGGTCACCGTGATGCGCGATGTGGGTCTGCGGATCGGCGCCGGGCTGCCCGAGAAGGAGGCGGGCTTCGTGCCGAAGAGTTACGAGGAGATGGACGTCCTCAAGGACTGCGACGCCCTGATCTACTCGGTGCAGGCCGACGGCAAGCCGACGCCCACCACGCAGGCGCTCCTGGACCACAAACTGTGGAAGGGCGTGCCCGCTGTCAAGGCCGGACGGGCCTTCCCCTCGCGGCACTTCGTGATGGCCAACTACACCTTCGCTATCGCCACGGTCGACGAGATCGAAGACATGCTGAAAAAGATGTAGCGGACTGCTGAGCCTCTCGGCCCGTCGGCGGCGTGTGCCGCCGACGGGCCGATGCGTGCGCCCGGTCCGCGGGGCGTCCCCGAGGGGGATCCGGCACCGGCCGGATCCCCCTCGGGTGTGGAGCGGCCGGTCAGCCATCTGCCCGGCCGCTCCCGTCATGGCGCCGCAGCCCGGCGGCGAGCGCGGCGGCCGTGCGGTGCCGGAAGACGTCCCTGGGGGCGGCATCCCAGCCCGCGGCCCGCAGGACCCCGGCCAGCCGTACGGTGACGATGCTGTCCCCGCCGAGGGCGAAGAAGTCGTCGTCGGCCCCGACCCCGGGCAGCGACAGCACCTGGGCCATGGCGGCGCACACGGCGCTCTCCCGCTCCCCCGCCGGCTTCCGGCCGCCGGCCGCCGCGCCGAAGTCGGGAGCGGGCAGCCGGTCCCGGTCCAGCTTGGCGTTGGCGGTCATCGGCAGCTCCGCCAGCAGCACGACCGCCGCCGGGACGAGGTGCGCGGGCAGCCGCTCGGCGAGCCACGCCCGCAGTACGGCCGGGTCGGGGGCGCTGCCCGGCCGGGGCACCCCGTACGCGACCAGGCGGCGCACCCCGCCGTCCTCCCGGGCGACGACGACCGCCCGGGCCAGGTCCGGGTGGGCGGTGGCCACGGTCTCGATCTCGCCGGGCTCGATGCGGAAGCCCCGGATCTTCACCTGGTCGTCGACCCGGCCGAGGAATTCCACCGCCCCGTCCTCGGTCCAGCGCGCCAGGTCCCCGGTCCGGTAGAGCCGGCTGCCGTCGCCGGCGAACGGGTCGGCGACGAACCGCTCGGCGGTGAGCGCGGCCCGGCCCCGGTAGCCCCGGGCGAGGCCGGCTCCCGCGAGGTACATCTCCCCCGGCACCCCGGGCGGTACGGGCCGCAGTCCGGCGTCGAGCAGGTGCACGCGGGCGTTGTCGACCGGCCGCCCGATCAACTGGGCTTCGCTGTCGCGGACATGGGCGACCATCGCGTCCACGGTGCCTTCGGTGGGACCGTACAGGTTGACGACGTCGGTGCCGGGCAGCTCCCGCAGCCGGGCCCACTGGCTGTCGGGCACGGCCTCGCCGCCGACGCCGAGCAGCGGCAGCGGGCACGTCCCGCCCTCGGTCAGTCCGGCCTGCTCCAGCTGGGCGAGCACGGTGGGTGCGACCTCGATGAAGTCGATGGCGTTCGCCCGCAGATAGCGGTGGAGCTGCTCCGGGTCGCGCTGGATGTCCTCGGCCAGGACATGGACGCAGTGGCCGTGGAACAGCCACAGCTGGGGCTGCCAGGAGGCGTCGAAGGAGAACGACCAGGCGTGCCCCACGTGGAGGCGGGAGCGGCCGGTCCGCTCGACGACCGGCTCGTACAGGGCCCGGCGATGGCTGTGGAAGAGGTTGACCACGCCCCGGTGGGTGATCACGACGCCCTTGGGGGTGCCGGTGGAGCCGGAGGTGTAGATGAGGTAGGCCGGGTTCTCCGGCCGCAGCGGGCGCAACCGGTCGGCGTCGGTGGGCGGTTGGCCGGGTCGCCCGGCGATCGTGTCCGCCGTGGCGGAGTCGTCGAGGAGCACGGTGACCGGGTGCCGGGCCCGTCCGGCGAGGGCGGTCGTGGTGAGCAGGAGGGCGGGCGAGGCGTCCGCCAGCATGAACGCGAGCCGTTCGGCCGGGTAGTCGGGGTCGAGCGGCAGATAGGCGGCTCCGGCCTGGTGCACGGCCAGGATGCTGATCAGCATCTCCTCGGTACGCGGCAGCATCAGCGCCACGAGGTCCTCCGGCCCGACGCCCCGGGCGATCAGCTCGTGGGCGAGGCGGGCGGAGCGCGCGGCGACGTCCCGGAAGCTCAGGGTGGTGTCGCCGCAGACCAGCGCCAGCGCCTCCGGGTCACGGGCGGCCGCCTCGGCGAAGAGCCCGGGCAGGGTCTGCTCCGGGTGGGGCCGGGGAGCGGGGTTCCAGTCCGTCAGGATGCGGCTGCGCTCGTCGGGCGTCAGGGCCTGGAGCCGGTGGACGCGGGTGTCGGGCCGGCTGCCGACCTCGGCGAGCAGGTGGACGAGCCGGCCCATCAGGGCGGCCGCCTGCTCCGGTCCGAAGAGGTCGGGCCGGTACTCCAGGGTGAGGTGCCCGCCCGGGACGACGGCGAGGGTGAGCGGGTAGTGGGTGGCGTCGGTGTGCTCGCTGCCGGTGACGGTGAGTTCCCCGGACCGCTCGGCTCGCCGCAGCCCTTCCCCGTCGACGAAGTAGTTCTCGAACACCAGCAGGGTGTCGAAGAGTTCACCCGTTCCGGCGCTCCGCTGGATGTCGGCGAGCCCCAGGTGCTGGTGGGCGGAGAGCTTCGCCTGTTCCGCCTGGAGACGGGCCAGCGCCTGGCGTACGGTGCCGCCCGCGCGCAGGTCGACGCGGACCGGCAGGGTGTTGATGAAGAGACCGGTCATGGTCTCGACGTCCTCGATCTCCGGGGGCCGGCCGGAGACGGTGGCCCCGAAGACGACGTCCTCGCGTCCGGTGTGGCGGGCCAGCAACAGCCCCCAGGCGAACTGGATCACCGTGTTGAGGGTGACGTCCGCGCTCCGGGCGAGGCTCTGGAGGCGTTCCCGCAGCGTGGCGTCGAGCTGGTGCGGAATCCGGTCGGAGAGGGCGGGGCGCCGGCCGGGGTCGGCGGGGGCGATGAGGGTCGGCTCGGTGACCCCTTCCAGGGCCGCCCGCCAGGCGGCTTCGGCAGCCTGCTGGTCCTGGGCGGTTCGCCAGGCCAGAAAGTCCCGGAACGACCGGCGCAGTGGGGGGAGTTGGGCGGTTCCGGTGTCGGAGGCGTACAGCGACAGCAGTTCCTGTACGAGAACGGGCACGGACCAGCCGTCGAGGATCACGTGGTGGTTGGTGACCAGCAGGGCGTGTTCCCGCTCCCCCAGCCGGACCAGCCGCAGGCGCAGCAGGGGTGGTGCGGTGAGGTCGAAGGGCCGGGTGCGGTCGGCCTCGGCGAGGGCGCGGAGCGCGGTCTCCGTCACGCCGGCGGGGTCGCGCCGCAGGCCGTTCTCGCGTACGCCACCGGGGTCGGCGCGCAGGTCGTTCTCGGCCCAGTCGGGGGTCACGTCGTCGAGCACGACCTGTACGGGGCGGCCGCCCGCGTCGACGAAGGCGGTGCGCAGTCCGGGGTTGCGGTCGAGCAGGGCGGCGGCGGCCCGGCGCAGAGCGGCCGGGTCGAGGTCGCCGGTGAGGCGCAGGGCGAGCTGCATGGTGTAGACGTCGATGTCGTCGCCCGCCAGCAGGGTGAGGGCGTACAGCCCTTCCTGGAGCGGGGTGAGCGGCCAGACGTCCCGCAGTGCGGGCCACCGCCCCTGGAACGCGTCGACCTGGGCCTGGTCCAGTCGTACGAGGGGGAAGTCGGACGGGGTGTGCACCGGGTCGGCCGGGGCCTCGGCGAGGGTGTTCAGCGCCTCGCACCACAGGTCCAGCAGGCGTTCGGCGCTCTCGGCGTCGAGGATGCCGGTGGCGTACGTCCAGCGGGTGGCGAGCCTCGGTCCTTCGGGCCCGTCGACCGTGGAGGAGATGATCTCCAGCGGGAAGAGCACGGGGACGGTGTTACGGACGGGCCGCAGGGCGGGCAGCGCCTCCGGGGCGGGCGACCAGGGGGCCGGTCCGGTGTCGGGGGTGTCCCCGGGGCCGGTGAAGCGGCCGAGGTAGTTGAGCACGATCTCCGGGGTCCGGGAGGGGCCCGCCGGGTCGTCCAGGTGGTGCAGCAGCCCGTGTCCGATGCCCTGGTCGGGGGTCTCGCGCAGGTGTTCCTTGACGGCCATCAGCGCGCGGCGCGCCACGTCACCGCCCGGCCCCGACGGTGTGGAGAGGTCCGGGGCGACCGGGTACCAGCTGGTGAACCATCCGACGGTGGTGGACAGTTCGGACCCGGGCACGACGTTCTCCTCGCGCCCGTGCCCTTCGACGGCGATCACGTCACGCCCCGCGCGCTCGGCGCGTTCCTCGCGCCAGCGGGCGAGGGCGAGGGCGGTGGCGGCGACGAGGACGTCGTGGACGGAGCCGTGGACGGCGGCGGGGACGCGGGTGATCAGGGCGCGGGTGAGGTCGGGGTCCAGGGTGCGTTCGAGGTGGGCGACGGTGTCCCGGGTGTCGCGCGCCGGGTCGAGGGGGCGGGCCCCGAGGGCGGGGGCGTCGCGTTCCTCGCGGGCGCGCCAGGTGGGGGCCTCGGCGCGGCGGGCCGGGGCGGTCGCGGCGTCGGCGAGCCCCAGGGCCCACTGCCGGAAGGAGGTGGAGTCGCCGGGCGGGGCGGGCGGCTTTCCGGCGAGGACGTCGTCGTGGGCGGCGGCGAGGTCGGCGGTGATGATCCGCCAGGAGACCCCGTCCACGGCGAGGTGGTGGACGACCAGGACGAGGCGGCCGCTGCGGCCGGGACCCCGGTCGCACCAGACGGCCCGAACCAACTCACCTTCCGAAGGGTTGAGTTGATCGACGGCTTCCGCGGCACGGGCGGCGGTCAGTTCCACCGCCCGCTCGGCCGTCTCCTCCGCCGCGTCCACGCGGAGCAGCACCGGTTCGGCGGGCGGCTCGTCGGGGCCGGGGATGTGCAGGACCTGGCGGCCCGGCTCCCCCACCAGGGCGGCCCGCACCATGGGGTGACGCTCCATCAGCCTCGCGACGGCTGCGGTGAGGGTGGCCCGGGTCGCCTCGGGCGGGGTGACGAGATGGGCGTACTGGTGGAGTCCGTCGATCGGGCCCTGCTGGAGCGCCCACCGCATGATGGGGGTGAGCGGGGCCCGCCCTGCGGGGTCCAGCCGGGGTACGGCGGCGGGTCCGGCGGTCGCGGCGGCGCGGGCGAGGGCGGCGGGGGTCTTGTGCTCGAAGACATCACGCGGGGTGAGGGTCATTCCGGCCTTGCGGGCGCGGGCGACCAGTTGGATGGAGAGGATACTGTCGCCGCCGAGCGCGAAGAAGCTGTCCTCCGCCCCGGCCTCCGGGATGCCGAGCAACTCCGCGAAGAGCGTGGTCAGCACCGCCTCGCGGATGCCGCGCGGGGCGACGGCGGTGGCGGTGGAAGCGAGATCGGGGGCGGGCAGGGCGGCCCGGTCGAGCTTGCCGCTGGGGGTGAGCGGGAGGGCGTCCAGGCTGATCAGGGCGGTGGGCACCATGTGGTCGGGGAGGCGACGGGCGATGCGTTCGGTGATCTCCCCGGTGTCGGGTGAGGTGCCGGTGGCCGGGACGAGGTAGCCGGTGAGCACCGGCCGTCCGGGGGTGTCCTCGCGCAGGACGACGGCCGAGGCGGCGATCTGGGGGTCCTCGGCGATGACGGCCTCGATCTCGCCGAGTTCGACGCGCAGACCGCGCAGCTTGATCTGGCCGTCGGTGCGCCCGATGTAGACGAGTGCGCCGTCGGCCCGTCGGCGTACGAGGTCGCCGGTGCGGTAGAGGCGTTCGCCGGGGGCGCCGAACGGGTGGGCGACGAAGCGTCCGGCGGTGAGGGCGGGGCGGCCGTGGTAGCCGCGGGCGAGTTGCGGGCCGCTCAGGTACAGCTCGCCGGTGACCCCGTCCGGGACGGGTCGCAGGCCGACGTCGAGGACGTACGTTCCGGTGTTGTGGACGGGGCGGCCGATGGGCACGCTGCCGCCCGGCTCGTCGGCGGCCTCCCAGGCGGTGACGTCGATGGCCGCCTCGGTGGGCCCGTACAGGTTGTGCAGGCTCACGCCGGGCAGCACGTCGCGCACCGTGCGGGCCAGGGCGGTGGGCAGCGCCTCGCCGCTGGCGATGATCCGGCGCAGTCCGGTGCAGTCGGCGGCACGGGGTTCGGCGGCGAAGGCGGCCAGCATCGAGGGGACGAAGTGGACGGTGGTGATGCCGTGCCGGACGATCGCGTCCGCGACCTCGGCCGGGTCGCGATGGGCCCCGTCGGGCAGGACCACGAGGGCCGAGCCGGTGAGTATCGGCAGGAAGAACTCCCATACGGAGACGTCGAATCCGGCCGGGGTCTTCTGAAGAACCCGGTCATCGGGCCCGAACGGGAAGTGTTCGGCCATCCAGCTCAGCCGGTTGACGAGGGCGGTGTGGGTGATGACGACGGCCTTGGGGCGGCCGGTGGAACCGGAGGTGTAGAGGACGTACGCGGCATGCTCGGGGCGCAGCCCGGGGTGGACGCCTGCCGGGGCGGCCGCCGCGCGTGATGCCCGTACGTCCGGGGCGTCCAGCTCCAGCACGGCGAGGCCGTCGGGGACGGGCAGCCTGCCGCGCAGCGTGGTGAGGGTGATCAGGAGGCGCGGTTCGGCGTCGGCGAGCATGTGGGCGACGCGTTCGGCGGGGTACTCCGGGTCGACGGGCACATAGGCTCCGCCCGCCCGCTGGACGGAGTGCAGGGCCACGACGAGATCGGCGCTCCGGGGCAGCACCACGGCGACGCGCACCTCGGGTCCGACGCCCCGGTCCCGTAGAAGAGCGCCGAGTTGACCCACCTGCCGGTCGAACTGCTCGTAGGAGAGGGTGCTTTCGTCGTCGATCAGGGCGGGGGCTGCCGTCTCCGTCGCGTACCGCTCGGCGAGGAGCACCGGCAACGGCTGGTCCGACAGGGGACGTTCCTCGCCGGTGGACGCCGCGAGCACCCGGGCCCGCTGCGGGGCGCTGAGCACGGCGGCCCGGTGTACGGGGAGTTCGGGGCGGGCGACCAGGGCGGCGAGGAGGGTGACGTAACGGTCGGCGAGCGCCTGGGCGGTGGCACGGTCGAACAGGCTGGTCTGATAGATCAGCATGCCGTTGATCCCGGCCCCGTCGGGCCGCTCGGCCAGGGTGAACTGGAGGTCCAGCTTGGCGACTCCGGGGTCCGCGCTGACGGGGGTGACATCGAGCCCGGGCAGGGTGAAGGTGTCGTCGGAGACGTTCTGGAAGACCAGCAGCACCTGGAAGAGCGGGTTGCGGGCGAGGGTGCGCTCGGGGGCGACGATGTCGACGAGCTGCTCGAAGGGCAGGTCGGCGTGGTCGAAGGCGGCCAGGTCGGTGTCCCGGACCCGGGCGAGGAGTTCATGGAAGGTGGGACGGCCGCTCAGATCGGTGCGCAGGACAAGGGTGTTGACGAAGAAGCCGATGAGGTCGTCGAACTGCTCGTCGGTGCGTCCGGCGACGGGGGTGCCGAGCGGAATGTCGGTGCCGGCTCCGTGGGCGGAGAGGAGGACGGCCAGGGCCGCCTGGACCGCCATGAAGACGCTGGTGCCGTTGCGGGCGGCGAGGCTCCGCAGCTCCGCGTGGACCGCCGGGTCGACGGCGAAGGTGACGGTGGCCCCTTCGTGGGTCTCCTCGGCGGGGCGCGGCCGGTCGTAGGGCAGGGCGAGTTCGTCGGGCGATCCGGCGAGCGTCCGCTCCCAGAACGCGGCCTGGCGGGCGACCTGGCTGGCCGGATCGCTCAGCTCGCCCAGGACGTCGCGCTGCCAGAGCGCGTAGTCGGCGTAGTCGACCGGGAGCGGCTGCCAGTCGGGGTCGGTCCCGGTGACCCGGGCGGTGTAGGCGGCGCGCAGGTCGTCGACGAGGGGCCGCATCGACCATTCGTCGCCCGCGATGTGATGCAGTGTCAGCGCGAGGACGTGGTCGGTCCCGGTTCGCAGGAGCTGCGCCCTCAGCGGGATCTCCTCGATGATGTCGATGGGTTGGGTCACCCGGGCCCGCAGCGCCGCTTCGAGATCCGCCTCCGCGACCTCGGCGGCCTCCGCGAGATACGGATCGCAGGCGGCGCGGGCGGCGTCCGCGTCGAGGATGTGCTGATGGGGAAGCCCGTCGGCGTCCGGGTAGACCGTCCGCAGGCTCTCGTGGCGTACGACGACGTCGCCGACGGCCAGCCGCAGCGCCTCGCGGTCCAGCTCCCCGCCGAGGCGGACCACGATGAACAGGTTGTAGGTGGCGCTGGGCCCGTCGAGGCGGTGCAGGAACCACAGGCGGCTCTGCGCGAACGACAGCGGGATCGGCTCGCCCGGGTGCCGTTCCCGCCGTACGGGGGCGGTGCGGGCGACCGGGCGCGGCAGCACGGTCCGGGCGAGGGCGGCCGGGGTGGGGTGCTCGAAGATGTCGCGGAGGGCGACCTCGACGCCGAGGGTGGAGCGGAGCCGGTTGGCGAGCTGCATGGCGAGCAGCGAGTGGCCGCCGAGGTGGAAGAAGTCGTCGTCGGGTCCGGTGCGGTCGAGGCCGAGGACGTCGGCGAACAGCTCCCCGAGGACCGCCTCGCGGGCATCCCGGGGCGCGCGGGCGCGCTCCCCGCCGGAGGCCTGCGGCGCTGGCAGGGCCGCCCGGTCGACCTTGCCGTTCGGGGTCAGTGGCAGCGCTGGCAGCTCCATGATCACCGAGGGGACAAGATGCTCGGGGAGCCGCTCGGCCAGGTAGGGGCGCAGGTGGTTGGAGGTGGCGGTTCCGGTGACGTACGCGATCAGGCGCACCGCGCCGCTCGGGTCGGGCAGGCCGACGACGACGGTGTCCGTCACGTCGGGGTGGCCGCGCAGGACGGCCTCGATCTCGCCGGGTTCGACGCGGTGGCCGCGCACCTTCAGCTGGTGGTCGGTGCGGCCGAGGACGCGGAGGGCGCCGTCGTCCTGGACGCGGGCGAGGTCGCCGGTGCGGTACATCCGGTCACCGGGTGCGCCGTACGGGTCGGCGGTGAACCGGGAGGCGGTCAGCGCGCCCCGGCCGAGGTAGCCGCGGGCGAGGCCCGCGCCGCCGATGTACAGCTCGCCGGGCACGCCGGGCGGCACGGGCCGCAGCCAGGGGTCCAGGACGCGCAGGGTGGTGTTGTGCAGAGCGTGCCCGACGTGCGGGGTTCCGCTGTCGGGGGCGAGGTCGGCGGCGGTGGACCAGATGGTGGTCTCGGTCGGCCCGTAGAGGTTGAGCAGCCGCGCTCCCCCGTCGGCCAGGCGCTCGGCGAGGTCGGCGGGGAGCGGTTCGCCGCCGCTCATCACGCAGAGGCCGTCGAGCAGCCCGGGGGCGGCGTCGATGATGCCGCGCCACAGGGACGGGGTGGCCTGGAGGTGGGTGGCGGCGGTGCGCTCGGCGAGCGCGGACAGGAGCAGCGGGTCGAGGACTTCTTCGCGTTCGGCGAGGACGACGGCGGCCCCGGTGACGAGCGGGACGAAGAGTTCCAGGGCGGCGATGTCGAAGCTGACGGTGGTGACGGCGAGCAGCCGGTGTCCGGGGCCGGAGCCGAGGCTCTCCGCGATGGCGTCGAGGAGGTTGGCGAGGGCCCGGTGGCTGATGACGACACCCTTGGGGTTGCCGGTGGAGCCCGAGGTGTGGATCACGTACGCCGCCGCCTCGGAGTCCGGGGCGATGCCGGGCAGCCGGGTCACCGAGCCCTCGCCCTTGAAAGCAGAGGCGGTCCCGGGCTGCCCGCCCGACGGGCCGTCGTACGGTCCCGGGTCCAGGACCTCGTGTCCGGGGCGAATGACCAGCAGCGGGTCGGAGTCCTCCAGGAGGTAGGCGACGCGGTCGGCCGGGAAGTCCGGGTCCACGGGGACGTAGGCCGCTCCGGTGGCGGAGACCGCGAGGAGCACGGCGACCAGGTCGGCGCTCCGGGGCAGCGCGACGGCGATCAGCCGCTCGGGGCCGGCTCCCAGGTCCCGCAGGCGTCCGGCGACGGCGGTGACCCGGGCGGCAAGGACGGCGTAGCTCCACTTCTCGCCGCCCGCGATCAGTGCGGGCGCATCGGGGGTCGCGTCGGCCTGGCGCAGGAAGCGCCCGGCGAGGCCGAGCGGGGTGATGTCGCGGGTGGGCCCGTCGAGGCGGGAGGGGTCGGCGAGGCCGGGCAGGACGGCGGCGACGCTGCTGCCGGGGCGCTCGACGAGCTGTTCGAGCACAGAGAGCAACTGCGTGCCGATGGTGGCGACCTGGTCGGCGGTGAGGAGTTCGGGTCGGTGGTCCAGGGCGAGCGCGAGACGGTCGCGGCCGGGCAGGGCGACCAGGACCAGCGGATAGTGGGTCGCGTCGTGCCCGCGCGCCCCGGTGACGAGCAGTCCGGCGGCTTCCTCGGTACGGCGCAACTGCTCGGCGTCGACGGGGAAGTTCTCGAAGAGGACGAGGGTGTCGAAGAGCTCGCGGTGCCCTGCGAGACGCTGAAGCTCGACCAGCGGCTCGTACTGATGATCCATCAGCACAGCCTGCTGCGCGCTGAGTTCTCGTACGGAGTCGACGAGGGTCTGGTCCGGGCGCAGGGTGACCCGGGTGGGCACCGTGTTGATGAACAGGCCGATCATGTCGTGCGCGCCGTCGAGGTCGGCGGGGCGGCCGGAGACGGTGACGCCGAACGTCACGTCGGTGCGGCCGGTGAGGCGGCCCAGCAGCAGCCCCCAGGCGCTCTGGAGCACAGTGCTGACAGTGACGTCGTGGGCGCGGGCGAAGGCGTGGACGCGGGCCACCAGGTCGTCGGGCAGGGGAATGTCCACGCGTTCGGGGGCGCCCGCGGGCATCGCGGCGGCTTCCGGGACGAGCCGGGTGGGGCCGTCGATCCCGGCGAGCGCGTTCTGCCACAGGCTCTGGGTGGTGGCGCGGTCGCGGTCCTTCAGCCAGAGCAGGTAGTCACGGTAGGGACGGGGGGCGGGACCGGGCGCGCCCCGGTAGAGGGCGAGCAGGTCGCGGACGAGGAGCGGTCCCGACCAGCCGTCGAGCAGGATGTGGTGGGAGGTGACGGCGAGGAGGTGACGGCGCTCCCCGAGGCGGACGGCGGTGAGGCGCAGCAGCGGCGGGGCGGTCAGGTCGAAGCCCTGGCGTCGGTCGGCGGCCAGGATGTTCTGCGCCCGGCCCTGCCGCAGCCCTTCGGGCAGGTCGGCCGATGCCAGGTCGTAGGCGTGGACGGGGATCTCGGCGTCGGCGGGGATGACCTGGAGCGGGTCGGCTCCCCGGCGGCCGTGGAATCCGGCCCGGAGGTTGGGGTGGCGGGCCAGGAGGGCGCGTCCGGCGCGGCGAAGCCGTTCGGTGTCGAGGTCGCCGTCGAGGTCGAGGACGGTCTGGGTGGTGTAGACGTCGGGCCCGTCGCCCTCCGCGCCGAAGCCGGTGAGGAAGTACAGCCCGGCCTGGAGCGGGGAGAGCGGCAGCAGGTCCGCGAGGGGTGCGCGGGCTTCCAGGGCGTCGATCTCCGGCTGGTCGACCTCGACGAGCGGGAAGTCGCCGGGGGTGTGGCCGCCTGCCTCCGGGTCGTCCAGGAGCCGGCCGAGGGCCCGCAGAGCGGCGGTCCAGAGAGTAGCCAGACGCTCGACCTCCGCGGCTTCCAGCAGCCGCGCGGGGAAGCTGAATCCGACCTGGAGGGCGGGTCCCTGGGGTCCGTCCACGACGGAGGCGTTGAGGGTGAGGGTGTGCGAGGCGGGCAGCGCGTCGTCCGCTCCCCCGCCGAGCGACCCGGTCAGGGCCGGACTCCACGGGGCAGGCGGCCCTGACCGCTCCTGCGCATCGGAACTCCCGAAGCGGCCCAGATAGTTGTAGGCGATGCGGGGTTCGGGAAGGGCAGCGAGGGTGTCGCGCAGTTCGGGGTTGAGGTGGCGCAGCAGCCCGAATCCGAGGCCGCCGTCGGGGGCCGCCCCCAGCTGCTCCTTGATCCGCTTGACCGCGTCGGCCAGCCCTTCGCCGGCCGGGGAGCCGAGGCCGCCGAGGTCCAGCCGTACGGGGTGGACGGCGGTGAACCAGCCGACGGTACGGGACAGTTCGGCGTCGGGCACGAGCTGTTCGGCGCGGCCGTGGCCCTCGATGTCGACGAGAACCGGTTCGGTGTCGCCGCGCCAGGCCGCGAGGGCCAGGGCGAGGGCGGTGACGAGGAAGGCGTCGGGGCCGGTGTGGAAACGTTCGGGCAGGTCGGTGAGGAGGGGCAGGGTGTGCTCGGGCGCGAGTTCGGCGGAGACCGTGGTCACGGTGGCGAGGGTGTCCACGGCCGGGTCGAGAGCGGGCAGTGCCGCTCCCCCATCGCCCAGGACGGCGGTCCAGTGAGCGGCTTCGGCGCTCCGTTCGGGGGTCTGGGCCGCCCGCTCCAGGCCCTGCGCCCAGTCGGCGAAGGAGGTTTCCACGGGCGGGAGTTCGGCGGTACGGCCGTGGCGTGCGGCGTCGAGCGAGGCGGCGAGGTCCTGGGTGAGGATGCGCCAGGAGACCCCGTCGACGACCGCGTGGTGGATGAGCAGGGCGAGCAGTCCGCCCCGGTCGGGTCCGGCGTCCAGCCAGACGGCCCGGATCATGGTCCCGGCGTACGGGTCGAGCTGCCGGGCGGCCTCGCGGGCCTCGTCGCGCAAGGTGGGCAGCAGGTCGGCGTCGGCCGTCTCGACGGCGTCGATCCGGGTCAGCGGCGTCGGCCCGGAGTCACTGCCGGGGGCCGGGATCTCCAGGCTGTGGCCGGTGAGCCGGGCGCGCAGGACGTCGTGGTGGTCGAGGACGCGCCGCAGACCGGCCGTGAGCTGTTCGGCGGTCGCCCCGGCCGGGGTGTGCAGCACGGTGGACTGGTGGTAGTCGGCGATGGGGCCGCCGCGCTCCACGAGCCACCGCAGGATGGGGGTGAGGGGTGCGCTGCGCGCGGTGCGTTCGACTGGGGCGGCGGCTTCGTCCACCGTGCGGGCGAGGGCGGCGAGTTGTTCGACCGTACGCCGTTCGAAGACATCGCGGGGGCTGAGGCGCAGGCCACGGCGGCGGGCGGCTCCGACGAGCTGGATGGCGGAGATGGAGTCGCCGCCGAGGGCGAAGAAGCTGTCCTCCACGCCGACTTCGGGCAGATGGAGGATCTCGGCGAACAGGGCGGCGAGTTCCTTCTCCCGGTCGGTGCGCGGTGCGGTGCCGCCGCCGGTGGCGGTGAAGTCGGGGGCGGGCAGAGCCGATCGGTCGGTCTTGTTGGCGGCGGTGAGCGGCAGCGCGTCGAGGAGGACGACGGCCGCGGGGACCATGTGGTCGGGCAGGCTCTCGGCCGCCCAGGCGATGACATCGGCGGGCCGGGGGTCGCACCCCGGTGCCGGGACGGCGTGGGCGACGAGCCGGCGGACGCCCCGGTGGTCGGTGTGACCGGTCACGACGGCCTGGGCGATGGCGGGGTGGGCGGTGAGACGGGCCTCGACCTCACCGGGTTCGACGCGGAAGCCACGGATCTTCAGCTGGTGGTCCGTCCGGCCCGCGTACTCCAGCTCCCCCCGCTCGTTCCAGCGGGCCAGGTCCCCCGTGCGGTACATGCGAGCCCCCGGCGGCCCGTACAGGTCGGCGACGAAGCGGTCCGCGGTGATGAGCGGGCGGCCGAGGTAACCACGGGCCAGGCCGGGCCCGCCGATGTACAGCTCGCCCAGGACACCGGGCGCGACGGGACGCAGGGAGGAATCGAGTACGTAGGCACGCTTGTTCACGTCCGGAGGCCCGATCGGCACGGGTCCACCGGTCCACTCCTCGGGCACCTCCCAGGTCGCGGAGTTCACCACGGCCTCGGTGGGCCCGTAAGCGTTGAAGAGGCGGTGGCGGCGGGCCCAGGTGCGGACGGTCTCCGGGGGCAGGGCCTCGGTGCCGACGATCAGGCTCATGCCTGCGGGGAGCAGGGCGTCCGACGGCAGGGAGGCGACGACGGTCGGCGGGATCACGGCGAGGGTGATCCGCGCCCGGTTGAGGAAGTCGGCGAGCGGCGCTCCGGCCCGTTCCTCCTCCGGGACGATCACCAGAGTCGCCCCGGAAAACAGGGAGTTGGCGAGTTCACAGAAGGTGACGTCGTAGCTGGGCGAGGCGAACTGGGTGACGCGGTCGCCGGGCCCGGTGGCGAAGCAGGCGTTGGCCCAGGCGATCAGGTCGACGACCGGCCGGTGTTCGACGAGGACGCCCTTGGGGCGGCCGGTGGAGCCGGAGGTGTAGATGAGGTAGGCCCCGTTGTGGAGCCGCAGCGGAGCCCGCCGGTCGGCGTCGGTGGGGTTGTGGTCGGGCAGGCCTGCGGGCAGCCGGTCGGTCGCGACGACGGTCGTACCGCCCGACCACGGGGTGTGGTCGGTGCCGGAGTGGGCGAGGACGACGGTGGCCCCGCTGTCGGCGACGAGGCCGGCGAGGCGGTCGGCGGGCTGGTCCGGGTCGAGCGGGGCGAAGACGCCGCCCGCCTTGCCGACGGCGAGCTGGGCCACGTAGACGTCGGCCCCGCGTCGCAGGGCGACGCCGACGACGTCCTCGGGGCCGGTGCCCGCAGCGATGAGGGCGTGGGCGAGCCGGTTGGCCCGGGTGTTCAGCTCGGTGTACGTGAGGACAGGTCCGGCGTCGTCGACGGCGGGCCGGTCGGGGTGGGCGACGGCCTGCCGCTCGAAGAGGACGGGGAGGGTGGCGGGTTCGACGTCGGTGGTGTCGGCGTTGAAGGTACGCAGCACCCGGTCGCGTTCCTCGGGGGTGAGGAGGTCGGTGCGGGGCAGCGGGCGGTGCGGGTCGGCGGTGAACTCCTCGACGGCGCGGCGCAGTCGGGCGGCGACACGGGCGGCGTCGGCCTCGCTCAGGGCGTCGGTACGGTAGCGCAGCCGCAGGACGGGGCCTCCGTCGGGCCCGGGGGCAGCGACCAGGGTGAGCGGGTAGTGGGTGGCGTCCCGGCCGGTGACGGCTTCGACGCGCAGCCCGGCGAACTCCTTCGCCTCCCCGGCCGCTTGCTCCTCGGTTCCGGTGTCGACGAGGTAGTTCTCGAAGACGCAGAGGGTGTCGAACAGCGGGCCGCCGGTGTCGGTGAGCTTCTGGATCCGGGCGAGCGCGACATGGTGGTGGGCCAGCAGCGCGGCTTGTTCGTCGGCGGTGCGCCGGACGAGCTCGGCGAGGGTCTCGTCGTGCCGGACCCTGACCCGTACCGGAAGGGTGTTGATGAACAGCCCGACCATGGACTCGGCACCGGCCAGTTCGGCGGGCCTGCCGGAGACGGTGGTGCCGGACACGATGTCCTGCCGCCCGGTCATATCGGCGAGGACCAGGGACCACAGGGTCTGGACGACGACGGGCACGGTGGCGTCCAGCTTCCGGGCGACGGCGACCAGGGCCGCGCCCGACTCGGGTGCCAACTCGACATTCTGGGACGCTGGTTCGGCTTCCGGCTGGCCGTCGAGGGCCGGGGCGATGACGGTCGGCCCGTCGAGACCGGCCAGCGCGTCGCGCCAGGCGCGCTCGTCCGCCTCGGTGTCCTGGGCGGCGGCCCAGGCCAGGTAGTCGCGGTACGGGCGGACTTCGGGCAGGCCGTCGGTGGCGCCGTCGGCCGCGTACAGGGCGAAGAGTTCCTGGACGACGCGGGCCGTGGACCAGCCGTCGAGCAGCAGGTGGTGGTGGGTGAAGAGCAGCCGGTGCCGTTCGGGGGCCAGCCGGATCGCGGTGAAGCGGATCAGGGGCGGCCGGGCCAGGTCGAAGCGGGTGTGCCGGTCGGCGTCGGTGAGGCGTCCGACGCGCCGGTCGCGCTCGGCCGCGTCGAGGCCGGAGAGGTCGACGTCCTGCCAGGGGATGTCCACCGTGTGCGGGACGACGGTGACGGGGTCGCCGTTGCGCCGGGTGCGGAAGGCGGCCTTGAGGTTGGGGTGCCGGGTCAGGAGGGCGCCGGCGGCGCGGCGCAGCCGGTCAGCGTCGAGCGGCCCCGTCAGGTCCAGGCCGAGCTGCACGTTGTACACGTCCAGCGCGCTGTCGTCGTAGGACGACAGGAAGTAGAGCCCCTGCTGGAGCGGGGACAGCGGGAGAATGTCCTGCAATCCCTGGGGTGCGCCGGTCACGTGGTCCTCCACTCGTCTTCGAACTCGTCGATTTCGTCCTGGCTCAGCGACAGCAGGCCGAGGTCGGACGGGGTGTGCCCGGCGGCCTGGGTGCGGGCGGCCGCCACCAGGGTGTCCAGGGCGGTGCGCCACCAGCGGTCCAGGACCGCGATCTCCTCGTCGCTCACCAGGCGGCTCGCGTGGTGCCAGCTGACGGAGAGCTCGGTGCCCGAGGGGCGGCGCAGTGCGGTGATGTCGAGGTCCACCGCGGTGTGGACGCCGAGCGCGGGGGCCGGGCGCCATACGGCGGCCGACTCGGGGCTCGGGGTCCAGGGTTCGGGGGCGGCGTCGGTCTCGCCGACGTCGTAGCGGCCCAGGTAGTTGAAGCCGGTCAGGGGTTCGGGGCGGGCGGCGAGGGCGGCCCCGGATGCGGCATCCAGGTACCGCAGTTGGCCGTAGCCGATGCCATGGTCGGGGACGGCGCGCAGCTGCTCCTTGATCTGCTTGAGGAGCCGTCCGGCCGCGTTGGGGTCGGCGATGGCGGCGTCGGCTCCGGCCTCCGTGAGCCGGCCCCGGAACGGGTACTGGCTGGTGAACCAGCCCACCGCCCTTGCGGGGGCGGCGACTTCGGGGAGTGCGCCGTCGCGGCCGTGCCCTTCGAGCAGCACGAGGGTGCTGTCGTCGCTGCGCCAGCGGCTGTGGGCGAGGACGAACGCGGTGAGCAGGACGTCCTGTTCGGTGCAGTGGAACGCGGCGGTCACCTCGTTCAGGGCGGGTTCGGCCAGGTCGGCGGGGACGGTGGTGATCAGCCGGTGGACGGTGTCCGGGGTGTCGGTGGCGGGGTCGGGTTCCCGGCCGTACGGGGTGGGCCCCGGCTCGCCCAGCACCCGGCTCCAGTAAGGGAGTTCGGTCCGGCGGTCGGCGACGGTTCCGGTCAGGGCCCGGGACCAGGTGCGGAAGGAGGTCTCCACCGGGGGCAGCGGCGCGTCCGGGTCGGCACACAGCTGGGCGAGGTCGGGGAGGAGGATCCGCCAGGACACCGCGTCGACCACCAGGTGATGGGCGACCAGCAGCAGCCGGCCCGGCTCCCCGTCCTCGGGTTCGAGGAGGACGGCGCGCAGCATGCGGCCGCTGTGCGGGTCGAGTTCTCCGATGGCGCTCCGTGAGGCGTCGGTGATCGTGTCGGTGAGGGACGCGCCCGCCCGTACGACGCTCAGCACGTCGTCAGCAAGGTCTGGGCCCTCCGGAACGTGCAGCGTCCACGCGTCGTCCAGCCGGGCGGCCAGCACGGGGTGGTGCGCGACGAGCCGGCCGAGCGCCGGGCGCAGCCGCCCGGCGGTGAGGCCGGGCGGCGTGGTCACCAGGAGGGACTGGTGGTAGGCGCGATGGTCGCCGCCACGAAGGCGCAGCGCGTGCATGACGGGCGTGAGCGGCACGGCCCCGGCCCCCGAGTCGTGCACCAGGGCCGCGGTCTCCTCCCGCCGGGCCACGCGGGCGAGGGCCGAGACGGTCCGCTGTTCGAAGACGTCACGGGGGCTGATCACGAGTCCGCGTCGCCGGGCGGCGCTGACCAGCACGATGGAGGTGATGCTGTCGCCACCGAGTCCGAAGAAGCTGTCGTGCCGTCCGACGGCGGGCAGCTTCAGCAGATCGGCGATCAGTTCGGCGAGGACCCGCTCGGTCGCGTCCTCCGGCAGCTCCCCGTCCCCGGCCGGGTCCGCGACGGCGGGCGCGGGGAGCGCCGAGCGGTCCACCTTGCCGCTCACGGTGAGCGGGAAGCGGTCCAGGACGACGACGTCGGAGGGCACCAGGGCCCCGGGCAGCAGGCCGGCGCAGTGCGCGATCAGACCGTCGGGCGTGGGTGGCGCGGCCGGGCCCTCGGGGGTGACGTACCCGACCAGCCGTGCCGCTCCGCGCAGATCGTCGCGTACGAGGACGAGGGCATCCCGGACATCCGGGTGGCCGAGGAGGACACTGCGCACCTCCTCCGGCTCGATCCGTACGCCGCGCAGCTTCACCTGGTCGTCGGCGCGGCGCAGATACTCCAGCTCGCCGCGCACGTTCCAGCGGGCCAGGTCGCCGGTACGGTACAGCCGCTCCCCCGGGGCTCCGAACGGGTCGGCGACGAAGCGTTCGGCGGTCTGCGCGGTCCGGCCGAGGTAGCCGAGCGCCAACTGCTGCCCGCCCAGATACAGTTCGCCGCTCACTCCGGGCGGTACAGGCCGCAGGGCCGCGTCCAGGACGTAGGCGCGGGTTCCCGCTCCCGGGGCTCCGAGCGGGGCGAGGGGCTGTTCGCCGGGAACGGCGGTACGGGCGGTGACGTCGACGGCCGCCTCCGTCGGCCCGTACTGGTTGACGACGGGGGCCGTGAACACCTCCGCGCAGCGTCGTACGAGGGTGTCGGTGAGGGCTTCGCCGCCGCTGAAGATCCACCGCAGCGAGGTGCAGCGCGCCGCTTCCGGCTCGGCGGCGAACAGGGTGAGCATCGACGGCACGAAATGGACCGCGTGGACGGTGTGTTCGCTGATCAGCCGGGCGAGTTGGGCGGGGTCGCGGTGCGCGTCCGGTCCGGCGAGGACGACGGTGGCTCCGGCGAGGAGGGGGCCGGTCAGCTCCCAGACCGAGACGTCGAACCCGGGGGCCGCCTTGGCCAGCATGCGGTCCCCCGGCCCGAGCGGGAACCGCCGCTGTGTCCAGGCGAGCCGGTTGCCGAGCGCCCCGTGGGGGACGGAGACGGCCTTGGGGCGGCAGGTGGAGCCGGAGGTGTGCAGGATGTACGCGGGCTGCGCGGGGTGGGGTTCGGCAGGGGCGAAATCGGCGGGGGCCGCCGGGCGCGGGTCGTCGAGCAGCACCACCGGCCGGTCGAAGCCGTCGGGCAGCAGATCCAGCCGCGCGCGGTCGGTGAGGAGCACGGGGGGCGGGTTGTCGCCGAGCATCACGGAGAGGCGTGCGGCCGGGTGGTCCGGGTCCAGCGGCAGATACGCTCCGCCCGCTTGGAGCACGGCGTGCACGGCGGTGACCAGCTCCGCCGACCGGGGCAGAAGGACCGCGACGGGTTCGCCGCGCCGCACTCCGTGCTCGCGGAGGCGGGCGGCCAGCGACCGGACGTCCGCGAGGAGTTCGCCGTACGGGATGGTGCGGTCGCCGTCGATCACGGCGGGCGCATCGGGCGCGAGACCGGCTCGCTCGGCGAACTCCCGGGCGGGCGAGACGGGTTGGACGGGCTCCTCGGCGCTGTTCCAGGTGGTGAGGAGCTGGTGCCGCTCGGTGTCGGTGAGCAGACGGCAGCCGCCGACGGGCCGGTCCGGGTGGTCCGCGAAGGCGACCAGGACCCGTTCGTACCAGTCGGCGATCCTGCGTACGGTCGCCGCGTCGAAGAGGCCGGTGCGGTAGGTGATGCCGCCGTTCAACGGACCGTCGGCTCCCGGTTCCTGGACCAGGGTGAACGTGAGGTCGAACTTGGCCGTACGGGTGTGGACGGCGACCGGCTCGCTGTTCAGACCGCCCAGTTCCGGGCCTTCGGCGGTGCGCGTCTGGTAGTTCAGCATGACCTGGAACAACGGGTGGCGTTCCAGGGAGCGTTCGACGTCGAGCAGGTCGACGAGGCGCTCGAAGGGGACGTCGGCGTGGTCGAGTGCGTCGAGCGTGGCGGCCCGGGCGCGGGCGACGAGCTGGGCCGGGGTCGGGTCGCCGCCGACGTCGGTGCGCAGGACGAGGGTGTTGACGAAGAAGCCGACGAGGTCGTGCACTGCCGCGTCGTCGCGTCCGGCGACGAGCGTGC
This sequence comes from Streptomyces sp. PTY087I2, assembly GCF_001687325.1. Taxonomy (GTDB): domain Bacteria; phylum Actinomycetota; class Actinomycetes; order Streptomycetales; family Streptomycetaceae; genus Streptomyces. The sequence goes on along the minus strand of NZ_LZRD01000006.1, from coordinate 129,371 downwards.
CCACGGGGACGTCGTCGGTGCCGCCGATCCGGTGGAGCAGAACGGCGAGGGCCGCGTGGGCGACCATGAACGGGGTCGCGCCGGTGCGGGAGGCGAGCCGGCGGAGTCCGGCGGTGACCTGCGGGGAGAGCCCGAATTCGACGATGCCTCCGTCGTGGCCGGTGTCCGGGCGGCGCGGCCGGTCCATGGGGAGAGGCAGTTCCGGTGCGAGTCCGGCGAGTTGGTCCTTCCAGTAGCGGACCTGCCGGCTGATCTCGCTGTCCTCGTCGGTCTCGTCGCCGAGCAGCTCCTGTTGCCGCAGGGTGTGGTCGGCGTACTGGAGGGGCAGCGGCGTCCACTGTGGGGACCGGCCGTCGCAGCGGGCGGCGAGGGCGGTCGACAGGTCGTCGAGCAGGGGGCGTACGGACCACTCGTCCCCGGCGATGTGGTGCAGGACGAGAAGCAGCACGTCGCTCGTCCCGTCCTCGGCGGCCACCCGGAACAGGCCGGCGCGCAGCGGCGTCTCCCGGTCCAGGGCGAAGGGCAGGCTCGCGGCCTCGGCCAGCGCGGCGTCCAGGGCGTCGGGGGTCGTCGTCCGGACGGTGAGGGGTACGGGGGCGTCGCCCGGGGCGAGGATGTGCTGCACGGCGCGGCCCTCGCGCTCGGGGAACACCGTGCGCAGCACCTCGTGGCGGGCGGTGAGATCGGCGAGTGCCCGCTCCAGCGCCCGTTCGTCAAGCGTCCCGGTGAGGCGGAGGGCGATGGGCACGTTGTACGCGGCGGTGGGTTCCTCCTCCAGCCGGTGGAGGAACCAGAGGCGCTGCTGGGCGGCGGAGAGCGGCGGTTCGGCGGGGCGCGGTCGGTCGACGGCCGCCGAGGGCCGGGCGGGCGTACGTGCTGCGCGCAGCAGGGCTGCGGTGGCGGCCGGGGTGCGAGCGGTAAAGAGGTCGCCGACGGAGAGGTCCGCGTCGAGGAGCGTACGGGCCCGGCCCACCAGGCTCATCGCGGACAGCGAGTGACCGCCGCGTTCGAAGAAGTCCTCGTGCGGGCCGAAGGAGGGGAGCCCGAGGGCGTCGGCGAAGGCGTGGCAGAGGAGTTCGGTGCGCTGATCGGCCGGTGGCCGGTGGTCGGGGCCCGCCGGGGCGGAGGAATCGGGGGCGGGCAGGGCGGCGCGGTCGACCTTGCCGTTCTCGGTGAGCGGGAGCGCGTCGACGGCGATGAGGTGGGCGGGGACCTGGTAGTCGGGGAGGCGAGCGGCGAGGCGTCGGCGCAGCGCTTCGGTGTCCAGGGTGGTGCCCGGAGCGGGAACCGCGTATCCAACGAGGGCGGGGCCGCCGGGGAGGTCGGTGCGCAGGGTCACGGCGGCGCGGGCGACGCCCGGTTCGGCGAGGAGGCCCGCCTCTGTCTCTCCGGGCTCGACGCGGTGGCCGCGCAGTTTGATCTGGTCGTCGGTGCGGCCCAGGAAGTCCAGGGCCCCGTCCGGCCGGATGCGCACCAGGTCGCCGGTGCGGTACAGCCGCTCCCCCGGGCTCCCGTGCGGGTCGGCGACGAAGCGTTCGGCTGTGCGGCCGGGTCGGCCGTGGTAGCCACGGGCGAGGCCGGCCCCGCCGATGTACAGCTCGCCGGGGACACCGGGCAGCACAGGGCGCAGGGCTGTGTCGAGCACCCTCAGGGTCATGCCGTCGAGCGGCCGTCCGATGGGCAGCGGGCCGGCGTCGGATGCCTCGGGGTCGAGGAGGTGGGCGGTGGCGAACGTGGTGGTCTCGGTGGGTCCGTAGCCGTTCACGACGCGGAGGTGCGGAGCGGCGGCGTGGGCGGCGGCCACCGCCCCGGGGGAGACGACGTCGCCGCCGGTCCACACCTCGCGCAGGGCGGTGAAGGTCTCCGGTGCGTCCTGGGCGAGGAGCGCGAACAGTCCGGCGGTGAACCAGGCGCTGCCCACTCCCCCGCCCCGGCCCGCGCCGCCGGTCAGCAGCTCGCGCCAGCGTGCCGGGTCGAGGGGCGCGTCGGGAGCCAGGACGAGTTCGCCGCCGCGCAGCAGGGTGCCCCAGATCTCGTGGGTGGCCGCGTCGAAGGAGTGCGGGGAGTGCACGAGGACCCGCCGGTGGGCGTCGCCCGCGAACCGGCTGTCCTCGGCAAGGGCGAGGACGGCGCTCTCGGGGACGGCGACGCCCTTGGGCTCGCCGGTGGAGCCGGAGGTGTACATGACGTAGGCGAGCCGGTGCGGGGCGGGAGGTGCCGGGAGCGTACGAGGAGCTGAGGGCGTGCTCCCGCCGTACGGGTGGAGCACCGGGACCGGTCCGAAGGCGTCGGTGCCGGTGCCGGAGCGGCAGATCAGGGCGACCGCGTCGGCTGCGCCGAGGACGGTGCGGATGCGTTCGGCGGGCCAGTCGGGGTGCAGGGGCAAGTAGGCGGCTCCGGCCCAGGCCACGGCGAGTTCGGCGACGACGAGGTCCACCGAGCGTGGCAGCAGGAGGGCCACGACGGACTCGGGTCCGGCCCCCACCTCCCGCAGCCGCCCCGCGAACTCGGCTGCTCGCGCGACGAGTTCCGCGTACGTCACCGGCTGCTGCCCGCCGTCGAGGGGCCGTACGGCGATGGCGTCGGGCGTGTCGGCGGCGACGGCCGCGACCGTTCCGGCACAGCCCAGGGCGGCGGGGATGCCCGGCCGGCCGCTGAGTGTGGCGGAGGCGTCCGGGGCGAGGTCCACCTGTCCGGCGGGGAGGTCGGGCCGGTGGGCGAGGAGGTCCAGGGCGCGCGTCAGCCAGTCGAGGACGGCACGGGCTGCCGCGCTGTCGTACAGGTCGGGGCGGTGCTTGAGGACGAGCCGCAGCCGGCCGCCCTGGAGGGTGATCGCGAGGGTCAGCGGGTAGTGGGTGGCGTCGCGCCCGCCGACGCCGCGTACGTCGAGCCCTGCGGCGCGTTCACTTCCAGAGAGCGCGTCGTCGTCGAAGGGGTAGTTCTCGAAGACGGTCATGGTGTCCAGCAGTGCGGGCAGGCCGACGAGTTGCTGGATGTCGGCGAGGCCGAGGTGCTGGTGGTCGAGCAGGGCCACCTGGCGGGCGTGGAGATCGGCCACCGCGTCGCCCAGGGTGCGGGCGGGAGCCGCACGTACGCGAGTGGGCAGGGTGTTGACGAAGAGTCCCAGCATCCCTTCCACGCCGTCGAGTTCGGCGGGCCGGCCGGAGACCGCACCGCCGAAGACGACGTCGTCGCGTCCGGTGAGCCGGGACAGGACGAGCCCCCAGCCCGTCTGGACGACGGTGTTCAGGGTGGTGCCGGTGGTGCGGGCGCGGTTCTGGAGCGCGGCCGTGAGGGCGGAGTCGAGGACGGTGGCGGTCTCCTCGGGGATCAGGGCGGCGGCCGGGGTGTCGCCGGGGGCGATGAGGGTGGGCTCGGTGACTCCGTCGAGCGCGGTGCGCCATGCGGCTTCGGCGGCGGGGCGGTCGCGGTCGGCGAGCCAGCGCGCGTAGTCGGCGAAGGGGCGGCGGCGGACCGGGGGGCGTCCGGCATAGGCGTCGAACAGGTCGGTGAGCAGGAGCGGCGCGGACCAGCCGTCGAGCAGCAGGTGGTGACTGGTGAACAGCAGCCGCCACCGGTCGTCGGCGGTGCGGATCAGGGTGAAGCGGAGCAGTGGTGGCTGGTCCGGGGCGAAGGGGCGGACGCGGTCTGCGGAAACCAAGGCGGCCAGGGCATCCGTCACCGGGGCGCCCGGGCACGCGCGCAGGTCGTGTTCGGTCCACTCCGGTGCGGTGTCGGCGGTCGTGTACTGGACCAGGCGGCCGGTGCTGAGGCGGCGGAATCCGGCGCGGAGGTTGGCGTGCCGGTCCACGACGGCCCGCGCGGCGTCGCGCAGACGGCCGGGGTCGAGCGGTCCGCTGATCTCCAACTCCAGCTGGACGACGTACGGATCAGCTCCGGGCTCCACGGCCAACGCGTGGTAGGCGAGACCGTGTTGGAGTGGCGTCAGTGGCAGTACGCCGTCGAGTGCGGGGCTCGCCGCTTCCAGCTCGGCGATCTCGTGCTGGTCGAGGGACACCGGGAAGTCGCCCGGGCTGTGTCCCGCGAAGCCGGGTTCGTCGCGGCGGTGGACGAGTTCGGTGAGGGCGGAGGTGAACCGGTCGGCGAGGGCCCGCATCCGCTCGAGATCGATGACATCGGTGGCGTACGTCCAGCGGACGGTGAGGATGGGACCCTCGGGGCCGTCCAGAGTCGAGGCGTTGAGGTCCAGGACGTGCCCGTCGAGGAGCACGGGCTGCGGTCCCGGGTGGACCGCGTCGGATTCGGACGCGGGGACCCAGTGCCCGTCCGGGGTGTCGGCGGTGAACCGGCCGAGGTAGTTGAAGGCGGCCTGGGCCCCGCTGGGGGCCTGCCCGTACAGCGCCCCGTACCCCGTCCCCCGGCCGGGAACGGCCGCGAGCCGGTCCCGGACCCGCTTGACGTCCTGGCCGACTCCTCCGGTGCCGGGGTCCAGCCGGACGGGGTACTGGGTGGTGAACCAGCCCACGGTACGGGAGAGACCGGCTCCTGGAGCCAACTCCTCATGGCGGCCGTGGGATTCGAGGTCGACCAGGACCGGAGTGTCGCCGCCGACGGCGTGGACGAGTGCGGCAAGGAGGAGTTCGTCGGGGCGTGCGTGGAACGCGGCGGCGGTGGCGGCAAGGAGCGGCGCGGTGAGATCGGGGGCGAGTTCGGTGCGCAATTCGCCGGGGGTGTGCGGGGTGTTCGCCGCGTCGTCGGGGGCGAGCGGGGTGGGCCGGTCGGCCAGGACGCCGTCCCAGTGGGGCCGTTCGGCGGCGAAGCGCTCGGGGTCCTCGTACAACTCACCCGACCAGTGGGCGAAGGAGGTGCCGGTCCGGGCCGGCGGGGTGCCGGTGGCGACGGCGTGCGCGAGGTCGGGCAGCAGGATCCGCCAGGACACGCCGTCCACGGCCAGGTGGTGAACGAGGAGCAGCAGCCGACCGTCCCGGCCGGGCCCGCGCGGGAACCAGACGGCCCGCATCAACACACCCTGCGACGGGTCGAGTTCGGCCGCACGGGCACGGGACTGGGCCTCCACGGCCCGGCGTAGTTCGGTGTCGTCGCCGTCGACGGGGACGACGGTGAGGAGGGTCGCCGGGTCGGGTGCGGCATCGGAGGGGGTGAGCCGGGGGCGGCCGTCGGGGTGGTCGGTGGTGACGCGGGCGCGCAGCAGGTCGTGGGTGGCCAAGAGGTGCCCGAGCGCGGTCCGCAGGCGGTCCTCGGTGAGCGTGGACTCGACGGTGACCAGCATCGACTGATGGAAGCCGCGCCAGTGGTCGGGCTGCCGGCGCAGCCAGTGCATGAGCGGGGTGAACAGGGCCGGCGCGGCTTTCCGGTCAACGTCGCTGTCCGGTGCGGGCTCGGTGTCCGCGTGCGGGGCGACGACATCGGCGAGGGCGCGCGGGGTGGGGTGCTCGAAGATCTGCCGGGCGCTGAGCGCGAGGCCCGACTTCCGTGCGCGGGAGACGAGTTGGATGGAGGAGATGCTGTCGCCGCCGAGCGCGAAGAAGGAGTCGTCGCCGCCGGGCGGCCCGTCCAGCCGCAGAACGTCCGCGAACAGGTCCGCCAGCGTGGCGGCCGTCCCCGTCAGCGGGGTGTCGTCGGCGGTGGCGACGAGCGGGACGGGCAGGGCAGCGCGGTCCACCTTGCCGGTGGGGCCGAGCGGCAGGGCGGGCAGCACGGTCAGGGTGGCGGGGACGGCGTAGTCGGGCAGGGTACGGGCCAGCTCTGTACGCAGCCGGTCGGGGTCGAGGTCCGCTCCGGGCCGGGCGACGGCGTAGGCGGCGATGAGCTTGTTGCCCGGCCGGTCCTCGCGGAGCACGGCGGCGGCTTGGCATACGCCGTCCAGGGCGGTCAGGGCGGACTCGATCTCGCCGAGTTCGATACGGAATCCGCGCAGCTTCACCTGGTGGTCGGCGCGGCCCAGATACTCCAGCTCACCGTCGGCGCGGCGGCGGGCCAGGTCGCCGGTGCGGTACATCCGGGTGCCGGGCGGACCGTACGGGTCGGCGACGAAACGGGTCGCGGTGAGGCCGGGGCGGCCCAGGTAGCCGCGGGCGAGCCCGGACCCGGCGACGTACAGCTCACCCGGGGTGCCGGGCGGGACCGGTCGCAGCGCCGCGTCCAGGACGAGGGCCGCTGTCCCGGCGACGGCGGTGCCGACGGGGACGGGGCTGGTGTCCTCGGCGCGCAGGAGGTCGGGGTCGCAGCGCCAGAGTGTGGCGTCGACGGTGGTCTCCGTGGGCCCGTAGGAGTTGAACATGCGGGTGCGGGGAGCCCAGGCGCGGACGAGGGCGGGGGTGCAGGCCTCTCCGGCGACGATGAGCGTAGTGCCGGGGGCGATGGCGTCCTCGGGGAGTGCGGCGAGGACGGCGGGCGGGACGGTGAGGTGGGTGACGCGGTGTTCGGTGAGGAATTCCGCGAGCGGTTCGCCCAGGCGTCGGTCGGCGGGCACGATCTCCAGGGCCGCGCCGGAGAACAGCGCCATGACGATCTCCCACACCGACGTGTCGAAGCTCAGCGAGGCGAACTGGAGGACCCGGTCGCCGGGCCCGGCCCCGAAGGCGTCGGCGAGGGTGCGGGCCAGCGCGGGCAGCCCGGTGTGGGTGACGGCCACGCCCTTGGGGCGGCCGGTGGAGCCGGAGGTGTAGATGATGTACGCCACCGCGTCGGGCCGCTGGGTGCGCCAGAGGCCGGGGTCGTCGGCGGACCGGACGCGCAGGGAACCGTCGATCTCCAGCCGGGGTACGCCGTCGGCGGCGGCTGTTCCGGAGGCTGTTCCGAGACCTGTCCCGGGGCCGGTCAGGACGAGAGCGGGGGCCGCGTCGGTGAGCATGTGGGCGATCCGGTCGGCCGGGTAGTCCGGGTCGACCGGGAGGTAGACGGCTCCGGTCTTGGCGACGGCGAGGAGGGCGACGACGGCCTCAACGGTGCGGGGCAGCATGACCGCGACCCGGTCCTGCGGCCGTACCCCATGGGCGATGAGGTCGTGGGCCAGGGCGTTCGCGGCGGCGTCGAGCTGCCGGTAGTCCAGTTCCGTCCGGTCTCCCGTGGCGAGGTCCGGTCCGGCGAGGGCAGGGGCGTCGGGGTGGGCAGCGACGGCGGCGGCGAAGAGGCCGGGCAGGGTGGCGGTGGCGTCGCCGTGCGGTACGGCGGTGTCCTCATGGCGGCCGAGGAGCGCGGTGCGCTCGGCGGGGCTGAGGATCTCCAGCCGGTGCAGGGGTGTCGTGGGATCGGCGACAGCCTCGGCCAGGAGACGGACGAGCCGGTCGGCGAGAGCACGCGCGGTCGCGGGTTCGAAGAGGTCCTCGGCGTATTCGAGGACGCCTTCGATGCCGTCCGCTCCGTCGCGCTCGGCGAGGGTGAAGGTCAGGTCGAACTTGGCGGAACGGCCGAACGCCGGGACGGTCGTGGTGGTGAGTCCGGGCAGCCCGATCTCGCCCGCCTGCCGGTTCTCGTACGCCAGCATCACCTGGAAGAGCGGGTGGCGGGAGAGGGAGCGGTGCGGGGCGAGCGCGTCGACCAGGTGCTCGAAGGGCACATCCGCGTGGGCGTAGGCGGCGAGGTCGGTGTCCCGGACCCGGTGCAGGAGGTCGCGGAAGGACGGGTCGCCGGACAGGTCGGTGCGCAGGACGAGGTTGTTGACGAAGAAGCCGACGAGATCGTCCAGTGCGCTGTCGTGGCGTCCTGCGACCGGCGTGCCGATAACGATGTCCTGGCCGGCCCCGGTGCGGGCGAGCAGGGCGGCGAGCGCCGCGTGGGCGACCATGAACAGCGAGGTGGACTCGGTGCGGGCCAGGGTGCGCATCGCGGTGTGCACGGCGGGCGGCACGGTGAACCGGGCGAAGCCGCCCCGGTGGCTCGGGACCGGCGGACGTGGCCGGTCGGTGGGCAGGGGAAGTTCGGCGGGGAGGTCGCGCAGGGCCTCCCGCCAGTGGTCGAGCTGGGCGGCGACGACGCCGTCCGGGTGCGGTGCGTCGTCGTCCCAGCCGAGGGTGGCGCGCTGCCACAGGGTGAAGTCGGCGTACTGGACGGGCAGCGGCGGCCAGGCCGGGGCTTCGCCTCCGGTGCGGGCGGCGTAGGCGGTGGCGAGGTCGGTGAGGAGCGGGCGGGCGGACCACTGGTCGGCGGCGATGTGGTGGACGACCAGCACGACGACGTGCTGGTCGGGGCCGATCCGCAGCAGACCCGCGCGCAGCGGTACGTCCCGCTCGACGTCGATGGACGTGCGGGCCATCTCCTCGACGTACAGGCGGAGTTCGTCCTCCACCCCGGTGGCGTCGGTGACCGTGAGCGGATCGGGCAGGTCGGATACGTCGACGATGTGCTGGCGCGGCTGCCCGTCGGTGGCGGGGAACACCGTGCGCAGGCTTTCGTGACGGGCCATCACGTCGAGGACGGCGGCGCGCAGGGCAGGAACGTCCAGGGGTCCTGTCAGCCGGGCGGCGAAGGGGATGGTGTAGTCGGAGCCGACGCCGTGGAGCTGCTGGAGGAACCACAGTCGGCGTTGGGCCGGGGAGAGCGGCAGGGTGGTGGGGCGCGGCCGTGGCCGGAGCGGTTCCGGGGCCCGGCCCGCGTGGTGGACGCGGCGGGCGAGAGCAGCAACGGTGGGGGCTTCGAAGACGTCGCGTACGGACAGGGTTACGTTCAGGGCTGCCCGGATCCGGGAGGCGATGCGGGTCGCGAGCAGGGAGTGGCCGCCGAGGGCAAAGAAGTCGTCGTCGGCTCCGATGTGTTCGCGTTCGAGGACCGCCGCGAAGAGGTGGGCGATGATCTCTTCCTGCGGGGTCGCCGGGGCGCGCCCGCCGAGGGTTGTGGCTTCCTCGGGATCGGGCAGGGCGTTGCGGTCGAGCTTGCCGTTGCCGGTGAGCGGCCAGTGGTCGACGGGGATGACGGCGGCCGGGACGAGGTAGTCGGGCAGCCGTTCGCGCAGGGCCTCGCGGAGGCGGTCCGGGGCGAGCGGGCCGGCGGCGGGGGTGGCGTAGGCGAGGAGGCGGGTGCCGCCGCCGGGTGCGGGGCGGGCCAGGACGACGGCGTCGGCCACCTCGTCGAGGGCGGCGAGTGCGGCGCGGGCCTCACCGGGTTCGACGCGGAAGCCCCGGATCTGCACCTGCTCGTCGGCTCGCCCGAGGTAGTCGAGTTCACCGTCGGCCGTCCAGCGGGCCAGGTCCCCGGTGCGGTACATGCGGGTGCCGGGCGGGCCGTACGGGTCGGCGACGAAGCGGATGGCGGTGAGGGCGTGCCGGCCGAGGTAGCCGCGGGCCAGGCCGGGCCCGGCGACGTACAGCTCGCCGGTGGCACCGGGGGCGACGGGGTGCAGGGCGGAGTCGAGCAGCCGCGCGGAGAGGTCGTCGAGGGGCCGGCCGACGGGACTGAGCGGGGCGGCGTCCGGCCCGGACGCCTCGTCGGCTTCCAGCACCCGGTGGGTGACGTGCACGGTGGTCTCGGTGATGCCGTACATGTTCACGAGCTCGGGGCCGTCGTCCCCGTACCGCTCGAACCAGCCGGTGAGCCGTGCCGGGTCGAGCGCTTCGCCGCCGAAAACGACGGTATGGAGGGCGAGTTCGCCTTCGCCGGAGGTCTCCTCCTGGCCGAGCAGGACGTCGGCGAGCTGATGGAAGGCGGACGGGGTCTGGTTGAGCACGGTGACGCGTTCGCGGCGCAGAAGGGCGGCGAACTCCTCGGGCGCGCGGGTCGTGGCGCGCGGGACGACGACGAGGCGTCCCCCGTACAGCAGCGCCCCGAAGATCTCCCAGACGGAGAAGTCGAAGGCGTAGGAGTGGAAGAGGGTCCAGACGTCGTCCGGGCCGAATCCGAAATCGTCGTTGGTGGCGTCCAACAGCCGCAGCACATTGTGGTGTTCGACGACCACACCCTTGGGGCGCCCGGTGGATCCGGAGGTGTGGATGACGTAGGCGGCGGCGTGCGGGGAGATGCCGGGGGCGGTGTACGCGGCGTCGCCCGGGGCCGCCGCCGGGATGTCGTCGAGGGTCAGCCAGCCCACGCCGGGACGGTCGGCGGACCCGTCGGTGGCGGGCAGGCTGTCCCGGTGCGCCGACGAGGTCGCCAGGCCCACCACCGGTCGCGCGGAGGCGAGTTGGAAGCCGACCCGGTCGGCGGGGGCGTCGGCGGGCTGCGGCAGGTAGGCCGCGCCGGTCTTGAGGACGCCGAGGATCGCGGCGATCTGCTCGGCGGACGGTTCAACGGAAAGGGCGACAAAGGTCCCGGGGCCCGCGCCCTGTGCGTCCAGCAGGCGGGCGATCCGGTCGGACAGGGCGTCGAGTTCCCGGTAGCTCAACGCACGGTCGCCGTCCGTTACGGCGATGGCGTCGGGGTCCAGAGCGGCGGCCGCCGCGAAGCGGTCCGGGATGGACCCGGACGGGGTTTCGCTCTCGGGGGCCAGGGCCTCGCCGTCCTCCAGAACGCGGCGGCGGTCCTGTGCGGTGAGCAGTCCCACACTCCCCGCCGGGGCGGTGGAGTCGGCCGCCAGGGTCTCCAGGACGCGGACGTAGGCGGTGCCGAGGGCGCGGGCCCGGTCGGCGGTGAGGAGGTCGGGCCGGTAGCGCAGGGCGATGCGGGTCTCGGGGCCGGGGTGGACGACGACGGTGACGGGGTAGTGGGTGGCGTCCTCGCCGCGCACGGACCGCACGGTGAGCCCGCCAGCCGCCTGGGCTTCGGCGAGGCCCTGACTGTCGACGCCGAAGTTCTCCACCACCAGCAAGGTGTCGAACAGCTCGCCCAGTCCGGCCAGTTGCTGGATATGCGGCAAGCCGAGGTGTTCATGTCCGAGGAGCTTCGTGCGGCCGGCCTGGAGGGCGGTGGCGATGTCCGCGAGCGGGGCGTGGGGCGGTGCGTGCACGGCGACGGGCAGGGTGTTGATGAACAGGCCGATCATGGACTCGGCACCGTCGAGGTCGGCGGGCCGGCCGGAGACGGTGGTGCCGAACGCCACGTTCGCGCGGCCGGTCAGCCGGGCCAGGGCGACGCCCCAGGCCGCCTGGTGGACGGTCGCCGTGGTGACCTGCCGGGCGGCCGCGAACGCGGCGAGCCCTTCGCCGACTTGGACGGAGAGCCGCAGATCGAGCTGGACGGGCGGCTCGGGGACGGCGGCGGCTCCGCCTGCGGCGGTCGGGGCGAGGAGGGTGGGCTCGGGCAGCGGGGCGAGGGCTTCGCGCCAGGCGGTCTCGGCGGCGGGCCGGTCCTGCGCGGCCAGCCAGGCCAGGAAGTCCCGGTAGGGGCGGACCGTGGGCAGGGCGGGAGCAGCGGGGGCCTTGGTGTGCTGGGCGTAGGCGGCGAACAGTTCCTTGCCGAGCAGAGGAACCGACCAGCCGTCCAGCAGGATGTGATGTGCCGTCAGGACGAGGGTGTGGTCCTGGTCGCCGTGGCGCAGCAGGGTGAGACGCAGCAGCGGGGGCCGGGTCAGATCGAAGCGGTGGGCGCGCTCCTCGTCCAGGATCCGCTGCTCCTCGGCCCGCTGCCGTACGGGGTCGGCGTCCCGCAGGTCGACCTCCCGCCACGGCACCTCCGCCGTGCGGGGAATCACCTGGACCGCCCGGTCCAGCCCTTCCTGGAGGAACGCCGCCCGCAGGTGGGGGTGGCGGTCCAGCACGGTGTCGGCGGCGCGGCGGAGGGCAGTGGTGTCGAGGTCCCCGTCGAGGCGGAAGACGAGACGCATAGTGTAGACGTCGAGCCCATCGGTCGCACCGGGGGTTCCTCCGGTGTCGGAGAGGTCCGCGTGGAAGAGCAGGCCTTCCTGAAGGGGCGCCAGGGGAAGGATGTCTTCCAGGCCGTGGTCCGCACTCACCGGTTCCTCCAACGTGCTTCGAGCATGGCTGTCTGTTCGGGGCTGAGCGGGGACAGGCCGTGGGCGGGCCTGCCGGTGGGCGGGTCGGCGGGGCCGGTGGTGGGCTCCGGTCCGTCCCTGAGATCGGGTCCGTCCACGGCCAGGGTGGTCAGCGCGCGCTGCCAGCAGTCGGCGAGGTGGTGCGCTGACCTGTCGTCGAGGGCGGCCGGTGACCAGGTGAGCCGGGTGTCCAGCAGGGGGCCCTCGGGGGTGTCCCGCGTGAGCGCGTTGATCTCGACCGCGTGGGCCATGGCGAGCGTGTCGTTGATCGCTCCCCCGAGCACGCCCGCCTCGGGAGCCGGGGTCCAGGCCGCTCCCCCGCCGGCCGGTGACGTACCGAACCGCCCCAGGTAGTTGAACGCGACGAGGGGTGCGCCGGCAGGTTCCGGCTCCCGCGCCGTGTCCGCCCCATAGCGCAGCAGGCCGTAGCCGATGCCGTTGTCGGGGAGACGTTCCAGGTGGTCACGGGTCCGCGCGAGGGTGTCGGCGGGCGGTTCGGTGGCCGTCGCGGTCAGCCGTACGGGGTAGAGGCTGGTGAACCAGCCGACGGTACGGGAGAGGTCGGCGCCGTCCTCGATCTGCTGTTCCCGGCCGTGGCCCTCCACATGGGCGGCGAAGTCCACCCCGTCGCGCCCGCTCCACTCGCGTACGGCACGGGCCAGCGCGGCGAGCAGGAGATCCTGGACGCGGGCGCCGTGGCGATCTGCCGCCCCGGTGAGCAGGGTGCGGGTGGGCGTGCTCTCCAGGGTCCGGACCAGGTGGCGGGCCTGGGCGACCGTGCCCAGGCCGTGCGGCTCAACGGAAGGGGCACCGGGCGGGGTCGGCAGCCGGTCGGGGGCGGCGAGAATGTCGTCCCAGAGCGGGAGTTCGGCGGTGCGGGTGGCCGTCTGCCGTCGCAGCGTGTGGGCCCAGCTCCGGAACGAGGTGGTGACGGGCGGAAGTTGAGGGGTCCGGCCCTGCTCGATGTCGCTCCAGGCCTGGGCCAGGTCGTCGAGGAGGATACGCCAGGAGACGCCATCGACGGCCAGGTGGTGGACGACGAGCAGCAGCCTGCCGGGCTGTCCGGCGTGCCCGGGGTAACTGCGGGCCCTCACCATCAGTCCCGCTGCCGGGTCGAGTTGGGCGGCGAGTTCGTCGACCTCGCGGGCCAGCGCCTCGGGGGTCGCCCCCGTACCGGACGGGCCTTCGTCCAGCGCCGGCTCGGCTCCCGCCTCCGGCTCCGGGATCGTGAAGGCCCCGGCGTCCAGGTCGATGCGGGCGCGCAGCACGGAGTGGTGGCGCAGGACCGCGCCCAGGACCTCCGCCGTCTCGGCCGGGGCGATGGCGGACGGCAGGGTCAGCAGCATGGACTGGCTGAACCTGCCGGTGGGGCCGGGCCGTTCGGCGATCCAGCGCATGATCGGCGTGAGGGGCGCGGTTCCGGTGTCCGGGAGGGCGGGGGCCGATGGGCCAACCCCCGGGTCCGACGACCGGCCGGAGACGAGCGCGGCCAGGGCCCGGACCGAGGTCTGCTCGAAGACCTCGCGCGGGGTGAGGCGCAGCCCGGCGGCGCGGGCGCGGGCCACCAGCTGCATGGAGAGGATGCTGTCGCCGCCGAGGGTGAAGAAGCTGTCCTCCGCGCCCACCGAGGGCAGGGCCAGTACCTCGGCGAAGAGCGCGGCCAACGTCTCCTCCACCGGCCCTTCGAGGGCGGTGTCGCCGGTGGCCGCGCCGAAGTCGGGGGCGGGCAGGGCGTCGTGGTCGAGCTTGCCGTTGGCGGTGACGGGCAGCCCGGGAACAGTCACGAAGGCGCTGGGCACCATGTGGTCGGGCAGGACGCGAGCGAGGGCGGTGCGCAGGTCGGCCGGGTCGACCCCGGCCGCCGAGTCCCCCGCCGGGACCAGGTAGGCCACCAGCCGGCGCGGCCCCGCCGGGTCGTCCTGGCGGAGTACGACGGCCGCCGCGCGGATCTCCGGGCGGGCCTGGAGCGCGGCGACGATCTCGCCGGGCTCGACCCGGAAGCCCCGGACCTTCACCTGGTCGTCGGCGCGCCCGTGGTACAGCAGGGAGCCGTCCGGCGTACGGGAGACCAGGTCGCCGGTGCGGTACATGCGGCTGCCGGGCGGGCCGCCGGGCTCGGCGGTGAAGCGTTCGGCGGTCAGCCCCGGGCGGCCCAGGTAGCCGTGGGCGACGCCGGGCCCGGCCACATACAGTTCGCCGGTCGCGCCGGGCGGTACGGGCCGGAGCAGGGTGTCCAGGACATGCGCGCGTACGCCGTGCAACGGGGTGCCGATGGGCGGGGTCGCGCCGGGTAGGAGGGGCGCGCTCATGGTGACGCAGGCGGTGGCCTCGGTGGGCCCGTAGGCGTTGACCATGCGGCGGCCGGGTGCCCAGCGGGCGGTCAGCGGGGCGGTGCACGCCTCGCCGCCGACGATCAGGGTGCGCAGGCAGTCGAGCCCGTCCGGTTCGAGCCCGGTGAGGGCGGTGGGCGGGATCAGGGCGTGGCTGACGCGACGCCGGGCGATCGTCTCGCCGAGGAGCGGTCCGGCGAGCGGTCCGGGTTCGGGGACGACGAGGGTCGCGCCGGTCGCCAGGGCCATCAGCGTCTCCATGACGGAGGCGTCGAAGGACGGGGAGGCCAGCTGGAGGACCCGGCTGCCGTCGTCGATGCCCAGCCGCTCCGCCTGCGCGGTGGCGAGGGCGGCGAGGCCCCGGTGCGGGGTGATCACCCCCTTGGGGCGGCCGGTGGAGCCCGAGGTGAAGATGACGTACGCGGGGTGGTCGGGGGTGACGGCGGCGTCCGGGGCCGGCACGCCCCCAGGACGTATTGGTGCGTCGGTCAGGAGCGCGTCCGGATAACGGTCGGCGAGCGCACCGTGCGTGAGGATCCCCGCCGGGCGGGCGTCCTGGAGCATCGCGGCGATCCGGTCCTCGGGGTAGTCCGGGTCGATGGGCAGATGGGCGGCGCCGACCTGCTGGACGGCGAGCTGGGCCACGACCAGGTCGACGGAGCGCGGCAGGATCACCGCGACGAGCTCCCCGGGACGGATCCCGGAGTCATGGAGCGAGCCACCCAACTCCCATGCTCTCCCGTTGAGTTCGGCGTACGTCAGAGACTCGTCCGGCGCGTCCACGGCCACGGCGTCCGGCCTGCGGGCGCACTGTTCGGCGAAGAGCTCCGCCCAGCTGCGGGCGGCCGGGGCCGGCGGTCCGGCGCGGTGTGCGGCGAGCGCGTCCCGTTCCGGGTCCGTCAGCGGGTCCAGCGCGGCGATGCGGGTGTCCGGGGCGGCGACGAGTGTCCGCAGCAGGTGTTCGACGCGTGCGGCGAGTTCCTCCGCGCGTGCGGGGGTGACGGCCGCCGGGCGGTAGGTGAGGCGCAGGGTGAGCCGTTCGCCGGGCACGGCGGCGAAGGTCAGCGGGTAGTGGGTGGCGTCCCGGCCCCGGATCTCCTCCAGGTTGAGCCCGGTGGCCTCGGCGAGCGCGGGGACGCCGTCGGCCGGGTAGTTCTCCAGCGCGGTGAGGGTGTCGAAGAGAACGCCGTGTCCGGCGGCGCGCTGGATGGCGGCGAGGCCCAGATGGTGGTGGGGCAGCAGGGCGGCGAACTCGTCCTGTACGCGGGCCGCGAGAGCGGCGAGCGTTTCCTCGGGGCGCACGGTGATGCGTACGGGGACGGTGTTGACGAACAGGCCGATCATGTCCGTCACTCCGGGCACTTCGGCGGGCCGGCCGGAGACGACCGTGCCGAAGACGACGTCGCGCCGTCCGGTGTGAGCGCTCAGCACCAGCCCCCACACCGTCTGGGTGAGGGTGCTCAGGGTCAGCTCCCGTTCCCGGGCGAACGCCGCGAGCCGGTCGGTCAGTTCGGCGCCGAGCAGCACCGTGTACTCGTCGGGGAGTTCCTGCTCGCCGGGGTCGTCGGGGACGAGCCGGGTGGGTTCGGTGACGCCTTCCAGCGCCGTGCGCCAGGCCTCGGCGGCGCCCTTCTCGTCCTGGGCGTCGAGCCAGGCGCGGTGGAGCGGGTAGGCGGGCGGGGCAGGCAGTTCGATGTCCGCGTACGCGTGCAGGAGTTCGCGGACGAGCAGCGGCAACGACCAGCCGTCGAGGACCAGATGGTGCCCGGTGAGGACCAGTTCGCAGGCATCCGAGCGGCGGATGAGCGTGGTACGCAGCAGCGGTGGAGCCGACAGGTCGAAGCGTCGGCGGCGGTCGTCTCCGGCCCGTCGCACGGCGCGCCGGTCCTGCTCCTTCGGCTTGCGGCGGCGCAGGTCCAGTTCCTCGAACTCCGGCTCGACGTCGGCGTGTACGCGCTGGGTCCAGCCGCCCTCCTCACCGATGAACGCGGTGCGCAGCGGGGCGTGGCGGCGTACGACGGTGCGCAGCGCGTGACGGAGGCGGTCCGCGTCGAGGTCGTCGGTGAGGCGGATGACGACCTGGACGTGGTAGACGTCGAGCGGGTCGCCGCCGGTGCCGGTGGCCTCCGGTCCGTCGTACTGGGAGAGGAACAGCAAGCCCTCCTGGAGCGGGGTGAGCCGGCCGGATTCGCCACCGCCCGGGGTTTCAGGCTGCCCGGCGGGCGTCCCGGCGTCCGGGGTGGCGCGTTCGGCGACGGCGAGCAGGCCGCTGACGGTCCGGTGGCGGAAGACGTCCTGCGGGGTGAAGACGAGCCCGGCCTTGCGGGCCGCGCCGACGAGTTGGATGGACAGGATGCTGTCCCCTCCCAGGGCGAAGAAGCTGTCGTCGACGCCGATGTGTTCGGTCCGCAGGAGTTCGGCGAAGAGGGCGGCGAGGCGGCGCTCCTCGTCCGTGCGCGGTGCGATGCGGGTGGCCGAGGAGACCAGGCGGGGTGCCGGGAGGGCGGCGCGGTCGAGCTTGCCGTTGGCGGTGACGGGGAGGGCGGGCAGCGGCATCAGGGCGGTGGGGACGAGGTGGGCGGGGAGCCGGGCGGCGAGGTGTTCGTCCAGGCCGGCCGGGAGCGCGGTGCCGTCTCCCGTACGGAGGACGACGTAGCCGATCAGGTGGGTGGTACCGGTGGCCGTGTCCTCGTGGGCCACCACCGCGCTGCCGGCGACCTCGGGGTGGGCGTCGAGCGCGGCCCGGATCTCGCCGGGTTCGATGCGCTGACCGCGCAGCTTGATCTGGTCGTCGACGCGCCCGAGGTGCTCCAGCTTCCCGTCCGCCGCCCGCAGCCGGGCCAGGTCGCCGGTGCGGTAGAGGCGGGCCCCGGGCGGGCCGTACGGGTCGGCGACGAACCGCGACGCGGTGAGGGCGGCGCGATTGTGGTAGCCGTACGCCAGTTGGGCTCCGGCGAGGTACAGCTCGCCAGGTGCGCCGGGCGGGGCCGGGCGCAGCCACTCGTCCAGGACGAGGGTGGTGGTGTTCCACACCGGCCGGCCGATGGGGATGTGTCCCGAGGCGATGTCGGTGGTGGTGACGGGGTGGGCGGTGACGTCGACGGCGGCCTCGGTCGGCCCGTAGAGGTTGTGCAGTTCGGTGTGCGGGGCGAGTCGCAGCAGTCCGTCGGCGGCTGCCGGGGTGAGGGTTTCGCCGCTGGCGAGGACACGGCGCAGGGAGGCGCAGTCGTCGGGGACGGCGACGCCGGAGAAGGCGGTGAGCATCGACGGCACGAAGTGGACGGTGGTGATGCGGTGTTGGCGCAGCAGCCGGGCGAGGGCGGTCGGGTCGCGGTGGTCGTCGGGCCCCGCGGTGACGAGGGTGGCGCCGGCGAGCAGCGGCCAGAAGAGTTCCCAGACGGATACGTCGAAGGTCGCCGGGGTCTTGAGGAGGACCCGGTCGTCCTCGGTGAGCCGGTAGGTGTCCTGGGCCCAGCGGAGTCGGTTGGCGACGGCGCTGTGCGGGACACAGACCCCCTTGGGGCGGCCGGTGGAGCCGGAGGTGAAGAGGAGGTAGGCGGGGTCGCCGGGGCGGGGCGCGTCGGGAACGGTGGTGAAGCGGGGCACTTCGTCGGCGGTGATGTCGAGGACCGGCAGGCCGTCGACAACGTTCTCGGGCAGGGGCACGGCGGGATCGGTGATCAGCAGGACCGCTCCCCCGTCCTGGAGTTGGGACGTGATGCGGGCGGCCGGCTGGGCCGGGTCGAGCGGCAGGTAAGCGGCTCCGGCGCGCTGCACGGCGTGGACGGCGATGACGAGTTCGGCGGAGCGCGGCAGGGCGACCGCGACGGTGTCGCCGCGCCCCACGCCGCGCTCGGCGAGGAGTCCGGCGAGCCGGTCGGCGTCCGTGTCGAACTCGCCGTAGCTCCAGCTGCGGACCCCGTCGCGCAGGGCCTCGGCGGCGGGGGTACGGGCGACCTGTTCGCGTACCAGGTCCACCAAGGTCCGCTCCGGCAGGGCGACTTCGGGACCGGTGGAGGTGGTGAGCACGCGCCGCGTCTCCGTCTCGTCCAGAACATGCCTGTGGTTCACGGGCAGTTCGGGCTCGGCGCAGAGCCGTTCGAGCAGGGCGGTGAGCCGTGTCGCCAGGGCTTCGACGGTCGGGCGGTCGAAGAGGGCGGTGCGGTAGTTGAGGGCGGCGCGCAGCCCGTACGTTCCGGGTTCCTCGATGACGGCGAGTGTGAGGTCGAACTTCGCGGCGCGGGTCTCGACGAGTTCCGCCGTGACGGTGCCGGGCCCGAAGGGGTGGGTGCGGTCCGGGGCGTTCTGGTGGATCAGGGCGACCTGGAAGAGCGGGTGGCGGGAGAGCGAGCGCTGCGGGGCGAGGGCGTCGACGAGCCGTTCGAAGGGCAGGTCGCCGTGGTCGAAGGCGTCGAGGTCGACCGCGCGGACCCGCGCGAGGAGTTCGGCGAAGGTGGGGCTGCCGGAGGTGTCGGTGCGCAGGACAACGGTGTTGGCGATGAGTCCCGGCAGTTCTTCCAGGGCGGGTTCGCCCCGGCCGCTGAGCGTGGTGCCGATGGGCAGGTCGTGGCCCGCCCCGTGCGCGGAGAGCAGAACGGCCAGGGCGGACTGGAGCACCATGAAGAGGGTCGCGCCGTTGCCCCGGGCGACCCGCTCGGCGGCCCGGTGGGTGGCGGCGGGCAGGGTGAACTCCACGGAGTCCCCGCGTTCGTCGACCTCCGGCGGGCGGGCCCGGTCCAGGGGCAGGGCGATCTCCTCGGGCGCTCCGGCGAGTGCGGTGCGCCAGTAGGCCAGCAGCCCGTCCTCCCGGGCGGCGGTGGCCTGCTGGTGCCAGAGGGTGTAGTCGGCGTACTGGAGAGCGGGCGGGGCGAGCGGGGTGTGGTCCGGGTCGAGTTTGGTGGCGTACAGCTGGGCGAGGTCCCGTACGAGGGGTTCGGTGGAGGCCTCGTCGTAGGCGATGTGGTGGACCACGAGCAGCAGGGCCCGCTCGCCGCCGGGTCCGGTGAGCAGGTGGGCGCGGAGCGGGGGCCGGTCGGCCAGGTCGAAGGGGTCGGTGGCGAGCCGGCGTGCCGCGTCCTCGGCGCTTTCTCCGTCCAGGTGCACAGCGGTCAGGGGTACGGGGGCGGCCTCGGGCAGCACTTGCTGGACCGGGCGTCCCTCGTGCTCGGGGTAGCAGGTGCGCAGGATCTCGTGGCGTCGGGTGAGGGCGGTGAGCGCCCGCCCGAGAGCGTCCTCGTCGACGGGCCCGTGCAGCCGCAGCAGCAGCGGTACGGCGTAGGTGACGGCGGATCCGCCGAGCCGGTGGAGGAACCACAGCCGGGCCTGGGCGGGCGACAGCGGGAGCCGGTCGGGTCGCGCCGGGGCGGGGGCGAGCGCGGGCACACGGGTGTCCGACGTGCGGGTCAGTCCGGTGAGCCGGGCCGCCAGTGCGGCGACGGTGGCGGCTTCGAAGAGGGTCCGTACGGGGACGTCGAGGCCGAGTTCCGTGCGCACTCGTCCGGCGAGGCGGGTGACCAGCAGGGAGTGGCCGCCGAGGGCGAAGAAGTCCTCGTCCACGGCGACGGGGGCGCGGCCGAGGACTTCGCCGTAGAGCCGGGCGACGAGGCGTTCCTGTGCGGTGCGGGGGGCGCGTCCGGTGGGCGGCTGCTCCCCGGTGTCGGCGGCGTCCGGGAGGGGCAGGGCGGCCCGGTCGAGCTTGCCGTTGGCGGTCAGAGGCAGCCGGTCCAGGGAGACGAACGCGGTCGGGACCATGTAGTCGGGCAGCCGCCCCGTGCACGCGGCGCGCAGGTCGGCGGCCGCAATGCCGCCCGTGGTGTAGGCGACGAGGCCGGGCCCGGTGGGCAGGTCCTCGCGCAGGAGGACGGCGGCGGCGCGGGCCCCGCCCGTGTCGCACAGCACGGTCTCGATCTCGGCGGTCTCGATGCGGAACCCGCGCAGGGACACCTGGCTGTCGGCCCGGCCCAGGTAGTGGAGGGTGCCGTCGGCGGACCAGCGGGCGAGGTCGCCACTGCGGTACATCCGGGTGCCGGGCGCCCCGAACGGGTCGGCGACGAAGCGCTCGGCGGTCAGCACATGGCGTCCCCGGTAGCCGCGGGAGAGCCCGGCCCCGGCGACGTACAGCTCACCGGTGACACCCGGCGGCACGGGCCGCAGCCGCCGGTCCAGGACGTAGAGCCGCAGGTCGTCGATGGCCCGGCCGACGGGACTGGTGCCCGGGACCAGAGTGTCGGGAGTGAGGTCGTGGGTGGTGACGTGGACGGTGGTCTCGGTGATCCCGTACATGTTGACCACGCGGGGCGCGTCGGGCGTCCGGAGCCAGGGGGCGAGGCGGGCGGGGTCCAGCGCCTCGCCGCCGAGGACGATCAGCCGCAGGGCGGGCGGGATGCCGGGCGAGCCGGGGGCGGTGAGCGCTTCGGTGAGCTGGTAGCAGGCGGACGGGGTCTGGTTGAGGACGGTGACGCGCTCGCGGTGCAGCAGGTTCAGGAAGTCGTCCGGTGACCGGGTGACGGTGTGCGGGACGACGACGAGACGGCCGCCGTGGAGGAGGGCGCCCCACATCTCCCAGACGGAGAAGTCGAAGGCGTAGGAGTGGACGAGGGTCCAGACGTCGTCGGGGCCGAACGCGTCCTCGGCGGTGGCGTCGAAGAGGCGGGCGAGGTTGCGTCCGGTGACGACGACACCCTTGGGGCGGCCGGTGGAGCCCGAGGTGTAGATGAGGTAGGCGGCGTTGTCCTGGCGGAGCGGCGAGGGGCGTTCGGCGTCGGTGACCGGCCGGTCCGTCTGTCGCCGCCAACTGTCGTTGGTAGTCGGGTCATCGAGGACGAGTACGGGTGCGGTGCAGGTGGCGGGGGTGCGGCCGGCGGTCAGGGTGTCGGTGAGGACGAGGGCGGGGGCGGCGTCCTGGAGGGTCCAGGCGATGCGGTCCTGGGGGTACGCGGGGTCGACGGGGACGTACGCCGCCCCGGTCTTGGCGACGGCGAGGACCGCTTCGACGAGCGTCGCCGAGCGGGGCAGCAGCAGCGCGACCCGGTCCTCGGGGCCGATGCCGTACGACAGGAGTAGCCGAGCCAACGCGTTGGTACGGAAGTCGAGTTCGGCGTACGTGAGGGAGTCGCCGTCGTGGGTGAGGGCGGGGGCGTCGGGGTGGTCGGCGGCAGCGCGGGCGAAGCGGTCGAGGACGGACGGGGTGCCGTGGTGGTCACCGGTGGGGTTCCAGCCGCGCAGGAGAGTGTCCTCCTCCCCCGCGACGAGGACGCCGAGCGAGCCGATCGACGTGTCGGGGTGGGCGACCGCGCGGGACAGGACCGTCACCAGCCGGTCGGCGAGGGTGCGGACGGTGGCGGCGTCGAACAGGTCGGCGCTGTAGTTGATCGCCCCGTCGACGGTGCCGCCGGAGAGATGGTCGGTGAACCCGACGATGAGGTCGAACTTCGCGGTGTCCGTCTCCCGCAGGGTGAACGCGGCGTCGTCGATACCGGGTGCGGCGAACGGGACCGGGGTGCGGTTCTGGTACGTCAGCATCACCTGGAACAGCGGGTTGGCCGCCCCGCGTTCGGGGTTCAGCTCCTCAACGACCCGCTCGAAGGGCAGTTCCGCGTGGTCGAAGGCGTCGAGGTCCACCGCCCTGACTCGGCCGAGGAGTTCACGGAAGGTCGGGTCGCCGGAGAGATCGGTGCGCAGGACGAGCGTGTTCACGAAGAAGCCGATGAGGTCTTCCGTACTGCGCTCGCCCCGGCCGGCGGTGGGCACGCCGAGGGGGATGTCGTCCCCGGCCCCGAGTCCGGCGAGCAGGGAACACAGGGCCGCCTGGGTGACCATGAACGGGGTCACTCCGGCGTCGGCGGCCAAGGAGCGCAGCCCGGAGGCGACCTCGTCGGGGAGGGCGAAGGGGACGAACCCGCCGCGTCCGCTGGGGGTTTCGGGCCGGGGGCGGTCGGTGGGCAGGTCGAGGACGGCGGGTGCGCCGTGGAGCGTCCGCCGCCAGAAGTCGGCCTGGTCGCCGAGGTGACCTTGGTCGAGGAGGGTGCGCTGCCAGTGGGCGTAGTCCGTGTAGTGCACGGTGAGCGGCGGCAGGTCGGGGGCGTTCCCGGCGAGCCGGGCGCGGTAGGCGGCGGACAGATCGGTGAGCAGCGGTTCGACGGACCATTCGTCGGCGGCGATGTGGTGGATCAGAAGCAGGACGGTGGTGCGGTCGGGCTCCGTCAGGACGGTGACGCGGAAGGGCGGTTCGGTGGCGAGGTCGAAGGGCTCGGCACTCAGCGCACCCAGCAACTCCTCTGCTTCCTCCCGGCTTTGCACGGTCCGGAGCCGCACGGCGTCGACCTGGTCCAGGACGCGCTGGGTCGGCTCCCCGTCGGCCTCGGGGAACACGGTGCGCAGGACGGAGTGGCGCGCGGCGAGGTCTCCGACGGCGGCGGTCAGGGCCTCGTGGTCGACCTCGCCGGTGAGGGTGAGGACGAAGGGCAGGTGGTAGGCGGGGCCGGGCTGGAGGCTGCTCAGGAACCACAGCCGCGCTTGGGCGGGCGAGAGGGGCAACGGGCTGTCATGGACGGTCTGTTGGAGTGCGGGCAGGAGGGTGCCCGGGGGCGCCGACCGGGCGGCGAGCGCGGCGACGGTCGGGGTGTCGAAGATCTGCCGGACGGGGATCGGGTGTCCCAGCACGTCGGCGGCTCGGGTGGCCAGCCGGGCGGCGAGCAGGGAGTGTCCGCCGAGGGCGAAGAAGTCGGCTTCGGCGCTGACCTGTTCGAGGCCGAGGAGTTCGGCGAAGAGTGCGGCGAGCAGTTCCTCGCGCTGTCCGGCAGGGGCGCGTCCGGTGGGTGCGGCGGCGGGGCGGGGCACGGGCAGGGCGTTGCGGTCGAGCTTGCCGTTGGGGGTGAGCGGGAGGGCGTCGAGCGGGAGGCAGAGGTCCGGGACGAGGTGGCCGGGCAGCACGGTGCGCAGCTCCTCGCGGACCCGGGCGGCCGTGGTCGCCCGGGTTTCGGGGGTGCCGGTGAGCCCGGTGAGGTAGGCGACGAGGCGGGGCGTGGGGTCGGCGGGGCCCTGGTGGGCGATGACGGCCGCGTCCTCGACCGCCGGGTGGGCGCGGAGTGCGGCGGCGACTTCGCCGGGTTCGATGCGGTGGCCGCGGATCTTCACCTGGTGGTCCGCGCGGCCGACGATCTCCAGGGTGCCGTCGGTGCGCAGCCGGGCGAGGTCGCCGGTGCGGTACATGCGGGCCCCGGGCGGTCCGCCGGGCTCGGCGGTGAAGCGTTCGGCGGTCTGCCCCGGGCGGCCCAGATAGCCCAACGCCAGTCCGTCGCCCGCGAGATACAGCTCACCGGTCACTCCGGCGGGCACCGGAACCAGGCCTCGGCCGAGGACCAGGGCGCGGGTGTTCCACAGCGGCGTCCCGATGTGCGGGGCCTCGGCGGCCGTCGCGTCGAGGGCGCCCGCGGTGGACCAGATGGTGGTCTCGGTGGGTCCGTAGAGGTTGACGAGTCGGGCCCCGTGGGCGATGAGCCGCCGGGCGAGGTCGGGGGCGAGGGCTTCGCCGCCGGCGAGAGCGAGCAGCCCGTCCACCGCATCGGGCCGGGCGTCCAGCAGGGACCGCCACAGGGAGGGTGTGGCCTGCATGACGGTGGGGCGGGCGGTGTCGATGAGCCCGGCGAGGAGGGCGGGGTCACGGACCTGTTCCCGGTCGGCGAGGACGACCGTGCCTCCGGTGATCAGGGGCAGGAACAGTTCGAGGACGGCGATGTCGAAGCCGACGGTGGTGACGGCGAGGAGCCGCTCGGAGCCCCGGAAATCCAGGGTGTCGGCGAGGCAGAGCA
Source organism: Streptomyces sp. PTY087I2 (assembly GCF_001687325.1). Taxonomy (GTDB): domain Bacteria; phylum Actinomycetota; class Actinomycetes; order Streptomycetales; family Streptomycetaceae; genus Streptomyces. The sequence continues at coordinate 105,390 of NZ_LZRD01000006.1, read as the reverse complement.
GGAAGTTGACGACGGCGGCCCGCGTGACGACCACCCCCTTGGGGCGGCCGGTGGAGCCCGAGGTGTGGATGACGTAGGCGGGCGCGTCGCCGTGGGCGGGCCGGGGTGCGAGCGGTACGGCGTCGGCGGCGGCGCGCACGGTGGCGGGGTCGTCCAGGAGGAGGGCGGTGCGCGGATCCGCTTCGAGGGAGTCGGCGGTGGCCCGGTCGGTGACGAGGAGGGCCGGTGCGGCGTCGGCCAGCAGCATCCGGATGCGGTCGGGCGGGAAGTCGGGGTCGACGGGGAGGTAGGCGGCCCCGGTCCGGCCGACGGCGAGCAGGGTGACGAGGAGGTCGGCGTTCCGGGGCAGGCTGACGCCCACCAGGACACCGGGGCGCGCACCGCGTTCGGCAAGCAGCCGGGCCAACCGGGCGGCGCGCTCGTCGAGTTCCGCGTAACTGATCTCGTCGGCCCCGCAGATCAGTGCGGTACGGGAGGGAGTGCGGGCGGCCTGGGCGGCGCACAGCTCGGCGGGCGATGTGGCCGGGACGAAGCGCGGCTCGGGCGTCACGACCGCGCCGGAGGCCGTCCGCAGTGTGGCGACGGGGCGTTCCGGGGCGGCGGTGGCCTGGTCGAGAACGTTGAGCAGGGCAGCGGTGAACCGGTCGGCGGCGGAGGCGTCCCAGAGGTCGGTGCGGTATTCGAGCTGCCCGGTCGCCCGGCCGGTGGCGGGGTCCTCGCTGATGGTGCACTGGAGGTCGAACTTGGCGGCCCCGGTCGCGACGAGGCGGGGCCGCCCGGTCTGCCCGGGCAGCACGGGCCGGTCGGGGAACTCCTCCCGTACGGCGAACAGCACCTGGAACAGGGGGCTCACGCCCGGCAGGCGGGGCGGGTTGACCTCGGCGACGATGCGCTCCAGCGGGAGGCGCTGGTGGGCGAGGGCGGCGAGATCGTCGTCCCTGGTGCGGGCCAGCAGGTCGAGGAAGCTCGGTGAGCCGTGCAGAGTGGTGCGCAGCGGCAGGGTGTTGATGAAGAACCCGACGCTGTCGCGGAGCGCTTCGTCGTCGCGTCCCGCGACGGGTGTGCCGATGACGAGGTCGTCGCCGCAGCCGAGCTGGGAGAGGGTGGCGGCGAACGCGGCGTGCAGGACCATGAAGGTCGTGGTGCGGGTCCGCCGGGCCAACGCCCGGACGCGCTGGTGCAGTTCGGCGTCGAGGACGAAGTCGTGGGTACGGGCGGGGCCGCCGGTACGGTCGGGCCGGGGCCGGGCCCAGGGCAGGGTCAGCTGTTCGGGTGCGCCGCTCAGCAGGGTGCGCCAGTAGTCCGCGTCCACGTCTTCGCTCGCGGCCACGGCGTCGCGCTGCCAGAGGGTGAAGTCGGCGTGGTCCACGGGCAGGCGCGGCAGCAAGGGGGCGGCGCCGGAGAGGCGGGCGGTGTAGGCGGCGGCGAGGTCGTCGAGGAGGGACGGCAGCGACCACTCGTCGGCGGCGATGTGGTGCAGGACGAGCAGCAGGGTCTGCCGGACGGGCTTCCCGTTCTCCCGCTCGGGCGTGAACAGCACTGCGCGCCACGGTGTTTCGCGCTCGACGGCGAACGGCCTCGCGGCCTCGGCGGCGATGCGGTCGGCCAGTTCCGCCTCGGGCACGGCGACTTCGGTGAGCGCGGGCTCGGCCGACGCGATGTCCAGCACGCGCTGCCAGGCCTCCCCGCCCTGAACAGGCAGCACGGTGCGCAGGATCTCGTGGCGGGCTGCGATGTCGGCCAGTGCGCGGCGCAGGGCGTCCGGGTCGAGCCGGCCCGCGATGTCCAGGGCGAGGGGGATGTTGTACGAGCCGTCCTCGCCATGGCTCTGGGCGAGGAACCACAGCCGCCGCTGCCCGAAGGAGAGCGGCGGCCGCTCGGGGCGGGGCCGTCGGACCAGCGGAGGCGGCGCCCCGGCCGACCGCCGGGCGGCCTCGGCCGCTTCCAGGACGGGGGCCAGGCGGGCCGGGGTGGACGCGTCGAACAGGGCGCGTACGGGGAGTTCGGCCCCGGTACGGGAACGGAGCGCGGTCACCAGGCGGGCTGCGGACAGCGAGTGGCCGCCGAGGAGGAAGAAGTCGTCGTCGGGCGCCACGGAGCCGTGGCCGAGCACGTCGGCGTACAGCTCGCACAGCAGCGCCTCCGCTCCGGGCCTCGGAGCCCGTCCGGGTACGGGGCGGGCGGCGGTCCCGACGGCGGGCAGCGCGGCCCGGTCGGTCTTGCCGTTCGGGGTCAGCGGCAGCCGGTCCAGCGCCACGAAGTGGCCGGGCACCAGGTGTTCGGGCAGCTGCTCGGCGAGCGCGGCGCGTAGGGGCTCGGCCCAGAGACCGTCGCTGCCTGCTCCAACCTCGGCGACGGGCTCGTTCTCCGTACGCGCGGCCCCCTGCCCCGTACGGACGAGTACGCAGTACGCGGCGAGGGTCAGGTCGCCGCCCGGCGTCGGGACAGCGGTCACGGCGGCCTCCGCGACCGAGGGGTGCGCCAGGAGCGCGGCCTCGATCTCGCCCGGCTCCACGCGGTGCCCGCGGATCTTCACCTGGTGGTCGGCGCGGCCCAGCACCTCCAGGGTGCCGTCGTCGCGGAACCGGGCCAGGTCCCCGGTCCGGTACATCCGGCTGCCGGGCGGGCCGTAGGGGTCGGCGACGAAGCGTTCGGCGGTGAGCGCGGGCCGGCCGGAGTAGCCGTCGGCGACCCCGTCTCCAGCGAGGTGCAGTTCGCCGGTCACGCCGACGGGGGCGGGGGTGAGGGTGCGGTCCAGGACGTAGGCGCGGGTGCGGCGGACGGGGCGGCCGACGTGCGGCGGCTCCCCGCGGTCGAGGACGGCCGCGGTGGACCAGATGGTGGTCTCGGTCGGCCCGTACAGGTTGACGAGACCGTTCGCGTGCCGGGTCAGGGTGTCCGCCAGGTCGGCGGGCAGCGGCTCTCCCCCGCTGAGCGCCCGCAGACCGCCCAGCGCGTCCGGGTCGGCGTCGGCGAGGACGCGCCAGAGGGAGGGGGTGGCCTGCATGACCGTGGGCGCGGTCGACCGGATGAGCCCGGCGAGCGCGAAGGGGTCGCGTACGTCGTCGTCGGCCGCGAGCACGACGGTGGCCCCGCCGAGGAGCGGGACGAAGAGTTCGAGGGCGGCGATGTCGAAGGAGACGGTGGTGACCGCGAGCAGACGGTCCTCGCCGGACAGGTCGAGCAGTCGGCCCATGGCGGCCAGGAGGTTGTCGAGGGCGAGGCGGGGCACCACGACGCCCTTGGGGCGGCCGGTGGAACCGGAGGTGTAGATGACATAGGCGGGGTCGCCCGGGTGGGCCTGTCCCGATGCTGCCGGGCCGTCGGCCTCGGTCTCCGCTCCCGGGGCCGAGCCGACGCCCTCCGCTCCCCGGGCCGAGTCGTCGGCCTCCGGTCCCCCGCCCCCGACCGTGCCGTCCGGGGCCACCGTGAGCAGCGGCAGCCCGCCGCCCCAGGGGTGGGCCCGGTCCGTGACCAGCAGCAGGGGCCGGCTGTCCGCCAGCATGTACCGCAGGCGGTCTGCCGGGTAGCGCGGGTCCAGCGGTACGTACGCGGCTCCCGCCGACGCCACGGCCAGCAGCGCGACCAGGAGCGCTTCGCCCCGGGGAAGGGCGACGGCGATCAGGCTGCCCCGGCCCGCACCCCGGGCCCGGAGGACCGAAGCCAGGCGGTCGGCGCGGTCCGCCAGCTCCGCGTACGTGACGACGGCGTCGCCGCAGCGGAGGGCGGGCGCGTGCGGGGTGCGGCGGGCCTGCGCCGCGAAGCCCTCGGCGAGGCCCGGGGCCGGAACGCCTTCAGCGGCCTCGTCGGCGGGAGCGTTGAACTCCTCCAGCACGCGTCGCTGTTCGGCCTCGTCCAGGTAGCCGACGCGGCCCGCCGGGAGGTCGGGCTCCGCGCGGGAAAGCCGGTCCAGAAGGGTGGCGAAACGGCGCAGGTGCGTGGCCGGCTCCTCGGGCCCGTACAGGTCGGGATTGCCGTCCAGGACGAGGTCGAGGCCGGTGAGGCCGGTGTCCGGGCCGCCCCGGTCGCTCACGGTGACGTTGAGGTCCTCGACGGCTCCGGCGGCCAGCGAGTGCACCGCGCCCCGGCAGTCGCCGAAGGCGAGGTCCGTGGTGAACGGCTTGATATTCAGCTGGGGGCCGACGAGCCGTCTGCCGTGGCCCAACAGCTGGAGGTCACGCCGGAGTTGCTCGCCCCGGTACCGCTGGTGCCGGCGCTGGCGGCGCAGGGTGCGGGTGATGCGGCGCAGGAGGTCGCCGACCGCTTCCCGTTCGTCGACGGCGACCCGGAGCGGGACGACGTTGACGGCGGTGACGGGAGTGCGGGCGAGGACGCTGCCCGTGCGGTTGCTGACGGGCGAGCCGATGACGGCTTCGGGCGTGTTGGTGAGCCGGGTCAGGTAGAGCGCCCAGGCGGCGGTCACGGCCTCGGGCCAGGTGGCGCGGGACCGCTGGGCGAAGGCGGCGAGCCGTTCGGCGTCTTCGGCCCCGAGGGTGAGGCGGCTGCGCAGGAAGCGGGGCGGGATACGGCTGGGTGCGGTGCGGGCCGGGGTCGGCGGGTGCGGCCGGTCGGCCATCAGGTCCTGCCAGAACCGGGCGTCGAGCGCGTGCTGTTCGGAGTCCGTGTAGCGCTGGTCCTCCTCGATCGCGTCGCGGAGGGTGCCGAACGATGGAGCGGGCGGCCGGGTGCCCGCACATGCGTGGCCGTAGAGCTCGGCGACGCGTTCGGCGAGGCGGGCGTAGCCGTAGGCGTCGAGGAGGATGTGGTGGCAGCGGTGGTACCACAGCCACCGCCGGTCGCCGGTGCGCAGCAGGGCGTGCCGGTAGAGCGGGCCGTGCTCCATGTCGGCCGGGGTGGAGCGTTCCTCCTCCATCCAGGCCAGGGCGGTGTCGTGCGGGTCGTCGGCGGTGCGGAGGTCGAGGAGTTCGGGTCCGGCCGGGGCGACCGCGCCGGTCTCCTGGTGGATGTCGTCGCCGTCGGCCGTGAAGCGTACGGAGAGCCCGTCGGCCTCGCCGACGGCCCGGGTCACGGCTTCCGCGAACGCCCGCTCGTCCAGGGGTCCCGTCAACTCGACGTACTCCGCGGTGAGATACACGGGGTTCGCCGGATCGATTCGCTGCGCTGACCAGAGACCGAGCTGGGCTTCGGTCAGCGGCAGGCGTTCGCGGTGGGTGCTCATGCGCATTCTCCCGGCAGGAAACCTCGGCCGGATTTTTTCTCCCGGTGAGGTGGGCAGGTTCGTGGGCAGGGCGTGCCGAAGGGCACGCGGACGAGGCCGTCGGCGCGGCGGTGTTACGTCAGTGGGGCGAGGGTGAGTGAAGTGACTGGTGGGGGGTGAGCGGGCGCGGGGGCGCACCGGGACCGGCCGGCCGGTGGTGCGGGGGCGGGCGGCGTCCCGGTGCGGGGCCTCGCCGGGCCCGGGGTGGGGGGTGGGTCAGGCGTGGGGTCTGTGACCGTGGTGGGGGGCGAGTTTCATGACGGCTTCGGGCTGCACCACGAAGGGGCGCATCATCATCATGTCCTCGTGCTCGTAGACGTGACAGTGGTGCATGAACCGGCCGGGCGGCCCGGTGAACGTGGCCCCGACGGTGATGAGTTGGGCGGGCGCCAGGGAGATGACGTCTTTGGGGCCCTGTTCGGCGGCGGTCAGCGGGGCGTTCTTCGTCCAGCGGATCGGGGTGGTGGTGCCGGCTCCGTAGCCGCCGCCCGGCAGCTCGAAGAAGGTGAAGGAGCTGACGTCGTACACCTCGCGGCTCAGTCCTTGGAAGGCGACCGCGTGGAGGTGCATCGGGTGTGGGTAGGCGCCTTCGGATTTCTCCAGGCTGAGGAATCTCCAGCGTTCGGTGGCTCCGGCGGCGACGGTGAACCGTACGGGGTCGTCGAAGGTGGCGGAGACCCGCCGGAAGGTGCGGACCGTGCCGTGCTCGTCCTCGATCTGGACGATGCCGTCGATCGGGAGCTTGCCCTCGGGTGCCTCGGTCTCCTCCATCTCCCAGAGTTCGGGGTCCTTGGGGTAGACGGGGGTGACGACGACGAGGCGTTCGGGGGCGGAGGCCGGGGGTTTGGCCGGGGTGAAGGAGGTGGCGAGGCGCTTCGGCGGGACGAACGTGTCGTGTCCGGCCCGGGAGGCGACGCGGAACTCCATCAGGTCGGGACGGGCCCCGGGTTCGGGAAGGGCGTTGACGAGCCGGAGTCTTCTGCCGTGCAGGGACCCGAAGTTGACCAGCAGGTCGGCGCGTTCACCGGGGGTGAGCGGGACGCCGTCGGTCACCGGGTCGGGCTTCGGCAGCAGTCCGCTGTCCGTGCCGATCAGCCGGAAGGCGTCGGAGGAGAGTTCCTTGCCGTCCTCGTCGAGGATCTTCAGGAGGTAGGGGCGGTTGTTCGAGGCGTTGAGGGCCCGGAAGCGGTACCACCCGGCCTCCACGTCGAGGTGCGGCCAGATCACCCCGTTGACCAGGTTGAACGGTCCGGTGAAGGGGCGGACCAGCTCGTAGGGGTCGTCGGCGACGACGATGCCCTTGTAGAGGAGGTCGCCGGTGAACGCGCCGTCGTCGTCGAGGTCGAGGTTGCGGTCGAAGAAGACGAGCGGGATCTCCCGGTCGCCTGTCGGCAGGCGTAACCGCCGTTCCTCCTCGTCCCGGATGAGATAGGCGCCCGCGCCGAGGCCGGTCATCACGTTGAGGTGCGTGATGTGCATGGCGTGGTCGTGGTACCAGAGTCCGGCGGCGGGCTGTTCGTTGGGGTATTCGGCGAGCTGGGCGGCGCCCGGCAGGACGGCGTTCTCCGCCCAGCCGTCGTTGCCGCCGCCGGTGACGGCTCCGTGCAGGTGCACGACGGCCCATGGGGGCAGTCGGGCGACGTCGGCGCGCGCGGTGGCGCCCTCACGTCCGGGGCGGTCCCACATGAGGGGCAGCTCGGGGTCGTACGCGAAGGGAACGCGCACGGCGGGCAGGGGGTAGGCGCCGGTCAGGTCGTTCTCCCAGGCGATACGGAGCCGGCTGCCGCGCTTCGCCTCGATGGTCGGCCCGACATGTGTGCCTTCGTACGTCCACAGCCGGGTGGGCGGGAGGCTGCGGTGGAGGCGGACGCGGGCCGAGCGCATCGTGACGGTCAGCTCGCCCTTGCGGCCGCTGATCACCCGGGGAACGGGCAGCGGGTCCAGGAAGGGCACGAGGCTTTTCGCGGCCTTTGCCGCGCGGGCGGCCTTGTCGGCGGCGGCCCCGGTGAGCCGGGGGCCGGTCTCCCGGGCTTCACGGACGGCGTCGGGCAGGTCGTCGAGGGGGGTGCCGAGGGCTGCCGTCATGAGGGCGGACCGGGGTGGGGCGGTGGCGGCCACGGCGCGGCCGGATCCGCCGGGGAGGGCGAGTCCGGTGCCGAGGGCCGCCCCCGCGCCCGCCACCCCGGCTCCGATGAGGAACCCCCGGCGGGCTACCAGGTCCGACGGCTTGGGGGGAGTTCTCATGTCGGATCGGCCGCCATGCTCTCTATCAGGCTCTTGGGCCGCAGGTCGGTCCAGTTCTGCTCGACGTAGTCCAGGCAGGCCTGGCGGGTGTCCTCCGGGTGGGCCACCGTCCATCCGGCGGGCACCTCGGCGAACGCGGGCCACAAGGAGTGCTGCCCCTCGTCGTTGACGAGCACCAGGTAGGTGCCGTCCTCGTCCTCGAACGGATTGGTCACCGCATCCTCCAGAGACTTAGGTAAGGCTATCTTTACTTGATCGATAGCGACCCTACCCACCCATCTCGGGGTTGACTCACCGAATCTCACAACTCACGTGCGTCCCACCGGATTTGTTGGCTGGATTTCGGCACCCCTTGGACAATCCCCGGGCGGCTCGGCGCCCGGGGGCTCCTCCGTCAGGCGGTCCCGGTGCCGCGCCGTTTGAACAGCACCCAGGCGAGGTACACCCCGCCCAGCACGGCGGTGGTGACGCCCACCGGCAGCAGATTGTTGCGCTGGGACTCCTCCACCACCCGGACCCATCCGATCTGCCGGTCGGCCCACACCAGGGCGGGGAAGAACTGGCTGGAAGCGAGGTGTGCGGCCGAGAGCAGTCCGGCGCCCACCGCCCCCGCCGAGACCAGGCTGACGCCGGGGCTGCGGCTGACCATGACGGCGATCTGCGGGGCGGCCAGCGCGATGAACGGGATGGGCCCGGCGCTCGCCACGGCCACGCCGCACAGCCCGATCCCCAGCACCGTCAGGGCGAGCCGTGAGCGGTTCACCCGGACGCCGAGGCCGGTGGCGAGATCGTCGCCGAGCTCCATCATCCGCAGCCGTCTGCCGAACAGCAGCACCAGCGGCACGAGGACCAGCAGCGCGACGGCCATGATCTGCACGGAGGACCAGCCCCGCCCGTTGAGCGTCCCGACGAGCCAGATGTGCGCGTTCTGGGCGTCGTTGAGGGAGGAGCGGGTGAGCAGATAGGAGTTGACCGATCCGAGCATCGCGGTCACGCCGAGCCCGATGAGGACCAGCCGGATGCCGTGCAGCCCTCCCCTGCTCGCCAGAACGGAGACGAGCAGGGCGGTGACCAGGCCGCCGACGATCGCTCCGGCGGCCACCGAGGCCGCCGCGCCGCCGAACGTCACGATGACCAGGATCGCGCCGGTCGCCGCCCCGCTGTTGAAGCCGATGACGTCCGGGCTGGCGAGAGCGTTGCGGGACACGCTCTGGAAGATCGCACCGCTCATGCCCAGCGCACAGCCGGCCAGGATCGCCAACAGGGCCTGCGGCAGGCGCTCCTGGTTGACGAAGTGGACCGCGAGCCGGTCCCCCGTTCCGTAGAAGAGGGCGCGCGCCACGTCGGGCACGGGCACCGGGTAGGAGCCGACGGACAGGCTGACCAGCAGCAGGAGTGCCGCCAGCAGCAGGGCGCCGCCGCTCACCACGGCCGTACGCCGGTGCATGCGGAAGCTGACCCTGCCGGACCACCAGCGCACGGGGCGGGCGGTGACCGGGGCGCGGGGGCTGTTCTCCGGGGCCGTACGGACGTCGGTCGCCGTCACAGCGAGGCCTCCTTGCGTCGGCACACCATCGCGATGAACACCGGCGCGCCGATCACCGCGGTCACCGCGCCGACCTCCAACTCGTCGCCGGGCAGGGCGACTCGGCCGATGATGTCCGAGACCAGCAGCAGGACGGGCGCCAGGAGCATCGAGTACGGGAGCACCCAGCGCAGGTCGGGGCCGGTGAGCCAGCGCGCGACGAGCGGAACGACCAGGCCCACGAAGCCGATCGGCCCGGCGGCCGCGGTCGCGGCCCCGCAGAGCAGGGTGACGGCGACCACCGCGGCGATCCGGGTGCGGGCGATCCGCGCGCCGAGCGCCCGGCCCAGCTCCTCGCCGAGGGCGAGGGAGTTCAGCGGGCGGGCGAGCAGCAGGGCGATCACCAGGCCGACGGCCACGAACGGCACCAACTGCACGACGAGTTCGGGTTCGCGTCCGGCGAGCGAGCCGACCATCCAGAACCGCAGGTAGTCGTAGGTCGCGGAGTCGAAGACGGTGAGCCCGGCGATGACGCCGCTGAGGCTCGCGCTCACCGCGGCCCCGGCCAGTGCGAGGCGTACGGGCGTGGGCCCGGCCCTGCCGGAGGCGCCGAGGACGTACACGATCACCGTGGTGAGCGCGGCGCCGACGAAGGAGAACCACACCAGCGACCCGAAGCCCGCCAGCCCCACGATGCCGATGCCGAACACCACGGCCGCCGAGGCGCCCGCGTTGACGCCGAGGAGCCCCGGGTCGGCCAGGGGGTTACGGGTGACGGCCTGCATGACCGCCCCTGCCACGCCGAGCGCAGCACCGGTCATCAGGCCGACGAGCGTGCGGGGCAGGCGGAGTTGGCGGATGACATCGGTGGCGTAGGAGCCGTCGTCGTTCCAGAGGGCGGTCCACACCTGGCCGAGCGTGGTGCCCTTGGTGCCGATCCAGGTGCTCAGGACGACGAGGAGGAGAAGCAGTCCGGCGAGGACGAGGAGTCCGCCGCCGCGCAGGGCGGAGCGTGCGGCGGTGGGTTCGGGCTGCGGCTTGCGGGCGGCGGACCGGCGGCCGAGGGCGGCGGGCGGGGCGGCGGTCATGTCGGCGTCCCGCCCGTCCGGAGCGGCCGAGGGGGGCCCTCGTGTAAGGCCCGGGGCACGTGAGACCCCCAGGTCCGAGAGCCGAACATAACCACGCGCATCGTGCAGCCTTCCGTCGCGTCCGCTGTCATCGCGGCGGGCGGCGGCGCGACGGACCGTCAACCGTCCTGCCATACGCACCGGTTGAGGGTCGGGCGAACCGGAGAAGCCCCCGCGAAGTAAGGCTGACCTTACCCAAGTTCGCGGCGGCCGAGGAAGGCGGTCCCGGGCCCCGGCGCTCGGTGCGCCGCGAGGCCCGGGGGACGCGGAATCGGGCCGTCAGAGTCCGAGGTCGCTGAGGCGGGCCTCGTAGCGGATGGTGAGGTCCTCGGAGTCGCCGGCCGGGTTGTCCCAGAGGGCCTCCAGCTCGGAGCGCACGGCGTCGGGGAGGGCTTCGTACCGCTCGGACCAGGTGTCGGAGTTCGGTATCCAGTAGCCGACGACCTTGAAGCGCTCCGCCGGGAGCCCCAGCTCGCGCCGGAGGTAGCGGCGCACGGCGCGCAGGGCGTTGGTCTCCCCGGCCACCCAGACGTACCCGCCCGCGAGGTCCGTGCCGGGCGGGACGGCGGCGGTGACCAGGTCGGCCAGGCGGCTCGGGCCGTGGCCGTTGCCGCCGTAGGTCCAGGTCACCTTGGAGTCGGCCGGTTCGCGCAGCGGCAGCGCGGCCGAGGGGTCGGGCGCCTCCAGGACGACCCGGGTCCGGACATGCTCCGGGGTGTTCTCCAGCAGCCGGGCGGCGGCGGGCAGACCGGTCTGGTCGGCGACGAGCACCTGCCAGGAGAGATCGTCCGGGGGGCTGTAGAGCCCGGTGGGGTCGTTGACGCCCACGACGTCACCGGGGCGCGCCTCGGCGGCCCAGCCGGACGCCACACCGCCCTCGTGCAGCACGAAGTCGATGTCGACCTCGCCGACCTCCGGGCGCACGGCGCGGATCGTGTACGTGCGCATCGGCGCGACGGGCTGCCCCTCGGGGGTCTCCCAGCCGCCCTGCTCGGTGGTGCGGGGCAGGGAGACGTCGGTGCGGTCGGGGCCGTGCGGGAGGAAGATCCGCACGTACTCGTCGCCGACCCCGGTGGTCCGGAAGCCCGCCAGCCCTTCGCCGTGGAGGGTGACGCGGGTCATGCTCGGGGTGAGCGGCTGCACTCGGGCGACGACGGCTCGGTGGATCGTCATGGACACTGCCCCTTCGTACGCGTGGTCGGCCTGAGCGCCTCGCCCGCGGGGACGAGAGAACCGAATTGACTTAGGTCAGCCTAACCTTCCATGCGTGGGGGTTCGAGACGGCATCGATCACCGGGTCGCCGCTGTGCCAAAATCCCACGCATGCCAGTTCGATATCCGCGCCCCTTGCGCCCCGGTGACCGCGTCGGCATCACGTCCCCGTCGAGCGGGGTGCCCAAGGAGCTGAGCGGGCGGCTCGCCGTGGCGGTGCGCGATGTGGAGGCGCGGGGGTACGAGGTCGTGACCGGCCGGTGCATGGACGGATCCGGGCACGTCAGCGCGCCCGCGGCGGACCGGGCGGCCGAGTTGACGGCGATGCTGACCGACCCCGGTATCCGGGCCGTGGTGCCGCCGTGGGGCGGGGAGACCGCCATCGATCTGCTGCCGCTGATCGACTGGGAGGCGGTGCGGGCGGCGGAGCCGACCTGGGTGGTGGGCTACTCGGACATGTCGACCGTCATCACGCCGCTGACCCTGCTCACCGGGGTGGCGACCGTGCACGGGAACAACCTCATGGACACCCCGTACTGGGTGCCGGAGGGGCTGGTGTCCTGGTTCGACATCGTCGCCGCCCCGCCGGGCCACCGGTTCACCCAGGTCCCGCCGGAACGGCACCGGGCCTCCGGCTGGGACGACTGGGCGGCGCACCCCGACTCCCGTACGTTCACGCTCGACGTGCCGGGCCGGTGGACCCGGCTGGACGGCGGCGGTGACGTGGACGTCGAGGGGCGGCTGATCGGGGGCTGCGTCGAGATGCTGTGCAACCTCGCCGGGACGCCGTACCTCGACACCTCGGCGTTCGCCCGGGCCCACGCCCCGGAGGGGCTTCTCGTGTACGTGGAGGCAGGCGGCGACGACGCGTTCGCCATCTGCCGCTATCTGCACGGGATGCGCCTGGCCGGCTTCTTCGACGCGGCCAACGCCGTGCTCGTGGGCCGCACTTCGGCCCCGGCCACCGCGTCGCTCACCCAGCACGAGGCCGTGCTGGACGCGCTCGGACCGCTGAACGTGCCGATCATCGCCGACGTCGAGTGCGGCCATGTGCCGCCGTACCTGCCGCTCGTCAACGGGGCGCGGTGCCGGGTCGTGCACACCGCCACGCGCAGCGAGGTGACGCAGACGCTGGACTGAGCACCGGCAACCGTTGCACCCGGCGTCAGCAGATGCGTGGCAGCTGCTCGCCCAGCGGCATGTCCACCACCCGTGTACCGCCCAGGCCCGTGGCCGCCACCACCATGCCGGGGTGCTCCTCCACGCAGGTCCCGATCCGGACCGACTCCTTGCCCAGCGGGTGGGCGCGCATCGCTTCCAGGACCGCTTCGGCGTGGTCCGGGGGGACGAAGGCGACGAGCTTGCCCTCGTTGGCGACGTACAGGGGGTCGAGGCCGAGGAAGGAGCAGGCGTTGGCGACGGTCTCGGGGACCGGGAGGGAGCCCTCGTCCAGGGTGATGCCGATGCCCGCGGCTCCGGCGATCTCGTTGAGGGAGGTGGCCAGGCCGCCCCGGGTCGGGTCGCGCAGGACGTGCAGGTCCGGGCAGACGGCGAGCATGTCGGCGACCAGGCCGGCCAGGGACGCGGTGTCGCTCTGGATCTCGACGCCGAACTCCAGGCCCTCCCGGACGCTCATGATGGCGACGCCGTGCACCCCGATCTGCCCGCTGACCAGGACCGCGTCACCGGCGGCCGCGCGCTGCGGGCGGATGTCCACGCCGTCGGGGACCAGGCCGATCCCGGCGGTGTTGATGAAGATCCCGTCGCCGTGGCCGGCGTCGACGACCTTCGTGTCGCCGGTCGCGACGGTCACGCCCGCCGTGCGGGCCGCGTCGCCGAGCGCCTGCGCCACCCGGCCGACCACCGACAGTTCGATGCCCTCCTCCAGGATGAAGCCGCAGGAGAGGTAGGCGGGCGCGGCCCCCGCCATGGCCAGGTCGTTGACCGTGCCGTTGACGGCGAGGTCGCCGATGCTGCCGCCGGGGAAGAACAGCGGCCGGACGACGAAGGAGTCGGTGGAGAAGGCCAGCCGGGCGCCGCCCAGCGTCACGTGCGCGGAGTCGCCGAGCTCGGCGAGGACGTCGCTGCCGAAGGCGGGTGCGAAGAGGTGCTCCACCAGTTCGCCGGAGAGCGTTCCGCCGCCGCCGTGGCCCATCACGATGCGTTCGTGGTCGCGCAGCGGGGCGGGGCAGGTCCAGCCGGAGAAGTCGGCGGGGGCCGGGGCGATGTCAGCCAACGGAACTCGCCTCCTTCGCCGGGGCGTTCGCCGTCGGGGCCTCCAGCCGCCGGTACAGGTAGTACGCGGCGCAGGCGCCCTCGCTGGAGACCATGGTCGCGCCCAGCGGGTTGCGCGGGGTGCACTGCTTGCCGAAGGCTGCGCACTCGTGCGGTTTGATCAGGCCCTGGAGGACCTCGCCGCTGCGGCAGACCGTGGACTCCTCGGTCTCGATGCCGCCGACGGAGAAGCGGTACTCGGCGTCGTAATCACGGTACTTGGGCGACAGCCGCCAGCCGCTCTGCGGGATCATCCCGATCCCGCGCCAGGACCGGTCGGTGACCTCGAAGACGTCGGCCAGCATCTTCTGGGCGGCCGGGCTGCCCTGCTCGTTGACGGCACGCGGGTAGGCGTTCTCGACGGTGTGCTCCCCCGCCTCCAGCTGCCGTACGGCACGCCGGATGCCTTCCAGGATGTCCAGGGGTTCGAACCCGGTGACGACGATGGGGACTTCGTGTTCTGCGGCGAGGGCCGGGTACTCCTTGGTGCCCATGACCGTGCAGACGTGTCCGGCGGCGAGGAACGCCTGGACCTGGCAGTCCGGCGAGTTCATGATCGCGTCGATCGCCGGGGGCACCCGTACGTGGGAGACCAGCAGGCTGAAGTTGGGGATGGACAGCTTCTTCGCCTGGTAGACCGTCATCGCGTTGGGCGGGGCGGTCGTCTCGAAGCCGATGCCGAAGAAGACGACCTCCTTGTCCGGGTTCTCCTGGGCGATGCGCAGGGCGTCCAGCGGGGAGTAGACCACCCGCACGTCCGCGCCCTCACTCTTGACCTGGAACAGGTCGCGGCCGCTGCCCGGGACGCGGAGCATGTCGCCGAACGAGCAGAAGATCACGTCCGGCCGGGAGGCGATCTCCAGGGCCTTGTCGATGATCTCCAGCGGGGTGACGCAGACGGGGCAGCCGGGGCCGTGGATCAACCGGATCCCGTCGGGGAGCAGTTGGTCGATGCCGTGGCGGATGATCGAGTGCGTCTGCCCGCCGCAGACCTCCATGAGGGCCCACGGTTTCGTGGTGAGGGCCCGGATGTCGTCGAAGAGCCGCTTGGCGAGGACCGGGTCGCTGAATTCGTCCAGATACTTCATGACCGCGCCTCCTTATCGCTTGCCGGGGCGGGGAGTTCGGTCCCCGCCGGGCGTTCGGCGCCGGCGTCCTTCGCCGCCTTGCCCCAGTGGTCGCCGAACTCCTCCTCCAGCACGCCGAGGTTCTCGAAGAGTTCCAGGGTCTGGCGCGCCGATTCCTCGTCGAGCCGTTGCAGGGCGAATCCGACGTGCACGATGGCGTAGTCGCCGACCTGCATGTCGGGGACGTACTCCAGGCACACGTCCTTGACGACGCCGCCGAAGTCGACCTTGGCCATTCGCGTGGCGTCGCGTTCCTCGATCTCCAGCACTCGGCCGGGTACGGCCAGACACATGGCGCTCTCCTCCCTCACTCCTTCGTCCGGGCGGCGACGATCAGTTGACCGAGGGCGAGTCCGCCGTCGTTGGGGGGCACCTTGCGGTGCCTCAGTACGGTGAAGCCGTCCGCCTCCAGTCCCGTACAACAGCCTTCGGTGAGCAGGGCGTTGCAGAAGACTCCACCGGTCAGGGCCACGGTGGCGATGCCCGTACGCTGCCGGGCCGCCGCGCACACCTCCCGTACGAGGACGGTCACCGCGCGGTGGAAGCGGCGGGCCACGGTGGCAGCCGGGACACCCGCCAGGACGTCCGCCGCGGCGGCGACGAGGACCGGTCGGGGGTCGGCGGTCAGGGGGGCCGCCGGCCCGTCCGGCTCTGCTCCCAGGATGAACCTGTACGAGGACTTCCGCCCGTCGTCGCCGTCGCCCCGGCCCTCGTCCGTGCCGGTCAGCGCCGCGTTCTCCAGGCGCATCGCGGCCTCCGCCTCGTACTCCACCCGGTGGCAGACACCGGCGAGCGAGGACACCGCGTCGAAGAGGCGGCCCATGCTGGAGGTGGGGACGCAGTTCAGTCCGCGCTCCAACTGGCGCTCCAGCAGGCGTCGTTCGCCGGGCGGTGCGATGGCGGCGCAGGGCAGGGCGTCGGACCACGGCACCCCGGCGGCGCGCAGGTGGGACAGCGCCATCCGGTACGGGTTGCGGACCGCCGCGTCGCCGCCGGGCAGCGGGACGTAACGGAGGTGGGCGAAGCGTTCGAAGCCGTCGTAGTCCGCGATGAGGATCTCGCCGCCCCAGACCGCGCCGTCGTCGCCGTACCCGGTGCCGTCGAAGGCGACGCCGATGACGGGGGAAGCGCCGTCGAGGCCGTGCTCGGCCATCGTGGAGGCGACATGGGCGTGGTGGTGCTGGACCTGCCGCAGCGGGATGCCACGGGCCTCGGCGGTGCGGCGGGCCCACTGGGTGGAGCGGTAGCCGGGGTGCCGGTCGGCGACCAGGAGGCGCGGGGTGACGGCGGTGAGGTCGGTGAGGTGTGCGGTGGCCCACGCGAAGGCGGTGAGGGTGGCGAGGTCGTCCATGTCGCCGACGTGAGCGGAGAGCCAGGCGTAGCGGTCGTCGGCGGCGCAGAAGGTGTTCTTCAGGTCGCCGCCGACCGCGAGGGCCGGGACGACGGGCAGGGGCAGGGCGAGCGGCAGCGGGGCGTAGCCGCGCGAGCGGCGGACCGGGAGTTCGGCCCCGGCGCGGATCCGGACCACGGAGTCGTCGCAGGGCACATGGATGGGCCGGTCGTGCCCGAGCCAGGCGTCGGCGAGACCTTCGAGCCGGGTCAGGGCTTCGGTGTCGTCGGTGACGATCGGCTCGCCGGAGCGGTTTCCGCTGGTCATGACGAGGACGGGCGGTCCTGACGGGTCGCCGGGCAGGCCGAGGAGCAGGCGGTGCAGCGGGGTGTACGGGAGCATCACTCCGAGGTCGGGGCTGCCGGGGGCGACTCCCGGTGCCACGTCGCCCGTCGCGGGGGTGCGGCGGCGCAGCAGCACGATCGGCTTGCGGGTGCCGGTGAGGAGGGCGCGTTCGGCGTCGTCGACGTGGGCGAGCGCTTCGACGGTGGCCAGGGAGTCGGCCAGCACCGCGAACGGTTTGTCCCCCCGGTTCTTGCGCTTGCGCAGCGTGCGTACGGCGGTGGGGTCGCCCGCGTCGCAGGCCAGGTGGTAGCCGCCGATCCCCTTCACGGCGAGGACGGCCCCGTCGGCGAGCAGCCTGCGGGCCTCGTCCAGCGCCTCGGCGTCGCGCAGCGTGCCGGGGTCGTCGGGACCCCGGCACAGGCTGAGGCGGGGGCCGCAGCGCGGGCAGGCGATCGGCTGGGCGTGAAAGCGGCGGTCGGCGGGATCGGCGTACTCCCGGGCGCAGTCCGCGCACAGGGGGAAGCCGGCCATGGTGGTCAACGGCCGGTCGTAGGGCAGCCCGGTGACGATGGTGAACCGGGGGCCGCAGTGCGTACAGGTGATGAACGGGTGCCGGTACCGCCGGTCGGCCGGGTCGGCCAGCTCGGCCAGGCAGGCGTCGCAGGTGGCCGTGTCCGGCGGGATCAGGGTGCGCCCGGGGCCGGAGGCGGAGGGGCGGATGGTGAAGCCGCCGTCGTCGTGCGTGACGGGGACGGCGCGGTGCTCGACGGATTCGACGAGGGCGAGCGGCGGTGCGCGGGTCCCGATGGCGTCGGTGAAGGCGTCCACGTCGGCCGCCGGGCCCTCGACCTCGGTGTGGACGCCGTCGGCGTCGTTGGTGACCCAGCCGGTGAGGCCGTGCTCCTCGGCGAGGGTGTAGACGAAGGGCCGGAAGCCGACGCCCTGGACCGCGCCGCGCACGGTGAGGTGGCGGCGGACCCGTGGGGCCGTCGCGGGCGGGGGCTTCCGGGGGGTCATCGCGGGCTTCCGGCCGGTGCGGGAGTGGCGGCGGGGCGGGCGGGTGACCGGTCGTGGTCGTGCGGGGCGTGAGCGGGTGCCGGATCCTGCGGTACGTGAGCGGGTGCCGGATCCTCGTGCGACGCTGCCCGGTCGTCCATAGGCGGGTTGTCGTGCTCCGGGTCGCCCCCACCGTGGTGGTGCAGATGCTTCTCGTGCTGCTGCGCGAGGACCGGCGTGTGCGGCTCCCCGCCGTCGGCGGCACGCAGCACATGCGCGAGCAGATCGTCGACGCCCGCGCCCGTGCGGGCGGACGTCTCGATCACCGGCACACCCGGATTCACCTGCTGGACGCCCGCGAGGAAGGCGTCCCGGTCGAACTCCACCGCCTCGGCCAGGTCGGACTTGGTGACGACCACCAGGTGGGCGAGGCCGAACGCCGCCGGGTACTTCACCGGCTTGTCCTCGCCCTCGGTCACCGAGGCGAGCGCGATCCGCAGGGTCTCGCCGAGGTCGTAGGAGGCGGGGCAGACGAGATTGCCGACGTTCTCGACGAACAGCAGCCGGGTCCCCTCGGGCAGCCAGCCGTCCAGCTTGCTCCCCAGCATCCCGGCCTCCAGGTGGCACAGCCCGTCGGTGAGAATCTGCCGTACGGGGGCGCCCGAGCGGGCCAGGCGGGTCGCGTCGTTCTCGG
The DNA here is from genome assembly GCF_001687325.1 of Streptomyces sp. PTY087I2. Lineage (GTDB taxonomy): Bacteria > Actinomycetota > Actinomycetes > Streptomycetales > Streptomycetaceae > Streptomyces. The sequence continues at coordinate 87,298 of NZ_LZRD01000006.1, read as the reverse complement.
TGGCCAGGTCGGCGGTGACGGCGGCGGCCGGGGTGCCGCCCGCGACGGCCCGGGTGAGAAGCAGTTCCAGCAGGGCCGTCTTGCCGCTGCCGGGGCTCGACATCAGGTTGACGGCCGTGGTGCCCCGTTCGTCGAGGGTGCGGCGCAGCTCCACGGCGTTGGTGTCGTTCTTCGCCAGCACGGCCTGATGCAGGTCAACGGTGCGGCACATGGCTCGCCTCCGGTACGTCGCCCCCGCGTCGGATCTCCGGGTCCTCCAGGACGACGCGGGCGATCTCCAGTTCGCGCCCGCCGGTCAGGCTCATCGCCCGTGAGCAGACGCCGCACCACAGGTCCGGGGGCATCCCGGTCGCGGTGTCCCGGCCGCACTCCTCGCAGCGGGCCCTCCCCTCAACAGTTTCGATCAGCAGCCGGGCGTCCGCCAGCACAGTGCCCTGGGCGGCCACCTCGAAGGAGAAGTCGAGCGCCTCGGGCACCACGCCGGACAGCTCCCCGACCCGCAGCGTCAAGGACCGGACGCGGGCTTCCCCGGGCCCGGCCTCCTGCTCGCGGACCGCGCTCTCCACCTGGTCGACGACGGCCATCGCGATGGACAGCTCATGCACGGCGCTCACCCCCTGGCTACCCTGAGAAGATGGCTGGTCACGAGGTCGAACGGCGGGCGCTGCTCACCCCGGTCCTGCTTCTGCTCCTGGCCGAACGTCGGGATCACGGCTACGAGCTGGTGCAGCGCCTGGGTGCGTTCGGCTGGGAGGAAGCCGAGTCGGCGCACGTGTACCGGCTGCTGCGGGGGATGGAGAAGTGCGGCGAGGTGACCTCGCAGTGGTGTGCCTCCGGTTCCGGACCGGCGCGCCGCGTGTACGCCATCACTCCGCAGGGCGCCATGGATCTCGCCCTCTGGTTCGTCCGGCTGGGAGAACTGCACAGCACCCTCCATCTCTTCCTCGAGCGCTATGTGCAGCTGGAGGACGTCGGGGGCGGGGACGAACCTCCGCACCACGTGGGACACGAGGACTACATCCGGCGCATGCGCAGGTAGCGCCGTACGTCGGGCAGGTTCCTGGCGACTCCGTACAGGGCCGCGAGGCCCGCGGCGAAGCCGATCCACATCCAGTGCATCCTGGCCTCCAAGGTCGTGGTCTCAGCTCTTCGTGGTCTCAGTCGTTCCGCGATACGGAATCCGGTACGGGGGCGGGGTCGCGGGACAGCAGGTCGAGCACCCGTTCCACCGCCGGCTCCACCGCCGCCTCGACGGGGTCGCTGAGCCCCATGCCGTCCGCCGTGTCCAGGGGCTCGCAGCCCACGACGTACACCTCGTCGGGCAGGGTGCCTCCCGCTCCGGCGTGCAGATCGTGCAGCAGGCCGAGGACGGTGGCGGGGTCCATGGCGTGGGTGTCCAGCGGCCCGGGGGCGGGGCGGACGTCCGGCGGCGCGGGCCCGACGTCGATGGTGTAGAGCGTGCCGGGTTCGCCTCCCCGGCCGATGATGTCGACGAGGACGAGGGTCCGGTAGCCCTCCAGCAGCTTGTACGCGAGGTGGACCCCCCGGATTCCGGCGTCCATCAGCTCGGTGCCGGGCGGCAGGCGCGAGGGGTCCAGGCGGCCGAGCCGCCGGACCGTCTCCACGCCGAATCCGTCGTCCTTGAGGAAGATGTTGCCGACCCCGGCGACGAGCGTGCGCGCGGGCGTCTCCGTGCCGGTCATGGCTCCTCCTCCCGCAGCGGGGTCACCTCGTCGGGCTTGAAGTAGAGGAACCGGCCCTGCTGGCGGCGGATGTCGTTGCCAGGGTCGTCGTCCAGGACGACCGCGAGGTGCACCTCCCCGTCCAGGTCCGTGACCACGGCTTCGACGGTGGCCCGGCAGCCCCGCAGGAACGCGTCCTGGGCATCCGTACGGCGGAACCCGGGGGCGAGGAGGACGCGGCTTCCCTCGCCGACCGCCTCGCCGTCGATGGAGACGGTGGAGGGGGCGTCGGCCGCCTCGGGATCCTGCTGCGGGTCCCACCAGGGGTGCCCCGCGCCTTCGGGCAGGGTCAGTCCGACGGCGGGGCCGGCGGACGCGACAGACCCGGCAGGCCCACCGGTCCCGTCCTCCTCCCCCGTGACCTCGCGCAGCCCCCGGATCGCCCCGTGCAGCCGTTCCCGTACCGCTTCGGGCATGGTGTCGACCAGGTCGATGACCTCGGCGGCGCGGGCGTCGGTGCCGCGTGCCTCGCGCTTCTCGTGGTCGGTGAGGGCCGCGGTGCGCAGCGAGAGGATCTCGTCGATCTCGGTGGCGTCGTAGAGGGGGCCGGGGCTCTCGTCGGCGAGGGCGGGGTGGTCCTCCAGGATGATCGGCGAGGAGAGCACGACGTCCTGCCGGTCCGCCGGTCCGGCGAGGACGGGCCAGGTGTTCTCGTTGCGCAGTTCGGCCACGGCGGGTCGGGCCCACTCGGGCGGGTCGGTCATCGACAGGAAGCGGCCGCCCTCCACCGCGAGGAGCAGATGGGCGCCGATCATGCTGTGCGGGAGGGCGTCGTCGCGGCTGCCGCCGTCGGCCGGCGGGGGCGCGTCGACGGTGTTGTGGACGGTGACGGTGAGGCGGGAGAGCCGGTAGGGGCCGGGGAGTTGTTCCACGTACGGGCGGATCTCGCCGGAGAGGCGGCCGCGCCGGCGTACCAGCCGGCCCACGGTCCGGCCGTCCTCGTCGAGCACCGGTTCGTGTTCGGTGCCGGGCGGCAGGTCGAAGGTGACGTTACGGGTGTGGGCCTGCTCCCCCGTGAGTTCGGCGAGGGGGGCGTGGAGCCGGATGCGTTCCTCGTGGCCCTCGTCCCAGGGGACCAGGACCCGGTCGGGCAGCTCCAGTTCGGGGACCTCGGTGTAGGAGCCGTCGGGTTCGAGGCGTTCGACGGTCCGCCGCCGCACGTGCAGGAAGCGCAGTTCGGCGTCGAGCCGGTCGCCGGAGCGGGGTTCCAGGAGGAGGTCGGTGCGCTGCTCGGCGTGTTCGCCGTTGTCGGCGGTACGGGCGGGCGGTACCAGGACGCCGAACTGCCAGCGCATCCGGTTCTTGGCGGAGGAGGCGCGGTACGGGTAGAGGACGTAGCCCTCGAAGAGGACGGCGTCGGCGACGGCGCGGGCCTGGTCGAGCGCTTCGTCCAGGGGGGCTTCGAGGTGCGGGGCGGTCATCTCACTCGGCCCCCTTCGGCTCGGCGGCTCCGGCTGCGGCCAGCAGGTCTTCGAAGACGCGCTCCCAGGAGGGCAGGGCGTGCGCGGACCGGTAGCGGCGCAGATCCTCCAGGCAGTCCTTGCGCAGGCGCAGCCAGCCCGTGTTGGGGAAGTAGGCCTCGATCAGCTCCTGCCAGACGGCCACCGGCATCAGGCAGGACGCCTCCTTGTGCCAGGGGATCGGCTCGGCGCGGAAGCGGTCGTGGCCGGTGAAGACCGTGCCGGAGAAGAGCATCAGCAGCGGCACCTCGCCGCGTGCCAGGGCCCGGAAGTAGGAGGCGGAGGCCACTTCGGTGTCGTACGTGCAGGGCACCGGGAGGTCGACGTGGGTGGTGCCGCTGAAGGCGGGCACGGTGATGGAGGCGTGGGCGAACTGGAGCGGTTTGAGGGTGCTGCTCCAGCGGGTGGGTTCGCCGAACAGGTCGCCGAGCATGTCGACCTCGTCCGGGTCGTAGGTGCGCTTGGCGGGTTCGATGCGGATCTGGCAGCGCAGGGCGACGGCGTGGACGGGCTGGTGGTCGCGTTCCTCGATGCGCAGGCCGAACAGGAGCGTGGGGCTCGCGCCGAAGGGCTCGGGCCGGACACCGGTGCAGCGGAAGTCGAGGTCGGTCACGGGGCGCCCCCGTCCTCGGCCGGCAGGGGCCGTGCGCGGCTCTCGACCCGTCCGAAGAACTCGGCCAAGGCCGCGCGGGCCTCGGCTCCGCCGTCGAAGCCCTTCCAGTGGAGCCGCATCCGGCCGACGAGTTCGTAGCAGACGTCGATGGGGACGAGGGTGCAGGTGGCGGGCTCCCCGCGCTCGGCGTGCAGGAGCAGCGCCTCCACATCGTCTTCGAGCAGCCCGGCGAGCCGGGTGCCGCCGATGACGGCGTCCCAGGTCGCGGGGTCGAGTTCGCTCTCGGTGGCTCCGGCGGGGCTCGGGTAGAAGGCGGCGAGCCGGTCGAGGGCGGAGTTGCGGAAGAAGAAGGCGAGCCCGACGGGGATCTGGAGCCGGTTCCAGCGGTCGCCGTCGAGGGCGAAGCCGGGGTCGGTGAGGTAGCGGTCGGGGACGGCCCGGAAGCGGCCCTGGCCCGCGCCGGGCCGGGTGAAGAGCAGATGGCAGGGCGGGCAGGAGCATTTGAGGGAGCGGCGGGTGGTGTCGACGAGATGCCGGTGCTCGTCCGGCAGCGGCTCCCCGCACAGTTCGCACCGCTCCCCCGGCGGTGGCGGCCGCCGGGTGAACTGGGCCAGGACACCGGCCGGGTTGGTGCTCACGGCCCGGCTCCCAGCAGTTCGGGCAGCGCGACCCGCACCGCCCCGTCCTCCTCCAGGAGCGGCAGCGGTTCCAGGTGGGTGTGGTCGCCGCGCCCCGCGTGCCGTACGTCGAACCGGGCGGCGCACGCGGCGCAGCTGAGGAATTCGCCGTCGAGAGGGGCGGTGCGCAGGTCGGCCCCGCAGCCGGGGCAGCGGTCGCGGTAGGCGTACAGGTTGCCGGGGAGGCGGACGAGCAGGAGGGCGTTGCCGTCGATGTCGGCGACGCGGGTGGTGCGGTCGTGGGCGGGCAGGGCGGGGGCGGCGAGGGTGTGCCAGCGGGGTGGTTCGGCGGAGGCGTCGGCCGGCGGGGGTCCGGGGGCCCGGGCCGGTGCGTCGGCCGCCGGAGACGCGGACCCGTTCCCGGACCCGGGCGGCGGGCCCGGGATGTCGTCGGGCGGGCGGGGCTGGATCTGGAGCAGCGGCTGCTCGGCCGGAGCTGCCTCGGCGACGCCTTCGACCTCGATGTGCGCGATCTCGGGGGCGAGGCGGGCGACGGCTTCCTCGATGGTCCAGCGCACGGTCTGGGTGGAGGACGGGCAGCCGTCGCAGCTGCCGCGCAACCGCAGGCGCAGGGTGGGCCCTTCGGCGGCGTCCGGGTCGAGTCCGGCGACCTCGACGTCCCCGGCGTGGGAGCCGAGGTAGGGGCGGACCTTGTCGAGGGCCTGGCCGACCCGGGTCATGGTGTCGTCGGGGTGCAGGTCGTGCAGGATCAGCAGGTCGCCGACGAGTTCGTCGGCGGTGAGCACGGCGAGCGGGTCGGAGCCGGCCGGGGCGGCGCGCAGCAGCCGTACGGTGCGGGCCAGGCCCTCGCCGTAGAACTCGACGACACTGCGCACGAGTTCGTCGGCGGTCTCGCGGGCGCGTGGTCCCGCCTCGCGTCCCAGTCGGTCCAGCAGTTCACCGATGTGTGCGCCGGGGTCGGCTCCCGCCATGGTGGGCCCCTTTCCGAAGTACGCGCCCGGTGCGGTGGGTTCAGCCGCCCGCCAGTCCGCTCAGCCCGGTCGGCATATGGGTCTCCTCGACGGTCCGGCCGCCGCCGACGTACATGTGGACGCCGCACGGCAGACACGGGTCGAAGCTGCGGACGGCCCGCATGATGTCGATGCCCTTGAAGTTCTCGGGCGGGTTCTCCTCGAAGATGGGCGTGTTCTGGACAGCGTCCTCGTACGGTCCGGGGGTGCCGTAGATGTCACGGACGCTGCCGTTCCACGGGGTCGGCGGGTAGGGGTGGTAGTTGGCGATCTTCCCGTCCCGGATGACCATGTGGTGGGAGAGGACGCCGCGTACGGCCTCGGTGAAGCCGCAGCCGATCGACTCGTCGGGGACGTCGAACTGCTCCCAGGTCTGGGTGCGTCCGTCCCGTACCTCCTCCATCGCCTGCTCGGCGAAGTGGAGGGCGGCGGCGGCCGCGTACGCCTGGAAGTAGGTGCGGGCCCGGTTGCGTTCGAGGGCGTTGGACCACTTCGGGATCTTCCACTCCAGCGCCATCTCCGGCTTGGTCATGGTGCGCGGGAGGTTGATCTGCACGCTGTGGCCGGTGGCCTTGATGAAGCCGATGTCGACGAGTCCGGACAGGGCCGTGGACCAGAGCCGGGCGATGGGCCCGCCGCCGGTGTCCAGGGCGAGGTGGTCGGTGCCGTCGAACCAGCGCGGCGACATGACCCAGCTGTACTTGTCGTCGAAGTCCCGCTTCTGCGGGGCCGGGACGGTGTGCTGGTTCCAGGGGTGGCGTTCGTCGATCTCGTTGCCGAGGGGGTCGCGCTCGACGAACTTGCCCATGCCCGCCCAGTCCTCGTAGTACGAGCTGCCGAGCAGGATGCGCAGGCCCAGGTTGATGTCGAGGAGGCTGTTGGTGACGAGCTTGCCGTCGACCACGACACCGGGGGTCACGAACATCTTGCGGCCCCAGTCCTCCATGTTGGCGTACGTGAAGTCGCAGAACTCCGGGTCGTTGAGCGCGCCCCAGCAGCCGAGCAGGACGCGTCGCCGGCCGACCTCCTCGTAGCCGGGCAGCGCCTCGTAGAAGAAGTCGAAGAGGTCGTCGTGGAGCGGGACGACCCGCTTCATGAACTCCACGTAGCGGGTGAGGCGGGTGAGGTAGTCGGTGAAGAGCTGGATCGTGGCGACCGTGCCGACACCGCCCGGGTAGAGCGTGGACGGGTGTACGTGACGGCCCTCCATCAGGCAGAACATCTCGCGGGTGTAGCGGCTGACCTGGAGGGCTTCACGGTAGAACTCGCCCTCCAGCGGGTTCAGCGAGCGCATGATGTCGGCGATGGTGCGGTAGCCGTGGTCGGCGGCGTGCGGGGCCTCCGTGCGTTCGGCGAGTTCGAGGACGCCGGGGTTGGTCTCGCGGACCATCCGCTCGCAGTAGTCCACGCCGACCAGGTTCTCCTGGAAGATGTTGTGGTCGAACATGTACTCGGCGGCCTCGCCGAGGTTGATGATCCACTCGCCGAGGTGCGGGGGCGCGACCCCGTACGCCATGTTCTGCGCGTAGACGGAACAGGTCGCGTGGTTGTCACCGCAGATACCGCAGATGCGGCTGGTGATGAAGTGGGCGTCGCGCGGGTCCTTGCCCTTCATGAAGACGCTGTAGCCACGGAAGATCGACGAGGTGCTGTAGCACTCCGCGACCCGCTTCGCGGCGAAGTCGATCTTGGTGTGGATGCCGAGGCTGCCGACGATGCGCGTGATCGGGTCCCACGACATCTCCATGAGGCCGTCAGCGTCGACGACGGGTTTGCCGGTCGCAGTCGCCATGGTCCCGCGCCGCCTTCCTGGTAGGTCGTGCTGCTCGCCCTGGCCCTGACCGCCCTCCGGGGTGTCCGGGGGCGCGGGTCACCAGGGCGGCCGGTAGCCGGTCTTGATGGTCTCGGTCTTGGTCCGCCACTTCGGTTCCTTGTCGGCCGTCTTCTCGGTGAAGTGGCGCAGCCGCCGGATGACGGAGCCGTAGACACCGCTCGCCGCCGCCGAGACATGGCCGCCGGGCGGTTCGTCCATGAACGGCATGAACTTGTCCGGGAAGCCGGGCATGGTGCAGCCGATACAGATGCCGCCGACGTTCGGGCAGCCGCCGACACCGTTGATCCAGCCGCGCTTGGGCACGTTGCACTTGACGACCGGGCCCCAGCAGCCCAGCTTGACCAGGCACTGCGGGGAGCCGTACGCGTCGGCGAACTGGCCCTGCTCGTAGTAGCCGGCCCGGTCGCAGCCCTCGTGGACGGTGGCGCCGAACAGCCAGGTGGGCCGCAGCTCCTCGTCCAGCGGAATCATGGGCGCGGCGCCGGCGGCCTGGTAGAGCAGGTACAGCAGGGTCTCGGAGGCGTTGTCGGGATGGACGGGGCAGCCGGGGATGCAGACGATCGGGATGCCCGCCTTGGACTTCCACTCCCAGCCCAGGTAGTCCGGTACGCCCATCGCCCCGGTGGGGTTGCCCGCCATGGCGTGGATGCCGCCGTACGTCGCACAGGTGCCGATCGCGACGACGGCGAGGGCCTTGGGAGTGAGGCGGTCGAGCCATTCGCTGGTGGTGATGGGCTGGCCGGTCTCGGGGTCGTCGCCGAAGCCGCACCAGTAGCCCTCGGGCTTGATGCGCTCGTTCGGGATGGAACCCTCGACCACCAGGACGAAGGGTTCCAGCTCGCCCCGGTCGGCCTTGAAGAACCACTCCACGAAGTTGTCGGCGCCCTCGACGGGCCCGCACTCGTAGTCGATGAGCGGCCAGTGGACGGCCACCTTGGGCAGACCCGGCAGCGCGCCGAGCGCCAGTTCCTCGATGCTCGGCTGGGTGGCGGCGGTGAGGGAGACCGAGTCCCCGTCACAGCTCAGCCCCGCGTTGATCCACAGAATGTGAACGGTCGGGTCTTCCGGAGGGGCTTCGGTCACGTCCGCGTCGGCCGTGGTGGCGGTCGGGGGGTTCATGGGCCCTCCTCGGGTCGGCCCGCTTCAGGATCTCTGGCCAGCAGCCTGTTTCCTGGATACCCCGCGCACGTCCCGGCCGGTAAGTGCGGCCTGGCCCTATTGCCCGGGCGCACCTGTCGCGGGGCCCCTACAGGACGCCCCGTGGCGGCCGCCTCAGCTCTCGGCGAGCACCGCGTCGATCTCGCCGAGAAAGTCGTCCAGGTCTCCGGGGTTCCGGGAGGTGATCAGCGGCCAGCCCTCGGCGTCGTCGCGGACCACCGGCTTGTCGACCCAGGTGCCGCCCGCGTTGGTGATGTCGGTCCGCAGGGAGGCGTACGAGGTCAGCGTCTTGCCCTGGACGTAGCCGCCCTCGACCAGCGCCCACGGGCCGTGGCAGATGGCGGCCACCGGCCGGCCGGAAGCGGCGAACGAGCTGACGATCCGGGTGGTGGCGTCCTCCAGGCGCAGCGAGTCGGCGTTCAGCGTGCCGCCCGGGACGAGGAGGAGGTCGTACGCGGCGGGGTCGACGTCGTCCAGGGTGAGATCGGGCCGCACGGTCTCGCCGGGATCGCGGTCGCCGACGAGGGTGCGGATCGTGTCGGCGGAGACCGCCGCCACGCTGACCTGCGCCCCGTGGTCGCGCAGGTGCTTCACGGGGACGACGAGTTCGTCCTGCTCGACGCCGTAGTTGGTGACGACGGCCAGGATCCGGCGGTCGTCGAGAGCGGTGGTGGACATGGACTGCTCCGTTCCTGTGATGCCGGGTGTGTTCGTCTGTTCGAACGTTCGCGGCGGGGGGCGGCGGGGGCTCATCCGGCCGTGATGCGTACGCATTCGGCCACGGTGTCGCGCAGGCTGCCGGTCCGCGCGAGGGTCTCGCGCTGGATCCGTGCCCCGTTCCCGCGCCGGACCACGGTGGTCAGGGCCGTCTCCACCGCTTTGAGGTCGCCGCTGTCCTCCAGCGCGTCCCGCACGTGGTCCAGCAGGGCCGTGAGGACATCGGGCGCGGGCTCCGGCCGCCAGGTCCGGGGGTGGACAAGACGGCCCTCCAGGCCCGAGCGGCCCGCCTGCCAGCAGGCGACCCGGAGCAGGGACGTACCGGCCCCGGACGGCGGCTCACCGGCGCGCCACTCCCTCGCGGCCGTGTCCACCAGTCCTCGTACCAGGGTGGCGAGCAGCACGGTGTCGGCCGGGTCCAGACAGACGTCCGCGACCCTGACCTCGACCGTGGGGTAGCGGTGCGAGAGGCGCGCGTCGAAGTAGACCATCCCCTCGTCCCGGAGCACTCCGGTGGCGACGAGGGACCGCACACCCGCGTGGTACGCCTCGGCGGAGCCGTGGACGTCCACCGGGCCGGCCGAGGGCCATCGGCCCCACACCTGGCTGCGGTAGCTGCTGTACCGGCTGTCCTGCCCCTGCCAGAACGGCGAATTGGCGCTCAGGGCGAGCAGGACGGGCAGCCAGCAGCGCACCCGGTCGAGCACGGCGACGCCCTCCTCGTCCGAGTCCACCGAGACATGGACGTGGCAGCCGCAGGTCAGCTGTTCCTGGGCGGTGAGACCGAAGCGCTCCGCCATCCACCGGTACCGCTCTCCTGTGCCGATCTTCGGGCTGACCGGGAGCGGGGAGGTCGCCAGGGCCACGACGGACGCCCCGGCGTCGGCGGCGTGCTGGACCGCCTGGGCCCGCCACCGCCGGACCGACCCGGCGAGTTCGCCCATGTCCGCGCAGGGGTGCGTGGAGAACTCCAGCTGCTGACGGTGCAGCTCCGGCTCGAAGGGCGACTCCCCCGCCGTGTCCTTCTCGGCGATCGCCAGCACCGCCGAGGACAGCGCCCGGGCCTCTCCGCTGCCCTCGTCGACCAGCAGCAGTTCTTCCTCGACTCCCACCGTGCGGACCACGGGGCCTCCCCTTCGACGCTCGACAGCGGTCGGGGCGACGTGCGCCCGAGCCGGATCGACGCCACGGGTACCCGCGCCCGGGCGGGCCACACGCCCCGGGCGACGCCTCCGCGGCCCGGGACTCCCAATATGGCCGTACGCGAGGGGCCTCGCATCTTCTGCCGGACTCTCCCGGGCCCGGGGTGCGGGCGGGACGCCCCGAACGCCCTGGAGCCCCGGAGCGCGGTGCGCTCCGGGGCTCCAGGGTCGGTCAACCCGGATCAGGCGGTGGTGATGTTCTCCGCCTGCGGGCCCTTCTGGCCCTGGGTGATGTCGAAGGTCACCGCCTGGCCTTCCTGGAGCTCACGGAAGCCGGTGGAGTTGATGTTGGAGTAGTGCGCGAAGACGTCGGGGCCGCCGCCGTCCTGCGCGATGAAGCCGAAGCCCTTTTCCGAGTTGAACCACTTGACGGTTCCGCTGGCCATGCCTGTACCTCTCAGCAGTAAACGGATCCGCACCGCGCGGACCCGGAGGTGATCGCCCTGGTTCTCAGGCACTGCACAGCAAAACGCCCGCGCCAGGCGCGGGCAGGTACTGCGAACCACGACATCTGTCGGCGACGCTACACGGCGGGATCACTCCTCACCAGAGAGCAACGCCATTTTGGCGTGGATCATCCTCTTGGTCACCGGCTCGTACGACAGTGGCCGCCACCCGTTCGGGCGATTTCGGCTACTGGATGAACCGGGGCAGCCAACGTGCCTGGTAGTCCGGGTGGCCCGCGTACTCGGCGGCGAGCTGCCGCACGGCGAAGCCCAGACCCACCGCGCGGCCGGAGCGGAAGTCCTCGGCCGGGCGGTCGGTGTCCAGGTCGGCCACCTCGACGTACTCGCCGAGCATCACGCGGTTCGTCTCGATGCGCTCCAGGACCCGCGCGGGGTTCTGGAGGGCGATGTGCTGGTCGAAGCCCCGGCCGCGCACCGTGAACGCCACGCCTCCCGTGCGGTCGTGGACCTCGCCCGGCACGTCGGCCGGGCACCGCCATCGGTCCCCGCCGGCGGCCAGTGCGACGTTTTCCTCGTCGGCGAGCCGCGCCCGGACGAAGGCCACCATCTCTGCGTTGCCGCCCATGTGGATGCCGCTCCCTTGCGCTGATGGATCTCTGCACTCGATACGGGGAGCATTCTGGTGGACCGGACGCGGCGCGATCCACCTCCACATCCGGTTCACCCCACCGTGTCCCCCGCGTTCGATCCGTTCCCGGCGGCGGCCTGGTCGGCGAGGAGCTTGTGCAGGGGTTCGGTCTCCCGGCGGCGGTACTCCTGCACCGCCCACCCGTTGCCGTCCGGGTCGGTGAAGTACATGAAGGTCGCCCCGTCGTCGGGGGCGTATCGCTGCGGCTCGGAGACCTCGACGCCCCGGCCGACGAGTTCGGCGTGCGCGGCGGCGATGTCGGTGACACAGAGCTGGAGCCCGTGGTACGTGCCCGGCCGCGGGGTTCCCGTCGGGTTGGGCAGGCCGTCGGTGAGGGCGATCGAACAGCCGGATCCCGGCGGCGTCAGCTGGACCACACGGGCGCCCGGCATCACCTCGGCGTCGATGTCGACGTGGAAGCCGAGCTTGTCCCGGTAGAAGTCCCGGGCCCGGTCGACGTCGGTCACGGGAAGCACGATCACTTCGAGGGTCCAGTCCATGGGTCAGTGCCCTTTCGCGGGTCGGTCGGTGTCCGGGTCGGAAGGTGGCCCTTCCGGGTCGGGCGGTGGTGCCTCCGGGTCGGGCCGGGTGGCGTCTGCGCCGGGCGCCGGCTCGTCCGTCCCGCCGGTGCCCGTCCCCTCCGCCTCCGCCTCCGAGACCAGCGGCGTCGCGCCGCCCTGGAGGCGGGCCAGGTCGGCGGGCCGGACCTGGATGACGAACAGGGCGACCAGGGCGGCGAGCACGGCGAAGCAGGCAGCGACGACGAAGGCACTGGAGACACCCGAGGTGAGCACCTGGTCGCCCCAGGGCGCCGGCAGCACCTCGGTCCTCTGGAACTCCAGTTTCTGGGCGGGCGTGGCCTCCTCGAGGAACTTCGGCACCTGGTCGGTCGCCTCGTGGCGGCTGGCCGTGCCGAACGTCGTCACCAGGATCGACAGCCCCAGCGAGCCGCCCACCTGCTGGGTGGCATTGAGGATGCCGGAGGCGGCGCCCGCCTCCTTCGGGGCGACGCCCGAGACGGCCATCAGCGTCAGCGACACGAACTGCATGCCCATACCGAAGCCGAACACGAGCATCGGGCCGAGGATCGAGCCGAGGTAGGAGCTGTGGACGTCGGTCAGCGTCAGCCAGCCGAGGCCGACGGCCGCCAGGAGCGCGCCCACCACCATGAAGGGTTTGGGTCCCCAGCGGGGCAGCAGTTGGGAGGCCAGGCCGGCGCTGACCGCGATGACGGCGCTGACCGGCAGGAAGGCGAGACCGGCCCGCAGCGGGCTGAAGTCGAGGACGTTCTGCACGAACAGGGTCAGGAAGAAGAACATGCCGAACATCGCCGCGGCGAGGCTGAGCATCATCGCGTACGACCCGGCGCGGTTGCGGTCACGGAACATCCACAGCGGGGTGATGGGCTGCTTCGAACCGCGTTCGATCAGGATGAAGACCGTCAGGAGCACCACAGCGACCGCGAACGAACCGAGGGTGAGCGCGTCGGTCCAGCCGTCCTCGGAGGCCCGGATGAAGCCGTAGACGAGCAGCACCATGCCGACCGTCGAGGTGAGCGCGCCGAGGAGGTCGAAGTGGCCCGGGCGGCGTTCGGACTCGGGAATGAAGCGCGGGGTCGCGATGGCGATCAGCAGGCCGATCGGCACGTTGACGAACAGGACCCAGCGCCAGTCCAGCCACTCCACCAGCAGGCCGCCGGCGAGCAGACCGATCGCGCTGCCGCCCGCCGAGACGGCCGCGAAGACCCCGAACGCGCGGTTGCGCTCGGGGCCTTCGCGGAAGGTGGTGGTGATCAGCGACAGGGCGGTCGGCGAGGCGATCGCGCCGCCGACGCCCTGGAGGGAGCGGGCGGCCAGCAACTGCCAGCCCTCCTGGGACAGTCCGCCGAGCAGGGAGGCGAAGACGAAGAGGAGCACGCCGAAGATGAAGACTCTGCGGCGGCCGAGGATGTCGCCGAGGCGTCCGCCGAGCAGCAGCAGTCCGCCGAAGGTCAACGTGTACGCGTTGACGACCCAGGAGAGGTTCTCGGTGGAGAACCCCAGGTCCTTCTGCATGTGCGGCAGCGCGATGTTGACGATGGTGACGTCGAGCACCACCATCAGCTGGCACGAGGCGATGACCAGCAGCGCCAGTCCGCTCCGGTGCCTGTCGTGTGCCGTGGCCGTGGGTGTGGGTGTCGCGCGGGAGCCCGTCATGGTGGGGTCCGTCTCTCGTGCCGAGGGCAGTGCCCCGCGTGAGCGCGGGCGTTCACCCGATCGACGTTAAGCCGGAACCGGGGACCCTGCCATTCGAGCGGGCGGCCCGCCGCACTAGGGGGTGTCTTGTCGATCAGGCCGGATCAGGGAGCGGGGTCTGGTGCCGTGCATCGCAAGGCGGAGGAGGGAGTCATGGCGGAGCCATGGCGAGTGACGACAACGCGGCGAGGTGCGGTGCCAGGGCACGCGAGCCCGGCATGATCGGCAAGACACCCCCTAGCCGCCGCGGCTTCACTGGAGCGCGCGGACGGCGGTGCGGAAGAGGGCGGGCGCTCGGTGGGCCGCGGCGACGATCAGGCGGCCCGAGGACGGGTGGCCCGCCGCGCTCAGCAGGGCCGCGGTGAGCAGGCGGTAGCGCCGGGTGGCCCGCGCCCAGTGGCGGGGGTAGTCCTCGGGCCGCCCGGCGCTCAGGCAGTCGACCGCGGCCGTCGCGGTGGCGACCGCGAGGGCGATGCCCTCCCCGGTGAGGGCGTCCACGTACCCGGCGGCGTCGCCGACGAGCAGGACGCGCCCGGCCCGCCGTCCCAGCGCCCGCTGACGCAGCGGACCGGCTCCGCGTACGGGTGTGGCGCCCGGGGCGTCCGCGAGCCGGGCCGCGAGGGCGGGGAAGGCGGCCAGGTGCTGGTCGTAGGGGCGGCGGTCGCGGCTCAGGACGGCCACGCCCACCAGGCGCTCGCCGACCGGGGTCACGTACGCCTCGCCGTGCCGGGACCAGTACACCTCGACGTGGTCCGTCCAGGGGGCGATCGGGTAGTGGCGGCGCAGCCCGTAGCGTCCGGGGCCGGGGACCGGGCGGTCGAGGCCCAGAGCGCGGCGCAGCGGCGAGTGGAGCCCGTCGGCGGCGATGAGCCAGCGTGCGGTGAGTCCGGCGGCGGTGACGGTGTGCCGGTCCTGCCGGATCTCCCCCACCTTCGCGGGGACGAAGCGGACGCCGAGGGCGGTGGCGCGGTCGTGCAGGGCGGTGTGGAGTTCGGTGCGGCGGACGCCCGCGCCCGGGCCGCCCCGGAAGGCGGCTTCCGCGCTGCGCCGGCCGTCGGTGTAGCGGATGCCGCGCAGTTCGTGGCCTTTCACCCGGACGCCGAGGTCGCGCAGGGCCGCGACGCCGCCGGGCATGATGCCCTCGCCGCACGCCTTGTCGACGGGGGCGGTGCGCGGCTCGGCCACCACCGCTTCCAGGCCCGCGGAGGCGGCCCGGATCGCGGCGGCGAGGCCGGCCGGTCCGCCGCCCGCGACCAGGACGTCGATCACGCGCGTGCGTCCGCCGCCGGGAGGCGGGCCAGCGCCCCGTCCTCGCAGCGGATCCGTACGACCATGAGCGCGGCGTTGAGGACGGTGAACACGAGGGCGGTCACCCACGCCCCGTGGACCAGGGGCAGGGCGAGGCCTTCGGCGGCGACGGCGACGTAGTTGGGGTGGCTCAGCCACCGGTAGGGGCCGCCGGTGACCCGGGGCAGGCCGGGGACGACGATGACGCGGGTGTTCCAGCGGGGTCCGAGCGCCCGGATGCACCACCAGCGCAGCGCCTGCGCGGCCACGACGACGGCGACCATCACCCAGCCGAGGACCGGCGGGAAGGGGCGTTCGGCGAACCCGGCCTCGGCCAGGCAGCCGATCAGGAGCGCGGTGTGCAGCGCGACCATCGCCGGATAGTGTCCCCGGCCCGATTCGACGCCGCCCCGGGCGAGGCTCCAGCGGGTGTTGCGGCGGGCCACCACGAGTTCGGCGAGTCGCTCGGCGGCGACGGCGAGCACGAGGGCGGTGTACCAGATCATGGGCTGTTCCTTCCTACCAGCGCAGCAGCACCAGTTCGCAGCAGAACCCCGGGCCCATGGCGACCAGCAGCCCGGGGGTGCCCGGCTCCGGCCGGCGCTGTTCGATGGTGTCCCGCAGGACGTGCAGGACCGAGGACGAGGACAGGTTGCCGATGTCGGCCAGCGAGCGCCAGGTGACGTCGAGCGCCCCGTCGCGCAGATCGAGGACCTCGGTCACCGCCTCGAGGACCTTGGGGCCGCCCGGGTGGCAGACCCAGTGGGCGATGTCCTTCGGTTTGAGACCGTGTTCGCCGAGGAACTCCCGTACGTCGTCGGCGAGATACTGGCGTACGACATCGGGCACGCCGGGATCGAGGACGACGCGGAATCCGGTGGAGCCGATGTCCCAGCCCATCACGTGCTCGGTGTCCGGGTACATCCGGCTGCGGGTCGCCACGATCTCGGGCCCGGCGACGGCCCGGCGGCCGCCGAGGGCGACGACGGCGGCCGCTCCGTCGCCGAACAGCGCGGTCGCCACGAGATTGGCGGGCGACATGTCGTGGCGCTGGAAGGTGAGGGAGCAGAGTTCGACGGACAGCAGCACGGCCACGTCGTCGGGGTGGCCGAGGAGGTAATCGTGAAGCCGGGCCGTTCCGGCGGCTCCGGCGACGCAGCCGAGGCCGAAGATTGGCAGCCGTTTGACGTCGGACCGCATCCCGAGGCGGGTCACGAGCCGGGCGTCGACCGAAGGGGCGGCGATGCCGGTGACGGAGGTGAACATCAGCAGATCGACGTCGGTGGGCCGGAGTCCCGCCGTCCGCAGCGCGCCGCGTACGGCCTGGGCGCCGAGGTCGACGGCGGACCGGATGAACACGTCGTTGGAGGGGCCGAAGCCGTCGAGGTCGCGGTAGCCGTCCAGCGGCAGCACGGTGTGCCGGCTGTAGACCCGGGCGTTCTCGTGGAGCCGGTCGAGGACCCGGCGGTCGGCGCCGGGCGGCAGGCAGGTCCGGGCCACCATGTCGGTGACCTCGCGCTGAGTGTGACGGTGCGACGGCAGAGCCCCGTGCACCGCGGCGATGCGGGTCATCCTGTCTCCTGCTTCGGTGGCGTCATGCCCCCATCCTGCCCACATGGTCGACTGAAACGCCGTAAAAGACCCGCCTGGTCGCCGCATTGACGGGGCGACAGACCCTACGATCGCCCGATGGACGCCACGGAGAGGGTGAGCCCGACGGATTCCGGTCCGGCGGGCGCGAAGCCGGGCGGTACGGGCCGGGACGGTGCGGGGCCGGCTCTCCCGGGCCCGGTCGACGCGGGTCCGGTCGACGCGGGTCCGGTCCGTGCCGCGCGGCGGGGTGGGCGGGTCGTGGGGCTCGCGCTCGCGTGTCACCCCGGCCCCGCGCTCGCGGTGACGGCGCTCGCCTGCGCCCTCGCCCTGGGCTCCGGCCTCGGCGGCCCCCGCTCCGCGCTGGTCACGGCGGCGGTACTGGCCGGCCAGCTCTCGGTGGGCTGGTGCAACGACGCGTACGACGCGCGGCGTGACGCCCGGGCCAGCCGCCGGGGCAAGCCCGCAGCCGACGGCACGGTGACGCCGGGCACGGTGTGGGCGGCGGCGGGCAGCGCGCTCGCCCTGTGCGTACCGCTCTCGCTGGCCTGCGGGCCTCTCGCCGGTACGGTGCACCTCGCCGCGGTCGCGGCCGCCTGGCTCTACAACCTGCGGCTCAAGGCGACCGCCCTCTCCTGGCTGCCGTACGTGGCCGGATTCGGCGCCCTGCCCGCCGCCGTCGCCCTCTCCCTGCCCGGCGGGCCGGCGCCCCGGTGGTGGACGGTGGCGGCCGGGGCCCTGCTCGGGTTCGCGGCGCATCTGGCCGACACGCTCCCGGACATCGCGGCGGACCGGGCGGCCGGGATCCGGGGTCTTCCCCACCGGCTGGGCGACAAGGGGACCCGGCTGCTGCTGCCGCTGCCGCTCCTCGGCGCGACGGCGGTGCTGGCGCTCGGGCCGCCCGGACCGGTGGACGCCGGGGGTGCGGCGGCGCTCGTCCTGGCCGGAGCGGTGTCGCTCGCGGGCCCGGCGCTCGGCAGGCGGTGGCGCAAGGCGGCACTGGCCGGAGCGGTGGCCGTGGCGGCGGTGGATCTGGTCCTGCTGCTGGTCCGGGGTGTCGCGGCGGGCTGAACAGGCCCGCAACAGAGCTCGCCTGACGGGTCGTCATGTTACGCGCTCGGATGACATGACCATGTGAAGACCGTTGACAAATCAGAAACAGCGCAGAAATCTGTGAACCTCTGGCCGCAAAAGATTGACTTGTGGGCTCAAATATTGTGGAAGCAGAGGACATCATGAGATGGAAGCGACTCACCGGACGGACGGTCGCCGGGCTGCTGACAGCCGGACTGATCTCCGCCGGGCTCCTGCCCGTCACCGCGAGCGCGGCTGAGGCGACCGACCTCGCACGGGGCAAAACCGTCACCGCCAGCGGATCGCACGGCGGATACCCGGCCGCGAACGCCAACGACGGCAAGATCGACAGCTACTGGGAGTCCGACGGCCACCCCGCCGATCTGACGGTGAAGCTCGGGGCGGACGCGGACCTCGAGTCCGTGGTCGTCAAGCTGAACCCGGACCCGGCCTGGGCGACGCGGACGCAGGACATCCAGGTGCTCGGCCGGACGCAGGACGGCACCGCGTTCACCTCGCTGCGGGCCCGCGCCGGCCATGTGTTCAACCCCGGCTCCAACCAGAACACCGTGACCATCCCGGTGGACGGCCGGTTCGCCGACGTCCAGCTGAAGTTCTTCTCCAACACCGAGGCGCCCGGCGCCCAGGTCGCCGAGATCCAGGTGTTCGGGACGGCCGCGCCCAACCCGGACCTGACCGTCAGCGCGCTGTCCTGGAGCCCGTCGGCGCCGTCCGAGACGGACGACATCACCGTCGAGGGCACCGTCCGCAACATCGGATCGGCAGCCTCCCCCGCGACCGTCGTCAATGTGAGCCTGGGCGGCGTGGTCGTGGGCAGCGCCCCGGTCGGCCCGCTCGCGGCGGGGGCATCGGCCCCGTTCTCGGTCGAGGCCGGCAAGCGGCCGCAGGGGTCGTACCCCGTCTCGGCGCTGGTCGACCCGACCGACGCGGTCGTCGAGTCGGACGACACCAACAACAGCCGCACCACCGCCTCCCCACTGGTGGTCGGCCAGAGCCCCGGCCCCGACCTGGAGGTCCGCTCCATCTCCTCCGACCCGGCCAGCCCGGCCGTCGGCGCGACGGTCACCTTCACCGTGGCGGTGCACAACCGCGGCACCAGCGCGGTGAGCGCGGGCACGGTCACCCGGCTGACCGTCGGCTCCACCACGCTCAACGGCACCACCCCGGCCATCGCCGCGGGCGCCACCGCGAACGTCACCCTCGGCGGCAGCTGGACGGCGGCGAGCGGCGGCGCGACCCTGACCGCCACCGCCGACGCCACCGACCTGGTCGCGGAGACCAACGAGACCAACAACACCTTCGCCCGGTCCATCGTGGTCGGACGCGGCGCGGCCGTCCCGTACACCGAACTGGAGGCGGAGAAGGCCGACTACGAGGGCACGTTGCTCCGGTCCGACGCGGAACGCACCTTCGGGCACACCAACTTCGCCACCGAGTCCTCCGGACGCGAGTCGGTCCGGCTCGACTCCACCGGTGAGTACGTGGAGTTCACCTCGACCGCCCCGGCGAACTCGATCGTCGTCCGCAACTCCATCCCCGACGCCCCGGGCGGTGGCGGCCGCGAGGCGACCATCAGCCTGTACGCCGACGGCGAGTTCGTCCGCAAGCTCGACCTCTCCTCGAAGCACAGCTGGCTGTACGGGAACACCGACAGCCCCGAAGGGCTCACCAACACGCCGGGCGGCGACGCGCGGCGGCTGTTCGACGAGTCCCACGCCCTGCTCACCGAGACCTACCCGGCGGGGACCAAGTTCCGTCTCCAGCGGGACGCGAGCGACGACGCCGCCTTCTACATCATCGACCTGATCGACCTGGAGCAGGTGGCGGCGCCCGCCTCCCAGCCGTCCGGCTGTGTCTCCATCACGACGTACGGCGCGGTGGCGAACGACGGGCTCGACGACACGGACGCCATCCAGCGCGCGGTGACGGCGAACCAGAACGGCGAGATCGACTGCGTCTGGATCCCGGCGGGCCAATGGCGCCAGGAGCAGAAGATCCTCACCGACGACCCGCTCGACCGGGGCCAGTGGAACCAGGTCGGCATCCGGGACGTGACGATCCGGGGCGCGGGCATGTGGCACTCCCAGCTCTACACGCTGACCCCGCCGCACGAGGCGGGCGGCATCAACCACCCGCACGAGGGCAACTTCGGTTTCGACATCGACGAGAACACGCAAATCTCCGACATCGCCATCTTCGGCTCGGGCACCATCCGCGGCGGTGACGGCAACCACGAGGGCGGCGTCGCGCTCAACGGCCGGTTCGGCAAGAACACGAAGATCAGCAACGTCTGGATCGAGCACGCCAACGTGGGCGTCTGGGCCGGCCGCGACTTCGACAACATCCCGGAGCTGTGGAACCCGGGCGACGGCGTCGAGTTCACCGGGATGCGGATCCGCAACACGTACGCGGACGGCATCAACTTCGCCAACGGCACCCGGAATTCCACGGTCTACAACTCGTCGTTCCGCAACACCGGCGACGACGCGCTCGCCGTCTGGTCCAGCAAGTACGTCAAGGACCAGTCCGTCGACATCGGCCACGACAACAGCTTCCGCAACAACACCATCCAGCTCCCCTGGCGCGCCAACGGCATCGCGATCTACGGCGGTTACGGCAACAAGATCGAGAACAACCTGATCTCCGACACCATGAACTACCCGGCCATCATGCTGGCGACCGACCACGACCCGCTGCCCTTCTCCGGGCAGACGCTGATCGCCAACAACGGCCTGTACCGCACCGGCGGAGCCTTCTGGAACGAGGACCAGGAGTTCGGTGCGATCACCCTCTTCCCGCAGAACCTGCCGATCCCCGGAGTCACGATCCGCGACACGGACATCATCGACTCCACCTATGACGGCATCCAGTTCAAGACGGGCGGCGGCCTGATGCCGGACGTCACGATCCAGAACGTGCGGATCGACAAGTCCAACAACGGCTCCGGCATCCTCGCGATGGGCGGCGCGCGCGGCAACGCGACGCTCACCGACGTGACGATCACGGACTCGCGCGACGGCCATGTGCTGATCGAGCCGGGTTCGCAGTTCACGATCTCCGGCACCCCGAACGGGGCCGGTGCCAAGCACTGAACCCGCTGAACGGTTCCCGGGCCTGCGGATCTCCGCCGGCCCGGGAACACCCTTTTCCCCCGGGGGATTTGGTGGTGTCACGGCTCTGGGAAGTGCAAGGTCCCGGGGCTACCCTCCGCGCATGATTCCCACGGTTGTCTGGGGTACCGGCAACGTCGGCCGCGCGGCGATCCGCGCCGTCGAGGCCCATCCGGCACTGACACTCGCCGCCGTCCTCGTGCACGATCCCGCCAAGGCCGGCCGTGACGCGGGCGAACTCGGCGGTCTCGGGCGCACGCTCGGGGTCGCGGCCACCGACGACATCGCCGCCGTTCTCGCCGCCCGTCCCCGGGCGGTGGTCTACGCGGCGTCCGGCGACATCCGTCCCGATGACGCCCTGGCCGACGTCGGCCGGGCGATCCGGGCCGGTGCGGTGGTCGTCACGCCCTCCCTGTATCCGCTCTACGACCAGC
The DNA here is from genome assembly GCF_001687325.1 of Streptomyces sp. PTY087I2. Lineage (GTDB taxonomy): Bacteria > Actinomycetota > Actinomycetes > Streptomycetales > Streptomycetaceae > Streptomyces. The sequence continues at coordinate 66,079 of NZ_LZRD01000006.1, read as the reverse complement.
GCAACGCCCCGCCCGAGCTGCGGGACCCGGTCCTGGCCGCCGTCGCCGAGGGCGGCGGCTCCCTCTTCGTCTCCGGCGTCGACCCCGGCTGGGGCAACGACGTCCTGCCGCTGCTGGTCAGCGGCCTCGGCACCGAGGTGGACGTCATCCGCTGCCAGGAGATCTTCGACTACTCCACGTACGAGCAGGAGGATTCGGTACGCCATCTGATCGGGATGGGGCACCCGCTGGACTACCAGCCGCTGATGCTGGCGGAGGGCGTTCCGACGATGGTGTGGGGCGGTCAGATACGGCTGATGGCGCGGGCGCTGGGCGTCGAACTCGACGAGATCCGCGAGACGCTGGACCGGCGGGCACTGGAGACGGCGGTGACCACGCGCACGATGGGCGAATTCGCGGCGGGCACCCGGGGCGCCGTGCGTTTCGAGGTGCAGGGCGTCGTGGGCGGCGAACCCCGGATCGTCATCGAGCACATCACCCGGATCCACGCCTCGTGCGCACCGGACTGGCCGTCCCCGCCCGACGGGGTGGGCGCGCACCGGGTGGTGATCGAGGGGCGGCCCCGTATCGAGGTGACGGTCGAGGCCTCGGACGAGGGCGAGAACCGGTCGGCGGGCGGGAACGCCACCGCGGTCGGGCGGCTCGTCTCGGCGATCGACTGGCTGGTGGACGCGAAACCGGGGCTGTACGACGCACTCGACGTTCCGCTGCGGCCTGCGGTCGGCAGGCTGGGAAGGAGACCGGCATGATCATCGATGTTCCGGAGGGTCAGGAGCCCATCGGTTACGTGTGGGGGGAGATGGTCCCCGGTATCGGCATGGCCGCCGCCACGTTCTCGATGTCCGTCTACGAGCACACGACGCTGGGGCTGCGGGAGTTCGAGGCGGCCCGGCTGCGGGTGGCGCAGATCAACGGGTGCCTGTTCTGCCTGGACTGGCGGACCGAGCGGGACGGGGCGAAGGTCGAGGAGGAGTTCGCCGAAGCGGTGACCCATTGGCGTACGACCGACGCCTTCGACGAGCGGACCCGGCTCGCAGCGGAGTACGCCGAGCGGTACACACTCGACCACCACGGTCTGGACGACGCGTTCTGGCAGCGGATGACCGCGCACTACAGCCAGGCGGAGATCGTGGAGCTGACGATGAGCATCGGGTCGTGGCTGGCGTTCGGGCGGCTCAACCATGTGCTGGGGATCGACGCGGTGTGCGTTCTGCCCGGTCACTGACGGAGTCCGGGGCCGCCGGGTTGGCACTCCCGGCCCCGGGCTCTCCGTGGGCTTCCCCGCTGTGTGCGGGTCGCCTACAGGTCGGTCGCGATGATCCGTTCGATGTTGCGCTCGGCGAGCGCGGTGATGGTGACGAACGGGTTGACGCTGGTGTTGCCGGGGATCAGCGCCCCGTCGATGACGTACAGGCCGGAGTAGCCGTGCAGCCGGCCGTAGTTGTCGGTGGCCTTGTCCAGGACCGCGCCGCCCAGCGGGTGGTAGGTGAGGTGGTCGCCCCAGATCTTGTACACCCCGAACAGGTCCGTGCGATAGATCGTGCCCTCCTTCTGGTTGATCTTGTCGAAGATGGTCTTCGCGGCGTCGATGGACGGCTGCTTCCACGCCGTCTGCCAGTCCAGTTCCGCCTTGCCCGCCGCCGCGTTCCAGGTGAACCGGGCGCGGTGGGGGTTCTTGGTGATGGAGAGGTAGAACGACGCCCAGGTCTCGATGCCGGTGGGCAGCGGGGCGATCTCGGCGAACGCTCCCCCGGCGTCCCAGTTGTCGATGCCGCCGGTGGGGATGGACGACTGCACCTTTCCGGTCGGGTCCCAGAGGTGGTTGGCCCGGCCGCACATGACGTTGCCGTTGTCGCCCCAGCCCCGGCCGATCTCGTCGTTGAGGAGGGGCAGCGCGCCGGTGGCCTTGAGGCCGACGAGCAGTTTGCTGGTGCCGACGCTGCCCGCGGCGAAGAACACCTTGTCGGCGGTGACGGTCTTGGTGACGGTGGTCCGGCCGCCGGTGTCGAGCTGGTCGATGAGCACGGTGTAGCCGCCGCCCGGCGCCGGGGTGACCGTGGTGACCTTGTGCAGCGGGGAGATGGTGACCCGGCCGGTGGCTCTGATCCGTTCGATGTAGGTCTTCTGGAGCGACTTCTTGCCATGGTTGTTGCCGTAGAGGATCTCTCCGTCCAGGGCTGACTTCGGGACGGTCCCGGCCGCCTCCTGCTTCATGTAGTCCCAGTCGTAGACGGCGGGCACGAAGAGGAACGGGAAGCCGGAGCGCTGGGCGTGTTTTCGGCCGACCCTGGCGTACTGGTAGCAGTCGACGCTGTCGAACCAGGCGGGGTCGATGGTGGTGACGCCGAGCCCGCTGTTGGCGCGCGGGTAATAGGTGTCGTACATCTCCGCGGCGTTCACCGTCGGGAGGATCGCGCCGAAGTTCTCGCGGCGCGGGGTGACGGCCATACCGCCGTTGACCAGGGATCCGCCGCCGACGCCCCGGCCCTGATAGACCGTGATGCCGCCGAACTCCTCGGCGTCGAGGATGCCGGTGTAGCGGTTGACGTCCTTGTCGAGGGGGAAGCCGAGGAAGTTGCTCAGCGGCTGCTTGGTCCGGGTGCGCAGCCAGAAGGAGCGGTCGTCCGGCCTGGTGGTGTTGGCGAAGATCTTGCCGTCCGCGCCGGGGGTGTCCCAGGCCATGCCCATCTCGACCATGTGGACGTCCGTGCCGGCCTCGGCGAGGCGGAGGGCGGCCACGGAGCCGCCGTATCCGGTGCCGATGACGAGCACCGGCACATGGGCCCCGGAGCCGATCGGCGCCGCTGCCGCGCGGACACCCGCCCAGGCCAGCGGGGCGTGCCCGGCGATCGCCGCGGCCCCGAGAAGAGAACCTGTTCCTGTGATGAATCTTCGTCGCGAAACGCCCTTGGTCCCGCTGTCCTGCATGGTAGGGTCGCTCATGTGACCTCCCTCACTCTCGGCAGAGTGCAACAGGTTCTACTGCCGTTCGCGTGGTAAGTCACGAGAAACTTGGGGGTAACTTCCCGACGGTTCCCCGGGTACGACGAAGGAGCCCCGGACCATTGCGGTCCGGGGCTCCTCGTGCTGTTCGGTCGCGCGGGGATCAGTAGGCGCCGAAGACGTTGTCGATCGAGCCGTAGCGGTCCGCGGCGTAGTTGCACGCGGCCGTGATGTTGGCGACCGGGTCGTAGCTGTCGGTCGAGGTGCCGGGCACGTGGTAGGCCTGGAAGGTCGGGTCGATGACCTGGAGCAGGCCCTTGGACGGGATGCCCTTGGCCGCGTTGGAGTCCCAGTTGTTGATGGCGTTCGGGTTGCCGGAGGACTCGCGCATGATGTTGCGGTGAATGCCCTCGTAGGTGCCGGGGATACCCCGCTCGGCCATGATCGCCAGCGATTCCCTGATCCAGCCGTCGAGGTCGTTCGTGTAGGTGACGGCCTTTGCCACGGGGGCGGCGTTGATGCGCTCCGAACGGTCGGCGCGGTCCGCCGAGGCACCGCGCGCGGCGGACGGGGAAGCCTTGGCCGCCTTGTCGTCCGACGCGGCTGCGGACTTGGCGCCGATGACCAGCTTGATACCGGGGTGAATGAGGTCGGGATTCGCTCCGACGATCTTCCGGTTGCCTTCGTACAGCTTCTTCCAGCCGCCGCTGACGGAATGCTCGCGGGCGATCTTGGAAAGGGTTTCGCCGGCCACCACGGAATGCTTGGCGGGGGCGGCCTTCGCGGCGGAATTCGCCTGCGGGGCCACTGCGGCGGGCGCCACGGCCTGCGGGGCCGCGGCGGGCGCGGGGGCGGCGAAGGCGCTGGTGGCACCGATCACCGGGAGGGCGAGAACGGCTCCACCGGTGGTCACGGCGGCGATGCCGCGGCCGAGCGAGGTGGACTTGGGACGGCGGTGCTTACCCTGTGCGGGCATGGGGGATTTCCTCTCCGGCGCCTGCGAGGTGAGCTGTCGGGTTCAGACGGGAGATGTCTGGCCGCACGGTCGTGCGACTTCACCCCAAGCCGTTCCGGTTACGGATCGGCGACTTACCTGGGTCCCCCGCTCCTGCCGTACGTGAGTGGGTTTCGGATTCCCGGACGGCGGCAGGATTCGGCGTTCCATCCGGATTGACGGTGACCGTAGGCGAGAAACATCGGAAGGAACAAGCCCCGCATTCCGGATTCCCTTTTCCGTACATGATCGAATTCCAGAATTCCCGGATCGGGCCGCGCCGTCATGGCGTCAACTTTCTTCGCACAGAAGGGAACCGATACGTCCGCTTCGACGTCCGCCCTCTCGGACGTGACGCTCACCACTCCTTCGCGACGGTGGCGAAATCGAGACCAAGCAAATGCCCCAGCAACCCCAATAAGCCCTTTATGAACCAGTGGGCCCATAGGGGTCAAATCGACCATATCGGAATAACAAAAAGGGCTAATCGGGCACTCTAGGCAGGGCCGGTCGAAGGGTCCGCGCGGCGATCGCTTACGGTGTGGGGTGGAGACTAGTAAGCCAACCCTTACCTCCGACGTACGCTGTACCTGCCCGCGTTCGCCCGCCCCGAAGGATCACCACGCCATGACACGCCCCGTCCGCGTCGCCATTGTCGGAGCCGGCCCCGCCGGTATCTACGCTGCGGACGCGCTGCTCAAATCCGAGGTCTGCCAGGACCCGGGGGTCTCCATCGACCTCTTCGAGCGCATGCCCGCGCCCTTCGGCCTCATCCGCTACGGCGTGGCCCCCGACCACCCGCGGATCAAGGGCATCGTGAAAGCCCTGCACCAGGTGCTGGACAAGCCCCAGATCCGGCTCTTCGGGAACGTCAGCTACCCGCACGACATCGGCCTCGACGACCTGCGGTCGTTCTACGACGCGGTGATCTTCTCCACCGGTGCCGAGGCCGACCGCGCGCTCGACATCCCCGGCATCGAGCTGGACGGCTCCTACGGCGCGGCCGAGTTCGTCTCCTGGTACGACGGGCACCCCGAGGTCCCGCGCACCTGGCCGCTCACCGCGGAGAAGGTCGCCGTGCTCGGCGTCGGGAACGTGGCCCTGGACGTGGCCCGGGTCCTGGCCAAGACGGCCGACGAGCTGCTGCCCACCGAGATCCCGGACAACGTCTACCAGGGCCTCAAGCAGAACAAGGCGCTGGAGGTGCATGTGTTCGGGCGGCGTGGCCCGGCGCAGGCCAAGTTCAGCCCGATGGAGCTGCGGGAGCTGGACCACTCCCCCAACATCGAGGTCATCGTCAACCCCGAGGACATCGAGTACGACGAGGGCTCCATCGCGACCCGCCGCGAGAACAAGCAGGCCAACATGGTCGCGCAGACCCTGGAGAACTGGGCGATCCGCGACGTCGGCGACCGCCCGCACAAGCTGTTCCTGCACTTCTTCGAGTCCCCCGTCGAGATCCTCGGCGAGGACGGCAAGGTCACCGCGCTGCGCACCGAGCGCACCGAGCTGGACGGCACCGGCAACGTCCGGGGCACCGGCCGGTTCACCGACTGGGACATGCAGAGCGTCTACCGTGCCGTCGGCTACTACTCCGAGGAGCTGCCCAAGCTCCCCTTCGACGTCACCTCCGGCACCGTCCCGCACGAGGCGGGCCGCGTCATCGCCGGGGACGAGCACATGACCTCGGTCTACGTCACCGGCTGGATCAAGCGCGGTCCGATCGGCCTGATCGGACACACCAAGGGCGACGCCAACGAGACGGTCGCCTGCGTCCTGGAGGACCGGGCCGCCGGCCGTCTGCCCGAGCCGGCCACGCCCGCTCCGGAGGCCGTCGAGGCGTTCCTGGCGGACCGGGGCGTGCGCTACACGACCTGGGAGGGCTGGCACAAGCTGGACGCCCACGAGCAGGCGCTCGGTGCGGCCCAGGGCCGTGAGCGGATCAAGGTCGTGGAGCGCGAGGGCATGCTGGACGCCTCCGGCGCCTGATCGCAGGACGTCCTCCGGAATCCTTCCGGACGTCTTCCAGCCGGTCCGGACGCCTTCCGGACGTCTTCTAGGAGGCCGGATCCGGGGTACCCGTCGTGGGCCCCGGGTCCGGCCTCCTGAACGTGCGCCACAGATCGGGTCCGGGCCCGTGCTCCTGTGCCGTCCGGGGCGGGCGGGCCCGGGGAGCCTCGGCCCAGCGGGCGGCGAGCAGGAGCGCGATGTCGTCGGGGCGGTCGGTGGCCGCTCGGGCCTCTCCGATGACCTGGTCGGCCGTCTCGGCCAGCGGGACCGCGCCGATGCGTTCGACGGTGGCCCGCAGCCGCTCGATCCCCTCGTCGATGTCCGTCCCCGGGCGCTCGATCAGCCCGTCCGTGAACAGGGCCAGCATCGCCCCCGGTTCGAGCCGCATCTCCGTGACCGGGTAGGCCGCGTCCCCGTCGATCCCGAGCACGATGCCGCCGGGCAGGTCCAGCACCTCCGTCCGGCCGTCGGGCCGCCGCAGCACGGGCTGCGGATGCCCCGCCCGTACGGCACGGGCCACGCCGGTCGCCGGGTCGAGGGCGATGTAGCAGCAGCTCGCGAACTGGCCCGGATCGAGGTCGATGAGCAGCCGGTTCGTGCCGCTCATCACCTCCTGCGGATCGTGCTTGCTCAGCGCGAACGCCCGCACCGCACTGCGCAGTTGCCCCATGGTCGCGGCGGCGGCGACCCCGTGGCCCTGCACATCGCCGATGATCAGCGCGAGTTCGTGGCCGGTCTCGATGACGTCGTACCAGTCGCCGCCCACGTCCATGCCCTGGGTGCCGGAGAGATAGCGCCCCAGCGTGTCCACCCCGTCCACCTCGGGCAGCCGGTGCGGCAGCAGGGCGTCCTGGAGGCCGCGGGCGAGGGCCGACTCGCTGTCGTAACGCTGGGCGCGCTGCAAGGCCTGCGCGATCAGCCCGGCCAGGGCGGTGAGGACCGTACGCTCCTCCGGGCTGAAGCCGCGCGGCCGGTCGAAGCCGAGGATGCAGGAGCCGACGGGCCGTCCCGACGCGATCAGCGGCAGGAACGCCCGCGCGCCCACGTCCGTGTCGATCGGGATGCCCGGATAGGCCTCGGCCAGGCGCTGCATGGACTCGAAGAAGATCGGGCGGCCCGTGGTGAGGGTCTCCACGCCGGGGATGCTGACGTCGAGCCCGACCCCGTCGAACCGGTCGAGGAAGCCCTTGGGGAACCCCGTCTCCCAGGCCAGATGGAGATGGCGCTCGTTCAGCAGGTAGATCGCGAGCTGACGGCCGCCGAACGCGGGCAGCAGCTCGTCCGTGACCACCGAGGAGACCTGGCGGGCCGTGACCGCCTCGGTCAGCGCGATGGCCAGGGCGACCGGCCGGTACAGCGCGGAGGAACGGTCGGCGGTCGAGCCGATGCCGAGACCCGGCGCGGTGACGGAGCCGGGGGCGTAGGCCGGCTGGTCGGTCGCCTGGAGGACGACGCTCACCCCGTCGTGCCCCGGGTACAGGGACACCGAAAGCCAGCTTGCGGGCGGGCGCCGGGCGAGGAAGTGGACGGGCTCGTCGGCGATGAGGGCAGCCCGGTAGTGGTCCTCGTAGGCCTCGTGCCCGAACCACGGCAGGGCCTGCCAGACCGGATGGCCCACCAGCTCCGTACGGGAGTGGCCGAGCAGTTCCTCGGCGAGGCCGTTGGCGTACGTGATCCGGCCCAGCCGGTCCAGGGAGAGGATTCCCCGGGGCAGCCGGTCGGCGGCCTCCGGTACGACGGGTCCCGCGCCGAGGTCGACCAGGAAGCCGGTCAGATGGCTGGCGGACACATCGCCGTCCGGGTGCGTCCAGCGGCCGGACAGCTCCAGCAGATGGGACCGGCCGTCGGGGCCGCGCAGCCGCATCCGGCGGACGACCGGTTCGGCGGACTCCACCGTCTGCCGGGCCAGCGCCCACAGCCCGTACACGTCCTCGGGGACCAGCCGTTCGGCGAGCGCGTCGACGGTGCCCGGGAAGGCGGCGGGCTCGGAGCCGAGGATCGCGCAGAGTTCGTCGTCGGCGGAGACTCTCCCGGAGTGCAGGTCCCAGTCGAAGCGGCCGACCCGCACCGGGGGCGTGGTGGCGGCGGGCAGCTGCACGGGGACCGGCTCGGTCTCCCACACGCAGTCGACACCCCGCCGCTCCAGATCGGTGAGCGCTGCGCCGAGCCGGTGGCCCAGGCGGTGGAGCCGTTCGCCGTCGGCGGTGGCGACGGGCCGCCCCGGGGTGGAGGACCGCAGGACCGCCAGGACGCCCATGCTTCCCCGGGGTCCGGTGATCGGCACCCACAGCGAACCGAACGGGAACGGCAGCCCGGCCATCAGCTGCGGAAAGCGGCGCATCGCCTCCTCCGCGTCGGAGAGCAGCACGGGCCGCCCCGAGCGGTAGGCCTCGGAGACCGGGAAGGGGCGGTTCACATGCATCCGCCACCAGGGCCGGAACAGCACGCCCGGCAGTCCGGCGAGCACCGCGAGCCGCAGAAGTCCCGGCGTCCCGCTGCGCAGGTAGACGCCGCCCGCGTAGCCGTCGCTCGACTCGACGGCGCTGACGAGGGCCTGGGCGAGAACGAGGGACAGTTCGTCGGGCACGCGGCCGACATCGGCCGCCCCGGCGGCGGTTCCGCTTCCGGCGGGCGGGGAAGACCGGGGCGTTTCGTGCCGGGTCACACTGCCAGCATGCTCCCGATCCGGGGTACCCCGCACCTTCGGCGACCGGCCACTCCCCTGTGGCGGCCGGTCGCCGGAGGCGGGATCAGTACAGCTTGGCGACGGCGGTGCGGGTGGTCTTCTTGAACCCCTCCAGCGGAGCGCCGTCCAGATCGCCCAGCTGCCCCCACTCGACGACGGTGACGGCCCGGCCGTCGCGGCCCACGGAGAACAGCCCGATGTCCGTGGAGCCGACCTCCGGGTAGGACGTGTCGATGCTGTAGACGTGCGCGCCCTCCTCGACGTCGATCCGGCCGTGGTAGAACGCCTCGCCCTCCAGGCCGGGGTCCTGCTCCTTCAGCCGGTCGAGGCAGCTCTCCAGGGCGCTCCGCAGGTCGGCGGCGAGCTTCTTGGCCCGGGCGGTGGTGGGGGCGACCGTGATGGTCTGCCGGGCGGTGGTGTCCAGCTCGGTACGGAAGTCCCGGTGGCGGGTGCCGGCCGCCGGGGCGATCCCGGCGGTGCACACGGACCCTTCCGCGGGCACGCCCTTGCGCACCGGACCGGCCGTCCAGGGCGTGTGGGAGGCGGGCAGCTGGCCCGCGCTGAGGAACTTCGGCTGGGCGGGGGCCTGGGCCGGGGCCGCGGCGACGGGCACCTGGGCCAGGGCGGTGACGGCCAGGCCCGCGGCCATGACGGTCAGAAGGGCGGTGCGGAGGTTGCGCATGGTGAGGTTCCCCGTTTCGGATGGTGCGGTCGGCTGGTCCGTACCGTGCGGCCGTGCTCGTACGTACGGCGTCGCGCCGAGGCGTACGGGGCCCGGTCGGGCCCGTACGGCGGCGGTACGGAACGGGCACCAGCCTGGGCCGCGGCCCCGGATCCCGACAAGCGCGACACGGCTTCCGGCCGGGCTGGAACCGTCCCACCCCCGGTGACGTGGGTGTTCTCGAAGGGCTGGAACGCCCTGGAACAGCGGCAGGGGAGGTCGAGCGTGTCGGGTGACGCCGAGGGCGCCGCACGGGCGGTGCTGGCGGAGCGGCTGAGCGCGCTGCGGGAGGGTTCGGGCCGGACGTACGCGTCGCTGGCCCGCCGCATCGGGGTCAGCGGTTCGACGCTGCACCGGTACTGCACGGGGCGGACGGTGCCCGCGGAGTTCGCCCCGGTGGAACGGCTGGCCCGCTTGTGCGGCGCACCGGCGGAGGACCGGGAGGCGCTGCACCGCCTGTGGCTCCTGGCGGACGGGGAACGCCTGGATCGGTCGGGGCCGTCGGGGGCGGAGGCGGGCGCGGAGGAGGTGATGGCCGGAGCGCCTGCGGGAGGCGCTGTGGCGGGGCCGCCTGTGTCCGGGGTCCTGTCCGGGCCGCCGCCGGAAGGCGCTGGGCCGCCTGCGCCGGGGGCCCTTTCGGAGCCGCCCGACGGGGAGGGGCCGCACGCGGTGCAGGCCCCGGGGCCTGCACCGGTCGCCGCCTCCGACTCCGGCTCCGACCCCGACCCCGGCTCCGGCTCCGGCTCCGGCTCCGGCTCCGGACAGTCGGGCGCGATCGGGGGCCGGCCTTCCCGGAAGCCGGTGCTCCGGTCGCTTCGCGCGCGCCGGTACGGGCAAGGGCTCGGCGTCCTCGCCGCCGCGCTCCTCGTCCTCGCCCTGGTCGCGGCCTTCGGGCGGCCATGGTCCTCGGGTCCCGATGGGCGCGCGTCGGTGGCCCGAGCACCGGGCGAGCCTCCCGTGGACGCCCCGGAGGCCACCTCGTCCCGCTCCCCCACGCCCGGGAAGCCGAAGAGCACGGAGAGCGGGTCCTCGCACGGCACGCCGTCGGGCAGCCCCTCGCCGACCGCGTCACCCGGTGTCGGGCCGCGCGACGAGAGCGTCCCCCGGTCCTCCGGGCCCGCGTCGGGGCCCGAAGCCGGGCGGGTGCCGTTCACCTGGACCGGTGACGACCATGTCTGGAAGAACGGCTGCGGCCACTCCTACCTCCTCGACCGGGCGCCGGGCGCCGTTCCGCCGCCCCCGGTGCAGGCCGACGCGGCGTCCTGGGCGGGGGCGCTCGGCGCGGTGCACGCGGGCGAGACCGGGGTCCGGATCACCTTGCAGGGCCGCGACGAGCGGGCCGTGGTGCTGGAATCCCTGCGGATCCGGGTGGTCGAGCGCGGCTCACCGGCCCCGGGCCGGGTCTACCGGATGAGTTCCGGCTGCGGCGGCTCCCTCACCCCGAGGATGTTCGACGTGGATCTCGACGCCTCCCGCCCCGTGGCCCGCTCGGTCGCGGGGAACGACTCGGGCGAGCCCATCGAGGCGGTCGCCTTCCCGTACCGCGTCTCGGTCACCGACCCCGAGGTCTTCCTGATCACCGGCCGCACGGTCGGCTGCGACTGCTCGTGGGTGGCGGAGCTGGCCTGGAGCAGCGGCGGCCGGTCTGGCTCGGTGCGTATCGACGACGGCGGGCGGCCGTTCCGTACGAGCGGGGTGCGCGGGCACTCCGTACTCGACTACGACACGGCCACCGGCCGCTGGGTGTCCGTGGCGGACGACGCCGAGGCCACGGAGGGCGCGTCCTGAGCCGGTGACCGGGGCGCGGAGGCGGGCCGGGCCGGGGGCGCTCATGCTGGATGGGGCGGGCGGCGTGCCCGGCGGACCGGCGTCGGCCGCAGCCGCTCCTGGTGGAGGTGCCGATGGATCCCGTCACCGCTCTCCGGCGGATCGCCTACCTGCTGGAACGCTCGCAGGCCGCCACGTACCGGGTGAAGGCCTTCCGTACGGCCGCCGCCGCTGTGGACGCCATGGCCGCCGGGGAGGCGGCGGAGCGGGTGGCCGCGAAATCCCTGGAGCGGGTCCCCGGCATCGGGCCGCGTACGGCCGAGGTGATCCGTGAGGCCCTGGCCGGGAAGACGCCCGGATATCTGGACCGGCTGGAGCAGGAGGCCGCGGCCGAGCCGCCCGTCGAGGCGGGCCAGGACCTCTTCGCGCGGCTGACGGGCGACTGCCATATGCACTCGGACTGGTCGGACGGGGGCAGCCCGATCGAGGAGATGGGCCGGACCGCCGCGGAGCTGGGCCACGCGTGGGCCGTTCTCACCGACCACTCGCCCCGGCTGACGGTGGCCAAGGGCCTGTCGCCGGAGCGGCTGCGGGAGCAGCTGGAGGTGGTGGAGCGGCTCAACGAGGAGTGGGCCCCGTTCCGGCTGCTGACGGGGATCGAGTGCGACATCCTGCCGGACGGCTCGCTCGACCAGGAGGACGAGCTGCTGGAACGGCTCGACGTGGTGGTGGTCTCCGTCCACTCCAAACTGCGGATGGACCCGGCCCCGATGACCCGGCGGCTGGAGGCGGCGGTGCGCCATCCACGGGCGAATGTGCTCGGCCACTGCACGGGACGCCTGCTCGACGGGCGCGGTCGGCCGGAGTCGCGGTTCGACGCGGACCGGGTCTTCGCGGCCTGCGCCGAGGCCGGGACCGCGGTGGAGATCAACTGCCGCCCGGAGCGGCAGGACCCGCCCCTGCGGCTGCTGCGCGCGGCCGTCGCGGCGGGGACGCTGTTCGCGATCGACACGGACGCGCACGCCCCGGGGCAGCTCGACTGGCAGCGGTCGGGGTGCGCCCGCGCCGAGGAGTGCGGGGTGCCGGCGGACCGGGTGGTGACGACCTGGAGCGCGGAACGGCTGCTGGAGTGGGCGGGCTGACCCGCGTCTGCGCCGCAGGCGCTCACGCGCCCGCCCCCGGAGGTTTCGTACGTCCTCCGGGAACGGGCGGGTGGGCAGGCAGCGGCGAGGCTACTTCTGGGGGTAGATGTCCCCGGCCTCCATCGCGCTCTGCTGTTCGCTGCGGTCCCGGATCGTCCGGGACTTCTTCTCCAGCCGCTCACGCTCCTGCGGGTCGCTCGCGCGCTCTGCCGCCTCGTGGAGCTGCTGGGCCTTCTCACGCATCTGCCGAGCCAGGTCGGCGGGTTCGTCCGAACCGCTCATCACCACTCCTTGGACGCCGGGTACGGGATCTCTGCCCCCAGCGAACCAGCGACCGGCCGCCTCCGCATCCCGCGTGACCGGAGCCCGGTCGCCGGAATCGGCGGCGCCGCCCCGGTTCAGGCGGTTCATTCAGGCTGCCTGCCGAGGCGCCGCAGGAGCGCGCGCAGCCGGGGGTGGCGGGCGTGTGCCTCCCCCGAGCGGCGGTCCAGCTCCTCGCCGAGCCGTTTGGTGCGCTCCTCGATGTCGAGTTCGGCCAGCACCCGGTCGATCTCGGCGAGCAGGGCGCCGTGCAGCTGCCACTGGCGCGGGTGCTCCTGGACGTCCTCCAGCAGCAGGTCGGCCACCCGGTCGCGGGTGGCACGGCTGCGGGCGAGCGCGTCGGCGAGCCGTTCCTCGGCCGCCTCCGCGTCGGCGGCGAGCTGGGTGGTGACCAGGACGGCGAAGCTCTCGATCGCCTCGGCGAGGCGGCCGAAGAGTTCCTGGAGCAGTTCCGTCACATCGGCCGGGAAGAGTGATTCCTCGGTACGGGCCTTCGCCAGGTCGGTGAGGGTGCGGGACAGGACGCGCAGGACGACGGCGCAGATCTCCAGCGTGTCGAGCCCGGTCCGCAGGACGACCCGGTGCAGCAGCCCCTGTCTCACCCTGGGGTTGAGGGTGAGACTTTCCTCCGCCTGGCGCAGGGAGGCGTCGACCTCCACGATGTCGTGGTCGAGCCTGCGGGCCTCGTGCAGCCGGGCGGCGGCCCGGGAGACGGGGTTGTGCCCCACGACCTCCTCGCCCATGCTGCGCAGCATCGTGCCCATCCGGACGGCCAGCGACTCGATGGAGGAACCGGCCGAGCCGACCCAGACCGGCGGGGCGAGGAGCAGGTTGAACAGGAGCCCGACCACCGCGCCGATCAGCGTCTCCCACACCCGGTCCCATGCGGTGTCGGCGACCTGGGAGACGCCGAGGACGAGCATCGCGCTGATCGCCACCTCGGGCACGAACTCGTTGACCCGGACCAGCCGCCCGATCAGCAGCGAGGTGAAGATGGTGAGGCCGAGGCTCCACCAGCTCAGCCCCACCAGGGAGCTGAAGCCGATGGCGATGAGGACGCCGACGATGACCGAGTTCACCCGGCGGATGCCGGTCGTGAGGGTCGCGTAGAGGGTCACCTGGACGACCAGGAGCGCGGTGAGGGGCGCGGTGAGCGGGGCCGGTTCGGGCAGCAGCCAGACGGCCACGGAGTAGGCGATGACGGCGGCCGCGGTCGAGCGCAGCGTCTGCACCCCGGCGGGTTCGGTGGTGCGCTGCACGAGCTTGACGACGGGGGCGGAGACTCGGGGCATTCCTTGACGGTGCCCCGATTTCGTCCCGCCGCAGCGCTCCCACGGGCCGGGCTCCGCCGTACGGCCCCGCATCCGGGTGCGGGGATCCGGACGGCGTGCGCGGGGCCACGGTCGGAGGGACCCTGGAGGCATGGCTGTACTACTGAATCCCCCAGGAGAGACACCGCCGGCCGAGGGTTCCACAAGCGAGGCCCACGAGGAGCGCGCGGACGGAGGGCTGTGGGAGCACCCGGGCGTCTGGACCGCCCTGATCGTGATCGGAGCGCTCGTGGTCGCCGGATTCTTCCTCGCCCGGATCTTCGGTTACGGATGACCGGGACGGCGTCCCCTTCAGCGCGCCGGATCACCGACGCGCTGCTGGAGGAGTGCGGGCGGACGTATGCGGCGGAGGCGGGGATCCGGCTGCGCGACACCCCGCAGCCGCTCTACCAGCTTCTGGTGCTGAGCCATCTGCTGAGCGCCAGGATCCGCGCATCGGTGGCCGTGGCCGCCGCGCGGGCGTTGTTCGCGCACGGGATGCGCACCCCGCGCCGGATGGCGGACGCGACCTGGCAGCAGCGCGTGGACGCGTTGGGCGAGGGCGGTTACCGCCGCTACGACGAGCGGACCTCCACCCAGCTCGGCGAGGGCGCCCACCTGGTCCTGGACGTCTGGAAGGGCGACCTGCGGCGGCTGCGCGCGGAGGCGGACGGCGATACGGAGGCGGTGCGGGCGGGGCTCCAGCGGGTGCCGGGGATCGGCCCGGCCGGGGCCGACATCTTCGTACGCGAGGTGCAGGCCGTATGGCCGGAGACCGGGTTCTGGGTCGGCGCGAAGGGACTCCAGGGGGCCGAGCGGCTCGGTCTGCCGACCTCCACGGGCCGGCTCGCCGAGGTGACGCGCGACCGGGACCGGGCCGCGTTCGCGGCGGCGCTGGTCAGGGCGGCCCTCGACCGGGAGACCGCCGAGACGGTACGGGAGTCGGCCCTCGCCGGGAAGTGACCACCGCGCGGCCCCACGAAGGCCCAAGCTTCGGCGAAGACGCCCCGGCCTCGCACAGGCGCAGGCCATGGCCAAGGCGTCGGCCTCGCAAAGGCTCCAGCCATGGCGAAGGCGCCCGACCCGGCAAACGCGCGCGTGCCAGGGCGAAGGCGCCCGGCCGTACGGTGACGGCTCGGGCGCCTCGCTCACTCTCAGCGGTCGGAAGCAGCCCGTGACGCGCGTGCCAGGGCCTCCTCGCGGCGGGCCTCGGCCTGTTCCCTCCTGCCCTCGGCCTTCAGCCGCTCGTCCTCGAGGGCGATGCCGTCCGACTCCTTGATCATGCCTTTGAGCCTTCGCGCCTTGGCGCGGGCTATCTCGGTGCTCTTTCCCACAGCTGCCTCCATGCCGCGAGGGAGATACGCGCTTCCTCCCTCCACTATGCATACCCGCGCCACGGAACGCAGGGGGCTACAGCAGCGGGTTCTCGTCGTCGTCCGGTCCGCCGCCCTCGACCCGCAGCGCGAGGTCCTGGAGGACGTCGGCCGACGACACGTCGGTCTGCCCGGAGTCGTGGACCTGGGCGAGCATCGTGAACGCGAGGGTGAAGGCGCTCACGAGCTGTTCGACCGCACCGCCGACCTCGCGCCCGACGACGGCGACCACCTCCTCGACGGAGAAGTCGTCGGGGATGGCGATGTGCGGCATCGTCTCGTTCAGCAGGGCGGTGACCGCGCCCGCTCCCGCGTCCAGATCTTCCCGTTCGAGGTCCGCCTCCAGCAGGCGCTGCATTTCGCGCGCCTCTGTGAGGATGCCGATCACGCGCTTCACGACTTCCCGTTGCTCCATGGGCGCGAGCATAGGGTGTGCAACCCGGTCGCAACGTCCGGTCGAGTTGACTCGCGTCCGGTTGTCGCAGCGCTGCCACGGCCGGAAAGGGGCAGGTCCATGGAGTGTGACCCGGTATCACCCGCCGTCGGGCTGACGCCCGCCGCCGCCGGACTGCTGCGGCGGCTGCGGGCGGACCACGGCCCGTTGATGTTCCATCAGTCGGGCGGCTGCTGCGACGGCAGCGCGCCGATGTGCTACCCGGCGGACGAGTTCCGTACCGGGGACGCCGATGTGCTGCTGGCGGAACTCGTCGTCGAGGGAATGTCCGAAACGGTGCCCTTCTGGATGTCGCGGAGCCAGTACGCGGTGTGGGCCCACACTCGGCTGATCGTCGACGTGGTGGAGGGCCGGGGCAGCGGCTTCTCGCTGGAGGCCCCGGAAGGGGTGCGCTTCCTCATCCGTTCCCGCCTGGTGGACGGGGACGGATGAGGAGGCGTGCTGCCCGTCAGACGGTGTCGCGCACCGCGACGATCCCGTTGAAGACACCCGCGTACGCGGTGCCGTCGGGGCCGATCGTGATGGGTGCCCAGTTGTTGTCGTAGGCGGGTCCGGTGCCGGTGAGGGTGCGCCAGCGGCGTTCGCCGGTACGGAAGTCGACGGCGGTCAGATACCAGGCGTCGATGCCCAGGGCGTTGGGTTCCTTCTCGTAGAAGTAGAGGAGCCCGTTGGCCGTGGACAGCTTGGGCACGGTGGAGGGCGAGCGGACGGCGCTCTCCCACACCGTGTCGCAGCCGCTGCCGTCGGGCCGTACGTCGATCCGGGTGACGCCGCCGACGACGCTGCGGCCCAGCAGCAGGGAGGTGGGGTTCTCGTAGCCGTAGTTGTTCTCGACGACGAGGCTGTTGCCCCAGCTGATCAGCGAGTTGTCGGTGGTGGAGCGGCCGTGGCCGAAGACCGGGACCGAGCAGACGAGGCGGCGGTCAGCGGGGACATCGGCGCCCCGGCGGAAGACCAGGACGTTCATCCGGTCGTCCGCGTTGTCGGTGATGGCGACGTATTGCTCATCGGTGCCGAACAGGTCGGGGGTGGTGCCGGAGCCCTGGTTGACCGAGCCGGGTTTGGTGCCGGTGCCCCGGTCGTACGTCTGCCGCCACTGGACGCGCGGGGTGCCGTCCGCCTCGGCCGTGAAGCTGTAGAGAGCGTGGTCGGAGACGATGGAGACCGTGTCCCGGTCCACGGAGAACGAGTTCTGGATCTCCTCGCCGTCGAGCCGGACGGACCGGATGGCCGAGGTGTCCGGGTCGACCGTGCCGGCCCGGCCGAGCCGGGTCACCCACCAGATGCGGCCCTGCCAGTCGGGCATCACGGAGGTCACCGGGTCGCAGACGCCGCTGGGGAAGAGGTTGGTCCAGGACACGCAGTCGTGCGGGACATGTCCGGTGAGGTCCCAGTCGTCCTCGACGGCGAACTCCCAGCGGCCGTCGGCGTCCTGCCGGTGGGCGATGCGCAGAACGTGCTGGCGCGAGTCGGCGAGGACGACCCGGTCCCGGTCGTCCAGGTAGAAGTAGGCGCCGCCCGAGGTGTCCTTGAAGATCTTCGAGAAGTCGAGCCGGGTGATCGCCTCGACGGTGGAGGAGCGCTGCGGCAGCTTGTACTCGGCGAGGGTGTCGAGGGTGCGCGGGTCGAGCAGCTTGAGCAGGAAGCCGGTGAACGTTCCGCAGACCGTGATCAGCCGGCCGGCCGCGTCGAAGGTCGCGGTGGCGCACTCGCCGCCGACCGGGGCGATCTTCTCGCTGGTCACCTCCGGGCTCCGGCCGAGCGGTCCGGCGTACGGGTGGGTGCCGCTGCCCGCCGCGTCCGCGTGCATGCCGCTGCGGCCGTTGGGGGCGAGGTAGGGGTGTTGCGGGGGCGCCTGCCCGGGGACCGGCGACGCGGTGGCGGGAGCGCCTTCGTACGCCTTGACCAGGCGGTGGCCGGGGGCCTTGGGGATGTCGTCGGCCAGGGCGGGGGCCGTGGGCCCGGCCAGGGTGAGGGTGGCGACGGCGAGCGTCAGGGCCAGGGCGCGGGCGAGCGCTCTGCGGTACGGCGGGGGCATCGGGCTCCTCGGTTACGGACGGGGGTCGCGCCGCCGCCCGACGTTAGGAGGAGGTCCGTGAAGTGTCCATGGAAACGAGGAGGGTTTCGCGGGCCCGACACGCTGCCGCAACATGCCCGGGCCCGGGGCGGGTCGCTCAGCGCTGCGGGCGCTTCGGGCGGGAGCGGTTGTCCTTGATGGCCCGGCGGATCTCTGCGGCGGTGGAGCGTGCGTGTTCCGAGGTCGCCGTGTGGTCGGCGACCGAGGGGACGAAGCGGTGCAGGGGCTGCCGGCAGTGGGCGCAGGGGGCGTCGGTCGTGAGGTGGTAGCCGTCCTCGCACAGGGGGTCGGTGCAGGAGCCGGGCCGCAGGAGCTGTTCGGCGATGTCCTGGGCGCTCCACCGGCGGCGGCCGTCCTCGTCGAGTTCGCCGAGGGCGTGGGCCCAGCGCAGGTTCCAGCGCCGTTCGATGCGCTCGCGGAGCTGGGCGGCGCTGCGGACGGCGATCTCCTGGTGGATGAGGTCGTGGACGGTGCTGGGCACCCGGCCGCCGAGGCCTTGGAGGAGTTGGTGCGGCAGGGCCTGGAGGACGTAACCGCGGGGGTTGCTCCGGGCGCTCTCCCGCCAGCGGTCGCAGGCGCAGGATCCGTCGGGGCGCCGGGGTGCGTGGCAGCGGCCGCACAGTCCGCGGCATTCGGCGCACAGCCCGCCGTCGAGCCCGTCCAGATGGGGTGCGGGCGCCCGGCCGCACTCGTGGCAGCAGGCCGCGCACGGCCCGCAGAGCCGCTCGTTGCCCGCCTTGGTCGTCCAGGTCCGCATCTGGCACCGGCAGCACAGGGCGGTGTTGCAGTACTCGTGGTGGGCGGCGCCCGAGTGCCGGCCGGAGGGCGGAAAAGACATCTGCCCATTGTGCGGGATGTCCGGTGCGGATGCGGACGGTCCCCCGCGCGGTCCCTCGTACGGGGCCGGTGGCGCAGCCGTACGGAATCCGGCGGCGGATCCCGTCAGGGGTGCAGGCTGCTGACCAGGTCGGCGGTGGCCCCGACGCCGTCGTGAATGGTCGGGGCCATGCTCGTACCCGCGAGGAAGAAGCCCAGCAGGAGGCAGACCAGGGCGTGCGAGACCTTCAGGCCTCCGTTGCGCAGAAAGATCACCGCGAGGATCACCAGGAGCAGTACCAGTGAGATCGAAATGGCCATGACCAACCTCCTCCGCCGCGCCTGATTTGCGGCTTTCGGCCGCCAGTGTGGCGCAGCGGAGGGGCCGTTCGGCGCACTGGCGTGTCCGCCGAACGGGTACTTCCGGAAGGTCGTGCGTTACGAGGTCGGCGCGGTGTTCCGCCGGGCGCGCAGGAAGCTTTCGAGCCCGGCCAGGTCGTCGGTGTTGAGGTGGTCGACCCCCGCGGCGAGCAGTTCGGACCAGACGGCCTCGCGTTCGGGGCCCGCGACGTCCGGGGTGGCCCAGAAGCGGATGCGGCGGCCTTCGCGGTGGGCGGTGGTGACGAGGCTGTGGAGCCGGTCGCGCTCGGCGCGGGGGAAGGGGCCCGCGCCGAGCCAGCTGAAGCTCTGGGTCCAGTTGGCGCTGACGAGCGGGGCGAAGGAGGCGGGGGCCGGGGTGCCGAGGTCGTCGAGGCGGCCGTCGTAGAAGGCGAGGCGGGTGCGCTGGGCCTCCATGGGGGCCCGGGCGGCGCGGTCGCCGGAGATGACGGCGGTGACGGCTTTGGGGACGACGCGGCCGTGCTGGTAGCGGGTGAGCATGTGCTGGTGGCGGCGCAGTTGCCGGTCCAGCTCCTGGTAGGTGGCGACGCCGTCGGCCTTGATGTCGATGAGGAGTTGGACCGGGGTCCGGTGGTGCGGGTGGACGCTGCCGTGTCCGGCGCGGACGAGGGCGGCGAGCGGGTCGAGGTAGAGCGAGGCGAGGGTGCGGGTGGGGTCGAGGGTGGCGGGCTCGTGGGCGACGAGGAGTTCGCCGTCGACGAGGAAGATGTCCGCCTCGACGCTGGTGAACCCGTGGGCGAGCGCGTCGTGCAGCGGGCGCGGGTGGAGGTAGTCGTTGTGCGCGTGGGCGTGGCGTAACGGGCGCGGGCCGCGCGGTCGGGCGGGCGCGGCGGCCGCCGTCGTGGCGGGGACGGCGATGCCCGCGGCGGCGGTGGCGAGGGCGACGGTGAGCGCGCGGCGGCGGGTGAGGTGGGCCATGGGGACTCCCTGAGCGGCGGACGGGGTCGCGACGAGTATGCGTGCGCGACCGGCCCCTCCGTCAGGTACCTGACAGGTGTTCGGCGATGTTTCACGCCGTGGCCACCTCGGGGGCGCGTGGCCGGCCGGACATTCCCTAGAGCTGTCGCAGGTGGTCGCGCAGCCGCCGGGCGGCTTCGGCCATCAGCGCGTCGACGCCCGGCTGCGCGCCCGCCGGGACCGACGACTCGGTCAGGACGGCGACGGCGAAGGTCTGTCCGTCGGCGTGCTCCACGACGCCGATCTCGTGTCTGAGGTTCAGCAGGGTGCCCGTCTTGGAGGACCACCGGCTCGCGTCGGAACTGAAGTCGGGGGTCAGCCGGTGGCGCAGCACGTTGTGGGCCAGGAGGTCGCGGAGCCGTTCGGCCACTTCCGGATGGATCTTCGACGGGGTCCACACGGCTTGGAGGAGGTCGACGAAAGCGCGTGCGCTGCCGGTGTTGGCGCGGGTCGTGTCGAGCTGGGGCACCCGGTGGCCGCGGCCGCTGGTGCCCGCGTCGATGGCCAGCGCGTGGGCGAGGTGCGCCTGGTCGGCGTCGAAACGCTCCACGGGCGTGTCGAACAGCTCCTCCGTGCGGTGCCGGACCGTGATCCCTCGCAGATCGGCTTCGCGGAGGAGACCGGCGACCCGGGCGGGCGGCGTGAGGTCGAACAGCGCGTCGGCGGCCGTTCCGTCGCTCAGGCAGGTGCTGAGGTAGAGCAGGTCGTCGATGGCGATCCGGGCGGGGTGCCGGAAGCGGCTGAGGCCGGTCGGGCCCGGCGTGTCGACGCGGCCGGGCGCCACGTCCAGAAGGGTCGCGCCGTCCAGTTCGCCGCGCCGGATGCGTTCGAGCGTGGCGAACGCGAGCGGAACCTTCACCAGGGAGGCCGACGGCAGCTCCGTGTCCGGCTCGATGCCCAGCTCCTCCCCCGTGTCCAGGTCCCGCACCAGCAGGCACGCGCGCAGGCCGCCCTCGGACAGCCGGGTGCGCACGTCCCGCAACAGGGCCTCGGTGTTCATGCCGCCTTCCCTCCCCCGGCGCGGGCCGGGTCGTCCGCGCCCAGGCAGCGGGCGATGGCCTCGCCCAGCCGCGCTTCGACGGGCAGGGGGTTGCCGTCCGCCACGACCGTGAGGGCGTAGCCCCGGCGCGGGGTCATCTCGCCGATGGGGTGCCAGGCCAGGGCGAGTTCCGCCGCCTGGGCCCGGGAGCACAGCAACAGGTCACCGGAGCAGAGGACTTCGGCCGCGGCGGCCGTCAGGTCCGGTGCGGCGAGCACCTGCGCGGGCCGCAGGCCCACCGCGTCCCGCAGCCGCGTCAGAGGGTCGCGGATGTGCGGTACGTCGTCCTCCGGCTGGATCCAGACGCGGCGGGCCGGGCCCGGCGAGGCCCGCCCGAGCCGCAGTGTCTCGACGTAGATCCGCCGCACCCCGGCCTCCCGCGCCCCGGCCAGCCCGAGCGGTACGGACCAGGGCGCCCCTTCCGCGGGTACGGCGAGCAGGGCGGCGCGCACCTGCTGGGCCTGGACGAGTTCCCTGCGCCGCGCCGGTCCGGCGGTCCGGAGGTCGAGCCGGACGCCGTGGCCCCGTGCCTCGGCGACCAGGCGTGCCAGGGCGGACGGGGAGCAGATGGCGGGGACGGCCAGTCGCCAGGGCTTGTCCTTGACGGCTTCGGCCTCCTCCAGCAGGACGTCGGCGGCCTGGACGAGCTGCCTGGCGGCGGCCAGCATGTCGCGCCCGAAGGGGGTGAGCACGGCCCGCCGCGAGGTGCGCTCGAACAGCTGCTCGCCGAAGCGCTCCTCCAGGGCCGCGACCCGGCGGCTCGCCACCGACTGGGACATCCCCGCGGCGGCGGCCCCGTCGGTGAAGCCGCCGTACTCGCTGACGCTGACGAACGCCCGACACGCTCCGACCAGATCCACGCCCCCGAGCCTATGCGGTTTCGGCATGGAAACGCGCAAGAGCGTATTGGACCGCATGACCGGCGGGGACGAAGGTGGCTTCGCAGGCATGATCACGTACCCGGGACGGAGCTGTGCGGCCCCGTCCCCGATGCGCTCCGGACCGGAGCGCCTGGAGGTTCCGCCCATGCGTCACTCCCGTGCCAGGACCGCCGTCGCCGGTCTGGTCGCCGCGCTGTCCCTCGTACCGCTGGCGGCCTGCGGGCAGAGCGAATCCGCCTCGCGGGACTCTTCCCCCAAGCCCGCCGCGAGTACGTCGGCCTCCGCTGCCGCCGTGAAGCCGTACGCCGGCGACTTCAAGGAGCTGGAGCGGAAGTTCGACGCGCGGCTGGGTGTGTACGCGATCGACACCGGCACGGGGCGCGAGGTGGCCCACAACGACCGGGCGCGCTTCGGCTACCACTCGACCTTCAAGGCGCTCCAGGCCGCGGTCGTGCTCAGCACCTACTCCCTGGACGGCATGGAGAAGCGGGTGACCTACACCCGCGAGGACCTGGTCGCCAACTCCCCGGTGACCGAGAAGCACGTGGACACCGGCATGACGCTGAAGGAGCTGTGCGACGCCTCCGTGCGCTACAGCGACAACACCGCCGCCAACCTCCTCTTCGACCACGTCGGCGGTCCGAAGGGCCTGGACGCCTCGCTGGAGAAGCTGGGCGACGACATCACGCGGATGGACCGGGAGGAGCCGGAGCTGAGCGGCTGGGTTCCCGGCGAGAAGAGAGACACCTCCACGCCCCGGGCGCTGGCCGAGGATCTGCGCGCGTTCGTCCTCGGCAAGGCCCTGCGCGCACCCGAGCGGGCGCAGCTGACGACATGGCTGCGGACCAACACCACCGGGGACGCGGTGATCAGGGCGGGGGTGCCCAAGGGCTGGGTCGTGGGCGACAAGACCGGGACCGGCGGCTACTACGGGGCCCGCAACGACATCGCCGTGGTGTGGCCCCCGGACTCCGCGCCCATCGTCATCGCCATCCTGTCGCACCGCGGTACGAAGGACGCGGAGCCGGACGACCGGCTGATCGCCGAAGCGGCCACGGTGGTCGTCGACTCGCTCTCACTCTCCTCCTAGCGGCTCACGCGGCCGGTGCCTTTTCGGTGTGGCGCTCGCCCCAGCGGACCGTACGGTCGCACCAGCGCTCCAGCAGCACCCGGTCGTGGCCGACGGCCAGCAGGGACGCGCCGGACTCGGCGCGGTAGCGCTCGACGACGGCGACGAGGGCTGCCGTGGTGGACGCGTCGAGCATCGCGGTCATCTCGTCGCAGATCAGCAGCCGGGGCCGCAGCACCAGGGCCCGGGCGAGGCAGGCCCGCTGGAGCTGCCCGTCGCTCACCGCGTGCGGGCGGCGCTCCAGCAGTTCGGCGGAGAGGCCGACCAGCGGGGCCAGTTCCGCCACCCGCTCGGGGACGTCGCGGCGGCGGCCGGTGGACCGCAGGGGCTGGGCGATCAGTTCGCGCAGGCTGAGGCGGGGGTCGGCGGAGAGCCGGGGCTGCTGGAAGACCACGCCGACGGCGGTGCGCTGCTCGCGCGGGGCCCGGTGCCGCCAGCCGCGTATCACCGTGCCGTCGAGGGTCATGGTTCCGGCGTCCGGGCGGTGCAGGAGGGCGGCGACCTTCGCCAGGGTGGACTTGCCGCAGCCGCTGGGGCCCAGCAGCCCGACCGCCTCGCCCGCCGCGACGCGCAGCGACACCTCGCGGACGACGGGGTCGCGGCGGTCGTAGCCGGCGGTGATCCGGGTCAGCTCAAGCATCGGCGGACTCCTTCGACAGGGAGGGCGCCCGGCCCGCCGGCGCGTGGTGACAGGCCAGGCCCGCCGTGAAGGCCGGGCGTTCGCCGGTGCAGCGGGCATCGGCGTACGCGCAGCGGTCGGCGAAGGCGCAGCCGTCGGGCAGCGCCCCCAGCTCCGGCGGCATCCCGGGGATCGGGGTGAACTCCCGCTCGGGCAGGGCGTCCAGCAGCCCCTTGGCGTACGGGTGGCGGGGGCCGGGTGCGCCGAAGAAGGTCTCCGCGTCCGCGATCTCGACGATCCGGCCCGCGTACATGACGGCGACCCGGTCGGCGATGCGTTCGGCGGCGGCCAGGTCGTGGGTGATGATCAGCAGCGCCCGGCCCCCGTCGGTGTGGCGGCGCAGTTCGTCCACGGTCCGCTCGACGAGGTCCCGGTCGAGTCCGGTGGTCGGTTCGTCGGCGAGCAGCAGCGGGGCGTCGCCGATCAGGGCGAGGGCGGTCGCGGCGCGCTGGGCGAGGCCGCCGGAGAGTTCGTGCGGGTAGCGGTCGAGGTGGCCCTCGGGGAACGAGGCGCGGGCGGCGGCCGCCACGGCGGCCTTCGGCAGCTCGCCGCCCCGCGCCCCGGTCAGCTCGCGCAGGCTCTCCTCCAGCTGGGCCCGGACGGTGCGCACGGGCGTGAGGTGGGCGGCCGGACTCTGCGGTACGAGGCCGATGCGCCGTCCCCGTACGGTGCGGGCGAGGGTGCGTTCGCCGGCGGTGAGCAGATCCGTGTCCCCGCCGAGCAGCGCGCTGCCGGTGGTGGCCGCGTTGGCGGGCAGCAGGCCGAGCAGGGCGGAGGCCAGGACGGACTTGCCGCAGCCGCTCTCGCCGACCAGGGCCAGGCACTCCCCGGGTGCGACGGAGAAGCGGGCGTCGGTGACGGCGGCGATGTCCCGGCCGCCGCGCATGCGGAAGCGGACGGAGAGGTCCCGGACGTCCAGGACAGGGGGCTCGGCGGTCACAGCATCAGCTCCGATTTCCGGCGCGGGTTGATCCGGTCGCGCCAGGCTCCGGCGAGTCCCGCGAGCGCGAGGGTCGGGATGATCAGGAAGAGGCCGGGGAAGAGGGTGGGCCACCAGTCCCCGGCGAGCAGCGAACCGCGCGCGGACTGGACGAGGTTGCCGAGGCTGGCCTGGTGGGCCGGGAGGCCGAGCCCGAGGAAGGACAGCGCGGACTCGTGCCACATGGCGTGCGGCACCATGAGCACCGCCGCGAGTCCCGCCTGCGGCAGCACGCCGGGCAGCAGATGGCGGACGATGACCCGGGTGCGGGAGGCGCCGCCGGAGACGGCCGCGTCGATGAAGGGGCGCGAGCGCAGCGAGAGCACTTCGGAGCGGACGATCCGGGCGGTGGAGATCCAGTGGGTGAGGGCCACCGAGATGATGACCGGCCAGACGCCGGGCCGGAACATCGCGACGATGAAGATGCCGAGCAGCAGGTGCGGGATGGAGGACAGGGTGTCGACGACCCGCATCACGATCCGGTCCACCCAGCCGCTGAACGCCCCGGCGAGCGCGCCGATCGCGGTGCCGATGACGGTGGCGGTGAGGGCGGCGACGAGACCGACGAGCAGGGAGACGCGCAGGCCGTAGACGCAGCGGAGCAGGAGGTCGCGGCCGACGTCGTCGGTGCCGAAGGGGTGGGCGAGGGACGGCGGGTCGAGTTTGTTGGCCAGGTCGACGGCCTGCTGGTCGAGCTGGGCCAGCGGCGGGACGACGAGGACGGCGAGCGCGACGGCGGTGACGATCACCGCCGAGGTGACGACCCGGACGCGGCGAGTGGTGCGCCCCGGCTGGGCAAGTGCGGTCTCAGCCATCGAAGGCCACCCGGGGGTCGGCGAGTCCGTAGAGGAGGTCGGAGAGCAGGTTGCCGAGCAGGACGGCGGCGGTGGCGAGCACGGTGAGCGCGGCGAGCAGGGAGAAGTCCACCGAGGTGGCGGCCTGGACGGTGGCGGCGGCGATGCCGGGCCAGCTGAAGACCGTCTCGACGAGCAGCGCGCCGGTGATGAGTTCGGGGACGCGGGAGCCGATGAGGGTGAGCATCGGCAGCATCCCGGAGCGCAGGGCGTGGCCGATGAGCACGGTGCGCTCGCTCAGTCCCCGGGCGCGGGCGCCGCGGACCGGGTCCTCGGCCAGCGCGTCGGCGACCCCTTGGCGTACGTACAGGAAGAACCACGGCAGCTGGGAGATGCCGAGGACGGCGGCGGGCAGCACCAGGTGGGAGGCGACCTGGCCGAAGGTGACGACGTCGCTGGCGGCGTCGGTGAGCCCGCCCGCCGGCAGGACGTCGAGCTTCAGGGCGAAGAACCAGATGGCGAGCAGCCCGAGCCAGAAGGCGGGGGCGGCTTCCAGGGTGTACGCGACGGAGCTGACGCACCGGTCGAGCCAGCCGCCGGGCCTGCGGGCGGCGAGGACGCCGAGTCCGGTGCCGAGGAGGATCGCGATCAGGAAGGCGGTGGCGGCGAGCAGGACGGACCAGCCCATGCGTTCGGCGATGACGTCGGCGACGGGCTGGCGCATCACGCTGGAGTCGCCGAGGTCACCCCGGAGGGCGGAGGTCAGCCAGTCCCACCAGCGGGCGACGAGCGGCTGGTCGACGCCGAGGTTGGCCCGCAGCTGGTCGAGGTTCTCCTGCGACGCGGTGAGCCCGGCGGTGCCCGCGTAGGCCTTGACCGGGTCGAAGGGGGACGCGGCGGCGACGGCGAACACGCCGAAGGTGACGACGCCGAGGACGGGGACGGCGAACAGGGCCCGCCGTCCCGCCATCCGCGCCATCGGCCCCCAGGGGAGGCGGCGGCTCACTTCTTCGCGTCCCCGGTGTCCCCGGCGTTCTCGGTGGACCACTTCTCGACGTTCCACCAGGGTCCGGAGGCCAGCCCGTGGTCGTGCGGCTCGACCTGGGTGGTGAGGGCGCCGAAGCGGTCGTCGACGACGTAGAGGTGGTCGATGTGGGTGAGGAAGGTGTAGCCCGGGTTCTTCACCAGCTCGCGCTGGACGGTGTCGTACGCCTTCTTCCGCTCGGCCTTGTCGCCGCTCCTGCGGCCCGCCTCGATCGCGGCGTCGACGGCCTTGTTGTCGTACCAGGCCATGTTGTTGAAGCCGTCGCCCGCGAGGGAGGACTTGAGCAGGGTGTACTGGTCGAAGTCGGGGTCGGCCGGGGAGCCGCCGCCCGCGAGCACCGCGTCGTGCTTCATGCGGGGCTCGATGACCTCCCAGGTCCCGGCCTCGGTGCGGATGTCGATGCCCGCCTTCTTGGCGTCGGAGGCGTAGGCGAGGGCGTGCTCCTGGCGGAGCTTGTCACCGCTGAGGTACCAGAGGGGGAAGGTGGCGCGCACACCGTCCTTGACCCGGATGCCGTCCTTGCCGGGCTTCCATCCGGCCTCGTCCAGGATCTTCTTCGCGGCGGCCAGGTCGTGGGTGCGCTCGGTGCCCTTGGTGAACCACTCGCTGTCGGTGGGGACGGGGCCGTAGGCGGGCTTGCCGCTGCCGTTGAGGATGGCGTCGACCATCGTCTGCCGGTCGACCGCCACATCGAGGGCGCGGCGCACGGCGGTGTCGCCCGCGACCTTGTTGTTGGTCGGGAGCGTCACCGTGCGGTAGTCGTAGCTGGTCGCCGCGTAGGTCTTCTTGCCCTTGTCGTTCGCGAAGCCCTTGGCGAGGTTGGGCGGCAGGATCGCGCCGTCGAGGTCGCCGGAGCGCAGCCGGGTGGCGCGCACGTCGTCGTCCTTGATGATCGCCATGGTGAACTTCTTCACCTCGGGTTCGCCGCCCCAGTAGTGGGGGTTGGCGGTGAAGCTGAGCTTCTCGCCCTTGGACCACTTGGTGAGCACGTAGGGCCCGGTGCCGATCGGCTTGGTGGTGAAGGCCCCGGAGTTGACGTCCTGCTCGCCCGCGATGTGCTCGGGGGCGATGGGCAGGACGGTGCGCTGGGCGAAGGGCGCGTAGGGGTACTTGAGCGTGAAGACGACCGTGTCCTCGCCCTTCGCCGTGACGTCCTTGACGGCGTCCAGCTCGGTGCGGGAGGGGTTGTTGGTCTTCTCGTCGAGGATGGTGCGGTAGGTGAAGACGACGTCCTTGGCGCCGAACGCCTTGCCGTCGCTGAACTTCACGCCCTGACGCAGCTTGTACGTGTACGTCAGCCCGTCATCGCTGACCTCGGGGAGCGCGGCGGCGAGGGCGGGGCGGAGCTTCATGTCCGCGTCCAGGGCCAGCAGCCCGTCGAAGATCTTGGAGTTGCCGTCCTTGCCGTAGCCGAGCAGCGGGCTCAGGCTGTCGGGCTCGTAGGCGATGCCGACGACGGCCGAGGTGGAGCCCGAACCGGATCCGCTCTTGGCGCTGTCCGGGTTCGAGCAGGCCGCCGCGGTCAGGGACAGGGCGGTCGCCAGTGTGGCGGCGACCGCCACCCGTATGGATCGGGCCGTCATACTCTGCACATCCCTGTTCAAGATCGACTGTTGTTGCGAACAGCATGCAATTAAACAGCACGTTTTCCGCTGCCCCTCTTCGACCTGTGCCAATAGGCGACGAATCCGCTGTGACCTGCGGGATTGGGTAGCAGAGGTGATCGGAGGCAGCCAAAGGAAATCTCTCTGAACTTCTGCGCCGGGCTCCGCTCGCCGGGCCGAGCCGCGATGTCGGGGCCTGCCTCTCCCAGCACCAGACGCACGACAGCCTCCACGACCGCGATCCTCGAGACTTCGCTGGCTCCGTTCGAAGGTCGATTCCGGATACCACTCCTGGGTTCTCAGTGCCTGAAAGAGCTGACCGCCCCGAACTCGGCCCGTTCGACGACGCGTTGACGAGTACCGAGCGCCCGACGTCGCCTTCGCCTGGGCCTCCCGATCCAAGGCCCGCGGCCTCCTGGAACTCGCAGCCCGCGACGAGCGGCCCGTGACCCACGAGGCTCTCGACGAATTGCCCACGGGGAGTGCCGGCCCACCTGCGGAGTGTCCTGGCCACGACCGGCGCACTCACCTCGCGCGACGAACAGCTGGTCGCCCTGGAGCGATGGATCACCGCGACGGTCCAGGCCTGCACCGACCTCGCCGAACGGCGAACCCCGCATGGCTGTGCGTCCTGGCACCACATGCGCCGGATCCAGCACCGTCTCGGTGACGACCACACCACCCGGTTCCAGGAGCTGAACGTGCGCTGCCACGCCGCCTCGGCGAACAACTTCTTCGATCGGCTTGCTGGTTGGAGGAGACGCGCTGGAGGACCTGAACACCGACGAGCGTGGAACTCTGGGTGGCTGGCCCCACGGCCAGCTGTCCCGACGAGAACGGCCACTTCGCCCGCTGGCCGATACCGCGCGGCGCAAATTCTCCGTGGACACCAGCGGCCGGGCCGACGCAACGTCTCCTCCTCGTCGTCGAGGTCCCGCGACAATCTCATCGCTTGGATGGATCAAGCTGAACGGGGGCTCGACGAAGTCGAACATCTCCGCGTCAGCATCGTCTGCGCTGAGAGGAAGATCGATCAACCCGCGGCCGCGGCAAAAGGGAAATCGACGGCCGTGGATCTCTGCATACCCACCTTCGGGCAGATCGCCACGCTGACGAGTGAAGTTGTGGGCCAGGAGACGACTTGGGCGACAAGCTCGCGGTCATATTGCGGGGCGAGTAGTCGCGCCTCTCGCTTCCCGACACAAGGGAGACGCCGCCAGACGGCATGCAAACACGTCCGCTTTGTCCTGTTCAAAGCCCGGCCCACCAGACTGAGATTTCATCAGTTGGTCTGGAGGCATACGAACAGCAAGTGGGCGCGGCACATCGTTGCCAGCCCAACTCCATCGAATCCGCCCTCGGCCTCAGCAACCCTCACCACCTGAACCGCCATCACCCTCATGGCTATGCGGTCGGCAGCTGTCCGATGAAACCATCTCCACCAACGACCGCCCTGTAGACACCGTGCTCCACGTCGCAAAGTGGAGGACGTGAACGCCGATGAGTGCAGGCCCCGGCACGTTGAGGCCACAACCCCAGCAATGACCCGTTCCGCGCCCGAGGGGCAGGCAGCGTGGTGTCCGCAGTGGAACACGTCTGCCCGGCGTCGCGGCTCAGGACGTCGACAATGGTGATCAAAGAGCGCCGCACGACATGATCCGCCCGGGAAGCTGGTGACCTGCAAGGCCCAGGTCACCGCCACCTCGCCCCTACCGAACGCCTGCGGTAGGACAAATTCAGGGGCAGCCCTGACTACTGGTGCGGTTCTCAGGTTCCGCTGCGCATGTCGCGAGGGGCTGTCTACCATCCGTCGTGTGCGGTGTCGCCAGGCCGAGAGAGGCGCGGGATGTCGGAGCTCGAACGGGTTACGGCTCCCGCGGAGCGAATTGGACGAGCTCGTTGCCGATTGCGCCATCGGTGCGATCACGCCGAGGGCGTAGGCTAATTGACCGTCAGGCAGTGTAATTACTGGGTCGGCTGGGGGCGGATTGATGCTGACGTGGATAGAGGCTGTGGCGTCCGGGGCGGTCGGTGGACTGATCGCCGAAGCGGCCGTCACCTACGGACGATTACGCAGCTGGCAAGAGGCTCGACATTCAGCGCGGATGTCAGAGACACCGCTCCCACCGCTCGGCAGGTTCGTCGATCCACTTGCGGACTCGCTCGCCGCGCTCATGCGCGTGGCCCTGGGAGGCGCAGCCGGATGGCTGCTCCACACGGAGGTCACCGGTATCTACGCAGCGGTGGCCGTGGGAGCTTCCGCGCCGGCACTGCTGGCCCAGATCGGGCGTGCGACGACACCGGCCGAGGCTCTGCGCGCACCCGGCGAAGCACCGCCAGCAACGCCCGTGGCCCCAGCGGATCACGGGGGAGCGTCTCCTGTCCCTGGGGAAGTGCCGTCATGACGATCAGCGCGATCGCCCGGCGCTCCTGGCGCTCGTTCACCGGTAGCACTGTTACCCACCGCTCCCGGACAGGAAGTCGCGCCCGTGCAGGGTACACAGTGCGGCAGCGGCTATGGGCCTCGTTCATTGGTGCGGACTTGCCCTCCGCACCGCTCACTGCCGACCCTGTCCTCCGAGAAGAACCAACCGGGAACCGGCATACCGTTTCCAGGACTACGCCCGATCGGTCAGGCACTCAGCCACTTGCTCCGGGCTGGTTTCCTCTCCCGCAGCTTCCGATGGTCGGCGGACTGGCTGCTGCAGGAGGCGACACCGTGCTGGTGGAGGCATCGTCCCCTGACGGCACCGCCCGGTTCCTCGTGCGCAGGCACGGGGACACCGTGCCTGCGTACAGTCTGGAACTTGTCGTGCACGGGGCCGAGGGCGTCGCCGGCACACCTCTGATGACGACGGTCAGGTATACGGGAGGGGCTGGTTCTGAGCGGGTGCTGCTGGTGCCTGTGGTGCGGGGGCGCTTTGGTCCTGCGGCTTCGTACGTCCGGCTCCCGGACTTCGTCGGGAGAGAATGGACAGCCTCCACGGCAGCACCGGTGAGTCCGGACAGTATGTGGACCGCCGAGACGATCACGCTGTCGGCCGGCGCTTCGCTCAATGATGCGACCCGTGATGCCTGGCGCGCGGTACGGGCGCTGATTTCGGACGCCGGTCTTCGTCGCGTCATCGACCAGGAACTGCAGTGACCGGGGCAGCGGGTCCTGGGCATCACGCGGGTAGCCAGGATGTAGCTCCCGCGCGAACCTCGGAGCGACATCGAACGGGTTGGCGTTTGTCGAGAATTCGCGGCAGCTACACGGCTCGGACCATGGTCGAAAAAGTGCTGGAGCAGGCATCAGGCCCGCAGGCCTCAGTCCGGGAATTGCTGGGTGAGTCAGCACTGTGGTGGAACTGCTGCAGTGAAGCGGTTCGTGACGATCCTGCGTGGCTCGGCAGTCATGGAGCCGAGGAACTACGCGACTGGCTCGCGGCGAATACACCAGACCATAAACACACGGAATCGGCGAGAGCCGACCATCCCTTCCTCCTCGCCAGGGCGCTGGTTCCGTCCAAAGGCGATGCCGAGGAATACGACGGCTCGCTCCGGCGACTGCTCGCGGCGTGGGAAGGCAGTGGGCTGCTGTGCCCCCAAGCCGCCCCCGGGCCGGCACAGCCGTCTGGCGAGGGGATCGCCCAACTCTCGCCCCGCCTCGCAGGCAGAGTCGACGCTCTCCTGCAACGGAGTCAGCAGTTGCGCCATACCGCGTCTCCGGCCGGGTCGTCGCGGGCTGCCGAGGGACTTCTGGTGATCTCCACGCTCATGATGGCGGGCACAGCACCGCGCAGGGGACCCGTCGTGCGGGTACCAGTGGTCTTCGGCCGCTCACCCGGACAGAACGGAGAGAGCCCGGCCGCCGAAGGCGCCACTGGCATTCTGGAACTGAGAGAGTTTCCCCCGGGACCGGCAGGACTGTATCCCGACCCGCGAACGATGGACGGGGTGCGCAGCCCGAACGCCCAGTTCGCCTCCGCGATGGGCACGGCCTGGCACCTGGCCGGTGGCACGCAGTCCGAAGACCGCTGCGTAGTGTGGCGGATCGTCCTGTCCGACGAACCCTCGCCCCCGGAACAGATCGAGGGGCCTTCCCTCGGCGTAGCCTTCGCACTCGGCCTTCGAGCGCTGCTGCGGCGCCGGCCAGGAGCGGGCCGGCTCCGAGATGTCTTCTACGGGCTGCGCCCGCGCACCGTGGTGACCGGCGCTCTCGATACGGACGGCCGCCTGCTCAGGGTCGCTGGCCTGGACGCAAAGCTGCTCGCTGCTCGCCGTAAGGGCTTCCGCCTGGTCGCCCCCGAGCCGAACCGCCTCGAAGTCACCGCAACCGCTCCCCGGCCCGGGGACGTAAAGTTCGCCGCAACCCTCCGTGAGGCCGACGGGTACGCCCGGCAGTTCCGTACAGGCCGCATCGCTGTCACAGCGCTCATTCTTGCCGCCGTGATGACGGGGGCATTCGCCTTCCACCAGCGCGACCTCGCCCAAACTCAGCAGCAGACCGCACTGATCAGCCAAGTCACCGCGCGAGCGGACCAGCTACACGCTACCGATCCCTCACTCGCGGCCAGGGCAGACATCGAGGCATATCGACTGAATCCCACCGCAGACCGCTACACGCGTTTGGTCGAAGACGCGAACAAGCCGCTTCCCACCGTCCTGAACGCATTCTCCTCCAGCGTCAGCGAGGTGGCTTTCAGCCCCGATGGCCGCACGCTCGCCGCCGCTGGCCACGACGATGCCAAAGACACAGGCATAGTGCGCTTCTGGGATATGACGGATCCGACGCGCCCCGTGCTGCTTGGTACCCCCCTCCGAGTTCCTGGCGCCACCTGGATGGTGTTCAGCCCCGATGGAGACACACTCGCCACGTCATCCGGCCCGGTACCTGGAAATACGGGAGTACGGCTGTGGGACGTCACCGACCCGGCCAGTCCCCGCGCGCTCGGCGCGGCCCTCCCCCATAGCGACGGCGGCAGCCCTCTGGCGTTCAGCCCTGACGGGCACACGCTGGCAACCGGCGGCGACACCTACTGGGAGGAGCAACTATGGGATGTGAAGGATCCGGCCAACCCGGTCCCGCTAGGCCACCCCCTCAGCCACGCGTCCGCAGTCAACGTCGTCACGTGGAGCCCGGACGGCCGGTCACTCGTGACGTCTTCCGTCAACGACGGCGCGCGGATGTGGAACGTCACGGACCCCGCCCAACCTGTCTTGCGCGGCAAGATCTGGACCGCTGTCGGTACCGCGACGTTCACACCCGACGGCCGCACACTCGCCATCGGCGACGGCGGCACCGTCCACCTCCTGAATGTGACTGACCCGGAGCACGTGGTCGCGTTGGGCAATCCTGTGACAAGTTTTCTTGGCGGAGGCAGCGCAATGGCGCTGAGCGCGGACGGCCGCATCCTCGCCGCCCCCGACGGAGAACGGACTCTCCGGCTGTGGAACATCGCCGACCCTGCCCATCCGAAGTCCATGGCCTCACCCCTGGCGGGCCACTCCACGACAGCCATGTCGTTCGCCCGGGACGGTCTCACATTCGCTACCGCCAACGGTGACCAAACGGTACAACTGTGGCACCTGCCCACAGCTCTACTCACCGGACACACCGAAGCCGTCAGCTCAACCGTGCCCGCTCCTAACGGCCACATTCTCGCCTCTGCCGCAAATGACAACACCGTGTGGCTGTGGAGCACCTCGGATCCAGCGCACCCCGTTCCCCTCAGCATGATCAAAGATTTCAGCGGCCCCGTGATATCGCTGGCGTTCAGCCCTGACGGCCGCACCCTCGCCACCGTTGCCAACGGCGAGAGACGGGTGATCCTCTGGAACCTTGAAGAGCCGACCAAGCCTGCCGTCCTCTCGCAAATCTCCGCCAGCATCGGAGCTGGCGTCGTGTCGGTGGCGTTCAGCCCTGACGGACAGACCCTCGCCACCGCCACCGCCACAGGTGTGGTCGGTGGTGACAACAGCGTGAGGCTGTGGGACGTGTCAGAACCCGCCCGTCCCCGGCTGCGCGGCGAGCCGATCACCGCGGACGGTGACAGCGCGAGCAACTGGGCGCAGGCCAGCCTTGTTTTCAGTGCCGACGGACATACCCTCGCCGTTGCCGGTCGCTATACGTCCAACACGGTGCAGTTGTGGGACGTGACCGATCCGGAACATCCGGTCCGCTCCGGGCCGCCTATCACCGGCGGCGCAAGGTGGATGGCGCTCAGCCCGGACGGGGACACTCTCGCGACAGTCAGTTCAGCTGGCGTCAGCGGCGGCCCAGGAGACGGCGACGTCAAGCTATGGAACATCTCCGACCACAATCACCCCACGCTCCTCGGGCCGCCGCTGAGCGGCTACACCACCCGTGTCACTGACCTGGCTTTCAGCCCCGACGGGCGCACTCTCGCCACCAGCGGCGACGGCGTACGCCTGTGGGACGTAACAGACCCGGCTCGCCCTGCCGAAATCGACCATCCCCTTGCCATCAGCCCCGCAGAAATCACATCACTGGCTTACCTCCCCAACAGCCAGATCCTCGCCACTGGTGGACAGGACAACACAGTTCGGCTGTGGCCATTGGCAGTAGACGAAAGCGTCCGACAGATCTGTACCAACACCGACACCCCGACCCGTTCGCAGTGGCAGAAACACCTGTCCATGCTCCCCTACCACACCAAATGCGGCTAAGTTCCTGGCGCTGGGGCCTAACGAGTTCGTGCACGATTGGCGGTGAGACGTACAGGCCTCACACAAGGGCACTCATCCGAAGGTCCCTTGCATCCGCAACTCACCGTTGCCTTATGGGTAAGCCATCGCGGCTCAAAAGTTCGCAGTGCATTGAACAACCGAAGCGTATGACCTGAGGCGAAGCGGCTTGGGTGGAACAGCGGGTCAAACAGCACGTAAAAAGGCCCTGGTACACCCCGCCTCGACAGACGAGACGGGGCGTACCAGGGCCGGTACGACCGAGGATGGACTCCCGCGGCGGCCGCGCCCGCCTAGAGCGAGGCGTCGGCCAACTCGATGGTGAGTACGTCCTCGTCCCGCGTCGGGTGGTCGATCGTGATCGAGCCGACCGCGCCGGCGTGGGCCCCCGTCCCTCCGGTGACAGCGAAGACGTGGGACCACGGTTGGGCGTTCACCGGGGACTCGGTGACGGCGGGCAGCGGCCGCTGGAAGACCGTGGCAGCCGTGATCAGGCCGTCGTCGAGGCTGAGCACCAGCGTCGCCAGGACGGACGAACCGTCCAGCCCCACGGAAACGGGCAGGCAGTGCGCGTTCTCGGTGCCCACGCTGTCGCCCTGTGCGTCCGACAGGTCGTACCGGACGAAGTACGGGACGCCGGCCGTGAGGACGTCCGGGATGTTCGCCCCCGTACGCCTGCCGGTCAGAACGATCCGGCGGTCCGCCCTGCGCGCCGCGTGGGCGGCCCCGCCCGCCCCGACGGCCAGTCCCCCGGCGACGGTCGCCGCCGAGGTCAGCTGAAGAACCCTCCTGCGATCCATGTCCGTCATCGCCTGCCTCACACCCTTGTCGGTCGTCTGCCCGAGCGCGCTCGCGCCCCACGGACAAACGCCCACCGGGGCGGAACGGGTCGCCTCGCACGCGCACACCACCGCAATGGACGAGCCGACCGGCGCCTCGGAAGGCGGTCGAGCGCTACGGAGCCGGGAGTTCCGCCAGCTCCGCGACGGCCTGACGATGGCTGCCCGCCGTGCCGTACGCGATCGAGTCCGCCTTGGCGCGCTTGAGGTACAGGTGCGCCGGGTGCTCCCAGGTCATGCCGATCCCGCCGTGCAGCTGGACGCACTCCTCGGCGGCGTGCACGGCGACGCCCGAGCAGTACGCCTGGGCCACCGCGACGGCGAGCGGGGCGTCGGGGCTGCCGGTGGCGAGCGCGTCGGCGGCGTTGCGGGCGGCGGCGCGGGCCGAGACGACCTCCAGCCAGAGGTGTGCCATCCGGTGCTTGAGCGCCTGGAACGATCCGACCGGCCGGTTGAACTGGTGGCGTTCGCGGGTGTGGCGGACGGTCTCGGTCAGACACCACTCGGCGATCCCGAGCTGTTCGGAGGCGAGCAGTCCGGCCCCGGCGAGCAGTCCGCGCCGTACGGCGGTGGCCCCGGCGTCCGCGTCGGCCAGCAGGGTCCCGGCCGCCCCGGCCAAAGTGACGGCGGCGAGCGGGCGGGTCAGGTCGAGCGGGACGAGCGCTTCGACGGTGACGCCGGGGCCCGAGGCCTCGACCGCGTACAGCCCTTCGGCGGTCGGCACCAGCAGCACATCGGCGGCCGCCGCGTCGGCGATGCCCCGGACCGTTCCGTCGAGCGCGGCGAGGACCGGTCCCGCCCCGGCGGGCGGGGTCGCGAAGGGCACGGCGAGCACGGCCGTACGGGCGCCGGAGGCGAGTTCACCGAGGAGCGCGGCGGCCGGTCCGTCCTCGGCGCCGAGCGCGAGCAGGGTCTCGGTGGCCACGACGGAGCTGGTCAGGTAGGGGGCGGGGGCGACGCTGCGGCCCAGCTCCTCCAGGACCACGGCGGCCTCGCGGTGGGACGCGCCCTGGCCGCCGAGCTTCTCGGGGACGAGGAGTCCGGCCGCGCCGATGTCGCAAGCCAGCGAGGACCACAGCCGCGGGTCGTACGGCGTGTCGGACTCGGTGGCGGCGATCACCGTCGGCGCGTCGGCCCGGTCGGCGAGGAGGGCGCGCACGGCGGAGCGCAGATCCTCCTCGTCCTGCGAGTAGAGCAGGTCGGGGGTGGCGGGAGGCTGGGTGGCGGTGGTCTGGCTGGGCGCGGTCATCGGCTCAGGTCCTTCCAGGCGACGTCCTTGTCGTTACGGGGTTCGGCGGGCAGCCCGAGGACGCGTTCGGCCACGATGTTCAGCAGGACCTCGCTGGTGCCGCCCTCGATGGAGTTGCCCTTGGAGCGGAGATAGCGGTAGCCGGCGTCCCGTCCGGTGAAGTCGACCAGTTCCGGCCGGACCATGGTCCAGTCGCTGTACAACAGGCCCTCGTCGCCGAGAAGTTCGACCTCCAGGCCGCTGATCTCCTGGTTGAGGCGGGCGAAGGCGAGCTTCATGCCCGAGCCCTCGGGTCCGGGCTGTCCGGCGACGAGCTGCTGGCGCAGCCGCTCGCCGGTGAGCCGGGCGACCTCGGCCTCCACCCAGAGGGTCAGCAGGCGCTGGTGGGTGTCGGGGGTGCGCAGTTCGGGGCGTTCGCGCCAGGTCTTCGCGACCGGGCCGATCATGCCGCCCTCGCGGGGGATGCGGGAGCCGCCGATGGAGACGCGCTCGTTCATCAGAGTGGTCTGGGCGACCTTCCAGCCCTCGCCGACGGGCCCGAGCCGGTGGCTGTCGGGGATCCGTACGCCGGTGAGGAAGACCTCGTTGAACTCGGCCTCGCCGGTGATCTGGCGCAGCGGCCTGACCTCCACGCCGGGGTCGGTCATGTCGCAGATGAAGTAGCTGATGCCCCGGTGCTTGGGCAGGTCCGGGTCGGTGCGGGCGATGAGGATCGCCCAGCGGGCCAGATGGGCGCTGGACGTCCAGACCTTCTGCCCGTCCACGATCCAGTCGCCGGTCTCGTCCTGGACGGCCCGGGTGGCGAGGGCCGCGAGGTCGGATCCGGCGCCCGGCTCGCTGAACAGCTGGCACCAGACCTCCTCGCCCACCCAGAGCGGGCGCAGGAAGCGGCGCTTCTGCTCGTCGGTGCCGAAGCCGAGGATGGTCGGGGCGGCCAT
Source organism: Streptomyces sp. PTY087I2 (assembly GCF_001687325.1). Lineage (GTDB taxonomy): Bacteria > Actinomycetota > Actinomycetes > Streptomycetales > Streptomycetaceae > Streptomyces. The sequence continues at coordinate 28,243 of NZ_LZRD01000006.1, read as the reverse complement.
GCCGAGGCCGATGCCGATGCGGCGCGGGTCGTTGTCCGGCGCGTCGGCGGCGGCGAGTTCGGCGTCGGCGACCTGCTGGAGGGAGCGGGGCGCATCGAGCCCCCCGAGGCCCACCGGGTAGTGGACCCAGGCGAGGCCGGCGTCGAAGCGGGCCTTGAGGAAGTCGGTGCGGCCGGTGGTGGCGGGCGGGTGCGCGGCGAGCAGCTCGCGGGTGCGGCGGCGGACCTCTGCGGCGTCCACGGCGGGGCTCATCGGGCGCCTCCGGGCAGGACGACGATGCGGCCGGTGCTGGTGCCGTCGGCGACGCGCTGGACGGCGTCGGCGGCCCCGGCCATGGCGACACGCTCGCTGATCAGGGGTTTGACGATGCCCTGCTCGGTGAGCTTGGTCAGCTCGTCGTGGCAGGCGCGGACGGCGGCCGGGTCCTTGGTGTTGTAGAGGCCCCAGTGGAGTCCGACGACCGAGTAGTTCTTCACGAGGGCGTGGTTGAGGGCCGGGGTGGGGATGACGCCGCCGGCGAAGCCGACGACGAGGATGCGCCCCTCGAAGGCGACGCACTTGGTGGACTTGGCGTAGGCCTCGCCGCCGACCGGGTCGTAGACGACGTCCGCGCCGCGCCCGCCGGTGGCTTCCTTCACGGCGGCGACGATGTCCTCGCTCCGCCGGTCGACGACCAGGTCGCAGCCGAGCTCGCGGGCGACGGCCGCCTTGTCGGGGCCGCCGACGACACCGATGACCTTCGCGCCCGCGGCCTTGCCGAGCTGGACGGCGGCGCTGCCGACGCCGCCGGCCGCCGCGTGGACGAGCAGGGTCTCGCCGGGCCGGAGGTTCGCGCGGCGGTGCAGGCCGAACCAGCCGGTCTGGTAGCCGATGTGCAGGGCGGCCGCTTCGGCGTCGTCCAGGGCGTCGGGGGCGGGCAGCAGGGCCGCCTCGTCCGCGACGACGTAGTCGGCGAAGCCGCCGTGGGGCAGGGCGGGGGTGGCGAGGACGCGCCGCCCGTCCTCGGTGGTGCCGCACACCTCGACGCCCGGGGTGAACGGCAGCGGCGGCCGCACCTGGTACTGGCCCCGGCAGAGCAGGGCGTCGGGGAAGTTGACGTTCGCCGCGCGGACCTCGACGAGCACCTGCCCGTCGCCGGGCGTGGGCCGGTCCGTCTCCTCCAGCCGCATCACCTCGCCCGGCTCGCCGTTCCGGTGCACTCGCCATGCCTGCATGAGGGGCCTCCACAACACTGTCGGCGTCAACCGCCGAAGCGGTCGGCATTACCACTGCTCCGGCGCATACTAAGCGGTCGCTTGCCGATCTGGGAACACCTCGCCCCCGGCCCGGGAAGGCTTCGGACGTCAGGCCCGCTTGGGCTTCGCCCGTACGTGCATGCGCTCGCCCTGCGGACCGAAGAGGCTGAGGAACTCCACCCTCTCGTCCTCGGCCGGGCCGAACCAGTGCGGAAGCCGGGTGTCGAACTCGGCGGCCTCCCCCGGCTCCAGCACCAGATCGTGTTCGGCCAGCAGCAGCCGCAGCTTCCCGGAGAGCACGAACAGCCACTCGTACCCCTCGTGCGTGCGCTGTTCGGGCGGGCCGCCGCTGCCCGGCTCCTGGATCAGCTTGTACGCCTGGAGGCCGCCGGGCCGGGCGGTCAGCGGCAGCATGGTCCGGCCGTGCTGCACGATCGGCTTGGCCCGCACCCGGGGGTCGCCGACCGGTGCGGCACCCACGAGGTCGTCGAGCGGCACCTCGTGGGCGCGGGCGATCGGCAGCATCAGTTCGAGGCTGGGGCGGCGGCCGCCGGACTCCAGCCGGGAGAGCGTGGAGACGGAGATACCGGTGGCGGCGGAGAGGGCGGCGAGGGTGACACCGCGGTCCTTGCGCAGCCGGCGCAGTCGGGGGCCGACACCGGAGAGGACGGACTCCAGTTCCGGATCGTCCCGGTCGTGTTCCTTCATCGGGCCATTGCAGAATCGGCAAGCCGTTTTGTCAACAGGGCAACGGACGGGACGACGCGCCTTACTGGGCGAAGACCTCGAAGGCGACCGCGGGCCGGCCGCCGAACCGCTCGGCGGCGGCCTCGGCCATGCCCGTGAGGAAGGTCCGGCAGTACCGCTCCGGGTCCTCCTGGGTCAGCACCTCGATATACGTCCGGTGCTCCAGCAGCGACCGGACCGAGCGTTCGAGACCGGCTGTCGCGTCGACCGCGTGGGTGGGCCGGTCGCTGCCCGCCACGGCGATCCAGCGCACCCCGTTCCACGGCTGGAGTCCCTGCTCGCCGAGTTCCGGGAAGATCCAGCGGTTGCCCGCGTCGGCGACGGCGTCCAGGGTGGCGCGCCCGACCGCACGGTGGTCGGGGGTGTTCCAGGCGGCCCCGCCCCAGGTGTCCCGGTGGTTGAGGGTGACGACCAGTTCAGGGCGGTGGCGGCGGATGGCCGCGGCGATGTCGCGGCGCAGCCCGGTGCCGTACTCGATGACGCCGTCGCGGTGGTCCAGGAACTCCACGGTGTGTACGCCGACGACGGCGGCGCTCGCCCGCTGCTCCCGCTCGCGCACCGGTGCGCACTCCTCGGGCGGCAGGGTGTCGATCCCGGCCTCGCCCCGGCTGGCGAGGAGGTAGACGACCTCGCGCCCGCCGTCGGTCCACTCGGCCACGGCGGCGGCCGCGCCGTACTCCAGGTCGTCGGGGTGGGCGACCACGGCCAGGGCTCGCTGCCAGTCGCCGGGCATGGGTTCGAGTCGCTGCGGCGTCATAGGGGCAGGCTACCTCCGGGACCGGCGGCGGGCGTGCGACGCTGGAGTCCGGCGAACGAAAGGAACCCCGTCGTGCCCAGCCCCGCTTCCCTCTCCCCCGCCCAGGCCGCAGCCCGTCTGGAGGAGTTCACCGTCATCGACGTACGGGCTCCGGGCGAGTACGCCGCCGGGCATGTCCCCGGCGCCCTGAACATCCCGCTCGACAAGCTCCCGGACGCGCTGCCCGCGCTGAAGTCCGCCTCCGCGCGCGGTTCGCTGCTGGTGGTGTGCGCTTCCGGGGTCCGGTCCACGCGGGCGTGCGAGATCCTCGCGGGCGCGGACATCGAGGCCGTGACGCTGACCGGCGGCACGTCGGCCTGGGAGGGCGACGGCCGCGGCCTGGACCGCCCCGAGGGCGCGCGCACCACGTGGGCCATGGAGCGCCAGGTGCGGCTCGCGGCGGGCTCGCTGGTGGTGGCGGGGCTGGTGGCGGGCATCCGCTTCCCGGCGGCGCGCTGGCTCTCGGCGGGCGTCGGTACGGGCCTGGTGTATTCGGCGCTCAGCAACACCTGCGGGATGGCGGCGGTCCTCTCCAAGCTGCCGCACAACCGGGCCCCGCGCTCCGCCGGTGACCTGGACGCCACGCTGGAGGAGCTCCAGCGCTGATCCCGGCGGGGCCGGCCGGTTCGCGGCCGGCCCGGCCCGTTCCGGGGGCGGGCGCGCGGGCCCGGCATGATCCCAACGAAGGGTCCTGGATCAGGCCTCGTCGCGCACGAGGGACAGCAGCCGGTCCAGGACCCGGGGACCGCCCGCGCGGACCCCGTCGTGCTCGTACTCGTCCGTCACCCAGGTCCGCAGCCCCCGGATCGCCGCCGCCGTGCGCAGCGAGTCCGCGGTGTCGACGTACATGTCGTCGTGGTAGACGGCCGCCGCGACCGGGACCTCGTTGGCGGCGAGCCGCTCGGGGTCGTACAGCACCGGCCAGTCGGTGCGCCGCGCGAGGAGTTCGGCGGTCTCGCGCAGCGGGCGCAGCGCCGGGTCGACGTCGAAGTGCCAGGGGTGGATGGTCTCGCCGGTGAAGAGGACGGGACCGTCGCCGGCCAGCGCGGTCGCCGCGTCGAACTGCGGGAACTCTCCCCGTACGCGCTCCGCCGCCCAGGCCGTGGCGCGCTCGCCCTGCCCGTAGATGGCCTCGTGCAGCAGGGCGTAGAGGGGGTGCCCGGCAAAGGAGGCGGTGGTGCGCATCGCTTCCTGGAAGGCGTCGGAGAGTTCGGTGCCGTGTGGGGTGCGGACGAACGCGTTCTCCAGCAGGTAGTGGAGCTGGTGGCTGCCGCTGCCGGTGCCGAGCAGGATGCCGAGCGACTGGAAGCCCTCGGGGGTGAGCCGGTGTCCGGCGCTCTCGGGCCGGTGTTCGGCGAGGTACGCGGCGATCGCGCGGGCGCGCTCGATGTCCTGCGGATAGCGGGCGTAGTGGGCGGCGACCTTGCGCTCGATACGGGGGTACGCGACCCGGTAGACGTCGTCCGCGTGCGCGTCCAGCGAGGGCAGCCCGCCGGTGATCAGGACCTCCTTCAGCCCTTCCGGGGCGGCGGAGAGATAGCGGACGGCGCAGAAGCCGCCGAAGGACTGGCCGAGGACCGTCCAGGGCGCCCCGCCGGTGAGCTGCGACCGGATCAGCTCGCAGTCGCGGACGATGGAGTCGGAGCGGAAGTGGGCGAGGTAGTCGGCCTGCTCGCGCGGGCCGCCGCGCAGCGGCAGGGTCTGCCGGTTGGCCGGGGTGGAGAGACCGGTCCCCCGCTGGTCGAGGAGCAGCACCCGGAACTCGCGCAGGGCCCGGCCGAGCCAGGCCTCCGTACCGACGAACCGGCGTGCGCCGAAGCCGGGGCCGCCCTCCAGATAGACCAGCCAGGGCAGTTCCTCGCCGGCCCGGGAGGTGGCGACCGCTTCCCGGCCGTAGACCTCGATCTGCTCGCCGCCGGGGTCGCTGTGGTCGAGGGGCACGGTGAAACGGCGGTCGGTGAGGACGACGCCGGGCTGCCGGTAACTGCTCACAAGAACTCCTGATCCGGGGTGCTGGCCGATCCGGGCGAAAACGCCAGTCCAGCACATGACCGCACCGGTCCGGCGAAGGGGGCAGGACCGCGGGCATGCCCCCTTCGACAGGCCCGCGGGGCGGACGCCGACCCGGACACCCCGCCCCACCTTGCCCGCGCTTGCACATAACCCGCGTATGCAATTATTGTTGACGCCAGTAAACGCCGTACGCCGTTCATATCGGCGCGCATCGCGCCACGGAAGATCCCCCATGTCCACCGCCCCCACCGTTCCCACCGTCACGCTCAACAACGGAGTGACCATCCCCCAGCTCGGCTTCGGCGTCTTCCAGGTGCCCGACGACGAGACCACCGCGGCCGTCTCCGCCGCACTGGAGGCGGGCTACCGGTCCATCGACACCGCGGCGGTCTACGGCAACGAGGCCGGTGTGGGCCGGGCGCTGGCCGCCTCCGGGATTCCCCGCGAGGAGCTGTTCGTCACCACGAAGCTGTGGAACGCCGACCAGGGCTACGAGGCCACGCTCGCCGCGTTCGACGCGAGCCTGGCCAAGCTCGGCCTCGATCATGTGGACCTCTACCTGATCCACTGGCCGACGCCCGCCCACGACCTGTACCCGGAGAGCTGGCGCGCCCTGGAGAAGCTGGCCGCCGACGGCCGGATCCGCGCGGCCGGGGTCTCCAACTTCCAGCCCGCCCACCTGAGCCGGGTGCTGGAGACGGGCACGCTCATCCCCGCCGTCAACCAGATCGAGCTGCACCCGGGCCTTCAGCAGAGCGAGTTGCGCGCCTTCCACACCGGGCACGGCATCGCCACCGAGGCCTGGAGCCCGCTGGCCCAGGGCGCCCTGCTCAAGGAGGAGGCCCTGGTCTCCATCGCGGAGCGGTACGGCAAGTCCCCGGCCCAGGTGGTCCTGCGCTGGCACCTCCAGCTCGGCAACATCGTGATCCCGAAGTCGGTCACGCCCGAGCGGATCCGGCAGAACATCGACGTCTTCGACTTCGAGCTGTCGGCCGCGGACATGGACGCCGTCGCCGCCCTGGACCGGGGCATGCGCACCGGCCCGGACCCCGACACCCTCAACTGACGCAGTTCGACGCGCCGTTGCGGTGACGGTCTTCGCCGTCAGCGTCCGCGGTGGTAGCTGCTGCCCGTCCCGGGGCCGGACCAGCAGCCCGGCGACGACGAGATAGCGGCGCAGGGCGGGCAACGCGATTTCCGGCGTTGCCCGCCTTTCCGTCGTCCGCGCTTCCCTTGCCCGCCTTTCCGTTGCCCGCCCCCGCGTTGACAGGGACGAGCGGATCGGGTTCTCATGCTGTCTGTGCAGCGTGACGTCGGCCAAAGAGATCTGGGCCGGCCGGCGATCAAGCCAGCACCTTCTTCCAGGGATGACGCCATGAGTCCATTCATCGCCCCCTGCCTCTGAGCATCTCCGGCCTTGAGCACCCCTGTTTCTGAGCGTTCTCACCTTTGAGCGCTCCTGCCCCGGGCGCCTCGCGGCCGGCACTCCGCACTCCGCGACGCCGGGCCTTCGCCTGCCCGCATTCCTTCCGGGAGACCCAGAACCTCCATGTCCCAGACCTTCCAGCAGTCCGTCATCACCGAATTCCGTGCCAACGCGGGGAAGGTCGGCGGCCCCTTCGAGGGCGCCGATCTCCTCCTGCTCACGACCACCGGCGCCCGCTCCGGGAAGCCGCACACCACACCGCTCGGCTATGTCCGCGACGGCCGCCGGCTCCTCGTCGTCGCCTCCAACCTCGGCGCACCCCTCCACCCCGACTGGTACCGCAATCTCCTCGCCCACCCCACCGTGCGGGTCGAGCTGGGCGGTGAGGAGTTCGACTCGCTCGCCGTACCCGCCGAAGGGGCCCGGCGCGACGAGCTCTTCGCCCGGGTCGTCGCCGAGGCGCCGGGGTACGCGGAGTACCAGGACGCCACCGACCGGGTGCTGCCCGTCGTGGTGCTGGCGCTCCCCGACCCCGACGCGGCGGCTCCCCCGATCACCTCGCTCGCCGACAAGCTGGTGGAGGTGCACACCTGGCTGCGCGGCCAACTGCGCCATGTGCACGACGAGACCGAGGCGCACTTCGCCGCCCGGGCCGGGCACGGGGGCGACGGCGAACCGCCCGCCCCCGGTCTCGGGATGCAGATCCGGCAGCGCTGCCTCTCGTTCTGCCAGGCGCTGGAGTTCCACCACACGGCCGAGGACGGGCACATGTTCCCCACCATGGAGGGCTACCACCCCCACCTGCGGGACGTCTTCGACCGGCTGCGGGAGGAGCACCGCTCCATCGGGGCCGTGCAGTCGGCGCTCGCGGACCTGCTGGCCGATGTGGCCATCGCGGAACCGGACCGCTTCCGTGCCGAACTGGCCCGGATGACCGAGGAGCTGACCGCCCACCTCGACTACGAGGAGGAGCACATCCTGCCGCTCCTGGCCGATGTGCCCTGGCCCCCGGCGGCCCCGCCGCGAATACGGCCTGAGCACGGCCTGTCAGAGGGGGTTGAGCGAGCACTCAACCCTCTCTGACAGCTTCCTGGAACACGGCGGGACTTGATCCGAGCCCGACGGCTCGCTGCTGATCCGCTCCGGCGAGCACCGGTTCCGCGAGGGACCGTTCGACCTGCGGGTCCCGAACCTGATCGGCGGCGAGGCCGAGGTCCGCGAGTCCTTCCACGACGCCACGGGCCGCTTCCGTATCCGGGTCACGGTGACCAACCGCCGCTTCGGCCCGCTGTTCGGGTACGAGGCCTGGAGATGTACGAGGGCGTCGACCCGGAGGGCGCGGAGCGGGCCTTCGAGGCGCTGGAGCAGCTCGCCGCGCCGGCCGGGGTGCTGGACGAGCTCGGACCGGTGGCCCGGCGTGCGGTACGTCACCGGCTGCGACGTACGGAGAAGGTGCAGGGCAGGGCGTAACGGGACATAGACAGGGCGGCCCGGAACGGCCTGGGCCGCCCGAGCAACCCTCCGCACCCGCCTGCCGTCTTGATCGACGACAGGACGGTTCGCCGCACATGACGAGCGGCGCCCCACCCCCACAAGATCCGGGCCTGCACGACCGACCGACTATACCCCCCATGTATACGCAGAAGGTATAGCCGGTTGGCTGCGGGCCCGGCACCGCGCGGAAGGCACCCATGCAGACCAAGGCACTGGCGCCCGAGTACCAGGGAGCTCTCACCAAGATGTCGGTGAACGCCTCCCTCACCGACGTACTGGCCGAGGGAGTACGCCACTTGAGGCAGGCCGAGCTCTCCGGATCGCAGGAGGAGGTGGCACGCGCCGGCCTCGCCGTGGCCGAGGCGCACCGCAGGCTCGGCCAGGTGGCGGAGGCCGACCGGGCCTGGAAGGCCAGCTACCGGGCGGCGCGGTCGGCCGGGAACACCGGGGCGATGGCCTGGGCGCTGTGGAGCGGCGGCACGCTGGCGCGCCAACGCGGGGCGCTGCGCCTGGCGTTCCGGCTGCTCGGCCTCGCCGCGGAGCTGGGGAAGCGGGGCGGCGACGTGGTCGCCCGCGGCTACTCGCTGGCCGGCCTCGCCGAGACCGGGCGGATCCAGGGCGACTACGCGACCGTCGCGACGCTGCACGAACAGCTGCTGGCCGAGGCCCGCGCCCGGGGCGAGGCCCGGCACACCGTCTGGGCGCTGGAGGGCATCGCGCAGATCCACCGCAACACCGGTTCGCTGGACACGGCCCTGGAGATGTTCGAGGAGGCGGCGGTCCTGGCGGGCGACGCGGACGACCGGCGGGGCCGGGCCTGGGCGCTGCGCGGCATCGCCGACATCGTTTCCCTCCGGGACGGGGCGACCGGGCGGGCGCTCGATCTGCTCGCCGAGGCCGAGGTCACCTGCCGCGAGATGAACCTCTCCAGCGCCCTGGCGTACAACCACAAGATGCGGGCCAACGTGCTGTTCCGCGCCGGGCGGTACGAGGAGGCGCGCACGGTGTACGAGCAGGCGCTCGGCGAGTTCCGCGCGATGGACGAGCCCCGGGGTGAGGCGCTGGCCTCGCTCGGCCTGGTGAAGGCCCGGGCCAGGCTCGGCCGGGACCGCGACGCCACCGCCGCCGACCTGGACGAACTGCGGGGCAGGCTCGACCGGATCGGGCTGCTCAACGCCCGCGAGATGGTCGAGAAGGCGTACGCCGAACTGGACGTGGAACCCGCGTCGGCCGGTGCCGGGGACGGCCGCCGATGACGCTCTCCACGACCCGCCGGGCGAGCGCGCCGCAGATACTGGACCGGTGCCGCGAGCTGGTCCGCCCGGCCCTGGTGGAGTCGGTGGGCCGGCTGCACCCCTGGCACGCGGAGACGGCGGCCTTCTCGCTGGGCTGGCGCGGAGCCGACGGCGAACCGTCGCCCGGATCGCAGGGCAAGGGGGTCCGCCAGGCGCTCGCGGTGCTCGGCGCGGAGGCGGCGGGCGGCAGCGGGGAGGACGGGGTGCTCGGGGCGGTCGCCGTCGAGCTGATCCACACCTTCTCGCTGATCCACGACGACATCATGGACGGCGACGAGACCCGCCGCCGCCGGCCGACGCTGTGGAAGGCGTACGGCACGGGCCCGGCGGTCCTCGCGGGGGACGCCCTGTTCGCGCTGGCCGTGTCCACGCTGGCGGAGGCCCCCGGTCCCGGCGGCCCGGCCGCGGTGCGGCAACTGGCGGGCGCGCTGGGCGATCTGGTGCGGGGGCAGGCGCAGGATCTGCTGTTCGAGTCCCGGCCGTGGTCCGGGCCCGGCGCCGTCCTGCCGCACGAGTACCGGGCGATGGCCACCCACAAGACGGGGTCCCTGCTCGGCTGCGCGGCCGCCCTGGGCGCGGTGCTGGCGGGCGCTCCGGCGTCGACCGCCGAGGCGCTGGACCTGGCGGGGCGGCATGTGGGGGTGGCGTTCCAGGCGGTGGACGACCTGCTCGGGATCTGGGGCGATCCGCAGCTGACGGGAAAGCCCGTGCACAGCGATCTGCGGCGGCTCAAGAAGACGTACCCGGTGCTCGCGGCGCTGTCCGCCGACCACCCGGCGGCCGGGCGGCTCGACGCGCTGCTCACCTCCGCCGGGCCGCTCGACGACGCGGCGGCGCGGCGCGCGGCGGAGCTGATCGACGAGGCCGGCGGGCGCGAGGCGACGATCGCCGAGGCGCACGAGCACCTGGCGGCGGCCCGCGCCTGCCTGGACCGGGTGCCGCTGGAGGAGGAGGCCCGGGGGGATCTGCTCACGCTGATCCCGTATCTGGTGGACCGCACCGGCTGACACCGGCGCCTCGCCGAGCGCCCCGGACACCGTCCGGGGCGCTCCTGCTTTTCGGCGACGGCACCGATGGATGGTGACGCCATCCAGTGCGGCGTTCGGCGGTGTGCGCTTTCCCGGAAAAGGCTGACGGTATAACCGGCGGACGTCGCGCGGAACATCGGCCCGCTCCCCGCGCCGGACCCCCGGTGCCCTTTCGCCACCGGCCCGCGAAGGCACCCGGGCCTGCGCCGGTCTGCCGCGCGACCACCCGGACGGCCCATCCGGACGGGCAATCCCCATGTGGTCGTATGAGCGAGTCACGCGCACGATATCGCCACATATCTGCCAAAGTGCACCTCGGCTTTACTCACCGTATTGAGCGAAGAGAGCCGTGCGTGCTGAACATGCGTCGTACTGAAGAAAGACAATTGACGGTCCTTCACGTGGTTCAGCCCGTGGACGGCGGAGTGGCCCGGGTCGTCACCGATCTCGTCAGGGCCCAGGCCGGTGCCGGACTGCGTCCCGTGGTGGCCTGTCCCCCCGGGAGCCCGCTGGCCCTCGGGGCGGCGGCGGCGGGCGCCGAGGTCCACGGCTGGGCCGCCACCCGTACTCCCGGGCCCCGGCTGGCCGGTGAGGTCGCGGCCGCGCGCCGGATCGTCCGCGCGAGCCGCCCGCACGTGGTGCACGCCCACAGCGCCAAGGCGGGCCTGGCCGGCCGGATCGCGGTACGCGGCCGGGTCCCCACGGTCTTCCAGCCGCACGCCTGGTCGTTCGAGGCCGTCGGCGGACGCACCGCCGAACTCGCGCTCGGCTGGGAGCGGTTCGGCGCACGCTGGACCGACCACATCCTGTGTGTCAGCGAGTCGGAGCGCCGCACCGGGCAGGAGGCGGGCATCGCCGCCCGCTGGTCGGTCATCCACAACGGCATCGACCTGGACCGGTTCCGCCCCGGCGACCACTCGGTCCGGGCGGAGGCCCGGGCCACCCTCCCCTTACTGGAGGAGGTCGCCGCGGATGCCCCGCTGGTCGTCTGCGTCGGCCGCCTGACCCGGCAGAAGGGCCAGGACGTCCTGCTGCGGGCCTGGCGCCGGATGCCGGTGCCGGGGGCGCGGCTGGTCCTGGTGGGCGACGGGCCCGACCGGGACGGTCTTGAGGCGTCGGCCCCGCCGGGCGTGCTGTTCACCGGGGCCTGTAAGGACGTGCGGCCGTGGATCCACGCCGCCGACGTCCTCGTACTGCCCTCCCGGTGGGAAGGCATGGCGCTGGCCCCGCTGGAGGCGATGGCCTGCGGACGCGCCGTCGTCCTCACCGATGTGAACGGCGCGCGCGAGAGTCTCCCGCCCGGCCACGAGGACCACTGCCTCGTACCACCGGAGGATCCGGCGGCCCTGGCCTCGGCGCTGACCGCCCTGCTCACCGACCCTGATCTGCGCGAGGCGGTGTCCCGCCGGGCCCTGCGCCACACCCGGGCGGCCTTCGACGTCCGACGGACCGCGGGGGCGGTTGCCGGTCTCTACCAGGAACTTGTCGGCATGTCCGGCCCCACGACGAGGAAGCGCACCGAGCGATGACGATGGAGAGTGCACCGGTTCCCGGAGCCGGCCAGGCAACAGCCGTGCAGGCTCACACGGTTCATCCGCCGCGAAGAAGCGGCGGCGGTGCGCAGGCGAGGCCGGGTGAGCGCCGGGCCGTCCGGTACGGCCGTCCCGTCCCGCTGCTGTGCGTGGACGCCCTGGCCCCGGCGGTGACGTTCGCCCTGGTGGTCCCGGTCGCGTGGCCCTGGCTGCTGATGGCCGTCCAGGCGGTGGCGCAGGTGCTGCTCTTCGCCTGGCGCGGTCTGTACCGGATGCGGTTGTCCCCCTCGGTCCTCTCCGATCTGCCCGCGCTCCTCGGTCTCACCCTCCTCCAGTGGTACGTGACGATGGAGGTGCTGGACGCCTGGGCCCCGCAGCAGGGGTTCGGCTGGGCGGTGCTGGTGTACGGGGCCGGTACGCAGACCGCGCTGACCTGCGCCGGGCGCGCGGCGGTCCACCGGGCGCGGCGGCGGGCCGCCGTGCGCCGCCCGCAGTCCACGCTGGTCGTGGGCCAGGGGCCGGCGGCCTGTCAGGTGACGGCCGCGCTGTACGACCATCCCGCGTACGGGCTGCGGCCGGTCGGTCTGGTCGCCCCGGCGGCCGGGGACGAGCAGCAGGTGACGGGTTCCGACGCCGTGCCCCTGCCGGTCCTGGCCTCGCCCCAGGAGGTGGGGCGGGCCGTGGTGCAGAACAGTGTGCGGCACGCGGTGTTCACGGCCCCGCCGGAGGCCACCCCGGACGGCGCCGCCCTCTTCACCCTCCTCACCGGGCACGGCTGCCGGGTGTGGCTGATCACCGGGCCCGGCGCCGTAGCGGCACCCCCGGCGGGCGGGAGGCCCGACCATCTGTGGGGTTTCACCGCCCAGCCGCTGCCCGACGGGACGGACCGCCCCCTCGGCCACGGGGTGAAGCGGGCGATGGACGCCGTCCTGGCCGCGGTCGGGCTGGTGCTGGCGGCCCCGGTGATGGCGGCCTGCGCGCTCGCCGTACGGCTCTCCGACGGGCCGGGCGTGATCTTCCGTCAGGAGCGCGTCGGCCGGCACGGACGCCCCTTCGTCCTGCTGAAGTTCCGTACGCTGCGCCCCGCCGACGTCCAGGAGTCGGCCACCCGCTGGAACGTCGCGTCCGACGGGCGGCTCAGCCGGGTCGGCCGCCTGCTGCGCCGGACGTCCCTCGACGAGCTGCCGCAGCTGTGGAACGTCTTGCGCGGCGACATGAGCATGGTCGGTCCGCGACCCGAACGCCCCTTCTTCGTGGCGCAGTTCAGCCGCGCCCACCCCGGCTACCAGGCCCGCCACCGGATGCCCGTGGGCATCACAGGTCTTGCCCAGGTGAACGGGTTGCGCGGCGACACCTCGATCGAGGAGCGGGCCCGCTTCGACAACCACTACATCGAGACCTGGTCGCTGTGGCAGGACGCGTGCGTGCTGGCGCGAACGGCGGGTTCCCTGTTCCGGCTCGGAGGCAGCTGACCATGACCGCTGTCCTCACCCCGCCCGTGCCGTCACCGGCGGCCGCGCCGCGCGCCGTCGCCCGCTCCCCCTGGACCGGCTGGCGCGGACGTTGGCCGCTGCTGCCGCTGGTCGCGACCGTCCTGCTGCCCGCCCTCCCGTACGGGACCTCGGGCGGGGGCGGCCCGGCCGACGTGGCCTCGGGGATCGCCGTGCTGGTGTGCGTGGGGCGGGTGCTGTATCTGCGGCAGCGGCCACTGAGCGCCACCGCGGCGCTGGTGCTGGGGCTGCCCGCGGTGGGCTTCGCGGTGGCCACGGTCACGGCGGCGGACCCGGGGGCGGCCCTGCCGGGGCTCGTCCGCTACCTCCAGGTCTTCGTGCTCGTGCCCGCCACGGTGTTCCTGCTGCTCAGGGACGCGTACGGCTTCCGGGTCGTCGCCGGTTCGCTGGTCCTCCTGGCGGTCGTCCAGGGCGTCACGGGCGTCCATCAGTACGTCACCGGGACCGGCGCCTCGTACATGGGCGAGGACATCCGGGCGGTCGGCACCTTCGGGCCCAGCGACATCATGGGCATGGCGACCGTCGTCGCCTACGGGCTGCTCGCCGCGGCCGCCTGCGCTCTGCGCACGCCCCGGAGCGCCCCGGCCTGGCTGCGGCCGTGCGCCGCCGTTCTCGCTGTCGCGCTGATCGTGCCGCTGACACTGTCGTTCAGCCGGGGCGTGTGGATCGCCACGGCCGCCGCGGTGCTCGTCGCCCTGGCGCTGAGCGGGCGGCGGCAGGCGCTCACCTCGCTGGCCGTGCTGGGCGCGGCGGGCGTGGTGCTGGTCGGCGGGTTCGGCATCGGCTCCGAGATGATCGCGGACCGGGCCGCCAGCGTGACCCGGGTGACCAGCACCCCGGACCGGTCGGTCAGCGACCGGTACGCGATGTGGAGCGCGGCGGGCGCGATGTGGCGCGAGCAGCCGGCCGCCGGGGTCGGTCTCAAGGGCTTCCCCGACCACCGCGACGGGCACGCCTCGATCGGCCTCTCGTCGGGCAGCGACACCGCCGGGGCGGGCCAGGAGTTCCGCCGGCAGGCCCTTCTCTCCCCGCACAACATGTATCTCCTCGTCCTCGGCGAGCAGGGCCTCATCGGACTGACCGCGCTCGTCGGCAGCTGGGCGGCGATCCTGGTCGGCGCGATCCGCCGGCTGTGGCTCGCCCGCTCCCGCGCCCACGCGGCCCTGGACTGCGGTCTGGTGGCGGTCGCCCTGATGACCTGGCAGAGCGTCAACTTCCTGTACGCGGACATCGGCGGGCCCACCACGGTGCTCAGCGGTGTCGTGCTGGGGCTGGCCGCCTGGTGGGCGCTGGCCGAGCCGGACCGGGTGAACGCCGCATGAGCGAGTCCGGTACGGGCACGGAGGCCGAGGCACGTCCGGCTGACGCTGCGGCGGGCCCGCGCCCGCCGCTGCTCCCCGCCCCGGGGGCGGGTCCGGAAGGGCCCGCCGCACCGGAGACGCCGAGCGGTGAGACGCCCCGGCTCGGGGCGTTCCTCGCCCGGGCGGCGGCGGGCACGGCGGTGCTGACCGTGCTGGCGGCCGTCCTCGGTCTGGTGCGGGACCAGGCCATCGCCCGGTACTTCGGGGCGAGCGACGCCAGCGACGCGTTCCTGATCGCCTGGACCGTGCCCGAGATGGCGGCGACGCTGCTGATCGAGGACGGGATGGCACTCCTCCTCGTCCCGGCGTTCAGCCTCGCCCTCACCCGTCGTGCCTCCGGCGGGACAGAGGGAGGCGCCGACCCCGTACGGGAACTGGTGGCGGCCACGCTCCCCCGGCTGTTCCTGCTGCTCTCCGGCGGCGCGGCGCTGCTGATCGCGGGCGCGCCGTGGGTCGTCGGGGTGCTGGCCCCGGGGCTCGCCGATCCCCGGCTCGCGGTGGACTGCACTCGGCTGACCGCGGTCACCGTCCTCACCTTCGGGATCACCGGCTACTTCAGCGCCGCGCTGCGCGCGCACGGCAGCTTCCTGCCGCCCGCCGGGGTCTATGTCGCGTACAACCTCGGCATCATCGGGATGACGCTGGCCCTGCACGCGGTCTGGGGGGTGCGGGCGGCCGCGGCGGGGGTCGCGGTCGGCAGTGCGCTGATGATCCTCACCCAGCTGCCCGTCTTCCTGCGGCTGGTGCCGCTCGCCCGGCCTCGGCTGCCCCGGTTCGGGCGGCTGAGGCGGCGGGCGGCGCGGAGTGCTCCGCTGCTGGGGTTCGCCGTACTGGCCCCGGTGGTCGTGTTCGTGGTGAGCCGTCAGTCCCAGGTGCTGGTGGAACGGTTCCTGGCCTCCACCCTGCCCGTCGGGGCCATCTCGCACCTCAACTACGCGCAGAAGGTCGCGCAGATGCCGATGGTGCTGTCGCTGATGATCTGCACGGTGACCTTCCCGGTCGTCGCACAGGCGATGGCGGCCGGGGAGCACGAGAAGGCCCGGCGGCGGGTCGAGCGGGACCTCGGGCTGGCCGGCCTTGTGGTGCTGCTCGGCACGGCGGTCGTCCTCGGTTACGCGCCCCAGATCGTCGAAGTGCTCTTCCAGCGCGGCGCGTTCGACTCCGCCGACACCGCGTCGACCTCCCAGGTCATGCGGGTCTACGCGCTGGGGCTGCTGGGGCACTGTCTGGTCGGCGCGCTGAGCCGGCCGTTCTTCTCGTCCGGGCGGCCCACCTGGTTCCCGGCGTTCGCGATGGGGACCGGGCTGCTGGTCACCATGGGAGCCGGGTATGCGCTGACGTACCGCTTCGGTGTGGACGGCATCGCGACCGCCAACGCGATCGGGATCAGCTCCACGGCCCTGCTGCTCCTGATGGGCCTCGGCACCCGGGTGGTGCCGATCAGGGCCCGGGACGTGGCGCTCTCGCTGGGCCGGCTCGCCGGGGCGTCGCTGGTGGCGGGCGCGGCGGGCTGGGCGTGCGCCCCGCTCGTCCCCGATCCGGTGCTGAGCCTGGCCGCCGGGTGTCTCCTCGTCCCCGCCGTGTTCTTCCTGACCTGCCTCGCCCTGCGCTCGCCCGAGGTCGTCTCCCTGCTGGCACTCATCCGACGGAGGTTCCTTGATGGCCGCTGAATCCTCGGTACATCGCGCCGATGCTCCCTCGTCCCGGCTCCGCCCGCACACCCGCCGTCAGCCGTGGATCCTCACGTACCACTCGGTGACGGACCCGAGCGACGATCCGTACGGCATCACGGTCTCCCCCGAACGCCTCGACGAGCAGCTGTCCTGGCTGCGCAGCCGGCGGCTGACGGGGGTGGGCGTGTCGGAGCTGCTGCGCGCGGGGGCGGCGGGGCGGCGCGGGCTGGTCGGGCTGACCTTCGACGACGGGTACGCGGACTTCCTCGACGAGGCGCTGCCCGTGCTGCGCAAGCACGGCTTCCGGGCCACGGTGTTCGTGCTGCCGGGCCGCCCGGGCGGGGTCAACGAGTGGGATCCGCTGGGCCCGCGCAAGCCGCTGCTCACCCACGCCGACGTCCGGCGGGTCGCCGCCGCGGGCATGGAGGTCGGCTCGCACGGGCTGTACCACCAGGACCTGACGGGTCTCCGTGACGAGGAGCTGCGGCGCGAGACCACGGAGAGCAGGGCGCTGATCGGCGATCTCACGGGCTCGCTCCCGGAGGGCTTCTGCTACCCGTACGGCTTCCTCGACCGCCGGGTCACGCGGGCCGCGCGCTCGGCGGGCTACGGCTACGCGTGTGCGCTGACGCCCGGTCCGCTGCTCAGCCGGTTCGCCCTGCCCCGTACGCACATCAGCCAGGCGGACCGGGGGGTGCGGCTGTGGGCCAAGGACCTGCGGCACGGGCTGCGGCAGGTGGCGGTGCCCGGTGCGGGCCCGCGGACCGCCGCGCCGGTGCGGGCGGGCGGCCCCCGGTGAGGGCGCTGCACGTCATCACCGGGCTCGGGGTCGGCGGCGCCGAGCGGCAGTTGCGGCTGCTGCTGCGCCATCTGCCGGTGGAGTGCGACGTGGTGACGCTCACCAACCCGGGGGCGGTGGCCGAGGAGCTGCGGTCCGACGGGATCCGGGTGACGCACCTCGGGATGCGCGGCAACCGGGACCTGTCGGCCGTCGGACGCCTCGCCCGGCTGATCCGGGACGGCCGCTACGACCTGGTCCACACGCATCTCTACCGGGCCTGTGTGTACGGCAGGATCGCGGCGCGCCTCGCGGGGACGCGGGCCACCGTGGCGACCGAACACTCCCTGGGGCGGGCCGAGATCGAGGGCCGCCCGCTCACCCGGTCCATCCGCGCCCTCTACCTCTCCACCGAACGCCTCGGCGCGGCGACGGTCGCCGTCTCCTCCACCGTGGCCGGCCGGCTGCGGGACTGGGGGGTGCCCGCCGACCGGATCCGGCTGGTGCCCAACGGCATCGACGCGGACCGGTTCCGCTTCGACGGGGAGCGGCGAGCATCCGTGCGGGCGGCGCTGAGCCTCCCCGAGGACGCGTTCGTGGTCGGCGGGGTCGGCCGGCTGGTGCCGGGCAAGCGGTTCGACGTGCTGATCCGCGCGGTCGCCGCCCTGCCGGAGGCCCGGTTGCTGCTGGCCGGGGACGGGCCGGAGGCCGGGTCGCTGCGGGCGCTGGCCCTGCGCCTGGGCGCGGTAGACAGGATCCGGTTCCTCGGGGAGTGCGACGAGGACGGGGATGGTCCGGTCCCGGGTGTTCCGGCGCTGCTGAGCGCCCTGGACGTCTTCGTCTCCACGTCCCGCGAGGAGTCCTTCGGGCTGGCCGCCGTGGAGGCGCTCGCCGCCGGGCTCCCCGTGCTGCACGACGCCTGCCCCGCCATCGACGACCTGCCCGCCGCCCACGCCCCGGGCGCGACCCGGATCGCCGGGAGCCCCGAGGAGCTGACGGCCCGGCTGCGGCAGCGGATACAGGCCGGCCCGGACCGCCGGCCGCCGCCCCGGGCCGTCGGCCACTACGACATCCGGCGCAGCAGCGAGCGCCTGATGGACGTGTACGCGTACGCCCTCGACACCGCCCCACCGAACCGGAGAGCTCATTCATGACCGACTCACCCGAGCAGCAGCAGCGACGCGTCGGCGTCCGTCGGCTGCGCACCGCCCTCACCCGGCTGCCGCACTGGTGGCCGCTGCCCGTCAGCGTGCTGATCGGCACCGCGTCCGGGCTCTCGTACGGCGCGCTCGCCACCCCGCAGTACGAGGCCACCAGTTATGCGATGGCGGTCGCGGAAGGGGAGACGGACCCCGCGGCGGCGCTGGGGTACGCCCAGTCGTACGGGCGGCTGACGACGAGCGACGCGACCCTCTCGTACGCGCAGGGCGCGGCGGGCGAGCCGCTGCGCGAACTGCGGTCCCACGTCACGTCGGAGACCTCCCCCGACTCGCCGATGATCGCCGTCACGGGCACTTCCTCGGACCGTCACAAGGCGGCCGACATCGCCAACGCGGTCATCGAAGCCGTCATCGTGAGCAGCGGTCATGTCTCCAAGGACACCGGGGTCAAGCTGATCAAGTTCACCCATGCGATGACGCCGGACCAGCCGGTCTCGCCGTCGGTGCCGCTGGGGGCCGCCGTGGGGGCGGCGGCGGGCGGTCTCCTGGGCGGTCTCGTCCTGCTGGTGCGGCCGCGCCGGGAAGGCTGGAGCGTCTCGGCCCAGGTGCCCGGTCCGGCGGCCGGGGGCGTCGCCCAGGACGAGCGGGAGCTGGTCCGATGACGGCGCACCGGGCCGGCGGCCTGGCCGTGACCCTGTGCCGGGACTTCGGGGAGTTCGGCGCGCTCGCCGGTGAGTGGGACGCGCTGCACCGCCGCTGTGCCACGCCCACCCCGTTCCAGAGCCATGCCTGGCTGCACTCGTGGTGGATCTCGTACGGTCAGGAGGGTCGGCTGCGGGTGCTGCTGGTCCGCCGGGCGGGGCGGCTGATCGGGGCGGCGCCGCTGATGCTGGTGCACCGTCCGATGCCGCTGCTGGTCCCGATGGGCGGGGCCGTCTCCGACTTCTTCGACATCCTCCTGGACCAGGAGGAGGCCGGGTACGCGGTGGGGGCGCTGGGGCGCGGTCTGGACCGGGCGGCCCGGCACACCGTGGTGGATCTGCGGGAGGTCCGGCCGGACGCGTCGGCGCAGTTGCTGTTCGGGCGGTGGCCGGGGGCCCGGAGCCGGCTCACGGACTCGACGTGCATGGAGCTGCCGGCCGAGCCACTGGACGACCGCGTGGCCAGGCTGACGGGCTCGCGGGGCCAGCGGCTGCGCTCCAAGCTGCGCAAGGTCGACGCCCTGGGCATCGAGGCGCACCGGATTCCGCAGGACCGGGTACCGGCCGCGATCGGCACGCTGCTGCGGCTGCACGAGCGGCAGTGGGAGGGCCGGACGGTCAACCCCGAGCATCTGCGGGCGCGGTTCTCGGACCATCTGATCCGGTCGGTGGGGCGGATGGTCGGGGACGGCACGGCGGCCATGACCGAGTTCCGGCTGAACGGCGAGGTGGTGGCGTCCAACCTGTCGTTGCAGTCCGGGCGGTTGACGGGCGGCTATCTGTACGGTGCGGATCCGGCGCTGCGCGAACGGAAAGTCGATGTGTCGACGATGCTGCTGCGCGAGGTGGCCCAGCAGGCCTCGGACGGCGGGCGCACGGTGCTGAGCCTGCTGCGCGGCGCGGAGAGCTACAAGAACCACTGGGGGCCGGTGCCGGTGGTCAATCAGCGGCTGCTGCTGGCCCGTTCGGGTCTGGAGCCGCTGCTGCGGCTGCGCGAGTCGCAGGTCGCGGTGCGGGAGCGGGCGGTGGAGACCGTGAAGGCACGGTTCCCGGCGGCGCGGGACTGGCACGAACGGCTGTCGGGGCTGCCCGTGATCGGACGCTGACACGCCGGGCGTACGCCGGACGGCGGCGTCGGAGATATCCACTATGCACAGATCCGTTACCGTCCGGCGTCTTTCGCGTTGTCAGGGGGTGTGGGCCTCGTGTCCGCAGCACAACCCCCTTCTTTACAAGGAGTTCTCCATGTCTCGTATGACGAAGGTCGCCGCTGTCATGGCCGGCACCGGCGCCCTGATCGCCGGCGGCGCCGGCCTGGCGTCCGCCGACGCCGGTGCGCAGGGCATCGCCGCCGGCTCCCCCGGGGTCGGTTCGGGCAACGCCGTCCAGGTTCCCGTGCACGTCCCGGTGAACGTCTGCGGCAACACGATCAACGTGATCGGCCTGCTGAACCCGGCCTTCGGCAACACCTGCGCCAACGTCTCCGAGGGCCACGACGACAACGGCGGCGACGGGGACTACGGCTACGGCCGCTGATCTCCCGCGGTTCCGGAACGGCCGGCTCCCTCCTTGCGGAGGGGGCCGGCCGTTCCGCCGTCCGGCCTCAGGCGTAGCGGTAGGTCTTGCTGTGGTCGAGGAGTTTTCTCGGAGTCACGCCCCAGGGGGGCATCGCCTCGTCGAGGCCGAAGACGTAGTCGCGGTCCGGGCCGGGTGAGGCGGGTTTGCGGCCCGGCAGGTAGGCGGACTTGGGATGGGCCTTGCGCCAGCGGTCCCAGAGCAGGTCGATGAAGGAGTGGTGGAGCCAGAACACCGGGTCCTCGGGGGAGGCCGCGCCCGCCATCGGCCCGCCGACCCACTGGTGGACCCGGTTGTGCAGGCCGACCGTGCGCACGTCCCGGATGCCCCATCCCTCGACGCGGTTGCGGAAGCCCTCGGTGCTGATGCTGTTCCAGGGCGCGGTGTCGTAGACGGGGTCCTTCATGGCCCGCGCCACGTCGTTCTTGGTGGGCAGGGAGACCGGGTCGCTGCCCGGCCTGCCGAAGTTGCGGGTGAGGTAATGCTCGTCGGTGACGCCCCTGCCGACGCTCCAGTTGCCCGCCGCGTAGGCGAACGGTCCGGTGGTGACCCGGCGGTCGCCGGGCCTGCCGTTGCCGCCGAGGAAGTCCTCCGCCCAGAGCGAGGACGTCGTCCTGTTGTCCTGGGTCCAGTCCCAGTAGGGGACGCTGACGCCGGCGTCGACGCGCTGGAGCGCCTTCTCGAACTCCAGCAGGTACTGGCGGTGCCAGGGGAAGAACGAGGACGTCATGTGCGCCGGGCGCGGCCGGCGTTCGGTGTCCATGACGTAGTACTCCCGGTGCATGACGACGAAGTCGTCGTAGCGGCCCGAGCGCTTCAGTTTCAGGATCGCGTCGATGAGCCGGCGCTTCTCGGTGCGCGTGAGATCGCGCTGGTTCTTGCGGGTGTACACCGGTGCTGGTCCTCCTGGTTCACATGCGGTGCGCGGCGGGCGGGGCGAGTCGGGCGGAGCCGAGTTCGTCGACGGCGGCCCGGGCCGTCTCGCGCAGCGTCGGATACGACTCGTAGTGGCGGACGTCGCTCAGATAGGTGCCGTCCGCCCGCCTCATGACGTGCAGCGGCCGGCCGTCGATGCGGATCTCGGTGACCGGTTCGGCGGCGACGGCGGCCCGGTCGTCGGCCGGGGCGCCCGCGGGGACGACGACGGTCGCCGTCCCCCGGATCTCCCGGCCCCGGTACATCTCGACGAACTCCTCCGTCGTGGCGCGGGATCCGAAGCCGGGCCCGGGCGCCGGTGCGGGCCGGTCCGCGGCGGCCGGGTCGCGGTCGAGCAGCGGCAGCAGGGCGCCGGCGGTGCCCGTGACCACGGCGGCGGTGAAGGCTCCGCGCAGGACGGTCCGGCGGGAGGGAATGCGGGTGCCGCCCGGTTTCGCGGGGGTGGGGCTCATGAGATGACTACCTGCCTCTCGTTAACTCGTCCGAGGTGCTTCTGATGGCGATGTTGACAACGAGGCGGTGGCGAAACAGTTCTCGTGCGTGCGGCGTACGGCGCACACGCGGCGGTCGCGTTCCGGCAAACGCGTGAGGGTGCGGGGCGATCGGCGGCGACAGGCCGCGTCGCGGGGGCTCCCGTGACCGGTGGACCGGACCATGGCCTGGCGAACCGTGGAGGTGGTGGGCATGACCGTTCCGTATCAGCCGTCCGGGGACCGTGCGCTGCGCGCGGCGGACGTCGATCTGGCCGACCCGGCGTTCTGGCGGCTGCCGCGCCCCGAGCGGCTCGGGGCCTTCGCGCTGCTGCGGGAGCTGGACGCACCGGTGCTGTTCACGCCCCGGCCCGGTACGGCGCGTACGGCCGGAAAGCCGTTCTACGCCCTGGTGCGCCATGCCGATGTGCGGACCGCGAGCCGTACGCCCGGGGTGTTCGCGAGCGCTCCCGGGGTCACCACTCCGGAGCCGGCCGGCTGGGCGAAGGCGCTGTTCGGGAACTCGATGGTCAACATGGACGGGGCCGAGCACGCGGCGCTGCGCCGGATCATCTCGCGGCGGTTCACCCCGCGGCTGCTGGCGGGCGTCGAGGAGAACGTCGACCGGCTCGCCGGGCGGCTGGTGGACGAGCTGATCGCCGAGCGGCCCCGGGACTTCGTGCCGTCGGCGGCCTCGCGGCTGCCGCTGGAGGTGATCTGCGACCTGATGGGCATCCCGAAGGCGTACCGGGCGCGGATCGCCGAGCAGATCGACCACGCGTCGGAGCATGTCGGCGTCGCGCGGCGGGGCCGGGCCCGGCTGCGGATCCCCGGGCGGGGGCTGGCGTCCCTGGCCCGGATGCAGTGGGTCATGGGGCGGCTCGCCGCCGAGCGCCGCCGTCGCCCCGGGGACGACCTCGTCTCGGCGCTCGTGTGTGCGGACATCGACGGCGAGGCGCTGTCGGGGCGGCAGCTGGGCGCCTTCTTCTCGCTGCTGCTGGTCGCCGGGGTGGAGACCACCCGCAACGCCATCGCGCACGGGCTGTTCCTGCTCGACCGGAATCCGGAGCAGCGGGAGCTGCTGCGGTCCGACTTCGACCGGTACATCGGCGGGGCGGTCGACGAGATCGTGCGCCATTCGACGCCGATCATCCAGTTCCGCAGGACCGTCACCGCGGAATTCGCGCTGGGTGGCCGAACATTCCTCCCGGGCGAGAAAGTCGCACTCATTTACGCGTCCGCCAATCGCGACGAGACGGTTTTCACCCATCCGGATCGCTTCGACATCACCCGCTCGCCCAATCCCCATCTGGGATACGGCGGCGGGGGGCCGCACCACTGTCTGGGAGCGCATCTGGCCCGGCTCGAAATGACGGCTCTGTTCCGGGAACTGATCGACCGGCGTCCCGTCATGCGGGATCTCGGGGACCCGGGGCTGGTGGATTCGAATTTCGACAACCGCGTCGGATCGCTGCCGTTCACGTTCGGCCCCACATTCACCTGAACGGCACGTCCGCAACGCCGAATACGATAAATGGACTCCTGCGCATGCCCCCGGTGCACGATGATGCGACTCTCTCCCTATCGGCCGAAACGGCCGGAATTCACCGCAGCCAGGAGGAACAATGCCGGCCAAGCGCCGTCTCATCGTTTCGTGCATCGCGGCGCTTGCTCTCAGCCTCCTGGCGGGTGGCGGTATCGCGGGCCAGTCGTCTCCGGGCACCGACTCCGTCGACGGCGCGGCCCCCGGCGGGCTCAGGGCGGGCAGCGGTACGGCGCACGGCGCGTATCTGGACTACGGGCCCGCCGGGGTCAGCCGGATGGCCGAGTTCTCGCGCTGGCTCGGCGGGGCGGAGCTGCGGGTGGGGCACACGTATCTGCCGGGCGATCTGTGGGTGAACATCGAGGGCTCCCCCGATTTCCTCGACGCCTGGGCGGAGTGGAGGCGGGCGGATCCGGACCGGATGTTCGTCCTGAACGTACCGATGCTGGAGCGCAACGAGGAGCGGGTCCCGGACGGTGAGGTCCGCAGGCTGCTCCGGGCGGGTGCGGCGGGCGACCACGACCAGCACTTCACGCGGCTCGCGGAACGCCTGGTGGAGCTGGGCGTGCCGGACACCGTGATCGTGCTCGGCTGGGAGATGAACGGCACGACGTACACGCACCGGTGCGGCCCCGATCCCACGTCCTGGAAGGCGTACTGGGAGCGGATCGTCACGGCGATGCGTGCGGTGCCCGGTCAGGAGTTCCGCTTCGACTTCACGCCGAGCCGGGGCCGGGACGCGGTGCCGTGGACCGAGTGCTACCCGGGTGACGACGTCGTCGACATCATCGGGATGGACTCCTACGACCAGCCTCCCGGTGAGACCTTCGACGACCAGATCACCGACCCGTACGGGCTCCAGAAGCACGTCGACTTCGCCGCGGAGCGCGGCAAGCCCATCTCGTTCCCGGAGTGGGGGCTCTTCCGCAACGGCGACAACCCCGAGTACATGCGGCGGATGCTGGAGTGGATCGACCGGCACGAACCGCTCTACCAGACGGTCACGGACTACTGCCCGCACGGTGTCTGGCAGTGCAGGAGCAATCCGCGGTCCTCGCAGGTGTTCCGGACGATGATGACGGAGATGGCCGCGCCCACCGAGCCCTCCCCCAGCCCGACACCGACCCCCTCGCCGACGCCGACGCCCACGGATCCGGCCCCGTCCCCGACGCTCACGCCTCCCTCGGAGCCGTCGCCGCCGGTGGCGCCCACGTCCCCGGCGCCCGGAGCCGAGCCGCCGCCGACCCGCAGGTGGTGCGTCACCGTGCCGTTCGCCGAGTGGCTGGGCGCGTGGCTGCGGGAGCGTGAGATCTGCTTCCGCTTCTGACCCCGGGCATGGAAACGGCTCCGGCCCTCGGGTCGGGGGCCGGAGCCGTCCACCCACACGGGTCCAGCGCGGGGGCAGGGGGACGAGCAACCGCTTGTCACCCCACCAACGCGGGCGCGTCCCGCTCCGTCACGCCGCCGAACGGGGGACGGCTCGCGCGCGGACCGCGCACGCCGCACCGGGCGCGGTCCGGGGCGACGCGCGACCATGGAAACCTACAGAGGGTGGTGAGGTGCAATGGCATCCGCCGATGAGGGCTTCCCGGCGGAGTCCGGCCCGCTGCCCTCCGGGGGCGGGCCGGGGCCGGCGCGGACGGACGACGACGCGGCCGCGGTGATCACCGGGGACGGCACGGTCATCGGCTGGACCCGCGGGGCCGAGGCGCTGCTCGGGTATCCGGCGGCCGAGGTGGTCGGCCGGTCCGCCGCCCGCCTGCTGACCGGCCCGCCGGACCCCCGCCGGACGGCCGCCGTGGCGGCGCGCTGCCGGACCGGGTCGGCGTGGAGCGGGCTGGTCCCGCTGCGGGGCCGGGACGGGCGGTCCCTGGACATCGACGTACGGGTCACCGCCTCGTTCCAGATCGCCGGGCAGGAGGTCTTCCTGGTGTCCGGACGTGAGCTCACCCCGCACTGGACGATGAGCGGGTCCGTGCTGGACGACTTCATGGCCCGGTCCCCGGTCGGGATGGCGGTGCTCGACCCCGGCCTGCGCTATCTCTGGCTCAACGACACCCTGGAGCGGTTCGGCGGCGTACCGCGGGAGCAGCGTCTGGGGCGCCGGCCCGCCGATGTGCTGCCCAGTGCGCTGGCGGCGCCCATCGAGCGGCTGATGCGGCAGGTCCTGTCGACGGGCGAGGCGGTCACGGATTACGAGTACCTGGGCTGGAGCTGGGCCGATCCGCACCGCCGACGGGCGTACGCCAGCTCGTTCTTTCCGCTGGCCGACGCCCAGGACCGGCGGATCGGCATCGGTTACATGGTCCGCGACGTCACCGACCGGTGGAACGCGCGGCGGCTGCTCGCGCTGGTCAACGAGGCCGGGGCGAGTATCGGCTCCACCCTGGACGTACAGCGTACGGCGCAGGAACTCGCCGACTTCGCGGTGCCCCGGTTCGCGGACTTCGTCTTCGTCGACCTGCTGGAGACCCCGTTCGGCGGTGACCGGCCCGGGTCGGCCACCCCGGCCGAGGGCGAGCGGCCGGCGATGCGCCGCGCGGGCATGAGCTCGGTGCGGGAGGGCTGCCCGGAGGCGGTCGTCCAGGTCGGGGAGGCGGTGGACTTCGTGCCGCCGCCGCACGACGCGCACTTCCTGCTGGCCGGCGCCCCGGTTCTGCTGCCGGTGCTCGACCCGGACAGCCACGGGTGGATGACGGAGCACCCGGCGCGGGCCGACCGGATCCGGGAGTTCGGGCTGCACTCGCTGATCTCCGTACCGATGCGGGCCCGCGACACCGTGCTGGGGCTGACCACCTTCATGCGGTCGCAGAACCCGGTGCCGTTCGACGAGGACGATGTGGCGCCCGCCCGGGAGCTGGTGGCGCGGGCCGCCGTGTGCGTGGACAACGCCCGCCGCTACACCCGGGAGCACACCGCGGCGCTGGTGCTCCAGCGGAGCCTGCTGCCGCAGACGCTGCGGGGCGGGACGGCGCTGGACGTGGCGTGGTCGTACCTTCCGGCGGACGCGAAGGACGGGGTCGGCGGGGACTGGTTCGACGTGATCCCGCTGTCCGGGGCCCGGGTCGGCCTGGTCATCGGCGATGTCGTCGGGCACGGCATCGGGGCCGCCGCGACCATGGGCCGGCTGCGTACCGCCGTACAGACGCTGGCCGACATGGACCTCCCGCCGGACGAGTTGCTGGCCCGCCTGGACGATCTCGTCCTGCGGCTCAGCGAGGAGGAACGCGCGGGGGGTCCGGCGGAGCGGGGCGGCTCGACGGTGGTGGGGGCGACCTGCCTGTACGCCGTCTACGACCCGACGAGCGGCTGCTGCACGATGGCGCGGGCGGGCCACCCCCCGCCGGTGGTCGTCACCCCCGACGGGGCGGTCACCTTCCCCGACCTGCCCTCCGGGCCGCCGCTCGGACTCGGCGGGCTGCCCTTCGAGTCGCTGGAGATGGTCCTGCCCGAGGGGAGCCTCCTCGGTCTCTACACCGACGGGCTCATCGAGGGGACCGACATGGACGTCGAGAGCGGCATGGAACGGCTGGGCCGTGAGGTGTCCCGGGGCGGGCTGCCGCTGGAGGATCTGTGTCCGGCGGTGGTCAAGGAACTGCTGCCCGTCCCGCAGCCGGACGACATCGCGCTGCTCCTCGCCCGGACGCATGTCCTGAGCCCGGAGCACCTGGTGTCGTGGGACGTCCCCGTGGATCCGGCGGCGGTCGGGGAGACCCGGGCGAAGGTCTCCCGCCAGCTGGAGGTGTGGGGGCTGGAGGAGCTGTCGATGACGACGGAGCTGATCGTCAGCGAGCTGGTGACCAACGCGATCCGGTACGCCTCCGGGCCGGTGCGGCTGCGGCTGCTGTTCCAGTCGGCGCTGACCTGCGAGGTGTCCGACGCGAGCAACACCTCGCCGCGGCTGCGGCACGCGAGGACGACGGACGAGGGAGGGCGGGGTCTGTTCCTCGTCGCGCAGCTCGCGCATCGGTGGGGCACGCGGTACACGCCCCGGGGGAAGATCATCTGGGCGGAGCAGCCGATTCCCTGAGCACCGCGTCCGGCGTCTGCTCGTGGGCGAAGAGGCGGGTGAGCAGGCCGTCGGCCCGGATCAGCTCGTCCCAGGTGCCCTCCTCGACGATGCGCCCGCCGTCCAGGACGGCGATCTGGTCGGCCCTGCGGACGGTGGCCGGGCGGTGGGCGATCACCAGGGTCGCCCGGGTGGCGGAGTCGGCCGCGAGCGCCCGGGCGAGTTCCGCGTCGCCCCGGTGGTCCAGATGGGCGGTCGTCTCGTCCAGGACGAGGACACGTGGTCCGCTCAGCAGTCCCCGGGCCAGGGCCACCCGGGCGCGCTGGCCGCCGGAGAGGGTCGCGCCGCGCTCGCCGACGGCGGTGTCGAGACCGTCGGGCAGGGCGTCGGCGACGGTGTCGATCCCGCAGATCCGGGCCACCGCGTCCAGCTGGTCCGCCGTCGCTTCGGGGGCACCCAGACGGAGGTTCTCGGCGAGCGTGCCGTGGAAGAGCGGGGCCTCCTGCCCCACCACGGACACGGCGGCGCGCAGGTCGTCCTCGGCGAGGTCCCGCAGGTCGACGGGGTGGTCCGGGGCGGTGGGCACGAGTTCCACGGTGCCTTCGGCCGGGTCCCAGTAGCGGGCCAGGAGGTGGGCGCAGGTCGACTTGCCGGCCCCGGACGCGCCGACGAGGGCCACGGTCTCACCCGGCCGGACGGTGAGGTCGACGCCGTCCAGCACGGCTTCTCCCCCGTAGCCGAACCGTACGCCGCGCAGCCGCAGGCCGAGAGGCCCCGGGGGTACGGGGCGGGGTTCGGCGGAGGCGGGGGCCCCGGCGGGGGCGTGCACGGCGGCCCGGACCCGGGCCGCGGCGGCGCGCAGACCACCCGCCCGGCCGAGCGCCGCTGCGGATTCGGCGACCGGGGCCAGGGCGCCCAGGGCGAGGGCCATGGCGGCCGGGGCCCAGGCCCCGTCGAGGC
>NZ_LZRD01000005.1:164304-322736 GCF_001687325.1 Streptomyces sp. PTY087I2 | reverse complement strand
GACAGCGGTACGCAGGCCGAGCTGACCGATGTGCTCGGCCCGCACCCGCTGCTCGCCGAGGCCCTGCACGTACGGCTGTCGGAGGCCGGTCTCGCGCGCGCCGACCGGGCCAGGCTGTTCACCGTCGCCACGGCCGCCGACGGCATCGTGCTGGCCACCGTGGGCGGCGAGGAGGCCGTGCAGGCCGCCGGGATCACCGGCATGCTGCTGGCCGCCCGGCTCGCCGTACCGGTGATGGCCGCCGCGCTGTGTTCCGGCTGTCGTGGCCGGGCGAGGCGGCGCCGGGGGTCAGACGAAAACGACGCAGGAGGCCGCGGGGACCTCGACGGAGCCCGCGTGCCGCGGGATGCCCGTCTCGGCGTCCACGGCGAACCAGCTGACGTTCCCGGAGTGCTCATTGGCCGCGTACAGCCACTGGCCGCCCGGGTCGAGGGTGAGGTCGCGGGGCCAGCGGCCGCCACAGCCGACGGTGGCCGCCAGGGCCGCCTTCTCGCCGCTCTCGTCGAGGGTGAACACGGAGATGCTGTCGTGCCCCCGGTTGGCGGTCCACAGGAAGCGCCCGTCGCGGGCGACGACCACCTCGGACGGGTAGGTGCGCACCGCCGCGTCGGCCGTCTCGTGCTCGGGCAGCACCGGGACCTCCCCGAGCGCATCGAGGCGGCCCGTCGCCGCGTCCCAGCGGCACACGGTGAGGGTCGGCTCCAGCTCGCCCAGGACGTAGGCGAGAGCGCCCGAGGGGTGGAAGGCCAGATGACGCGGTCCGGTGCCCGGGCGCAGCGCCGTCTCGCCGTGCAGCCGCAGCGCGCCGGTGGCCGGGTCCAGGGCGCAGACGCGTACGGAGTCGGTGCCGAGGTCCACGCTGACCAGCCAGTTCCCGGAGGGGTCGGCGAGGACCTGGTGGGCGTGCGGGGCTTCCTGGCGACCGGTGTCGGGGCCGCTGCCCTCGTGCCGGAGCACCGAGGCCGCCGCCCCGAGCGACCCGTCGGCGAGGACCGGCAGGGCGGTGACGCTGCCGGAGGTGTAGTTGGCGGTGACCAGGTGGTTCGCGGCGAGCGCGAGGTGGGTGGGCGCATCGCCGTCGACGGCCTGCGCGGAGCCCAGGAGCGTCGGTACGTCCCCGTCGGCGGCGAAGGCGGCGGCGACGCCGGGGGCGCTCTCCCCGACCGCGTACAGGACCGTGCCGCCCTCCCGGGGGCCGACCGCGAGGAAGGAGGGGTCGGGCACGGCGTCCGTGGACCCGAGCAGGGTCAGCGCTCCGGTCTCCCGGTCCACGGAGGCGGCGGTGATGCCGAGCCCGCCCGTCGAGGTGAACGACCCCAAGAATGCCCGCCCGGCGCTGTTGCCGATCATCGCGCTACCCCTCTTCACCGTCGCCGCGATCTTCACGGGCGACGGTAGCAGGCAGGCCACTGCGGTCCAGACCAATGCGGCTTCGCGCCTCGCCGAGTGCGCGGAGCGTCTCCCTGGCCACCGCGTCGCTCTGGTGCAGGAAAGGGTCGTTGGTACGCGGCCGGGGGAAGTCGCCCGGGCTGGTGACGAAGCGTCTGGGGTGCGGAGAGCCGTCGGGTCCCAGAGGGCGGGCTCCGAGCGTGTCGATGAGGCCCGTGGGCTGCCGTCGGCCGGTGGTGGGATCGGTCTGCACCTGTTCCCTGATCTCACGCTCACCGACGAGGTGGAGGAGCAGGGGATCGGCCACGCGAGTGAGGGCTCGCCCCGGCAGACGGGCCTCGATCAGGGCCCGGGCCCGTACGACCCGGTCCAGGCTGCTGGTGCGCGCTTCGAACATGCCGCCTCTGCACGTGACCTTCATGTTCGCGCCGACGAAGTCGACGACGCCCGCGCGGGCGAGAGCCAGGAGCTGTTCGAGACGTGGTCCCGGCGGGCCGCTGGTACGGAACCGGCAGAAGTCGAAGAAGGCCGTCATGCTGTGGCTTCCGTTGCCGGGCTCGACCTCTCCCCGCTGGACCACGGCCCACAGCGCCTGCGAGATCGAGAAGATGGCGTGGTAGACGGCCAGATGGGCGCTGTACCGCGGGTTCCGCCCTCTCTCCAGGTCGTCGGCAAGGTAGTGCAGCATCCACGCACGCAGGGCGGCAGCGTCGGAGAAGCGGCGGTTCGCCAGCGGTCTGTCCAGCCCGTCGACGTCGATGCGGTCACGGCTGTCGGGCACGGCCTGCTCGATCAGGTCCTTGAACTCGGGGCTCTGCCACTGCGCGGCGTCCAACCGGTCCAGGAACTCCCCGGCGTCGACTCCAAGGCGGTGGGGATGGGAGTGCGCCAGCTCCCGGTAGCCGGCCACGGTCAGCTCCCGGGCGAGGGCGGGCCACAGGTCGGCGGCGAAATCGAGGGAGTGGTCGGCGAAGTCGGCCGGGGAGAAGTAGCGAGGTACCCGGGGTGGGAGCCCCGACAGGACGTATCCGAACTTCGAGCGGTACGGCACGCCTCGGCGGGAACCCACGTACAGCCTGGGTTCCCGGCCCGACGGCACATAGCGCAGCTCGCCCGACGGCTCACGGCGGAAGCGCCCGCCGCGTCCCTCGGTGAGGAGCACCATGATGTCGATGAAGGTCAGCCCGAATCCGCGCATCAGTACGGGTTCTCCCGCAGGGAACGCGTCCAGTGAGACGTCGGAGGTCTGCGCGGTCGGCTGGTAGCTGAGGCGGTGGGCTGCCGCGTGCTGGGCGAGCCGGGGTTCCGGACCGTGCGGTTTCACCTGGAAGTGGCCCTGCGCCAGGATCACCAGGTCCACGTCGAGGGTCCCGCCGTCGTCGAGTCGGACGCGCTGGCGGCCGTCGGGCAGATCGCCCAGGGACAACACGGACGCCCGGTGCGTCCGGACCCGGGCGCTGGGCGCGGCAGCGGCGACGGTCCGCCGGAAGAACCAGGAGAGGTAGTCACCCGTGAGCCTCCGTGAGGCGAACCAGCCGGCGTGGACGCGCGCGGCTTCCTCCCGCGTCCCCGGGGCGGGCTCGTAACCCGGCGGAAAGGGGAGGTCTCCCGCGGCGAGATCCCGCGCCCACTGTTCCAGCGTGGGGCCTTCGACGGCGGGGCCCTGGCAGGTGACCGTGTCGTCGGTGAAGAGCGTGCACTCGTCGGCCCGGGTGTTCGACCAGAGCAACGGTGACTGGTCCTGGCGCCATACCCGTCCGGCACCCACCGGATACGGGTCGATGACGTGGATGTCCAGGCGCTCGTCAGGGGCGAGGAGATGTGTGTTCGCGGCGATGCGTTCGAGTACGGATGTCCCGCGTGGTCCGCAGCCTACGATCGCGATGCTCGGACGCTCCGCCCGGTGCGGGGCCGGGGCGCTTTCGTCGGCGCCGTCGGCACGACGGTCCTCGTTCATCGGTCCTCCCTTCAGGCCACCAGCAGTTGATGGGAGGCCAGGTCGCGGTAGAGCGTGCTGGACTCGATGAGCTCGTCGTGGGTGCCCGTGCCGACCACCCTTCCGTGGTCGACGACGACGATCTGATCGGCGTCGACCACGGTGGCCAGCCGGTGGGCGACGATCAGCAGCGTGTGTTCGGTGGGGATGGCGTCGATCGCCGCGCGGAACGCCTGCTCGTTCCTGGCGTCGAGATTGCTGGTCGGCTCGTCCAGCAGCAGGATCGGAGGCGCGGCGAGAAGCGTGCGGGCTATGGCCAGGCGCTGGCGTTCACCGCCGGACAACAGGACGCCGCCTTCGCCCACCTGAGCGTCCAGTCCGAGTGGAGAACGCTTCACGACCTCGTCAAGGTTGACGCGGGCCAGGACGTCGGCCATCTCCTCGTCGGACAGGCCCGGTGCGGACAGTGACAGGTTCTCCCGGAGCGTTCCGGCCAGGATCGGCGCCTCCTGCTCCACATAGCCGAGCCGGCTGCGCAGTTCGTCCCGTGACACCTGGCGGATGTCGGCCCCGCCCAGCCGTATCGCGCCGGACCGTACGTCGTAGAAGCGCTCGGCCAATGCCAGCAGAGTCGACTTGCCGGCGCCCGACGGACCGACCAGGGCCGTGCGGGTGCCCGGGGAGACGGTGAAGCTGATGTCCTCCACGACCGTCTCACCCCTTTGGTAGCCGAACGTCACACGGTCGAAGGCAAGCACGGGGACGGATCCCCTGCCGAGGACCGGGGCAGCCCGCCGGCCTTCTCGCGACGACTGGACGCGTACGACGTCCCCGTCCGTCTCGGTCGGCACACGCAGCACGTCCTCGATCCTCTGAAGCGCACCGAGGCCGGTCTGCAACTGGGAGTAGGCCCCGATGAGCTGACCCATCGGCATGATCAGAAAGAACAGGAACAGCACGAACGCCACGAGGTCGCCGACCGAGAGCCCACCGGCGGCGACCCGGGCACCTCCCACTCCCAGTACCAGCAGGAACACTCCCTGCGTCGCGATGTGCGCCACGGGCACCGTGAACGCCTGTAGTCGGGCGAGCCGCAGCCCCATCCCATGAGCACGGCGGGCACTGTCCACGATCGTCTCGGTCTCCCGTTGCTCTCCCCGCGCGGCCCGGATCGTCCGTACGCCCCGGATCGCGCGCTCCAGTCCGGACGTCATCTCTCCGAGCAGCATCTGGGCCTGTTCGGAGGCCGGGCGGGTACGGTGCGCGATCACCGCCGCTCCCGCGAGGCCGGCGACCAGGCCCCCGGCTGTGACCGCGAACAGCAGGGGGTCGACCAGGAACGCGGCGACTGCCGCGCCCATGATCATCAGCGCCCCGGTGAAGATCTCGAACAGCCCCGAGGTGACGACGGACCGCAGCATCGAGCTGTCCGATCCGATGCGGGAGAGCAGATCCCCGGTGCGGCGGCTGTCGTACTCGGCGACGGGGAGTCTCAGCACATGCCCCGCGAGCCGCTGTCGTATCCGCAGCACAACGCCTTCGCCGACGCGCCGCAGCATGTAGTCCCGGAACCCGTTGATCACGGCCGCTCCCACCAGCAGCGAGACGAGCGCGACCGTGGATGCCACGGTCGACCGCGACGCCGAGATGGCGTCGATGACCGACCGCACCAGCACGGGCTGGAGGAGCGTCCCGCCGGCGGCGACGAGGGAGAGTACCGCCGCGAGGGACATGGCGAGCGCGTGCCCGCGCATGTAGCGCACGAGGTCGCGGGTCCGCACCCGGCCGGCCTGCTTCATCGTCGTCCTTCCGGAGGGAAGGGCATGGCACTCCACCTGCTCTCTCGTACGTTCCACCGATGGCCCGGCCGGCCACGCCGAGGGCTTGCATCGAGTGACGCCGCCCCCGACGCGGCCGAGTTCGGTCAGCAGCTCGTGCTGATCCAGCTGCACTTGCAGCAGACCGACGTCCAGCTGCTCGCGAGGACGTCCTGGTTGTTCGCCTCGGACTCCATTCCCTGGAGCCCCAGTACGAAGTTCGCCATGGTGTTCACCTCCTTCCCTGATCGGACTGCGGTGGTCTCGGCTGCTTGCGGCACGGGCCGCGAGGTGCGGTCAGCGGTGCTCGGATGTGGTGGATCCGGCGCCGGCCGCGGTTGCCGAGAGGTCATGGTGGGGAGGCGCCCAGGGTTCGGGGCCGAGGAACGGCAGCAGTTCGCTGGTCCTCCCCGCGAGTACGTTGATGAGCTGGAGCACTCCGGCTGATCCCGTACCCAGGTCTGTGGAGGCGCGGAGATTCTGGTCACCGGGGAAGACGAGGCCGAACTCGTCGGACAGCGCGTGAAGGTTGAGGGATGCCACGCCCTCGTCGATGCGCTTGTCCACATCGGGCCGGTCGAGGCGGTGCTTCACCTGGTGCAAGGCGCCGACCAGCCCGGCTCTCCCGTTGAGCAGTCCCGCTCCGATGCTGAACTCGGTGACACAGGCGAGGCTCAGCTCCGGCAGGGCACGTTCGATCCGCTCGTCGCTCACATGCCGGAGGATCAGGTCGCCCACCATCGCCACACCCGCGCTGCCCGTCGCGAGGTAGGGCAGCACCCGGGCACCGTTCTTGACCTGGAGGGTGCCGTCGGGCATGGACTCGCATTCGTCCAGGTCCCGGTGCAGGGCGGTGACGGCCGCTCGCAGCCAGCGTTCCTCGCCGGTCATCTCGTACATCCGGATCATGAAGAGAGCCAGTCCCGACCAGCCGTACAGCAGTCCGCCCCAGAAGTTCTCGACGGCGTTTCCGTTGCGGTCCCTGAGCAGCGAGTCGGCGGAGAGGGAGCCCGCACCCACGGCGAACCTGCCGGAGTCGACGGCCCCCTCGACGACGGCCGCGGCACGGACGGCGTGGTCGAGGAGACGGGGCTCCGCCAAGCGGCGATAGAAGTCCAGGCTTGCCAATCCGATTCCGGACAGGCCGTCGAACAACTTCGTCCCGAACAGCCCCGCGCTCTCCTCCACAACCCTGTCGTAGATCGCGAACGCGGTGTCCTCGCGGCCCATCCGGTGCAGGACCCGGCAGATTCCGGCAGCTCCGTCGTACAGCCCCAGCCGGGGGACACGGCTGGTGAGGGTGTTGTGCTCCAGCCAGTCGACGTAGGGGGCGAGTTCGGTGCCCCCCGCGGTGTGCAGGGCGTCGATCACCCCGGCGGCGCCGAAAGCGACTCCACCGCCGCCGTGGAAGAACTGATTGATGTCTCCCGGGAAGAGCCGGTCTCCCCGGTCCGGTGTGGCCGTCCGGCGGATCGACGCCTGGAGCGCTCTCTCCTGGAGGAGCCAGGGACCGGCCGCCGTGGTGAAGGCCAGGTCCGGCTCGGCGGGTCGCAGTCCTGACTGCGCCGGGCCGGGAGCCGCCAGGGAGCGGCGCAGCTCCGCCACCACGTCCTCGTCCAGCTCCAGACGGTCCCGGGCCGTGTCGATGAACGTGGCCGCCTTGGCCGGGCACAGCGCGAGAAGCGAGATCAGCGGAAAGTACAGGCACAGGCGGATGGCGTTGAGCGAGTAACGATCGGCATCGAATCCACGTAAGGAGTCCGGTGCGACGAATCCGGGAACGCCGAGTGGTCGCGGCCCGGCGTCACTTTCCCGCCGCATGGCTTCGAAATCGATCAACGAGATGTTCAGATCCTCGTCAATCATGACGTTACCCGGGTGCAGGTCGTTGAACACATACCCCCTCTCGTGGACATTCCGTACCGCCTGCTCCAGCTGATCCATGATGACGTCCACCGAATCCCGGTATTCCCGAGTCTCGTTCCCGTCACCGGATCCCGAAAGGAAGAGATAGTTCTGCGCGACCCAACTCTGCAAGGACTGGCCGTAGACGTGTTCCATGGCCATGAATTCATGCCCGCCCAGCGTGTGGCAATCGAAGACCTGCGGGATGCCGGGAAGTCCCTGTAGTTCGGACAGGACCGCGTACTCTCTCCGCACCCGCACGGTCGCATCCTCGCCGGTGCGGTCCAGCCCCGCGTAGGGCCTGCCCTCCTTGAGGACTAATTCTGTCCCGTCCCGGAGCCTACGGGCTCGGTAGACACCGCCACCGTTGGAGAAATGAAGGACTCCGAGCACATCGTACGGAAATTCCGAGGGCTGCTCGCCGGACATTCGCGGATGGACCGATTCCGCGAGGAAGTCCGGAACCTCGACCCATTCGGGGAGCACGAAGCGCGGCTCGCGGTGATCGGCCACCAACACCCCGTCGGGCCGTTCGATCGCAGCGACTTGAGTACCGTCGTCCACGTGGGCGAACCGGAGCACGAAGGCTCCGTACCGGATGTACAGCGGCCCCTCGTTCCAGCGCAGGTCGCTGAGAATGTACGGTCCCGGCCAGCCGCCGATCTCCTGGTCGAGGTCTTCCAGCGTTCTGTGCAGCTCCTCGGGGCTCCGGGTATAGATGGTGATGAACTTTCCGCTGGCCTCGCGGGGTGCGTACTTCGCACTTCTCGCCTGCATGACCAGGGAGTGCGGAAGGAACTTGAAGTGGAGCCTGTGCTCGAAGCAGTATTCTGCTACCTTCTTCAAGGTTTCGATGGCATTTTCCGGAGTGCTGGCAACATGTATCTTCCAGCCCTGCACGGGAAGTTTCGGGGTTTCGGTCGGAGGTTGGATGCGAGTCCACTGCTCTTCGACCGATCGACGCCATCCGGACGGCTCTTCAATATGACTTCCGTAGTCTGTCCAGCCCTCATCCAGAGCCACTCTTTCCGGGGTCTCATAAAATCTAGGGTTGGCTACACAGTAAGCCGGATAACGGAGATCCATTGGATCATCCTCCCCCGTTCCGTAGCAGCAGATTCCGGACTGCCTCCATCGGCGATGTCAGTGAGTCTGCCAAAGTGTCGCGACGTAGTCCTTAGCGAAGCGGGACTTCTTCTTGACGGTAAGCGCCATGTACAGTCATCTGGTCTACGCCACCAATTCGGGGGAAGGTGTGTAACACATGCAAGCCGAGCGATTGAGTCTCGCCGAGCGGTTCGAGCGGTGGGACGACGAGATCAACTCGATGCCCTGGCCGCCCCACCTGGCCATCGACTCTCCCGAGCACCTCCACACACTGGCCGACAGACTCGACCTCGGCCCCCTCAGACTCTTCCGATCAGCCCAGCCGCCGACGGCGGCCATGGGCTCGCCGGGCCACGGGGCCACGGTCGCCCCGGACCAGTACCACCTCGTACTCCCCCTACAGGGCGAGATGAAGTTGGGGAACTCGCCCCGCATCAGGGTCTTCACACCGGGCGACATGTTCCTGACCGACACCTCCTGTCCCTCCGTACTCCACGGCGACGCCCCTCCCGCTCACCAGCATCTCGATGTGGCGCCCTCGTCCCTGGTGGCCCTGCGGCTCCAGATCCCCAAGGAACTCGTCCCGTTGCCGGCCGACCTGATGGACTCGCTGATGGTCACGCCCTTGCGGCAGCACAACGTGTTCGGCCTGACCCTGTCGCGCTTACTCGTCGACCTCTTACGCCACCCCGTCACCTTCTCCGCCGCGCAGGGACACCGGCTCTCCGGCGTTCTGCTGGAACTTCTCGCCGGGATGCTCGGCTCGCACACGAGCGAGGACGCCACGTCGGAGGGGGCCCACGACAGCCTGTTCGTCCGTGTCCAGGACTTCATTCAGCAGCACCTGGGGGAAGCCGAGTTGACTCCCGCACAGGTCGCCGCCGAACACCACATCTCGCGCCGTCACCTGCAACGCCTCTTCCAGCAGCGCGGCATGACGGTGGCCGCCTCGATACGTCAGCAACGA
Source organism: Streptomyces sp. PTY087I2 (assembly GCF_001687325.1). GTDB lineage: Bacteria > Actinomycetota > Actinomycetes > Streptomycetales > Streptomycetaceae > Streptomyces. Next base: position 313,615 of record NZ_LZRD01000005.1, on the reverse strand, counting down.
CTGGAGCGCGCACGCTGCGACCTCATCGCTCCCCACCTGGCCACCTACCCCATCAGCGCTATCGCCGCCCGGTGGGGTTTTCGTCACGCGGCCGACTTCAGCCGCGCCTTCCGCAAGGCGTACGGGGTCGCGCCGTCGGACTACCGGCTCGCGCGGACAGGGATGCGCTGCGGCCCGTGAGGGACCGTGGCTCAGGCACCCGCCGCGAGTAAGGGGCTGTGAAGCGCAACGAGCGAGGCCCCCGGGCTGTTGATCGAGATGTCCGGCATCTCGATCACGTTGCCCGGGGGCCTGGTCGGTCATCCGTCCTGCCGCACTCGGCCTGCGGCATCCGCTCGGTGGAACGGGTCACCATGTCGGTCATCACCCGTGAGGGCGACCGGCGCCGTGGGCACCTCCGAGGGGAGGGGACCTCTGCCGTGATTCAGGCGTTCGTCGATGCCGCGGAGGGAGCGTGGCTCAGCGGGCTGACGAGTGCGGCGAGCGCTCGCTCCAGACCGTGCAGGTGGGCCAGGGCCGGGTCCGCGGCGGCGCCGGGCAGCTCGGGCAGGTGGAAGCCGCGGGCGCCCTCGGGCGCCGTCAGGGCCTCGACGGCCATCTCCACCCGGGAGCACGCGGCCGACAGCCGCGCGTCGTGCGAGGCGTCCGGGTCGGCGGCGATGGAGGCCAGCCCCCGTACCTCCCGTACGCAGTCGTCCAGCAGCGCGATCACCTGGCGGGCGCGCGCCTTGCGGGCGGGCAGCGGGCTCAGGGGGTGCACCAGCGGCGCGAGGGAGAGCCGGACCCGGCCGAGCAGCACCTCCAGCTCCGCGACGCGGGGGGCGGGGTCGGCGAGCGTCGAGCCGGCGAGCCGGTCGGCCGCCTCGGCCGTGCAGGCGTGCACACAGCGCAGCGCCTTCTGGATCCATGCGTCGGTGATGGCGTGGGTGGTGACGGGGAGGACCAGCAGCACGGCGAGCACCGCGCCGAGCGCGCCGACGGCGGTCTCCGCGACGCGCAGCCAGAGCAGAGCGGCGTCCAGGACGCCCAGCGCTCCGTAGAGCATGCCGGCCATCATGGTCACGAACAGCATCATCCAGCTATACGAAACCGCCGCCGTGTAGAAGATGCCGAAGACGCCGACCGCGACGACGACGGCGGTCGGGACGGCCGCGCCGTCGAGCGGGATGGCCACGGCGAAACCGGAGACGATGCCGACGACGGTCCCCAGGACCCGGCGGAATCCGCGGACGAGCGTTTCGCCGCGGGAGGTGGTGTTGACGAAGACCCACCAGGTGGCGCCGACCGCCCAGTACCACCGCTCGTCGGACAGGACCTGTCCGATGCCGAGCGCGAAGGCCCCGCCCAGGGTGGCCTGGACGGCCTGCCGGGTGGTGACGCGCAGCCGGCCCCGGACCTCCGGCGGAGCGGGCTGGGCGGGGGCGGGGAGCCGTCGCTCGTAGCACCAGAGGCCGAAGCGCACGGTCGAGGAGGCGCACAGGGACAGCGCCACGGCGGCGTACAGCTCGGGCAGCTGGCCGGGCACGGTGTGCAGGAACTGGGCGGCGAAGAACATCATGAACGCGAAGACGCCCAGCGCGTGGCCGCGCGGCCCCCAGCGCCGGGCGTACACACCCGCCCCCATCACGGCGAGGAAGGTCAGATCCCGGGCGACCGGCTGGTCGTGCAGGACCGCCGCGACGGCGAGGACGGGCAGACCGGCGACGGGGAGCAGGGCGGTGGTGACCGCCTGCCCGCGCACCGTCGGGTCGGTCACGGTGAAGAGGGCGAGCAGAGCCGCGAGGCCGCCGGTGATGGCCGCGACCAGCGAATGCCCGACGAGCCCGCACAGCGCGACGGCGAGGCCGATGCCGACCACGGCACGGGAGGCGAAGCGCAGCCGGACCCGCCCCGGGTCCGGCGCCACGAACACCCTCTTCAGCACGCTTCCACCCCTTCCGCGTCGCCGCAGAACTCGCATGAAAAAGGCGCCGCGGAAGTCCGCAGCGCCATCGACGTCACCATTGCAGCACCCGTCGGGCGCTTGGATCAAATCGGGCGGAATTCTCTGTACCAATGGCCCAGTGCATTCCGCTTTGCTTCGGCCACCGGCGTGCCAACGGACCACCGTTGCTCATGCAGGCGGGGCGAACCTCCTGGTGTTCCTGGGGCTCCTTCCGCTCGACATCCTGGTGGGCGGCTACGCCTGGCTGGCCGTCGGCATGGAGGGCTGGGCCGCGGCGCACAACGGCGAGGACGCCGTCCTCCCGCTGACGGAGCTGCTGTGGAGCGGGGGCGTGCTGGCGGCGATCGGGCTGGCCGTGTGCTGGGGGCGGTTCTGGGGAGCCGCCGTCGCCCAGTTCGCCCTGACGGCCGTGCTGATGGCCGTGCTGTCGTCGGCCTACGGGTGACGGATAACGGGTGACTGCGAGTGATAAGTGGTGCGCCTGTCGCCGCCTCGGCAGTCTGAGGCGGCCCGGGGCGGGTCGGGTCCGGGCGGTCCGGGGCGGTCCCCTCACTCTGGGTAGAGTCGGGGCCGGACAAGGGCGGCTCGGAAGGAGATCGGCGGATCATGGCGGTGGACGCTCTCGACACCCGGATCCTGCGCCTGCTGATCGAGCAGCCGCGCACCAGCGTCCGGGAGTACGCACGCATCCTCGGCGTGGCCCGCGGCACCCTACAGGCCCGGCTCGACCGGCTGGAGCGCGACGGCGTGATCACCGGCACCGGGCCGACCCTCTCCCCCGCCGCGCTCGGCCACCCCGTGCTCGCCTTCGTCCACCTGGAGGTCACCCAGGGACATCTGGTCGAGGTGGGCGACGCGCTGGCGGCCGTACCGGAGATCATCGAGGCGTTCTCGACGACGGGCGGCGGCGATCTGCTGACCCGCGTCGTCGCCCGGGACAACGGGCATCTGGAGGACGTGATCCAGCGGCTGATCCAGCTGCCGGGGGTCGTCAGGACCCGGACCGATGTGGCGCTGCGCGAGCGGGTCGCGCACCGGGTGCTGCCGCTGGTGGAGTCCGTGGGACGCGCGGCGGGCGACCGGGACCGGCCGGGGGCCGGGACCGTTCAGGGCTGACCCGCGAGGTGTTCCGGCGGCCGGAGTACGGCACCGCCGGAGCAGCGGCTCGGCGGACGGATCACGCCCCCGTCCGAGCGGCGTACGGGCGCGCGGCGGGCCGGGTGGTGTGGCGGGCCGTCAGCCGGGCCCGGTGAAGGGGCCGTCGGGGTATCCGGGCTCCGCCGGACCGATATCCTGATCATGTCGTTCGCCGCACCGCCCTGAACTCCGCCGGAGACCGGGTGCCCCGGGGTGCCGACAGCCGGAGCGGGCCACAATTCGAGATAGGTGTACAGGTGCTGGTAGCTGGTCGGTACCGATTGGTATCCCCCATCGGTCGTGGCGGCATGGGCGAGGTGTGGCGCGCCACGGACGAGGTCCTGGGCCGGGCCGTGGCCGTGAAGCTCCTGCTGGGGGACCAGGCGGACGCCTCGTCGACCGCCCGCTTCCGGCTGGAGGCCCAGACCGCCGCCCGGCTGAGCCACCCGCATCTGGTGGCGGTGTTCGACTTCGGCGCCTGGGAGGACCGGTTCTTCCTGGTGATGGAGCTGGTCGAGGGGCAGAGCCTCGGAGACCTCCTGGCCGCCCAGGAGCGCGTCCATCCCGAACTGGTCGCCCGGATAGCCGGACAGGCGGCCGCCGGTCTTGCCGCCGCGCACCGCCAGGGCATCGTCCACCGCGACATCAAGCCGGGCAACCTGATGCTGGACGCGGACGGTTCGGTGAAGATCGGCGACTTCGGGATCGCCCAGTTCGTCGACGACCCGTCCACCGCGCTGACAACGGCCGGTCACATCGTCGGCACCAGCCTCTACCTGGCCCCCGAGCGCGCGCTGGGACGTACCGCCGACTCCGCGTCCGACATGTACTCCCTGGGCTGCGTCGTCTATCAACTGCTCCTCGGGCAGCCCCCGTTCCGGTCCGACACCGCGACCGCGACGCTGTACCAGCATGTCGACACCCCGCCGGTCCCGCTGCGGCAGCGCGGTGTGGAGATCTCCGCCGCCTTCGACTCGTATCTGCTGGGGCTGCTGGCCAAACAGCCGGAGGAACGGCCCACCGCGCAGCAGGTCTCCGACTGGTTCCGCACCGACGCCTGGCGCGGCCGGGCGGAGCCCCTCCCCGTGCAGACGCCCACGTCGCACCGGGCGACCGCGCCCATGGCCCCGAAGCCCTCCCCCGCGGCCCCGCCCGCACCGGTCGGCCCGACGACGTACCGGCTCCCCGGTCCCACGGGGCGCAGACGCCAGGCGCCGGCCCGTTCGGCCCCCGCCCGCCGGCGCAGCACTCGCGAGGCGATCCGGCGGCGCCCCAGGGTGGCCAGCGCCATCGCGGGCACGGCGACGTTCCTGGCCGCCGTGTATCTGGGGATGATCCTGTTCTCCCCGGACTCCAGCTCCGCCGGTACGCCGGACCAGAGCCCGTCCTCGGCCCCGTCCCAGGACACCGGCGACGGCGCTGCTCAGCAGCAGGACGGAGGCAGGGGCGAGGACGGGGGCAGGGACGGGGAGGACGAGCAGGACGACTGAGTCCCGCTCGCCGCTCTCCCGTCCGCCCCGCCCCTCCCCCGCTCATCCCCCGTCCGCCGTCACCAGCGGTCGTGGACCTCCGCGCGGATCGACCGGTCGTACAGCTCGCGCACGGCGTCCAGCGTGCTCTGCGGCAGCGGCGGCAGTGCGGCGGCCGCCGCGTTGGCGCGGGTCTGCTCCACCGAACGTGCCCCGGGGATCACGCTGGTGACGCCCGGCTGCTGGATGATCCAGCGCAGCGCGGCCTGCGCGGGGGTGGCGCCCTCCGGGGCCAGCTCGGCGAACTCGGCGGCCGCGGCGACGCCGGTGGCGTAATCGATGCCGGAGAACGTCTCGCCCTGGTCGAACGCCTCACCGTGCCGGTTGTACGTCCGGTGGTCCTCGGGGCCGAAGACGGTGTCCTTGGTGTACGTGCCGGAGAGCAGCCCGGAGGCGAGCGGGACCCGGGCGATGATGCCGACGCCCGCGGCGGCGGCCGCCGGAAGGACCTCGTCGAGCGGCTTGAGGCGGAACGGGTTGAGGATGATCTGCACGCTCGCGACGCCGGGGCGCGCGATGGCGGTCAGCGCCTCGGCGCAGGTCTCGACGCTCACCGCGTAGGCGGCGATCCGCTGCTCGGCGACCAGGGTGTCCAGGGCGTCGTAGACGGCGTCCGAGGAGTAGACGGCACTGGGCGGGCAGTGCAGCTGTACGAGGTCGAGCGTGTCGGTGCCGAGGTTGGCCCGGGAACGGTCGTTCCAGGCACGGAAGTTGTCCAGGACGTAATTCTCCGGCACCTGGTCGGCGCGGCGGCCCATCTTGGTGGCGACGAAGACGTCCGCGTCGGGGCGGTTCTTGAGATAGCGGCCGATGAGCTGTTCGCTGCGGCCGTCCCCGTACACGTCCGCGGTGTCGAAGAAGGTGACGCCGGATGCGACGGCCGCGTCGAGGACGTCGAACGCGTCGTCCTCCGCGACCTCGCCCCAGTCGCCGCCGAGTTGCCAGGTGCCCTGTCCGACGACCGAGACGTCACGGCCGGTCCTGCCGAGTGTGCGCTGTTCCATGGGGATCATGCTATTCCGCTTCTCCTGTCGGAAGGCGTGGGCGGGTGGCCGGGGCGGACGGGGTGGACGGCGGCAGGAGCACCTCTGCCGCCGTCCACGCTTGAGGGCTCCCGGTCAGCCGCCGGTCGTCACGAGGTCGTCACCCGGACGTAGTCGATGACCATCTGCTGCGGGAACTGGGTGGAGCCGTCGGGGTCGCCGGGCCAGTAGCCGCCGACCGCGAGGTTCAGGATGAGGAAGAAGGGCTTGTTGAACACCCACTGGTTGCCGCCCAGGTCGGCGGGGGTGCGTCGCTGGAAGACGTTGCCGTCGACCGACCAGGTGATGGAGTCGGGGGCCCAGTCGACGGAGAAGGTGTGGAAGTCGTCGGCGAACGCCTGCCCGTCGGGAAGGGTGTACGCGGCGCCGATGCCGCCCGAACCGGAGTAGCCGGGGCCGTGCAGGGTGCCGTGAACCGTGCCGGGCTCGAAGCCGACGTTCTCCATGATGTCGATCTCGCCGCTGTCCGGCCAGCCGACGTTGCCGAAGTCGTCGCCCAGCATCCAGAACGCGGGCCAGATGCCCTGGCCGCGCGGGATCTTGATCCGGGCCTCGACATGGCCGTAGGCGGCGGCGAACTTGCCGGAGGTGTTGAGCCGGGACGAGGTGTACTCGCACGCCCCGTACCAGCACTGGTAGTTGCCCGGGTTCTCCTTCCGGGCGGTGATCACGAGGTTGCCCTGGCCGTCGAGCGCGGCGTTGTCGTTGCCCGGGGTGTAGTACTGCCGCTCGTGGTTGTTGACGTTGTCGCCGGTCTCGATCTGCCACTTGCCGCCGTCCACGGCGGCGCCGGCCGGGCCGTCGAACTGGTCCTCGAAGGCGACGGCCATGGTCCCCGGTCCGGGGGCCGGTGAGTCGGCGGCGGGTGCGGCGGACGCTCCGCCGGGGAGTGCGGTGAGGATGGCGGAGCAGCAGAGCAGCGAGGCCGCGTAGAGGGCGACGCGGCGGCGCCGGGAGACACTGCGCGCCATGGAGTGCGTGGTGGGGTGCACGGTCATCACATCACTTCGCGTGGGGGGACACGCACATGCGAAGGGCATGCGCATGACAGGTCGACGCCGAGAGGTGAACGGTTGGGGCGATCACCTCGGGCGCATATTTCAACTCTTGATTTAAGGGAGTGCCGCAGGAGCCGTCAATAACTTGGTCCGGACCGGAGAAGGAACGGCATGCTTCATCGGCATATGCGCCTGAAGGCATCGAGCCCGTCGTGCGGTTCCTCGCGGGCGGCGGCAGAGTGGAGATACGGACCGGGGCGGCGAAGGGAGCACGACGTGGAGAACGACGGCACACCGCGGCCCCACTTCGTCGTGCAGATCCATGACGCGCGACGGCTGCACTTCGACTTCCGGCTGGAGGTGGACGGCGTACTGAAGTCCTGGGCGGTGCCCCGCGGGCCGTCGGAGAACCCCAGCGACCGCCGGCTCGCCGTGCCGACGGAGGATCACGCTCTGGAGTACCGCGAGTTCGAGGGGGTCATTCCCCGGGGCGAGTCCGGCAGCGGCACGGTGATCGTCTGGGACCAGGGCACGTACCGGCCACTCGGACACGACGGGCAGGGCGACTCCGTCCCCTTCGCCGAGTCCCTGGAGCTGGGCCACGCGACGTTCTGGCTGTACGGGTCGAAGCTGCACGGCGAGTTCGCGCTCACCCGCATCCAGAAGGGCGACGAGCCCGACAGCGGCGGCCATGAGGCCTGGCTCCTGATCAAGGCCAACGACCGCCTCGCCGTACGCGGCAGGCCGGGCTCACCGGACCCGTACCACGCCCGCTCCGCCCGTACGGGACGGACGCTGCACCAGGTCGCCGCGGCGGCGGCGCGGGGTGGGGGCGGCGAGGGCTGACGTGCGGGTAGGCGGGAACCCTTGTCTTCTCAAGCCCTTCCGTCCGTGCTCTCGGCTCAATCCTTTCCGTTCGTGATCTCGGCGAGCACGTCGGTGTAGAGCGACCGCCGGTCGGGGCGGGCGTGGGCCTCGGCCCGGCGCAGGGCCGGAACCGCCGCCCCGCCGAACCCGACGACCGCGTCCCGGGCGGCCCTGCGGACCACCGGCTTCGCATGGTCGAGGAGCCGGACCAGCTCGGGCAGCGCGGGTTCCCAGGCGGCACGGCCCAGCGTCCGGACCGCCCTGCGCACCACGTCCGGCAACGGGTCGGACAGCAGGAGCACGGTGAGCCGGGCGTGGGTGTCCCGGTCGAACAGGGCGCGCGAGGCCCGGTGTGCGTGGAGCCGGACCCCGGCACGTGGGTGGCGCAGCAACTCCTCGACCAGTGCGCGCAGTTCCGGGTCCGGACGGGCGTCGGGCCCGGGAGCGTACTCCTCGACGAGGCGGGTCAGGATCTCCCGGACCCGCGCGGGCGTGCCGGTGCGGGCGAGGTCGAGCAGCTCCGGCAGCGACGGCGGTTCCGCCGGGGCCGCCGGAACCCGGGACGGGGTGCGCAGGGATGCGAGCGCGGCGGTGTCCTCGGGTGCGGTCCCGGGGGTGCGCAGGGGGCCGTCGAGGAGGACGAGCCCGTCGGCCAGGGCCGCGCGGCCTTCGGTACGCAGAAGGCTCTCGGCCCTGGTCAGCGTGGGGGTACGCAGCAGACGCAGGCCGGTCAGCAGGTCGAGCAGTCCGCGTTCGCCCGCCTCGATACGGGGTGCCAGGAGGTGCGCGAGGGCATCGGCGGGGACGCGGCGCAGCGCGGTGCGGGCCGCCGCGTGGACGGCGGGCGGACCGTGTTCCCACCACTCGACGAGCAGCGGGACGAGCGGGGGCAGGTCGTCCTCGGGCAGCTGGGCCACCAGGCGCAGCGCCCGCTCGGGCAGCACTCCGGGGGCGGTCAGTTCCCCGCCGTGCACCGGGTCCGGGGAGGTGGGGGCTGGGAGTATGTCGTCCCGGCCGCGCAGATGTGCCCGGTCCGGGAGTACGTCGATCCGGCCGCGCAGGTACGCCCGTAGGACGGCACGCGACACATCCGGCTCGGGCCAGTCGCGCAGAGCGAGGGCGGCGGCGGTCCGGCGCTCCGGGCTCTCGGCGTCCAGCATGGCCAGCAGCCGGGACCGCTGGGCGGCGGACCGGGGCTGGTCGAGATCGCCCGCCCGCGCCGGACGTGCCGGGGCACCGGCGGCCGCGCTCGCCGCCCAGGTCTCGGCGATGGTCCACTCGGGCGCGTCGAGCGGCTGAAGCCGGGTCATCCAGTCGACGAGTCGCGCCCGTACCTGGGGGGTGGCTCCGGGGTACGCCTCGACGAGGGCGTGGAGCAGGTGCCGGGAGCGGGGGCTGGTGGGCGGGCGGACGGGACCTTCCGTGCCGGCGATACGCGAGGCTCCGGCCGCCGCCGCGGAGGTGGAGTAACGCCCCCGGAACTCCGCCAGCGCTTCCGGGGTCCGTACCGCATCGGCCAACTCCGCATGCCACTCGGCCGGTTCGTCGAGGGCCACGCCCTCTCCCGGTACGCCGAACGCCTCGCGGAGCACGGCGGGCGCGGCACGCCAGGGGTCGGCGCCCCGGTGAGCGGCGGCCAGCGCCCGGTCGAGATCGGCGCGGACGAGCACCGCGCCGAACCGCCGGAGCAGAGAGAGTATGGAGGCGGCCGCCTCGGGCCGGGGTGAGCCGCCAAGGCCCGCAGGCGGCAGGGCCCGGAGCGCCTCGACGACCGGGAAGCGCCGGCCGGCGGACACGTGGGGCGCGACGGCGTGCAGGACGTCGATCAGTTCCCCGCCGAACCCAGCCGCCCCTCCTTCACCCATGGCGGTGCCGAACGCGTCGGCGACCGTACCGGCGTAACGGGCGAGCACCGCCGTCTCGTCGGCGGACCACGGCCCCGGGCAGAGGCGCAGGGCACACCGCACCAGGCGACTGCGGATTCCGGCCTCGTCGGTACCGGCGGCCAGGTCGAGCCAGTGGCCCAACAGAGTTCGTGCCGAAGGCAGTTCGCGGACATCCGCCGCGTCCGGGGGCATGGACCGACGGGCGATGCGCAAGGCGAGCCCCGGGTCCCAGCCGGTCCGCAGCAGAGCCGTCACATCCGGGTCACCCCCGGCCGTGGCCCCGCCCGGGGCGTCCGGCGGCATCGCAACACCGTGCCGGGCCAGCGGTTCCGCCAGATCCGCCACGGAGCCCGCGGCGAGCCGTACGCCGCCGTCCGCGACGAGTGCCAGCAGGGCGGGGACGACCGGCGAGGCCCCCGCGTCGAGGGCAAGCACCGCGCGGGCGGTGACCTCGCCGTCGAGGGCACGCAGCAGAAGGCGGCGTGCGCGCTCGTCCCCGGTCGCTTCGGCGGCGGCAAGAATGGTCGCGGTGCGGGCGTCGCCCACGACCGCCCCCAGCGCCCGGGTCAGCGCGGTCCGCAGCCCCGGGTTGTCGTCGCGGCCGAGCGCGCGCAGGAGATGCGGAACGGCGGCGGGCGCCCCCGCGTGGAGCAGGGTGACCGCCGCCGTCTTCCGGATGTTCATGTTCGGGTGGTGGAGGCAGGCGGCGACCGCCTCGCCCGCCCAGTCGGCCCGTGCCGTGCCCAGCGCCAGCAGGGCCGCCCGTACGGTCCGGATGTCCGGGTCCGAGGTCAGCGGGACGAGCGTCGCGGACAGGGCTCGCGCGTCCGCGCCCGAGGCATCGTGGGCCAGCAGCGCGATGACGTGCTTGCGCACGTGCGGGTCGCGGCTGCGCAGCAGGCGGTGCACCCGGCCCCGGGTGGACGCGGTCGCGGGGACCTGGAGCAACGCCTTGAGCAGTACCGCCTGTTCGCCGCCGGTGAGCCCGGGGCGCTCCAGCAGGCCGAGCACGGTCGCGGTGAGGAACGCGTGGCCCGCGCCGGTGTCGTCCGGTGCGTCGAGCAGGCAGACGGGCCTGATCCGCCGCCTCCGCCACAGCCGGCTCCCGAGAGCACGCACGGCTTCCAGCGCCTCGGCAGGCAGCTCCGGTTCGCCGGCCGGTACGGGGTCGGGGTACGAGGTCTCCGCCCCGGGCCGGGGCGGCCCGGCGTCGGGGTCACGGGGCGCGGCGAGATCGCGCACGATGCGCAGGAGCAGGTCGGACACGAGAGGCAGGGCCTCCGTACCGGCGTACTCGGCGATCCGGCGGAGCGCCGCCACGGGGGCGTCCGCGTCCACGCGGGCGCGCAGCACGGCCAGTTCCCGTTCGTCGGGGGCGCCGAGGTCGGCCTCGATGGCGTACGGGAGGTGCCGGGGGTCGAGCCGGTCGAGCAGGGCGCGCCGCTGCTCCGGTTCACGGGTGAGGTGCCACAGGAGTGCCAGCGCCCGATCGCGTACGGGGGCCAGCTCGGGTGCGACCGGGGGGGCGGGGTGAGCGGTCCGGTGCCGGGGGTCGGTCGTCGGGTGCCGGAGATGGGTTGCCCGATGCCGCGGGTCGGCCGCCCGGTGCCCGGGAAGGGCCGCCAAGTCCCGGCAATCGGCCGGCCACCACCGGGGATGGGCTGCCAAGTCCCGGCAGCCGACCGCCCGGTGCCATGACTGGCCCGTCCGGTGCCCGGGATGGGCTGCCCGACACCTCGGGTGGGCCGTCCGGCGCCAGGCCCGGGGGGTCCACCGAGGCATCGGCACCGAACGCTCGGGCCAGTGCCGATCGCGTACGTTCTCCGCCGATGGCCTCCAAGGCGTCCAGTGCGGCCGACGGGGCCGTGGGCAGCAGGGCCAGTACCGCGTCCTCGGCGTTCGCGGGGCGCAGGGCCCGGATCGCGGCGAGGAACGGGCGCGGGGCCCGGGCGGCCGGGAGCAGCCGGGCGACGGTCTCGCCGATGGGGATGTCGGTGACCCCCTGCCGCTCCAGGGCGACCAGCAGCTCCAGGCGGCGCGGCCAGTCCGAGGAAGTGGGCGGGGCGCTGGTCAGGGCGTCGAACAGCGGGCGGCGGCAGGTGTACAGGACTGTGGCGACGTCCTCGGCCGGGAGCGTGTGGTCGGCCAGGGCCAGGTCGAGGACGGTCCCGGCGTCCCGGTCCGCCGGGAAGTGACCGCGCCGGTGCAGTCCGCGCAGACAGGCCAGCACGGGCCCGGCGAGCAGGAGGGGGTCCGTGGCGGCCAGCGCCACCAGGCGTCCGACGTCGGTGCGCTCCGCCCGTTCGCCCAGAAGTTCCACGGCCTGCCGACGCAGGACAGGAGCCCCGGCCGGATCCTCGGCCGTGTTCCACAGCACCGCGTGGTGCCCGTGCCGGGCTGCGGCCACGAGACCGGCAGCAGCAAGCTCATCCACCGACCGGGGCAGCAACGACGGGGCGACCGGAGTCACCGTCGCCCAGGGCTCGGCGAGTTCGTGCAGCGCACCGGTCACAACGTCGGCGTCCGGCGCGTCGAGCAGTCGCAGCAGCCGGTCGCGTACGAACGCCGGTGCGAGCAGTCCGGCGTGTAGTCCCTCGCGGGCCAGCCGCAGCGCCTCGGCCTGGAGGACCGGGTCACCGGTGTCGACGAGTTCGGCCACGAGACGGTCGGGGCGGAGCGCGTCGGTCGCGGCGCTTTCGCGGACGGCCCGGTAGAGGAGCTCGCCCGCCGGTTCCGTGCGCAGGACCGCCGGGTCGCCGAGGAGTTCGGTCCGCAGCCAGGCGATCCGTACCCGGGCGGGCAGCTCGGCCGCCCGCCAGTCCGGCAGCCGGGGGTGCGGCTTTCGCGCACCGAGCCGGGCGTGGAGTCCGGCGAGCAGGAGGGACTCCTCGGGCGACGACCCCACCGTATCGGGCAACAGGCGTGCCACCAGGGCGAGATGCCCCTGGGCCCCGGCGTCCGGGGTGTCCGCGCGCTCGGTGAGGAGCGTCAGGCCCAGGTGCCGAAGGCGCGGGACGGGGTGCCGGACCAGTCGGCCGAGCAGTTCCGGTGGGCAGGTGCGGGCGTCGAGGCGCCGGGCGAGGAGAGCGGCGTCGGCGCGGTCGAGGGCGTCGCTGAGCGGTTCGTCCGGCGGGGTGGTCACCGACGGAGCGTAGACGGCCGGTTCACTCCGCCGCCCCCGGTTATCGGGACGCCGGGTACCGCCCCGGCCCGTCGTGATCGATGATGTTGGCCGGGGCCGCCGCCCCGGGGCAGAGCAACAGCCGTTGGAGGAAAGGGTGGTCATGCGGGAACAGCCGATGGACCCGGCGACGACGACGGACCCGGACGCGCGGGAGGCGTCCCGTACGGACACGGACGCCCAGGTGATCGTGGTGGGGGCGGGCCCGGCCGGTTCCTCGGCCGCGTACCACCTGGCGCGGGCCGGGGTGGACGTGATCCTGCTGGAGAAGGCCCGTTTCCCCCGGGAGAAGGTGTGCGGCGACGGTCTCACCCCGCGCGCGGTGCACCAGCTCATCCGGATGGGCGTCGACATCACCGCCCCCGGCTGGACGCGTTCGCGCGGGATGCGCTGGGTGGCCGGGAAGCACCGGGTGCACATCGAGTGGCCGGCGCTGGGCCGCTACCCGGACTTCGGCCTCTCCCGCAGCCGGCACGACTTCGACGACATCCTGGCCCGGCACGCCGTGGCGGCGGGGGCCCGGCTGTACAGCGGCTGGAAGGCGGAGCGGCCGCTGACGGACCGGGCGGGCCGGGTCACCGGGGTCGCCGCGTCCTCGGACTCGCCGGACGTTCCGGAGCCGGTCGACTTCCGCGCGCCGGTCGTCATCGCCGCCGACGGGGCGTCCGCCCGTCTCGCCCTGGCGCTGGGCCTGGAGCGGGACCCGCGACGGCAGATCGCGACCGCCGCCCGGCGCTACTACCGCAGCCCCGAACGCTCCCGGGAGGAGTACCTGGAGCTGTGGGCCGACCTCCGCTTCCCCGACGGGGGCCCGTACCTGCCGGGCTATGGCTGGATCTTCCCGATGGGCGACGGCCGGGTCAACGTCGGACTCGGGGCGCTGCCGCACCGGCGGCACGGCAAGGCGGACCTGCGCGCCACGCTGGACCAGTGGCTGGCCCGTACCCCTCAGGAGTGGGGGCTGCGCGAGGAGAACGCGGAGGGCCCGGTACGCAGCGCCGCCCTGCCTCTCGGTTTCAACCGCCATCCGCTGTACGCCCGGGGGCTGTTGCTGGTCGGCGACTCCGGCGGGATGGTGAGCCCCTGGAACGGCGAGGGCATCGCCCAGGCGATGGAGGCGGGCGAGGTGGCCGCCGAGACCACGGCCCTCGCGCTGGCGCACCCCCAGGGCTCCCGCCGCGAACAGGTGCTGCGTGGCTACCCGGTGGAGATGAACCGCCGCTGGGGCCGCTACTACCGGCTGGGCAACACCGCCGCCGACCTGGTCTTCAGCCGCTCGGGCTTCCAGCCGGTGCTCAACCGGTACGTCATGGGCTCGCCGTTCCTCCTCGACCTGCTGGCCCGGCTGCTCACCGACCTCACGGACAAGCCCTCGCGCGATGTGGCGGACCATGTCCTCAACACGGCGTTCCGCCTTGTCCCGGCTCCGAAGTCGGGGTTGCGCGGCCTCGGCCGACTCCGGAAGGGCTGACCGCGGAGCGGGCGGGCCCGTGACGCTCGCTCCGACCCCGCAGGAGCCGGTCAGGAAGAGGCGGGCCGAGCGATGTCGTCCGGCTCCGGCCCGTCGTCGGCACTCAGAGCGCGACGGGCTTCCACCACGAACTGCTCCTTGGCGTCCTCCAGTTCGTCGGGACGGACCTGCCCGCGCAGACCGTCGGCGACGGCGCACGCCGCCCGGTGGACCTCCGACGGTCCTTCCAGGGCTACTTCGGCCAGGGCCGACGACAACGTGACCGTGCCCGGGTCACCGCCGACTCCGGTACGTGCCGCCGTGACGGCGCGCTCGGCGGCGTCCAGGAAACGCACATAGGTCTGTCGGCGCAGGTCGAGCACGCGCACCCCGGCCTGTTCCCGCAGGGTCATCCGGACCGTGTCCAGCATCGCTTCGGCCTGCCGCTCGCCGGCCAGCCGGGCGGCCTCCGCCTGCCTGATCCCGGCGCTGCGGCCGAACCAGCCGGTGACGGCGCCGCCCGCGATGGCGGCCGCCGCCGTGATCAGTGCGATCGCCCATTCACTCATGAACGGGATTGTCCCGTCCGGCAGGTGGCGTGCGCCGCCCGTCTTCGTCGGCTGGGACGGAGATCACGTGGGCTCGGTCGTGGCGATGCCGAGCGATACGATCACCGTATGCCGTCCCGAACCCGCGAACCGCGTCTGATGTGGGAGAACTTCCCCTTCTCGGACCCGCACCACAGTGGACCGACCGGGGCGACGGGCGACGGGCGGACAGTTCTCGTTGCCGTGAGGTCCGCGGTGGCTCTGTACCGCCTCCTCGACGTGCTGCCGGTGCTCGCCGGTGACGACCGGATCAGCACCTGTTTCACACTGGTGCCGGGGTCGGAGTTCGGTGCGGATGCCCTGACTGCCGTCGACACCGCAGGAGCACGGATCATTCCGTGGGACGAAGCCCGCAGCCGCGTGTTCGACCTGGTGCTGGTGGCAAGCCCGAAGGGCGATCTGCGGCTGCTGCACGGCCACCGCGTGCTCCTGCCGCACGGTGCGGGTTTCAGCAAGACGATCCGTAGCGAGGGCTCGCCCGGCTCCGCATCAGGCCTGGACCCGAAATACCTTCTGTCCGGCGAGGGCAGTCGGACGACCGTGCACGCCCTCGCCCATCCTCATCAGGTCGACCGACTGCGTGCCGCGAGTCGGTATCACGGCGATAGGGCCCGGGTCGTGGGAGATCCCACCCTTGAACGCCTTCTCGCCTCCCGCTCCCTCCGCGACCGGTACCGCGCCACGCTGGGAACCGGCGCACGGCAGCTGGTGGTGATCGCCTCCACCTGGGGCCCTCAGTCACTGCTCCGTCAACGCCCGGATCTGCTGGTGGAGTTGGCCACAACACTGCCTCACGACACCCATCAACTGGCTCTCATCGTGCACCCGAACGAACGGGCCCGGATAGGAACGTTCGGGCTGAGGGAGCACCTGGCGCCCGCTCTCGACGCGGGCCTGGTGCTCGTCGGGGCCCATGAGGAATGGGCCTCCACCCTCATCGCCGCCGACGCTCTGATCACCGACCACGGTTCGGCGGCTCTGTATTACTCGGCGGTGGCCGACCGTCCGGTGATCGCCGCCTGCGATGGGGGCGACGAGCTGATCGCGGGCAGCCCGATGGCCCGGCTGCTGGAGGCGGTTCCGCGATTGGGCCCGGCCCGGGAGATCCACCGCGAGCTGTCGGCCTACCGTCCGGGGTCCGGACCGAGCGCGGCCCGGGCCGCGTTCGCCGAGCAGGGACATGCTCTGGACCGCATGCGGCAACTGCTCTACGGACTGCTCGGTCTCACCGCGCCCACCGTGCCGGTCGAACCGCGGACGCTGCCCGCCGTGTCCCCCACGCCCTGTACACCGGTCGCCTTCGACGTCTTCCTCGACCGGAGCGGCGACCGGGTGCGGGTGGACCGCTTTCCCGCGGCCACAGGGCTGCCGGGGAACCACTTGGCCGTCGAATACGGCGCGGCAGGCGAGCGGAACGTACAGAGCGCCGGGTTGCTCTACCGCCGCCCCCTGGCCACCGGGCCGGGTCCGCTGGACACCGCGTGGACGGCGAGCGGGTGGTCGGCCCACGTCCTCGACCGGTACCCGGACTGCCGGGCGGCGGCCGCCGTGCTGCCCTCGGGGACGAGCGTTCTGCGGGTCCGGGGCGACGATCGGCTGCTCGCTGTCCGGACCGAGCCCCGGATCGAGGACGGCCGTATGGTCCGTGCCGATCCGGCGGCCGCGCTCTCCGCCGTACACGCCTGGGTGGTGAAGCGGGAGCAGCCGCCTCCCGCTCTCCACTGCGTCCTGGGACACCGCGACTTCCGGGTCGTGGTGTCACCCGCCACGACCGCCGAGGAGGCCCAGGCCTTCTGACCGGGCGTCCTCAGGCCAGCCCGTGCCGTTGCCTGAGCTCTTGGGCGGCGTTCCGGTGCTCCTCGGCCTCCGCTGTGTTCCCCTCGTCGTCCGCGACCTGGGCGAGGACGTCCAGGACGTCGGCAGCCCCGATGTCCGACTTTCTGTCCCTGGCCGCGTCCAGCGACGCCTCGACGAACCTGCGGGCCTCTGCCATCCGGCCGATCAGACGAAGCGCCTGCCCGAGGGCGAGCCCGGTGCGTCCGGTCATGCGCGCCCGCCCCTGGGTACGGGCCATCGAGTGGGCCGGGCGCAGCAGTCGCACGGCGGGCTCCGGATCACCGAGCTTGAGGTGGGCCTCACCCAGCCGGTACCTCAGCAGCATCTCTCCGTACGGGTTGGGAATCGCCAGGTGCAGGTCGAGGCATTCCTCGAATTCGCGGACCGCCGACGGCCAGTCGCCTCGTGCGCCCTTCAGCATTCCCCGGAACTCCACGACAGAGGCGCGCAGCTTCGCGTCCCTCGTCGAGTCGCCCAGCACGCCCGCCCCGGCCGCGGCATGACGGAGGGCCTCCCCGGCTTCCTCCGTCCGCCCCGTCTGCCAGAGCGAGCGGGCCAGTTGGCAGTAGGTGCGCACGATGGCGGAGATGTTGGTCCCGGCGCGGACGGCAGACTCGTTGGCCGTACGGAAGACCTCGGTCATATCGGTCTGGTGCGGGTTGTCCAGGAAGAACGTCCACAGGGGTTCGCTGAGCTGCCAGGCCTCGTCGTCCCAGCCCCGCGCGTGGGCGAGCCGCACACAGGCGAAGAGTGTGTGCCGCTCCTCGTACAGCCAGTGCGCGGCCCGTAGTTTTCGCGCCTCGGCGACGGCCGGGTCCGTGGTTTCCTCCGGGTTCTCCAGGAGGGCGTCCGGGGCTCCTTCGCGTTCGAGTACGTCGTCCGCGACGGTGAGGCGCGGGCCTGCGGCGAAGCGGTCCGCCAGCTGGCTCTGGTACAGCACCCAGCGGACGAACCGGAGCTGGGCCGCGTCCAGTTCACCGTCGGCCGCGTCCAGGCGTGCCCGGCGCCGGGCGTGGTCGCCGAGCCACTCGGGGAGGCGGATCCGGCCGTTCTCCCTGTGCATCAGGTCCCGGATGTCCAGGAATCCCGCCATGTTCAACTCCTGCAGGGCGTCGTCGCAGGCTTCGTCTCCCAGCCCCAGAAGCGCCGCTGCGGCCTCCCTCGTCAAGGAGACGTCCGGGACCCCGGCAAGCAGGCGGTACAGGAGGGCGGACGCCGGTCGTAACTCCGCGTACGTCTCGTCCCAGAGGGATTCCACTTCCGAGATTCCCTGCTCCTTGAACTGTGTGGACAGCTCGGAGATCAGTCGTGACAGCGGGAGCAGGGGATTTCTGCGCACCCAGGCGCCCGCCGCACGCAGCGCGGCGGGGAGACCGGAGCAGAGCCTGACCAGTTCCCTGGCGGCGGCCGGATCGGCTGCCAGCCGACGGTCCCGTACGAGGAGACCCAGCAGTTCCATCGAGACGGACTCCGGGAAGGCAGAGAGGGCGATCTCCAGCTCCGTGCCGTCGGCAAGATCAGGGAGTGGCCCCCGGCTCACCAGGATGACCATGGCATTGCCCGACGGCGGCAGCAGAGGAGCGACTTCGGAGCCGCATTTCGCATTGTCCAGGACGAGGATCAGGGGCTCGTTCCCCGTCATCCGCCAGTACTGCATGATCCGGTCGTCGTGCTGGGCGGCGATCTTCTCCGCCCCCAGCAAGGTGAGCAGATGGCCGAGTACGTCCCCGACATCGAGTTGGCCGCGCAGCCGGAACCTGTCGAGATCAGCGGTCAGCACCTGCCCTCCCGTCCGGGCGCACCAGGTACGGGCGATCCGGTAGGCGAGCTCCCTTCTGCCCAGTCCGGCGGGGCCCCACAGCACCACGGGGAACGCGCGGTTGGGGGCGTTCCACTCCTCCAGTCCCTCGAAGATCTGCGCCGTCTCGTCCTCGCGGTCGACGAAATGCGGAATCTCCGGTGGAAGTCCCGTTGTCGTCATGTCCGGCCCCCGTCCTCGCGTTCAGCATCGTCCAGGTGGAGGCTACGCAGATTCCGGTGGGAACAAACAGGATCCCGCGTATGCGTCCGGCATCGCTCACCAGCGCACACTCCGATGAGAGTACGGTTTCGAGGTCAGCTGACCGATGGACCGGAGGAACGGATCGATGACGGTATGAGGATCACCGCTCGCGACCTCAACCGCTCCACGCTCGCCCGGCAGTTGCTGCTGCGGCGCGAGCCGCTGGGCGCCGTCGAGGGGGTGCGGCGCGTGGTGGCGCTCCAGGCGCAGCAGCCGGCGTCGCCCTATCTCGCCCTCTGGAACCGGCTCGCGGACTTCGATCCGGCCGGTCTCGACGCCGCGTTCGCGGATCACGCGGTCGTCAAGGCGACGCTGATGCGGCTCACGCTCCACGCCGTGCACGCGGAGGACCACGCGGTGTTCCGGGAGGCCATGCAGCCGGTGATACGGGCGTCCCGGCTAGGGGCCCGCTTCACCGCATCCGGGCTGACCGCCGAGGACGCCGAGAAACTCGTTCCCGGGCTGCTGGAGTTCGCGGAGCGGCCCCGGACCACCGCCGAGTGCGAGGCGTGGCTGGGCGAGCGGCTGGGTGCTCCGCCGGGGACGGGTGCCTGGTGGGGGCTGCGGCAGTTCACGCCGCTGCTCCACGCGCCCACCGCGTCGCCGTGGTCGTTCGGTCACCGGCCCTCGTACATCGCGCCGCGGACCGGCCCTCCGCGGACGGATGCGGCAGCGTCGGCCGCCGCGCTGCGGAGGCTGGTCGTGCGGTACCTCTCGGGGTTCGGGCCCGCTTCGGTCGCGGATGTGGCGCAGTTCGCGATGGTCCGGCGGACCTCGGTGCGGGCGGCGCTCGCGGATCTCGCCGGGGAGCTGGACCGGCTCAAGGGGCCGGAGGGCGAGGAGCTGTTCGATCTGCCGGGTGCTCCGCGGCCGGACGCGACGACGCCTGCGCCGCCCCGGCTGATGGCGATGTGGGACAGCGTTCTGCTGGCGTACGCGGATCGCGGCCGGGTTCTCCCGCCCGCGTACCGCAGGGTCGTGATCCGCGCGAACGGGGACGTGCTGCCGACCCTGTTGGTCGACGGGTATGTGGCGGGGGTGTGGCGGCCGGTCGACGGGGGCATCGAGGCGGCCGCGTTCCATTCGCTGCCCGAGGAGGTCTGGGAGGGGCTCGCCGCCGAGGCCCGGTCGTTGGTCGGGTTCCTGGCCGGCCGGGAACCGGAGGTCTACCGGCGCTACGGCCACTGGTGGAACCGTCTCCCGGACGCCACCGTGCGGCTGTTGGCCGGTGGCTGAGGGCGGTGGCCGATCCGCGATTCCACGGACGCATGCTCTACAGACCTGTAGATTACCTCCGTCGTAGACCGCTCCGGAGAAAGCAGCAGCCATGTTGGGGATCGGCGAACTCACCCTCGTTCTTCTCGTGATCGTGGTGGTCCTGAGCATCAAGAGGCTGCCGGATCTGGTGCGGTCCGCCGGCAAGGCCGCGCGCATCCTCAAGAGCGAGAAGCGGGCCCTCAAGGAGCAGGACGCCCAGCGGGCCGCTCCCCCGGGCGCCGGCCCGGGCGCCGCGAACGACGACGCCCGGCCGTCTCCCCGGGTGATCCGTGGGGAGACGACCGAGCGTCGGGACCTGTAGCGTCGGTCAGGCGGCCGTCGGCGGGTGCAGCAGTCTGGCGAGCAGGTCGTCCAGGCTGACCAGTCCGGTGATCCGGCCTTCCCCGTCCCGGACGACGGCGATCGTGGCGCGCCGCTCGCGCAACTGCTCCACCGCGTGCGCCGCGGTGGCGTCCGGGGCGAGTTCGGGGACCGGGCGGGCCAGGTCCCGGGCGAGGATCGCCCGGCCTCCGGCGCGGGCCACGAGGGCGTCCCGGGCGTGCACCGATCCGAGGACCTCCTCCCCGTCCCGTACCAGCAGACGGGTGCGGTCGGCGTCGGCGGCGGTGGCCAGGACCTCGTCGAGTCCCGCGTCGGCCGGGACGGTCGCGATACGTTCGGCCGGGATCCGCACGGTGGAGACCGGGGCCTGCGGTTCGGTCAGGGTCCGGGTCATCAGGCCGGAGTCGCCCTGGCTGATCAGCCCCAGCCGCTCCGACTCCTCGATGAGGTGGGTGAGCTGGTCCCGGTTGTGCACCGAGGTCAGCTCGTCGCGCGGGGTGACCCGGCAGAGCCGCACCAGGCCGTTGCTGATCCAGTTCATCAGCCGGATCAGCGGCCGTACGGCGTTGACCAGGGCCCGGAAGGCCGGGCTCAGGAGCATCGCCGAGCGCTCCGGGTGGGCGATGGCCCAGGATTTCGGGGCCATTTCGCCGACCACCATGTGCAGGAAGACGACGACGATCATGGCGAGCGCGAAGGCGATGCCGTAGCTGAGGGCCGCGGGCAGTCCGAGCTTCTCCAGCAGCGGGTCCAGCTCGTGCGAGATGGCGGGCTTGGAGACGGAGCCGAGGCCCAGGGTGCAGATGGTGATGCCGAGCTGGGCGCCCGCCAGCATCAGCGACAGCTCGCGCATTCCGGCGAGCGCCGCCTTCGCCCCGCGCTGTCCGCGGGCGGCGGCCTGTTCCATGCGGTGTCGTTTGGAGGCGACGAGGGCGAATTCGGCGGCGACGAAGAAGCCGCTGCCGATCAGCAGCAGCACGGTCACGAAGAGGGCCAGGGGGAAGCTCATACCTGCGGCTCCTGTCCGGTGCGATCGGCGTCGGCGGGCCGATCGGCGTCAGCGGTGCGGTCCTCGCGCTCGATGCGGACGTACTCGGCGACGTGCCGGTCCAGTGAGCGGACGGTGATCCGGACGCCGGGGACGGTCAGCCGGTCCCCCACCGTCGGGAAGCGGCCGAGCCGGTCGATGATCAGTCCGGCCAGGGTGTCGTAGTCGTCGCTCTCCTGGGGCAGTTCGACCCCGGTGGCCTCCTCGATCTCGTCGAGGCGACGGCCCGCGTCCACGATCCAGCCGGGGCCGTCGGCGACCGCGAGTTCGACGACGGTGTCGGACTCGTCGGCGATGTCCCCGACGAGCTCCTCGGCGATGTCCTCGTACGTGACGATCCCGGCGAGACCGCCGTGCTCGTCCAGGACCACGGCGAACTCGTCGTCCCGCTCCCGCATCTGCGCGACCGCCGCCGGGAGCTTGAGCAGTTCCGGCAGCAGGAGGGGGCGGCGGGCCAGGGAGCCGACGGTGGTGCGGCCGATCTCCGCGGCGGGCAGCCGCATCAGCTCCCGTACGCCCAGGACCCCTGCGGGGTCGTCGGGGTGGTCCCCGAGCACCGGGTAGTTGGAGTGCCCGTGCCGGGCGATCAGCTCGACGGCCTCGGAGGCGGGGGCGTCGCGGCGGACGAAGGCGACGTCGGCGCGCGGGATCATCACCTCGCCCAGGGTCCGCTCGGAGAACTCCAGGGCGTGGTCGATGAGTTCGGCGGTGGCGGCGGGCAGCTCGCCCTGTTCGTGGGACTCTCCGATGAGGTGGCCCAGCTCCTCCAGGGTGGCGCCGTGGTGCAGCTCCTCGACGGGTTCGATGCCGATCCGGCGCAGCAGCCGGTTGGCCGCGCTGTCGAAGATGTGGATGACCGGGCCGACGGCCCGGAGGTAGATCAGGGTGGAGGCGGCCAGGGACTTCGCCATCCGCTCGGGGACGGCGAGGGCCAGGTTCTTGGGGGCGAGTTCACCCAGGACCATCTGGATGACGGTCGCCACCACGAAGGACAGCACGACGGAGATGCCGGAGACCACGCCGTCGGGCACGCCGGTGCCGCTGAGGACGGGCCGCAGGAGCGCGGAGACGGACGGTTCGGCGAGGAAGCCGACGATCAGCCCGGTGACGGTGATGCCGAGCTGGGCACCGGAGAGCATGAACGAGAGGCGCTCCAGCACCTTCACGGCGCGGGCTGCCCGCTTGTCACCAGCCGCGGCCTCCCGCGAGAGGGTGAGGCGGTCGGCGGAGACGTAGGCGAACTCCTGGGCCACGAAGTAGCCGGTTCCCGCGGTCAGGACGAAGACGGCCAGGAGGCCGAAGAGCGCGGCGATCACCGGGTTCCCGCCCCGGAGGAGCGGCGGCGGCCGAGTCGGCCCGTGGCCGCGTCGGCGGACCGGATGCGGGGGAAGTCAGGCCCCGGAGGGCGAAGGTCAGGCCCCGAAGGGCCCGTACTGGCGTACAACGCGTGGCTCCTGTGGTGGGGTGGTCCCACCCTTTGTGGGGGGGGGCGGGCCCCGCCCCGCCGCACCGGCACGTTTCCGGTTCTGCCCACGGTCGGGCCTGCGGTCCATGAACTCTACAGCGGCGTAGATGGGCGGTTCGGGGGTGACTTCCGTGACGAGAACCGTACGCCAAAGGGGACGTATAGGAACTGAACGGACAACTCCTACAGCGGGGTCGTCGCCGCCTCCAGGACGAGGAACAGGGCCACGGCCGCGTTCAGTGCGGACAGCGCGGAGACGGTCGTCCCGGCCGCGGCGACGAGCGCGGCCGCCCCGGCCGGGGTGAGGGCCGGGGGCCAGCTCCGGTCCGGCGGCACCGGGCACAGGAGCGCCGCCACCCGGCGCGGCACCGGGCCCGCGGTGGCGAAGGCCGCGCCGCCGGGCACCGGGCGGGCGACGAGCGCCGCCTTGCCGACCGCGCGGGCGGTCAGCCGGCGGTCGCCGGTGACCCGGGCCGCCTCCTCGTCCGCCCAGCGCTCCGTGCTGTAGACCAGGGCCCCGAGCAGCGGCCACAGCAGGGGGTTGACGCAGCCGGCCAGCCGGGTCGCAAGCAGCAGCCGGTGGTGGCGTCCCGTCAGATGGGCCCGCTCGTGGGCGAACAGCGCCCGGTGCTCGGCCGGTTCGAGGGAGGCGAGCATGGCCGTGGAGACCATCACCCGCCCCGGGGAGCCGGGAAGCGCGTAGGCGTACGGGATGTCGTCGGGCAGTACGGCGACGTCGTCGTCCCCTCCCACTCCCCCGAGCGCCCGGTGGGCCCGGGCCCGGAAACGGAAGTGGCGGTGGACGGTGAATCCGCAGGCCCCGGTCACGACGACGAGCGCCAGGATGGACGCCTTGCCGGCGAACGCGTCGTGCGGCACGGCGTCGCGGACCTCGTCGTCGGACCAGCCGTCGGGCAGCGGGTTGCCGGGCAGCTGGGCGGTGCCGACGACCACCAGCAGCCCGAGGCAGAGGAAGCTGCACGAGGCCAGGATGACGGCGACCGTGGTCAGCAGCCTGGCGGCCCTGCGGGGGTGCAGGTGCTGTTCGGCCAGGCGCGCGATCGGCAGCGCGGTCAGGGGCAGCACGAGGGGCAGATAGACGAAGACCCCCATCGTCAGCGCTCCGGCCGGTCCGAGGGCGCGCCGGTGTCGTCGGGTCCGCTCTCGGCCAGCAGCGACCGCAGCAGGTCCTCGTCATGGGAGGAGAGGACGGAGACGAAGCTGGAGAGCACCGCGTCGCGGTCGCTCTGCTTGTCCAGGAGGCTGCGCATCCGCAGGGCGGCGAGCCCCGCCTCGTTCGCCACGGGCTCCCACAGGACGGGGCGCCCCCGCCCGGTGCGTGTGACGGCCTGCTTGGCGTGCAGCCGGGTCAGGATGGTGATGACGGTGCTGTACGAGAGGCCCGCGCCGAGCCGCTCCAGCACCCAGGCCGCGGTCACCGGCTCGCTCGCCTCGCCCAGCACCGACAGCACCTGGGCCTCCAACTCGCCCTGGCCGCGCCTGCGGGCGGGCGTCTCCCGTCCGCCACCTGCTCTCTCGGCGTCCACGGCACGGCCCCTCTCTCCGTCGTCTCCGTCTCGCCGCCCGGCTCTCTCCGTTCGGCCGCCCGGCCTTGGCACTGGACCCGCCGGGCATCGGGGAATCGTATCCAGCGGGCGAAAGGACCGGCCACCGACCGGCGCGTGACGGCTCGCGCCCGGTCGGCGCGCACCACTCGCGCCCCGCCCGCTCGCGCCCGCCTCCTGGTCCCGTAAATCTACAGTGCTGTAGATTTTCTTCACTGCCGCCGCACAAGGGAGAAGATCATGGGTGTGAGCCTCGCCAAGGGTGGAAACGTCTCGCTGAGCAAGGAGGCCCCGGGGCTGACCGCCGTCCTCGTCGGGCTCGGCTGGGACGTCCGTACCACCACGGGCACCGACTACGACCTGGACGCGAGCGCGCTCCTGTGCGACGAGGCGGGCAAGGTGCTGTCCAACGGGCACTTCGTCTTCTACAACAACCTGAAGAGCCCCGACGGTTCGGTCGAGCACACCGGCGACAACCTCACCGGTGAGGGCGAGGGCGACGACGAGATCGTCAAGGTCGACCTCGCCTCGGTACCCGCGACCGTCGCGAAGATCGTGTTCCCCGTCTCGATCCACGACGCCCAGAGCCGCGGCCAGAGCTTCGGCCAGGTCCGCAACGCGTACATCCGCGTGGTGAACCAGGCGGGCGGCGCGGAGATCGCCCGCTACGACCTCAGCGAGGACGCCTCCACCGAGACGGCGATGGTCTTCGGCGAGCTGTACCGGCACGGCGCCGAGTGGAAGTTCCGTGCGGTCGGGCAGGGTTACGCATCCGGCCTGAGCGGCATCGTCGCCGACTTCGGCGTCACTCTCTGAGCCGCTCGGACACGACCACGGAAGGCGTAACGATGACGATCAACCTCACCAAGGGCCAGCAGGTCAGCCTCACCAAGTCCGGCGGCGGCGAGCTCGACGTCGTACGGATGGGACTCGGCTGGAAGTCCGCTCCCCGTAAGGGTTTTCTGGCGCGGCTGACCGCCCGTGAGATCGACCTGGACGCGTCGGCGGTGCTCTTCGCGGGCCGGGACCCGCAGGATGTGGTCTTCTTCCAGCATCTGACCAGCGACGACGGCTCGGTCCAGCACACCGGGGACAACCGGGTCGGCGGGGCGGGCGAGGGCGGCGACGACGAGTCGATCGTCGTCGACCTGCGGCGCGTACCGGCCCATGTGGACCAGATCGTCTTCACGGTGAACTCGTTCACCGGCCAGACCTTCGAGGAGGTCGAGGCGGCGTTCTGCCGGCTGGTCGATGAGAGCAACGGCCAGGAGCTGGCCCGCTACACGCTGACCGGCGGCGGGCGGCACACCGCCCAGATCATGGCCAAGGTCCAGCGGACCGGCTCGGGCTGGCAGATGACCGCGATCGGCGCGGCGGCGGACGGGCGGACCTTCCAGGACCTCATGCCCGCGGTAGCCCAGCACCTCTGATCCCGCCCGGCAGCGGCGCGGGGGTGCGCACGCGGCACGTGCGCACCCCCGCGCCGCGCCGCCTTCACGACCGCTCACGCCACACGTATCCACGCACGTATCTACGCATGCATCGACGCACGTATCGACCGAGGGACAGCATGGGCAGACCTTCCCGGCTCGGGGACGAGGACCGGTCCGACTACGCGAGCGCGCTCGACGAGGTGATCGCCTCCCCGGAGATCCGGCGCCTGCTGGAGCGTTCGGGAGTCCCCGGCGACCGGCTGCGCGTTCGGGGGCTGGCCGCCGTGGCGCGCACGGCGGGTGCCGCCGACGCGGAGTACCGGAGGTACGCGGCCCTGCGGGCGCAGGGCGGGCGGCGGGGCGCCGGGCCGGCGCCGCTCTCCGGTCCCGGTGATCAGGAGCGGCCGGGGGCCGGGGTGCTGGCGGTGCTCGGGGTGCTGACGCCGGTGCTCGCCGCCGTGGCCGCGGTGACGTTCCTGCTGCTCGGGTACGGTCTGCGGCTCGCCGACGCCCTGCCGGCCCTGGCGGACACCCTCGTCGGCGTCGGCTGGTTCAGTCTGGTGGTCGCGGGGGTGACGGCCCTGGTCAGCGTGGTCGCCCTTTACCGTACGGCGGCGAAGCAGTCGGCGGCGGACGCGGTGGCCGTACCCGATCCGTCCGCCGCCGCCACCGCTTCTCCCGCGCTCGCCCAGGCCCGTGAGGCGTGGCTCGTGGCGCTGCGGGACCGGGGGATCCGGCCGTTCCTGCTCCAGGAGCTCGCCGAGGCGGGGGCGTCCGCCCCGGCCGCGGGCGAGGGCTCCCGCTTCAGCTCACCGGCGTTCGCGGGGCCCGACTACTCCGGTCCGGGGTTCGAGGGGTCGGCGCGGCCCGCTCCCCGGCAGCCCTGACCAGGACGGACATGACCCGGGTGTCCTGGCCCATCTCCGGGTGCCACTGCACCCCGAGCACCAGGCTTGCGTGGTCCGGGAGTTCCAGGGCCTCCACCGTCCCGTCCGGGGCGTGGGCGGAGGCCACCAGGCCGGTGCCGAGGCGGTCGACGGCCTGGTGGTGGTAGGCGGGCACCATGGCGGTCTCCGGCACGGCGTCCGCGTACACGGTGCCGGTCACAGGGGTCACCGGGTGGCTGCCGAAGACGCCGAGGCCGCCGGTGTGGTCCTCCAGATGCTGGATCAGCGTGCCGCCGAGGGCGACGTTGAGCAGCTGCATGCCCCGGCAGATGCCGAGCAGCGGGACCCGCTGGTCGATCGCCGCCCGGATCAACGCCAGCTCCCAGGCGTCCCGTTCGCGGGCCGGGGGGCCGGTACGGGGGTCGGCGACCGCACCGTACCGGGCCGGCTCGACGTCCGCTCCCCCGGCGATGACCAGCCCGTCCAGGGCGGCGACGGTGTCCCGGGCCGCGTCCTCGGCGTCATCGGGCGGCAGCAGCACCGCGAGCCCGCCCGCCGCCCGGACGAGGCGCGGATAGGCGGCGGGCAGCAGCACCGCGGGCATCTCCCACACCCCCCACCGGGCCGGGTCCTGGTAGGTGCTGATGCCGATGACGGGCCGGGGCATGGAACGTACTCCTTCGGGTCGGTCGGGGATGGCGTCGGCGGCCGGGGGGGTGCCCGGTGTGCTCAGTCGCGGGCGAGTTCCGCCTCGGCCGCTGCCAGTGCGGCGAACTCCTCCTCCGGGGCTCCCGCGACCAGCCGGTGACGGCTGTAGAAGGCGAAGTAGGCCAGCGCCACCGCGTACACGGCGAGCGCGATGAACGCCGCGTCGCGGTCCACCAGGAAGGTCGCCACCAGGGCCGAGCATGCCAGAGCGAGGGCGACGGACGAGGTGAGCGCGCCGCCGGGGGTGCGGTAGGGGCGCGGCAGCTCCGGTTCGCGGCGGCGCAGCACCAGGTGGGAGAGGGCCATGAGGGCGTAGCTGATGGTGGCGCCGAAGACGGCGACGTTCAGCATCCGGCCGCCGTTGCCGCTCCAGGCGGCGAGCGTGAAGCCGATGACGCCGGGGATCAGCAGGCCGAGATAGGGGGACTTGCGGCGGTTGGTGAGGGAGAGGAAGCGGGGCAGATAGCCCGCCCGGGAGAGGGCGAACAGCTGGCGGGAGCCGGCGAAGATCAGGGAGAAGAAGGAGGCGACGAGTCCGGCGAGGCCCGCGTAGTTCACGAAGCGGCTCAGGACGGTCGGCTCGCCGTCGCCCTGGAGGGCCACCACCAGCGGGTTCCCGGCCTCCTTGATGGCGTTCGCGCCTTGGGCGCCGGTGGCGGAGACGAAGGTGATGAGGGCCAGGAAGACCAGTACGGCGAGGGAGATGGCCAGGGCCTTGGGCATCGAGCGGACCGGGTCCTTGGCCTCCTCGGCGGCGAGCGGCACGCCCTCCACGCCGAGGAAGAACCACATACCGAAGGGGAAGGCGGCCCAGATGCCGAGGAGTCCGTACGGCAGCCAGGAGTTGGAGCCGAAGGCGGAGGCGTCGGCCGGGATGTCGTTGAGGCGGCCCGCGTCGAACTCGGTGAACGCGCCGACGGCGAAGATCAGCAGGGCGGCCACCGCGATGGCGGTCACGACCAGGCTGAAGCGGAGCGCCTCGCCGACGCCCCAGAGATGGATGCCGATGAAGATCGCGAAGCAGGCGAGGTAGACGGGCCAGCCGGAGGTGAGGCCGAACAGGCCGAGCGATTCGACGTAGTCGCCGATGAAGAGGGAGATGGCGGCGGGGGCGAGGATGTACTCGATGAGGATGGCCGTCCCCGTCAGGAAGCCGCCCCAGGTGCCGAGCGCCCGCCGGGCGAAGCCGTAACCGCCGCCCGCCGTGGGGAGGATGGCGGAGAGTTCGGCCAGGGCGAAGACCAGACAGGCGTACATGACGCCCATCAGGACCATGGCCACGGCGAGTCCGCCGAAGCCGCCCTTGGACAGGCCGATGTTCCAGCCGGAGAAGTCGCCGGAGACGACGTAGGCGACGCCGAGCCCGGTCAGCAGGAGCCAGCCGGCGCTGCCGCGGCGCAGGGTCCGGCGGTGGAGGTACGCGTCCGTGCCGGACTTCGCCGGGCCCGCGTCACCGGATGGTCCGGCGGATGTTTCGGTTCCCTGAGCCATGAGGCGCTCCTGATGTGTCTCGACGTCATCGTTGGAACTGCTTCGATCAAAGGTTCGTCGGCACACCTTTGTGGAACGTGGCGGCGCCTGGCAAGGGGCGTGCGTTAAAGAGTGGTTACGGATTCGCCTCGCCGGCCGCCGCCGGCCCGGGGTCCCCGTCGATCCCGGGCTCCGTCGGCCCCGGGCTCAGGAGAGGAAGCCGCGCAGCAGGGCCGCCGTGCCGCCGCAGTGTTCGCGCATCATGTCGCGCGCCGCCTCCGGGTCCCGGTCGAGGACCGCCTCGACGACGGCCGCGTGCTGCTGCTGGGAGTGCTCCAGGTTGCGCACCAGGAGCGGGATGCCGTCGAGCAGTTCGTTGAGGGTGGCCCGGACGGCGGCGTACTGGGCGGCGAGCGTGCGGGAGCCGGAGAGTTCGGCGAGGGTGAGGTGGAGCAGGGTGTCCTGGCGGCGGTAGTCCTCCAGCCGGGCGCCCTGGGTGGCGTCGAGCGCTCCCCGTAGCCGGTCCTCGCCGTCGGCCGTGAGCCCTTCGGCGCACAGGCCCGCGGCTCCGGCCTCCAGCACCTCGCGGAAGCGCAGGGTGTCCTCGACGTCGACGGCGGCGATGCGGCGGCGCAGTTCGTCGCTGTCGTCGGGGGCGGCGGTGCGCGGCAGGACGAACGTGCCTCCGTAGCGGCCGCGGCGGCTCTCGACCATGTTCTGGTCCTGGAGGACCTTGAGGACCTCGCGCAGCGTCACCCTGCTGATCCGCAGGTGCTGGGACAACTCGCGCTCGGAGGGCAGGCGTTCGCCCGGGGGTACGAGGCCGAGGCGCAGGAGCTGGAGGACCTGTTCGAGCGCCTCCTCGAAGCCGTTGCCCGCGCGGACCGGGCGCAGCACGGAGTCCAGCGGGCCGGGCGCGGGCTCGCCCGCGCCGCCCGCGGCCCCTTCCGTCTCCCCTGCCCGTGCCGCCGGACGGGTGTCGTCCGCTCTTCCGCTGGTGGCCACTGGCGGATCCCCTTCCCAAGCAATGGTTTCCTGTCATACCTTATGCCTCCCGGTTCCCCCAAGGAGGCATCCCGTGGCAGACCGCACACCCCCGCTCGGCGTCGACGAGCTCCGCTCCCGGGTCGCGGACGGGTCGATAGACACCGTGGTGCTGGCCTTCCCCGACATGCAGGGCCGGCTTCAGGGCAAGCGGTTCGCGGCCGGGTTCTTCCTCGACGAGGTGCTGGAGCACGGCACCGAGGGCTGCAACTATCTCCTGGCCGTGGACACCGAGATGCGGACGGTCGACGGTTACGCGATGTCCTCGTGGGAGAACGGCTACGGCGACTTCGGCATGGTCCCCGACCCCGCGACCCTGCGCCCCGTCCCCTGGCACGAGGGGACCGCGCTTCTCATCGCGGATCTCGCCTGGCACGACGGCAGTCCGGTGGTCGCCGCGCCGCGTCAGATCCTGCGCCGCCAGCTCGACCGGCTGGCGGAGCGCGGCTGGACGGCCCAGGTGGGCACGGAGCTGGAGTTCATCGTCTTCCGGGACAGTTACGAGGAGGCCTGGGACCGCGACTACCGCGGGCTGACCCCGGCCAACCAGTACAACATCGACTACTCGATCCTCGGCACCGGCCGCATCGAGCCGCTGCTGCGCCGCATCCGCAACGAGATGCAGGGGGCGGGGCTGACCGTCGAGTCCGCCAAGGGCGAGTGCAATCCCGGCCAGCACGAGATCGTCTTCCGTTACGACGACGCGCTCACCACCTGCGACCAGCACGCCGTCTACAAGACGGGCGCCAAGGAGATCGCGGCCCAGGAGGGCGTCGCGCTGACGTTCATGGCCAAGTACGACGAGCGCGAGGGCAACTCCTGCCACATCCACCTCTCGCTGACCGACGCGGACGGCGAGAACGTGATGGCGGGCGAAGGCCCGGACGGCATGTCCGAGGTGATGCGCCACTTCCTGGCCGGACAGCTCGCCGCCCTGCGGGACTTCTCCCTCCTCTACGCCCCCAACATCAACTCCTACAAACGCTTCCAGCCCGGCTCCTTCGCCCCCACCGCCGTCGCCTGGGGTGTCGACAACCGCACCTGCGCCCTGCGGGTCGTCGGCCACGGGCGCTCGATGCGGTTCGAGAACCGGCTGCCCGGCGGCGACGTCAATCCGCATCTGGCCGTCGCCGGACTGGTCGCCGCCGGACTGTACGGGGTCGAGCACCGGCTGCCGCTGCCCGAGGTCTGTACGGGCAACGCCTACACCGCCGATTACGACCAGGTGCCGACGACGCTGCGGGAGGCCGCCGAACTGTGGGAGGCCAGCCCGATCGCCAAGGAGGCGTTCGGCGAGGAGGTCGTCGCGCACTACCTGAACATGGCCCGGGTCGAACTGGCCGCGTACGACTCCGCGGTGACCGACTGGGAGCTGCGCCGCTCCTTCGAACGTCTCTGACCACCCCTGCTTCCCGATCGAGGTCCGTACGTGTCACACCCCACCCTGGACGTCCTCAACCCGGCGACCGCCGAGGTCATCGCCACCGTCCCCGCCGCCTCCGCCGCCGATGTGGACGCCGCCGTCGTCCGCGCCACCGCCGCCCAGCGCTCCTGGGCCGCCGCCGCGCCCGCCGACCGGGCCCGGCTGCTGCGCCGCTTCGCCGTCGTCGTCGACGAACACATCGAGGAACTCGCGCAGTTGGAGGTCCGGGAGGCCGGTCACACCATCGGGAACGCCCGGTGGGAGGCGGGCAACGTCCGCGATCTGCTCGACTACAGCGCGGGCGGGGCCGAACGGCTGCTGGGGCGGCAGATCCCCGTGGCGGGCGGCATCGACTTCACGGTGCTGGAGCCGCTGGGCGTCGTCGGGGTCATCGCCCCGTGGAACTTCCCCATGCCGATCGCCGCCTGGGGTCTCGCCCCGGCCCTCGCGGCGGGCAACGCCGTTCTCCTCAAGCCCGCCGAGACGACCCCGCTGACCGCTCTGCGACTGGCCGAACTCGCCCTGGAGGCAGGCCTTCCCGAGGGGCTCTTCCAGGTGCTGCCCGGCGAGGGCCCGGTGGCCGGGAGCGCGCTGGTCGAGCACCCGGGCGTCGCGAAGATCGTCTTCACCGGCTCCACCCGGACCGGCAAGTCCATCATGACCCGCTGCGCCGAGCGCGTGAAGCGGCTCACCCTGGAGCTGGGCGGCAAGAGCCCCAACGTCGTCTTCGCCGACGCCGATGTGGAGGCCGCGGCGGCATCCGCCCCGATGTCCTTCCTGGACAACGCCGGTCAGGACTGCTGTGCCCGGACCCGGATCCTGGTCGAGCGGTCCGTGTACGACCGGTTCCTCGAAGCCCTCGTACCGGCCGTGTCCGCCGTGGTGGTGGGCGACCCGGCCGACGAGAAGACGCAGATGGGGCCGCTGATCTCGGCCGTCCAGCGGGACCGGGTCCGGGGGCTCGTGGACGGCGGCCGGGAGGCCGACGGCGTACGGGCGATGCTCGGCAAGGCGCCCGAGGGGCCCGGGTTCTGGTATCCGCCGACCGTCCTCGCCGGGGTCGCGCCCGACGCCCCGGTGGCCGTGGAGGAGGTCTTCGGGCCGGTGGCGGTGGTGCTGCCGTTCGAGGACGAGGCGGACGCGCTGCGGCTGGCCAACGCCACGGACTACGGGCTCGCCGGCTCGGTCTGGACCCGGGACGTGGGCCGTGCGCTGCGTGTGAGCCAGGGGCTGCGGGCGGGCAACCTCTCCGTCAACTCGCACTCCAGCGTGCGCTATTCGACCCCCTTCGGCGGCTTCAAGCAGTCGGGTCTGGGCCGCGAGCTCGGCCCGGACGCCCTGGCCGCCTTCACCGAAACCAAGAACGTCTTCATCAGCACGGAGGCCTGAGCACCATGACCGACACTTCCCCTGTCTGCCGCCGCCTGGTCGGCCGCACCGCCGTCGTCACCGGAGCCGGCAGCGGCATCGGTCTGGCCACCGTGCGGCGGCTGGCCGCCGAGGGCGCCCATGTCGTCTGCGCCGATGTGGACGAGGAGCGTGGCAAGGCCGCCGCCGAGGAGGCCGCCGGGCTCTTCGTCCGTACCGACGTGACCGACGCCGAAGAGGTGGACGCCCTCTTCAAGGCCGCCCACGACACCTACGGTTCGGTCGACATCGCGTTCAACAACGCCGGGATCTCCCCGCCCGACGACGACTCCATCCTGGACACCGGTCTGGAGGCGTGGAAGCGGGTGCAGGAGGTCAATCTGACCTCGGTCTACCTCTGCTGCAAGGCGGCCATCCCCTACATGCGCGCGCAGGGCAGGGGCTCCATCATCAACACGGCCTCGTTCGTGGCCCGGATGGGCGCGGCCACCTCGCAGATCTCGTACACCGCGTCCAAGGGCGGGGTGCTGGCGATGTCGCGCGAGCTGGGGGTGCAGTTCGCGCGCGACGGCATCCGCGTCAACGCGCTCTGCCCGGGGCCGGTCAACACCCCGCTGCTCCAGGAGCTGTTCGCCAAGGACCCGGAGCGGGCCGCCCGGCGGCTGATCCACATCCCGCTCGGGCGGTTCGCCGAGCCGACGGAGATCGCCGCGGCCGTGGCGTTCCTGGCGAGCGACGACTCCTCGTTCGTGAACGCCACGGACTTCCTGGTCGACGGCGGGATCGCCGGGGCGTACGTCACCCCGGTCTAGAACGGCCGAAAGCCGACGCGGCCCACACGTCCTCGGACGTGCGGGCCGCGTCGGCTTTCGGCCTCAGCCCTGGGCCGGGGCCAGCTCGCCCCGCAGCCGCTGGGCGCGGAGCACGAGCAGCATCTCGAAGCGCTGGTCCGGTTCGTCGATGGCGTCGCCCCACAGCTCGCGGATCTGCCGCAGCCGGTAGCGGGCCGTCTGGGGGTGGACGCCGAGGCGGGCGGCCACCTCGGGGGCGCCGCCGGGGGTCTCGATCCAGGCGAGCAGGGTCTCGGCCAGCCGCCGCGACTGGGTCGGACTGAGTCCGTCCAGCGGGGCGAGACAGCGGCGGGCGGAGGCGTCGATCAGCTCCTGGGCCGGCAGCAGGACCAGCTCCTCCACGCGCTCGGTGCAGTGCAGCACCTCGCCCTGCGGGAGCAGATCCTTCTTGATCAGCTGGACCGCGGTCTCCGCCCAGCGCAGCGAGGTCGCGGCGGCGGCCAGCGGGACCGCCGGGCCGATCGCCCCGGACCAGCCCGCCGTGGCCCGTCGCAGGGTCTCCGCGCGGCCCGCCGTGTCCGGGTCCGGGATGACGATGCGCGGCTGCTCGCTCTCCATCTCCAGCAGGATGCCCTGGCCGACCGCCGGGGCCACCGCTTCCCGGGCGGGGCGGATGAGGACGCCCACCGCGATCGTCCCGGGAAGCTCCCAGCCGATGCGGGCGGCCCGCTCGGCCAGCGTCCGGGTCGATTCGGCGCGGTGCTCCATGAGGAGCATCTCGATCAGCTGGCGCTGGAGGCGGAGGCGTTCGCTGGCGCGCCGGGCCGCCGCCTCGGCGTAGCCCCGTACCGACTGTTCCACGAGTCCGTCCAGATACTCGAATCCCGATTCGGCCAGCTCGTACATGGCGGGCGCCGGGATGTCGACCTGCTGGCCGATCTCGGCGAGCCTGCGCCAGGTGAGCCGGACGCCGAAGCGGTAGATGGCCTGGAGCGAGTCGAGGCTGCGGCCCTCCAGGCCCTCGCCCCGGCCGAACTCCTGGAACATCTCCGGCGGCACCCGGGGGTGCGTGCCGGAGGTGAGGTTGTGGACGAAGCCCTCGATGGCGCGGCGGATGCCGACCAGGGCCAGCGGCTCCCCGGACTCGTCCTCGACCAGGTGGAGGTAGGGGTAGTCCCGGCGGATCGCGTGCAGGATCGTCTGGGCGAGCTCCGGGGCCTCGGACAGGGCGACGGTGGCGAACCGGTCCAGCTGGGTCCGGGGCACCTCCTGCCAGGCCGTGCGCGTCATGGAGCCGCCGGGGCGGTGTTGTAGCTGATCAGTGGCGTATTGGGCTGGTCGGGGGTGGCGTCGAGCAGTGCCACGACACCGACCGCCGCACCCACGGCGAGCGCTGCTGCCACCACGGCGGTGGAAAGAGCGGCGATGAGTCTGCGCATAGTCGGGTCAGCTCCTTGCTGGAGGCGATCCCCACCCCGTGAGCCGGGCCCCTCCGGCTCGCACACAGTGTCGACAGGTCATTGACATCTCGTCAAGGCCCTGCCTACTGTTCACGCCAATCAAGGGCTGACCGGCCCGGGGCCCGTGCACCTCCGCGAAGAGATTTCGACCCAGGAGTGCCCGGATGCGCCGCAATGCTTCACCCCTCTCGCTCGTTCTGCTGGGGGCGGGGGTCTTTCTGCTCGTCCTCGCGCCACTGCTCGTCTGGTATGTCCAGCCGCATGCCAAGCGCACCCCCATAGACACCGACACGACCACCGTGTTCACCGGTACCGGCAGCTATTTCGACACCGGCAAGGTGGAGACGGTCGACGACGAGACGATCACGATCACCCGGCAGGTGCGCGGGGACGTGGCCGACAGCGAGAAGAGCGGCAACGCCGTCTGGGACGTGTCCACGTCCGTCGACCACGACAAGACGCTGCCCGCGTCCGATCCCCGTGACGCCCTTCAGTGGACGCTGGAGCGCTGGGTGACCGACCGCACCACCAACGAGCCGGTGCACTGCTGCGAGGAGTCCCCGACGTTCGACGGGGAGGCGTACCTCAAGTTCCCCTTCGACGTCGAGAAGCGCGCCTACCGCTGGTGGGACAGCACGCTCGGCGGTGTGGTGCGGCTCTCCTTCGAGGGTGAGAAGAAGATCCAGGGCTACGCCGGCTACCTCTTCAAGGGCGAGGTCGAGCCGACGAGGACCGGGGTGCGTCAGGTGCCCGGGGTCCTCGTGGGCCGGAAGAAGACGCCCCAGGTGCTGGCCGAGGAGTGGTATTCCAACAGCGGCATCGAGCTGGTCGTGGACAAGCGCACCGGCCGCATCATCAACGCGGCGATCGGCCCGAGGAAGACGCTGCGCGCGCCTGGTTCGAAGAGGGACGCCGTGGTGCTGCTGGAGAGCAGGCGGGTCGAGTTCACCGAGGCGACGCAGAAGAAGCAGGTCTCCCTGGCGTCGGCGGACAGCAAGCGGCTGGCGATGCTCGGCGAGACCGCGCCGATGGGAGCGGCCGGGCTCGGGCTCGTACTCACGGTGGTGGGGGTCGTCCTCGTCGTCCGGGGGCGCCGGGAGGCCCCGGAGGCCCAGAACACTCACATGATGACGAGTACGCACACCTGAGTTACCCGCAAGTTGTTGCTCCGGTGAGTAGCCGGGCGGTAACCCGTGCCCAAAACTGTCTATCCCCACCAGAGCACGGCCCCCCGGTCTTTCCTTTTCCGTCACATCATTCGCGATCCCTGCCCCGCCCCGTACGCCCCGTTCCCGTCCCCTCCCCTACCCTCTCGCCCCTCTCGTCCCCTCTCCGTCCTCTCCCGTCTTCCCTCCCGTCCGCGGATACCCTCTCCCCCCTCTTTCTTCCGCTCATCCGCGAGTTCCCGCACCCCGAGCCGAGTTGGAGCGCTCATGCCCCAGCACGTACCTCCCCCACTGCTCGATGCAGTCAGGCGCCAGGGTCAGGGCCCGGCGTCCTCCTCCCGGGTCTCCTCGGCCCCGCGACGCATCGTCTTCCTCGCCCACCGCGACCTGGGCAACCCGGCCGCCGGCGGCTCCGAGCTGCTGATCGACCGGCTCGCATCGGGCCTCACCGAGCTGGGCCACGACGTCACCCTTCTGTGCGGCGGGCAGGCCGCGCGCAGGCCCTACCGAGTCGTCTCGGCGGGCGGCACCCTGGGTCACTACCTCGGCGCGCGGTCCGCCTTCGCCCGGCAGGTCGGCGACTGCGACCTGCTGGTCGAGGTCTGCAACGGCATGCCGTACCTGGCCCCCCTCTGGCACCGCGGGCCCACCGTGTGCCTCGTCAACCATGTGCACACCGACCTGTGGGACATGCGGTTCCCCCTGCCGGTGGCGCGGGCCGGACGGCGGCTGGAGCACTGGGCCCTGTCCCGGGCCTACCGCGACCACCTGATGATCGCGGTGTCCCCGTCCACGGCGGGCGCCCTGCGGGACCTGGGCGTGCCCGGCCACCGGATCAGGGTGGTGAACAACGGCGTCGAGGAGCCGAGCCCGCAGGGCGACCGGTCCGAGACCCCGCTGTTCGTGGCGCTGGGCCGGCTCGTCGACTACAAGCGCATCGATCTGCTGCTCCAGCTGTGGGAGCGGGTCAGGCCGGTCACCGGCGGCCGGCTCGTCATCGTCGGCGACGGCCCCGAGCGGGCCCGTCTGGAGCGGCTCGCCGGTCCCGGCGTGGAGTTCGCCGGCCATGTGACCGAGGCGGAGAAGCACCGGCTGCTCTGCGCGTCGTGGATGCTGCTGCATCCGGCGGCCGTGGAGGGGTGGGGGCTGGTCGTCACGGAGGCCGGCGCGCGCTCCACCCCGACCCTGGGCTTCGACGTGCCGGGGCTGCGCGACTCCGTCGAGGACGGGGTCACGGGCATCCTCGCCCAAGGCGCGTCCTCCTTCGCCGCGGCCTGGTGCGCGCTCGCCCTGGACGACGAGCGGCGCGAGGCGATGGGCAAGGCGGCCCGGGAGCGGGCCGCCGCGTTCCGGTGGACCAGCAGTGTCCGGCAGTTCATGGCGGTCGCCGCCGAGGCGACCAGCGGCGTGACCGCCCCGGCGATCGGTGCGAGCGCGTGAAAGACCCTTCCTTCCGGCGCTCGGCCGCCCTGTTCCGCGCCTTCATGCGCGAGCAGGGCGACCCGGCGACGGCGTACACCCTGCTGGCCCACGACGCCGCGGACCAGGTGGAGCGGCACGGTCCGGTGCGGGGCAAGGTCGTTGTGGACATCGGCGGCGGCGACGGCTACTTCACCCGGGAGTTCCGCCGGCGCGGTGCGCACGGCTACCTCTTCGAACCGGACACGGCCGAGCTCGGCCCCGGTGAGCGCGCGGACACCGTCGTCGCCGACGGCTATCTGCTGCCGCTGGCCGACGGTGCGGCGGACGTCTGCTTCTCCTCCAATGTGCTGGAGCACGTGGCCGATCCGCACACCTTTCTCAGCGAGATGGCCCGGGTGACCCGCCCGGGCGGTCTGATCTACGTCTCCTTCACCAACTGGTACTCGCCCTGGGGCGGCCACGAGTGGGCGCCGTGGCACTATCTGGGCGCCGAGCGCGCCCGGAGCCGCTACGAGCGCCGCACCGGCCGCCCGGCCAAGCACCGCCTCGGCGACAACCTCTTCCGGATCGGCGTCGGCGAGACGCTGCGCCATGTCCGGAGCCGTAGTGACGTGACCGTCGTGTCCGCACGCTCGCGTTACTGGCCCGTCCTTCCCCAGCTCGTGCCGCGGATCCCCGTACTGCGGGAGTTCGCCACCTGGAACCTCCTCCTCATTCTCCGGCGGTGTTCATGACCAGCGCTGTCCACCCACCCCGGCCCGCGGCCCCGGACGGCCCGGGTCCCGAGCCCACCGTCCCCGCCGAAGGACCGCCGCAGGCGCGCTCCCGGCGCTGGCTCCTGGGGTTCTGGGCCGCCGTCTTCGCGGCGTTCCTGGCGGTGTCGCCGGGCCGGATGACCTTCGACACCAAGCTGGGTGTCGTCACGGCCCCCGGCCGGTTCCTCGGTGATCTGGGCGAGCTGTGGCACAGCCGCTCCGGGTTCGGCGGGATCGCCGACCAGTACATCGGCTATCTCGTGCCGATGCTGCCGTACTACGGCGCCGCCGATCTGCTGCGGGTGCCCACATGGCTCGCGGAGCGGCTGTGGCTCTCGATCATTGTGACGACCGCCTTCTGGGGTGCGCTGCGGCTGGCGGAACGGCTGCGGGTGGGCTCGCCGGCCGCCCGGCTGCTCGGCGCGGTCGTCTACGCGCTGTGGCCGACCTACACCATCGTGGTGGGTTCGACGTCGGCCGCCGCGCTGCCGGGCGCCCTGCTGCCGTGGGTGCTGCTGCCGCTGATGAACCCGCGGCTGACGCCCAGGATCGCGGCGGTCCGGTCGGCGCTGCTGATCCCGCTGATGGGCGGGGTCAACGCCGCCTCCACGCTGGCCTCTTTGCTGCCGGTTGGGCTGTATCTGCTGTCCCGGCCGGGCGGTCCGCGCAAGCGCGGGCTGCTGCTGTGGTGGATACCGGGCGTCATCATGGCGACCGCCTGGTGGATCGTTCCGCTGCTGCTGCTGGGGACGTTCGGCGAGAACTTCATGCCGTACGTGGAGTCCTCGTACACCACGACGACCACCATGTCGGCGACCGAGGTGCTGCGCGGCGCGGGCAACTGGGTGGGCTATCTGAACTTCGGCGAGGCCTGGCTGCCGGCCGGGTGGACCGTCGCGACCGCGACCGTCACGATCCTGGGTTCGGCGCTGGCCGCCGCCCTGGGCCTGGCGGGTCTGGCACGGCGTGATCTGCCCGAGCGCCGCTGGCTGGTGCTGACCGTGCTGTCCGTCGCGCTCGTCACGCTCGCCGGGTACGGGGGTGCGCTGGGCGGTCTCTTCCACGGCACGGTGCAGGACTGGCTGGACACCTGGCTGGTGCCGTTCCGGAACATCTACAAGTTCCAGACGGGTCTGGCGCTGGCGCTGGCCCTGGGGCTGGCGCACCTCGTCGGGGTCGCCACGGTGGCCGCCGCCCGGCGGGACCGCAATCCGGCCCGGATCCGCCGGCTCGCGCCGGTCGTCGCCGCCGCGATCGTGCTGCCGGGGCTGGCCTGGCCGTACGTCAACGGCTCGATCCTTCAGCCGGGTTCGTTCAAGGAGATCCCCGACTACTGGAAGAAGACCGGGGGTTGGCTGGAGGACAACGCTCCGGACGACCGCGCCCTGGTCGTCCCGGCGACCGCGCACGGCATCTACACCTGGGGCTCGCCCATCGACCAGCCGCTGGACGTGCTGGCCAACTCGCCGTACGCACAGCGTGATTACGTTCCGTTCGGCACGCCCGGCAACCGGCGGGCGATGGACGCCGTCGAGCAGGCGCTGACCACGGGCGGCGAGGTTCCCGGGCTCAGCGAGTTCCTGAACCGGGCCGGGCTGCACCATGTGGTGGTCCGCAACGACCTGGACCCGGACCAGCTGGGCTATGTCCCGTCCACCACGGTGAAGCGCACGCTGGAGGCGTCCGGCTACACCCGGGTCAAGGGGTACGGGCCGGTCATGACCGGCGGCCGGATCGCGGCGGACACGCCCGTACAGATCGAGGGGCTGTATCCGCGGCAGCAGGCCGTGGAGATCTACGAGCCGCCCAAGGGAACCGGGCGCCCCGGGCGGGCGGAGGTCACCCCGGTCGCCTCGACGGCCGTGGTGAGCGGTGGCCCGGAGTCGCTGCTGCCGCTGTCGGCGAACGGCGCCATCGAGGGGCGGCCGACCGTGCTGTCCGGTGACGCGCACCCGGGTCTGGGACGGCCGTCGCTGTACGCGGCGGGCGACGGGCTGCGGCGCGCCGACACCCGGTTCGGCCTGGTCAACTCCAACACCTCGTACACGTATACCGCCGACGAGCGCAACGCCGTGGAGTCGGCGCAGGACCCGGGGCGTGAGCCTCGGCAGATCCTGCCGACGTCCGGGGCGAAGCACCAGACGACGGCGGTGGTCCGGGGGGCGAAGTCGGTCAGCGCGTCCTCGGTGGGCAACTGGCTGTTCCATCTGCCGCAGTACGACCCGGTCAACGCGTTCGACGGCAACCCGGAGACCGGCTGGGCGGAGGGCTCGCCCGGCGCGCCCAAGGGCGAGTGGGTGCGGGTCGACTTCTCCGCCCCGACGGACATTCCCAGCTCGATCCAGGTGACGCCGCTGCCCAGCGGCAATGTGCGGGCCGCGCCGACCGTGATCCGGGTGCAGACCGACCGGGGTTACCAGGACAGCCCGCTGCGCACCGACGGTTCGGCGCAGCAGGTGGCCGCGCCTCCCGGGCAGGCGGCCTGGCTGAAGGTGACGATCCTGGAGTCCCAGCAGGGGCGTCCGGGGCTCACCGGGGCCGGGTTCACCGATATCGCCATCCCCGGGGTGCAGGTGACCCGGATGCTGGAGCTGCCGAACGACGCGCCGCGCGAGGGCGCCGACGCGACGGTGTTCTCGCTGCGGCGGGGCAGCGACCCGGGAGGTCTGTCGTCCGTGGCCGCCGAGGTCGGTCTCGGCCGGCAGTTCACCGCGCCGGAGGCGGGCGAGTACACCGTGTCGGCGACCGCGCTGCCGGTGCCCGGCGAGGCGCTCGACAAGCTGCTGTTCGAGCTGACGGGCGAGCGGGACAAGATCGAGGTGACGGCGGACTCCACGGCGCGCCTGGGCACCAACCTCAGCCCCCGCAACCTGACCGACGGTGACCTCACCACGGCGTGGATCGCGGGCGAACGTCCCGTACTGCGGCTGACGTGGCCCGAGAAGCGGCCGGTCGGCGAGATCGTGTTCGCGGCGGCCGGGGGTCTGTCGGCCCGCGCCGAGCAGGTCCAGATCAGTTCGCCGGACGGTACGGCGGTGGCTTCGGTGGACGAGAACGGCATGGCCCGCTTCTCGCCCATCAACACCGACCGGATGGACATCACGATCTCCAAGACGGCGCCGCTGACCGTGCACAACCCGGTGGCCGACGGCCAGTTGCAGCTGCCGGTCGGGCTGAGCGAGGTCTACATCCCGGCGCTGGAGGAGTTCCGTTCGCCGCAGCCGAAGCCGGACCAGAAGTTCAGCCTGCCCTGCGGCAAGGGCCCGGTCCTCTCCGTCGGCGGCACCTTCATGGAGACCAGGGCGGAGGGGCGGGTGCGGGATCTGACCCAGCGCAGGCCCATCGAGGTCTCGCTGTGCACCGACGACAGCAAGGTCGAGCTGGCCGCCGCGTCCACCACCGTGCAGGCGGGGGACGAGGGTCCGCTGGCCATCACCGACGTGTCGCTGAGCAACGGCACCACCGAGGCCGCCGCGGCGACGCCGCGCTCGGTGGACGTCAAGCAGGGCGAGGGCGACCGGCGGACCGTCGAGGTCGGGGCCGGTGAGGCCTCCTACCTCCAGATCCATGAGAACCACAACAAGGGGTGGAAGGCCACCCTGGACGGCAAGGAGCTGACGCCGCTGCGGATCGACGGGTGGCAGCAGGCCTGGCTGGTTCCCGAGGGCGAGGGCGGCACGGTCACCCTGGAGTACGAGCCGGCCACGATCTACCGGTGGGGTCTGATCGGTGCGGG
This sequence comes from Streptomyces sp. PTY087I2, assembly GCF_001687325.1. Taxonomy (GTDB): domain Bacteria; phylum Actinomycetota; class Actinomycetes; order Streptomycetales; family Streptomycetaceae; genus Streptomyces. Next base: position 271,733 of record NZ_LZRD01000005.1, on the reverse strand, counting down.
CGTGCTGTTCCTGGCGCTCGTGGCGCTCGCCCTCGTCGGCCGCAAGGGCTCCGGCCCGGAGGAGACCGAGGAGCTGCCGGCGCCGCCGGGGCCGGGTCTGATCCTGGGCACCGTCGCCCTCACGCTGGTGGGGGTGGTGATCGCGGGTCCGGTCGCCGTGGCCGTTCCGCTGCTCGCCGTCCTGGCGTACTTCCGGCCGCGGCTGCTCGTGCCGGTGGCGTTCGCTTCGATGGCCGCCGCGGGGGTCGTCGCCGCCGTGGGCACCGGGGAGAGTACGACGACGGGCGAGGGCGCCTTCGGTGCCACGGCTCAACTCCTGGCCCTGATCGGGTTGTTCGCCGCACTGGTCACGGTGGGCCGGGAACCGCTCGGCAGGCGTGCGGTCCGCACCGGCCAGGACGCGGCCGAGCCGGCCCCGGCGGGCGACGACCGGCCGACGGTCCAGCTCCCGGCGCAGCCCGCACCGCCCTCGGGCCGCACGCTGTCCGCCGACGGCAGGCACCCGGCGAAGGGAGAGGACACCTGATGGCGACCACGCAGCACCAGCAGGCCCCGGGCGGCGGCCCGCCGCCCGGCCGGCCGGTGCGGGTGCCGTTCCCGGTCGTCGACGAGGTGGCCCGGCACTGCGCGCAGGACGCCGAGCCGAGCACGGTGCACATCGAGATCCATCTGCCGGGCCGGGTCGACGAGGAACGGCTGCGCTCCGCGTTCGCCGCCGCGCTGGCCCGGCACCCCCGGGCGCTGATGCGGGAGCGGCCCCGGGGGCCGCTGGCCCGGCGGTACGAGTGGGAGCTGACCGAGGACCCGGACACGGACCCGGTCTCGTTCCCGCCGTGCGCGCCCGGGGCGCTGGAGCGGGCGCGGGCCGGGGCGCTGGACCGCGCCCCGGCGCTGACCGCCTCGCCGCCGCTGCGGCTCGACGTGGTCCGGGAGCCGGACCGGGAGGGCTGTGTGCTGCTGTTCACGGTGCATCACACCGCCCTGGACGGTCCGGCGTGCATGCGGCTGGCGGCGACGGCCGCGGAGATCTACAGCGGGTCCCCGATTCCGCCGTCGCCCGCCCCGGCCCGCCCGGCCGCGGCCCCGCTGCCCCGGCAGTCGCGGACCCCGGCGCTGGCCCGGCCCGCCCAGGTGGCGCCGGGCTCGCCGGGGCCCGCCCCGGTGCCGGGCAACGCCCTGCTGCTGGCCGAACTCCCGCTCCCGCGCCGGGAGTCGGGCGTCCCGTACACGGTGAACGACCAGCTGATGGTGGCCACCGCCCTGACGGTGGCCGACTGGAACCGGGCGCAGGGCGCGCCGGGGGCGGACCGGCGGCCGCTGCGGATCACCATGCCGGTCGACGACCGCCCCCGGGGCCCGGAGATGCCGATCGGCAACGGCACCCGGCTGGTGGAGGTCGGGTTCACCGCGGCCGAGGTGGCGGCGGGGGCGGACGTGGCGGCGCTGCTGCGGACGACCGCCGAGCGGACCCGGGCGCTCAAGGCCCGGCCGCGCCCTCAACTGGGGCACGGTGCGGGGCTGTTGACCATGCCACTGCTGCCGGTGGCGGTCCGGGCGGCCCTCACCCGGGGGCTGCGGGTGGCGGCCGGTCCGTGGACCTCGACGACGCTGCTGAGCAACATCGGGCGGATTCCGTACCCGTTGGACTTCGGTGACGCGGGCCGGGCGACGGCCGTGTGGTTCTCCGCGCCCGCCCGGATGCCCCGGGGCCTGACCTTCACCACGGCGTCCACGGGCGGCCGGCTGCATCTGGCGCTGCGCTGGTCGCGCACCCTGCTGGGCGAGGGCGACGGTGTGGCGCTGCTGGACCTGTTCACCCGCCACCTGGCCGCGACGTCCTCGGAGGCCGTATGACCGGCACCACGTCCCCCTCTCCCGGGCTGCGGGACTTCTACGAGAACCCGGCCGTCCCGGTCGCCTCGGGCGACGGGCGCACCCTGCGGCAGGCCCGGCTGCTGGCCGACGCCCTGGACGCGCCGGGGCAGGTGATCCTGGACATCGGGTGCGGTGACGGTACGGCGGCGGCCACGGCGGCCCCGTTCCTCGCCGGGCACCGGCTGGTCGGGGTCGACTGGTCGCAGGACGCGCTGCGCCGGGCCCGGCCCCGGATGGGCCATGTGGTGCGCGGCGAGCTGGAGCACGGCGGGCTTCCGCTGGCCGACGGGTGCGCGGACGCGGTGCTGTTCAGCGAGATCCTGGAGCATCTGGTCGACCCGGACCAGGCGTTGGACGAGCTGCGGCGGGTGCTGCGGCCCGGCGGTCATCTGATGCTGTCCACCCCGAATCTGGCGGCCTGGTACAACCGGGCGCTGCTGCTCGCCGGGGTGCAGCCGGTGTTCTCGGAGGTCAGTCTGCGCGGGATCCACGGCCGCCCGGGCTCGGAGGTGGTGGGGCATCTGCGGCTGTACACGGCCCGTGCGCTGCGCTCGTTCCTGACGGCGTCCGGCTTCACCGATGTGACGGTCAAGGGCGCCCCCTTCCACGGGGTGCCGCGTCCGCTGCGGCTGCTGGACCGGGCGGCGTGCGCGCTGCCCGGGGCGTCCTCCATCCTGCTGGCCCACGCGCGGCGGAGGTAGCCGCATGTGGTGGGGTGTCGGCGCGGCGCTGATCGCCAACGCGCTGTACAGCGTGGGGTTCGTGGTGGAGAAGCGGGCCCTGGGTTCGCTGCCCGCGCTGTCGGCGGGCCGCCCGTTCCAGGTGATCCGGGTGCTGGCGACCAGTCCGCTGTGGATCGTCGGCGCGCTGGCGCTGGCGGCCGGGTTCGGGGCGCAGCTGGTCGTCTACCGCGCGCTGCCGATCGCGGCGGCGCAGGGCATCTTCGTCTCCGGTCTGGTGCTGCTTCTGCTGCTGTCGTCGGCGGTGCTGGGCGAGGAGTCGACGGGCCGCGAACGCTATGCGCTGGGCGGGGTCCTGCTGGCTCTGCTGATGGTGGTGGCCTCGGTCCGCGAGGGCGAGGACGTGGTGAGCGGCGGGGCCCCGTGGACACTGGTGCTGCTGGTCTGTGTGCCGGCGCTGGCGGCGGGCGTCTGGCTGTACGTACGCGTCGAAAGCCGGGCGGCCAAGCGGCACCGGGTCCCGACGAGCGGCATCGGGTACGGGGTGGCGGTCGGCCTGCTCTACGGGGTCAGCTCCCTGGCGATCAAGGGCACGTCCAGCCGTCTGAACAGCACCGATCTGGGCGAGGCCGCGCTGTCGCTGCTCGGGTCCCCGTATCCGTATCTGCTGCTGTTCACCGCGGGCGCCGGTCTCGTGATGTCGCAGGCGGCGCTCCAGCGCTGCCGGGCGTCCTTGATCGTGCCGGTGTGCACCACGGTGACCTGCCTGTTCACCGCGGTCCTCGGGACGCTCGCGTTCGGCGAGAGCCTGCCCGATGATCCGCTGCTGCTGGCCCTGCGGGTGGGCGGCACGGCGCTCGCCCTGTCCGTCCTGCTGGCCATGCCGCGGCACGATCCGCAGCCCGCCGCGGCGTCCTGACCCCCTGACGTACCTTCCGCTGTTGAGCCGATGACACCCAAGGAGCCCCTGATGCGTCCCGACGACCCCCTGCTGACGATCCTGGCCTGCCCGCTCGACAAGGGGCCGCTGTCCCTGCTGCCGGAGGAGGACGCGCTCTACAACCCGCGGCTGCACCTGAGTTACCCGATCGTGGACGGGATACCGCAGCTTCTGCCCTCATCGGGCAGAAAGGTCGACGCCGTCGACCACGAGCGGTTCCTCACCTCGCTGAAGGCCTCGGCCACGTGACGACGTTCGCCGCGGCGGTGGCGGCCCGGCTGCCCGAGGGGCTCGTCGCCTCCGCCGCCGTGGCCCTGTATCCGCGCTTCGAACCCGAGCTGCGGCGGCTGGCCGACTTCTGCCCGGCGGACAGTGTCGCCCTGGACATCGGGGGCTGGTACGGCCCCTGGTCGCGGCGGCTGGCCGCCCGCTGCGCCGAGGTGGTCACCGTCGAGCCCGTGCCGCATCTGGCGGAGCGGCTGCGCCGGACGCTGCCGTCGAACGCCCGGGTGGTCCAGGGCGCGGCGACCGACCGGGAGGGCACGGCACAGCTGTGGTTCCCGGAGGGCGACCGGGGCGACCGGGGGGTGTCCTCGCTGGCCCGTCGCGACATCCACGCGCACAGCCTGGAGGTGCCGTCGATCACGGTCGACGGTCTCGGGCTGCGCGGGGTCGGCTTCGTGAAGATGGACGTGGACGGCGGCGAGCAGGCGGCGCTGCTCGGCGCGGCGGAGCTGCTGCGCCGGGACCGCCCGGCGCTGCTGATCGAGCTGGAGAGCCGGCTCGGCCCGATCGCACCGGCCGTCGAGCTGCTGACCGGCCAGGGTTACGCGGGCTGGCTGCTGGCGGGCCGGCGCTGGATTCCGCTGGACGGCTTCGACCTGGTGGCCCATCAGGCGCGGACCGAGCATCTGGTGCACCAGGGTCTGCTGCGCCGGGCTTTCGTCCCGCACCGGGAGCGGTACCTCAACTCGGTGCTCTTCCTGCCGGACGGGCGGACGCCGGGCACGGCCTGAGGACGGCGGCCCCGCGTATCCTCGGCCGGGGGTCGGGAAAACGGGCCGAGCGGAGGATGGCGTACGTGGCGGGCAGCAGCGCAGGGCGGGGCCGGACGCGGCCGGACGGTGCCGGAAGCGAGCGGGCGACGGCCGCGGGCCGCCCGGCGCCCGATGCGGACGCCCGGCCGGAGCGTACGTCGCTCAGCGTCCGGGCCCGGGACGCGGTACGGCAGCGGATCGTCGACCGCCGCTATCCGCAGGGCGCCCGGCTCGTGGAACGCGAGGTCGCCGAGGAGCTGCGGATGTCCCGCGTCCCGGTCCGCGAGGCACTGCGCGCCCTGGTGGGCGAAGGGCTCCTGGAGCTGCTGCCGCACAGCGGGGTCCGGGTGCGGCGGCTGGAGCGGGCCGATGTGGAGCACCTGTACGAGGTGTGGGAGCCGCTCGCGGTCCAGGCCTCCCGGCTCGCGGCGCGGCGGGTGGCGGGATCCGCGCCGGCGGAGCCGCAGGGCGTCACCGCGCTGCGGGCCTCCCTCGACCGGGCGGAGGAGGCGGCGTCCGACGACGAGGGGACGCGGGAGGTCGCGGCCCACACCGCCTTCCACGAGGACATCGTGGCCCTGAGCGGCAACCCGATGCTGGCCCGCACGATGGAGCAGCTGAGCGGGCAGCTCCAGCTGCTGTTCGGGATGCGGGAGGAGCCGCAGCACATGCGGGCCCAGCACGCGGTCATGTTCCGGTACATCGCGGCGGGCGACGAGGAGTCGGCCGCGGCGAGCACGCTGCTGCACGTGCGGGACAGCCGGGCCGTGGCCCTGCGGTCCCTGTTCGACGACGCCTGATTATTTGTATACCAATCACTCCTGTCCCTTGAGGGCCCGGCGGTAGTAGAACCAACTTCCTGCACGTTTCCCGCACGCACGGGGAGCGGAATCACTCCTTCCCGGAATCGTGGCGATTCTGGTATACAAAATGCTCCCGCTCGCTTCCGCGACCCAAGGAGCCCTCCCATGTGCGTCGAGAACACCCCGCCCCCTTCCGGCCGGCTGACCAGGCGGGGTGTGCTCGCCGGTGCCGCGGCGCTCGCCGGAACCTCGGCCGTGCTGGCGGGAACGGCCCCGACCGCGTCCGCGTCGCCCGGCGCCCGGAACGGGTCGTCGCCGGGCCGGGGCGGCGATCTCGTCGTCGAGGGCGGCAGGCTGCTCGACCCGGCGACGGGCGAGGTCACGGAGGACGCGGTCGTGGTGATCGCCGGGGGCGTCGTCCGGGCGGCCGGTTCCCGGGGGCGGGTCGGCCGGGTCCCCGGGGGCGTACCGGTGCTGCGGGCCCACGGGCAGTGGATCCTGCCGGGCCTGGTGGACGCCCACATCCACCTCAACACGGCGGCCGAGGCGCGCGACGCGGTCCTCAAGGGCGCGACGAGCGCGCGCAGCGGTTCGACCAACTTCTACCAGGACATCGCCGTAAGGGAGTTGGCCCGGCAGGCCCCGGAGCAGGCACCCCGGCTGCGGGCGGCGGGCATCTTCGTCACCCCGGATCTCGGCGACACGATCCTCGCCGACCCGGACCTGGCGCCGCTCGCCCGGCTGCGGGACGGGGTGCGCTCGGCCGAGGCGCTGCGCCGCGTGGTCGAGGTCAACCTCGCGCGCGGGGCGGACACCGTGAAGACCCGGGTGAACGAGCGGGCGGGGCTGCCCGAGCAGGACCCGCTGGTCCAGGTGTACGACCATGAGCAGCTGTCCACGATCGTGGCGGCGGCCCGGCGCGGAGGCAAAGGGGTGCTCTGCCACAGCTACAGCGAGAAGGGCTGCCACGACGCGGTCACGGCCGGCATCCGCTCCCTGGAGCACGGCGCGTTCGTCGGTGAGCGCACCCTGCACGAAATGCGCCGCAGGGGTACGTACTTCACGCCGACGCTCACCGCGATCGCCGGGCTCGCCGAGTCCTCGGACCCGGTCCTGGCCGAGCGCGGCCGCACCTATCTCCCGGTCCTGAAGCGGGCGGTCCTGGCCGCGCACGAGCTGGGCGTCCCCCTGGCGGCGGGCACGGACTCCTCGGGCGGGACGGTCGACCCGATCGGCCGCGAGGTGGAGCTGATGCACGCGGCGGGGCTCTCCACCCTGGACGCGATCCGCACGGCGACGACGGGCGCCGCGAAGCTCCTCGGGTTCGACGGAACGGCCGGCCGGCTGGCGCGCGGCTTCGCGGGCGACGTCCTCATCCTGGACGGCGACCCGCTGGCCGACCTCGGCGTGCTGAGCCGCCCGGCGCGTGTGGTCCGGGCAGGGTTCGCGGTACCGGCCGCCTGACGCGGCGTCCCCGTCTCTTCTCGTCTTCTCCGCCTTCTCGAAGGAGTTCCTGATGCACGCCGAGTCCACTGCTGCCGCCGCCACGGTGTTCACGAACGTCCGGCCCTACGGCGCGCAGCACCCCGTCGACCTCACGGTCGTCGACGGGGTCGTCACCGCCGACCCCGCCCCGCGCGGCGCGAAGGTCGTCGCCTGCGAGGGCCGGATCGCGCTGCCGACCCTGGTCGACGCGCACATCCACCCCGACAAGACGGCGTGGGGCGAGCCCTGGGTGACCCGGAACCCGGCGAGCTCCATCGCCGAGTACACCGAGGAGGACGTGAAGCTCTACCACGCGCTGCGCACGCCGCTGAAGAAGCGCGCGGAGCGCCTGATGGGCCATGCCGTCGCCCAGGGCACCCGGGCGATGCGGGCCCATGTCGACGTCGCCCCCGCCTACGACCTGGTGGGCGTCGAGGGCGTCGGTTCCGCCCGCGGGGCGCTGCGGCACGCGCTCGACGTGGAGATCGTCGCGTTCCCGCAGCACGGGGTGGTCCGGACGCCGGGAACCAGGGAGCTGCTGGAGGAGGCCGCGCGCACCGGGGCGGTCGACCGGGTCGGCGGCATCGACCCGATCGGGTTCGACGAGGCGCTCGACGAACAGCTCGACATCGTCTTCGGCATCGCGGACCGGCACGGCGTGGGCGTCGACATCCATCTTCACGAGCGGGCCGCGACGGGGATGGAGTCGCTGCGCGCGATCATCGGCCGCACCAAGGCGCTGTCGCTCCAGGGCAAGGTGACGGTCAGTCATGTGTTCTGCGTGCCCGGTCTCCCTCAGCGGGAACTGGACCGTCTCGCCGCCGAGTTGGCCGATGCCGGGATCTCGCTGACGACGGTCGCGCCCTCCTCGGACCTGGTGCTGCCGATCGACCGACTGCGGGAGCACGGAGTGGAGGTGGGCCTCGGCTCCGACGGCGTACGGGACTCCTGGAGCCCGTTCGGCAACGCGGACATGCTGCACCGCTCGCACCTGCTGGCCCGGGTGCGGGACGCCCGCCTCGACGAGGAGCTGGAGGCGGCCTTCCGGGCGGGGGCGGACGGCGGGGCCCGGCTCCTGGGGCTGCCGGAGGCGGACCTGAAGCCCGGGGCGCCGGCCGACTTCCTGCTGGTGCGCGGCGAGTGCCTGCCGCAGGTGGTGGTGGATCTGCCGCGCCGCGAGATGGTGGTGCGCGGGGGCCGGATCGTGGCGCGGGACGGGGAGCTGGTCGGCCACTGACTCCTCGTACGGCCGACGCCCGGGCGCGGGTACCGGTCGGCCGCTGACCTGCGGGTCAGGGGCGTCACCCGGCGCGGTTAGGGTGACGGCGTGAGAGTGCTGCTGGTCGAGGACGACGCCAACCTCCGCTTCGGCGTGGCCGCGGCCCTGCGCGCCGCCGGGCTCGCCGTCGACGAGGCGGTCGACCTGCCGCAGGCCGATGAGGCGCTGTTCGTCACCGCGTACGACTGTGTCGTGTTCGACCGGATGCTGCCCGCCGGGGACGCCGCGGAGTACGTGGAGGAGCTGCGGCGCTCCGGGCGCGCGGTGCCGGTGCTGTTCCTGACCGCCCGGGACACCGTCGCCGACCGGGTGGAGGGCTTCGCCCGGGGCGGCGACGACTATCTGGTCAAGCCGTTCGCCGTCCCGGAGCTGGTCGCCCGGGTGCGCAGTCTGTGCCGCCGCGCCCCGGCCGTGACCCCGCCGGTGCTGCGGGTCGGCGATCTGGAGATCGACACGGCACGGCGGCGGGTGCGGCGGGGCGGGGTGCTGCTGACGCTGACCAGCCGGGAGTTCGCGGTACTGGAGGTGCTGGCGGACCGGGCCGACCAGGCGGTCAGCCGGGCGGAGCTGGTCGAGCGCTGCTGGGACGAGATGGCCGAGCACCGGTCCAATGTGCTGGAGGTGCTGGTCTCGCAGCTGCGCCGCAAGCTCGGCGCTCCCCCGCTGCTCCACACCGTACGCGGCACGGGCTACCGGCTGGCCGTGGCGGAGGACCCGATCTCGTGACCGGAGCCGTACGCCTGCGGTCGCGGCCCTCCCGCCCGCTGACCCCGACGGCCCGGGTGCGTCGGCTCCGCCGCCGTATCACCCTGTTGTTCGCCCTGACCAGCGCGGTGGGGCTGGTGGCGATGGCCGCCTGGGCGGTGCGCGGCGACGATGTGCGCTGGCGCGACCAGCTGGACCGGACGATGAGCGCGGACACCAACTGGGCGCTCGGCCTGCTGGAGACCGACGAGGACGGGCGGCTGGACGCCGGGGTGCTGCTCGACACGGCGGGGACCGCCTGCCCGCCGCTCCACCTGCTGTCCGTCCCGCCGGACGCCGCGCGGGACGCGCGCCGGATCGCCCCGGCGGACCTGGTCGTGGAACACGCGCCGCGCGGGCCGTGCCTCACCGTCGACGGCCCTGCCGTACGGCGGGCGGCCGCGGCGGCCGTGAACGCCGACGAGGAACGGTCCCTCGACGGCCGTACGACCACGGGCGAGCCGGTACGTCTGTTCGCCCTGCCGTTCTACCCGCCCGAGGCCGAGGAGGACGCCCGCCCGCAGGGAGCCCTGGTCACCGTGGCGGACACCGCCGCGCAGCAGGCCGACCACCGGCGGCTCGCCTGGCGGGTGACCGGCGGCTGCGCCCTGCTGGTGTGTCTGTCGGCGCTGGTCGGGCATCTGCTGTCGGGCCGGGCTGTCCGGCCCGCCCTGGAGGCTTTGGACCGGCAGGAGTCGTTCCTCGCGGACGCCGCGCACGACCTGCGGACGCCCGCGGCCTCGCTGCGGACCCTCGCCGAGACCGCGTTGCGCGGGGACACGGACAGCACCGACGTGCACCGGCGCACGCTGCGTCTTGCCGAGGGGATGGGCTCGCTGGTGGACGGGCTGCTCACCCGGGCCCGGCTGATGTCGGGGACGGCCGTGCTCGCGGTGGAGCCGCTGCGGCTGGACCAGTTGGTGGAAGCGGTGGTGGAGGACGCGCCGGCGGACGGCCACCGGGTGACGGTGGAGGCCCAGGAGGCCGTCGTGGTCGCCGACCCCGACCTCGTACGGCGTGCCGTGGCCAATCTCGTCGGCAACGCGCTCGTCCACGGCCGGGCGCCCGGGGCCCCGGCCGAGGTGGAGGTGACCGTCGCCGCCGACGGAGCCTCGGCGACCGTGACGGTGGAGGACGCCGGGCCGGGGCTGCCGCCCGAGGTGGCGGGGGCGCTGTTCGACCGGTTCCGGAGCGGGTCGCGGTCGACCGGACTCGGGCTGTCCATCGCCTCGTGGGTCGCACACGCCCACGGCGGCAGCCTCACGGCCGGGGCCGGGCGACGCGGCGGGGCCCGGTTCGTGCTGCGCCTGCCGAACGGCGACCGGCCACCGGCGGAGGGCTGACGACGGGCCGCAGAGCCGTCGAGCGATCGCGCCACAGGTCAGCCCGGGTCCGGCCGTGAGGTTGCTGCCGGGCCGACTCATCAAATCCTCAGCATCGACCAGGAATGCTGCCGGGGAACCGCACGCCCCGACCCCTGGGAGCAGTCCGTTGAACCACCCCGTCCGCCGCCGCCCCGCCCTCGTCACCGCCCTGGCCCTCGCCTGTTCGGTCGCGCTCACCTCCTGCACGGCCGGTCCCGCCACCGGACCGGGCCGGGCCGGGGCCGCCCCCGCGTCGGCCGACCCCGCGTCCCGGCCCGACCTCAAGCCGTTCTACGGCCAGCGGCTGCGGTGGACGGACTGCGACACGGAGGGGTACGCGTGCGCCCGGCTGACCGTTCCCCGGGACTACGACGACCCGGGGAACGGCAAGACCTTCGTTCTGCCGGTGGCGCGTGCGGCGGCGGCCGGGAAGCCGGACCGGCGGATCGGCTCGCTCGTCTACAACCCGGGCGGGCCGGGGGCGGCCGGGGTCCGGTCCCTCGAAGAGGGCATGGACGAGGCGTTCGGCCGGGCGGCCCGCGACCGCTTCGACATCGTCGCCTTCGACCCGCGCGGGGTCGGGGCGAGCGTCCCTGCCCTGACCTGCGCGGCGAGCGACGACGAGGCCGAGGAGGACGCGCCGGAGCCGCCCGCGTCGGAAGGCGTCGCACCGCTCCACCCCCGTACGGAGAAGGAGCGCGCGGCCGCCGACGAGGGGGCGCGGGCCGCCGCGAAGGACTGCGAGCGGCACAGCGGCGGCCTCCTGCGGCACGTCGGAACCCAGGACGCGGCCCGTGACCTGGATGTGCTCCGCGTCGCGCTGGGCGAGCGCGAACTGACCTACCTGGGCTGGTCGTACGGGACGAGCCTGGGCACCGCGTACGCCGAACTCTTCCCGCGCCGGGTCCGGGCGATGGTGCTGGACGGGGCGATCGACCCGTCGTTGGACTGGTCGCAGCGGGTGCTCAGCCAGTCGGCCGGGTTCCGGCGGAGCGTGGACGACTACGCCGACCACTGCGCGGAGGTCGCCGGTGACAGCTGCCCGGCCGACAGCCCCGGCGCGATACGCGCGCTGATCGAACGGCTCTACGCCCGTGCCGAACGCGAGCCGCTGCCGGTCTCCGAGGACAGCGCGTACGCGGAGTACGGCGGGATGGACGCGACGGCCGTGCTCGACGCGGTGTCGATGGCGATGTACACGCCGGAGGACCAATGGGAGCCGCTGTCCCGGGCGTTGGCGGCGGCCGACGCGGGGGACGCGACCGAACTGGGCGCGCTGGACGAGGAGGAGCCGGCGCCCGACGAGGAAGAGGACGGCGGCGAGGAGGACACCGGTTCCACCGAGGACGAGAGCGGCGAGGAAGACGAGGAGGAGACTCCCGCCGACAACGAGGGCGCCGCGCTGACCGCGGTCAACTGCCTGGACGTTCCGCACCCGCGCGACCCGGACGCCTACTGGGCCGCCCTGCCGCGCGCGGAGAAGGCCGCCGGGGTCTACGGCACGGCCGCGGTGACCGCCGAACTCACCTGCCGTGGCTGGCCGTCCGGCGGCCGGACGCCGCACCGGGTCGCCGCCGACGGGGTGGTGCCGGTGCTGGTCGTCGGCACCACCGGTGACCCGTCGACCCCGTACGAGGAGGCGGTGAGCCTCGCGGACCAGTTCCCGGGCGGGATGCTGCTCACGTACGAGGGGATGGGGCACACCGCGTACGGGCGCGGCGACGCCTGTGTCACGGAGAAGGTCGACGCCTATCTCGTCGGCCTGAAGCCCGTCCGCCCCGGCGCGACGTGCTGACCGGGGCGGGGCGAGGGTGGGGACAGGCGGACTGACTGTCCGTCAATCCATCTGCGCTTCCTCGGCGTTGCGCCAGACCGTCAGATCGACGGTGATGTAGTGGCTCGGGTCGTCGGCGCCCGACTTGCCGCGGTAGGTGACCACGGCGATGTGCCCGGCCTTGCTGAGGACGCAGATCTGCGAACCGGGCGAGAGTTGCTTGAGCTCCAGCTTCTCCGTGAACCGGGTCTCCTGGCGGCAGACCTCCAGCGAGCCCTTCTGCGAGTTCTTCAGCACGACCAGCTTGCCGTTGGCGGTACCGACCTGCTCGTCGCTGAAGAGGGAGTCCCGGTAGTAGTAGAAGTCCGCGTCGCCGTAGATGACGTTGCTGCCCTCGTTCTCCCTCGGGCGCGGCGGGTTGTCGGCGAGCATCAGCTCGTAGCTCGCCGTCACGTCGATGCCCTCGTAGGTGACGGGCTTGGGGTCCACCGGCTTGTCCCGGGCCTTGTCCGCCGAACCGCCGCCGCCGGAGCCTCCGTTCGCGCTGCCCGGTGAACTGTCGCTGGAGGACGACGATCCGGCCCGGCCCTCCTTGCCGGACTTCTCGTCGTCCGGCAGCAGGTACCCGATCACGCCGAGCACGACCAGCACGCCGATGACGGACGCGGCGACGATCAGGCCCGTCCGCTTGGGACGCGGCGCCTGCGGCTGAAAGCCGGACTGCTGGAACCCTGGCTGCTGGAATCCGGACTGCTGGAAGCCCTGCTGTTGGAACCCCGACTGCTGGGGGCTCGGCTGCTGGAAGCCGGAGGGGTGGGGCGGCGGCGTGGGATGCCCCTGCTGGTGCGCGTTCCGCTGCCACGGGCCGGGCGGTACGTTCCCGGGGGCACCCGGGGCTCCGGGAGCGCCCGGCGCACCGGGCGCACCGGGCGTACCCGACGGGCCCGGGCCGGTCTGCGTCGGCGCGGAGGCCACCGCGTACCCGGTCGGGGTGTAGTGGGGGCCTCCCGGCGGCGGGGTCGGCGGATTCCCCGGGGCGAACTCGGTGGGCGTCGGCGCGGCGCTCGGCTGCGGGGGCGGTGTCGGCGCCGGGGCGGGCATCCGCAGCCGCTCGGTGATCGACCCGGCGACCGCCTGCGGGAGCCAGTCCTCGCCCTGGCGCAGGGGCTCGGGCGAGATCTCGTGGCACATGCGGATGACGTCGGCCAGGGCGGGCCGGTCGGCGGGGTCGCGGCTGAGGCAGCGGGTGACCAGGGGGCGGAGTTCGTCGGGCAGCCGGCTGAGGTCGGGGTTCTCGTGGACGATCCGGTAGAGCACCGCGTGCGAGGGCCCCTCGCCGAACGCGGGCGCGCCGATCGCGGCGTAGGCGGCGATCTGGCCCAGGGCGAAGACGTCGGTGGCCGGGGTGACGGTGCCGGCCGCCGCCTGCTCCGGGGCCATGAACGCCGGGGTGCCGACGCTGACGCCCGTACCGGTCAGGGCGGTCGTGTCGGCGGCCCGGGCGATACCGAAGTCGATGACCCGCGGGCCGTCGGAGGCGAGCAGGACGTTGGCGGGCTTCAGGTCGCGGTGCACGATGCCCGCGCCGTGGATGACCCCGAGCGCCTCGGCGACCCCGACCGTCAGCAGCAGCACACTGCGCAACGGCAGTCCGCCGTGCCGGGCCACCGCGTGCGCGAGCGAGGGGCCCGGCACATAGGCCGTGGCCAGCCAGGGCTGCGCGCCCTCGGTGTCCGAGTCGATGACCGGCGCGGTGTACAGCCCCTGCACGCGCTGCGCGGACCGCACCTCCTGCTGGAAGCGCCGCCGGAATTCCGGGTCCTCGCTGAACTCGGCCCGGATCACCTTGATCGCGAGGGGTCGCCCGCCGGGCGTGTACGAGAGATACACCTTGCCCATGCCGCCCGCACCCAGCACGGCGGCCAGCCGGTAGCCCCCGACCACCGCCGGGTCGTCGGCCTTGAGCGGCTGGAACGGATCGGTCGAAGACGCGCTGCTCATTGAAGAAACCATCCCCCTGGTCACGGCAGTCCGGAGCCCGCACGTGCCCCGAAGATCAGACGAGAGCGTACCGAATGCCGGGCGGGTCATCCGCCGTATCCGCGTCCTGCCGGGGGGACCGGTCCGCGTCCGGCCGGAGGACCGGCCTTGCCGCACCCCGGCGCCGGGTCCATCCTGGTGCCATGGGTGACCAGGCCGGCCCCGAGCCGACGGTGTCCGTCCGGCAGGACCTCCGGTTGCTGGAGGCCGCCGGGACGCACCCGGACGGCGCGTCCGTACAGCAGCTGGCCCGGGCGGCCGGGCTGCCGGAGCTCACCGCCCGGCGGCTCCTGCACGAGCTCGCGCAGGACGGCTATCTGGACGAGCTGGACGACGGTGCGTTCGCCCTCCACGAGCGGGGCCCCCTGCTGGGGCCCGCCGATGACGGCCTGGCGTCGCAGGAGCGTATCCGCCCCCTGCTGTCCTCGCTGCGCGACAAGCTGTCCGCCGCCGTCTACCTGACGCTCTACGACGAGGGCGAGATCCGGGTCCTGGAGATCGTCGACAGCCCGCGCGCACCGCGGGTGAACGTCTGGGTGAGCTTCCAGGAGGCCGGGCACGCGACCGCGCTCGGCAAGAGCGTGCTGCGCGAGCTGGACCCGGAGGCGCGCGCCAACTACCTGGCCCGGCACGCGCTGGCCGACCTCACCCCCCGCACCATCACGCGCCGGGAAGAGCTGCTGCGGGAGCTCGACGCCCCCGCCGGGCCGCTCTCGATGGACCGGGGGGAGTACTCACGGGGTACGACGTGCGCGGCGGTACCGGTGTACTGCGGTGACCAGGTCGGTTCGATCGGCATCTCGTTCCGGTCCGACCGGATGTACCGGACCACCGAGGTCAGAGCGCGGCTGCTGGAGTCGGCGCTGCGCGTGACCCGGCGGCTGACGCTCCCCGAGTGCTGATCGCCTCGGCCCTCAGCCGGTGACGATGCCGGCGACCAGGTTGATCGTGGTGGCCAGGATGCTGGCGCCGAAGATGTACGACAGCAGGCAGTGACGGAGGGCGACCGCGCGGATCCTGGTGGTGGAGACGTTGTTGTCGGAGACCTGGTACGTCATGCCCAGGTTGTAGCTGAAGTAGAAGAAGTCGATGTAGCGCGGCGGCTCCTTCGCGTTGAAGTCGATCCCGCCGCCGGGCGTCTGGTGGTAGATGTACGCGTAACGGGCCGCGTACATCAGATGCAGCGCCGCCCAGGACATGAACACGCCGCCGAGCGCCAGGGCGGCCGCCGTGTGGCTCAGGTCCGAGTCGCCGATCAGCAGCAACAGCACGATGCCGACCAGGCCGGACAGGGCGGCCGTGACGACGACGAGTTCCTCGGCGACGGGCCGGAACTCCTCGCGCCGGGCGTTGTCGTGGGTCGCGGCGGCGTCCATCGGCCACAGGACGAGCCATCCCGTGACGACGAAGACGGTCTGGGAGAGGGCGATGCCGACGAGGAAGCCCAGCGGCACGTTGGTGAGGAGCACGCCGACCAGCACGCCGACGGCGGCTCCGACCAGCAGGGAGCCCGCGAGCCGGGGAACGGCGGGGAGCAGGAACCGGCGGTAGGTGTTCATGTCGTTCATGTGAGGCCTCACGTGGCTGCCCGAGGGGCCTGAGCCCTGTGCCACGAGGCGTTCCCCGCAGCCGGGGCCGGACCATGTCAGCGTATGCGCGGGTGATCCGGCCCGCAGTTCCGGAGCGCTGTCGCGGCTGATCGGCAGGGGACCCGAAGCCCGATCGGCAGCGGCCCCCGGACTCGACCGGCAGCGGCCCCTGACCCGACTGGCAGCCGGGAAACCCCGGGCATAGCCTGCCGGAAGGACCCATTACGCCCCACCATGCCCATCGATCCGCCGTATTCGCAGGTGAAAGGGTGGAAGCGCCGTGAGCATCGACAAGGACGTGAGCACCGGCAAGGAAGCGCGGGAGTCCCTGGAGCCCCGGGTCGGTCCCGTCCCGGAGGGCGATCCGCAGTTCCGGCCCTACCACCATCCCGCCGCGGGGTGGGGAGCGGCGAAGAGCGTGACCCGCTTCCTGGTGGAGGAACGCGCGCTGGTGGACGGCCCCCGCGCGATCATGCGGATGAACCACGAGAACGGCGGCTTCGACTGCCCCGGGTGCGCGTGGCCGGACGACACCAAGGGCCTCCACCTGGACATCTGCGAGAACGGCATCAAGCACGTCACCTGGGAGATGACGCCCAAGCGCGTCGGGCGCGAGTTCTTCGCCGCGCACTCGGTGACCGAGCTGTACGGGTGGAGCGACTACGACCTGGAGAACCAGGGCCGGCTGACCGAGCCGATGGTGTACGACGCCGAGTCCGACCACTACGTACCGATCAGCTGGAAGGACGCGTTCGAGCTGGTCGGAGCCACCCTGCGCGGCCTCGACAGCCCGAACCGGGCGGCGTACTACACCTCCGGCCGGCTCGGCAACGAGGCCACCTTCCTCTACCAGCTGATGGCCCGCGAGCTGGGTACGAACAATCTGCCGGACTGCTCCAACATGTGCCACGAGGCCAGCGGTCGGGCCCTCCAGGCCTCCCTGGGCACCGGAAAGGGCACGGTCGACCTCGCGGACTGGGAGTCCGCGGACGCCCTGTTCATCCTGGGCGTCAACGCCGCCTCGAACGCGCCCCGGATGCTGACCGCCCTCGCCGAGGCCGACCGGCGCGGCGCGCAGATCGTGCACGTCAACCCGCTGGTCGAGGCGGCGGCCACCCGCACCATCGTGCCGCACGACTTCACGGACATGGCGCTGTTCAAGACCACGAAGACCAGCACGCTGAACCTCCAGCCGCGCATCGGCGGTGACATGGCGCTGCTGCGCGGCATGGCCAAGGCGGTCCTGGAGAAGTCGGCGAGCGACCCCAAGGCCCTGGACCGTACCTTCATCGACCGTCACACCACCGGCTTCGAGGAGTACCGGGCGCTGTGCGAGGCCACGCCCTGGGAGGAGCTGGAGCACCAGTCCGGGCTGAGCCGCGCCGACATCCTCAAGGCGGCGCAGGTGTACGAGGAGGCCGACCGCTCCATCATCAGCTGGTGCCTGGGCCTCACCCAGCACGAGCACGGCGTCGACACCGTCCGCGAGATCGTCAACCTCCTGCTGCTGCGCGGCAATCTCGGCCGGGAGGGCGCGGGCCCCTCCCCCGTGCGCGGGCACAGCAACGTCCAGGGCAACCGCACCTGCGGCATCGACCACCGCCCGACCGAGGAGTTCCTGGACCGGCTCGCCGAGACCTGCAAGATCGACCCGCCGCGCGAACACGGCCTGGACACCGTGGGAACGATCCGGGCGATGCAGGAGGGTGAGGTGAAGGTGTTCGTCGGGATGGGCGGCAACTTCGCGCTCGCAGCGCCCGACACCCCGGCGACGTACGCGGCGCTGCGCTCCTGCGACCTCACCGTCCAGGTCAGCACCAAGCTGAACCGCAGCCATGTCGTCCACGGCCGCGCGGCGCTGATCCTGCCGTGCCTCGGCCGCACCGAGAAGGACCATCAGCGGGGCGGCGTCCAGAGCACGTCGGTCGAGGACTCGATGAGCATGGTCCACATGTCCCTCGGGATGAAGCGCCCGGCCTCCCCGCATCTGCTGTCCGAGCCGGCCATCGTCGCCGGGATGGCGCGCGCCGCCCTGCCGGACAGCGAGACCCCCTGGGACTGGTACATCGAGGACTACGACCGGATCCGGGACACGATGGCCGAGGCCCTGGACGGGTTCGAGGACTTCAACCGCCGGGTCCGGCTGCCTCTCGGCTTCCGGATCAAGCAGCCCGCACGCGAGCTGGTCTTCCTGACGCCGTCGGGGCGCGCCGAGTTCTCCGCGGCCCCGCTGCCCGATGTCGTGCCCGAGCCCGGCACGCTGGCGCTCGGCACGATGCGCTCGCACGACCAGTGGAACACCACCATCTACTCCGACAACGACCGCTACCGGGGCATCAAGAACCTGCGCACGCTGATCTTCATGAACCGGGCCGACATGCGTGAACGCGGGATCGCCGACATGGGTCCCGTCGACATCACGAGCACGGCGAAGGACGGCACCCGGCGGTTCCTGAACGGCTACACGGCGGTCCCGTACGACATCCCGCGCGGCTGTGCGGCCGGTTACATGCCGGAGATGAACGTGCTGTGCGCGCTGGGCGACTACAGCACCCAGAGCGACCAGCCGATCATGAAGCACGTCAAGATCACGGTGGTGCCGGGCGCCTGAGCGGTCGCGGGCCCGCTCTCACCCCGGCCGGGCGAACCGTTCCAGGAGCAGGTAGGCGCGCCGTTCCGCGGCGGCGAGTTCGGTGGGATCGATCTCGGCAGGCCAGAGCTCGCCCGCCGCGGCGTCGTCCGCCGCGCGCAACTCCACGACGGCCGCGGCCAGTTCCTCCTGAGCGGCGGGGAAGGACGCCACCGAGTCCTCGGCCAGGGCGCGTTCGGCGCGCCCCGAAGCCGCCCGGCACGCGGCCAGGGCGCGCCGTGCCCGTACGGCGGCCCGGTCGTGGACCACCAACAGGGCGCAGACCAGCGCGATGCCGACCCCGACCAGACTGCTCAGCGCCCGGTCCTGGACGAGGTCCCCGGCCGGCGAGGGAGCAGCCAGGTCGGTGAGCAGCAGCGCCAGTGGGGTGAGGAAGACGACGCCGAGCCCGTAGTTGCGGGCGACGACGTACTCCAGCAGGAACTCCATCACCACGATCACGACGACGAGGACCACCGGTTCGGGGCGCGCGGCCAGGATCCCGAGCGCGAGCAGCAGCCCCGCCATCGTGCCCAGGGTGCGCTGCGCGGCCCGCTGCGCCGCCGTCCGTACGTTGACCGAGTGCAGGACCGCCGCGGCGGAGATCGCCGCCCAGTAGCCGTGGCCGAGCCCGAGGGGCAGCGCCGCCGCTCCGGCGAGTCCGGTGCCGAGGAACATGCGCAGCGCGGGCACGGTGAGGACCGCCGTACGGACGGCGCTGCCGTGGCCCCGCCCCGTCACCAGCTCCGAGGCCCGCGCCTCGGCGGCACGCGGACCGGCCGGGGCGGCGGGGTCCGGCCCGTCCGGGGCCGGGGCGGCGCTCTCCGCCGTGACGGTCCGGGACAGGGCCGCCAGTTCGGGGAGCATCCGGGGCAGGCGCCGACGGCGGCCGACCAGGATCCCGGCCTGCCGGCGCAGACCGCGTGCCGGGCCGTGGGGATCGTCGGGTGCGCGGCGCGCGGCGCCGATGAGCAGCGCCCATGCCAGGTCGGTGAGCCGGAGGCAGGTGTCGCCCCGGCCGTCCCGTTCCGCCCCGGTGGGCGGCTGGACCCCGAGGGTGCGGTACGCCTGGAGCACGGCGGCCGTCGCCCGGTGCCGTACGAGCCCGCGCCCGCCTCCCGTACCCGCCGCCTCCCACAGGTCCGCCAGCTCGCGCAGGGCGGCGGCCACGGCGAGCCGCTGCGGGCGGTCCGGGTGCACGAACCACCCGAGCACGGCGAGCAGCCAGGCCACGGCCGCCCCGGTCGCGGCCAGGGCCGTCTGCACGGGGATGTCGGAGGGGTCGGTCGAGCCGTAGGCCGCCACGGCGAAGGCGAAGAGCAGCAGCACCGCGCCGAGGCCTCTGAGCCGGGCCGCGTCACAGGCGAACTTCGCGGCGGCGGCCACGAGGGCCATCGCCGCGACCGTCACGGCGGCGCCCGCTCCCCCGTCCCTCGGCTGCGCCCAGACGGCGAGCGCCGAGCCGCAGCCCACGCACGCGGTCATCGCCACGGCGACGACGGAGAGGACGCGGGCCCTTTGCACGTAGGGCAGATCGCGGCCGAAGGTGGTGATGAAGGAGCCGAGCATCGTGTAGACGGCGAGATCGGCCCGGCCCGCCAGGGCCAGCGGCAGGGCGGGCACCGCCATGGCGAGCGCGGCGCGCAGGGCGAAGGAGACGGCGCCGTCGACACTCTGGAGGGCCAGCGCACCCCGGGGGGACAGCGCCCGCCCCACGCGGGTGAGCAGGACCCGCGGCCGACCGCCCGCACCCGACGCACTGCCCGTCTCGCCGGAACCACCGGAACCATCAGCCCCGCCCGTCCCGTCGGGCGCGCCGGAACCACCCGCCCTGCCGGGACCACCTGCCCCGCCGGAACCACCCGCACCGCCGGGTACGCCTGGCCTGCCGCGCCCGCCTGACCCGCCGGACGCGCCCCCGTCGGGCGCACCCGGGCCGTTCCGCTCCCCCCGGTCGCTCAGCACGCGCCGACCCACTCCTCGTCGCCGTCCGCGAAGATCTGGTGCTTCCAGACCGGGACCTCGTGCTTGAGGTCCTCGACCAGACGCTCGCAGGCGGCGAACGCCTCCGCACGGTGGGCGCAGGAGACGGCCGCGACGACCGCGATCTCGCCCACGGCCAAGCGGCCGGTGCGATGGACGGCGGCCAGCGCCCGGACCGGGAAGTCGGCCACGACCTTCTCCGCCACCCGGCGCAGCTCGGCCCCGGCGCCGGGGTGCGCGCTGTAGTCCAGGAGGGTTACGGGCCTCCCGCCGTCGTGGTCGCGCACGGTGCCGACGAAGAGGGCGGTGCCACCGGCGGCGTCGTCGCCGACCGCGGCGTACACCTCGTCGAGGGAGAGCGGTCGGTCGCGCACGGCGAGCAGCCGGATCGGATCACCGCCCGGAGCACCGGAGAAGTCGTCGGAGGCGTCGGGCAGATGCGTCATGGTCGGGTCCTCAGCGTGTGTGTGGGGGGGTAGGACGGGGCGGGGGCGGTCAGGCCCGAGGTACCTCCAGCACCTCGACGACCCCTCCGGACTCCACCCCGCCGGGCGGCACCACCGCCAGCCCGTCGGCGAGGGCGAGACCGCGCAGCATCGCCGGCCCGTCGAACGGCAGCGGCGCCACCGCACGCCCGGTGCGGCGTACCGGCAGCAGCCGGGTGTCCCGCGGGTGCCCCGGCAGCGCGGCCGCGCAGACCGCGTCGAGCGGCCCGGCGTCCGCGTGCCCACCGAGGCGACGCAGCAGCGGTACGGCGAGGGTCACCGCGCCCGCGACGGCGGCCAGCGGATTGCCCGGCAGGCCCACCAGATGCCGGGGTCGTCCGTCGGCTCCGGGCGGCAGTTCGGCCAGCAGCATGGGGTGGCCGGGCCGTACGGCGACGGAGTCGACGAGGAGCCGGGCCCCCACCGCGCGGAGGGCGTCGTGCAGGAAGTCCACGGGCCCGGCCGCGGTACTGCCCGTGGTGACGACGACATCGGCGGCGGAGTCGCGCACGGCCTCGTACAGCGGTCCGAAGCCGTCCGGCAGCAGAGGACGGCCGACGACGTCCGCGCCCCGACCGTTCAGCCAGGCCGGCAGGAGCGGACCGAGGGCGTCGCGTATCCGGCCGTCCCGGGGCAGCCCCGTCGCCAGCAGTTCGTCGCCGAGGACGAGCAGGTCCACGCGGGGGCGGCGGTGCACGGTGAGCCGGTCGTAACCGGCGGCCGCCGCCAGGCCGAGGACGGTGGGGGTCACGCTCGTACCGGCGGGAAGGAGGGGGTCATCCGCACGGCACTCCTGGCCGCGCGGCCTGATGTCACGGCCCGGCGCAGGCGGCCCGGGGCTCGTGGAGCGGTCGAGCAGCAGCCCTCCCCCGGCATCGTTCTCCCCGTCCTCGCTGCGGAGCACGGCGTCGGCGCCCTCCGGCAGGCGGGCGCCGGTGGCGATGGGGACGGCGGTCCCGGGCCGCAACGCCTCGGGCTGACCGCCGGCCAGGACACCGCCGCCCGCCGGCTGCCAGGGGCCCGGTCCGGCCACGGCCCAGCCGTCCATGGCGGAGGTGTCGAACGGCGGCAGATCGGTGAGCGCCGTCAGCGGCTCCGCGAGGGCGTGGCCGAGCGCGTCGGCGAGATCGCGGGCGACGGGCGGCAGGGGCGGTACGGCGCGGGCGGCGGCCCGGGCCTTCTCCCAGTCCGTGGGCAGGGGTCCCGCGGTCATGTGTGCTTCCTCGTCTTCCTCGTGTGCGGGTGTCGGCTTCCTCGTGTGCGGGTGTCAGCCGCCGATGGCCGACATCGGGCGCTCCGGCCGGCGGAACTCCGGGCTGTCGATGGCGTGGCCGGGGCCTTCCCGGCGATGCAGTTACGCCAGGCCGCCTCGATCTCCGTGTCCTCGGCACCGCCCCGCAGCAGGGCCCGCAGGTCCGACTCCCCGGTGGCGAAGAGGCAGTTGCGCAACTGCCCGTCGGCGGTGAGCCGCACCCGGTCGCAGCCGCCGCAGAACGGGCGGGTGACACTGGCGATGACGCCCACCACCGTGTCCGTACCGGCGATCCGCCACTCCTCGGCGGGCGCGTTGCCGCGGCGGCCCACCGGGACAAGGTCGAACCGCTCGCCGAGGCGGCCCAGGATCTCCTCGGCGGTGACCATCCGGTCCCGGTCCCAGGCGCCCTGCGCGTCCAGGGGCATCGATTCGATGAACCGCGCCCGGTAGCCGTGCTCGACGGCGAACGCGGCGAGTTCGGCGATCTCGTCGTCGTTGACCCCGCGCACCGGAACCGTGTTGACCTTGACGGGGGTGAGGCCGGCCGTACGGGCCGCGCGCAGTCCGGCCAGGACGTCGGCGAGCCGGTCGCGACGGGTGATCGCGGTGAACCGCTCGGGGCGCAGGGTGTCCAGGCTGACGTTGACCCGGCTCAGCCCGGCGTCGCGCAGGGCGGCGGCGCTGCGGGCCAGGCCGATGCCGTTGGTGGTGAGGGACAGTTCGGGAGGATCGGGCAGGGCGCGCAGCCGGGCGACAAGCCCGGGCAGCCCCCGGCGCAGCAACGGTTCGCCGCCGGTCAGCCGTACCTCGGTGATGCCGAGACGCCCGGTGGCGACGCGGACGAGGCGGACCACCTCGTCGTCGGTGAGCAGTTCGGGCCGGGGCAGCCAGTTCAGGCCTTCGGCGGGCATGCAGTACGTGCAGCGCAGATTGCAGCGATCGGTGAGCGAGACCCGCAGGTCGGTGTGGATCCGGCCGAACCGGTCCGTCAGCGGGGACGGGGCGGGCCCGTCGAGGAGCGGTCGGGACACGGGGCGGCCTTCTTCCTCTGCCCGGGGGCAGTCACGCTTTTCTCACCCGCCGACCACTTTCGGGGGATTCCCGGATGAAGTCAAAGAGGCTTTCTCTCTTACGTGATCGGCACCGCCGATCACATCCGGAAAATACCTCACCGCCTCTCCGAAGAACCCATTTGACCTGCACATACGCGCTGATAGGCCAGACCTTTCAGCTCATCGAATTCACCTCTTTGACTTCCCTCGGGGAACAGGCGGATATTCGACGCGCCATCCCCATAACGAACGGTCCGACGACCCCGAGGCAGAGAAATAGAGGCGCATTCCGTCATGAGCAGCCGCATCGAGGGCGACCCGAGCGACGATCTGCGGGTCACCCCGCCGAAGACCTGGGCGACTGGTCTGCCCGCGGTGACCCACGCGTTGGAGTACTCCCTGGGCCAGACGTCTCCGCGTCGTACCGCGCTGACGCTGCTCAACATCAACCAGCCCAAGGGCATCGACTGCCCCGGCTGCGCGTGGCCCGAACCGGCGCCCGGCAAGCGGCACATGAACGAGTACTGCGAGAACGGCGCCAAGCACATCAACGACGAGGCGACCTCGCGGCGCGTCACCCGGGAGTTCTTCCGCGAGCACTCGATCGCGGAGCTCGGCGGGGCGTCCGACTACTGGCTGAACCAGCAGGGCCGGCTGACCGAGCCCATGGTGAAGCGGCCCGGCGGGACTCATTACGAGCCGATCGGCTGGGACGATGCGCTGAGGCTGCTCGCCGGGGAGCTGCGGGGCCTGGACTCCCCCGACGAGGCGCTTTTCTACGTATCGGGCCGGCTGAACAACGAGGCCGCGTTCCTCCTCCAGCTCTTCGCCCGCGCGTACGGCACGAACAACCTGCCGGACTGCTCGAACATGTGCCACGAGTCCAGCGGATCGGCGATGTCGCAGACGCTGGGCATCGGCAAGGGCAGCGTCTCCCTCGACGACATCCACCACGCCGACCTGATCTTCGTCGTGGGGCAGAACCCGGGGACCAATCACCCCCGGATGCTGTCGGCGCTGGAGGAGACCAAGCGCAACGGCGGGCAGGTCGTCGCGGTCAACACCCTGCCCGAGGCCGGGCTGATGCGGTTCAAGCATCCGCAGAAGGCGCGCGGTCTGATCGGCCGGGGCACGCCGATCGCCGACCAGTTCCTGCACATCCGCGCGGGCGGCGACCTCGCCCTGTTCCAGGCGCTGAACCTGCTGCTCCTGGAGGCCGAGGACGCCGCGCCCGGCACCGTACTGGACCACGCGTTCATCCGTACGCACACCACCGGCTTCGAGGACTTCGCCGCGCACGCCCGGAAGACCGACTGGGCGGACGTCCTGGCGGCGACCGGGCTGTCCCGCGAGGAGATCCAGGAGGTGTTCGAGCGGGTCCTGAGGAGCGAGAAGGTCATCGTGTGCTGGGCGATGGGGCTCACCCAGCACAAGCACGGGGTGCCCACCATCCGCGAGGTCATCAACTTCCTGCTGGCCCGGGGCAATATCGGCAGGCCCGGCGCGGGCGTCTGCCCGGTGCGCGGGCACAGCAACGTCCAGGGCGACCGCACGATGGGCGTATGGGAGCAGATGCCTCAGGAGTTCCTCGACGCGCTGGAGGCGGAGTTCGGCTTCACCCCTCCCGCCCACCACGGTCTGGACGCGGTGAACAGCATCCGGGCCATGGACGAGGGGCGCGCGAAGGTGTTCCTGGGCGTCGCGGGCAACTTCGTGCGGGCCACGCCCGACAGTGCGGTCACCGAGGCCGCGATGCGCACCTGCCGCCTCACCGCGCACATCTCCACCAAGCTCAACCGTTCCCACACGGTCTGCGGCGACACCGCCCTCATCCTGCCGACCCTCGGCCGCAGCGACCGGGACGTGCAGGCCACCGGCGAGCAGTTCGTGACCGTCGAGGACTCCATGAGCGACGTCCACGCCTCCCGGGGGAAGCTGCCGCCGGCCTCCCCGTATCTGCTCAGCGAGGTCGCGATCATCGCCCGGCTGGCCCGGCTGACGCTGGGCGAGGAGCCGGAGATCCCCTGGGAGCTGTTCGAGGCGGACTACGGCACCGTCCGCGACCGGATCTCCCGGGTCGTCCCCGGCTTCGAGGACTTCAACGCGCGGGTGGCCGAGCCCGGCGGCTTCACCCTGCCCAACCCGGTGAACCGGGGGGTCTTCCCGACGCCGAGCGGCAAGGCCGTCTTCACCCGCAACGACTTCACCATGCCGCAGGTCCCCGAGGGACATCTGCTGTTGCAGACCCTGCGCTCGCACGACCAGTGGAACACCGTCTGGTACGCGCCGAACGACCGCTACCGGGGCATCCACGACGCCCGCCGGGTCGTCCTCGTGAACCCCGCCGATCTGGCGGAACTCGGGCTCGCCGACCGGGACACCGTGGACCTGGTGAGCGTCTGGCACGACGGGCGGGAACGCCGCGCGGAGAACTTCCGGGTCGTGGCGTACCCGGCGAGCCGTGGCTCGGCGGCGGCGTACTACCCGGAGACCAACGTCCTGGTGCCGCTGGACAGCGTCGCCGACATCAGCAACTGCCCGACCTCCAAGGGCGTGGTGGTCCGCCTCGAACGCACCGCCGCGACCGACGAGGAGAGGAGCGAACCGTGGGCCGGGTGACCGCGCGGCGGCGCGTCCTGCGCGTACGGGAGGGGCACTCCTCGTACCGGCCGGACACCCTGGCCGCCGAGGAGCCGATGGAGATCCGGGTTGGCGGGCGCCCGCTGGCGGTGACCATGCGCACGCCGGGCGACGACTTCGACCTCGCGGCCGGCTTCCTCGTCAGCGAGGGCGTGCTGCACCGCGCGGAGGACGTGGCCGGGATCCGTTACTGCGCGGGCGCCACGGCCGACGGCGGCAACACGTACAACGTGGTCGACGTCGCCCTGGCCCCCGGCGTCGCGGCCCCCGACCCGTCCCTGGAACGGAACTTCTACACGACCTCCTCGTGCGGTCTGTGCGGCAAGGCGGGGCTGGATGCGGTGCGCACGACGGCCGCCTGGTCGGTCGCCGAGGATCCGCTGCGTATCGGTACGGACGTGCTGGCAGCCCTCCCGGACCGGCTGCGGGCGGCCCAGCGGGTGTTCGACACCACCGGAGGTCTGCACGCCGCGGGGCTCTTCACGGCCGACGGGGAGCTGGTGTGTCTGCGGGAGGACGTCGGGCGGCACAACGCCGTGGACAAGGTCGTCGGCCACGCCCTGCGCTCGGGGCTCCTGCCGCTGCGCGGGTCGGTCCTGATGGTGAGCGGCCGGGCCTCGTTCGAGCTGGTGCAGAAGGCGGTGATGGCCGGGATCCCGCTGCTCGCGGCGGTCTCCGCGCCGTCGTCGCTCGCGGTCGACCTCGCGGCGGACAGCGGTCTGACGCTGGTGGGGTTCCTGCGGGGCGCCTCCATGAACGTGTACGCGGGTGACGAGCGGGTGCACCACGCGGCGGAGGCGGGACGGCACTCCGGCGGAGGCTCCTGATTGGCATTCCGTGAGGGCGTCCGGTAGACCCGTGGGGTGCTGTTCCGTCAACTCGAGTACCTGGTGGCCCTCTCCCGCGAGCGCCACTTCGCCCGCGCCGCCCAGGCCTGTCATGTCTCCCAGCCGGCCCTCTCGGAGGCGGTCCGCAAACTGGAGGACGAGCTCGACGTCCCGCTGGTGCTGCGCGGCCGCAAGTACGAGGGGCTGACGCCCGAGGGCGAGCGGATCGTCGTCTGGGCGCAGCGGATCCTGGCGGACCGCGACGCGCTCACGAGCGAGGCGGGCCATCTGCGTACCGGGCTGAGCGGGCGGATGCGCATCGGTTCGGTTCCGACGGCGTCCGGGACCGTCGCGCTGCTGACCGCCCCCTTCTGTCTGGCGCATCCACTGGTGACGGTGGAGGTCATAGGGGATCTCCAGTCCGAGGACGTGCTGCGGCAGCTGCGGGACTTCGAGATCGACGCCGGAATCACCTATCTCCACGAGGATCTCGGGGAGCAGTACCGGACGGTTCCGCTGTACGAGGAGCGGTACGTGCTGCTCACCGGTGCGGCCGACGCCCCCGCCCACCGGACGGCGGCGACCTGGGCGGAGGCCGCGCGGCTGCCCCTGTGTCTGCTCACGGAGGCGATGCAGGGGCGCCGGGTGCTGGACGAGGTGTTCGCGGAGGCCGGGGTGCGGCCGTCGCCCCGGGTCGAGACGGACTCGGTGGCGACGCTCTTCGCCCATGTCAGGACGGGCCGGTGGGCGAGCGTCGTGCCGCACACCTGGCTGCATGTCTTCGGGGTGCCGCACGGGATGCGGGCGGTGCCGCTGGTCGAGCCGGCGCGGGCGGTGCCGGTCGGTCTGGTGACCGTCGCCCGGGAGCCGGGATCGGTGCTGGCCCGCGCTCTGCGGGAGATCGCGGGCCAGACGGATGTGGCGGCCGCGCTGGAGCGGCTGCCCGAGGACTGAGAGCCTTTTTCGGACCGGGTCCCTAGTCGGACTTCTTCTTACCGGGTCCCTAGTCGGACTTCTTCTTCCGGTTCCTCCCGTCCGGGTCGAGGCCCATTTCCTCGCGGTCCTCCTCCAGGCGCTCGTCGAGCTGCTTCTCGTCCGGGCGGCGGGGCATCCCGCGGCTGTGGCCGGTGTCCGGGTCGCCCTCGACCTCTTCGTTCGACTTGTGGTGATGGTGGGACATCGCTCACTCCTTGCCGTCGGGGGTGTCGGCCGCCGCGGCGGCCTCGTCGGCGGCGGGGGTCTCTCCGGCGCCGTCGCCCTTGCGGATGGTGCAGTGCAGGGAGTCGTCGACCACGTCGGCGACGATCGTGTCCCCGGGGTCGGCTTCGCCGCCGAGCAGCAGGGAGGCGACGCGGTTGTCCAGTTCCGTCTGGATCGTGCGGCGCAGCGGGCGGGCGCCGAACTCCGGCTGGTAGCCGTGGGCGACCAGGAGTTTCTTCGCCGCCTCGGTGACCTCCAGAGTCATGCCCTGGGCGTGGACGCGGTGCTTGCTGCGGTCCAGGAGGTGGTCGACGATCTCGGACAGGTCGTCCTCGGTGAGGCTGTGGAAGACGATGATGTCGTCGATGCGGTTGAGGAACTCGGGCAGGAACCGGCCGCGCAGGTCCTCCATCAGCTCGTCCTTGAGCTCGGCGGCATCGCCCTCGTGGGCGAGGATGCGGTGGGCGCCGATGTTGGACGTCATGATGACGACGCAGTGCCGGAAGTCGACGGTGCGGCCCTGTCCGTCGGTGAGGCGGCCGTCGTCGAGGATCTGGAGCAGCGTGTTGAAGACGTCGGGGTGCGCCTTCTCGACCTCGTCGAACAGGACGACGCTGTAGGGGTTGCGCCGCACCTTCTCGGTGAGCTGGCCGGCCTCGTCGTAACCGACGTATCCGGGAGGCGCGCCGACGAGCCGGGCGACCGTGTGCTTCTCCTGGAACTCGCTCATGTCGAAGCGGACCATCCGGTCGTCCTCGCCGAACAGCAGCTCGGCGAGCGTCTTGGCCAGCTCCGTCTTGCCGACGCCGGTGGGGCCGAGGAAGAGGAACGAGCCGACGGGCCGGTTCGGGTCGCCCATGCCGGCGCGGTTGCGGCGTACGGCTTCGGAGACCGCGGTGACGGCCTCCTCCTGGCCGACGATCCGGGCGTGCATCTCCTCCTCCAGCTTGAGGAGCTTCTCCTTCTCGCTGGCGGTGAGCTGGGAGACCGGGATGCCGGTGCGGCGGGAGACGACGTCGGCGATGTCGGAGGAGGTGACCGAGACGACGCCCTCGCGGCGCTCCTCGATCCCGGCGAGTTCGCCCTCGACCTCGGCGATCTGCTGCTTCAGCCCGGACGCCTTCTCGAACTCCTCGCCGGCGACCGCTTCGTCCTTCTCGCGGCGCAGTTTGGCGAGGCGGTCCTCGCGGCTGACGACCTCGGTGGAGCGGTTCGCGCTGCGCAGCCGTACGCGGGCCCCGGCCTGGTCCATCAGGTCGATGGCCTTGTCGGGCAGGAAGCGGTCGCTGATGTAGCGGTCGGACAGTTCGGCGGCCGCCGTGAGGGCCCCGTCGGCGAAGCGGACCTGGTGGTGGGCCTCGTAGGCGTCCCGCAGTCCTTCGAGGATCTGGATGGTCTCCTCGACGGTGGGCTCCGGGACCAGGACGGGCTGGAAGCGGCGCTCCAGGGCGGCGTCCTTCTCGATGTGCTTGCGGTACTCGTCGATCGTCGTCGCGCCGACGACGTGCAGTTCACCGCGGGCGAGGGCGGGCTTGAGCATGTTGCCCGCGTCCATGGAGCCCTCGCCCGTGGCGCCCGCGCCGACGACCGTGTGGAGTTCGTCGATGAAGAGGATGATCTCCCCCTCGGCCTTCTGCACGTCCTCGATGACCTTCTTCAGCCGCTCCTCGAACTGGCCGCGGTACTGGGCTCCGGCGACCATGCCGGACAGGTCCAGGGAGACGACGCGCTTGTCCTTGAGGGTGTCGGGCACCTCTCCCGCGACGATGCTCTGGGCCAGGCCCTCCACGATGGCGGTCTTGCCGACGCCGGGCTCGCCGATGAGGACAGGGTTGTTCTTGGAGCGCCGCGAGAGGATCTCGATGGTCTGCTCGATCTCCTCGGCCCGCCCGACCACGGGGTCGAGCTTGCCGGCCTTGGCCTCCTCCGTGAGGTCCCGGCCGAATTCGTCGAGGGTCGTCGCAGGCTGCTTGGCCCCGCCGGGAGCCCCGTCCGGGCCCGCCGCCCGGTCGGCCGCGCCGCGCAGCTTCCCTACGTCGAGGTCGTCCGAACCCAGGAACCGCCCGGCACCGGAGTTCGCGTCGTCGATGAGTGCGCCGAGGATGTGCTCGGGGCCGATGTAGGACACCCCGGCCGCCTGGGAACGGGCGTAGGCGGCGGTGAGGGTCCGCTTCGCCGCCGGGGTGAGCCCGGGCTCGGCGGACGGCTCGGCGGACTCCCGGGGCAGCACCTCGTCGAGCTGCGCGGCGAGCGCGTCGGGGTCGACCCCGGCCCGGGACAGCAGCCCGCGCGAGGGTTCGACCTGGGTGGCCGCCCACAGCAGGTGCTCGGTGTCGAGGTCCGCGGTGCCGTCCTCGGCCGCCTTGCTCGTCGCCCGGCCCAGCAGCTCGTGGGAGGACTCCGTCAGCAGCCGCCCGATCGGGACGCGCTGCATCGCGGGGGGCGAGGAGGCGGGCGACATCCCGAAGAACCGGTTCAGCAGATCGCTGAACGGATCGGACGGACCGAGGGGTGAACCGAACGCCATCGACATGTCTGCTCCAGGGAAGGCGAGGGGGCTCTCCCACTGAAACGCGATGTCCACCACCCCGCAAACGGAGGTGGTGCCCTATGGGCGACGACGGGAACGGCCGGACGGGCCCTGGCGCGACCCGGTCATCCGGAGTCGGACCCTCCGCCCCCGCCGCCTCCCAGGGATCCCCCGAGGGACCTGATGAGGGCCCGGGACTCGTCCTCCAGCCCCCTCGTGACCGTACGGTCCCGGAATCCGTGCGCGGCCAGTCGCGTCGCGAGCGCGTCGAGATAGACCGCGGCCGCCAGGACATGGTCGGGCACGTCCCGTCTGCCGCCGTCGGGCTGTTCGCTTCGGGCCTCCTCGGCCACGGCGACGACCCGCGCGATCTCGGCGTACACCTCTTCCCGCATGTTGTCCGGGAGGCCGGACCGGGTCAGTTGCCGGAGCAGCCGCTCGCCGGCGGCGGTCACCTCGTTGAGCAGGCGTACGTTCCGGTTGACCGTGAGTCCGACGTCGGCCGCGGTGATCGCGGCGGCGAGAGAGCTGTGCCCGACGACCGGGTTCCGGGCCCGGCCGGGCAGATAGGTGGGCAGCTCCATGGCCCCGAGGCAGTTCAGCGCCGTCCTGAAGCACGGGTGCACATGGAACTCGTCCTCGTCGGGCAGCGGGGGCGTGGCGCTGCCGCCGGCGTAGACGGTGTCGTTGCCGCGCTTCACGCCGATGAAGCCGACTCCGTAGAGCACGTCGATGACGCCTTGTGTGGTGAGGCTTTCGGTGTAGTCGGAGAACGCCAGGTGGAGTGACCGCTTGCAGGCTTCGAAGCGGTCTTCCAGGGCGGCCCGCATCACGACGTAGCCCGCGTTCTCGAACAGAACGAAGAGAGAGCGCAGGAAAGGATGGCTGATCAGATATTCCTTGGCCAGGTCCTGGAGCTTCCAACCGGAGAACCGTTCCGTGGCGGCCAGCACATCGTGCTCGGTGATCGTGAAGTTGCCTGCCTCGTCGGCGATGTCGCGGCAGACGTTGAGGAACTGGATGGTGTCGCGCGGGCGCGGCAGCGAGTGACGGAGGATGTACGCGGACGTCGGCTCCCCCTTGACGCTCACCGGGAACAGGTCCCCCACAGTTCCTGCCTGGTGAGAGGGGCTCCGAGCGAGGCCCGGGCCCGGTGGAGCGCCAGGTCCTCCAGGGCTTCGCGGGCCCAGGAAATGCGGATCTCGTCGCTGTGGAACTTGTCGCCGTCACCGAAATTCAGGGTGTCGTAGATGTCGGCGCGGATGAACAGCGCCGTACGCACAGCGTTGTCGTAGAAGGACATGGTGTGTTTCGCGGCGAGCAGCAGCCCCGTGACCAGGGCGTGGCTCTCGGGCTCGACGGTCCACACCTGCTCCAGCTGGTCGACGAGGAGCAGCAGCGGCGGGTGCAGGCGGGCACAGCCGAGATCGGCGAACCCGGCCTGCACCCCCGCTTCCAGGACGTCGAGCTGACGGGAGGCCTCCGCACCCTCGGAAGCGCCGCCGATGCCCAGAGCCGCTTCGAAGCCGAATGCCTTGAGCGAGAGATCGGCGGACTGGAGCCGGCCGATGCCTCGGCGGAGCCTTTCGTACAGACGCGCGTCGTCCGACTCGCCGTTGGCCTCCAGGAAGGACCGCACCGCACGGACGGATCCCGGGAGCCGCCGGCCGTGGGCGGCGCGTGCGTGACCGGTGAGATGGCGTGCCGCGTGAACGGCGAAGATGTAACGCCAGATCAGCGACTTGGCGGTGTCGGGGGTGAGGCCCTGAAGGGAGAAGCGGCGGATCTCGTCGCCGGCCGCGTCGTCCGGTGCGATGAGCACCGAGGCGCCCGGGTGGCCGTCCGGGCCGGCCAGGTGACGGCAGATGGCGCTCTTCCCGGAGCCCTTCCGGCCGATGACGAGGGACTTCCGACCGGACAGGGCCTCACGGTAGGCGTACGTGGGCCGGAAGACCGGCCCTTTCAGGAGACCGTCCCGCAGGTCCGTCTCCGCATCGTCCCGCCCGAAGAACAGACGGCTGACCGGCCCCGCATCCAGCTGCACCCTTTTCCCCCGCATCGCCGTCATCTCTGGTGGATCTCCAGATTAGTTCCGGCGAGGCGGGGGTGTCCGGGGAACGGGCCGCCCGGCGTCGCCGTCGGTCACTCAGCCATCTCGTACGCCCCCGACAGCGCCTCCACACGCTCCCAGATCCGGGCCGAACGCTCCGCGTCGACGACCGGCCGGCGGACCGCGCCCAGCGCCCACTCCTGCTGGTCCTCGGTGGCGGAGTCCTTGCCGTGCAGTTCGACGGCGTGCGCGGAGAAGTCGCGTACGAGCACGGCGAACAGCTCGTCCAGCAGCTCCTCGTCGAGGCCGGTCAGGCGGGCCTGCTCCAGGATGAGCTGGCCGTGGACGACGAGGGCGAAGAGCTGGCCGACGGCGAGGAGGAGGTCCAGGTCGCGGCTCTGCTCCTCGTCGGGGGCGGCCGTCTCGACGAAGGTGCACAGGGCGTCGGCCTGCTCGCGGAAGCGGGCGACGTTGGCCACCTCGGCGTACGCGTCGAACGCGGTGCGCCAGTCGTGGAAGCGTACGGAGCCGAGGCCGCGGGCCGGACCCTGCCGGAAGAGGAACGCGTCGTCGGCGGCGTCGAGACGGGTCGGGACGGCCGGGTAGTCGACCGGGTTGAGCAGGTGGTTGTGCATGAACTTCAGGATCAGCGCGAGGTTCACGTGGACCGTGCCCTCCAGCTTGGGCAGGCCCCGGATCTCGATGGCGGCCTGGGCGAAGTAGTTGTCCTTCTCGAAGCCCTTGGCGGCGATGACGTCCCACATCAGGTCGATGACCTTCTCGCCCTCCGTGGTCACCTTCATCTTCGTCATCGGGTTGAAGAGGAGGTAGCGGCGGTCGTCGGGCCCGGCGGAGCGGAAGTAGTCGACGGCGCGGTCGCTGAACAGCTTCATCCCGACGAGCCGGACGTAGGCGTCGGTCAGCTCACGGCGCACGTGCGGGAAGGCGGTGACCGGGCGGCCGTAGAGGATGCGGTTGCTCGCATGGGTGACGGCCTCGTACATCGCGTGCTCGCAGATGCCGATGGAGGCGGTGCAGAGGTTGAACTTGCCGACGTTGACGGTGTTGAGCGCGGCGTCGAAGGCGGCGCGGCCGGTGTGCAGGATGTCGGCGGGCGCGACCGGGTAGTCGGCGAGGCGGAACTCGCTGACGTACTTGGAGGAGTCGACGACGTTCTTCACGAGCCGGTACGCCTCGTGGCGGCTGTCGGCGGCGAAGAAGACGTAACCGTCGGGGCCCTCGACGTCGGTGCGGCGGCCGAAGACGGAGACGAGACCGGCGGCGTTGCCGTTGCCGATGTAGTACTTGGAACCGGAGGCCAGGAAGCCGCCGTCGCCGTCCGGCGTCAGCAGCATGTCGGTGGAGTAGATGTCGGCGCCGTGGGTCTTCTCGGAGAGGCCGAAGGCGAACACCTCACCCTGGGCGAGGAGTTCGGCCGCCCGGGCGCGGGCGTCGGCGTTGTCGCTCTGCCAGACCGGGCCGAGGCCGAGGATGGTCACCTGCCAGGCGTACCAGTAGTCGAGGCCGTAGAACCCGAAGATCTCGTTGAGGGCGGCGATCCGGGCGGTGTCCCAGCGCTGGTCGTCCTTCCCCGCGGCGGAGGCGGGGGTGAGGAAGGTGGCGAACAGGCCTTCCCGCGCGGCGAAGTCGAGGAAGTCGCCGAGCCAGGCGCGGGAGCGGTAGTCCTCGATCAGCCGGCGCTTGCCGCGCGCCTCGAACCAGTCGACGGTGGCGCGGAGCAGCCTGCGGGTCTCCGGGTCGAAGTGCTCGGGGTCGTAGGTGTGCGGGTTGAACAGGAGCGACGCGGACTCGGCCATGGCGGGTGCCTTCCGGGAGGGTGAGGGTTTCTTCGGTGGTACGGAGGTGGCGGGCGGGTGCGCCGTTCAGGCGCCGGGGCCCGCCGCTTCGAGCCGGTCGCCGGGGCTCGCGGCGTCGAGCCGGTGGAGTGTGGCGAGTACGTCGTCGAGCCAGGCGATCGTCATGCGCTCGTACGCGATGCCGCCCCGCAGCACGACGTGCTGGAGTTCCTGGCCGACGTCCTGCGGCGCGGGGGCGTCGGGCCCGGTGAAGTCGCGCAGCTCCCCGGCGAGGTAGTGCGCGAGCCGGTCGCGGTGCACCTGGCGGTGGCGCTCGACCTCGTCGATCAGGGCGGCCGGGTCGTCGAAGGCCGCGCCCCGGATCTTCACGGCGAGATCGTGCCGCAGACTCTCCGGCTCGATCGGCTTGTGCAGCCACGCGGCGAGGGCGGCGCGGCCGGACCCGGTGACGGAGTACTCCTTCTTGTCCGGCCGCCCCTGCTGCTCCACCTCACGGACCAGGAGAAGGCCGTCGGCGACCATGCGGCCCAGTACGCGGTAGATCTGCTGGTGGGTGGCGGTCCAGAAGTACCCGATGGACCGCTCGAACCGCCGGGCCAGCTCATAGCCGGAGCCGGGCCGCTCCAGCAGGGAGACGAGGATCGCGTGGTCGAGGGCCATACGGCGATCCTTCTATGCAACTCGTTGCATAGACAAGTCGTGGGGCCCGGGTGAGACACGGCTCACCTGGGGCAGGGGCGGGGACCCCTTTCGACGCCTCCACGGGCACTGTCGCGGTGTGCGCTGTTTAGTGGGGTTCGTACGGGAAACGCGAGGGGCGTCGCCTCGGACCGACACCCCCCGGACGAAGAAAGACGAAGAAAGGAGCACGCCATGCCGGCCGGATCGAACAAGAAGCGTGAGCGGCAGTACGAGCACATCAAGGAGAGCCAGGAGGAACGGGGCGCGTCGGAGGGCCGTGCGAAAGAGATCGCGGCCCGGACCGTCAACAAGCAGCGCGCCCGGTCCGGCGAGTCGAGGACGGCCAGCAGGACGTCGACGCAGGACAGGAAGTCCGCCTACGAACGCGGCGGTGAACGCTCCCACAAGGGCGCGCAGGGCCCGACGAAGGATCAGCTCTACGCGGAGGCGAAGAAGAGGAACATCGACGGGCGTTCCTCCATGAACAAGGAAGAGCTGCGCAAGGCCCTCGGCCGCTGACGCCCGGACGGCGGCCGCTCCCGCCCCCGGCCCGACCTCCCCGGGTGGCCCTCAGGACGGCAGAGGTGTGCGCAGTGCCGATCTGCCCGCGCGCCACGCCGCCAGCAGGTGGTCGCCGAGGAGGTGCTCCAGGTGGCCGGTCGACTCGATGCCCAGGACCACGTCGGCGGCCAGGGCGGGTTCGTCCTCCAGCAGGCCGGCGATCACCTCGTGGCGCACCACCTGTTCGTGGACCGCGTCGGCCTCCACGTGTTCGTCGTAGAACCGTTGCGCGGCGGGGCCCGCGCCGACGCGGCGCAGGGCCTCGGCCAGTCGTCTCGACCCCGGGGACGAGGTGATCTCCACCGTGGCGAAGTGCCCGACCAGGGCGCCGCGCAGCCGCCGGTGCAGGCCGAAGAGGGACATCAGGTTGACCGTGGCCAGGGCCTGGGCGGGTGCGGCGTCGACGTAGTGGCCGTACCGGGCGTCCAGGCCGAGGTCCGTCATCAGGTCGGCGAAGAGCTGGGCGTGGACGTTCTCCGCCCGCCCCGCGCCGAACTCGTCGAACTCCACGGCGACCATCGCCGCCTTCGCCCGGCCCCGGAGCCTGGGCACCACCCACAGATGCGGATCGGCCTCCTTGAGGTGGTAGAGCGAGCGCACGGCGGCGTACTCGCGCAGCTGCCACAGCTCGCCCTCCCGCCGGAGGTGGTGGCTGACGCCGTGGCCGTCGTCCCCGACGGGTTCCAGCTGGAGCGCGTCCACCGCCCCGGCCACGTCCTGCCCGCCCGGGCCGGCGTCGCGGCGCAGCGCGTCCAGGAAGACGTCCTCGGCCGCCGCGCGCACGCCGAGCAGGGCGGGGTCCCATTCCAGCCGCTCGTCCACCCCGGCGAACCCGCGGTAGTGGAGCTCGTACAGGACGTACAGGAGGAGCTGGAGGTCGTCCCCGTACGGGTCGGAGCGGCGGACCTCGTCGGTGGCGGGGAGGCGGGTACCGCTGCCCGCCAGCACGGCGAGGCCGCTCTCGCTCAGGGGTCCGCGCGCCGTCGGCAGGGCGGGGGACGCGACGGGGCTGCCGGGCGGGGTGGTGGCCTGGGTCGTCACGGTCGGGGCTCCTCCTCGCTCTCCTCGGGCGGTCGGCCGTCCGGACGGCCTTCCTCCGGCTTTCGGCCGTCCGGGCGGCCTTCCGCGGGCCCGGCGGGCTTGCGGCGGCGGTGGCTGGTGTCGCACCAGGGGTAGGCGCGGCTGCGGCGGCAGGTGCAGATCGCGACGACGAACCGGTCGGACCTGGTCGTCGTGCCGTCGTCGCCGACGACCTCGACCGGCCCTTCCACCAGGATCGGGCCTTCCCGGTTCAGCACCACACGGCGCGGTGTCTCATTCCTTACGACCACGGATCACCACCAGTTCCTCCCGCTCCAGCCGGTCCCGCAGCAGGCCCCGGTCCCGCAGCCAGGCGGCCCGGCGGCGGGTGACCGGTCCGAACGGGATCGTCACCCGGTCGGTCACGGAGACGTCGAGCCCGGCCGCGGACAGCCGGCCGACGGTCTCCTCCGGGCGGCTCAGCCCCGACTGGACCAGCAGGAGCAGACCGCCGGGGCGCAGCGCGGCGGAGGCGTCGTCGCAGATGCGGTCGAGGATCACCCGGCCGTCGGGGCCCGCGTCCCAGGAGCGGCCGGACCCGTGGCGCGGCACGGACAGGCCGGGGGCCGGAACGTACGGGGGATTGCTGACGACGGCGTCGAACGTACGGCCCGGCAGCGCCCGCAGCAGGTCTCCCCTGCGTACGGTGACGGACAGGCGGGCGAGCGCGGTGTTCAGCCGCGCGGACGCCACGGCCCGGCGGCTGATGTCCACGGCGGTGACGCGGGCGCCGAGCCGGGCGGCGTGCAGGGCCAGCGCGCCGCTCCCCGTGCACAGGTCCAGCAGATCCGTACCCGGGCCGATCCTCTCGCGGCGCATGGCGAGGGCCAGCAGCAGCGTGTCGGTCTGCGGGCGGTACACCCCCGGAAGCCGCACGACCCGGCCCGGACGCGGGGCCGCCCCGGACTCCGGTGGGGCCGGGGCAGGGGCGTACGGCAGGACCTCCGGCGTCACGGGGTCGTCCTCGCCCTCGGAGAGCCGTACCCCTCGCATCGTGTCCTCCTGTGCGGTCAGCAGTGGTTCCACCGTCGAGCGGTTCATGTCTCCTCGCCAGCGGGGCAGAGCCCGGGGGGTCCGTCACCGGGCGGTCCGGCGGTCGGTGGCTCGCGCCGCTGTACCGGAGTGACCCCGTACAGCTCCGCCGAACACGCGATCCGCCGTTCGTGGAGCCGTCGTACGCTGAACCTGCCGTTCCGACCGACGGACAACGGACAGGAGACCGAGGTGGCCACGGAGAGTCCGGCCGGCACGACGCCGGCGGAGATCATGGCCGAGCTGGCCGCGCTGGAGGACCCGCGGGCCCGCGCGGTGAACGAGAAGCACGGCGACGACCACGGCGTGAACCTCGGCAAGCTGCGGGCCATCGCGAAGCGGCTCAGGACGCAGCAGGACCTCGCGGTCCGGCTGTGGGAGACGGACGACACCGCGGCGAGGCTGCTGGCGCTCCTGATCTGCCGCCCGAAGGCGTTCGGACGTGACGCGCTGGACCGTATGCTGCGCGAGGCCCGCGCACCCAAGGTGCACGACTGGCTCGTGAACTACGTGGTGAAGAAGAGCCCGCACGCCGAGGAGCTGCGCGTGGCCTGGTCCGCCGATCCGGATCCCGTGGTCGCGAGCGCCGGCTGGGCGCTCACGACCGAGCGGGTCAGGAAGAAGCCCGAAGGCCTCGACCTCCCGGGGCTGCTGGACGTCATCGAGGCGGAGATGAAGGACGCCCCGGACCGTCTCCAGTGGGCGATGAACCACTGCCTGGCCCAGATCGGCATCGACCACCCCCGGCTCCGCGCCCGCGCCGTCGGCATCGGTGAGCGCCTGGAGGTGCTCAAGGACTATCCGACCTCTCCGGGCTGTACGTCTCCGTACGCACCGGACTGGATCGCCGAGATGGTGCGACGGCAGAACGCCGGGTAGAAGGCGCCCCGCCGGTCCTCACTTCCCGGCGGGAGCGGGATCGCCGTCCTCCTCCGCGGGAGCGGGGGCGGGTGCGGAAGCCGGCTCGGTGGCCGGGACGCGGCGCGGGCTGACGAGCGTGACGGTGGTGAGCACGGCGACGACCGCGAGCGCCGCGGACACGGCCAGGACGGCTCGGGCGCCGTCGGTGACCGCCTCGGCGCCGGAGCCGCCCCGGAGGGCGTACACCGCACCGAGCGCCGCGGTGCCGACACCCGCGCCGAGCGAGGCGAGGGTGGAGACCGTCCCCGCGACCATGCCGACGCGTTCGGGGGCCTTGACCCGCACGGCGACCGCCATGACGGGTGCGCCGGCGATCCCGCCGCCCGCCCCCCAGGCGAGCAGCGGCACGACGAGCGCCCACCAGGGCGAGTCGGGGGTGATCAGCAGGGCCAGGCCGGCGCCCTTGAGCGCGTAACCGGAGCCGATCACCAGGCCCGGGGGCCGTTCGCCGATGAGCTTGGAGCCGACCATGCCCATGACGATCTGGGCGAGGAAGATCGGGGTCATCAGCAGGCCCGCCCCCGTCGGGCTCATGCCGAGGCCGTCGGAGAAGTACAGCACCAGGTGGACCGAGCCGCCGATGGTCAGGACGCGGGAGAGGAGCACGGCCAGCATCGCGCCGGAGAACGCGGGGCTGCCGAACATCCGCAGTTCCAGCGTCGGCGCGGGCACCTTGAGCTGGACGGCCAGGAAGGCGGCCAGCGCCACGCAGGCGGTGAGCAGGACCGCGGTGTCCTGCCCGGACCAGGGTGTGTCGCCGGAGCCGAGCATCAGCACCGTCGCCGTGCCGAGACCGAGCACGAGGAGCAGGCTGCCGAGCCAGTCCGTCCGGGCCGGAGACCTGGAGGTTTCGCCCGCCGTCCCCGGAGCGTGGGGCAGCACCCGTACGGCCAGGACCCAGGCGGCCAGGCCGAGCGGCAGGTTGACCTCGTGGAACCCACCCCCGCTGCACGCCGCGACCTGGGAGACCTCCGTCGCGGACTACGCGGGTTCCCTGCGGGCGCTGTACCGCCGCTGGCCCCGCGCCCTGCTGGTCTCCCTGGAGGAGGACACACCTCCGGTCTCGGTCCACCCCAACCGCCTGCTCAACCTGGACCGATTCCTCCGGCTCCTGCGGGACGTGGGCCTGGACATGCCCTCGGCGCTCGCGGCGCACCGCCATCTCTCCCTGCTGGTCCTGTCCTTCGTCCTCGTGGTCGACGGACCGGCGGACCGTGCGGATGACAGTCCCGGCGAGGGCGGGCTCGTTCCCGACGCCTGGCTCGCCGACCACGCCGACCTGGACATCCCCACCCTCCGGGAGGCCGCCGCGCTGCCGCTGCCCACCCCGGACGAGCAGTTCGACGAGCTCGTCTCGGCCGTCGTCGACCGGATCCGCGGCGGCCTCAGAGCCGGCTGACGACCCGTCGTTCCGGGCCGGGCTCCCGGTGGATGGGGTCCGCTCCCCCGGTCAGCGGCAGGCCCGTGCCGCCGCGCCGGGCCGCGACGATCTCCGCCGCGATGGACAGCGCCGTCTCCTCCGGCGTACGGGCTCCGAGGTCCAGGCCGATGGGCGACCGCAGCCGCTCCAGCTCACGGTCGCCGAGACCGGCCTCGCGCAGCCGCCGGGTCCGGTCCTCGTGGGTGCGGCGCGACCCCATCGCGCCCACGAACGCGGCGGGCCTCCGCAGCGCCTCCATGAGCAGCGGCACGTCGAACCGGGCCTCGTGTGTGAGGACGCACAGCACGGTACGGGCGTCGGTGCGGGTGCGCCGCAGATAGCGGTGGGGCCAGTCGACGACGACCTCGTCGGCCTCGGGGAACCGGGCGCGGGTGGCGAAGACGGGCCGCGCGTCGCACACCGTCACATGGTGGCCCAGGAACTTGCCGGCCCGGACCAGCGCGGCGGCGAAGTCGACCGCGCCGAAGACGATCATGCGGGGCGGCGGCACGCTGGTCTCGACGAGCAGGGTGAGCCCGCCGGGGCAGTGCGAGCCGTCCTCGGAGAGGGCGACGGTGCCGGTGCGGCCGGTGTCCAGCAGGGCCGAGGCCTCGGCCGCCGCCGTACGGTCCAGCTCCGGGTGGCCGCCGAGGCCGCCCTCGTGGGATCCGTCGGCGCGGACGAGCAGCGCTCGCCCCAGGAATCCGTCCGGGCCGTCCACCACCCGGGCGAGGGCCGCCGCCTCGCCGGACACCGCGGCGGACAGCGCGGCCCGCAGCACCTCACGCTCCGGCGAGCCGGACCGTACCGGCGTGACCATGATGTCCAGGACGCCCCCGCAGGTCAGTCCGACGGCGAAGGCGTCCTCGTCGCTGTAGCCGAAGCTCGTCCGAACGCTCTCGCCGGATACGAGGGCCTGGGCGCACAGTTCGTAGACCGCGCCCTCCACACAGCCGCCGGAGACCGAACCGATCGCCGTGCCCTCGCTGTCGACGGCGAGGGCGGCTCCCGGCCCGCGCGGCGCGCTGCCGCCGACGGAGACGACGGTGCCGACCGCGAACTCCCGGCCCTCCGCCATCCATCGGTGCAGCTCACCGGCGATGTCAAGCATCCACCGCTCCCCCGGCGGGCGCCCGCCCGGTCGCGGCGAGGACCCGGTCGGGGCGGATCGGCAGATTCCGGTGGCGTACGCCGGTGGCGTGCCAGACGGCGTTGGCGACGGCCGCCGCCGCGCCCACGATGCCGATCTCCCCGACGCCCTTGATGCCGACCGGGTCGTCCGGGTCGTGGTCGTCCACCCAGTCCACCTCGATGGCGGGGGTGTCGGCGTGCGTGGCGACGTGGTAGCCGGCGAGGTCGGGGGCGTAGTGGCCGCCGGTGTTGCGGTCGCGGACCGCCTCCTCGTGCAGGGCCATGGAGATGCCCCAGGTCATCCCGCCGACGAGTTGGTTGCGGGCGGTGAGCGGGTTGACGATCCGGCCCGCCGCGAAGACGCCCAGCATGCGGCGCACCCGGATCTCGCCGGTGGCGGTGTCCACGGCGACCTCGGCGAACTGCGCGCCGAACGAGTGGCGTTCCTTCCGCGCGAGCGCCCCGAGGGCCTCGGTGGTGTCGGAGCGTACGGTGATGCCCTCCGGCGGGATCGACGTGGTCATCGCGAGCCGCTCGCGCAGTTCGGCGGCGGCCTCCGTGACCGCCCAGGCCCAGGAGCGGGTGCCCATGGATCCGCCGGCGATCATCGCGGGGCCGAAGTCGCTGTCGCCGATGCGGACCCGGACCTGTTCGGGTGCGGTCTCCAGCGCGTCGGCGGCGATCAGGGTGAGCGCGGTGCGGGCTCCGGTGCCGATGTCGGCGGCGGTGATCCGTACGGTGAAGGAGCCGTCGGCCTCCGCCGTGACCAGGGCCGTCGAGGGGGCGGCCCCGGCGCCGAAGGAGGCCGCGGCCGTGCCGGTGCCCAGCAGCCAGCGTCCCTCGCGGCGGACACCGGGGCGCGGGTCGCGGTCCGCCCAGCCGAACCTGCGGGCTCCTTCGCGGAAGCAGGCGGCGAGGTTGTTGCTGCTGAACGGGAGTCCCGAGACGGGGCCGACGTCCGGCTCGTTGCGCAGGCGCAGTTGGATCGGGTCGATGCCGCCGCGTTCGGCGAGTTCGTCGAGGGCCGCCTCGATCGCGAAGGATCCCGGGGCCTCCCCCGGTGCGCGCATCCAGGTCGGGGACGGCACGTCGAGCCGGACGACGTGGTTGGCGGTGCGGTGGGCGTCGGCGTCGTACAGCACCCGGGCGACGCCCGCGCCGGGCTCGACGAACTCGTACACCGTGGACGTCTGGTTCAGTGAGCGGTGTTCCAGGGCCAGGAGTCGGCCGTCGGGGGCCGCGCCGAGCCTGACCCGCTGGGTGGTGGGGCTGCGGTAGCCGCCGAGCGAGAACGTCTGACGCCGGGTCAGTACCACGCGTACCGGGCGCTGGAGGGCGGTGGCGGCCATCACGGCGGACACCTGGTGGGCGCGCAGGCCCTTGCTACCGAAGCCGCCGCCGATGTGTTCGGAGCGCACCCGCACCGAGGACGCGTCGAGCGAGAACATCGTGGCCAGTTCGCCCTGGACCCAGCCGGCGCCCTGGTTGGAGTCGACGACCTCCAGCCGGCCGCCCTCCCACCGGGCGGTCGCCGCGTGCGGCTCCATCATGCTGTGCTGCTCTTCGGGGGTGGTGTACTCGGCGTCCACCACGAAGGCGGAGGCGGCGAGTTGTGCCTCCAGGTCGCCCTTCTCCGTCTCGGCGGGCATATGGCCGGCGGCGGGGTAGGCGCCGGGGTGGTCCGCGTGGAGCGCGGTGTCGTGCGGTTCGCTGTCGTACGTCACCACGAGCGCTTCGGCCGCCTCTCTGGCCTCCTCGGGCGTCTCGGCGACGACGAGGGCGACCGGCCAGCCGGCGAACGGCACCCGGTCGTTCTGGAAGACGGCGCAGGTCGGGTCGGGCGGGGTGCCGAGCATGCCGACGTAATCGACGTTGAGGCGGGGGGCGTTGCCGTGGTGGAGCACGGTGAGCACGCCCGGCATGGCGAGGACCGGGGCGGTCTCCACGTCCAGGATGCGGCCACGGGTGACGGTGGACAGCACGAGCCAGCCGTGGGCCAGGTCCGCGAAGGGGATCTCACCCGCGTAGCGTGCCGCGCCGGTGACCTTGTCACGACCCTCGATACGGGTACGGGCGGTGCCGACGGCCCCGCGGAGCGCCGAGGGGCCCGGGGTGGTGGTCGTCATCGGGCGTCCTCCCCGGCGAGTTCGGTCAGGACGGAGACCACGAGGTTGCGCATGAGGGTCACCTTGTATCCGTTGCGGGGCAGCGGCCGGGCCGCGGCCAGCTCGGCGTCCGCGGCGGCGGCGAAGGCCGCACCGTCGGCCGGTGCGCCGGCCAGAACGGCTTCGGCCGCGCGGGCGCGCCAGGGACGGGAGGCGACGGCCCCGAGGGCGAGGCGCGCCTCGCGTACACGGCCATCCTCGATGGTGAGCGCGGCGGCGACGGAGCCGATGGCGAAGGCGTACGAGGCACGCTCGCGCACCTTGCGGTAGCGGGAGCGGGCGGCGACGGGCGCGGCGGGCAGAGTCACATGGGTGATCAGCGCGCCGGGCGGCAGGGCGGTCTCGCGGTGCGGGGTGTCGCCGACGGGGAGGTAGAAGTCGGTGATCGGGGCTTCGCCGGGGCCGTCGGCGCTCTCGTAGGAGACGACGGCGTCGAACGCGGTGAGGGCCACCCCCATGTCGGAGGGGTGCACGGCCACGCAGTGGTCGGAGGCGCCGAGAACCGCGTGGTTGTGGTGCTCGCCCGCGACGGCGGGGCAACCACTGCCGGGGGCCCGCTTGTTGCAGGGCTGGGAGACGTCGGTGAAGTAGCCGCAGCGGGTGCGCTGGAGGAGATTGCCGCCGACGGTGGCCATGTTGCGCAGCTGCCCGGAGGCTCCGGCCAGCAGGGCCTGGGTCAACGCCGGGTAGCGGCGGCGGACTTCGGGGTGGACG
The DNA here is from genome assembly GCF_001687325.1 of Streptomyces sp. PTY087I2. Lineage (GTDB taxonomy): Bacteria > Actinomycetota > Actinomycetes > Streptomycetales > Streptomycetaceae > Streptomyces. The sequence continues at coordinate 227,950 of NZ_LZRD01000005.1, read as the reverse complement.
GCGAGGTCGCTGTTGGTGACGGTCGCGCCGATGCGCAGGCCGCCGTCCGCCGTGGGTTCGACGCGGTCCAGGGGGAGTTCGCGCACGTCGACGAGGAGGGCGGGGCGTTCCACGCCGGCCTTCATCAGGTCGACGAGGTTGGTACCGCCGCCGAGGTAGCGCGCGTCGGGGCCGGCGGCGAGGAGGGTGACCGCGCCGGTGACGTCGTGGGCGCGCTGATAGCCGAACTCCCTCATACGGCGGCCTCCTCGGCGGCGTGTTTCTCGGCGGCGTGTTTCTCGGCAGCGTGTCCCTCTGCGGCGCGCTCCCCGGCGGCGCGGGCGACGGCCTGGACGATCGAGACGTACGCGCCGCAGCGGCACAGGTTGCCGCTCATCCGCTCGCGGATCTCCTCGGGCGTCAGCGGTGGCGGCCCCGCCTCGGGAGCCGGGTCGTCGGTGACGGCGCTCGGCCAGCCGGCCGCGTGTTCCTCGATGACGGCGATGGCCGAGCAGATCTGGCCGGGCGTGCAGTAGCCGCACTGATAACCGTCGAGGTCGAGGAATGCCTGCTGGACGGGGTGGAGTTGATCCCCCTCGGCCACGCCTTCGATGGTGGTGATCTCGCGCCCCTCGGCCGCGACCGCGAGGCTGAGGCAGGAGACGACGCGCCGCTGGTCGACCAGGACGGTACAGGCGCCGCACTGCCCCTGGTCGCAGCCCTTCTTGGTGCCGGTGAGGTCGAGGCGTTCACGCAGGGCGTCGAGGAGGGTGGTGCGGTGATCGACGGGCAGGTGATGCTTCTCGCCGTTGATGTTCAGGGTGATCGCACTGGACGTCGACGAGGGCGCTGGGGCCATGTTCAGCCTTCTCTGGTGTCGGGTGACGAGGAAGGAACCCGGGCCCCGGTCGGCGACCGCGGGCCCCGGCCGGGAGTAAGGTAGCCCTAACCGGACCACTGTCCGTTTATCCGGAGAACGTAACGGACAGCTGTCCGGTTAACAAGGACGGGTTTCGGCCACGCACCCGAGTCCGGCCACCCCCGAGGAGGATCCGTGTCCCAGCAGCCGAAGAAGGACACCGCCCTGCGTTCGGACGCCCAGCGCAACCGCGAGCGCATCCTGCGCGTGGCCACGGTCGAGCTGACGCTGCGCGCGGACGCCCCGCTGAGCGCGATCGCCAAGAAGGCGGGGGTCGGGCAGGGCACCTTCTACCGCAACTTCCCCCACCGCGAGGCGCTCGTCCTGGAGGTCTACCGCTACGAGATGCAGCAGGTCGCCGATACGGCGTGCGAGTTGCTGCGGACCCGCCCGCCGGAGAGGGCCCTGCGCGAGTGGATGGACCGCCTCGCCCGCTTCGCGATGACGAAGGCGGGCCTCGCGGACGCGATCCGGCTGGTGACCAGCGCACCCGGCGGCCCCGCCCGGCCCGGCCCCACCCCGGTCATGGAGGCGGCCGGAACCCTGCTCCGCGCCTGCGAGGACGCCGGCGCCATCCGCTTGGGGGTGACGCCGGACGACTTCTTCCTCGCGATCGCCGGTCTCTGGCAGCTCGATCCCCACGAGGACTGGGAACCGAGGGCCGGTCGGCTCCTGGACTTCGTCATGGACGGGCTGCGCGTGGGGGCGCCCGGCCGGTGACCGGCCGCCCGACGCTGTGCCGCCGGACCGCGTGATGACGCCCCGTGAGCTGCGCGGCCTCCCCGCCACCAATCCGGCGATCGCCCGGCGCCGAATAGGTGGTGAGGGCCGCGGACACTCCCGCTCTCTCCCGCGAGAGGCGGTGCGCCATGGTCACCCTGATACTGATCGGCCTGCTGGGCGGACTGATCACCGCGGTATCCCCCTGCATCCTGCCCGTCCTGCCGGTGGTGTTCCTGGCGGGCGGCACCGGCAGGGGCGAGGACGCGGGAGAGCCGGCCCGGTCCCCCGGCGGAGCCGGAGCCGAAGCCGGCGGTGAGGGTGGGACGGCGGACGACAGCGGGGCCGGGCGAACGGCGGACGGTGCCGTGGCCACCGCTCCCCCGCTCGCCCCCGCACGCGCGCCGCGCAATCTGCGTCCGTACGCCGTGGTCGCCGGGCTCGTCGTCAGCTTCGCGTTCTTCACCCTGCTCGGGGTGACGATCATCTCCGCTCTCGGCCTGCCGCAGGACATCCTGCGTTACGTGGGTCTGGGGCTGCTCGTCCTCATCGGTCTGGGCCTGATCCTCCCGCCCGTCGAACGCCTGCTGGAGAAGCCCTTCGCCCGGCTCCCGCAGCGCCAGGTCAACAAGGAGGGCGGCGCCTTCGCTCTCGGGCTCGGCCTCGGTCTGCTGTACGTGCCGTGTGCCGGACCCGTCCTGGCGGCGATCACCATCGCGGGCGCCCGGGGCGAGATCAGCTCCGACATCGTGGTGCTGACCCTGTCGTTCGCCGTGGGCACCGCCGTACCGCTGCTCCTCTTCGCCCTGGCCGGGCGCCGGGTCGCCGAACGGGTCGCCGCTTTCCGCCGCCGCGCCCGAGGGCTGCGGATCGCCGCGGGCTGTCTGATGATCGCCCTCGCGGTGGGCCTGGCACTGGACGTCACGGCGGCGATCCAGCAGTCCCTGCCCGACTACACCTCCGGCGTGCAGAAGAAGATCGAGGACAGCGACGCCGCCCGGCAGCAGTTGTCCGGCCTGTACGACAACTCCAACAAGGAGCTCTCCCGCTGCGAGGACGGCGCCGACGAACTCCGCTCCTGCGGGCAGGCCCCGCCGCTGGAGGGCATCGACTCCTGGTTCAACACCCCCGGCAACCGGCCCGTGGACCTGAAGAGCCTGCGCGGCAAGGTCACCCTGGTCGACTTCTGGACGTACTCCTGCATCAACTGCCGGCGTGCGGTGCCGCATCTGCGGGACTGGGAGCGCGCCTACCGGGACGCCGGACTGCGCGTCATCGGGGTGCACTCCCCCGAGTTCGCCTTCGAGAAGAAGCGGAGCAACGTCGTCTCCGGCGCCGAGAAGCTCGGCGTGACCTGGCCCGTCGCCCTCGACAACGACCTCACCACCTGGGACAACTACCGCAACCGCTTCTGGCCCGCCAAGTATCTGATCGACGCCGACGGCACCGTGAGGTACTTCAAGTTCGGCGAGGGCGAGTACGACAAGACCGAGAAGATGATCCGCGAGCTGCTCCGGCAGGCGGATCCCGCCGTCGTCCTGCCGAAGCCCACGGGCCGCGCCATGGACGATCTGGCCTCCGACCGGACGCCCGAGACCTATCTGAGCAACCTGCGCATCCGCGGATACGTCGGCACACCCCTGGTGGACGACCGGCCGGCCGTCTACCGCTTCCCGAAGGGCGATCTCCCGGTCGACAAGCTTTCACTGGACGGCACATGGACGGCCGGGTACGAGAAGTTCACGGCCGGAAAGGACGCCCGGCTGGCCTTCACCTACCGCGCGAAGAACGCCAACCTCGTTCTCGCGGGCACCGGGAAGGTCACCGTCCTCGTGAACGGCGAGGCGACCAGGACCGTCAGCGTGACCGGGTCGCCGACGCTGTACCGCCTCACCGACGACGAGGACGCCCGTACCGCACGCCTCGAACTGCGCCTGGACGAAGGCCTCCAGGCCTACGTCTTCACCTTCGGGTGAGCCTCCGGGGCCGCCCCCGGACCCGAGTCCGCCCACAGCTCGGCGAACCGGTCCAGCAGCCCGGCGGCCGCCGCCACGTCGTCCGTCAACGGCCGGTCGGCCGACTCCGCGTCGAGCACCGAGGCCGCGAGTTCGAAGGCGCGGCCGACCGGCAGTTCCGGGTCCAGGCGCAGCTCCCGCTGACGCAACGCCCGTACGGCGGCGACGAGTTCGCATCCCACAACGAGCCGGAACGCCTCGCACGCCCGCAGGGTCTGCCGGGCCGCCAGCGAAGCGAAGCTGGCCTGCTCCTCGACGCCCCGCGAGAGCACGGCGTGCCCGAGCGAGGCGGGTGCGGAGTAGGCGCGCAGGTCGCCGAGGGCCGCCCCGGCCGCGTACTCGAGGATCATCACGCCCGAGGACGCGGGCTCGCCGTCCGCGAGGAAGGGGCGCAGCCGGGTGAAGCCCGGTTCGTTGAGGGTCGAGAGGCGGGAGGTGGAGAGCCGTGCCACCTGGGTGACCGCCAGCCTGAAGTGGTCGAGCGACAGGGCGAGTTGGGCGAGGTAGAAGCCGCCGTGGTGGTAGGCGGCCATGTCGTCGGCCGAGATCAGCGGGTTCTCGGCGGCCGCGTTGATCTCGACCTCGATGACGCCTTCGAGCGCGTCCGCCGCGTCGTGCGCGGGGCCGTGGATCTGCGGCAGACAGCGGAAGCCGTACGGGTCCTGGATCCGGCCGAGCGGGGGCGTCGGGCGGTCGGGGGCGCCGAGCAGCAGCCGCGTCCGCTCCGCGACCGCGTACGAGCCGGCGTGCCGCCGCGCCTCGTGGACGGGCAGCGCGTAGGCCTCGTAACTGCCGTCGATCGCCATCAGGGACAGGGCCGCCACCACCTGGGTGGCGGCGATCAGGGCGCGCAGTTCGTGCAGGGCGAGGGCGGACTGGCCGAGGGTGAGGGCGTTGCTGCTGATCAGGGCGAGGGCGTCGTTGTTGTCGAGCGGCTGCGGTTCGGGGGCCAACCCCGTGCCCTGCCAGGGGTGTTCGCCCGCCAGCGCGAGGCCCATCTGCGCCAGCGCCGCGATATCGCCGGTGCCGACCGAGCCGAGGGCGTTGACCTTCGGGTGGGCGCCCGTCTCCAGGGCGTCGCAGAGCGCGGTGACGACGGTCGGGCGCAGTCCGGCGCCGCCCGCGAGGAGCTGGTTGGCGCGGACGGCGAGCATGGCGCGCACCTGCCGCGCGGGAAGCTCCTCGCCGATCGCTCCGGCGTGGCTGCGCAGCAGGCGCAGTCCGTGATCGGCCGCCGCCCCGGTGGGCACGGACTCATTCCGGTTCGCGCCGACGCCGGTGGAGCGGCCGTAGACACGCCCCCATGAAGCGATTTCCCGGGCGGCGTTCCAGGAGGCTTCCACGCGCTTCATGCCCTCGGCCGCCGGGACGGGCCTGGCGACGGATTCGGCCATGCGTACGACATCTGCGACCATCAGTCGGCGGCCGTCGAGGAAGACGACCGCATTGCCGCCATCTGCCGCCCTGTCCGCGATATGAGACGACATCAGTTGCATTTCCTCCTCTGTCGGGCACTCCGTCTTGACCTGCGGCCGTTGGTAACCAGGGATTTACGCCCGAGCGGCGACGACCTATTGACAAGCTATTCAGTCACCGAGAACTCTGCATGATGATATGCAGCCGGGCAAGGGACTCCTCATGATCCAATTCGACAAGGCCCACAAGCGCTTCCCGAACGGCACGACCGCGGTGCACGACCTCACGCTCGACCTGCCGGAAGGGGGCGTGACCGTCCTCGTCGGATCTTCCGGTTGCGGCAAGACGACCACGCTCCGCATGATCAACCGGATGGTCGAGCCGACCTCCGGGACGATCAGAGTGGGCGGCAAGGACGTCCTGGAACAGGACGCCGCCGAGCTGCGCCGCTCCATCGGTTACGTCATCCAGCAGGCCGGGCTCTTCCCGCACCGCACCGTCCTGGACAACATCGCGACCGTACCGCTGCTCCTCGGCTGGGGCCGCAGGAAGGCGCGGGCGCGGGCGGCGGAGCTGCTGGAGACGGTCGGCCTCGCCGCCGACGCGGGCAAGCGCTACCCGCACCAGCTCTCGGGCGGTCAGCAGCAGCGCGTCGGGGTGGCCCGCGCGCTCGCCGCGGACCCGCCGGTCCTCCTGATGGACGAGCCCTTCGGCGCCGTCGACCCGGTGGTCCGCACCCAGCTCCAGGACGAACTGCTGCGCCTTCAGCGGGAGTTGAACAAGACCATCGTCTTCGTCACGCACGACATCGACGAGGCCGTACGGCTCGGGGACCGCATAGCCGTCTTCCGTACCGGCGGCCACCTCGTCCAGTGCGCCTCCCCCGCCGAGCTGCTGGCCCGCCCGGCGGACGCGTTCGTCGCGGACTTCCTGGGCGCGGAGCGCGGTCTGAAGCTGCTGTCCCTGACGACGCTCGCCGAGGTCGCGCAGGGCCCCGCGCCCGAAGGCGCCCGCTGGCAGCTGACCCTGGACGCCGCCCGCAGGCCGCTGGCCTGGCGCGACAGCGAGAGCAAAGGCGCGGGCGAGAGCAAGGGCGGGGCGGAGATACCCGTCCGGCCCCTGCGGGACACCGACTCGCTGCTCTCCGCGCTCAACGAGTCGATCGCCGCGCCGAGCGGCCTGGTCGCCCGGGTCGACGCGGACGGCGTCCTCACCGGCGTCACCTCCCGCGAGGACATCCACGCCCGCGCCGGCCAGGTGCACAGCGCGGCGAGCGCGGTGGCGGCGTGAGTGTCGACTGGTCGTGGATAGCCGACCACACCGACGATCTCACCACCCTGACGCTCTCCCACCTCCAGGCCGCGCTGACCGCCGTCCTCCTCGGCCTGCTGATCTCGCTCCCGCTGGCCGTCGTGGCGCACCGGGTGCGCAGGCTGCGCGGGCTGCTCCTCGGCCTGTCGAACGTCCTGTTCACCATCCCGTCCATCGCGGTGTTCGTGCTCCTCCTCCCGGTCTCCGGGCTCACCCGCACCACCACCGTCATCGGCCTGACGATCTACACGCTCGTCGTGCTCCTGCGGAACACCGTGGAGGGCCTGGACTCGGTCCCCGCCCGGACGAAGGAAGCCGCGAAGGCCATGGGCACCCGGCCGCTGCGCACCCTGCTCACCGTCGAACTCCCCCTCGCCCTGCCCGTGATCATGGCGGGGGTGCGGATCGCGACGGTGATGGCGATCTCCCTGGTCTCCGTGGCCACGTACATCGGCGACGGCGGGCTCGGGCAGCTGTTCACCGACGGGTTCCAGCGCAACTTCCCCACCCCCGTCATCGTCGGCGTCGTCCTGACCCTGCTCCTGGCGATCGTCGCGGACGCGCTGCTCGTCACCCTCCAGTACGTCCTGACGCCGTGGAACCGCCGGCAGAAGCAGGGGGCCTGAACCGTGTACGAACTCCTCAAAGGCCTCGGCTCCTGGCTGGTCGGAAGCGAGCAGTGGACCGGCTCCGACGGCATCGGCCACCGGCTCGCCGAGCACCTCCAGTACTCGCTGCTCGCCACGCTCGTCGCGGCCGCCATCGCCCTGCCGGTCGGTCTGCTCATCGGCCACACCGGGCGCGGCGCGTTCGTCGCGATCAACCTGTCGAGCTTCGGCCGGGCGCTGCCCACGGTCGGCCTCGTGGTTCTCGTCTTCCTCGCCAGCGGACTGTCGATGTGGCCGGTCTACATCGCCCTGGTGGCGCTCGCGGTCCCGTCGATCGTGACCAACACGTACGCCGGGATGACGGCGGTCGACCCGGAGGTGCGGGACGCGGCGCGCGGCCAGGGCATGCGCTGGTACCAGGTCCTCTTCCGGGTCGAACTGCCCCTGGCGCTCCCCCTGATCATGACCGGGCTGCGACTCGCGCTGATCCAGGTCGTCGCGACGGCGACCATCGCCGCGTACGTCTCCTTCGGCGGGCTCGGCCGGTACGTCTTCGACGGGCTCGCCCAGCGCGACCTCGTGCAGGTCCTCGGCGGGGCCGTGCTCGTGGCGCTCGTCGCCGTCGTCCTCGACCTCGTGCTCTCCGCGCTCCAGCGCTTCCTGTTCCGCCACCGCCCCGCCCCGCAGTCCTAGGAGTCGGCCCCTCATGACCCGTACCAACCGCGAGAACCGCGTGACCCGCATGAACCCCATGAACCGCAGGGCTCTCCTCGGCGGGCTCTTCGCCGCCGCCACCGTCCCCGCGCTCGCCGCGTGCAGCAGCGGCATCACCTCCCTCGACGGGGAGGGGGCCGGTGCCGGGGGCGGCGGCTCCAGCAAGGGCGGCGTCACCATCGGCACCGCCAACTTCACCGAGAACCAGGTCCTCGGGTACCTCTACGCCGCCGCCCTCGAAGCGGCCGGGGTGAAGACCACCGTCCGCCCCAACCTGGGCACCCGCGAGATCCTCATCCCCGCGATCAGGGGCGGCGACATCGATCTGCTGCCCGAGTACCAGGGCGCGCTGCTGCACTACCTCGACACCAAGGCGACGGCCACCGAGGAGGGCACGATGCAGAACGCCCTCGCCATGCTCCTGCCGAGCGGCCTCCAGGTCCTCCCGTACGGCGAGGCGGAGAACGCCGACGCCTTCGCCGTGACCAGGGAGACCGCCGAGAAGTACGGCCTCAAGTCCCTGGCCGACCTGGCGAAGCACAACGGCAAGCTCGTCATCGGCGCGGCCCCCGAGGTCAAGAAGCGCACGGTGGGCTCGGTGGGCCTCAAGGAGGTGTACGGCGTGGAGTTCAAGGAGTTCAAGTCCCTCGACTCCTCGGGCCCGTTGGTCAAGGGAGCCCTGAAGAAGGGGGACGTGGACGTGGCGAACCTGTTCACCACCGACACCGACATCGCCGCCGAGGGCTGGGTCGTCCTCACCGACCCCAAGAACCTCATCCCCGGCCAGCACGTCGTCCCGCTGATCGCCGACCGCAAGGCCGACTCGACGGTCCGCAAGGCGCTGGCCCGCCTCGGGTCCGTACTGACGACGAAGGACCTCACCGAGCTGAACCGCCTGGTGGACAAGGACCGGAAGGACCCCGAGGACGTCGCGTACGCCTGGGCGGCGGAGCACGGCATCAAGAAGTAGCCGCGTCCGCCGTCAGCCCAGCAGCGCCGCGACGGCGACGAGCGCCGGAACCGACAGCAGGGTGGACAGGAGGACGGAGTCCCGCGCGAACCGTTCGGCGACCCGGTAGTGCGAGGCGTACGTGAAGAGGTTCTGGGCCGCCGGGAGGGCCGCGATCACGACGACGTCGAGCAGCGCTTCGCCGCGCAGCTGGAAGAGGCCCGCGCCGACGGCCCAGGCGACGAGCGGCTGGGCGACCGTCTTCAGGAGGGCGGACAGATACAGCGCGCCCCGGTCCTCCCCACGGCCCGGCCGTTCGGCGCCGCGCAGGGATATCCCGAAGGCGAGAAGGACCGCGGGGACCGACATGTTGCCGATGAGGACGAGCGGTTCGAGCACCGGACCGGGCAGGGTCAGACCGGATGCCGCCACCGCCACCCCGGACAGCGATCCGATCGCCATCGGGTTGCGCAGAGGGGTGGTCAGCCGCCGCAGGACCGACACCGGTTCCCCCGGGCGGCTGAGGTCGAGGACGGTCAGGGCCAGCGGGGTCACCAGGATCTGCTGGAGCAGCAGGACCGGCGCGACGAGCGAGGCGTCGCCGAGTACGTAGACGGCGATCGGGATGCCCAGGTTCCCGGCGTTGACGTAGCTGGAGCACAGGGCGCCGATCGTGACCCGCCCGGCGTCCCAGCGCAGGAACGGCCCGGCCACCGCGATGAACACGGCGGCGGCCGCTCCCGTGGCGATGGCCGTGACCAGCAGGCGCTGTGACAGGACGACGGACAGGTCGGCGCCCGCGAGCATCGTGAAGAGCAGGGCGGGGGTCGCGACGTTGAAGGCGAGCCGGGTCAGCACGGTGCGGCCGTCCTGCCCCAGGTAGCCGCGGCGCCCTATGACGTACCCGACGGCGATGACGGTGGCGATCACCGTGAATCCGGTGAGAACTCCCTGCATGTCTTCCTTGCGGGTGGATCAGGGGCGCGCGTGGTGCCTGGTGAGGAGGTGGCCAGCGTTTCAGACGGGTGTTCGCGCCCCCGAGGCGGGGTGGGTGCGGCACCCGGCCGGCAGATGGTCCGGTCGACTCGCCCGGCACCGTCCCGCGTTCCCCCTGATGGAGCCCCCATCAAATTACCGACCGGTAGCTTGAATGCCACGGAACGCACGCTCCGACCACCCAAGGACTGTCGCTCGAAATGCCCCTTTCGTTGAATCGTCTTAGCCTGCTGACACTGCTCGGATAGTCGACAGCCGGCGCCGTCGGCGGAAGGCGAGCTTCCATGGCTGAGCTACGTAAGAAGTCCGGACTGGTCGGCGAGATGTCGGCCGAGTTCGCGGGCACGATGATCCTCATCCTCTTCGGCTGCGGTGTCGTGGCCCAGGTGGTGGCGGGCGGAGCCCTGACGGATCCGGCCGGTGGGCTCGGGGACCACGACAGCATCGCCTGGGCGTGGGGGCTGGGCGTCACGCTCGGCGTCTATGTGGCGGCGCGGCTGAGCGGGGCGCATCTCAACCCCGCGGTGACCCTGGCGCTGGCCGCGTTCAAGGGGTTCCCGTGGAAGAAGGTCGCCCCCTACGCGGTGGCGCAGACGGCCGGCGCGTTCGTGGCCGCGCTGATCGTCCGCTGGAACTACAGCGAGGCGCTGGCGAAGGCCGACCCCGGGCACACCATCAAGACGCAGGGGGTGTTCTCCACCCTGCCCGCCAACGGCAACCCGGCGCTGCCGGTGCACGAGTGGGGCGCGTTCCGCGACCAGATCATCGGCACCGCCATCCTGCTGCTGCTGATCCTGGCCATCACCGACATGCTCAACACCCCGCCCGGCTCGAACATGGGCCCGTTCATCATCGGCCTGGTCGTGGTCGCGATCGGTATGGCGTGGGGAACGAACGCCGGGTACGCGATCAACCCGGCCCGTGACTTCGGCCCCCGGCTGGCGAGCTTCCTCACCGGTTACGGCGGGGCGTGGCGGGACCAGTACGGGAACATCTACTTCTGGGTGCCCATCATCGGCCCGCTGCTCGGCGGCCTGTTGGGCGCGGGGCTCTACAAGTTCCTCGTCGGACGCTTCCTGCCGTCCGCCGAACCCGAACCGCCGGGCCGGGTCCCGGCGTCCCAGGACTGAACCACAGCGTCCGGAGAGGCAGCACATCATGGCGGACTTCATCGGCGCGGTGGACCAAGGGACCACCAGCACCCGATTCATGATCTTCGATCACGGCGGCAACGAGGTCGCCAAGCACCAGTTGGAGCACGAGCAGATCCTGCCCCGGTCCGGCTGGGTGGAGCACGATCCCGTGGAGATCTGGGAACGCACCAACTCGGTGATCCAGAACGCCCTGCGGCACGGCGGTCTGTCGCCGACCGACCTGGTGTCGATCGGGATCACCAACCAGCGGGAGACCACGGTGGTCTGGGACCCGCGCAACGGGCGGCCCTACTACAACGCCATCGTGTGGCAGGACACCCGTACGGACGTCATCGCCGCGAACCTGGAGCGTTCGGGGAAGGGCGAGGTCATCCGCCGCAAGGCCGGGCTGCCGCCGGCGACGTACTTCTCCGGCGGCAAGATCCAGTGGATCCTGGAGAACGTCGACGGCGTACGGGAGGCGGCCGAGGCCGGTCACGCGATCTTCGGCAACACCGACGCCTGGGTCCTGTGGAACCTGACCGGCGGCCCGAACGGCGGTATCCACGCCACCGATGTCACCAACGCGAGCCGCACCATGCTGATGAACCTGGAGACCCTCGACTGGGACGAGGAACTCCTGGACTTCTTCGGCATCCCCCGGGCGATGCTCCCGAAGATCAACCCGTCGTCGCACCCGGACGCCTACGGCTCCACGCGCACCTCCCGGCCGCTGAGCGCCGCCATTCCCATCGGCGGCGTCCTCGGCGACCAGCAGGCGGCCACCGTCGGCCAGGTCTGCTTCTCCCCCGGCGAGGCCAAGAACACCTACGGGACCGGCAACTTCCTGGTGCTCAACACCGGTGCCGAGCTGGTCCGTTCGGAGAACGGGCTGCTCACCACGGTGGCGTACCAGTTCGGCGACGAACCGGCGGTCTACGCCCTGGAGGGGTCCATCGCCGTCACCGGGTCCGCGGTGCAGTGGCTGCGCGACCAGATGAAGATCATCAAGTCGGCGCCGGAGAGCGAGGAGCTGGCCCGCAGCGTCCAGGACAACGGCGGGATGTACTTCGTACCCGCGTTCTCCGGCCTGTTCGCACCGTACTGGCGCTCCGACGCCCGCGGCGCGATCGTCGGCCTGGCCCGGTACAACGACAACGCCCATCTGGCGCGGGCCACGCTGGAGGCCATCTGCTACCAGAGCCGCGATGTGGTCGAGGCGATGGAGCAGGACTCCGGGGTCCATCTGGACGTGCTCAAGGTCGACGGCGGCGTCACGGCCAACGACCTCTGCATGCAGATCCAGTCGGACGTCCTCGGCGTCGAGGTCAGCCGTCCCGTCGTCGCCGAGACGACCGCTCTCGGCGCGGCCTACGCGGCGGGGCTCGCCGCCGGTTTCTGGCAGAACACCGACGAGCTGCGCGCCCAGTGGCACGAGTCGAAGCGCTGGTCGCCCCAGTGGTCCGAGGAACAGCGCGCGGAGGGCTACGCGGGCTGGAAGCGGGCGGTGGAGCGCACCCTCGACTGGGTGAAGGTGCCCTGACGCGCTCGCACAGGTCCTGACACGCCCGCACAGGCCCTGACCCGCTCGCATAGGTTGGGCCGGTCCCTTCCGCCGTACCGACGAGGACCGGCCCATGCCCAGCAGTACCCGCATCCGTCTGATAGAGCCCGCCGACGCCGCCCCGATCGCCGCCCACCGGGTACGGGACGCCGAGGCGTTCCGGCCGTGGGAACCGGCCCAGCCGGACGACTTCTTCACCGCTCAGGGCCAGGCGGAGCGGATCGAGGGCCTGTTGGCGGGGTACCGGGCCGGCACGGTCTGGCCGGGAGTGGTGCTCGCCGGTGACGAGGTGATCGGGCAGATCACCGTCGGGGGCATCCTGCCGCAGCCGCATCTGCGCCGCGGCTCCGTCGGCTACTGGATCGCCTCCGTCGCCCAGAACCGGGGCCACGCCGGGAACGCCGTCGGGCTCGCCCTCCGCGTCATGAGGGAAGAGCTGAACCTGCACCGCGCCGAGGCGTCCACCAACCTGGAGAACCTGCCTTCCCAACGCGTGCTGCGCCGCAACGGGTTCACCCCGTACGGCGTCGCGCACGCCGCGATCTTCCTCGACGGGAGCTGGCGGGACGGGCTGCTGTGGGAGCGGATCCTCGGCGACTGAGCGGGCCGCGAGCGAGGTACCGGGCCGGGCCGACCGGCTGCCGGGCGCCCCGGACCCCCTAGAGCCCCCGGCGCGACTCCCGTACCAGCAGCACCAGCAGATACGCCCCGCCCACGCAGACCGTGACCGCGCCGGTCGGCAGCACCACGCCCTCGATCGCGTGCTGCGCCGCGATGTCGGCGCCGAGCAGCAGAAGTGATCCGACGAGCGCCGAACCGGCGAGGTCGACGGTGGAGCCGCGGCCGGTGAGCCGGCGGGCGATCTGCGGGGCCGCCAGGGCCACGAAGACGATGGGGCCCGCCGCCGCGGTCACCGCGGCGGTCGCGGCGACGCCGAGGACCACCAGCAGCAGCTTCGTACGCTCGACGGGGACGCCCAGCATCGCCGCCGTGTCGTCGCCCAGTTCGAGCCAGCGCATCCGGCGTTGCGCCACCGGGGCCACCAGGGCGACCGCCGCCAGCAGGGCGGAGGACAGCAGCACGGCGGGCCAGCCGATGGCGCTGAGCGAACCGGCGCCCCAGACAGCGGCCCGCAGCGCGGTGTCCACATCGGCCTTCACCGAGAACCAGGTGTTGACCGAGGACAGCAGCGCCCCGACCGCGATGCCCACGATGATGAGCCGGAAGCCCCGCACCCCCCGCCGGAACGCCAGCAGATACACGGCGAACGCGGTGATGAGCCCGCCGACGAGCGCGCCCGCCGCGAGGGCCGAGTAACTGGTCGCGCCCGCCAGCAGCATGAGGACGACACCGGTGTACGAGCCGGTGGTGAAGCCGATGACGTCGGGGCTGCCGAGCGGGTTGCGGGTCAGGGACTGGAAGACCGCACCGCCCACCGCCAGGGCGGCGCCGAAGACCACGGCGGCGACGATGCGCGGGGCCCGCCACTCCAGGACGACGGTGCGGACGCTGTTGCGGGCGGTGCCGGTCAGGACCGACATCAGGTCGCCGAGGCTCAGCGCGTAGCTGCCGAGGGTGAACGCCCACAGCGCCAGGGCGATCAGCGCGGCCGCCAGCAGTCCGCAGACCACCGCCGAGCGGCGTGACGCCCGCAGGCTCAGAGAGCCCGCTCTGATGACGAATGTCCCGCTCACAGCTCCTTCACCCGGCTTCCGCGCACCAGAAGGATCAGGACCGGGGCGCCGATGAGCGGCATCATGACGCCGACCTGGAGTTCGGAGGGGATCACGATCAGCCGGCCCAGGACGTCGGCGATCAGCACGATCACCGGGGCGAGGACGGCGGAGAAGACCAGGATCCAGCGCCAGTCGGGGCCGGTGAGCCATCGCACGGCGTGCGGCACCATCAGCCCGACGAACATCAGCGGGCCCGCCGCTGCCGTCGCCGCACCGCACAGCAGGGCCACCGCGACCACCACGCCGCACCGCACCGCGCCGACCCGCAGCCCGACGGCCCGTCCCGCGTCGTCGCCGAGGGCGATCGCGTTGAGCGGGCGGGCGCAGAGGGCGGCGACCAGCAGACCGGCCAGGACGAACGGCAGGATGTCGCCGGCGGTGCCCATCGGGCGGTCGGTGATGGTGCCCGCCCCCCAGAACCTCATCCGGTCGAACGTCTCCGTGTCGATCAGGGCGAGGGTCTGCGAGATGCCGACGAGGACCGCCGTGAAGGCGACCCCGACGAGCGTGAGGCGCACCGGGGTCGGCCCGCCCCCTCCGCCGCTCGCGGCGAGGTAGACGAACGCCGATCCGGCGACGGCGCCGACGAGGGCGAGCGGCAGGTACTGCTCGATGCGGGTGACGCCGAGGACGGCCACGCCCAGGGTGACGGCGAACCCCGCCCCGGCGTTGACGCCGAGGACACCGGGGTCCGCGAGCGGATTACGGGTCAGCGCCTGCATGAGCGCTCCCGCCACGCCCAGGGACATGCCGACGACGATGCCCAGCAGCGTACGGTCCACGCGGGCGCCGCTGACCGTGGCGTGCGAGGCGGAGCCGTCGGGAGCGGTCAGCGCCTGCCACACCACGTCGAGCGGGAGCAGCGCCGAGCCGATCGCGACGCTGAGCAGCACCGCCACAAGGAGTGCGCCGAGGGCGGCACCCAGGCCGATGAGCCGGCGCGTCCTGCGCCGCGTGGACCTCGACGGTGCGGTGGGGGGTGGCGCGTCCTTCATCGCGAGCGCCTGTGCCATTCGTCTGTTCTCCCTGAGCAACCCGCCACCCGGACAGGCCGGAGTGCCGTGCGTGATCGACGTACATGTACTGCTGGGCCCGCCGCGACCGGGCTCCCCCGGGTTCAGCCGCCGAGCGCCCCCACCGCGTCGGTGGTGAGCGCGCTGACCGGCACTCCGGACTCACGGCTCAGCCCGCGCAGCAGTCCGGCCCGGGTGGCGTAACCGGCCGCCCTGGCCGCCGCCGTCAGCTCACCCCCGCCGCGGAGGTGTTCGACGGCGGCGTTCATCCTGGCCCGGTTGCGCCACCGTGTGAAGGGCAGTCCGGTCTCGTCGAGGAAGACGCGCTGCACCTGACGGGCGCTCATCCGGTGCCGTTCGGCGAGGCTCTCCAGCGTCGCCGATGGGGTGCGCAGGGCCTCGTGGGCGAGGGCGCGGACGGCGGGATGGACGGGCAGGACGACCGGGAAGTACTGCCGGGAGATGCCTCTCAGGACGCGCCCGAGCGCCTGCCGGAACGGTTCGACCTGCTCCGGTGTGGTCGGCGCGGCCCCGAGCGCGGTGGTCATGACCTCGGTGAGCGCGGGCACCGCCCCGAGCGGCTGAACCCGGCATCGTGGCTGGTCAGCGGGGTCGAGGAAGGGGCCGAGCGCCATGCCGCCCGGCTCGATCCGCAGCGCGTGGGGCACGCGGGGAGCGAGCCACACGGCCTCGTGGCGGCCGAGCCGCCACTCCTCGCCGTCGGCGGTCAGGCGGGCGTTGCCCGTCACCACGTAGACGAGATGGGGCGCGTCGTGCTGGTGCGTGTCGTGCCCCAGAAAGCGGATGGCGTTCTCGGCGACCACCGTGCCGAGGGATGTCGACGGCAAGCGTGCCTCCCGTTGTGCGATGCGTCGTGTCCGTCACCGACCATGTCGTCCGCGGATCGACGCAGCGGAACCAGCGAGGTTAGCCTCACCTTACCAACAGCTCGAACGGTCGAGCCTGCCCAGTCTCATGAGGTCCCATGTTTGCTCCTGCCCGTCTTCTCGCCGTCGCGGCCGTCGCCGCGCTGGCCCTCACCGGCTGCTCGGCCTCCGACCCGTCGGGCGACGGGGACAAGGCGTCCGCCGCGAAGACCCGTACCGTCACGACCGACTACGGCCAGGTGAAGGTGCCGGCCGAGCCGAAGCGGGTGGTCGTGCTGAACCACGCGCTGGCGGGGTACCTCTACGACCTCGACGTACCGGTCACGGCGACGATCCCCGAGGACGCCGAGGGCAAGGGCGAGTTCTCCCCGAACTGGGCGAAGGAGGCGGAGGAGGACGGCACGACGTTCCTGCCGTGGAGCGTCGACGGTTTCGATCTGGAGGCGATCCTCGCCCTGGACCCGGATCTCATCGTCGGCGGCGGCATCGGCTTCCCGCTGTTCCAGGCGGAGAAGGTGTACGACGACCTGTCCGACATCGCCCCCACCGTGCTCGTCGGCAAGAAGCTCGGCGACTGGCGGGCCCAGTTCTCCTTCCTCGCCGACGACGTGTTCGGCAAGCCCGACGTCTACAAGCAGCACGTGGCCGCGTACGACAAGCGGATCGACGAGGTGAAGAAGGCGATCAAGCCGCCGGCCGGCCCGGTCTCCTTCCTCACCTTCACCGGTGACGGCACCGCCTTCGGCCTGGTGGAGAGCGTGGGCCTGCCCACCGAGCTGAAGAAGGTCGGCATCGAGCCGGCCCCGGTCTTCGCCGACGGCGGTTTCAAGGTGTACGGGCAGGGCGGTGACATGTTCGAGCTGTCGACCGAGAAGGTGGGCCAGACGATCACCCAGCCGTCCGTGTTCGTGATGGGCTTCAACGCCGACACGACCGACGTCGCCACCCTGAAGAAGAACCCCGTCTACAAGGCGCTGCCCGCCTTCAAGGCGAACCGCGCCTACGACCTGCCGCACTGGGTGCTGCGCGGCGACTACGACGAGTCGATGGCCCTGCTCGACATCGTCGAGAAGCAGTTCTCCTGATGGCCGGCCGGCGCGCGTACACGACGCACCCCCTCGTCCTGCGCCGGGTCACCGTGCGCCGCGTCGAGGAGGTGACCCCCCGGATGCGGCGCGTCGTCCTCGGCGGCGCGGACCTCGCGGCGTTCACCCGTGACGGGATCGACCATCCCGGCTTCGCCGCGCCCGGGTTCGACGACCACATCAAGCTCATCATGGCCGCCGACGGGGACGTCCGGGCGGCGCTCCCGGCCCAGTTGCCGCACGGCATCGAGTGGACCCCGGCCGAACACCGGCTGACCCGCGACTACACGCCCCGCCGGGTGGACCTCGACGCGGGAGAGCTCCACCTCGACTTCGTGGTGCACGGCGACGGGCCCGCCGAGTCCTGGTCCGCCGCGGCCCGGGAGGGCGACGAGCTGTGGTTCGTCGGCCCCAAGTCCTCGCTCCGGCTGCCCGAACGGCTGGACTGGATCCAGCTCGTCGGCGACGAGACGGCGCTGCCCGCGATCGGCCGCTTCCTCGACGAACGCCCTCTCGACGTCCCGGCGCACGTCCTGGTGACCGTCTCGGACGACGTGGCACGCCAGGAACTGGCCCTGCGCGACGGTGACTCGGTCACCTGGGTGCTCGCGGAGCCGGGGGACGCTGCGGCGCTGGAGTCCGCCGTGCGCGCACTGCCGGTGCCGCCGGGCGAGGGGTACGTCTGGGCGGCGGCGGAGAGCCGTGCGCTCCTTCCCGTACGCCGGTATCTCCAGCGGGAGCGCAAGCTCCCCAAGGACCGGGTGAACATCACGGGTTACTGGCACCACGAGGAGCCCGCCGCGCCGGAGGCCGCGGCCGACGCGGGCGCCGCCACGGCGGCCCCTGCCGGGATTCCGTCGCCGCTGCCGTGGCTGGTCGCCCGGGCCGCGTTGCAGCTCGGTGTCGTCGACGCGGTGGCCGACACGCCGGGGCTCTCCGCCGACGCCCTCGCGGCCCGGCTGGGCGTGCCCGGTCCGGGGATCGCGGTCCAGCTGCCGCTGCTCTCCGCGTACGACGTGGTCGTCGACGCCGACGCCGGTGGGCTGCGGCTCGGCGCGGCGGGCGAGGAACTTCTCGACGACCACGAGCGCGAGGAGTACACCGGCCACGAGGCCGAGTTGCTGCTCGCCCTCGCGCACCTCGCCCCCGCGCTCCGGGACGGCACATCGCCGTGGCGGCTCGCCTCGGGTGCCACGCTGCACGACACGGTGGCCCACGACGCGGAACGCTACGGCGAACTGGTCGAGGAGTGCGAGCAGTTGGTGTTCCTGCTCACCGGCCTGACGGCCGATCCCCTCTGGGACGGCGTCGGGACCTGCCTCCTGACCGGTCCGGGCAGCGCCTCGATGGTCGCCGCCCTCGACGACGCCGGACGGCGGCCGCGGCTGCGGATCGCGGAGGAGGGCGTACCGACCGAGGTGCTGCGCGGACACGTTCCGGCGCCGGACCGGATCGACTGGACGGCCGGGCCCGCGGACGTCGCGGTCGCCGCGAAGGCACTGGCGTACCGCACCGACGAGGAGGCCGTACGGCTCCTGGCGCGGCTGGCCGAGTGGACGGGCACGGCGGTGCTCGTGGAGGCCTCGCGCCCGGACGGACTGAGCCCGCACGCGGCCGAGGCGGCGCTGCACGCGTTCACCGCGACCGGCAGCCCGCTGCGCGACTCCGCCGCGCTCGCCGTTCTCGCGGAGCGCTCGGGCTGGCGGGTCGAGCGGACCGTCGCACTCGGCTGGGGCGCGGAGGCCACGGTCCTGCGCCGGGCCTGAACACCGCCCCCACGGGGGTGGGGCGGGCGGGGAAGCCGCCGGGGCAGTCCGGCCTCGGCGGCTTCCGTGCGTCACAGGCGAGGAGCCGGGGTCAGCCCGACCACCGGCGGCTTCCGCGCGTCGAAGGCAAAGAGCCGGAAGCAATCCGACCTCGGCGGCATCCGCGCGTCGAAGGCAAAGAGCCGGAAGCAATCCGACCTCGGCGGCATCCGCGCGTCGAGGCGAAAAGCCGGGGGTCAGCTCGACCTCGGCGGCTTCCCCGCGTCGAAGGCGAAGAGGGTGTTCTTCGCCGCGGCCACGAACAGCGCGCGTCCTGCGACGGTCACGCGCGAGCTCGCGCCCTCCTGGCCCGTCAGCCCGTCGGCCTGCGGGTCCGTCGACCACAGCGTCTTCCCGTCCTTCGGCGACAGCGCGACCACCCGGCCGGTGGCCGAGCTGAAGTACACCGCGCCGTCACCCGTCGCGGGCCCGGACGCGCCTTCCACACCCGTCTGCCGCTCCCACTTCTTCCGGCCGGTCGCGGGGTCGAACGCCGTGAGGAGACCGGTCTGCCCGCTGATGTAGAGGGTGCCGTCCGCCATGCCGGGCGTGCCGTCGTACGCCTTGTCGAGCCGGGAGTGCGTCACCTTCCCCGTGGCCGGGTCGACGCGGGCCACCCCGTCGTACCCGGCCCGCGCGGTTCCCTCGTGGTACTGGGAGAGGAGTACGAGGGAGCCGTCGGCGTCACCGACCGGCACGACGGGTCCTTCGACCTCGATGGGGCTGCCCAGCTCCCCGGAGTCGAGGGCGAGCGTACGCAGGGTGGGGCTGCGCGGTTCGAGGGCGTCGACCTCCGCGTCGGTCGCGCACATCGCGAGGAGCCGGGGTCCCACCGGGACGGGCGCGCACTGGGTGCCGGCGGGAAACGGCGCCGTCCAGGCGACCTCGCCGCTGTGGGCGTCCCGGGCCTCGAAGCGGGAGTTGGAGGCGTCGACCGTCACCACGGCGGAGCCGGCCACGACGGCGTCCCGGGTCCGGCCGGTGACGGCCGTCGACTGGGAGCCGGACGGCGTGGACCACAACTCCTCGCCGCTGTCCGCGTCGAGCGCCACGACCTCGGTGGGCGGGCCCTCGGGGGCGTCCTGGTCGGCGATGCGGTAGCCGATCACGGTGTCGTCGGTGGCGCCCACCATGTGCATGCCCTGGGCGGGGACGCCCGGGCTCTTCGCGGTCCACACCGGCGAACCGTCCGCGGGGTTCACCCGGGTCGCGATGACGCCGCCTCCCCCGCAGAACAGCGCGTCGTCGCGGGCGACACAGCGCAGCTCGTCGGGGATGTCCTCGCGGCCGCCCGGTACGGTCGTGCGCCACGGCTCGAAGCCGTCCGGGAGGGTGCCGCCGGGCGCGGCGACGCTCCGCCCGGTCTCCGTGCCGCCTCGGCCATCCGTGCCGTCGCCGTTCCCGTCGGCACCGCTCGTCGTCAGCGCCGCGACTCCCCCGCCGATCGCCGCCACCGCGACCGCCGCCGCCAGCACGGGCCGCCACCGGCGCCGCAGTCGGCCGCCGATCGCGGTGCCGGTGCTGCCCGCGTCGGGAGCGGCAGGCGTGATCTGAGCTGCCGGTGCGGGGGTCGTCGGCGGTGGGGTCTCCGGGGTCATCAGGTGGTGCTGGGTGAGCATGTCGCGGGTCCGGCCCGCCCCGGGCCCGCCGGTGGCGGCCCCGCCCAGGTCGGCCGGCAGATCCCGCAGCAGCACGAGGAGTTCGTCCGCCGAGGGACGCCCCTCGGGCTCCTTGTCCAGGCACGGTTCGACGACCGCGCGCAGGGCGTCCGGCACCGCGCCCAACGACGGCTCCTCGTGCACCACTTGGTACGCCGTTATATAGGGGCTGTCCGCGTCGAAGGGCCCGTGACCCGTCGCCGCGTACACCAGGAGCGTCCCCAGCGAGAAGACATCGGAGCGCGGCCCCACACCGCGCGGCGCCTGCAACTGCTCGGGCGACATGAAGGGCGGCGTACCGATGACCCGCCCGGTCATCGTCAGCGTCTCCTGGTCCACGGCGCGGGAGATGCCGAAGTCGATGACGCGGGGCCCTTCGGCCGAGAGCACGACGTTCGAGGGCTTCAGGTCGCGGTGGACGACGCCCACCCGGTGGATGTCGCGCAGCGCCTCCGCGAGACCGATGGCGAGGCTCCGCAGCTCCGGCCCGTCCAGGGGGCCGTCGTCGGTGATGCGCTGGGCGAGCGTGGGCCCCTCGATGTAGGTCGTCGCCATCCACGGCTGGTCGGCCTCGGGGGCGGCGTCGACCACGGCGGCGGTGAACGCTCCGCTTACCCGGCGTGCGGCGGCCACCTCCTGCCGGAACCGGATGCGGAACTCGTCGTCCCCCGCGAAATGCTGGTGGATCAGCTTGATCGCGACGGGCCGGCCGGAGCTCGTCCGGGCCAGGAAGACCGTGCCCATGCCACCCGAACCGAGCCGTTCCTCCAGCGGATAACCGCCGATCTCGGCTGGATCACCTCCGCGCAGCGACACTCTCCCCGACCTCCCGTCCCCCCGTGCGTCCGTCTCTGCCGCCACGGGCCTGCTCATCTGTGCTGCACCCAAACTAGCCGCAGGGCGGTACGGCGGAGCGAAGCGGGTGACCGACAGGGAGCGGGACGCTTCGGGGCTCGCCCGGAGGCCGCCTCAGTCGCGGTCCCAGCCCGCCCCGGCGATGCGCCGCATGTTCAGGACGTCCCGGGTCGGCCGGTTGTCCTCCAGAACGTCGGCGCACATGTGGTCCCCGTACCGCTGGAACTCCTCCCAGCTGCCGGGGACGGGCTTCATCGAGAGGCCGTACAGCGCGTACCAGCGGACGTGCTCGCCGAAGAGTACGGGCGACGAGCAGGCCGTCGTACACCACTCCCCCGATCGGGTACAGCGAGCGGAAGAGGCGCTCCCAGCGCTCCTCGAAGAAGCGTGAGTGCGCGGCCGTCACGGTCCGGTCCGTCTGCCGCGAGGCGCGTCTGACGGACCGCTATTTCTACGAGAGCTTCACCGGCCGCGACGATCTGCCGGGCCCGGGCCGCCGTCTCCGCCTTCGTCGCCCTGGTCCTGGACGCGCCGCACAAGGGCCGTCTGCTGCTCCTGGAGCCCTTCGCCGATCCGGTGCTGGGGGCCCGCAGCCATCTGCTCATGCCGGTGTTCACCCACCTCCTCGGCGGTCTGGCGAACCTCTTCGCGGGGTGGCTGCACGGCACGCTCGACGTACCGCGCGAGCGGCTGGAGGCGCACTGCGTGGAGCTGGTACTCGCGGCGACCACGTCCACGTCCGGGAAGTAGCCGTCCCCGGCACGTGTCGCCGACACGCACACCCATCACCCGAATCGAACAAGGTGAAAGTTTAACCAACAGGCTTCTCAACCGGATTCCCCCTCACTACGGTGATGGACCCATGAGTCCCCCCATCGCCCCCGTGGGCTGGAGTCGCTGGCTGGTACCGCCCGCCGCCCTCTCGATCCACCTCTCCATCGGCCAGGCCTATGCCTGGTCCGTGTTCAAGCCACCGCTGGAGGACGCGCTCGGCCTCAGCGGCACGCAGAGCGCCCTGCCCTTCCAGCTCGGTATCGTCATGCTCGGCCTCTCCGCCGCCTTCGGCGGCACGCTCGTCGAACGCCGCGGGCCCCGGTGGGCCATGACCGTCGCCCTCGTCTGCTTCTCCTCCGGCTTCCTGCTCTCCGCGCTCGGCGCGGCGACCCAGCAGTTCTGGCTGATCGTCCTGGGGTACGGCTTCGTCGGGGGCATCGGTCTCGGCATCGGCTACATCTCGCCCGTGTCGACGCTCATCAAGTGGTTCCCCGACCGTCCGGGCATGGCCACCGGCATCGCCATCATGGGATTCGGCGGCGGCGCTCTGATCGCCTCGCCCTGGTCGGCGCAGATGCTGGAGTCCTTCGGCAGCGACAGCAAGGGCATCGCCCTCGCCTTCCTGGTGCACGGCCTGTCCTACGCCGTCTTCATGCTGCTCGGCGTCCTGCTGGTACGGGTGCCGCGTCCGCGTACGGAGCAACAGCGGGCGGACGGCGGCCCCGTCATCGCCGCCACCACCGCCGCCGGGCCTCAGGTGTCGGCGCGTCAGGCGCTGCGCACCCCGCAGTTCTGGCTGCTGTGGGTCGTGCTCTGCATGAACGTGACGGCCGGCATCGGCATCCTGGAGAAGGCCGCGCCGATGATCACGGACTTCTTCGCGGACACCTCCACGCCCGTGTCGGTGACCGCGGCCGCCGGGTTCGTCGCGCTGCTGTCCGCCGCCAACATGGCCGGCCGGATCGGCTGGTCCTCGACCTCCGACCTGATCGGGCGCAAGAACATCTACCGCGTCTATCTCGGTGCGGGCACGCTCATGTACGCGCTCATCGCCCTGGTCGGCGACTCGTCCAAGCCGCTGTTCGTGCTGTGCGCGCTGGTCATCCTCTCCTTCTACGGCGGCGGCTTCGCGACGATCCCCGCCTATCTCAAGGACCTGTTCGGTACGTACCAGGTGGGCGCGATCCACGGCCGTCTGCTCACCGCCTGGTCCACCGCCGGGGTCCTGGGCCCGCTGATCGTGAACTGGATCGCCGACCGGCAGGAGGAGGCCGGGAAGGACGGCGCGGATCTGTACGGGACGTCGCTCCTCATCATGATGGCCCTGCTCGTCATCGGCTTCGTGGCCAACGAACTGGTCCGCCCGGTCCACCCGTCCCACCATCTCGCCGCCGTGACCGCGCAGAAGGGAGCGCCCGATGTCCGACAGCAGCAGTCAGAGTCCGCCTGACGCCGCCGCGGGGAAGGACCGGCGGCCGCTGATCGCCCTCACCTGGCTGTGGGTGGGCGCCCCGCTCGCCTACGGGCTGTACGAACTCATCCGCAAGGCCACCCAGTTGTTCACCGGCTGACGGTTCACCGGCCGACGTTCAGCGACCGACCCCGGACCCGACGGGCCCGGGGTCACGGTCACCGCAGGGTTTCAGGCCCCGCCCACCAGGTCCGGGGCGCGCAGCATGGCGTCCGGGATCCCCCAGGCGTCGACGAGGTCGGCAGCGAGCGGCCGGATCTTGCGGCAGAGGTCGTTCACCTCGCGGCTGATCGCCTTGGAGCGCTGGACGGTCAGCCGGCCGTGCTCCATGAACCACGCCCGGTCCGCCTCGATCGTCGACAGGGCGTACAGGTCGCACAGCAGGCCGAGCGCGACCTTGTTGCCGCCTTCGGGCAGCGTACGCATCTTCTCGACGAACGCCTCCAGCACCAGCCGCTCCATATGGGCACGGGCGACGGCGATGACGTGGTCCTGCACCTCGGAGAAGACAGCGCCCGGATCGCGCTTGCGGTCGATGCCGGCCTTGAGCCTGCGGGCCACCCCGGCGAGCATGTGCTCCTCGCGGTAGCGGACCATGGCGAGCTGGTACTCCGAGTCGAGCAGTCCGGCCTCCTGGTCCCACTCGTCGCCGCCCGGCAGCAGGTCGCGGACCCGTTCGAGCAGCTTGTGGGCGGAGGTCTTCTCGATGACCGTCTCGACGGCGAGGTTGGTGACGTAACGGACCATGCCGAGCTGGTCCAGGTCCTCGAACTCGCTCGCGTAGTCGGTGAGCAGGCCCTTGGCGACGAGCTGGAGCAGGACGTGGTTGTCGCCCTCGAAGGTGGTGAAGATGTCGCTGTCGGCCTTGAGCGCGGCGAACCGGTTGACGGCGAGATAGCCCGCCCCGCCGCACGCCTCGCGGCACTCCTGGATCACCCGGGTGGCGTGCCAGGTGGCGAGCGCCTTGGTCCCGGCGGCCCGGGCCTCCAGCAGGCGGCGCGCCTGCGGGTCGTCCTCCGGGCCGGAGAAGACGTCGTGGAGCCGGTTGCGGACGACGTCCTGGGCGAAGTGCAGTGCGTACGTACGGGCGATGAGCGGCAGCAGACGCCGCTGGTGCAGCCCGTAGTCGAGGAGCAACTGCTCCTCCCCCTGGGGGCCGGCCGCGAACTGCCGTCGCCGCAGGGCGTACTTCGTGGCGATCGCGAGGGCGACCTTGGCGGCGCCGACCCCCGCGCCGCCGACGCTGACCCGGCCCTGGACCAGGGTGCCGAGCATGGTGAAGAAGCGACGGTTCGGGTTGTCGATCGTGCTCTCGTAGACGCCCTCGGGGGTGACGTCGGCGAAGCGGTTGAGCAGCGCCTCGCGTGGCACCCGCACGTCGTCGAACCGGATGCGCCCGTTGTCCACGCCGTTGAGGCCCATCTTGCGGCCGTCGTCCTCGATGTGGACCCCGGGCGCCGACTCGCCGCCGACCCGGATCGGCACGACGAACGCGTGCACCCCCTGGGACTCGCCGCCCACTTCCAGCTGGGCGAAGACGACCGCCAGTTCGCCGTGGCGGGCCGCGTTGCCGATGTAGTCCTTGCGCGCCTGGTCGCCCTCGGTGGTGATGACGAACTCCTGGGCGTCGGCGTCGTAGCGTGCGACGGTGCCGAGCGCCTGGACGTTGGAGCCGTGCCCGGTCTCCGTCATCGCGAAGCAGCCCATCAGCTCCCCGGTGATCAGACCGGGGAGGTAGGCGTCGTGGTGGCGCTCGGTCCCGAGATGCAGGATCGCGCCGCCGAAGAGCCCGAACTGCACCCCGACCTTCACGAGCACCGACAGATCGCCGAAGGCGAGCGTCTCGAACGCGGCGATCGAGGCCCCGACGTCGCCGCCCCCGCCGTACCGCTTCGGGAAGCCCATGCCGGTCTGGCCCGTCGCCGCCATCTCGACCACGAGCTCGCGCACCCGCTCGCGGTACGCGTCGATGCCGAGCTCGTCGGCCTCGTCCAGCACGGAAGCGTGCGTCACCAGGTTGGTCCGGACGAGGTCACGGACATCCGCGTACTCGCCGTCGAGCACCTCGGTCAGCGCCCGGACGTCGATCTCCGGCCGCACGTACCCGCCGGTCGCGGGCGATGTTCTGTCAGTGGTCATACCGTTTCGCTACCCCGCCCGGAGACGATCAAGCGGTCCGCTGCCCCGGTCAGCCCTGTCCGGCCCTGGTCAGAAGCTCGCGCGGCTCCGGCCAGGAGCCTGCCGGGCCCGGTCAGGAACCCGCCGGCCCCGGTCAGGAGCCCGCCCGGCGCTTGTTCCAGACGTCGAAGCCGACCGCGGCCAGCAGCGCCAGGCCCTTGATCACCTGCTGCCAGTCGGTGCCGATGCCCACGAGGTTCATCCCGTTGTTGAGGACGCCGAGGACCAGCCCGCCGATGACGGCGCCCAGCACCGTGCCCACGCCGCCGCTCATCGACGCCCCTCCGATGAAGGCCGCGGCGATGGCCTCCAGTTCGAAGTTGATGCCCGCCTTGGGCGAGGCCGCGTTGAACCGCGCCGCGAACACCAGCCCGGCCAGGGCCGCCAGCATCCCCATGTTCAGGAAGACCGCGAAGGTCACCTTGCGGTCCTTGACGCCCGACAGCTTGGCCGCGGGCAGGTTGCCGCCGATGGCGTACACGTGGCGTCCGATCACCACGTTGCGCATCACGTAACCGAAGCAGACCAGCAGGACCGCGAGGACGATCAGGACGACGGGCGCGCCCTTGTAGCTGGCGAGCAGGAGCGTGGCGACCGTGATGGCGGCGATCAGGGCCACGAGTTTCAGGACGAACAGGTTCTTCGGCAGGGGCGTCAGGTCGAACTCCGCCTGCCGGGCGCGGTTGCGGATCTCCTGGTTGACCACCAGGGCGATCACTCCGAGCCCCAGCAGCAGGGTCAGGTTGTGGTAGTTGGTGACGGGGCCGACCTCCGGCAGGAAGCCGTTCGCCACCTTCTGAAGCCCCTCGGGGAAGGGGCCCAGGGTCTGTCCCTGGAGGAAGATCTCCGTCAGCCCCCGGAACAGCAGCATGCCGGCCAGGGTCACGATGAACGAGGGGATGCCGACGTACGCGATGAAGAAGCCCTGGACCGCTCCCGCGGCCGCGCCGATGAGCAGGGTCACCACCACGGCGATCGGCCAGGAGAGCTGGTGCTGCACCATCAGGACGGCGGCGACCGCGCCGACCAGGGCCGTCAGTGATCCCACGGAGAGGTCGATATGGCCGGAGATGATGACGATCATCATGCCGATGGCGAGGATCAGGATGTAGCTGTTCTGTAGGACGAGATTGGAGACGTTGCGCGGCAGGAGCAGGTCGCCGCCCGTCCAGATCTGGAAGAGCAGCACGATGAGCCCCAGCGCGAACAGCATCCCGTACTGCCGGCTGTTGCGCCGGACGCTGTCCACCAGCAGGCGTGCCACCGCCGGGGCGGCCCCGCGTGACCCGGGGTCCGCGGCGGCCGGAGGGGTGGGGCTGAGGTCAGTGCTCATCGGTGAGTCCTTCGTGGGGTGCGGGATGCCGGGGCGCGGGGACGGCGGGGTCGTGCGTCATGTACCGCATCAGCAGTTCCTGGTCGGCCTCGGCGCGGGAGCTCTCGCCGGTGATCCGGCCGGCCGCCATCGTGTAGACGCGGTCGCACATGCCGAGGAGTTCGGGCAGCTCGGACGAGATCATCAGGACCGCCTTGCCCTCGGCGGCGAGCCGGTCGATCACCGTGTAGATCTCGTACTTGGCGCCGACGTCGACGCCCCGGGTCGGTTCGTCCAGGATGAGGACCTCGGGCCCGGCGAGGATCCACTTGCTCAGGACGACCTTCTGCTGGTTCCCGCCGGACAGCCGGCCGACCTGCTCGAAGACCGTGCGGGCCCGGATGTTCATGGTGCGGCGGAACTCCTCGGCGACGACGCGCTCCTGGTGGGCGTCGACCACCCCGCGCCGGGCCAGCCGGGACAGCGAGGCGAGGGAGATGTTCCGGCTGACGGAGTCCTGGAGGTTGAGCCCGTAGTGCTTGCGGTCCTCCGTCACATAGGCGATGCCCGCGTCGACGACCTCCGGCACGGTACGGGTCCGGGCCTCGGCCCCGTCCCTGAGCACCGTTCCGGAGAGGTGGCGCCCGTAGGAGCGGCCGAAGACGCTCATGGCGAGTTCGGTGCGGCCGGCGCCCATCAGCCCGGCGATGCCCACGATCTCGCCGCGCTCCACCCGCAGCGACACCCCGTCGACGACCTTGCGCTGGTGGTCGACGGGGTGGCCCACGGTCCAGTCGCGGATCTCCAGGGCCGGGGCGGAGGCGGGCGGGGCCGCGCAGGGGGTGCGGTCGGGGAAGCGGCTGTCGAGGCTCCGGCCCACCATGGAGCGGATGATGCGCTCCTCCGTGGTCCCCGGGTCCTTGAGGTCGAGGGTCTCCACCGTGCGGCCGTCGCGGAGGACGGTGACGGTGTCGGCGACCTGGGCGATCTCGCCCAGCTTGTGCGAGATGATGATCGAGGTGATGCCCTGGTGCTTCAGTTCGCCGATGAGCCGCAGCAGTTGGGCGCTGTCCTCGTCGTTCAGCGCGGCGGTCGGCTCGTCGAGGATCAGCAGTCCGACGTCCTTGGCCAGCGCCTTGGCGATCTCGACCAGTTGCTGCTTGCTCACCCCGATGTCGGCGACCCGGGTCTGCGGATGCTCGTCGAGCCCCACCCGGCGCAGGAGTCCGGCGGCCCGGCGCAGAGTCTGTGGCCAGGCGATGACGCCGCGCCGGGCGGGCTCGTGGCCGAGGAAGATGTTCTCGGCGATCGAGAGCTGGGGCACGAGGGCCAGCTCCTGATGGATGATCACGATGCCGGACCGCTCGCTGGCGCGGATGTCGCGGAACCGGCACTCCTCGCCCTCGTAACGGATCTCTCCCTCGTAACTGCCGTGCGGGTGAACCCCGGAGAGGACCTTCATCAGTGTGGACTTGCCCGCGCCGTTCTCGCCGCACAGCGCGTGGACCTCGCCGCGGCGCACCCGCAGGTTCACCTCGCTGAGCGCCTTCACGCCGGGGAACGTCTTGCTGATGGACCGCATGTCGAGCACGAGGCCGCCGGACGCGTCCCGCTCCGGGCCCGGGCCGGTGGTCGGGGCCTTCGGTGTCACCGCAGGTCCTCGGCCTTCAGGTAGCCGGAGTCGACGAGCACGGACTGGTAGTTGGACTTGTCCACGCTGACCGGCGGCAGCAGATGCGCGGGGACGACCTTCTTGCCGTTGTCGTACGTCGTGGTGTCGTTGGTCTCCGGCTTCTTCCCGTCCAGGACCGCTTCGACCATGTCGGACGCCACCTGGGCGAGGGCGCGGGTGTCCTTGTAGACGGTCTGGGTCTGCTCGCCCGCGATGATCGACTTCACGGAGGCGGCTTCCGCGTCCTGTCCGGTGACGACCGGCAGGGGCTTGGCGGAGCTGCCGTAGTCGTCGGACTTGAGAGCGGAGAGGATGCCGATGGAGATGCCGTCGTACGGGGAGAGGACCGCGTCGACCCGGGCGCTGGAGTACGTGGAGGTGAGCAGGTCGTCCATGCGCTTCTGGGCGGTGCCGCCGTCCCAGCGCAGGGTGGTGACCTGGTTGAGGCGGGTCTGCCCGGAGCGGACGACGAGGCGCTTGTCGTCGATGTAGGGCTTGAGCACCTTCATGGCGCCGTTGAAGAAGTACTTGGTGTTGTTGTCGTCGTTGGACCCCGCGAACAGCTCGATGTTGAAGGGGCCCTCGTCCGGCCAGTCCTTGAGTTCGAGCTTGTCGACGATGTAGCCCGCCTGGAGCTCCCCGACCTTCTCGTTGTCGAACGAGGCGTAGTAGTCGACGTGGTCGGAGCCGAGGATCAGCCGGTCGTAGGAGATGACGGGGATGTCGGCGTCGGCGGCCTGCCGGAGGACGTTGGAGAGGGCCTCGCCGTTGATCGCGGCGATGACCAGGGCGTCCACCCCTTGGGTGATCATGTTCTCGATCTGGGAGACCTGTTGGTCGGGGTCGTCCTCGCCGTACTGGAGGGTGGTGCGGAAGCCCGCCTTCTTCAGGCTGGCGGTCATGTTCCTGCCGTCGGCTATCCAGCGTTCGGACGACTTGGTGGGCATCGCGATGCCGATGGTCCGGGCGTCGTCCCCGGACTTCTCACGGCTTCCGCCCTCGCTGTTCTGACCGCAGGCGGTCAGCAGGAGGGCGCACGCGGTCGCGGCGGCGAGGAGGGGAAGAGCGGCTCGTCGGTTCGTCATGGTCGTTACCTGGCATTCCCGTCGTTGGGGCGGCTCTGGGGGCGGGGTGTCGGGGTGGCTCCGGGCAGGGGTGAGAAGCCGGCGGGCGCCCCGTCGTCGCGGCGCGCGGGCGCCGTCGGCCGAGGATCCGCCCACCGGCCACTGGATTGTTAGCGCTCACACACGTTGGGGGCAAGAGGCGTTAAGCTGTTTCTCGAATTCGAGGTGGGCCCGTCGCCCTCGCGGGGCGTCCCGCGGCCGGACCGGGCCGCGCCCTTCGTCCGGAGGAAGCAAGGCATGACCCGCCCCACCGAGGCCCTCCGCCCACCGACGATGGCGGACGTCGCCCGGGAGGCCGGGGTCTCCCACCAGACCGTGTCCCGGGTGCTCAGCGGCCATCCCAATGTCCGGGCCAGCACCCGGGAGCAGGTGACGGCCGCCATCGAACGGCTCGGCTACCGCCGCAACTCCGCGGCCCGGGCGCTGGTCACCCGGCGTTCGCGGACCATCGGCGTGATCGCGGTCGACCCGACGCTCTACGGGCCCGCGAGCACCCTGGCCGGCCTCCAGGAGGCCGCCCGCGACGAGGGGTACCTGGTCTCGACCGTCACCCTGCGCAGCGGCGGCGGCCACGCCCTGGAGGACGCGCTCGACCATCTGGCGGCCTGGGGCGTGGAGGGCGCCGTCGCCATCACCCCCCAGCGCTCCAGCGTGCAGGCCCTGGCCCGGCTGACCCCGCCCTTTCCCGTCGTCACGGTCGAGGGCAGCCACGGGCTCGACATCCCCGGCGTCTCCCTCGACCAGGAGCTGGGCGCCCGCCTCGTCACCGAACACCTCCTGGCCACGGGTCACAAGACGGTCTGGCATGTGGCGGGGCCCGAGGACTGGCTGGAGAGCGCCGCCCGCACCGAGGGCTGGCGCGCCGTGCTGGAGGAGCACGGGATCCGCCCGCCGCGCGTGCTGCGGGGCGACTGGAGCCCGCTGTCCGGCTACCACGCGGGGCAGGAGCTGGCGGGGCTGGCCCTGGCGGGCCGGGGCGCGGCCCCGGTGACGGCGGCCTTCGTCGCCAACGACCAGATGGCGCTGGGGGTGCTGCGCGCGCTGCGGGAGGCGGGGATCCGCACGCCGCAGCAGGTGGCCGTGGCGGGTTTCGACGACATCCCGGAGGCGGGGTTCTTCCCTCCCCCGCTGACGACCGTGCGCCAGGACTTCACGGCCATCGGCCGCCGGAGCATCCAGCTGCTGCTGGAGCACATCGAGGGCACGGCGGGCGGCGTGGAACACATCGTGGTGGAACCGCAGCTGATCGTCCGGGCCAGCACCCGGTCGCAGGACGGCGCCTGAGCCGTACGCCGCGCCTCGATCCGTACGGCGCAGGAGCCCGGGAATCTGTTCGGCGCGCCACCCCCGGAATTCCACGGCACGCCGCTACCGGAATCCGTCCCGTACGCAGCGCCTCGATCCGTACGGCGCAGGAGCCCGGAGCCCGTTCGGCGCGCCACCCCCGGAATCCCACGGGACATCGCTCCCGGATTCCGCGCCGTATGCCGCTCCGGAATCCGTACGGCACGCGCCCCCTGCAAGTCCCGGCTCGCGCCAATCCGAAGTCACGGCTCGCGCGACCCCGAAAGTCCAGGATCACGCCACTTCGCAAGCCCGGGCCTCTTGCCTCCAGTGATTGTGAGCGCTAACAATCAGGGGGCGGTGACGCTCCCCGCACCCACTCCCGCAGCAGAGAGTCTCGCTCGTGACCCCTCAGCCCGATTCCCCCGGCAGCCCTCTCGACCGGTCGCCCGACGCCTGCACGGTCGGCGTCGACTTCGGCACGCTCTCGGCGCGTGCCGTGGTGGTCCGTGTCCGCGACGGTGCGGAGCTCGGCTCCGCCGTGCACACCTACCGCAACGGCGTCATCGACCGGAGCCTCCCGGGCTCGGACACCCCCCTGCCCCCGGACTGGGCCCTCCAGGACCCGCGCGACTGGCGGGAGGCGCTGAACACCGCCGTACCGGAAGCGCTCGCGGCGGCGGGCGTCGACCCGTCCCAAGTCATCGGCATCGGGACCGACTTCACCTCCTGCACAGTGCTGCCGACCACCGCGGACGGCGTGCCGCTGGCCGAGCAGCCCGCCTGGGCGGACCGCCCCCACGCCTGGCCGAAGCTCTGGAAGCACCACGCCGCCCAGGACCAGGCCGACCGCATCAACGCCCTGGCGCATCAGCGGGGCGAGCCCTGGATCCGGCGGTACGGCGGCCGGATCTCCGCCGAGTGGCAGTACGCGAAAGCGCTCCAGGTCCTCGAAGAGGATCCCCGGGTGTACGCCGCCTGCGCCCGCTGGATCGAGGCGGCCGACTGGATCGTCTGGCAGCTGACCGGCACCGAGTCCCGCAACACGTGCACCGCGGGCTACAAGGGCATCCACCAGGACGGCGCGTACCCCTCGCCCGCGTATCTCTCCGAACTCCACCCGGACTTCGCGGACTTCCCCGCCACCCGGCTCGACCATCCGCTGCTCCCCCTCGGCTCCCTCGCCGGGACCGTGACCGCAGAGGCCGCGGCCCGCACCGGGCTCAGGCCGGGCACCCCGGTCGCGGTGGGGAACGTCGACGCGCATGTCACGGCCCCGGCGGCCGGGGCGGTGGAGAACGGGCATCTGCTCGCCATCATGGGCACCTCCACCTGCCATGTCGTGAACAGCGACGAGTTGGCCGACGTCCCCGGGGTCTGCGGGGTGGTCGAGGGGGGCATCGTCGCGGGCGCGTACGGCTACGAGGCCGGGCAGAGCGGGGTGGGCGACATCTTCGCCTGGTGGCTGCGCCAGGGCGTGCCCGACGACTACCGCGCCGCAGCCGAGGCCGCCGGTGAGGATCTGCACGAGCATCTGTCCCGGCTCAGCGCCGGGCAGCCGGTCGGGGCACACGGTCTGGTCGCGCTCGACTGGATGAACGGCAACCGTTCCACGCTCGTCGACCACCATCTCTCCGGGGTCCTGGTCGGCCTCACGCTCGACACCCGCCCCGAGGACGTCTACCGCGCCCTGCTGGAGGCGACCGCCTTCGGCACCCGCGTGATCGTCGAGGCCCTGGAGGAACACGGGGTGCCCGTCACGGAGTTCATCGCGGCGGGCGGGCTCAAGAAGAACCCGCTGCTCATGCGGGTCTACGCCGACGTCCTGCGCCGCCCCGTGTCGCTCGCCACCTCCGACCAGGGTCCCGCGCTCGGTTCGGCGATCCACGCGGCGGTGGCGGCCGGGGCGTACCCGGACGTCCGCGCGGCCGCCGCCCGCATGGGTGGCGTCGAACGGAACGCGTATGTCCCCGACCCGGACAACGCCGACGTCTACGACGAGCTGTACGCCGAATACCGTGCGCTGCACGACCACTTCGGCACCGGCGGCGACCTCCTGCTGCACCGGCTGCGCAGGCTCCGCAACCGCGCCAGGGCCCACGGGACCGCGCGCTGACCTCCCGCGAACCTCGCACCACCCCACACACTCCGCCCCGCCCCCGACCAGGGAGTATGCCCATGCCTCTCGCCCCCACCGACAGCGAAATCTGGTTCCTGACTGGTAGTCAGTCACTCTACGGCGAGGACACCCTCGCCCAAGTGGCCGCCCAGTCACGGCAGATATGCGAGACGATCGCCGCCGATGTCCATGCCGGCGGGGCTGCCGGTCCGGCCGTGCGCATCGTGTGGAAGCCCGTTCTGACGGAGGCGGACGCGATCCGCCGACTGTGTCTGGACGCCGAGGCGGACGACCGCTGCATCGGTCTCATCGCCTGGATGCACACCTTCTCCCCCGCCAAGATGTGGATCACCGGCCTCGCCTCCCTCCGCAAGCCCCTCCTTCATCTGCACACCCAGGCGAACCGCCGTCTCCCCTGGTCCACGATCGACATGGACTTCATGAATCTGAACCAAGCGGCTCACGGGGACCGCGAGTTCGGCCACATCCAGTCGCGTATCGGTGTCGCCCGCAAGACCGTGACGGGGCACGTCTCCTCCCCCGATGTGGCCCACCGCATCGCGGCCTGGACGCGGGCCGCCGTCGGACGCGCCGAGTTCGCCCGGCTGCGCCTCGCCCGCTTCGGGGACAACATGCGGGATGTCGCGGTCACCGAAGGGGACAAGGTCGAGGCCCAGTTCAGGTTCGGCACGTCCGTCAACACGTACGGCGTCAACGAGTTGGTGGCGGCCGTGGACGCCGTGGACGACAGCGCCGTCGCGGCGCTCACCGAGGAGTACGCCGACCTCTACGCCCTGGCTCCCGAGCTGCTTCCCGGCAAGGAGCGCCACGCGTCCCTGCGGTACGCGGCCCGGATCGAGGCCGGACTGCGCGGCTTCCTCACCGACGGCGGCTTCACCGCGTTCACCACCAACTTCGAAGACCTGGGCGGCCTGCGGCAGTTGCCCGGTCTCGCGGTCCAGCGGCTGATGGCCGACGGTTACGGCTTCGGGGGCGAGGGCGACTGGAAGACCTCGGCGCTGCTGCGGGCGACGAAGGCCATGGCGTACGGCCTGCCGGGCGGCACCTCCTTCATGGAGGACTACACCTACGACCTCGCTCCGGACAGCGGACTCGTCCTGGGGGCCCATATGTTGGAGGTGTGCCCGTCCCTCGCCGCCGCCACGCCCTCCTGCGAGATCCACCCGCTGAGCATCGGCGGGCGTGAGGACCCGGTCCGCCTGGTGTTCGACGCGGCCCCCGCCCCCGGAGTCGTCGTGGGGCTGGCCGACATGGGCTCCCGGTTCCGGCTGGTCGCCAACCGGATCGATGTGGTCGGGCCGCCCGAACCACTGCCCCTGCTGCCCGTGGCCCGCGCGGTCTGGCGCCCGGAACCCGATCTGCGTACGTCCACGGAGGCGTGGCTGACCGCAGGGGCTCCGCACCACACGGTGCTCACGACGGCCCTGGGCCGCGAGGAGTTCGAGGATCTGGCCGACATGCTGGCCGTGGAGCTCGCGTTCATCGACGCCGACACGACCGTACGCCGGTTCGCGCAGGAACTCCGCTGGAACCAGGCCTACCACCGACTGGCCGACGCCCTGTGAGCGGCACCGCCCGAGCGACCGCTCCCTCACCCCGGCCAGGAGGCCCCGCCATGTCCCGCTCCGCTTTCGCGTCGCTGCGCGGCGAGGTCCTGGCCGCCAATCTGCGCATTCCGGGAGCGGGTCTGGCCACCCTGACCTGGGGCAACGTGAGCGGGGTCGACCGGGAGGCCGGCGTGTTCGTCATCAAGCCGTCGGGGGTGCCGTACGACCGGCTGCGCGAGGAGCATCTCGTCGTCGTGGCCCTGGACGACGGCCGGGTGGTCGAGGGGGATCTGCGCCCCTCGACCGACACCGAGACGCATCGGAGCCTCTACCGGGCCTTCCCGTCCATCGGGGGGATCACGCACACCCACTCCCCGCACGCCGTGGCCTTCGCCCAGGCCCGCCGTCCGATCCCGGTGCTCGGCACGACGCACGCGGACACGTTCGACGGACCGGTGCCGGTCACCGAGCCGCTCAGCGCCGAACAGTGCGCGGCCGACTACGAGTTCAACACCGGGCAGGTCATCGTGGAGCTGCTCGAAGGCGACGACGAACGGGCCCGGGCCGTGCCCGCCGCCCTCGTCGCGCACCACGGGCCCTTCACCTGGGGCGCGGACGCCGACGCCTCGCTGGAGCACGCGGTGATCTGCGAGGCGGTCGCGGAGATGGCGCTGCACACCCTCGCCCTGGGGGCAGCGGAGCCACCTCGGCATCTGCTGGACCGTCACTACACCCGTAAGCACGGCGCGGGGGCCTATTACGGCAACCCGGGTGCCGTGTGACCCGAGGGGCAGAGGCTGAGGTGAACGGCGCGTCGCGCGGGGGGCGTGAGGGCGTCGGAGCAGTGCTCCGTTCGCCATCCCTCGCGCCCTGCCAGGGGTCGGGTGGCGCGGCGAGGATGAGCCGGACCTGATCGGCAAGGCACCTCCCAGGGGGTGTCCCGCGGTGGAAGGAATCCACGTTGCTGCTGCTCATCTCCCCGGACGGCGTCGAGGAAGCCCTCGCGTGCGCGAAGGCGGCGGACCATCTCGACATCGTCGATGTGAAGAAGCCCGACGAGGGCTCGCTCGGTGCGAACTTCCCCTGGGTCATCCGGGAGATCCGCGGGGCGGTCCCGGCGGACAAGCCGGTGTCGGCGACGGTCGGGGACGTCCCGTACAAGCCGGGCACGGTGGCGCAGGCGGCACTCGGCGCGGCGGTCTCCGGAGCCACGTACATCAAGGTCGGCCTCTACGGGTGCACGACGCCCGACCAGGCCATCGAGGTGATGCGGGGAGTGGTCCGGGCCGTGAAGGACTTCCGGCCGGACGCGTTCGTCGTCGCCTCGGGCTATGCCGACGCCCACCGGATCGGCTGTGTGAGCCCGCTCGCGCTGCCCGACATCGCCCGCCGCTCCGGCTCCGACGCGGCGATGCTCGACACCGCGATCAAGGACGGGACCCGGCTGTTCGACCATGTGCCGGCGGAAGCCTGCGGGGAGTTCGTCCGGCTGGCCCATGACGCGGGGCTGCTCGCCGCGCTCGCGGGCAGTGTGAAGCGGGAGGATCTCGCCCTGCTGACCCGGATAGGGACGGACATCGTCGGCGTACGCGGGGCGGTCTGCGATGGGGGCGACCGCAACGCGGGGCGGATCCAGCCGCGGCTGGTGGCCGATTTCCGGGCGGAGATGGACCGGCACGCCCGGGACCACGCGGCGACCCCGGCCGCGAGCTGACCGCCGGCGTGGCGCCGCATCAGCCGGGCCCGGCCCCGGCGGCCCCCGGTGAGCGCTTCACCGTGCTCGACCCGGCGACGGGCGAGGTCTTCGACGAGGCTCCCGACCAGCGGGCGGAGGAGCTGGACGCGGTGGTCGACCGGGCGTACGAGGCCTGGCGGAGCTGGCGGTCCGACCCCACCGCCCGCGCGGCCGCGCTGCTCGCGTCGGCCGACGCCGTGGAGGCGGCCGGGGCACAGCTCGCGCCCCTGCTCACCCGTGAGCAGGGCAAACCTCTGACCGAGTCGTACGCGGAAGTCGCCCGCACGGCGGCCCGGCTGCGGTGGTTCGCCGCGTCGGCCCGCCGGCGGTCGCTCGGGCCCGTCGCCGCCATCGTCCCGTGGAACTTCCCGCTCCAGCTCGCCTCGGCGAAGTTCGCGCCCGCGCTCGCCGCGGGCAACACGGTGGTGCTCAAGCCCTCCCCGTTCACACCGCTGGCGACCCGGCTGCTGGGGTCCGTCATGTCCGCCGCCCTGCCCGAGGGCGTGCTGACGATCATCACCGGCCGCGAACCTCTCGGCGCGCTCCTCGCCTCCCACCCGGGGATCCGCCATGTGACGTTCACGGGTTCGGTGCCGACCGGGCGGGCGGTCGCGGCGGGCGCGGCGTCCGGCCTCGCCCGGGTCACCCTGGAGCCGGGCGGCAACGACGCGGCGATCCTGCTGGACGACGTGGACGTGGAGCGGATCGCGGACCGGCTGTTCCGGGCGGCGTTCCGCAACTGCGGGCAGGTCTGCATGGCGGTCAAACGCGTCTACGCCCCGGCCCGTCTCCATGCCCGGGTGGTGGAGGCCCTGGCGGAACGGGCGAAGGCGGTGGTCGTGGGGGCGGATCTCGACGAGGGTACGGAGCTGGGGCCGCTCAACCACGCCGCCCAGCCGGCCCGGGTGGAGCGGTACACGGCGCGGGCCCTCGCGGACGGGGCCAGGGCTGTGGCCGGGGGCCACCGGCTGGACCGGCCGGGCTGGTTCCACGCCCCGACCGTCCTGACCGATGTCCCGCCCGACAGCCCGGTGGTGGCGGAGGAGCAGTTCGGTCCGGTCCTGCCGGTGCTGCCGTACGGGAGTGTCGACGCGGCCAACGCCACCCGCTTCGGGCTGGGCGGCTCGGTGTGGGGCACCGACCTGGACCGGGCCGAGGCGGTGGCCGGCCGGCTGGAGTGCGGGACGGCCTGGATCAACCACCACGCCGAACTCTCCCTCGCCCAGCCCTTCGCCGGGGTGAAGGAGAGCGGCGTCGGCGTCGCGGGCGGACCGTGGGGGCTGTACGGCAACCTCAGCCCCTTTGGCGTACACCGCCCCCAGGAGGCCCGGCCATGAGGTTCGATGCCGCGGTGCTGCGTTCGTACGAGGACCCGTTCGCCGTCGAGGAGGTGACCCTGAACGCGGGTCCGGGCGACGGTGAGGTCCTGGTCCGCATCGCGGGGTGCGGCATGTGCCGGACCGATCTCGCCGTCCGGCGCTCGGCGGGCCGCTCCCCGCTGCCCGCGGTGCTCGGCCACGAGGGGGCCGGAGTGGTGGTCGAGACGGGCGGCCCGGCCACCGCCCTGAGCCCCGGCGACCACGTCGTGCTGAGCTTCGACTCCTGCGGGCACTGCCGGAGTTGTCTCGGCGCGGCCCCCGCCTACTGCGACGAGTTCGCCGCGCTCAACCTCTTCGGGGGACGCGCCGAGAACGCGGCACGGTTCACCGACGCGGCCGGGGGCGGGCTGGCGCCCCGGTGGTTCGGCCAGTCCTCGTTCGCCGCGTACGCGATGGTCCCGGCCCGTAACGCCGTACGGGTCGACCCCTCGCTCCCCCTCGAACTGCTCGGGCCGCTCGGCTGCGGCTTTCTCACGGGGGCCGGGGCGGTCCTCAACTCCTTCGGCGCGAGCCCCGGCGATACCGTCGCGGTCTTCGGCGCCGGAGCGGTGGGCCTGGCGGCGGTCATGGCGGCCACCGCCGCCGGGGCCGTCGCGGTGGCGGTCGACCGGCACCCCGAACGGCTGGCCCTGGCCGAGAAGTTGAACGCGATCCCGCTGCCCGCCGCCTCGGACGATCTGCCCGGCCGCGTCCGGCGGCTCACCGACGGCGGCGCGCAGTACGCCCTCGACACCACGGGCTCCGCCCGGCTGATCAACGACGCGCTCCGGTCGCTGCGCCCGAGGGGCCACCTCGGCCTGGTGGCCCGACTGAACGACGAACTCCCGCTGGAAAAGGGGACCTTGGACCGGGGTCGGAGGATCTCCCACATCTGCGAGGGGGACGCGGTCCCGGCTCTGATGATCCCCCGGCTGACCGGGCTGTGGCAGGCCGGGCGGTTCCCCTTCGACCAGCTGATCCGTACGTACCCGCTCACCGACATCAACGAGGCCGAGGCGGACTGCGAGGCGGGCCGTGTGGTGAAACCGGTACTGATTCCGTAAGCCCGCCCCTTCCACGTACGACAAGTCCCACGCATCCCACGCGTATCACCTGCGCGCATCAAAGGAGTGCACATGGTCGACACAGCACATCGGAACACCGACGACACGGGCGTGGAGGGCGTGGCGGGAGGGGTCGGTGTGACCGCTCTCCTGGTCGCGGCGGCGCGGGCGCTCGAGACCCACCGCCCCGACAGCCTGGCCCGGGACGTCCACGCGGAGCACTTCGTACGCGCGGCCCCGGCCTCCGCCGACTGGCCGGTCCACCCGAGGGAGGTCGAGGGCGGGGACGCGAACCCGCTGTGGGGCCGGTTCGCCCGGTACTTCGGCCTGCGGACCCGGGTCCTGGACGACTTCCTCCTCCGGTCGGTACGCGTCGGGGGCGCCCGCCAAGTGGTCCTGGTCGGGGCGGGGTTGGACACACGGGCGTTCCGGCTCGACTGGCCCGCCGGCTGTGTGGTCTTCGAGATCGACCGGCAGGAGGTGCTGGCCTTCAAGCACCGGGTGCTCGGCGGTCTTCCGGCCACCCCGAAGGCGGCGCGCGTCCCGGTCGCGATGGATCTCCGCGCCGACTGGGCCGACGCGCTGCCCCGCGTCGGCTTCGACCCGGCAGCGCCCAGCGTCTGGCTGGTCGAAGGGCTGCTGTTCTACCTGCCGCCGGCCGCCGAGACCTACCTCATCGACACGGTGGAGGGGCTGAGTACCGGGGGAAGCGCGCTGGCATTCGAGGTCAAGGTGGAGAAGGACCTGCTGGAGTACCGCGACAGCCCGCTGTACACGGCCACCAGGGAGCAGATCGGCATCGACCTGCTGGACCTGTTCGATCTGGCGCCCCGCCCCGATTCGGCGGGCCGCCTGGCGGACCGGGGCTGGTCCACCTCGGTCCACACCCCCTTCGACTTCACCCGCCTGCACGGACGCGGCCCCCTGCCCGAGCCGAACGACGCCCTGGCGGGCAACCGGTGGGTGTTCGCCGAGAAGCCACACCCCGCGGGTGGCGGACCCGGGGTGTGAGGTCCGGCATTCGGACCACCTCGCACCGCTCGAATCGATGTTTTCCAGCCGCAGAGATACGGTGATTACTGGCCATTTTGGCCCAGATCGACGTCCCGGCGACCGGGTTTCCGGACAGCGGAAAACCATCGTCCCCATGGTGTGATCCCAGGAGGAATGATGACCGAGCACGACGCGAGCGGAGCCGAGGGACCTGCGGACGGCGGAGCGGCGGGTACGCCCGGGGTCCATGACGGCGGCGCGGACGGCGGAGCGGAGGGGCCTGCGGACGGCGGCGCGGCGGGTACGCCCGGCGTCCACGACGGCGGGGCGGACGGCGGCGCGGACGGCGGAGCCGAAGGGCCCGCCGACGGCGGCGCGGCCGGCACCCCGGGCGTCCACGACGGAGGAGCCGACGGCGGCGCCGAAGGGCCTGCGGACGGTGGCGCGGCCGGTACCCCCGGCGTCCACGACGGAGGAGCCGACGGCGGCGCCGAAGGGCCTGCGGACGGTGGCGCGGCCGGTACCCCCGGCGTCCACGACGGAGGAGCCGACGGTGGCGCCGACGGCGGGGCCGGCAGCCGCTCTTGAGCCTGCCCCGCACCGAGCTCCAGGATTCCGGCGCGCGTGAAAGCGCCGGGGTCCTGGAATCGCGGCTGACCGGGCTCAGCCGCGAGGAATTCGCCCGTGACGTCTGGGGACGCACAGCGTCGCTGACGCGGCGGGCGAGCGACTTCTCCGACGTCTTCTCCCCGTCCGCCGTGGACGAGCTGATCTCCCGCCGCGGGCTGCGTACCCCGTTCCTCCGGGTCGCCAAGGACGGCGCCACGCTGCCCTCCTCGTCCTTCACCGCACCCGCCGGAGTCGGGGCGACCGTCGCCGACCAGCTCGACGACACGGCCCTGTGGCGTGCGTTCGCCGACGGCGCCACGCTCGTACTTCAGGCGCTGCACCGCACCTGGGAGCCGGTGGCGGACCTGGTCTCCGGACTGAGTACGGAGCTGGGTCATCCCGTACAGGCGAACGCCTATGTCACCCCGCCGCAGAACCGGGGGTTCGACGCGCACTACGACGTGCACGACGTGTTCGTCCTCCAGATCGAGGGGGCGAAGCGGTGGGTGATCCACGAGCCCGTGCTGCCGGACCCGCTGCGCGACCAGCCGTGGACCGATCACCGTGCGGCCGTGGCCGACCGGGCCGCGCACAGCACGCCCCATCTGGACACGATGCTCCGCCCCGGCGATGTGTTGTACCTGCCGCGCGGCTGGCTGCACTCGGCGCAGGCCCAGGGGGAGGTCTCGATCCATCTGACGCTGGGGGTCCACGCCTGGACCCGTTACGCGCTGGCCGAACAGCTGACCCGGGCCGCCCTCGCCGCACTGGGCGACGACCCGTCCATGCGCCGGTCGCTTCCTCTGGCGGACCCGAACGAGCCAGGTAGCGGGATCGGTCCGGACGACGTCCTCGGCCTG
The DNA here is from genome assembly GCF_001687325.1 of Streptomyces sp. PTY087I2. Taxonomy (GTDB): domain Bacteria; phylum Actinomycetota; class Actinomycetes; order Streptomycetales; family Streptomycetaceae; genus Streptomyces. Next base: position 186,466 of record NZ_LZRD01000005.1, on the reverse strand, counting down.
GTCCGTGAGCGCCTGCTGGCCGCCGTCGCCGAGGCTGATCCCGCCCCGCTGTTCCACCGCGCCCAACGGTCCCAGGCGCGCCCGGCGCCGCTGGGTCCGGTGGCCCAGCTCGCCGCGCTGACCGGCCTCGGGACGACCTCACCCGTACGGCTGCGGAAGGCGCTGGAGCCCCGGTTGGAGGGGTCACGCCTGCACACCCGCGTCGGGCACCTCGATTTCCCGGCGCCCGATCTCGTACCCGTGGCGCGGCTGCTGGACGGCCGGGTGCGCACCGCCGGTGACCTGGGCCTCGCGCTCGCCGGGCGGCTGCTGCGGGCGGGCGTCCTGGTGCCCGCGGACCGGTGATCCCGCCGGACCGGTTCTTCTGCGCCGACGCGGCCAGGGCCCGCCGCGACCCGTTCGTCGGCACGGCTCCCTTCGGCTCCGTCTGGGTCCTCATCGAGTACCGGCGTGCCTGGCCCGCCAACGGTTTCGACGGACTCGACCTGGATCCGGAGACCAAGACCCTGGTGTTCGCCGCGGCCCGGGCGAACCGGGCCCGGATCCTCCTCGTCAGGCGGCACGGACGCCGCCGCCTTGAGGGGAGCGACCGGTGGGCGGTGCTGCATCACGACGGCTCGGGCGCGCTGCGCCAGCGGTGGGGCAGCTGGCACCGCGACCAGGACCTGGCGCGGATCGTGACCGCCCTGGACGCCCCGGGGGAGCCGGGCCTCGCCCCCGTCGTCCTCGTCTGTGCCCACGGCCTGCACGACGCCTGCTGCGCGGTGCGCGGCCGGCCCGTGGGCCAGGCCCTCGGCGCGCGCTGGCCGGACCTGGTGTGGGAGTGCACGCATGTGGGCGGCGACCGGTTCGCCGCCAATGTCGTCGTCGTGCCCGACGGGGTCTACTACGGCAATCTCGACGCCCGGTCGGCGGTGACCGTGGTCGAGGACCACCTCGCCGACCGTATCCGCGCCGACCATCTGCGGGGCTACACCACCCTCCGCCCGCCGCAGCAGGCGGCGGTGGCCGCGGTGCTCCGGCGCTTCGGCCCGGCGGGCAGGCACGACTACGCGGTCACCGCGACGGTCGCCGAGGGTGACGGCTGGCGCGTCCGCGTCAGCGGCCGGGCACCGCACGCGAGGCTGCTCGACGTCGAGGTACGGGCCCGGCGCACGCGGGCCCGCCAACTGACCTGCCGCGGCCCTGCGAACAGCTCCGCCCTCGTCTACGACGTGACGTCGATCCGCGACCGCTGACGGACGCCCCGCTCCCGAGGCCGGCCCCGCCCCGGTGAAGCGCAGGCCGACCCCGCCCCGGTCAGGCGCAGGCCGGGCACAGCCCGCGGTAGGTGATCTCCACCGAGCCGACCGCGAACCCGAACCGCTCCTCCTCGGGCAGATCGCCGATGGCGTTGCCGACGGGATGGACGTCGCGGACCGTGCCGCAGCCGGAGCAGACCAGGTGCTGGTGGGGGTTGCGCGCGTTCGGGTCGTAGCGCTTGGCGCGGCCCACGGTGGAGACCTCCAGCACCTCGCCGAGCGCGACGAGCTCGCCCAGCGTGTTGTAGACGGTCGCGCGGGAGATCTCGGGCAGGCGCTCGGCGGCCCGCAGATGCACCTCGTCGGCCGTCAGGTGGACGTGGTCGCCGTCGAGGACCTCCGCGACGACACGCCGCTGGGAGGTCATGCGCCAGCCACGGCCCCGCAGCCGCCCAAGGAGGTCGCTCATCTCGTTTCACCTGCTCCGCTCGCCGGAGGGGCGGGCGGCCCGGGCAAAGAATCCGCCGACGCCACGCCCCTGTCGTTATGGTTTTAGCTTGCTTCTTGACTTGGACGAAGTCCATCGTAGGATCGATCCCGGCGACATCCAAGAGACAGGAAGACTCCGGTACGGCAGCAGAGACACGCGACGCGACATCACCGGTCGACCGCGCGATGCCGCCCGTCGGCCCAGCGCCGTCGTCGTCGCACCGCCCGGGATCGCCGGGTGCGGTGGTCCGCGAAGCGCTCGGGCGCCCCGCGACGGGACCCGACATCAGCGTGCCCCTTCTGTACGGCCCGAATCCTCCTCCCCCGTTCAGCGCCCCACGACCCGCCGGGTCCGGAAGGATTGCCCCATGACCGAGAACAACGAGTCTCACGTCTTCGACCCCGTCACCCCGGATTCGCCCGAGACGGCCGTCCCGGAGGTGCCCGAGGCGCAGGCGGGCGGCTGCCCCGTGGCGCACGGCCGCGCGCCGCACCCCACGCAGGGCGGCGGTAACCGCCAGTGGTGGCCGGACCGCCTCAACCTGAAGATCCTGGCCAAGAACCCCGCCGTGGCGAACCCGCTGGGCGAGGAGTTCGACTACAAGGCCGCGTTCGAGGCGCTGGACCTGCCCGCGGTGAAACGGGACATCGCCGAGGTGCTCACCACCTCGCAGGACTGGTGGCCGGCCGACTTCGGCAACTACGGGCCCCTGATGATCCGGATGGCCTGGCACAGCGCCGGCACGTACCGCATCAGCGACGGCCGCGGTGGCGCGGGCGCCGGTCAGCAGCGGTTCGCCCCGCTGAACAGCTGGCCGGACAACGGCAACCTGGACAAGGCCCGCCGGCTGCTGTGGCCGGTCAAGAAGAAGTACGGCCAGGCGCTGTCCTGGGCCGACCTGCTGATCCTCACCGGCAACGTCGCCCTGGAGACCATGGGCCTGAAGACCTTCGGCTTCGCCGGCGGCCGCGAGGACGTCTGGGAGTCGGAGGAGGACGTCTACTGGGGCCCGGAGACCACCTGGCTCGACGACGAGCGCTACACCGGCGACCGTGAGCTGGAGAACCCGCTCGGCGCGGTCCAGATGGGTCTGATCTACGTCAACCCCGAGGGCCCCAACGGCAACCCGGACCCGATCGCCGCCGCCCGCGACATCCGCGAGACCTTCCGCCGGATGGCGATGAACGACGAGGAGACCGTCGCCCTCATCGCCGGTGGCCACACCTTCGGCAAGACGCACGGCGCGGGCCCGGCCGAGAGCGTCGGCGCGGACCCCGAGGGCGCCCCGCTGGAGGAGCAGGGCCTCGGCTGGCGCAGCTCGTACGGGTCGGGCAAGGGCGGGGACGCCATCACCAGCGGTCTGGAGGTGACCTGGACCAGCACGCCGACGAAGTGGGGCAACGAGTTCTTCCACAACCTCTTCGCGTACGAGTACGAGCTGACCAAGTCCCCGGCCGGCGCGCACCAGTGGGTCGCCAAGGACGCCGAGGCGACGATCCCGGACGCGCACGACGCGTCGAAGAAGCACAAGCCGCAGATGCTCACCACCGACCTGTCGCTGCGCTTCGACCCGGCGTACGAGCAGATCTCGCGGCGCTTCCAGGAGAACCCGGAGGAGTTCGCGGACGCCTTCGCCCGTGCCTGGTACAAGCTGACGCACCGTGACATGGGCCCGATCCAGCGCTACCTGGGCCCCGAGGTGCCCTCCGAGGTGCTGCTGTGGCAGGACCCGCTGCCCGCGCGCACCGGTGAGGTGCTGGACGCGGCGGACATCGCCGCGCTCAAGGAGCAGGTGCTGGGCACGGACCTGACGGTGGCGCAGCTGGTCTCGGCCGCCTGGGCCTCGGCCGCGTCCTTCCGGGGCAGCGACAAGCGGGGCGGCGCCAACGGCGCCCGGGTCCGTCTGGAGCCGCAGCGCGGCTGGGAAGTGAACAACCCGGACGAGCTGGCCCAGGTCCTGCGCGCCCTCGAAGGCATCCAGGAGTCCTTCAACGCCAAGGGCGGCAAGCAGGTCTCGCTGGCCGACCTGATCGTCCTCGCGGGCAGCGCGGCGGTCGAGCAGGCGGCCAAGGACGCCGGTGTCGAGGTGGAGGTGCCGTTCACCCCGGGCCGCGTCGACGCCACGCAGGAGCAGACGGACGTCGAGTCCTTCGCCGCGCTGGAGCCCGCGTACGACGGCTTCCGCAACTACACCGGCAAGGCGGCCCGGCTGCCCGCCGAGTACCTGCTCCTGGACCGGGCGAACCTGCTGACGCTGAGCGCCCCGGAGACGACGGTGCTGGTCGGCGGTCTGCGGGTGCTGGGCGCCAACACCGGCGGCTCGAAGCACGGCGTCCTCACCGACCGTCCGGGCACGCTGACCAACGACTTCTTCGTGAACCTGCTCGACCTGGGCATCACCTGGAAGTCGACGTCGTCGACGCAGGACGAGTTCGAGGCCCGCGACGCCTCCGGCAAGGTCAGGTGGACCGGCACCCGCGCCGACCTGGTCTTCGGCTCCAACTCCGAGCTCCGCGCCCTCGCCGAGGTCTACGCGAGCGACGACGCGCGCCAGAAGTTCGTGACGGACTTCGTCGCGGCCTGGGCCAAGGTCATGGACCTCGACCGGTACGACCTGGTCTGACAGCCTCCGGCCACGCCTGCTCCGGGCGTGGCCGGGTTGCCCCATAGGTGGGGCCGGTGCGTTCGCGCACCGGCCCCACCGCCGGTTCCGGTTCCGGTCGGCGCCGATGGGGACCGCGGCGGGGGTGTCAGTCCGCTGACGTAGTCTTCCGGCCACCACCCACCGACGCGGAGGATCACGAACGTTGACCGGCCTGTCTGCTTTCCCGTTGCCCTTTCACACCTCCCGTTCCCCGGCGCTCGCGACACCGCGGACGCTGCGGGAGCTGGAGATGATCCGATGCAGCGCGCACCTCAGGGCGAAGCCCGGCTGGTTCGACAAGATGAACGATGCCGGGATCGTCGCCAGGTGGACGCGGGAAGCGGTCGAGCAGGGTCTCACCGAGGCGCAGGTGCGTTACGTGCTGGCCGAGCTCGCGCATTACGCCGCGCTGCGGGACGCCGGGACGGGGATCGAGGTGTCCGCGGTCGACGGGGTGTGGCAGTCGGACACCCTGGTCGACGACGCGCTCAGGTCCCGGCTGCGCGAGGCGGTCCGAGTCCTGGAAGAGGTCCCCGCGGCGGAGCGGGACTGGCATCCCGGTTCCGACGGGCAGGTGCTGGACCTGGTGCATCCCTCGCTGTTCTGTCTGGTACGAGGGGTGAGCGAGGCGCCCGAGCGGGCCTGGCGGAACGAGACCGACAACCGCTACGCGGCCTACGAGTTCTCCGAGAAGTTCCAGTGGCTGCCCACGGACGTCGAGGTCACCGCCGGCGGAGACGCGGTGTTCCGTTCGTACGTCAACAACGTCCACCCCGAGACCCATCGCGAACTGGCCGCTGTCCTGCCGGACGTGTTCACGCGCATGCGTCCTCTGCTGGAGAACGTGCTCACCGATCTGCGCCATCCGCGGCCCCTGCGGATCGAGCCCGATCCCTTCGGGTGGTACGACTCGGAGCCGGAGTACCCGGACAAGGCGTCGTACGCCGATGACGCGGCCTACCAGGAGGCCCTGCGCGACTGGGGGGCGGCCCAGGACGAGTGGTGGGAGAACCGCCGCCCGGTCATCCCGGACGCCCCGGAGTTCGCCCCGCTCCCGATACCCGACGCGTCGGCCCGGGTGGACCTGCGCGGCCGCCGCCTCCAGGTCATCGTCAAGCTCGCCACGATCCACCTCACCCCGGACAGGCCGGAGTACGCGGGCGGCTCCTGGCATGTCGAGGGCATGCTGAACGAGCGGATCGTCTCGACCGGCATCTATTACTGGGACAGCGAGAACATCACGGAGAGCCGGCTGAGCTTCCGTACGGCCCTCGACTACCCGACTTACGAGCAGAACGACGACAACGGCATGCGGGAGGTCTACGGCCTGGAGGACGAGGAGGCGCTGAACCAGACGCTGGGGTCGGCGGCCACCCCCGCGGGCCGGTGCCTGGCGTTCCCGAACATCCTCCAGCACCGCGTCGGCTCGTTCCGCCTCGCGGACCCCACCCGTCCGGGCCATCGCAAGATCCTCGCGTTCTTCCTGGTCGACCCGTCGAAGAAGATCGTCTCGACCTCCGACGTACCGCCGCAGCAGCCGGGGTTCGCCACGTCGACCATGACGCGCGAGCAGGCCGAAGGCTATCGCGAAGAGCTCATGCGGGAACGCAAGTTCTTCGTCGACGAACACAACGAGCAGCTCTACGAACGCGAGTTCTCGCTCTGCGAGCACTGAACGCCGTGGGCATGGTCGCCGTGGCGCCTTGCCCGGCGTCCGGGAGCGGGTGGGGCTGGGCGGCTCGGTACCCTCGGCCGAGGGACACAGGTAGCGGGAGTCGGGAACCGGGAGGCGTCGGTGGGACTGCGGGACCGGATCGCGGCGGAGCTCACGGCGGCCCTGCACGGCGGTGATCTCAAGCTGGAGCGGTACGCGGCTCCGCCCGGCGATCCGGGGCTGTTCGGGATCATCCCGGCGGACCCGTTGTGGCGGGTGCACGGGCAGGCCACCGGGATGCTCACCGGCGGGTTCGCCGCCCTGATGCTCCAGTCGCTGCATCCGCTGGCCATGGCCGGGGTGGACCAGCACTCGGACTTCCGCGCCGATCCGGTCGGGCGGCTGAACGGAACCGTACGGTTCATCACCACGACCACCTTCGGCTCCTCGCCCGCCGCCCGCGAGGTGATCGGTCTCGTCCGGCGCATCCACACCCGGGTGCGCGGTACGGCCCCCGACGGGAGGCCGTACCGCGCGGACGATCCCGATCTGCTCACCTGGGTGCACACCGCCGAGGTGCGCAGCTTCCTCGCCGGCCACCAGGCCTACGCGCCCCGGCCGCAGCGACTCACCCGCGCCGAGTGCGACACGTACTACCGCCAGGCCGCCCCCGTGGCAGAGGAGTTGGGGGCGCGGGAGGTGCCGCGTACCGTGTCCGAGGTGGAGAGCTATCTGACCCGTATGCGTCCCCGACTCCACGCCACCCCGGCCGCGCTGGACTCGGTGCGGTTCCTCCGCGGCTTCGGACGTACGCCACGGGAGCGGCTGGCCGTCCGGCTGCTCACCAACGCCTCGACCGGGCTCCTCCCCGACTGGGCCCGCACCGAACTCTCCATCCGCCGCCCGGCCCCCGTCCGCGTCTGCTGGGACCGGCCCCTGGCGACGGCCGTCGGACGCACCCTGGAGTGGGGGCTCGGCCCGTCCCAGATCCAGGCGGCGGCACGGGGGCGGCTGGCGGGGACGCGGCAGGAGTGACGAGGACGTACGCCCCTGCCCTACGTACAGGCCCCGGCGGATGCCGTACGTACGGGCCCCGGCGGGCGGCGGGTCAGCGGAGTCCGGCGAAGAGGTCCCTCTCGGGCAGGGCCGCGCCCGTCGTGTCCTTGACCCGGACGAAGGTCTCCGTGCCCATCAACTCGCCGAACCTCTCCTTGCCCATCCTGAGGAAGAAGATGTTCTCGCCCTGACTGGCGTGCGCGGCCAGCGCGTCGAACTTCTGGCCGCTGAACGCGGTGGTGTCCACCCAGGTGGTGACCTCGTCGTCGGGGAGACCGATCTCGGCCATCGCGGCGGCCTCGGCGGGGTCCGGCTCCGGCATGTCCTCATGGAACTCGCGCATGGTCTTCTCGAACGTGCGCATCGCCGAATGGGGCATCGTCGTCCAGTACACCTTCGGCGTCAGCGTGGTCATCTCCAGCGCCGCCATCGTGATGCGGTGGGCCTGGATGTGGTCGGGGTGACCGTAGAAGCCGTTCTCGTCGTAGGTGACGACCACATCGGGCCGGTAGTGCCGGATGAGCTCCGCGAGCCGGGCGGCGCCCTCCTCCACGGGGGTCCGCCAGAAGGATCCGGGGGCGTCGTTGCTCGGCCAGCCGATCATCCCGGAGTCCGCGTAGTCCAGCGTCTCCAGATCGCTCACGCCCAGGACGTCACAGCTCGCGCGGAGTTCCTGACGGCGTATCGCGGCGACGGCCGCCGGGTCGTGCCCGGGGTCGCCGGGCTTGACGCCTCCCGGCCCGTCTCCGCAACCGCCGTCGGTACAGGTCACGAGAACCGTGCGGATGCCTTCCGCCGCATACCGGGCGAGCACTCCTCCGGTTCCCGTGGCCTCGTCGTCGGGGTGGGCGTGCACGGCCATGAGCGTCAGGGGCCGGTCGGTCATGAAGAGGTCCTTCCACGGAGTCGGGTCGGGGTGGTCCGAGTTCGCGGCGGGCATACCGCACTTCTCGGGCTCGGCCCCTCGCAGGAGGTAACTGCGCCCGCCGGGCCCGCTGTTCCCGGGGCCCGGCTTCGACTCCGACTACTCCGACTCCGACCCCGCCGCGACGATCCCTTCGTACGCGCCCCAGCCGTTCGTCACTGCCCTCATGACGCTCAGTCGTGGAGGACCTTCTTGAGGGCGTCGACGGCGAGGGTGCGGGCGACGTTCGCGGCGCGGGTGTCGCGCAGGCTGTCCAGGAGGAGGAAGTCGTGGACCATGCCCGCGACCCGTACGGAGGTCACGTCCACGCCGGCCTCGCGCAGCCGGTTGGCGTACTTCTCGCCCTCGTCGCGCAGGACGTCGGCCTCGTCGGTGATGACCAGCGTGGTCGGCAGACCCCGGAGCTGGTCCAGGGTGGCGTGGAGCGGCGCGGCGTACACCTCGGTGCGGTGGGCGGGGTTGCCGATGTAGGCGTCCCAGAACCACTTCATGGCGTCGCGGGTGAGGTAGTAGCCCTCGGCGAACTGGAGGTAGGACGGAGTGTTGAAGTCGGCGTCGGTGACCGGGTAGAGCAGGACCTGGGCCTTGAGGTCGATGCCTCCGCGCTCCTTGTTCATCAGCGCGAAGACCGCTGACATGCAGCCGCCGACCGATTCGCCGGTGACCGCGATCCGTGAGGTGTCCAGTCCGTGTTCCGCGCCGTGTTCCAGGACCCACTGGCCCACGGCGTAGTTCTGCTCGACCTGGGTGGGGTACTTGGCCTCGGGCGCCCGGTCGTAGACGGGGAAGACCCCGGCGGCCCCGGCGCCGACGGCGAGTTCGCGGAAGAGGCGGTCGTGGGTCTTGTCGTCGCCGAAGACCCAGCCGGCGCCGTGGATGTAGAAGACCACCGGCAGCGGCCCGGTGGCCCCCTTGGGCCGGATGATCCGGGTGCGGACCGTGCCCCATTGGCCGGCGTCCACGTCGACCCACTCCTCGTCGACGTCCGGGCGGGGCACGCTCGCGTCGCTCTGGAGGCCGAGCAGGATGTCGCGGCCCTTCTCCGGGGGGACCTCGTAGATCCGCGGATGCGGGTCCGTGGCCTCGCACAGCTCCTTCGCCGCCGGTTCCAGGTAGGGGGTGATCGGAGGGGGTAGCTCGGTCATGTCGACTCCCTGTCGTGGGCACGCCGTGTGCCCGGTGCGCGCGGCCCCGTCGGCCGCCCGCTGAAGTGCCGGCCGTCGAAGCGATGCGCACCCCGGACGGCAATGAGCGGTTCCATCCTTTGCGCCCCATTCATCCCCCGCAACCGGCACGGAACCCGGTCAGGCGCTCATCCCCCGGTGGACCCCGTCAGCGGCGGCCCGCCCCTCATCACTCGGTCTCGTCGTTGACCAGGAGGATCTTGCCGACATGGCCGCCGGCCTCCATGAGGCGATGACCTTCGGCCGCGTCGGCCATGGGTACGGTCCGGTCGACGACCAGCCGCACGGAGCCGTTCTCGATCAGGGGCCAGACGTTCCGCTGCACCTGGGCGACGATCTCGGCCTTCTGCTCCTTCGACCGGGTGCGCAGCGTGGTGCCGTACACGGACGCCCGCTTGAAGACGATCTCGGCCAGGTTGAGCGAGCCCTCCAGGCCCTTCTGGAGACCGATGACGACCAGGCGGCCGTCGGCGGCCAGCGAACGGACGTTGCGTTCGAGGTAGTCGCCGCCGATGACATCGAGGATCACGTCGTAGGGCCCGCGGTCGGCGAAGTCCTCGGTCCGGTAGTCGATCGCCTCGTCGGCACCCAGCTCGCGCGCCCGGGCGACCTTCTCCGGGCCGCCGACCGTGGTGACGACACGGGCGCCGAGCGCCTTGGCGACCTGGATCGCCATCGTGCCCACGCCGCCCGCACCGCCGTGCACGAGGACCGTCTCGCCCGCCTTCAGGCCGGCGGTCATGACGAGGTTGGACCAGACCGTGGCGGTGATCTCGGGAAGTCCGGCCGCCTCCACCAGACCGATCCCCTCGGGGACGGTGAGCAGCTGCCCGGCGGGGACGGCGACCTTCTGCGCGTAACCGCCGCCGGTCAGCAGGGCGCAGACCTCGTCACCCACCCGCCATCCGGTGACCCCTTCGCCGAGGGCGCTGATGCGACCGGAGACCTCCAGGCCCGGATAGGGCGAGGTGCCCGGCGCGAGCGGGTAGAGCCCCATCCGCTGCATGACATCAGCCCGGTTCAGTGCGCCTGCCACCACATCGATGACCACCTCGCCGGGCGCGGGCGCGGGGTCCTCGACCTCCACCCATTCCAGCACCTCGGGACCACCCGGTTCCTTGATCGATACAGCCTTCACGGCGCTTCTCCTTCGCGTGAGCCGTGCGCATCGCACACGATGTTTACGATGCTCACATTACGTCGAGGAGTGTGCACTGTCAACATCGAGGGGTGGCCCGGACAGCGGACCAGTTGCCCTCTAGCGCACCGCGGCCGCGTTCACATCGGCGACGATGCGGTGGGCGAGGCGCTCGGAGGACGGCGGGTTCTGCCCCGTGTACAGGTTGCGGTCGACGACGATGTACGGCCGCAGCGGCAGACGCGCCTTGGAGTACTCCGCCCCGCTCTCCCGCAGGCGGTCCTCCAGCAGCCAGATCGCCTTGCGGCCGAAGCTGTTGAACTTCTCCTCCAGGTTCGAAAGGCCCGTCATGCGGTATCCCGCGAAGGGCCACGACCCGTCCTCGTTCTTCGCGGCGAACGCCGCCGCCGGTGCGTGGCACAGCAGCGCGAGCGGCTTGCCCGAGGCGAGGACCCGGGTCAGGAGGGCGCCGGAGACCGGGTCGACCGGCAGATCCTCCATCGGGCCGTGCCCGCCCGGATAGAACACGACGTCGAACGCGTCCGGATCGATCTCGCTCAGCACCCGGGGGTGCTTGAGCTGCGCGTCGATGGCGTCCAGATACGCGGCCACCTCGCGCAGCTTCGACGGCCACCCCGCCGTCCTCGACATGCTCAGCCGGTCGAGCGTCGGGATCTTCCCGCCGGGCGTCGCGACGGTGGTCTCCCAGCCCGCCTCGGTGAAGATCTTGTGCGGCATCGCCAGCTCCTCACCCCAGAACCCCGAGGGATGGACCTCTCCGTCCCGCAGCGTCCAGCGATCGGCCGCCGACACGACGAACAGCACCTTCGTCATGACGCCTCCTCGGGCATGCTCGGCTCCGTGGCGCGACGCTGCCGCAGTACAGAGGCGAGCATGGTGACGGCGACTCCGGCGACCGCCCAGGCCGACAGCACCAGCAGGGCCGAGGTCATGTTGTTGCCGTCGAAGTAGGAGATCGAGCGGGCCGCCCAGGTGCCCGCTCCCGGTGGCAGGGCCGGGCCGATCGCCTCCCAGAACGGTGGCAGCATCGGCGCGGGGAAGGCCCCGCCCGCGCTCGGGTTCCCCATGATCACGACGATCAGGATCGCCAGGCCGATGCCGATGACGCCGAAGAGTCCTTGCAGGGCGAGCGTCGTGGCACCGACGGCGAAGACGAGCAGCGCGCCGAGCCCCCACAACGCCCACACACTGCCCGGCAGAGCGCCCAGGATCGGTCCGACGATGATCGCGCCGCCGAGTCCGCCGGCCAGGGCGACCAGCACCATGGTGCCGAGACGGGTGGCCGCGCGCGTCGGGTTGGCCGGGCGGGCACCGGCGCTGATCGCGAGGATCGACGCACACAGATAGGCGCCGACGCACAGGCCGATGACCAGGTAGAACGAGGACAGCCCGTTGAAATCGTGCGGGGACGCGGGAGCCACGTCGACCGTCCGCGCGGTACGTCCCTGGGCCTCCAGCACGGTGTCGGTGAGCGAGCCCAGCGCGATGGCCAGGGCCCTGCCGCTGCCCGAGGCGACGAGCAGGGTGTCGGTGGTACCGCCGGGGTTCACCACGAGCGCGCCGTCGATGTCCCGGTTCTCGATCTGCTTCCGCGCCGCCGCCTCGTCGGGCAGGGCGCGCGGGTCCAGCGGCGAGCCGGGCAGCTCGTCCAGGCGCTGCACCGTCCGCTCGGCCGCGGCCGGCGGGGCCACCACTCCGAAGGCGACGTCTCTGAGCTTGGGCTCGTGCAGCGCGCCCACATAGGAGACGACGAACAACAGCTGGAGGGCGACGACCCCGATCACCAGGAGCGTGGCCCGGGGGGTGACGGCGCTCTTCACCTCGGACAAGGTGCTCTGTTTCATGGCTCCACAGTCCGGGACGACCGGCGGCCCCGCAGGCGGGAAGCGCCCGAACGGCTGGTGACCCGCCCTCCACACCCGTCCGCCGACCGTCGGCCGCCGACCGGTGCGACGTACCCCACACCACCCCATGTTTACGGTGATTACATTCTTGGGCTAATGTGAGTGGTGTACACATCGTAGGTGATCACGAAGGAAGAGGGATCCGATATGACCGGCGAGCTGTTCTCACCGCTGCATCTGCGTTCGGGGCAGGTGGTGAGGAACCGGATCGCGAAGGCGGCGATGGAGGAGAACATGGCCGGCGACGGCCAGCTGCCCGACGAGCAGTTGTTCACGCTGTACCGGCAGTGGGCGGCCGGCGGGACCGGCCTGCTGATCACCGGAAACGTCATGGTCCACGCCGAGGCCCTGACCGGCCCCGCAGGTGTCGTCCTGGACGAGCACGCCCCGCTGGAGCCGTTCGCCGAGTGGGCACAGGCGGGCAAGTCCGGTGGCGGGTCGATCTGGATGCAGATCAACCACCCCGGCCGCCAGGTCGCCTCCGACATGCCCGGAGTCGTCTGGGGCCCGTCCGACATCGGCGTCAGCCTGGGCAAGCACAGCAGCCGGTTCGGCAAGCCCACCGCCATGACCGCCCAGCAGATCCACGACACCGTCACCCGGTACGCGGTGACCGCCCACCGGGCCGAGAAGGCCGGCTTCGACGGCGTAGAGATCCACGCCGCACACGGCTACCTGCTGTCGCAGTTCCTCTCACCGCTGGTCAACAAGCGCACCGACCAGTGGGGCGGACCCCTGGAGAACCGCGCCCGCATGCTCCTCGACATCGTCAGCGCCGTACGCGCCGCCGTCTCACCGTCGTTCGCGGTCGCGGTCAAGCTGAACTCCGCCGACTTCCAGCGCGGCGGGTTCGACGCCGAGGACGCCCGCCAGGTCATCGAGATGCTCGAACCCCTCGGCGTCGACCTCGTCGAACTCTCCGGCGGCAGCTACGAGAGCCCGGCGATGACCGGCCGTTCCACTGACACCCGCACCCGGGCCCGTGAGGCGTACTTCCTGGACCTGGCCAGGGATCTGGTCATCACCAGCCCGATCCCGCTGATGCTCACCGGCGGCATCACCCGGCGCGCGACCGCGCAGAAGGTCCTCGACAGCGGTGTGGCGGTCATCGGCATGGGGACCGCCCTCGCCGTCACCCCCGACCTGCCCGACCGCTGGCGCGGCGGCCGTGAGGCGGACCGGCGGATGCGCGCGGTCACCTGGTCCGACAAGGCCCTCGCCTCCGCCGCCAGCATGGCGCAGGTCCGCCACCAGATGCGCCGCCTCGCCCGCGGCAGCAGGACCCGGCCCGGCACCCACCCCGCACTCGCCCTCGTCGCCGAACAACGCAAGCAGCGCACCGCCCTGCGCCGCTACCGCACGTGGCTCGCCGAGCCCCGGGGCACCAGGGCCTGAGCGACCGCCCCCTACCGCAATGCAGACATCGCAAACATGAGAGGAACCCGCACCATGTCTTCCACACCGAAGAACCAGGACACCGTCAAGGTCGATCTGGGCGGCCGTGAGGTCACCGTCCCGAAGGGCGGCCTGTACGACCGGTACCGGATGAACCCCGACCTGGACGCGATCGCCCGCGACCCGCGCGTCAGCGGCGTGGACTTCTTCCGGCGGCTGCCCAAGATCAAGGTCGACTCCCCGATCGGTCCGACGCTCACCCCGAACTTCTACTACACGATGTCCACCGCCCGCCTCACGATGCTCGCCCCCTCCAAGGCGATCCGCACCCGCCTGCCCGGGGAGCTCTCCCCGCTGGAGATCGTGCCCGGACTCGGGCTCGTCTCGGTGATGTTCTTCCGCTACGACGTGTGCGACATCGACTTCTACACCGAGGCCACCGTCGGCATCGCCGTGAAGCCCGCCCGGCACGGCAAGCTCGGCTTCTTCGACCTCGTCACCGGCCTGAAGAACGAACACCTCGACGCCTACGTCCTGTCCCTGCCCGTCAACTCGGACATCGCGCAGGTCCGCGGCCACGACGGCTACGGCTTCCCCAAGTGGGTCACCGACCTCGACGTCGACATCAACGACCTCCGCACCACCGCCCGCGTCGCCAACGACACCGGCGGAGCCGACCTCACCCTCTCCGCACCCACCCCCACCCAGAAGGCGTACGTCAGCGGGGAACGCGTCGGCTCGCTCACCTCCTACACGAAGATCAACGGCGGCTGGCACTCCACCCTCAACCAGACCAACGTCCTCAACGCCGGAACAACGCGCAACACCCGCGGCGTCACCCTCCAGCTCGGCGAAGGCCGCATGTCGGACGACCTGCGCTCGCTGAAGCCGAAGCGGACCATCCAGTTCGACGTCATGACCGAAGGCCAGGCCGCCCTCCACATGCCCGTCCCCACCTCCGTTCCGCCCCGGAAGAAGTAAGCAAAGGAGCCCGTGCCATGGCCACCGAACACACCACCACCGCCCCCAACAGCCCGGCTCTGCCCGCGTCCATCACTCCGGCCCTGCTCAGGCGCCTGACCGCACTCGTCTCGGCCGCGCCGGACGCCGCACGCGTCACCACCACCGCCCCCTACACCGGCCTCCCCCTGGCCGACCTCCCGGTCTCGACGCCGGAAGAGGTCGAGGCGGCTTTCGCCCGCGCCCGCATCGCGCAGAAGGCGTGGGCCGCCACCCCACTGAGCGAACGGAAGAGGATCCTGCTGCGCTACCACGACCTCGTCCTCAACCGCCGGGAAGAAGCCCTCGACCTCATGCAGGCCGAGAACGGCAAGACCCGCCGCGACGCCCACCTCGAAGTCGTCGACATCGGCATCGTCTCGCGCTACTACGCCCGCAACGCCGCCAAGTACCTGGCCCCCAAGCGCCGCCGCGGTGCGATACCCCTGCTCACGCACACGACCGAGCTGCGTCACCCCAAGGGCGTCGTCACCGTCATCTCCCCCTGGAACTACCCGCTCAGCATGGCGGCCAGCGACACCATCGCCGCGTTGATGGCCGGAAACGCGGTCGTCCAGAAGCCCGACACCCAGACCGCGCTGACCGCCCTGTGGTCCATGGACCTCATGCACGAAGCCGGACTCCCCCGCGACGTCTGGCAGATGGTCATCGGCCGCGGCAGCTCCATCGGCACCCCGCTGATGGACAACGCCGACTACATGATGTTCACCGGCTCCACCGCCACCGGCCGCCAGATCGCCTCCGACGCGGGCAAGCGCCTCATCGGCGCCTCCCTCGAACTCGGCGGCAAGAACCCCATGATCGTCCTCGACGACGCCGACATCGACAAAGCCGCCGAAGGCGCCGTCAACGCCTGCTTCCCCTCCGCCGGACAGCTCTGCGTCTCCGTCGAACGCCTCTACATCCCCGAATCCATCCGCGACGAATTCATCGCCGCATTCACCGCGCGCACGAAGAAGCTCAGCATCGGCGCGGCCTACGACTACAGCGTGGACGTCGGCAGCCTCACCACACCCTCCCAGCTCAAAACCGTCACCGAGCACATCGACGACGCCGTCACCAAGGGCGCCACCGTCCTCGCCGGCGGCAACGCACGCCCCGACCTCGGCCCCCTCTTCCACGAACCCACCATCCTCACCGACGTCACCCCCGACATGACCCTCCACGACCACGAAACCTTCGGCCCGGTCGTCTCCATCTACACCTACCGCGACGTCGACGAAGCCGTCACCCTCGCCAACGCCACCCCCTACGGCCTCAACGCCAGCGTCTGGACCCGCAACGGAACCCGCGGCCGCGCCGTCGCCGCCCGCATCCACGCCGGAACCGTCAACGTCAACGAAGCCTTCGCCGCCGCCTGGGGCAGCATCGACGCCCCCATGGGCGGCATGGGCGACTCCGGCCTCGGCCGCCGCCACGGCGCCGACGGCATCCTCAAATACACCGAACCCCAAACCATCGCCCACCAACGCATCCAAGGCTTCTACCCCCCGACCCACATCACCCCCGAAACCTGGGCCGACCTCCTCACCCGCGCCCTCAAAACCATGAAAACCATCGGCATGCGCTGAACAGCGGCAGCGGCACCAGCACCGGCTGTCCCCTCCCCTCGTTTCCCTCTCCCTTTCCGATCACCTAAGATGTATACAACGTTCACATCAGGGAGGAGATGTGGACATGGCAAACATAAGGAGCGCACCCCATGGCCCCGAGCAGTACGTACCACCACGGCGATCTGCGCGCCGCCTGCCTGCGTGCCGCGCGTGAGCTCCTGGAGGAGGACGGCAGCGCCGGGCTCTCGCTGCGCGCGGTCGCCCGGAGGGCCGGGGTCTCGGCGACGGCCCCCTACCGTCACTACGCCGACCGCGAGGCCCTGGTCTCAGCGGTGGCCGCCGAGGGGTACCGCGAGCTCGCCACCCACCTGGCGCAGGCCCATCCCGCGCCCTCGACACCCGATGAACTCGCCGCGGTCGCCGTCGCGTACGTACGGTTCGCACTGGAGCACCCGGCCCTGTTCCGGGCGATGTTCGCGGAGCCCTGCGACCCCACGAGCGAGGAACGCGTCGCCGCGACCGCCGCCATCTCGGAGTACGTCCGCACCATCGTCAAGGCGACCTTCCCCGGCGTGGACGCGGACGCCCTGTCGACCACGGTGTGGGCCCTCGTCCACGGCCTCGCGTTCCTGCACCTCGACGGCAAGCTCGACTCCTCCACCCCCGAGATCGTCGCCGCCCAGGTCACCTCCGCCGTCCGCGCGCTGTTCGACGCCGCCCCGGCGATGTCCGGCACGGCTGCGGCCGCTCAGCCAGGGGTCTGAGCGGCTGTCGCCTGCGGGCCGCCCACCACCGTCAGCAGGTCCACGACGAAGATCAGCGTCGAGCCCGGCGGGATCAGCGCGGAGGGCGACTGCTTGCCGTAACCGAGGCGCGGGGGAACGATGATCTCGCGCCTGCCCCCGACCCTCATGCCCCTGATCCCCCGGTCCCAGCCCTTGATGGCCCGGCCGCCGCCCACGGCGAACTTGAACGGCCGGTCCTCCTCCCAGGACGAGTCGAACTCGCGCCCGGACGCGAACGTCACGCCGACGTAGTGAACCCGGACGACCCTGCCCGGGAGCGCCTCGGGCCCGTCCCCGACCACAAGGTCGCGGATCGTCAGCTCGGTGGGCGCGTCCCCCTCCGGAACCTCGACCACCGGCTTCGTCAGTTCGCTCATCACGGTTCCCTCGCTCGCCTCCGGAACCCCGCGCACGGGCCGACCGGATCCGCACGGTCCTTCCATGCGGCAGGAGGTCACGTTACGTCGAGCAGGGCCCGGGCGTGCTCGTCGGGGAAGAGGCCGTCCCGGGCGACGTGCTCGCGCAGCTCCTGTTCGGTGAGCGGGTGGATCTTCCAGTACCGGCCCCAGTTGTCCTGGTAGTCCAGCGCCGGGTCATGGCCGGGCAGGGAGTTCAGCGCCAACTGGGCGCCGCGCATGACCTCGTGGAACGAGTGGTGGCCCGCCGACAGCGACATGGCGATCATCCCGGCCCGGATCAGCCCGAGATCCAGGTCGATCCCCCACTGGTCCCGCATCCGGGCCGCGTGCACCAGGAAGCGGTACGTCGAACCGGCGGTGCCGGTCAGCACCAGGCCTCCCGTGTCCTCGGACGCCCCCTGGAGGCCGGTGCTCATGGCGAGGTCGTAGACGGAGGACGCGGGCATCCAGGTGAGTCCGAGGTCGTTCACCGCGAAGGGCAGCTCGGCCCGGCTCAGCGGCGGGCGTACGTCGTCGGGGTCGGTCCGGACCGTGTGCTCCCGGGTGGCGCGCGCGAGCGCCGCCTGCTTCTCCGGTACGGAGAGGGCGTCGTCCAGGTTCAACTGCGCTGCCAGACGCTCCAGTTCGGCGCGGGCCTCCGCCTGTCGGCGGCTGGGCCGCTCCCGCTCGATCTCCGGGTTCGGGGCCTCCCTGCCGCCCAGCATCTCGGGCACCAGGTCGCTGGAGATGCCCTGGAACAGGAAGGTCACCAGCTCCCTCAGGTTGCCGGTCCGCAGCACCTGCTGGAGGGCGGGCCTGCTGGTTCCGACCGTCCCGGGCATGCTCGGGTTCTCGCTGCCGAAGGTGGCGAGGGCGCGCGGGTACTGCTGCCGCGCCCGGTCCCACGCGGCGCGCGCCATCTTGCGGAACTCCTCCGTCACCGCCTCGTTCTCGGCGAGATGTTCGGCCAGTCGCCGCTCGAAGGCCACGGACTCCTCGGCGTACCGGATGCGGGCCTGGACCCACGCGGGCACCGGTGCGCCACGGTCGGGGCTGGGCGTCGCGGACCGGCGGTGCGTACCGGCGGGCCGTGACATCCCGGGCACGGCGGGCTCGGCCGTCGGGCGGGGCGGCGCGGGCGGTTCGGTGCGGAACGGCTCCCCAGCTGGTCCGGGGCGGCCAGGTACAGGTGACGAAGTGTTCCGGTGGTCGTCGATGTCCACCGTCACCACCCGCCCCCGGTCCGGGTCGGTGGCGCTGCGGACCCGCTGGGCGTCCAGGGTGAGCGTGAAGTCGGAGAGCCGGACGTGCGGGCCCGGGGCGCCGTCCTGGAAGGTCCTCAGCAGCCGGGCCAGCCGGTCCCCGAGCGCCTTGCCGACCGCCTCGGCCCGCTTCTGGCCGCTGGCCCGGGAGCGGTTGCCGTGCCCGGTGACGGTGACCGTGGGCAGGGGCAGGCCGTTGGCGTGGTTCCACAGGCCGGCCCGGGCCAGGGACAGGGCCAGGGCGTCCAGGTTCTCGTCCGCGTCCGCCGACGGGGTGTGCTGCTGCTCGGCGAACCGTACGGTCCTCCGGTCCGGGCGGGGCGCGTGGCCGTGCAGGGCGACCGTGGTGAGCGGATTGGACACGGCGGGCGAACGCTCCGACAACAGTGCCGCGTTGACCTCGTGGGCGGACTCACCGGGGCGCTTGCTGTAGGCCCGGAAGAACCACTGGTCCTTGTCGTCCAGGACCGGTGCGGCCGCCCGTACGGCGTCCCGGGCGCGGGTGCGGGCCTGGTCCACCTCGCGCTGGGCCAGGGCGTGTTCGGGGCGGTCGTCGGTGAAGTACCACCGGACGTGCTCGGCTTCGTGTACGGCGGCCAGGGCCCGGGCCGCGCGGGCGAAGCCGTCAAGGCGGGCGATCTCCGCCGGGGCAGCGCCATCGCGCCGGGCGGTCTCGGCGCGCTCTTCGGACTCCCTTGCCAGCTCGTTCAGTTGGTCTTCGTCGTAGCGGTCGAGGTTTTCGTCGACGACCGCGTCGAGCTGGTCCGTGGAGATCGGTGTACGGGAGTGGGTCTCGTTCTCCAGGGTGATCTGGTGGCTGCCGTCCTCGCTTGCCAGCACCACCTGCGCGAAGTGGTACGGGGCGTGCGGGCCGACCGGGTCGCCGGGCTTGGCGTGGTTGTGGGTGAAGAGCTGGGCGCCGCCGTCGTTGGTGGTGCTGACCGACTGGATCAGATAGCCCTCGCCGACCTCCGCCCAGGCGTACTCGTTGACCCCGGTCCGGGCGGCGGCCCGGGTCAACGGCCCGCGCAGCGCGTTGTCCTGGGTGTGGCTGAGGGCCTGCCCGTACGCCTCGCCCGGGGTGGGCGCGCCCACCACTCCGCCGGTGAAGCGCGGGTCCCGGCCCGCCTGCCGGGCCGCCCAGCCCGGGGTGACATCGGTGGCGGTACGGGTGCCGTCGGCGACCTCCGTCAGCGCCTGGGCCAGGTGGTGGGTGCCGGTGACCTCCCGGCCGTGCAGCCCGTTGACCGGAGCCGTGGCGACCGTACCGCCGGGGGCTCGGAAGGCGAGGTGGGAGAGCGGCGCGGCATCCGTTCCGGCGACGGTCCGGGCGAAGTCCCGGGTGAAGGCGTACTCGGATGCACCGGAGGCGGTGAGGAACCGGGGCTCCACCCGGAAGAGCGGTTCGCCGGGCGTACCGTCCTCCCGCGCGAGCACCACCCGCACCGACGGGTCGGCCGCCAGCCGCACCCCGGCTCCGGCGGCGGCCAGGCGGGCCGAGGAGGACGCGATCGCCGCCCGGGTGGCGTACACCTGCCGACCGCGTCCGGTGGTGTCGTCCCCGGCCGAGAGCAGCGCGACGGTCCGGTCTTCGGAGATGTGCAGCGGCGGCCGGGCGCTGGCGGGGACGGTGTCCTGGCTCTGATGAGGCAGGACCAGCGCGGGTTCTTCGGCGCCCGATCCCGTGCGGACTTCGCCGACCGTCCGGGGGCCGGGCTCGGTGAACAGCGTTCCGGTGCCGCCGTCGTCGACGACTTCGTAATCGCGGGTGACCAAAGGGCGGGCGCGTAGCGCGTCGATGCGGCGTTCCCACTGTGCCCGGTCGGCGAGCCGGTCGAACTCCGCGTCGCCGTCGCTGGTGGAGCCGCTGTCGCTCTCGCCCTCGCTGTCACTGTCACTGCTGAGGTCGCGGGCGCCGGGCAGACCGGGCTCCTGCGGTGGCGGGGGCGTGGTCCAGTCCGGCCCGGTCTCCCCGGCCCGCCGGTGCACCACGAGGTGGGCGACCCCGGTGGTGGGGTGGGTGGCCACCTCGGCCGGTCCCAGCGGATACCAGACCGGGCGGGCCGTCGTACCGGCGACCAGGTCGGCGACGCGCGCGGCGAACGCCGGGGGCAGGGCGAGGACGATGTCCGCACCGCCCGGCCGCCGCGAGTCGTACGAGATGATCCGGGCCATCTCCTCGGCGTCACGGACGACGAAGGTGCGCCACGGCGTGACGATCTCGACGCCGCCGCCCTCCGCCGCCTCGGCGACGAACAGGTACGGGTTCCGCCACGGCGCGCTCTGCCCGGCCGCCCGGCCGGAACGCTCGGCGAGGTACGAGTCCGGGGCTGGCAGCCCCCGGTCCGCTCCGGTGAAGTCCCGTCCCGCCGGGGTCCGTTCCGCCGTACGCAGCAGAGTCTCTTCGGCGAGGGCGTCCCGCCGGGTCTCGATCTGCCGGTCGACGAAGTACCCGGCGAGGTCGTCGGCGGTCGCCAGGTCGTCCGACGATGCCTCCAGCGCCAGCGCTCCCAGGTCCAGGACGTCCTGGTTGGTCACCCGGGCCCGGTGCGGCAGATGCAGGACGTGCCGGATGAGATCGGCCAGCCCGTCGCGGGTCGGACGGCCGCCCGCCGCCTCCTCGACCAGCGCGTAGAGGGCTTCGGAGGTCTCCTGGAGCCGGGTGCGCGGGGCCCTGTTCCACTGCGGCCCGAAGACGGCCGTCAGCCACTCGGGGTCGGCCCAGATCGGGGTGTCCTGCTCGTCCTCGGAGTCGGAGTCGGAGTGGCTGCCCGTGTTGTCGTGGGGCTGGGGCTGGGGCTCCGCGCCGGACAGCGTGCTGAGTTCGTACGCCTCTTCTTCTCCGGGCAGCCCTGGGACATCGCTGTCCGTGGGCACCTTCGGCTTCGGGGCCGGGGCCGGGGCCGGAGTCCGGAGCAGCAGCGGTACGAAGTCCCCGCCCCGGCGGCGGAGTCGGAGGACGGGCGCGTCGGCGGAGGGGCCCGCGTAGGTGTGGGCGGTGCCGTTCTCCTCGATCAGGGTGACCGTGGCGCCGGTCGCCCTTGCCGCCCACTCGGCCACCGCGCGGTCGGCGTCCGGGCCCCAGGGGGCGTGGGCGAGGTGGCGGCGCAGCCGGCCGTCGCGGGCGTCCTGGCTCGGGGCGGGCTCGCCCGCTCGTTCCGGCGGCGGCGGGGGCGAGAACAGCGCGTCGCGCTCCGCCCGTTCGCCGGGGAGCCCGTTCAGCCGCATCAGCTGCGTGGGCGACGCCCCGGCGCGGGTCCGGAGTCGGGCCGCCGCGCGCGGGTCGCGGCCGGGCTGTTCGGCGGCGTGGCGCAGAGCCGTGGAGAGCGCGGCGAAGAAGCCGTTGCCCCGGCCCGCCGGGGCGCCCTGGGTGTAGGTGGCGCCGTCGGGTGCGGTGAGGAGGCCGTCGCGGTCCAGGCGGTAGCGCGGGCCGTCGGCATCGGCGGGCGGCAGCCAGGGCGGGGTGGCGTGGCTGCGGTGGACGGGCGGCTC
>NZ_LZRD01000005.1:0-164260 GCF_001687325.1 Streptomyces sp. PTY087I2 | reverse complement strand
GCTGCGGTGGACGGGCGGCTCGGGGGTGGTCGCCGTACGGCCGCCGGTGGTCGTGCCGGTGCCCGGGCTCGTAGCGGCGGCCGTCGCGGTGGTTGTCGTGCCCGGAACCGTCCCCGTGCCGGTGGCCGGCGGCGTCGGCAGCGCCGTGGCGGCAGGCGGCGTCGTGCCGGGAGTCAGCGCGGCGGAGAAGAAGCCATCGGCGGCGAAGAGTATCGGGCCGGTGGCCGCGTCGGCCGTCGCCGGGTCGGCGCCGTGCGGCAGGAACATCTGCTGCCGCCCCTCCCCCGTCACCACCGTCACCGGTGTGCCCAGGACCCGGGCCGCGAGCGCGGGCAGCACGTCGGCGCCGCCGTGGTCGCCCGCCCGGCGCTCGGGCGGGGCCGGGTCTCCGCCGGCCGGGTCCACGGGCGTGGGCTCGGCCGCGAACGGGCGGTACAGGGCCGCCGTGGCCAGCGCCACCCGCTGCTCCGGGCTCGGCCAGACGGTCTGCGGGAGCCGGCCGAACGCGTCGAACTCCGCCTGCTGAGCATCCGTCAGATCGATTTCCGCGTAGTCCAGTTCGGCCTGGGTGAAGGTGTCCCCCGCGTCCAGGGCCAGACCGTCCAGCAGGTCCGCGTTGCTGTCGTCGCCCAGCGCCCACGCGAGCCGGTCGCGTACGGCGTCGACGGCCTCGGCGGTGACCGCCGGATCACCGGGCGTTGCCGTGAACCGGCCGGCGAGGCCGGGGCCCAGCAGGGACGGCAGTTGGCCCCGGTCTTGGGCCGTCGCGAGCAGCGCGTGGAAGAACGAGGCCCCGTCGTGCGGCACTTCGTGCACCTGGTGCACCGTCCGCCCGTCGGGCGAGGTGAGGGTGCGCGGCGCGGAGTCGGTGGCGGCGGTGACCGTGTACGGCTCCGGCGCCTCGGAGCGCCAGTCCGGCGCGGCGTACTCCTGCGGCGCGTCCTTCACCGGCACCGAGCCCGAGCCCTGGTGGTGGGCGGTGAGACGGGTGGCGGCGAGGTGGAGGCGGTGGTGGTCCTTCGCTGCGGCGTCCAGGCGCTGCTGCCAGCGGCGTACCTCGTCGCGGGCTGCCTGCCAGGCGGTGACGGCCGGGGATTCGGCGACGGCCTTCGGCAGGACCGTGGCCCGATCGTCGTCCCCGAGCGCGGTCCGCTCCTCGGGGCTCAGGTCGAGCCAGGTCTCCCGGGTCTTCGCGCGGGCGTCGTAGTAGTTCTTCTCGGCGGTGGCGAGGTCGGCCGCCGCCTTCGCCTGGTCGTCCCAGGCGGTGCGGGCCTCGTCGGGGAAGGTGGTGTCGTCCAGGAGGCCGTAGTCACGGGCGATGTCCTCGCGGAGCCAGACCAGGGCGGTGGTTTCGGCCTCGACGGCGCGCGGGCCGCGCTGGGGCTTACCAAGAGCCTGCATCGGGCGGCTGTCGGTGACCCGGTGGTCCACCTCGGCCACCGAGAGCCAGCTGACGGGGACCGCGAAGAGCATGCTGCGGTCGGTGACGACCTTGAGGTGCGTGCCGAGGGTGGTGTCGGTGGCGCTCCTCAGCGCGGTCGCGTCGTTGGCACCGCCGATCGGGACCGTGGCACCCGGGTTGGTCACGCCCGCGTTGCTGTTGCCCGCCAGCGGCGACGTACTGACCGCGCCCTCGACGTTGTCGGTGATGCCCGCGTCCAGCGCGTCGCCGGTCTTGCGCCGCTGCATGGCCTCCATGCGCGGCTTGTTCTCCACGGCCAGCAGCCGGGCCCCGCTGCGGTGCATCTTGGCGTAGAGGCGCGAGTCGGCGGTGTGGGACTGGCCGAGGAGGCGTGCGGAGGACTGGGTGGGCAGCGGTGAGCCGTCGGCTCCGAGCGCCTCGCGGAAGCCCGCGGTCAGACCGACCTGGGAGGTGGCCTCCTGCTGGGCCTGGGCCGGGGCGGTGCCGAGGCCGGTGAGCGGGGTGTGGCGGGCCATCCGTACGCGTTCGGTGAGTGAGGTGCCCGTGTGCCGCTTCCCGAGGTCCGCGTCACCGGGGAAGCCGTCGGCGCGGGCGGTGGCGAGGGTCAGGGCGTCCTGCACATTGGCCGAGCCGAGGATGTCCACGGCGAGGATCCCGGAGCCGATCACATCGTCGAAGGGCAGGATGTCCGGGTCCCTCTCGCCGGTCTCCCCGTCCGTGGTCCGCCACCGGGCGATGGCCTCCGGCCGCGCCTGATCAGCTGTCAGCATCTTGACCGCGCGCGGGGGTTCCGGCACGTCCTGCTCGGTGAGCGCACCGTCGGCGCCGTCGCCGTCCGGGGTGAGCAGGCTCGCCGGAAGGATCTCGTTGAGGCTGCCGACGGGAGCGGTGACCGTGGGGCCGAGCGGCTTGCCGGACGCGTCGACGAGGGTCGCCGTCAGGGTGTACGTGGTCACGATCTCGGCGTGCGCCTGGGTGGTGGCGATGTTGGGCATCGCGGTACTGCCGGCTGCCTCGGTCACGTTGCTGGACCGCTGCTTGGCCGCCGTTCCCTGGAGCGCCGGGTTCGCTGCCAACACCCCGCCGCCCGCGGCGCGTTCGCTCGCGCTGAGCGTTCCATCGGCGCCGCGGTCCTGGGACCGGCCGTCGACGTCGTCGCGGGCGGTGGTGCGGTAGTCCTCCAACTCATAGCCCGTACGCAGCCGTTCCACGGTGGTGGTCACCGGCGTCAGGGTCAGCTTCAGCTGCCCGGGGCTGCCGCCGACCGGCAGGTGGTGCGGGCTGGACCAGGTGCGGTAGTGGACCGGCAGGGCCATTCCGTCGGTGGTCAGCTCGTGCACATGGGAGCGGAGGAAGTCCGGCGACACGCGCTGGAGCGCCTGCTCCCGGTCGTGCGAGGGCACGCCCAGCCTCTTCAGCTGCCCCATCAGCTGCTGCGCCGCCCGGCTCGCGTCGAGCTGCCCGCTGGGGTGGGAGGGGAAGTGGCGGCGCAGGAACGGGGGCAGCCGGTAGCCGCCGCCGAGGTTGTCCGGTGTGCCCGTCCCGAGTCCGTCCGGGGCGAGCCCGGCCTCGATCGCGTCCTGCATCGGCAGGTGGAACATCACCGCGTCGCGGATGCGCTGGAGCGTGGCGGCGGCCCGGCGCGGGGAGAGGCCGCGCCCCAGCCGGTCGGAGATCCGCCCGGCGGCGGAGCTGATCCGGCCCCCGGCGCGGGTGCCGACCGTCCCCATCGCGGCCGTCCACCGGTCCCGTACGGCCACGGTCTCGGCGGCGTCGGCGACCACCAGATACATCCGGCCGGCGTAGCTGAGGGTGGTGTTGCGGCCCCGGGTGAGGGTCTGGGAGACGCTGCGGCCCTTGCCCCAGGCGTACTGGAGCGCGGACGAGTACGCCCCCACCAGGGCTTGTTGACCGGGCGCCTGCTGCACAGGCGTCACCGCGCCCTGGAGTCCGAGAGTGGTCCGGGATCCGCTGCCGGAGGTTCCGGCGACGCGGTGTTCGTTGCCGATCGTGGCTTCGAGGCTGCCCGGCTTCGGATCGCTCTTGACGCGTACGTTCTCCAGCTCGCCCCGGACCGCCGCCTTGAGGTAGTGCGTAGAGAAGGGGCCTGCGCCGGTGAGCCCGGTGATGCGGGAGCCGAACGGGCCCAGGTACTGGCCGAGTTGCCCGGCGACACCGAGGTTGGCCATGGCCCGGCGCAGGGCGGTGCGGATCGGGGTTCCGGGCGCGCTGACGTGCCAGGAGGTGCCGGTGGCGCGGTCGGCGGTGTCCTGGACGAGCCGCTGGCGCTGCTCCCCGCCCTCGGTGCTGAGGACGACGTGCGGGGCGCTGAGCAGATTGTTCACGAGCTGCCGGTCGGACGAGGACGTCCGGGGCAAGGGCCGTGTTCCGTCGAGGAGTTGGTCCGCCTCGGTGGAGGAGAGGGGACGCGGTACGGGGGTGGGTGCGGGCGTCGGCGCGGGGCCGGTGGCGGGAGGGTCGGCGGGGGCGTGGCGGTCGGAGCCGTGGGCGGCGGGGACGGCCAGCTCCACCCGGCCGACGGTCTCGGTCCCCCGGGCGAACAGCGGGCGCTCGGCGACCTTGCTGACGAAGACGCCCGCGCCCAGCAGCCCCACCGAGACGAGCCGGGTCCAGCCGCGCGGGCGGCGGTGGCCCTCGAAGGTGGCGCCCAACTCCACCTGGTAGCTGTAGAGATCGGCGCCGCTCTGGAAGGCCAGCTGATCGTGGGCGACCGCGACGGTGTTCTTGGTGGCGCGGGTGCGCGTATGGGCGTAGCGGGCGCCCAGGGCGACGTTGCCGGCCTGGCGGGGCAGCCCGGTGCCGGGGTCCTTGGCGTGGTCGCGCGGCGAGATGCCCAGCTCGACCCCGGCGGAGAGGGTGGTGGACTCCTGCTGCCCCTGGCCGGAGATCTCGGTGCCGATGACGGCGTTGCGCAGGGAGCGTTCGCTGAGGGTGGTCTCGAACCGCCGGTCGGTGAGGCGGGCGCGCAGGATGAGCGTGTGGTGGCCCCGGCGGACCTTGCCGTCCTCGGTGAGGGTGACCGGCACCCCGGTGGTCGTGAGGTCGTCGAGGCTCTGCGCGAGCGTCGGCCGGTTCAGCGCCTCGCGCACCTGGCGCTCGTTGTGCAGGGCGGTCCGCATGCGCCCGTCCCCGTACCAGAGCTTGGCCAGATGGGGGTGGCGCAGCATCAACGGCGGGACGAAAAGCGACGGGTACGCGCGGTGCAGCGTGTCCAGGACCGTGTCGGTGAAGGCCTTCAGAGGGTCCGGAGGGGTGGGGGCGGGGGCAGCCGTGACCGGAGCGGGTGCGGGGGTGGTCGTCGCCGTGGTCGCCGGGGCGGCCGTGGTGGTGGCCGGGGCCGGGGGCCGCCGATCCGGTACGAAGCCCTCGGCGCGGACCTGACCGCCCAGGTGCACCGGGTCCTCCCGGGTGAGGTACCACGGCACCGGCGGCTCGGCGTCCGGGTTCGGGCCGGCCGCTCCCGGCGTCCGGCTGTCCCAGCCCGCGAGGCGGCGCGCGTCCTGCGTGGAGTACCAGTCGAGGCTTACCACCCGGACCGGCCGGGCGGCGGAGGCGGGCTGGCCGGCCTTGCGCACCATCAGGGTGCGCTCCACCCGGTACAGCGCCAACGGGTGGTTGCGGACGCGGCCGGTCACCTTGCGGGCGGCGTCCGCGCCGAGGTAGTGGCCACGGCCCGCGCTGAGATCGGTGCGGACCAGGGGGCCGCCCTGGAGGCGCACATCGGTCTCGGGGCCGACAAGGGTGTAGTTCGGCCCGGCGGTGACCTGGACGCCGAGGCGGGTGTCGCGGACGTGGGCGCGCTGGTTCTGGTACGTCGTCTGGGTCAGGTCGCGGACCTCGGCCTTGACCGACTCCGTGACGAGGGTGGCCCGGTGCGGGATCGACCGCTCGACGATCAGATGGCCCAGCGGGTGCTGCCCGCTGCCCCGGGTCAGCTCGGGTCCGCTGACGGGTCCGGAGAGCCGCCCGAAGAGTCCGAGGAGCCGCCCGGGCCGTACGTACGAGATCAGCGTCCGGTGTGCCGAACTGCCGGGGCGCGCACCGGAGATGGCGAGCGCCACATCCTCCGGCGGGTCCGTGAGGTGGAGGGCGGTCGTGTCGGTGATCCGCGGTTCGACCCCGTCCGGGAAGGTGAGCGTCTCCGGGGCGCGCTTCGGCCCCTTGAACGGCACGGTGAGGTCGTCCGGAAGCCGCCAGCTCAGCCCGTCCCGCAGGGCGAAGGCGGCGGAGTGCACCTGGCTGCGCTGCCAGCGGGGAGCGGCGGCGGGCGGAGTGCCCGGCCCGGGAGGCGTCGGCCCAGGGGTCTTCGGGGCCTCGGTGACGCGTTCGACGCGCACCCGGTAGTGGACGTCGTCCAGGTGCAGGTGGGACCCGTCGACGGCCCGGTACTCGCTCTGGTGGTACGCCTGGGTGCCCTGGGTGTAGTCGGTCCTGCGGGTCCAGCCCAGCGAGACGCCGATCTTCAGCATCCAGTTGAGCGGCGGGCCCATGCCCAGCGCCCCGGCGATCCGGCGGCCGACACCGACGCCGCGCCCGCCGCCCGTACCGGCCTGGCCGCGCCGCATGGTGTCCAGCCGGACGGTGCCGCCGCCCACCTCGGCGAAACGCTCCCAGCGGTGGTACGGGACGGCCTCGACGATCATCTCGTGGCCGACCCCGGACTTCTCCCGGCCCACGAAGCGGGCGCCGCGCGGGGCGGTGAACGCGCCGGGCTGGTCCTTCAGCAGCCGCAGCAGCTCCGCCTCGTCGAACTGGGCGCGGAGCTTCTTGGGCAGCTGGTCGAAGACCTCCTTCGCCACCTGCTCGGGCGAGCGCAGGGTGAGGACGCCCGGGCCGTTGAGGAGCCCGGTCCTCGGCGCCCCGGCGGTGGTCCGCGCGCCCGGGCCGGTGGAACCGTCGCCCGGGTCGGCGTTCGGGTCGGCGTCCGGGCTGATCAGGACGGTGGGCAGGCGGCTGCCGTCGTCGAAGGTGACCGTGCGCGGGGCGGGGCCCGGCGGCCGGGCGTCCTCGCCGGTCAGCAGCCGTGCCGGGCGGTGCCGGTCCAGCTGGGTCTCCAGCGGTACGGGATCGCCCCGGTCCGGGCTCTCCTCGGTGGGCGCGTCCAGGTCGGTGACGCCGCCCATGCTCCGCAGCCACTCCCCGAACACGTCGGAGCCGGCCGGGGTCTCGGTGGCCGGGGCGGGCGTGGGAGCGGGGGCCGGGGCCGAGGTGGGGGCGGCGGGCAGGGCGGTGGCCGGGACCAGGGCGTCGTAGTGGTCGGCGCCGTTGTACGCCACGTGCAGGGTGCCGCTCCGGCCGCCCGGGTTGAGCGGGGTGACGGAGGTGCCCGCCGGGGCCGACGCGTCGGGCCGGACGAGCCGCAGCTCGATGTCGAGGGTGTGCGCCAGGGCGAGCGGGAGCGCGTCGGCGAAGGGCGATGACCACAGGCCCGGCAGTTCGGCCGCCGCGAGGATCAGCCCGTCGGTGCCGAGCCGCCGTGCGTCGGCGGGGGTGGGCGCCACGTCAGCGAGGTGCGGGTAGCCGCTGTCGTGGAGGATGCGCCGCCACCGACGTCCGTCGCCGTCCTTGACGACCGCCTGCTCGATCCGGTCCCAGCGCTGCCCGATCCGCTCCCGCGCCTCCGGGTCCCGTACCCCGGCCAGGGCGGTCATCCGCAGGTCGTCGACGACGGCGAGCACCGGGTCGGGGGTGGCCTCGACGTCCGGGGCGAGCAGTTCGGAGCCGGTGAGCCGGTCGCGGAGCAGGCTACGGAGTCCGGCGACGTTCCGTGCGGCCCACGGGGGCGGGACGGCGTGGCTGCGCGCGGTGTCGAGGATCGACCGGAACAGGCAGTCCCCGTCGCCCCGGGCGGGCATTCTGCGGAAGGCCTGGCCGTCCGCGTGGACGGTGTCCGTGATGCCCGGCGTCCCTGTGTCCTTGCCGGACAGCTGTACGTCCTCGGCGATGCTCTCCGGGCGGGTGGGCGGGGCCGCAAGGTCCAGGCGGCGCGCCAGCTCGGCGGTGTCGTCGGGGCCGAGGCCCAGTTCGGACAGCGGCAGCGGGGCGTCGGACAGCGACCAGGTGATCTGCGCGGAGCGCGCGTAGGACAGGCCGAGCACATCGGGCCGGGAAACCAGGGTGTCCGGGGGCAGTTCGGGCGGCGGGGGCGGCAGCAGGGCATCGAGCGTCGTCTCGCGGGTCGCGCCCGCCCGCAGGTCCGCGGCGGCTTCGAGGAACGCCCGGTACTGCCCCGGGGTGGGGCCGGTGGCCGGGTCGACGTTCGTGCCGTGGGTGGCGGTGTGCCAGTCGGTGACCATCCGGTCCAGCAGGTCCGGGGTCATCCGGCCGTCGCCGTACCGGGCGGCGGTGCCCGGATCGAGCCAGCGCAGCCCGTCCACGTAGGCGAGCGCCGCCACCAGCTCCCGGTTGCCCGGCTGCTTTTCGGCGTCCGGGCCGAGTGCCTCGCGCAGGGTGCGGACCTGCTGGAGGGTACGGGCACGGGCGAAGGCGTCGGCCGGGTCCGGGCCAGCGTGCAGTCCGGCGTCGCGCGCCAGGCCGTCCAGGTCGGCCCCGGCGGGCTCCGGGGTGAACAGCCGCCACCGGCCCGGCCCGTCGGGGCCTTCGCCGAGGACCGCGCGGACGTTGCCGTCCCGGTCCTTCGCCGTGCCGGCCTCGGTGGTCGGCGCGTACACGGGGCGTCCGGTCCGGTTCGCCACGTGCTGGGCGACCGGCAGCCCCGCGATCTTCGGCTGCTGCCCGGTCTCGCAGGAGAACAGCACGAGCGGCCGGTCCTGGTCGCCTTCCTGCGCCCAGGACTTGAGGACTTCGCCGAGCTGCACCCCACTGACCTTGACGGTCGGGTACGCGGCATTGTCCGTGCCGAGCGTGACGGCACGGGGCGTGCCGTGGCCCACGAAGTAGTCGGCGCCCCGCTCGGTGCCGGAGCCGGGGAGCGCGGCCGGCGGGCCGGTGAAGACCGTACGGGGGGCGGGCGGCGCCTCGGAAGTCCCGGGCGGCGTCGGGGGCTCGGCCGAGGTGGTGCGTACCCCGCGAAAGCTGTCCTGCCCGAGCAGCGCCTCCCGGCCCGCGCTCCGTGGCGTACCGTCCTCGGCCGGGCTCTGCGAGATGGTCACCGTCCTTACGGCCACGCCGGGTTGCGGGGCGAACGCCGCCTGCGGCACGAAGCGCCGCAGCTCGCTGAAGGGCACCGTCTTCCGGTCGAGCGTGGTGACGGAGGGGCCGGCCGTGGGGGGCGGCGGTGTGCTGCTGCTGGTGGTGCTGGTGACGATCGGGGTGACCGGGGTGTTGCTCGCGTCCGTGGCACTGTCCGGCCGCGACTCCAGGTGCAGGTCGGTGGCGGTCTCGGTCCAGGGGCGGGCGTCGGCGGCCTGCTTGGAGGGGGTGGGTACGTCGGTGGGGGCGGGGGGAGTCGCGGAGGAGGTCGGGACAGCTGCGGGCTTGATGTCCGGGGCGGCTTCGGGGGCGGTGTTGCCGGGCGGAGCCTTGACGTCCGGGCCGGGCAGGTCGCCGGCGGGAGTCGGCTCGCCCGAGACGACCTTCACGGAGGACGGGTCGATGTCGTACTGCTCGGACTCGGTACGGCGAGGCGTGCCGGCGGTGTCGGTATCGGAGTCGGCCGGACCGGACTCGGTGTCGGTGGACGGCTCCGGCGTATCGGTGGACGGCTCGGGCATCTCCGTGGACGTCTGCGACGCCTGGTCGCCCGGCGGGGCCTCGACCGTGCCGGTGTCGCCGGACGGGCCGCCCTGCGCGAGGGTACGCGGCGGTGAGGCCGCCGACGTGGGGGCCGGGCTGGCCGATGCGGCGGACGGCGGAGCGGCTGCCATCACGGGCGGCACGCCGAGAGCATCGGCGATCGGAAGCAGCACGTTCGCGCCGGGGAACGCCGTGTTCGGGCCGCCGTCGGGCACCCCGGCGAACTCGGGACCGGCGAGCGGACGGACCTGCACCGGCGCACCGGGGCCCTCCCGGGTCAGCTCGACCGCCTCGCGCACCGGCTGTCCGGTCGCGTCGGATCCGGTCGGCGGACCGAGCACCACGGCCCGGTCCACCCCGGCACCGTCCAGCAGCTCGGCCGCCTCCGGCGACGCGGCGAGCGGCGGCGGGCCCTCGGAGACGACGACGGTCAGCGGAGGCGCACCGGTGGTACTGGTGCCGGGCGATCCCTCCGGGCTCCCCGCCCCACCGGGCGTACCGGCACCTGCGCCGAACGAGCCTCCCGGAGACCCCTCCCCCACCACCGGCGCATCCACCGTCACCGGCGTGCCGAAGCTCTCCAGGGCCCGGCGCACCTCGTCGGTGTCCACCTGGCCGGCCGGGCCGTTCCCCGTGGGCACCACGCGTACCTCGGGCAGCTGCGACAGCCGGTCGTGCACCCCGTCGTGTACGCCGATCTCGGCGGGGCCCGGCGGCTGGGAACCCCGGAGGGCGGCCAGGTCCCGCAGCGCCTGTTCCCGGACCTCGGCAGGACCCTGGTGGACCTGCTGCCACAGCGCGTTCTCGGCCGCTGTCACCGGCAGGGGTCCCGGCGTGTACGGCGGCGGGTCGGCCGAGACGTAGGGCGGCGGCGGGTCCTGCGACACGTACGGCGGCGGCGACTGACTGCCACTCACATCGCCCTGACTCGCGGTCTGTTGCACGACCGGAGGCGGCGGCGAGGAGAGCCCGGCGCCGGGGCCGTCGCCGCCGGTGGCGTCCGCACGGGAGGTGCCCTCGGCACGGTCGGAGCCGCCCGTATCCGAGCCGTTGCCGCCGGAGACGGTCGGCGGCGGCTGGTTGCGCAACTTGTCGATGACGTGGCGGAGTTCGGCACCGCTGTTCAGCGCGGCCCCCATGAGGGTGGACTCGACGCGGCTGCTCACCCCCGCGCCGACGAACGTGGTCCAGCTGGAGGACCAGTCGCCGTCGAACGCCCCCTTGATCAAGATCTCCGCGACCACCTCGCCCGCACCTGCGGCGAGGAAGTCCGCCGTCCCCTTCAGGCCGTAGTGCGCGGCCAGCGCGCCCGGCCGGTCGAGGTTGAGCCGCAGGATCTGGCTGTTGCGCCACAGCTCGGGGTTGTTGCGGAAGGAGAACGGGCCGTCCCGGAAGGTGACGGGCACCGGGCCGGGCGAGGAGGTGGGGCCGTTGCCGTTGCCGTTGCCGTACGGATTCGGGTCGGGGCGGTCCTTCGGAGGGTCGGGAAGGTCGGGGTCCGGCTTGGGATGGGGGTTCGGGCTCGGGTTCGGGCCGCTGGTCTTGATGTCGACGTTCGGCTTGTCCCGCCAGTCGGGGTTCTTGAAGTCGAGATCCCGGCCTCCCTTGAGGAAGGAGCCGTCGAAGCTGCGGACGATGTCCTTGGCGAACTTCTCGAAGACGCTGGTGAAGAACCCCGCCGCCGCGCCGAACGCGGCGGCCTTGCCGATGTCGCCCCAGTCGATGGAGTCGGGGCGGCGGCCGTCCGGGGCGAAGTTCATCATCGCGAGCCGGACGGCGAACGTGGTGAACGCCTCGGCGAACGCCTCGGTCAGCGAGGGGGCCAGGTGCAGCCGCTGGAGGAGGTGGCTGAGGGTGGTGAGGATGAAGAACCGGCTGCGCAGCTTGGCCATCATGATCTGGCTGGCCGAGGCGCCCCCGGTGAAGAAGGACATCGCCAGATAGATGGCGATCTCGATGAGCAGCCGGATGACCTCGGCGATGACCTGCCACTTGGACTCCATGATGTCCATGGAGGTCTTGCGGCGGCCCTCGGCGATCCTGTCGAGTTGCTCGGAGAACTCGCGCAGATAGTTCTTGCCGCCGTCGTCGATGAGCATGCCCATCGCCTTGGCGTACGACGAGGCGAGGTCGTCCGGCATGGACTCGCCGATGTCGTGGATCGACTTGTCGATCAGCGAGGACAGCCGGTCCAGTTTGCGCCCGAGGCCGGAGTAGGGCCGACGGCTCTCGAAGGCGAGATCCTCGTCGGCGTCCATGAGCTTCTCCCCGGTGAGGATGAAGATCATGGCGTTGACCTCGGGCGATACCTGGATGCTCACCGACGGCCGCCCCGGGGTCCGCGCGGGCAGGACGGAGCGGCCGCTCCCGGTCGCGTACGGGAGCGGCCTGCGGTGCGGAGGTCAGCGCCGGCCATGCCCGCCCGGGCCGTCGAATCCATCGGCTTCGAGGCGGCTGTTGCCGTGCTCGATCTCGTCGATGTTGCGGTCGCGGGTGTCCTTCATCATCCGGACGTTGCCGATCGTGGCGTCGGTGATGCCCACCAGCGCGTCCCGGATGGAGAGCATGGTGTCCTTGGTGGTCTGCCGCTCCTTCTGCTCCTGCGGCTTGGCCTTCTCCGAGAACTCGCTGTTGGTTCCGGGCCAGCCGACCGTCGGTGCCAGCTCGTCGAGGAACTCCTCGGTCATGGACCGGGTGAGCGTCCCGATCTCCTCCAACTGCCGTGCCAGCGCCTCGATACGCTCCGGGTCGACGTAGTACCGCTGCCCCATCCCGTCAGTCCTCTCCCTCGTCGCCGAGCGCGTCCCGCCAGGCAGGCGTCGCCGGGCCGCCGCGCGAGGTGCTCTCGTCGTCCTCCCGCAGGACCTCGGGGCCGAAGATGCGCTCCCAGTCCAGCTCGAAGCCCTTCAACTCCGGTACGTCGCTGCTCGGTTCGGCGAAGGGAGCCATCGCCTTCATCACATGCCGATTCATCTTCAGCCGGGCTGCGCTCGCCGCCTCCAGGACGCTGGCGGCCAGCTCCTGCGGGGACATGTCGCGGTACTTGTCCGACAGGAACTCGATCCCGGTCAGCTCCCCCTGCGGGCCCGCCGTGGCCCGTACCGCCCGGTCGGAGGAGAGCACGGAGAAGGAAGCCGACCGCAGTTCGCGCTCCGTACGTGCCACCGCCTCCTGGGCGGCATGCAGTTCGGCCATGGCCTTCTCCAGGCGCTTCTCCAGTGGTTCCGTCACGCGTGCGCCCCTCGTTCCGTCCTGGTGATCGTTCCGTTGTCCGTACGCATGACCGTACGTTCACCTCGCCGTTCCCGTATCTCCGGCCCTGCCACTCGGAATTGACCGGCCATCACCTGCCGATCACCGCCGGGGTGCCGCCCTCCTCCGTGCCCCATACGTCCGCGTCCTCCTCCAGGTAGTCGGCGGAGGTCATGGGCCTGCGCCCCTGCTCCTGCTCCTCCTCCGGGGAGTCGCCGCCGGTGGTGGCCACCCGGGATGCGGGGGTGAGGAAGGTGTCGCTGTCCTCCTGGCGGTTCCAGGGGCTGCGCCTGCGGCGGTTGCGGCGTTCGCTCTCCTCCGCCGCGTCGACCAGGACGGCTCGCACCCGCTCGCCGTTGCCCTTCTCGCCGCCCGCGCCCATCCCGCCCATGCCGCCGCCCATCGGCATACCGGGGGTGCCGGGCATGCCCGGGGCGCCGGGGGCTCCGGGGCCGCCGCCGATGCCGGGGGCCGTCGCGTTGTTCGTGGCGCTGTCGGAGAGCGGGGAGACCTGGCCGAGGGTCTCCGAGGACGGGAGGTTCGCCCCGGGGAGGCCGCCGCCGGAGCCGCCCGCTCCCGTCTGGGCGCTCAGGCCCAGCTCCGAGAGGGAGACGTCCCGGGCGCTGGTCCCGTCGCCTCCCCCGCCTCCCCCACCGATGCCGCCGCCGGTGCCGCTGCCCCCGCTGCTGCCGAGGTCCCGCAGGTCGTCCAGGAAGTCCGGCCTGCCGTCGCTCCCCCGCGAGTTGAGCTCGTCGAGGGTGACCGTCTCGGTCCTGCCCTGGGGGTCGGTGACGGTGGCGATGCCGGTGTCCGGGTCGATGGAGTGGCTGGACCCGTCCGGGAAGGAGTTGAGGAACCGGCCGTTGTCCAGGGAGGAGACGGAACCGTCCGGGTTGGTCACCTCGGCCCCGTGGGTGAGGTCGGTGGTGACCTTGGAGCCGTCCGGGGCGATGCTGGTGAGCTGCCCCGTGTCCGGGTCGAAGACGGTCTTGCCGCCGTCCGGGAACGTGGTGGCGAAGTCACCGTTCTCCAGCCCGGTGAGACTGCCGGTCGAGGACTTCAGGCCCGCGTCGCCGGTGTTGAGGTTCCCCAGATCACCCAGGTCGCCGATGGTCTCCCGGTCGCCGAGATCGCCGAGGTCACCGAGGTCGCCGCGTGACTCGGTCGGCAGGTCGGCGTTGATGTTGCCCGGGTCACCCAGGTCTCTCAAGTCACCCAGGTCTCCCAGGTCGCCGATGCTGCCCAAGTCCCCCGTTCCGTTCCGGCCGTTCAGACCTCCGAGATTGCCCAGGTTCTCCGTGGTGACGGTGCCGTCGGGGGCCGTGGAGGTGGCCTGACCGGTCTTCGGGTCCACCACCTGCGTCGTTCCGTCGGGGAACGTCGTCGTCAGCTTGCCGTCGTCACCGAGGGAGGTGACCGAACCGTCCGGGTTGGTCACCCGGGCTCCGTCGCCCAGGTCCTGCGTGGTGACGCTGCCGTCCGGGTGGGTGGTCGTGAGCAGTCCGCTGTCCGGGTCGAAGGAGGTGCTGCTGCCGTCCGGGAAGCCGGTGGTGAGCTGGTTGCCGTCGAGCTGGGTCCGGCCGCCGGTCGGGGTGTCGAGGGAGCCGCCCGTACCGCTGTTGAGGTCGCCGAGGCTGCCCAGGTTCTCGTTGATCGCCCGGTTGGCCGCGTCGTCGGTGTTCCGCGTGGAGCCGGGGCCGCCGTTGATCCCGCCGAGGTTGCCGAGGTTCTGGCCCACGGGGAGCGGGCCGCCGCCCGGGTTGTTCACATCACCGAGGCTGCCGAGGTTCTCGGAGACCGCGTTGTTCACGTCGTCGAGGCTCGGAGCGTTCGAACCGCCGGGCCCTCCGGGGTTGTTGATGCCGCCGAGGTCGCCCAGGCTCTCCGTCACCGGGACGTCCTGCTTGAGGTTGAGCAGATCGTCGAGGTTGCCGAGGTTCTCGCCTCCGCCCGGCCCGTTGATGTTGCCGAGGCTCTCCTCCATCTGCTTGGCCTGTTCCTCGGCCTCCCGCTTGGCCTCCTCCTGCTCTCGCCGCTGCTCCTCGCGCAGCTCGTCCTGGTATCGCTTGTCCTCTTCGCGCTGCTCGTTCTGTTCCTTGCGCAGCTCGTCCTGGAGCTTCTTGTCCTCCTCGCGCTGGAGGCGCTGCTCCTCACGCAGCTCGTCCTGGTATCGCTTGTCCTCTTCGCGCTGCTCCTCCTGCTCCTTGCGCAGCTCGTCCTGGAGCTTCTTGTCCTCTTCCCGCTGCTTGCGCTGCTCCTCGCGCAGCTCCTCCTGGTAGCGGCGGTTCTCCTCGTTCTCCTCGTTGATCTTCTCCTTCTCCTCCTCCAGCTTCTTCTTCTCGTACTCCTCGCTCGCCGTGCCGGTCGACTTGGGCTCGGGTACGTTCTCGGAGAAGTCCTTGGAGAGCGTCAGGAACTGGTTGTTGAGCCTCGACTGCACTTCTCGGGCGGGCTCCACGAGCATGTCGTCGACGGCCCGGCTCCAGATGTCCACCGCCTTGTCGCCGACCTTCGCCCAGTTGGCGATGTCGGTGAGGTCTCCGTACTCGGGGTGTACCTGGGAGAAGCCGGCCTGCGGGCTGTGGCTGACGGTCGTGGAGTAGCGGGTGGTGTACGACTTGATGTCGGTCTTGGCCACGTTCTCCGTGTCCACCCACTGGGCGAGGTCGTCCAGGACGTAGCGCAGCACCCGGTGCGGGTCGTAGTAGTCGGACTGGGCCCAGGTCAGCCAGTGGCCCAGCAGGTCCCGGGCCGCCTGCTCCAGGTGGGAGCGGCCCAGGGAGAGCGCGCGGGAGTAGACGGTGCCGCCGGTGCCGGTGGCGTCCCCGCTGCCCGCCGTCTCGTTGAAGGTCTCCACGTAACTGTCGTAGTTCTCGCGGATCTTCTTGATGAGGCTGCGGAAGACCTCCGCCGCCTCGCCCTTCCAGCTCGCGTCGTCGCGGCCGAAGCGGTCCTCCCAGTCCTTCAGCAGCGGTGCGTGGTCCTTGAAGAACTTGGCCGCGTAGTCGAAGGAGTGGCCTGTCCTGGTGAAGGATTCCAGGTCGACGACGTCGTTCTCCTTGGCGACCAGCCCGCTGAAGCGGCCGTCGCCGCTGTTGCCCTTCAGCAGGGCCAGCAGCGCCGCCCGTGGCCCGTTCATGTACCGGGCGAGCGGGATAGTGCTGAACTTGTCCTTGTTGTAGTCCGTGAACTCGTTGCCCTCACGGACGGACACGTTCTCGACGTCGGTGGAGTCGGTGCCGGCGAAGATGATCTCGTCGCCGGACTTCACGCGGCCCTCGAAGACGATGCGGGCCTGCATGATGGAGCGCTTCTTTCCGCTGTCGAAGAACCAGATGTCGTAGTCCTGGCCCTTGTCCCGCAGGAAGCCGGAGTCCTTGACGAGGAGGCCGAGGCTGCGCTCCTTGATGTCCATCCGGAAGAGCTTGCCGCCGTGGTCGGAGCGGAGCGTGTCGAAGATCTCACCGCGCTTGGGCACGGGGTAACCGGTGATGTGCGTGACGAGGTCGGCCCAGTTGTCGGTGGATGCCGCGTCCCTGTCCTCGTACTTGTCGACGTTGTCCACGGATGATGCGTCGTACCGGTCGGCCACCGCGCGCCCTTTCTCGTCTCGCCGTCCGCCCCGGTGCGGGCGGGGGCCGGCTACTTCTCTTCCGTGCCCGAGGATCCGCTGGTGAGCGTGTCGACCTCTTCGAAGGTCTGGAGCAGCGTCTGTGCGTCGATCGCGTCCAGGTTCTTGTTCTTCGTCTTGTTGGCCTCTTCGATGGTGTCGGTGAGGGCTTCCTTGAGCTCCTTGAAGAGTTCCATCTGGTCGCCGAGCAGCTTGTCGAGGGACGTCGCGACGGTTTTCACGCTCTCGACGAGCGTCGGACCGGAGATCAGCTTCTCCCGGTTCATCAGGCCGAGGCGCAGGAGCTGGGCGTCCTGGTCGAGGTTGTCGGCCGTGGTGTACCCGCCGATCAGCTCGCCGAGGGGGCGGATGCGGCTCTCGCCCTCACCCTCGCCGTCCTCCTTGTGCTTCTTGGCCTTCGTGTAGACCGGGTGCACCTCGTTGTCGCGGAAGTTCTCCATCTGCTTGAGATCGAAATGCTTGACGTCGGCCTGCTCACCGGCCATGGGACGTCCTCCTGCGGTCGGGCCCGGACGGGGTCACTGGAACGGGACTGCGGGAGGCCGGGGCCCGCCTCCACCGCGTACGGAAGGAAGGCGGCCCCGGCCGGAGGGCTAACGGGCCCGCACACTGCCCCAGTTGTCGGCGCTGCGGCGCTCGTCGCGGGAGTGGTTGTCGTGGATGCTCTGGACCAGCTCGCCGCTGTCGCCGAGGAGCAGGGCCATGTTCTTGGTCGCCTGGTCCCACTCGGCCTGGACGCCGCGGTACATCGCCTGGTCATCACCCTCCCAGGAGGTGACGAGCGGCTTGAGCTCGTCCTCCAGGTTGTTGAGGGTGGTGATGATCTGCTGGGTCTGCTGCTTCAGCTCCTCGATCGCGTTGCGGACCGTGGAGTACTGCACATCGATGATGCCGTCGGCCATGACATCTCCTCTCGGGTGGCCGGGCCTCGGGCCCGGGGACGCTCACAGGTTCCGGCCTCCGCGCGGGGGCCGGCGCCGCCGGGGTCGGGTCAGCGCAGCGCCTCGAAGACGCCCTGGCTGGTCTTGCTGTTGAGCACCTCGGTGAGGTCCTGGTTCTCCTTGGCCAGCCGGTCGGCCGACGTGACGTTCTCCTGGAGCGCGTCGATCATCTTGCTGATCTGCACGACGACCTTCTGCGCCTCGCCGTTCCAGCTGCGGAACAGCTTCAGCAGGGCCTGGCCCTCGTCGCCTCCGACGCCCGAACGCGCGGCGATCTCACCGACGTTGTTCTGGATCTTCTCGACCGCGGCCCGGGCCGACTCCAGCGAGGAGACACCGCCCAAGCCCTTGGCATAGTCCGCCCGCCTCTGGCCACTGTCCGCCATGTCGCGCTCCCTTCGTTGAGTGACTTCTCGTCGCAGCGTTGCCCGCCGAGGCTAAAGAGAACTCGCCGTCCGCCGCAATGCGTTCGGGGAAGATTTGAGCATAGTTCTGTGAGTCGGATTCCTTGCATGCCAACGGAGTTGTCCGAAGGTTTCCGCGAAATGAACGCGGACCACCCGCCGTCCGCGCGTACCGGTCGATGCGGACGGGAAACGGGCAGCGGGAGAATCCGAACGGGCATCGCGGCGGCCCGATTGCCGTGCGGTACGGCTCTTTCACGGCATTCACGGAGGGGCGGGTGGTGAATTTCTGAGCTTTTTCTGAGGTTTCTCTTCGCGCCCGGCCCAAGCCCGGGAGAGCCCATTTCCCTTTCTTCGGCACTGTATGGGGGTTTCGTCTGGATCATGGCCGGGAGTCGTCTGCCCCGGCCGTGGCGGGGGCGCCGCACTTCGGGGCGGTGACCCGGGGCTCCGCGGCGCCGGAGGCGGCGGCCGGGTCGAGGTCCGCGCCGGTCGGCAGAGCGGCGAGCAGCGGGGCCGGGACCGAGCCGATGTCCCCTTCGCCGTACCCGAGCGCGGTCAGGGAGTCCTTGGCCGGGAACCGGTACTTCACGCCGTTGTCCGCGACCAGATAGGTGGTTCCGGCGTGTGCGGCGCCGCTCGCGTGCAGGGCCCGGACCAGGGCGCCGCGCCCCGGGCGTACGACGGTGGCGTCGGTCCGGACGCAGGCCGCGGCCAGCGGCTGGGCGGTTCCCTGCGAGACCGCGACGGGGGCGAGAGCGGTCAGCGGGACCAGCACCGACCGGATCCGGGCGCCGCCGTCGCCGCCGTCCACCTGGGCACAGAGCGCCGTTCCGCGCGGTGCGGACTGCGGGGCGGGCGGTGTACGGGGCAGCTCGGCGGCCGTGGATCCGGCGGCCGTCTCCTTCGCCCGGTGGGTACGCAGCACGTCGGCGCCGACCGCGCGGGCCTCGGGCGAACGCCCCTGGTAGGCGTCCTTCTGGGTGGCCGGGTCGCCCAGCACGAGGGCGGCCTCA
The DNA here is from genome assembly GCF_001687325.1 of Streptomyces sp. PTY087I2. Taxonomy (GTDB): domain Bacteria; phylum Actinomycetota; class Actinomycetes; order Streptomycetales; family Streptomycetaceae; genus Streptomyces. The sequence continues at coordinate 145,877 of NZ_LZRD01000005.1, read as the reverse complement.
AGCCCGGAGAGCGGCACGAGGCCGTCCTTGCGCAGCAGGTGGTACGTGCTGCCGCCGCCGGGCACGCTCACCTGGAAGAGCTGGCCGACCGTGCTCGGTCCACCGCCGATGACCGGGCCCTTCTCGCCGCGCCCCGGGACCTCCGGCGGTTTCAGGGCGGGGCCGGGGGCGAGTGCGTCGAGGAAGGCCGCCGAGACCGGCATGGCCTGTTCGGAGCCGTATCCGAGGGCGTTACGGGCGTCGGATTCACGGTCCAGCGCGAGCCGGCTGCCCCGCCACACCAGGTACTCGGTGCGGTCCGGGCCGCGTACGAGCACCCCGCGGCCGGCGCCGACGTCCTGGGAGTCCAGCGGCGCCCCCGCGACCACGGTGGTGGCCCCGGGCCGGTCCACCCCGGCGTCCGCGACGCCGCCGGAGGTGCTGGGCAGGGCGCCGTCCGGTCCGGTGACGCACATGTGCCAGGCCCCGGCGTCGAGCCGGCCCGGGTCGGGCAGGGTGTCCGGGGCGCCGGGGATGCCCGCCGGGGTCCCCACGGGTACGTCCCGCAGCGAGGCGGTGGAGACGTCCACGGCCTTGAGGTCGGACCCGCCGATCAGCCGGGCCGAGGCGTAGTTGCGCACCGGGTGCAGGACGCCGTCGGTGCCGGTCCACAGATAGCGGGCGCCGGTGTCGCGGTTGACCACCAGGTGCTCGCCCTTGCGCCAGGTGTCGTTGCCGCCGGGGCGCAGCAGTCCGTAGACGGTGGTGCCCGCGCCGATCAGGACGGTCACCAGCAGGCCGAAGACGACGCCCCGGGTGGTGCGTCCCAGCGGGCTCTCGGGGGCATCCGGGTCGGCCGTCAGCAGGCCCGAGCTGAGCCTGCCCATCATGAATCCGTGGGCCTGGACCTGGTCGCGCTTGGACTGCACAGCCTCTCCTCAACTCGTCTCTGGTCGACCGGTGTACGCGGGTGCTCAGCCGAACAGGCCGCGCAGCCACCCGAAGAGGCCGGCCACCCACAGGGCGAACGGCAGCAGGGCGACCGCGAAGCCGGAGTGGGCCAGCTCCGCCGCCCGGCCCCAGTACGGCAGCATCCGGCGGCCGGGCACGATCCAGGACGCGGTCACCAGGGCGGCAGCGGCGGCGAGCAGCACCGCGAAGACAACCACGCGGCCGTCGGCGTCGCTGTCCACCGCCCAGGCGCGGGCCAGGAGCAGCAGCCCCAGGATCCCGGGCACGGCCAGGGTCAGCCGCTGGCCGATGTGGACCAGGCCCCGGGAGTGCAGGAGCAGCAGCAGGGTCAGGGCGAGCGCGGTCAGCGTCTCGGGGAGGTCCGGGGTGTGGGTGAGGACGGCCAGGGCTGCGGCGGCGATGGTGCCGGTGGCGGCGAAGAGCGCGGTGACCCAGCGTCCGGCGAGTTCGGTGCGCTCGGCGACCTCGTCGCCCGCGTACGGGTCGATGCCTTCCTGGAGCTGTCCGGCGGAGGACGGCAGGGCGGGCATACGCATTCCGGCCAACTTGAAGGCGAAGGGCGCCACGGCCCCGGCGGCGAGCGTGACGACCGTCGCCACCAGTGCCGCGGCGGCCGCCGTGTCCAGGCTCGTGTAGCCCATCAGGGCCCCGGAGACCGCGGCGGCGACGGCGACGACGGCGGTGGCCAGCAGGGCGGGGGCGCCGACGGCGGTCGCGGCGAGGGCGAGGACCGCGCCGCCCGCCGCCGCTGCCCCGGCCGCCAGCAGCCGTGCGCCCGCGACCCGCGCCGCGTCGGGGCCGGTCAGGTCGCCGCCGGGCAGCACCCAGCCGACCAGGGCGAAGCACGGGGCGACCAGCAGGCCGAGGGCGGTCGCGGAGAGGCGGTCGCCCCCGAGGCGGTCCCCGACCGCGCGGCTGGCGGAGCCGGCGCCCGCTAGGAGCAGCACTCCGGCGACGGCCGCGCAGGCGGCGCGGGTGGCGGTGGAGTCGGCCACGCCGGGCCGGAACACCATCACCAACGCGGTTGCCACGGTCGCCACGGCGGTGCCCACCAGCAGGCCGCGGGCCGCCCCGGCGTGCCAGGTGTGCAGTCGGCGGCCGACCGTCTCGGCCATCCCGTCGACCAGGTCGTCGAGCCGGGCCTCGGGAAGCGCCTCGGTGTGCGGCCGCAGGTGGAGCACGGTGCCGTCGGCGAGACCGGCCCGGGCCAGGGTGGTCTCCTCGTCGAGCGGGGCGTCGCCGAGCCGCTGGAGCACCCAGCCGGCGTGGTCGAGCCCGGCCTCCTCGGCCTCCTCACCGACGTACCGCAGGAGGGTGGGGAGCAGGTCGGCGACCGGTACGTCGGCGGGCACGGCCAGATCGATGGTGACGCTCGGCGCACGTACGGTCAGGCGGCACGTTTCGGCCACCGCACTGTCGGTCATCAGCAGAACTCTCGTCTTCCGTGCAGGCTTTGACAGAGGACTTCCCCGGGAGAGGGAATGTGCGAACAGTACGGAAAGTCCGCGCGGCCGTGAAGCCGGGGGCCCGGCAGGGAAATTGTGCCCGCACACCGGTGAGGGCCCCTCCCGCGTGGACAGGGCGCGTTCCGTGAATGCAGACTACTGCCTGCGGCCACCGGCCGTGCCGCGGACCGGACTTCGCATCCGGTATGCGGGTCGGCCGTCAGGGAAGTCGGCCGCTCCGCGCTATCCGCTCAAGACATTCACCCGGCGTTCATCGGAGCATGTGCCGCCCCGAATGCATCAGCCTGGTGCGGTCTTTCCCGCTGCCGGGCGCACCGGTATTCGGCGGGCCGGGAATGCCAGTGAACCGGAGGTTCTGTTCCTTGAGTGTCGTGCTGTTTCGCCGCCCGGCCCGCCGGCGCGGACCGGAGATGCCCGAGGGGCAGTTGACCCTCCAGGAGCCGCCCGTCCTCGCGGAGACGGTGCCGGACACCTCGGCGGTGTGGACGTATCTGCCGATGGCGCTGATGTCGGTGTCGATGATGCTGATGTTCCTGCGCCCCGGCGGCGGGAACGGCGTCTTCATGTATCTGGCGATGGGCGTCATGGCGCTCTCCGCCGGCGCCATGCTGCTGGGGCAGCTGATGCGCCGCTCCAGCGAGCGCAAGCAGCGGCTGAAGGGTGAACGGCGGGACTATCTGCGCTACTTGGCCCAGACCCGCAAGCGGGTGCGGACCACCATCGCGGAGCAGCAGCGGGCGCTCGCCTGGCGTCACCCGGAGCCCGCGTCGCTCCGCTCGCTGGCCCGCACCTCACGGCTGTGGGAACGCCGCCCGGCCGACGAGGACTTCGGCGAGGTCCGGCTCGCGGTCGGCGAACAGCAGCTGGCCCTCACCCTCAGCCCCGTCTCCACCCGGCCGGTGGAGGATCTCGAACCCCTCTGCGCGCACGCCCTGCGCCGCTTCATCCGGGCCTACTCCACCATCCCGGAGCAGCCGCTCGGGCTCTATCTGCGTTCCTCGGCCCGGATCCTGCTGCGCCCGGAGGAGGAGCCGGACGGGGGGCCGGACGGGGCGTCGCCCGACGCTCAGGCCCCGGAGCAGGATGCCGTACGGGCCCTGGTGCGGGCGATGCTCGGGCAGCTGGCGGTGTTCCACGCGCCCGAGGAGCTGTGGATCGCGTTCTGCGTCAGCGACGAGCGGCGGGCCGACTGGGAGTGGGTCAAGTGGCTGCCGCACGTGCTGGATCCGCACGAGGAGGACGGGGCGGGGCAGGCCCGCCGGATCACCGCCGACCTGACCGAGCTGGACGATCTGCTCGGCGCCGAGTTCGCCGAGCGCCCCGGTTTCGACCCGGACGCCCGGCCCGGCCGCGACGAGCCGTACACCGTCGTCGTGCTGGACGGCGTCAGCGTCCCGGAGGGCCACCGCTGGGAGGGCCACGGCTACCGCAACGCCCTGATCCTGGATGTGTCGGGGGCGCTGCGCTGGCGGCCCGGCCGCAACACGCTGCGCCTGACCGTGGGGTCCGACCAGGTGAGCCTGGTGCGCACCGACCGCAGCCGCAAGGAGCGTTCGGTGCCGCTCGGCCGCCCCGACCGGCTCGGGCCGCTCGGCGCGGAGTCGCTGGCCCGGCTGCTCACCCCGCGCCGGATGAGCCTCGGCACCGATATCGCGCAGCCGCTGGACACCGACGTCGAGCTGACAACCCTGCTCGGCATTCCGGATCTGCACCGGCACGACCCGGGGACCCTGTTCGCCCGGCACTCCGGCTCCGGCCGGCTGCGGGTGCCGATCGCGGTCGGGGTGGACGGCCGTCCGGTCGAGCTGGACATCAAGGAGTCGGCGCAGGGCGGCATGGGCCCGCACGGCATGCTCATCGGCGCCACCGGCTCCGGCAAGAGCGAGCTGCTGCGCACCCTGGTCCTCGGCCTCGCCCTCACCAACTCCTCCGAGACGCTCAACTTCGTCCTGGTCGACTTCAAGGGCGGCGCCACCTTCCTCGGCCTGGAGGAACTGCCGCACACCTCCGCCGTGATCACCAACCTGGCCGACGAAGTCGCCCTGGTGGAACGCATGCAGGACGCCCTGCACGGCGAACTCATCCGCCGCCAGGAGCTGCTGCGCGCGGCGGGCAACTACACCTCGGCGCTGGAGTACGAGCGGGCCCGCGCCGCCGGAGCCGATCTGGCCCCGCTGCCCAGCCTCTTCGTGGTGGTCGACGAGTTCAGCGAACTGCTCTCCACACACCGGGAGTTCATGGAGCTGTTCGTGATGATCGGCCGCCTCGGCCGTTCGCTGGGCGTGCATCTGCTGCTCGCCTCGCAGCGCCTGGACGAGGGGCGTATGCACCAGTTGGAGAGCCATCTCTCGTACCGCATCGGGCTGCGGACCTTCTCCGCGATGGAGAGCCGTGGCGTGCTCGGCGTACCGGATGCCTACGAGCTGCCCGCCGCGCCCGGCAGCGGCTATCTGAAGTCCGGGGTGGAGGCGCTGACCCGGTTCCGTGCCGCGTACTCCTCGGGGACGTACCGACGTCGTACGGGGGCCGTCGTGCAGGCCCGGGTGGCGAGTCAGGTGGTGCCGTGGACCAGTGGGTGGGTGGTGCCGCGCACGTTGGAGGCGGCGCCCGAGCCGCAGCCTTCGAGCGAGGAGGACGAGGAGGCGCTGCTCGACGTGGCACTGGACCGGCTGCGCGACTCCGGGCCTGCCGCCCATCAGGTGTGGCTGCCGCCGCTGGACGAGCCGTCGCCGCTGGACGCACTGCTGCCCGGGATCGCGCCGGACAAGGAGCGGGGGCTGACGGCGGCGGGCTGGCCGGGCACGGGGAAGCTGCGGGTCCCGGTCGGGCTGGTGGACAAGCCGTTCGAGCAGCGGCGCGACCCGCTGATCGTGGACCTCTCCGGGGCGGGCGGCCATGTCGCCGTCGCGGGCGGTTCGCAGAGCGGCAAGTCCACGCTCGCCCGGACGCTCATCGCCGCCCTGGCGCTCACCCACACCCCGGCCGAAGTCCAGTTCTACTGCCTGGACTTCGGCGGCGGCGGACTCTCCCAGCTCGCCGCGCTCCCCCATGTCGGCGGGGTCGCGGCGCGGCTCAACCCGGAGCGGGTGCACCGGGCGGTGGCCGAGGTGATGGCGCTCCTGGCCCGCCGCGAGCAGTTCTTCGTGGACCACACGCTGGACTCCATGCAGTCCTACCGGCGGCGCCGTGCCGCAGGCGAGTTCCCCGACGAGCCGTTCGGCGATGTCTTCATGGTGGTCGACGGCTGGTCCACGGTCCGCCAGGACTACGACGACCTGATCCCGAAGTTCAACGAACTCGCCGCCCGGGGACTCAACTACGGCATCCATCTGCTCATCACCACGACCCGCTGGGTGGAGCTGTCCGCGCAGGTCCGCGATCAGGCCGCCACCCGCCTTGAGCTGCGGATGGGTGATCCGATGGACTCCGAGATCGACACCCGCAAGGCCCGCTCGGTGCCGCGCACCGGCGGCCGGGGCATCACCGCCGACAGCAAGATGCACTTCCTCGCGGGCCTGCCCCGGCTGGACGGCAGCGGTTCCCTGGACGACCTCGGTGAGGGCGTGGCCCATCTGGTCGGGGAGATCGCCCGGCACTGGTCCGGCCCCTCCGCCCCGCAGGTACGGATGCTCCCGCACCGGCTGCCGGTCGCCGAACTCCCCTCCCCCGAGACCACGGAGGGCGGTGGCATGCGCCTCGCGCTCGGTCTCGACCAGGACGCGCTGGAGCCGGTCTGGCACGACTTCAGCCGGACCCCGCACCTGATCGCGGTCGGCGACACCGAGAGCGGCAAGACCAACCTGCTGCGCCTCGTCACGCAGGGCATCACCGCCCGGTACGCCCCCGAGGAGGCGAAGATCATCGCGGTGGACTACCGCCGCACCCTGGTCGACGCCATCCCCGAGGAGTACCGCATCGGGCATGTCATCTCCCTCGACAATCTCAACGAGACCATCGAGGGCGCGGCCCGCGCGATGAAGACCCGGGTGCCCGGTGCCGACATCTCGCCCGCCCGGATGCGCCGGTGCGACTGGTGGACGGGCCCGCGCCTGTTCATCCTGGTCGACGACTACGACATGGTCTCCGGCAACTCCTTCCAGAGCCCCTTCGAGCCGCTCTTCGAGCATCTGACCCTGGGCTACGAGATGGGCCTGCATCTGGTCGTCGCCCGGAGCGCGATGGGCGCGGGCCGGGGCCTGAGCGACGGGCTGATCCGCCGTCTGGACGAGGCCAACAACCCGGCGGTCCTGCTGTCCTGCCCGCCCACGGAGGGCCGCCTCTTCGGCAACGCGAAGCCGCTGAACCTGCCGCCGGGCCGGGCCCTGCACATCCAGCGCCGGAAGCCGCGGCTGGTGCAGACGGCCCTGGTGGAGTAGGGCCGAGCAAGCGTGGAAGGGTCCCCTCCAGCCTTCAGCCCTGGTCCGGGGTGCCCGCCCCCGCCGGACGCCAGCCCCGGGCGCGGGCCCGGGTGAGGGCGAAGCCCGCCCAGAGGACGGAGAGGACGCCAGCCGATCCGAGGAGGACGAAGAGGACGGCCCGGCCGGTGGCGCGGTCGGTGTCGGAGGTGTCGCGTACGGCCACGGCCTTGGTGGCTCGCTCCGCACCGGCGGCGGGCGGGGCGGCGTCGCCGAGGACCGTGGTGACGGCTGCGTAGGCGTCCAGCTGGGGGATGTCGGCCGGGTACGCGGTGGCGGTCAGCCTTCGGGTCACCGCGTCGGCCGGCTCCTCGGGGTGGGCGGCGCGGACGGCCGCGGCGGCCCCGGCCGCGTAGGCGGTAGCCACCGCGACACCGCCGCCGAGGTAGTGCCCCTTCCCGCGCGGCCCGCCGGAGACCACTCCGGCGCCCGGGGCTGCCAGATCGATGCCCTCGGTGGGCAGTGCGCCGTCCGGCCGGGCTCCGGCGGGCAGCATGTCGGCGACCGCGAGGACGCCGGGCTCTCTGGCGGGCCAGTAGGTACGGGAGGGGATCTCGTCGGCCGAGCCGCGCGACGGCGGCTCCGGGGCGGCCGCCGCGACCACCACCGCCCCGGCCTTGCGGGCCTCGGCGACGGCTCGGGTGAGTGCGGTGTCTTTACGTGGAAGGGCAACGGCGACCGCGATGACGTCGGCCTCGGCGGTGGTCGCGGCTCGCACCGCCGCCGTGACGAGCGCGGGGTCCGGCTGCCCGCGCCGGTCGGTACCGCGCAGGGCTAGGATCTCCGCGCCCGGGGCGACCCCGGCGAGGCGCGGGGCGGGGCCGCCGGTCCCGGCGATCAGCCCGGCCAGGAACGTCCCCTGGCCGACGCAGTCGTCGGCGGCCTCGCCCCGGGCGGTGACGCGGCCGTCGAGTCCTTCGGCCCCGGGGTCGACGCCGGTGGAGATCAGCGCGACGGTCACGCCCGCGCCGGTGGTGTGCCGGTGCAGCCGGTTCAGGTCGAGGCGCTGGCGCGACCAGTCCTGCTTCTTCGCCTGCTCCTTGGAGGCGGGCGTGCAGGCGACGGCCTCGGCCCGGGCGTCGAGCGCGGTGGGCATGCCGGGCAGCTCCTGCCCCTTGGGCCCGTCGGCGGCGGGGAGTGCCATCGGTGTACGGGGGTGGGGTCCGGCCTGGGCGGGTGCGGCCAGGGGCACCACCAGGGCGGCGGCGAGCCCGGCTCCGTACAGCAGTCGGGTCGTCCTGCCCGTCCGGGGCCTCCCGGTCGTCCGTCGCTCGGGCGGCCTCACTGCGGCACCGCCTTCGGGGTCGCGGCCGTGACGTCGGCCGGGAGGAGGATGCGCAGGTCGTCCAGGGTGGGCGCGGCCAGCGAACTGATCCGGCCCGCCTGGCGGGTGACCATCGACTCGACGACCTGGCGGGCCAGGCGGGCGTTGCCGAAGGACCGGTCGCGGGGTACCGCGTCGAAGTGCTCCTTGAGCAGCGGTCCGGTGCCCGGTCCGCACTCGTACCCCATGGCGGCGGCCTGCGCGCGCACGATGGTGACCAGCTCCTCGGAGGAGTAGTCGGCGAAGGCGATCCGGCGCGGGAAGCGGGAGGAGAGGCCGGGGTTGGAGGCGAGGAAGCGTTCCATCTCGTCGGTGTATCCGGCGACGATGACGACGACCTCGTCGCGGTGGTCCTCCATCAGTTTCAGCAAGGTGTCCACCGCCTCCTGGCCGAAGTCGGCGCCGCCGCCGCGCGGGGTGAGGGTGTAGGCCTCGTCGATGAACAGGACGCCACCGCGGGCCTTTTCGAAGACCTCGCGGGTCAACTGGGCGGTGTGGCCGATGTAGCGGCCGACGAGGTCGGCGCGGGCGGCCTCGACCAGCTGACCGCGCTCCAGCACGCCGAGCTGGGTGAGCACTTCGCCGTAGAGGCGGGCGACGGTGGTCTTACCGGTGCCGGGCGGTCCGGTGAAGACCAGGTGGTTGCTGAGGGTGGGGACGGGCAGCCCGGCGGCGGCACGGTGGCGGGCGGTGGTGATGAGGTTGACCAGATCCGCGACCTCGCGCTTCACCTCGGCCAGTCCGATCATGTCGCCGAGGCGGGTGAGCGGGTCGTCGGCCGGTACGGCGGTCTCGGCGGCCGACGCGGCGGCGGTGGCGGAGACGTCCTCGGGGAGCAGCAGCCGCAGATCGCTCTCGCTGACCTGCGCCTGGGCGGAGAGCCGGATCGCCTGCCGGTCCACCATCTCCTCGAACACCCCGCGCGCGGCACGGCCGTTGCCGAATCCGGCGTCCCGGTCCATGGCCCCGAAGTGGGCGGCGAGCGCCTGGGCCGTGCCCTCCCCCAGCTCGTACTGGTGCTGGGTGCACATGCTCTCCATGATCGCGACCAGGTCGTCCACGGAGTAGTTCTCGAACTCGACGGTCCGCGAGAAGCGGGACGCGAGGCCCGGGTTGGAGCTGAGGAAGGAGTCCATCTCGCGGGAGTATCCGGCGGCGACCACCACTACGTCGTCGCGGTGGTCCTCCATGAGCTTCAGCAGGGTGTCGACGGCCTCGCGACCGAAGTCGGCGCCACCGTTGCCGCTGTCGGCGGTGAGGGTGTACGCCTCGTCGATGAACAGGACGCCGCCCAGGGCCCGTTGGAAGGTCTCGGAAGTCTTGATGGCGGTGCCGCCGACGACCTGGGCGACCAGGTCGGCGCGGGAGACCTCGACCAGGTGGCCGCTGCGCAGCGAACCCAGCTCGGCGAGGATCGCCCCGTAGAGCCGGGCGACGGTGGTCTTACCGGTGCCGGGCGGGCCCGCGAAGATCAGGTGTCTGCTCATCGGCGGTGCGGGCATGCCGAGTTGCTCGCGGCGCTGGGCGAGCTGAGTGAGGTTGACCAGGGTGCGTACCTGCTGCTTGACGTTCTCCAGGCCGATCAGCGCGTTGAGAGCGCCGAGCGGGCCGTCCGCACGGTCCGGCGGGGGCGCGTCGGCGGCGCCGGATCCGGCCGGGTCGGTGTTCTCCGCGCTGCCGCTGCCCCAGGCGTCGCGCTTGCCGTTGGAGACGCTGTTCAGGCCGTCCACGGCGAGCCGTTCGCCGGGCGCGGTCTGCACCAGGCCACCGCCCTCGTTCTCCCGGGCGGTGCAGTTGACGAGCGAGACGGGGGCGGTGGACTCCACCCGGAAACCGTCCTGGGTACCGCCGTTGGCCTCGCAGCCGCTGAGCGAGGCGAGAGCGCCCTCGCGGAGGAGGAAGCCATGGCCCTTGGCGGCGTGGACGGTGGTGCGGTTGGCGGTCAGTTCACCACCGGCGTCGACGACCACACCTTCCTCGCCGGATATCTCGACGCGGAAGTCGCGGACGGTGACGTTGCCGCCGTCCTCCACGACCAGTCCGGTGGTGGCGGTGTCGGAGACCCCGCCACCGGCCAGGTAGAGGGTGGAGCCGGAGGCCACCCGTACCCCGGCGCCCTGGGGCCGGACGATCTCGCAGTCCTCGACACGGCCCCGGGCGTCCTTGGTGGCCGCGATGCCGTCACCGGCGGGCTCGACCAGCCTGGCCCGGCGCAGCAGCGGGTTGGCGCCGCCCTGGAGGGCGACGGCGGGCGAGGAACCGATGACCTCCAGGCGGTCCAGCTCGGGTGCCGCGTCCTCCTCCAGGAGCAGCCCGGCCCCTTCGCAGTCGCGGACGGTCAGCCCCGTCAGCGCCGGGGAGGACGCCCCGGCCACACGCAGGGCCGCGCCCTGGGCACCGTCGACCCAGCAGTCCTCGAAGGTGCCGCGGGCCCGGTCGGTGACGAACAGGCCGTGCCCACGGGCGCGCGAGACGCGACAGCGGCGCAGTACGGGGTCGGTGCCCACGGCGAGGACGATCCCGTTGCCGGAGGCGCCGGTGACGCGGACGTCCTCCAGGGTGGTGCGGCCGGCCGTACTCAGGTGCACGCCGGTGCTGGTGTCGTGCACCACGGTCCGGACGACGGAGACGGCGGAGTTGGCCTCCAGGGCGATGGAGGGCTTGTCGGTAGAGGAGATGTCGCAGTCCTCGACGGTGCCCCGGGTATCGCCGTTGGCCAGCAGCCCGTTGCCGCGGGCGCCCCGGACCGTACAGTCGCGGACGCGGGCCTCGCCCTGTTCGGCGAGGACGATGCCGCTGGTGCCGAGGTGTTCGAGCGTGCAGGACTCGACGGTGGTGGGGGTGGTGGAGGTGACGACGATCCCGGCGCCCTGCGGGTTGCTCACGCGGCAGTCCCGCAGCGCGAGGGAGCCGGTCCCGCCGGCCAGCATCGCGGTCCAGGCGGCGCCCACGATCTCGCACCCGTCGAGCGCGGCCTGCCCGCGCCGCACATCGACGGCGGGCAGCTCGGAGTCCCCGCCGCGCAGGGTGAGTTCGGAGAGCATGACGGCGTCGGCGCGCAGCGCGATGACGCTGCCCGAACGCGGCCGGATCTCCACCGTGCCCCGTCCCTCGGCGGCGGTGAGGGTCACCCGGGTGTGGATCACCAGGTTCTCCGCGTACGTCCCGGGCCGGACGCTGATGAGCGCCCCGGTACGGGCGGCGGCGAGCGCCTCACCGATCGTGGAAAAACGGTCCGCGGGGCCGACCGTCAGTACCTGGCGCGACACGCACCAACCTCCTTGCTCCGGCGGCGTCCTGGCCGGACGCCCCTGTTCGCCGGGACGCGTTTCGGCGGTCCGGCGATGCCATCATGTCTCGCTGCGTGCGCCCGGGTCAGGTGCTCCACTTCTGGTTGTCGAGCCCGGTGCACTCCCACAGGATCAGATAGGTCTCCGGGCCCCGGCCCTTGCTGTGGTTCGGGATGTCGACGCACTTGCCGACGACGGTGTTGACCAGGTCGTGGGCGCCGTTCAGGGTGAACTTCTGGGCGGCGGAGCCGTTGCACCAGGCGAGCTGGATACGGGAGCCGTTGGCGAAGTTCGCGTTGGCCACGTCCAGGCACTTGTCCCTGGCCCGGATCGTGCCGTCGGAGCCGAAGCGCCACTTCTGGGCGTCGGCGCCGTTGCAGTCCCACATGAACAGCGGCTGGCCGTCGTTGAAGTTGTGACCGGGGACGTCGAGGCAGCGCCCGGAGAGGTGGCTGCGGAAGGAGACGGGCCCGCTGAAGGTGACGGCGGGCTGAGCCTTGGCGGGCTGGTTCTTGCTACCGCCGCTCTCGGTCTTGCCCTTCTCCTCGGCCTTCTCGCTGGACTTCTCCTTGGCAGGATCGGCCTTCTTCGGCGGGTCTTCGGGTCCGTCATCCTTCTTCGCCTCGGCCTTGCTGCCGTCCGCCGGAGGGATGGCGGGCACGGGGTTACCGCTTTTCTCCCGCTTCTCCTCACCCCTCTCCCCATCCGTATCCGCGGGCGCGCTGGTGCCGGGCGCGGTGACGGCGAACTCGCCCGGCGCCTCGGGCCCGCTCCCGTCGAGGACGGTCCCGGCCCCCGCGGCCTTCGTCCGCTCGGGCCCGTCGTCGTTGTTCCCGGCAAGCACGAGGAAGGGCACCGACACGAGCAGCGCGCCGACAACCGCCGCCCCCGCGAGCGCGGCCTTGCCGGGCCGCCCGACGGGCCCGGCCTCCTGCTGCGGCCGGCCGATGGCGGTGGCAGTGGCGGTCATGGTCCGTACGAGAGCGGGAAGCCGGCTCTGGGCGGCGGCGGAGGCGCTGGGGTCGGCCTCGGGGTCGGAGGTGGTGGCGCCGGGCGTTGTGGCTGGGGCGTCGGGGGCGTGGGAGGCCTGAGGAGTCGGCGCCTCGGAGGCCTGGGCCTCGGGGGTTTGGGCCTCGGGGGCCTGGGCTTGCGAGGCCTGGACCTCGGGGCGCTTGCCCTGCTGACCCTCCTCAGCCTCCTCGGCCTTCTCGGTCTTCTCGCCCTCCTCAGCCCCCTTGGCGTTCTCGGTCTCGAGGACCTTCGCGACCTGCGGGGTCGTCTCTGCCTCAGGGACCTTCTCCGCCTCAGCGGCCTCGGCTTCGGTCTCCGCTCCCGCCCGGGCGGGAGCGGAGGCGGGGCTCTGCGGGGACGGCGAACGCGTCACGGGGTCCTCCCTGTGGTGTGGGGCCAGGGTTCGGTCGGATCGAGGCCGCCGACGGCCGGGGCCACAGGCCCGGAACTCACGGCACCGGGAAGGCTGTCGGCGGGAACGAGCAGCGGAGCAGCGGCACCGGAGTTGACCATCAGCAGCGCGCCGGTGCCCGCCAGCGACCCGGCCAACTCCCGGGCGGACACGGTGTCATGGTGAAGTGCCGCGGACATGAACGCGTGGGTGGGCGAGGTGAACAGGAGCACCACCGGCGCCCCGTCCCGCCCTGCGGCCATGAGTGGCCCGCCGTCCGGCCCGCGTACGACGGTGACGTCCGCCTCCGCGAGTGCGGCGAGCGCCTCGTCCGCCGTGCCGTACCCGGTGGCGGCCCGCTGGGCGGCAGCGTCCACCGGATCGGTGGGCTCCGGCCAGCCGAGGAGCCGGGCCGAGGGACGGTAGGCGGGGTTGGCGCGGTACTCGCCGACACTCCCGCTCGCGTCCGACTGCCACTCCCCCAGCACGGCCCACTCCGGCGGCGTCCGCGCCTGCGTCCACTCCGGATCGACGATTCCGATCCAGTGGCCGGGCGCGCGACGTGCGGCGTCCTTCACGGCTTCCGGCACGAGGGAGGCATCCACCTGAACTCTTGGCTCCGTACGAATCTTTGAGTGCCGAACGGCCTCAACAGGATGTCATACGCGCCCCGTTGACGGGGTCCGACAGCGGGCCCGTATCGACCGTCTGCCTGCCCGTTTGCTGCCCGAGCGGGGAACGTTCCGGGACAGGAAAGGCGTGGGATGACAAAGCGACGGAGGCGCATCGAGGCGAGTGGCCTCTCCCGCTCCCCCGAGGGGCTACGTTGGGCTCGCCCACGAGGAGGAGTCAGCGCATGCCCCCCGAGCCCCCCGCCCCCGGCAACGAGTCCGCGGCAGCAGCCGAGAAGAAGTCCGGCGCCGCTTCCCCGCCGCCCACCACGGAGGAGTCCGGCCCCGCGTCCCCGTCGTCCGCCGCCGCGACCGAGGCGCGGGAGCCCCGGAGCGAGGCCGCCGCGACGACCGGCACCGAGGAGATCCCGACCGAGCCCGCCGCAAGGGCCGGCACCGAAAAGAGCCGGGCTCCAGCCCCGCCCGAGGAACCCCCAACACGGGCCGAAGCCGAAGCCACGACCACCACCAAAGCCCCGACCGAGGAATCCCCGAAGGCCGCCCCCGCCACCCCCTCCGACCCCTCGTCCACGGCACAGACCACCGAAGCCTCCGAAGGCCGCACGGAGGCCATCGCCCTGGCAGCGGCCGTCGCCGCGAAGCCGGACACCAGGACCCTCACCGCCGCCGACAAGGGCCGCCCCCGCACCCCGGTCCTGGCGGGGGCGGCGTTCGTCGGCGCCGCCCTGGTCGCGATACCCGTGCTGCTGATGGGCAGCGCGAACGACGACGAGCCGCGGCGCCCCGCCACCACGCCGGTCGCGGGGAGCGCCGACACGGTTCTCAACCCGGAGTCGGCCCCGGCGGCGCTGGACGACTACGTGGCGGTGAAGCCCAAGCCGTCCCCGACGGAACAGAAGAGGACCACCGCGCCAAAGGCCGCTCCCGCACCTGTGGCGCCGTCGCCGGCTCCCCGTACGACCGCCCCCGCCGAGAAGCCGAAGGCCTCGCCGGAACCGAAGCCAAAGGCGGCCCCGAAGCCGGACTGGGGCACCCAGACGGTCTCCGCGACCAGTTCCATCGGGGTCGGCCAGTCCTGGGCCACCAACCGCATCCGCATGACGATGCAGCAGGACGGCAACCTCGTCGTCTACAACGAGCGGAACAAACCGATCTGGGCCGCCATGACCTTCGGCGAGAACCACCGGGCGATCTTCCAGCCCGACGGCAACCTGGTCATCCACAACGGCGACGACCGCCCCATCTGGGCGTCCAAGACGCATGACTTCGGCGGCGCCCAGCTGGTCCTGAGGCCCGACGCGAAGGTGGTCATCGTGCACAACGGCAAGGTGGTCTGGTCGACGTGACGGGCGTGACCATGTGGGGTCACTGACCCGCGAGGAGGCCGGGCTGTCCTCGACCACGGCGCATGCCTCAGATGCGACCCCCATAGTCCGCGCGGCGTGAAGGAAGGATCCGGGGCCGGTTTGCCGTGCTCGACCTGCGTGAGCGCGTCGAAGGCGTCGACGGGGGTGGTGAGTTCGGCGGCGAGCGCATCATGCTAGAGAGGCTTGAACTCTTCCTCCCGGTCGGCCGGCGGACGGCGCCCGAGGTGGTCCTCTATCTACCGCGTCATCGACCGGCTGGAAAGCCCCATGAACCGGTCGATGATCTCGGCTTCGGTGAGTTTCC
Organism: Streptomyces sp. PTY087I2; assembly: GCF_001687325.1. Lineage (GTDB taxonomy): Bacteria > Actinomycetota > Actinomycetes > Streptomycetales > Streptomycetaceae > Streptomyces. The sequence continues at coordinate 130,726 of NZ_LZRD01000005.1, read as the reverse complement.
ATCCCAGCTTGGCCAGAACGAGCGCATCCACGCACCGCGACGCGTTCGCTGCCGACGAGCACGCCGTCGCAGTCGAACATGACGAGTTCAATGGGCTGGGTCATGCCCGCAGGACAGGCGGGCCGTTCCCGTCACACCAGGTCAGACGTTCTGCCGGCCCGGCCGATGGTCAGCTCCCGTCCGGGTACAGGCCGAGGCCACGATGCTGCGGGATCAGCCAGGCTTCCGCAGCCGGGGCGAGATCGACGACCAGGCGCTCCCCCACACCGGAGGCCGTGGAGGCGTCCGGAGAGAGATAGCCGAGGCCACGCAGCTCACCGACCGCTGTACGGAAAGCCTCGCGGCCCTCGGCAGCCAGACGCTCGTCCCGAGTGAGGGCGACCAGCTCACTGATCGTGGGTTCCTGCCCAGGTGCATAGCCGACGGCGAGTTCCGCCAGGATCCCGCGAGCACGCCATGTCAGACGCATGTCCCACATCGCCCGCGCGAGAAGGCAACTCAAACTGTCCGTTTGCGACGCGGACCAAGAGCGCGGTTCCGCAGCGTCCAGGAGGGGCCTCCCGCTCCCCAGCCCTGTCTTGTGACGTTTCTTCACGCTCAGCTGGACGAGGAGGCCGACCTGGCCATGCGATGGCCTGCGGAGATTTGATTCGTAGACGAGTTGGGCGTTGTCCGAGTCGTGGGGACTTCACCGTGGATCGTGCCGGATGACCTGTGGGAGCGGATCGAGCTGCTGCTTCCGAAGAAGGGGACAACGGTCCCGGTATCCCGGTCGCCTTCCGGCCCCGGACTGTCAGATCCTGGCGGAATCCTGTACGTGCTGCACACCGGCATTCAGTGGGAACGCCTTCCCCAGGAGCAGAGTTCAGGACAGTCCTCAGCCGATTCGGTGATCCGGTGCGACAGGGACGTCACCGTTCGGCACCATGGGGTGCTTGGTATGTGGGGCTGTTCAGGCCGGAACTTCACAAGGGGGCGGGCATGGTTCGCGCGGTGCGATGGACTATTGCCGGGGGCGCGACGATCGTCACGTTCGGGGTATGCGTCGCGGTCGTACGGGCGCTGACGTGGAGCTGGCTACCGACGGAGGACGGGGCACGGCTCGACACGGCCCTCGCTTTCGCCGCCATCGCAGCCACGGCGGTTCTCGCGGGCCTCAGTTGGTGGGCCACACGCGAACAGCAGGCGCCGACACTCACACCCCCGCCTCGGACGCGCACCCTGGTCCAGACGGCCACCGCCGCCGGCAGCAGCACGGTCAAGCAGACCGGCGGCGGCGCGGCACAGGTCGAGCAGCACGCGGAGGCATCGGACGAGGCACGCGTTTTCCAGTCCGGCGGCCGGGGCCTGCGAGGCCTGCGCACCGGGCCTGAGCGGATCGAGCAGCGCGCGGAGGCGTCCGGGTATAGCCGCATCGAGCAGAGCGGCTGCGAGCGGACCGCCGAAGGGGCTTGACTTGTTGCGGAGCAACAAACAGTACGCTCGAGCCTCCGGCAACGGTCAGAACTACCTGGCTGCCGGGAACCAATACTTCACGCAATCGAACTCTGCCGCCCCTCAGTCCTTGGCCTCTCTCCCGGCCGCGCGACGGCTGATCGGCCGGGAGAAACCGACCGCCGCAGTATTGGATGCCTTGGGACCGGAAGGACCGACCACCACGGTCGTGACAGGCCTCCCGGGCGTTGGAAAGACTGCTCTGGTACTACATGCTGCCCACCAGGCGGTATCCCTGGGCCTCTTCCCAGGAGGAGTTTTATTCGTGCACTTGCGCGGCTACGCTCCGACAGGCGCGCTCAAACCTGAACAGGTACTGGAGATTCTGTTACGGGCGCTGGGAGTACGAGACACGGACCTGCCGCCGACGGGCGAGGAGCAGGCCGCTCTCTACCAGTCGGAGTTGACTCGCCGGGCCAAAGACCACGGAGCGGTCCTGATCGTCGCAGATGACGCCTCTGGCCCTGGTCAGCTCCGCTCCCTCATCCCGGCACATACCTGCCACCGTCTTCTCTCGACCTCCCGCGAAGCCCTGGCCGCCCCCGATCTCCCATCCCGCCTCATTTCCCTCGACGAGCTCAGCACCGAATCGGCCACCGCTCTGATCTCTACCGCTCTTGCCGAAGTGCGCCCCGACGATCCTCGCGCCGAAGCATCTTCATCGGCGCTGAGGCAAGTGGCGAATTACTGCGGTCGGCTGCCACTGGCCTTGACCATCGCCGCCGCCCTGCTTGTCGATGACCCCGGACTTCCCGCCGCTGTCCTGGTGAATGAACTCGCCGACGCCCGCACCCGGTTAACGACGCTGGAACACGAAGACGCCGACGGTCACACCCTCGGGCTACGCGCCGCATTCAAGTTGTCTCACCAACGCTTGAAAAAGCAGGATGCGAAGATGTTTCGCTTGCTTGCCCACAATCCGGGTCCGGATCTCTCCACCGAGGCCGCTGCCGCTCTGAGCGACCGGACACCGCGCGAAACCCGCAAGAGCTTGGCCTCCCTTACCCGTGCCGGCCTGCTGAGTGAGCAACCCATCGGCTCGGATCGCTGGCGGATGCACGACCTGATCCATCTGTTCGCCTACGAGCTGCCGCCCGGCGAGGGTGAGGAGGAAGCACAGGGGCGGTTCGTGACCTACTACACCATCAATTGCTCACAAGCCAACACATGCCTGATCGCCCAACCCCTACAGCCCGAACTCACTGCTTTCCCTCACCACACTGCCGCAATGAAGTGGCTGGACTCCGAATCGCAGAACCTTATCTCCCTCATCTTCTGCGCCGCCCCCCTGTACCCCCACCCAATTCTGACCATCGCGAACTCGTTAAGCCTCTACCTGGATTATCGAAATCGCTTTCGAGAGATGCGCGAAATCAACGCTTTCGCCTTGGCCATATCCCGGGAACTCAAGGATCGCCTCAGCGAGGCCCACGCACTTAATAATCTCGGCAACGCGTTCCATAAATTGGGCCGCCACAAGGAATCTCTTGACACTCACCTCCAATCAATAGAGATCTACCACGATCTCGGAAAATCAATTCCCGAAGCCCAGGCACTTATGAACATCGGTGCCACACTCACTCTTCTGGGGTGCTACGCCGAATCGATCGAAATATCCAAGAAAGCGATCGCCATATATCGAAAATTTGATCACAGCTACGGCGAAGGCCAGACACTCAACAATATCGGCACTGCGCTCCAACTTGCAGGCCGTCACGGAGAAGCCGTCACAGCATTCCGCCAGGCCATCAAAATTCACCGCACTAACGGAAGCGGCCACGACGAAGCCCAGGCCCTCAACAATATCGGCAATTCACTCCACCACTTGCATCAATACCGTGAGGCCATCGAAAAACTATCGCAAGCCGCCAATTCCTATAGGAAGTACGGCGACTTCCACCGCGAGGCCGAAGCACTCGACAGCCTTGGCAGAACACTTGAGAGCGCAGGCCTTCACGGAGAGGCCGTCATCGCGTACACACGAGCCGTAGAAATCTTCCGCGAATTCGAAAACACCTACGCCGAGACGGCTTCACTCGAAAGGCTCACCCAAGCTCGAAAAGCCGCTGAAAAGAACGAGTGAGAAACGAGGCCGTGAAGGATCAAGAACTGTCCTGCGCGAGGACCGGGAGAATCAGCGGCACGCCCCCAGCTCAACGACCTTGGTCAGCCGAGGAAGCTCAACCGCACCTGCCGCTCCGGATTATCCCGGTTCGTATCCACCAGGCAGACCGACTGCCAGGTCCCCAGCTCCAGTCGGCCGCCGATCACCGGCAGGGTGGCGTGGGGCGGGACCAGGGCCGGGAGTACGTGGTCGCGGCCGTGGCCCGGGCTGCCGTGGCGGTGTTGCCAGCGGTCGTCGGCGGGGAGCAGGTGGTGGAGGGCGGCCAGGAGGTCGTCGTCGCTGCCTGCGCCGGTCTCCAGTACGGCGATGCCGGCCGTGGCGTGCGGGACGAAGACGTTGAGCAGGCCGTCGCGGCCGGGGGCGGTGCGGGTGAGGAACTCCTCGCAGGCGCGCGTCAGGTCCGTGACGGTCTCGGCCGTACCCGTGGTGATGTTCAGGACCGTGGTGGTGAAGGAATCGGACATGCCTCCATCATCACCTCACCGAGGTGAGATGACGCGTCCACGCTCCGAGACGCCATTGACCGTGTCCCGACCGGATGACTACGTTCAGCGCCATGTTCCGATCAGCTCTGCTCACTTCGCGCGGTCACATCGACCTGCTGCGAGTGGCTTCCGCCGCGTGTTGTCGCGGCTGCTGACGTTCTCTCAGCGACTTCCGGGCCGCCCCTGCGCTGTCTGCGGTATTCCGTCGCTCGTTCTGGTGTAGTCGCGTCCGGCTCCGTGCCGCCGCACATCCGCACCAGCCGCACCAGCATCCGCTGAGCTTCCTGCCCCCTCTCCCGCATTCGCCTTTGCCGGCCGTCGGTCGGTCCTCGTGCGTGCGTGGTTACGGGGTTGCTCCGGCATGTCCGTGCCCCCTGCCCCTCTGCCCGCCTGCCTGCGCATCCGTGCGTCCCTCCCTGGAGCTGTCATGACCGTCAGCCATGCACCACCGTCCGTGAAACCCGTACCCCTCGAGAAACCCTCCGCGCCGACGCGTACGGCGCCCGAGTTGGAGGCCGTCGTCCCGGCCTCCGTCCGGCGGTCGCGGTTGCGGGCCGCGCCTCGGTGGGTGCGGCGTGCGGTGGGGCCCCTGCTGTTGCTCGGGTTGTGGCAGGTGTTCAGTGCCACCGGGGTACTCGATCCCGATGTGCTCGCCTCGCCCGGGACCATCGCCCGCGCCGGCGCCGATCTGATGGCCGACGGGACGCTTCCCGCCGCGATGGGGGTCTCACTCCAGCGGGTGGTCGTGGGGCTCCTGCTCGGCGGGGTCGTCGGGACGGCGCTCGCGCTCGTGTCGGGGCTCTCGCGGCTCGGGGAGGATCTCGTCGACGCGACCGTACAGATGCTGCGCACCGTGCCCTGGGTCGGGCTCATCCCCCTCTTCATCATCTGGCTCGGGATCGGCGAGGCGCCCAAGGTGGCCCTCATCGCCCTCGGGGTGGCCTTTCATCTGTATCTGAACGTGTACGCGGGCATTCGGGGAGTCGATGCCCAACTCATTGAAGCCGGTACGTCGTTGGGGCTCGGGCGATGGGGGCTGGTTCGGCATGTCGTGCTGCCGGGGGCGCTGCCCGGGGCCATGACCGGTCTGCGCTACTCGCTGGCGACCGCCTGGCTCGCGCTCGTCTTCGGTGAGTCGATCAACGCCGACGCCGGGATCGGGTTCCTGATGAACCAGGCCCGCGAGTTCTTCCGGACCGACGTGATCGTCGTCTGTCTCGTCGTGTACGCCTTCCTCGGCCTCACCGCCGACGTCATCGTCCGGATCCTCGAAAGGCTGCTGCTGCAATGGCGACCGACCTTCACCGGCCAGTGAAGACCCACCTCGAACCCCCTCCCGCCTCCGAAGCCGCCGTACGCGTCGAAGGGCTCACCCGCTCCTTCGACGGGCGTTCCGTCATCGACGACCTCGATCTCACCCTGAACGCGGGCGAGTTCACCGTGCTGCTCGGACGCAGCGGGTGCGGCAAGTCGACCCTGCTGCGAGTGCTCGCCGGGCTCGACCGGGAGATCTCCGGCACCGTCCTGGTGCCCCGCCGCCGCGCGGTCGCGTTCCAGGCCCCGCGCCTGATGCCCTGGAAGCGGGTCTGGCGCAACGTGCTGCTCGGGCTGCCGGGCAAGCCCGAACGCGCCGTCGCCGAGCAGGCGTTGGCGGAGGTCGGTCTCGCGGAGCGGGCCGGGGCGTGGCCCAAGACGCTGTCCGGCGGAGAGGCCCAGCGCGCTTCGCTGGCCCGGGCCCTGGTGCGCGAGCCCGATCTGCTGCTGCTCGACGAGCCGTTCGGCGCGCTGGACGCCCTGACCCGGATCAAGGCCCAGCAGCTCGTGGCCGAGCTCTGGCAGCGGCGCGGCTGCGCGGTGCTCCTGGTCACCCATGACGTGGACGAGGCCCTGCTGCTGGCCGACCGGGTGCTGGTGATGCGGGACGGCCGGATCGCGTACGACACGGCCGTCGCGCTGGACCGGCCGCGCACGGTCGGCTCCCCCGGCTTCACCGACCTGCGCTCCCGGCTGCTCACCGAACTGGGCGTCGAGGACGCGGGCCGCGCCAACGAGCCGGGTGTCGAAGGCGTCGGCCGCCCCCAGGCCCGTACGGAGAGCGCGGAGAGCCCCGACGTATCGCCCGTACACCCCCACCCTCATCACGGAGAGCTGTCATGAAACGTCGCACCCTGCCCGCCCTGCTCCTCCCCCTCGCCCTCCTTCTCTCCGCGTGCGGCGGCGCCTCGTCCGCGAACTCGGGTGACAACACCGACGGCAAGGGCAGCCTCACGCTCAACGTCGGTGACCAGAAGGGAGGTTACGAGGCCATCCTGCGGGCCTCCGGAGAGCTCGACAACCTCGACTACCGCATCAAGTGGTCCACCTTCACCTCGGGGCCACCCCTGCTGGAGGCCGTGAGCGCCGGGGCCGTCGACATCGGCGGCGTCGGCAACACGCCGCCCGTCTTCGCGGCCGGGGCCGACTCGAACATCGCTGTCGTCGGCGCCACGCACGGCTCGCCGGCCGGTGAGGTCATCGTCGTGCCCGAGGACTCCCCGCTGAAGAAGCCCGCCCAGCTCAAGGGCAGGTCCATCGCCGTCGCCCAGGGCAGTTCGGCCCACTTCCAGCTGGTCGCCTCGCTCAAGAAGGCCGGGCTCGGGATCGGGGACGTAGAGCTGAATTACCTCCAGCCCGCCGACGCGCTCGCCGCGTTCAGCCGGGGCAAGGTCGACGCCTGGGCGATCTGGGACCCGTACACCTCGCAGGTCCTGCGCACCTCGGACGCCCGGGTCCTCACGACCGGCGAAGGTGTCGTCAACGGCCTCGGATTCCAAGTGGCTTCGCCCGCCTCGCTCAAGGACACGAAGAAGTCCCAGGCCATCGGCGATCTGCTCGTACGGCTGGAGCGGGCCCAGAAGTGGGTCTTCGAGCACCCGGAGGAGTGGGCGAAGGTCTGGGCGAAGGAGACCGGGCTTCCGTACGAAGTGGCGCTGGACGCCGTGAAGCGCTCCTACGGCACCCGCGTCCCGGTGGCGATCGACGCCGCCGCCATCGCCTCCGAGCAGGAGATCGCCGACACCTTTGCCGAACTCAAGCTGATTCCACGGCGGTTCGACTTCGAGGACTACGTCGACACCCGCTTCAACCGCGACCTTCCCCCTTCCTCCACCGCGCCGCGCTCCTACGGAAAGGCCTCCTCATGAACGTCCATCTGCACTGGTTCCTGCCCACCGGCGGCGACGGCCGGACGCTCGTGGACCGGCACGCGTACACCGACGGCGGCATCAAGCGCGACCGGATCACCCCCGTGAGCGGCGTGCGCGCCCCGGACATCGAGTACCTGGCCCAGATCGCCAAAGCGGCGGAGCAGTTGGGCTTTGAAGCCGTACTGACGCCGACCGGTACCTGGTGCGAGGACGCCTGGCTGACCACGGTGGCCCTCGCCCAGCACACCGAGCGGCTGAAGTTCCTGGTGGCGTTCCGGCCGGGGGTCATCTCGCCCGTGCTGGCCGCGCAGATGGCCGCCACCTATCAGCGGATCACCCGCGGGCGGCTGCTGCTCAACGTCGTCACCGGCGGCGACTCGACCGAACAGCGGCGTTTCGGGGACCACTTGGACCATGACCGGAGGTACGCGCGCACCGCCGAGTTCCTGTCGGTGGTGCGGGGCGCCTGGAGCGGGCAGCCGTACGACTTCGACGGAGAGCACTACCAGGTGGAGGGCGGGCTCACCGCGCTGCCGCCGGACCCGCTGCCGGAGATCTTCTTCGGCGGGTCGTCGGCGGCGGCCGGGCCGGTCGCCGCCGCGCACGCCGATGTCTATCTCACCTGGGGCGAGCCGCCGGCCGCCGTGAAGGAGAAGATCGACTGGATTCGCGGCTTGGCGGAGGAGCAGGGGCGCAAGGTCCGGTTCGGCATCCGGCTGCACACCATTTCGCGGGATTCATCGCGGGAGGCATGGGCGACCGCCGACCGGCTGCTGGGCGACCTCGATCCGGAGACGATCGCGGCGGCGCAGCAGGCGCTGGGGAAGAGCGAGTCGGTCGGGCAGCAGCGGATGCTGGCGCTGCACGGCGGTTCGCGGGACAAGCTGGAGATCGCGCCGAACCTCTGGGCGGGCGTCGGTCTCGTACGCGGCGGGGCCGGGACCGCGCTGGTGGGCAGCCATGCGGAGGTCGCGGACCGGATCGAGGAGTACCACGCGCTGGGCGTGGAGCACTTCGTGCTCTCCGGGTATCCGCATCTGGAGGAGGCGTACTGGTTCGGCGAGGGCGTCACCCCCGAGCTGTCCCGCCGCGGGCTGCTGCCGACCGGGCCCGCCTCGCCGCTGCTGGGTGTGAACGGTGCCGAGAGCCGGACAGTCCCGGCGCCGGGCGGGGCTCCCCTGCTGCTCGCCGGAGGCCGCTGAGCCGTGCGGTGACGGCCTTGGGGGCCTCACAGTGGCTGCCTTGGGGGCCTCACGGTGACGGCCTGCGGGCCTCGCGGCGATGCTCGTCGGGCGCTCGGGAAGATCCCGGGCGCCCGACGAGTTAGTAGAAGCGTGAACATTTCTGGGGTGCGCGAGCTGGACGTGGTCGTCATCGGCGCGGGTCAGGCGGGGCTGTCCGCCGCCTACCATCTGCGCCGCGTCGGGCTGGAGCCGGACGACGACTTCGTCGTGCTGGACCACGCGCCCCGGCCGGGCGGCGCGTGGCAGTTCCGCTGGCCCTCGCTGACGTACGGCAAGGTCCACGGGATGCACGCGCTGCCGGGCATGGAGCTGACCGGGGCCGACCCCGACCGACCCTCCTCGGAGGTGATCGGCGCGTACTTCGCCGCGTACGAGGACCGCTTCGGCCTGCGGGTCCACCGGCCCGTGGAGGTGAGCGCCGTACGGGAAGGAAGCGGCGGGCGGCTGCTGGTGGAGACGTCCGAGGGGACGTACGCCGCACGGGCCCTGATCAACGCGACCGGCACCTGGGACCGGCCGTTCTGGCCGCGCTATCCGGGCCAGGAGACCTTCCGCGGGCGGCAGTTGCACACGGCGAACTACCCGGGGCCCGAGGAGTTCGCGGGGCAGCGCGTCCTCGTGGTCGGAGGTGGCGCTTCCGGTACGCAGCATCTGATGGAGATCGCCGAATTCGCCGCCGACACCTTCTGGGTGACCCGCAGTGAACCGGTCTTCCGCGAGGGACCGTTCACCGAGGAGTGGGGGCGGGCGGCCGTGGCGATGGTGGAGGAGCGGGTACGTAACGGGCTGCCGCCGAAGAGCGTGGTCAGCGTGACGGGGCTGCCGCTGAACGATGCCGTGCGGCGCGCCCGGGAGCAGGGGGTGCTGGACCGGCTGCCGATGTTCGACCGGATCACGCCGACCGGTGTGGCCTGGGACGACGGCCGTGTCGTCGAGACCGATGTGATCCTCTGGGCGACCGGGTTCCGGCCCGCCGTGGACCACTTGGCCCCGCTGAAGCTGCGTGAGCCGGGTGGCGGCATCCGGGCCGAGAACACCCGTGCCGTACGGGACGGGCGCGTCCACCTCGTCGGGTACGGGCCCTCCGCCAGCACCATCGGCGCGAACCGCGCGGGCCGCGCGGCGGTCCGGTCGGTCATGCGGCTGCTGAAGGGGACGGGCGACAGGCGGGCGGACCAGGAAGCCGGGGCGGCCGTTGCCGTGCCGGTGCCCGGGGTCTGATCCCCTCCGCCCTCCCGCCGCCTTCCCTCCGTCGGCCGATTCGGTCAGCCCGTCGCAGCCGAGCCGGTCAGCTCCCGGCCGCTGAGCCCCTGCCGCGGTTGAACTCCTCCACGTTCTTCTGCTGCTCGTCGTAGCTGTCGGTGAACCGGGTGTCGCCGGGGCCCACCGTGACGAAGTAGAGCCAGGGGCCCGGCGTCGGGCTGACGGCGGCGCGCAGCGCCTCCTCGCCCGGGTTGCCGATGGGCGTCGGCGGGAGGCCCTTGATCCGGTAGCTGTTGTACGGGCTGTCCAGCTGGGTGTCGGCGGTCGTCGTGTCCAGGGTCGAGCGCTTCAGGGCGTAGTTGATGGTGGAGTCCATCTGGAGCGGCATGTCCTTGAGCAGCCGGTTGTAGACGACCCGGGCCACCTTGCCCATGTCGGCCGGGGTGTCGGCCTCGGCCTGGACGATGCTGGCGATGGTGACCGTGTCGTAGACGGAGACGTTGTTGCGCTGGGCCCCCGCCGTGACATGGTCCGCGGCGAAGTGCTTGCGGGCGGTGTCGGCCATGTAGCGCAGCAGGCCCGCGGGCTCGGTCGTGTCGTCGATCGGATACGTGGCCGGGAAGAGGTACCCCTCGGGGTTGCCCTCGGCCTGGGCGGGCAGCTTCAGGTCCACCGTCGACGCGGCCTTCAGCGTGCTGCCGGGCTTCAGGTCGAGCGCCTTGTCGACCGCCTCGTACACCTGCGAGACGCGACGGCCTTCGGGGATCATCAGAGTGTTCTGCGGGCTCTCCCGCTTCTTCGGCGGCTCGTCCGATCCGGTCAGGGACAGGGGGATCAGCACGGCGGCCGACACGACGAGCAGTGCGCCGACGACCAGGACGATCTTCCCGCGGCGGGTCGGGCGGAGTCTGCGACGGGGGCGGGCGTCCGGGGACTCGTTCACCATGCGGGCACGTTAACCCGGGGTGCGAGCCACGGCCGGTAGCCCGACCTCGGCGTCGGCTCCGGCGACACGAACGCCGTACGGCGCGGACAGAACACCCGTGGCCGGAACACACGAACAAGGGATCGGGTGTTCGCTGGAACGCGTGATCGTCAGGGGATTCGTTGCTCTTCACTCGTCCGGGGCGTGATGATTGCAGAGCGCAGTCAACGGGCTTCGGACCGCTACTGCGCAGTCCCACAGATGCACCACGTACAAGGAGAAAGACCAGATGAACTTCCTGACCAACCTGCTGGCCGGCGTCGTCCACTTCGTGGGTTGGCTCGTCTGACCATTGCTCCGCCCGGCGCCGTCGCTCCCCGTCCCACGGGAGCGGCGGCGCCGTCGTGTGTGCCGTGCTGCCATGTGTACGGAGCAGGTCGGCTCAGCCGGTCGGCGCGGCCGGTCCCGCGAAGGGCGGCAGTGCGGCGAACTCGGGTGCCACCGTCACCGCCGCCGCGAGAGTGTCGAGCGTCCGGCGGACCCGGGTAAGCGGGTGGTCCGGGAACTCCGCGTCCCACTGGGCGTGGTCCGCCGCGTGGAAGGGCAGCCCGCCCTGGACCTCGGGTGCGTAGGGGTGCGGTCGGAAGTACTGGTTGGGGCCGAGCTTGGCCATCACCACGGCTTCCCGCATGCCCGTCATGCCGCGCTCCGCCGCCTGGATCTTCACCACGGTGCTGCACGCGGCGCGCGGCACCGTGAAGCTGCCGATGAACGCCTGGCCGCTGGGCTGGTTCGGCAGCGGCAGTTTGAGTATCTGCCGCAGGGCGGGCAGTTCGCCCAGTGGCTTCACCGATGCCTCGATGAGTCCGCCGCCCGCCTGTGCGGTGAAGTGGGTCAGGCCGTGCCGCAGGGTCGGGCCGTCGTCCAGCGCGGCCGGGAGGTCCGGCGGCAGGTCGAAGAAGTGCAGCGACAGCACATCGCCGTGGTCGTTCAGCCAGGTGTCGGTGTCGACGGTGCGGTAGCCGGGGAGTTCCACCCCGAGGAGAGCTCTCATGCGCGGCGATCATGCCGTATGCGGGCCATGGCGGTGACGTCAGAGGGCGGGGACCGGGACCGGGTGGGAGTCGCGGCGGATCAGGGCGGCGTAGCGGCCGTCGCGGTCGAGCAGTTCCTCGTGCGTACCGCGCTCGGCGACCCGGCCGTCCTCCAGGACGACGATCTGGTCCGCGTCGCGGACGGTGGAGAGCCGGTGCGCGATGGTGAGCGTGGTCCGTCCGGCGGACAGGGCGTCGATCGCCTCCTGCACGGCCTGTTCCGTACGGGTGTCGAGCGCGCTGGTCGCCTCGTCGAGGATCAGCACCGGAGGGTCGCGCAGGATGGTGCGGGCGATGGCGAGACGCTGTTTCTCACCGCCCGAGAAGCGGTAGCCGCGCTCGCCGACCATCGTGTCGTAGCCGTCGGGCAGGGAGGCGATGTGGTCGTGGATCTGCGCGGCGCGGGCCGCTGCCTCGATCTCCTCGTCGGTGGCCTCCGGCTTGGCGAAGCGCAGATTCTCGGCGACCGAGGCGTGGAAGAGATACGTCTCCTGGGAGACGACGCCGACGGCCCGGGCGAGGGTGTCGAAGTCCAGGTCGCGGACGTCGGTCCCGTCGAGCGTGACCCGGCCGCCGGTGACGTCGTACAGCCGGGGCACCAGATAGCTGAGCGTGGACTTGCCGGAGCCGGTGGATCCGACGACCGCGAGGCTGTCGCCCGCGGGGACGGTCACGTCGATGCCGGTGAGCGTCGGGCCGTTCTTCTCATCGTAGCTGAAGTCGACGTTCTCGAAGGCGATCTCGCCGCGGATCTTCTCCAGCCGGACCGGATTCTCCGGTTCGGTGATGTCCACCGTGAGGTCGAGGTATTCGAAGATGCGCTGGAAGAGGGCGAGGGAGGTCTGCATCTGGACGCCGGTGGAGAGCAGGCTGACCGCCGGGCGGAACAGCCCCTGCTGAAGCGTCACGAAGGCGACGAGCGTGCCGATGGAGACGGTGGCGGCTCCGGACGCGAAGGTGAGTCCGGCCGCCCAGTAGATGACGGCGGGCATGGCGGCCATCACGATGCCGATCACGGACATCCGCCAGCGGCCGGCCATGTTGGAGCGCACTTCGAGGTCGACCAGGCGCTCGGACTCCTCGGCGAAGCTCTGGGTGAGGGAGTCGGAGCGGCCCATCGTGCGGCCGAGGAGGATGCCGCTGACCGAGAGGGACTCGGTGACGGTGGCGGCCATCGCGGCCATCTGTTTCTGGCGCTGGGTGGTGATCTTCTTGCGTTCCCGGCCGACGCGGCGGCTGATCGCGACGAAGACCGGCAGCAGGAGCAGCGAGACGACGGTGAGCCGCCAGTCGAGGGCGAGCATGGCGACGACGGTCGCGATGACGGCCGTGAGGTTGGAGACCAGCGAGGTCGCGGTGGAGGTGACCGTCGCCTGCATGCCGCCGATGTCGTTGGCGATGCGGGACTGGACCTCGCCCGTGCGGGTCCGGGTGAAGAAGGCGAGCGGCATCCGCTGGAGCTGGGTGTAGACGGCGGTGCGCAGGTCGTGCATGACGCGCTGGCCGACGGTGGTCGAGATGAGGGTCTGGAGCACGCCGAAGACGCTGGTCATCACGGCGGTGAGGATCATGCCGAGCGCCAGCAGGGTCAGCAGCCCCGTGCGTCCCTGCGGGATGGCGGTGTCGAGGATCTCGCGCAGCAGGAACGGGGAGGCGACCGCCACCAGGGAGGATGCGCCGACCAGCAGGCCGACGACGGCCAGGCGGCCGCGGTAGGGGCGGAAGAGGCGGAGGATGCGGCGCACCTCGGCGGGCGGCCGGTCGGCGGCGGTGCGGGCATCGGGCGGGGGCGTCCACGTGGGTTCGTCGGGTTTCATGGGCTCCTTCGTCGGGCGTGAGGCGCGGCCGGGCAGTCCCGGCCTCGCGCAGTGAGAGCCTAGCTCATTGTTACCTATACTCACAATGAACAAGGTCCTGATATTGTTCCCGTATGGACGCACCGGATTCCCCCGACACCTCCGACTCCCCTGATTCCCGCGATTCGCGTGACTCCCGGGATGCCCGTGACGGCTTGCTCGCCGAGCAGCTGCTGCGGCTCACCCGGCGGCTGCACCGCATCCAGCGCCGCCAGCTGGAGCCGATCGACATCACTCCGGCCCAGTTCCGGCTGTTGCGGACGGTCGCGAGCTACGACGCGGCCCCCCGGATGGCGGATCTCGCCCGACGGCTCGACGTCGTCCCGCGCGCCGTGACCACGCTGGTCGACGCCCTGGAGGCGAGCGGCCGGGTGCGCCGCGCCCCGGATCCCGACAGCCGCCGGGTGGTCCGCATCGAGATCACCGACGAGGGGCGCGCCACGCTGCGCTCCCTGCGCAGCGCGCGCCGGGCCGCCGCAGAGGAGATCCTGGCTCCATTGACCGCCGATCAGCGCGAGGTGTTCGGCGAGCTGCTGTCCGCTCTGGTCGACGGAATGCCGGAGCGCCACTGCTGAGCACCGTCGCCGCGTGCCACCGCCGAGCACCGAGCCGAGGGGAAGGCCGACATGCCGCTGCTGGAGCCCGACCCGGAAGCCCTGCGTCCCGGAACGCCACGGGAGCCCGCCCCCGACCGGGTCACCGACCGCAGCGCCGGCGGCACGCCCGAGCCACTGCGGAGCGAGCTGACCGCCCTGCTCGGCGCGGACAAGGTGCTCTGGAAGATCTCCGACCTCGTGCGGTACGCCTCCGACGCCAGCCCCTACCGCTTCCTCCCCCGGGTCGTGCTGGTCCCCGAGGATCTCGACGACGTGTCCGCGATCCTGTCGTACGCCCACGGCAAGGGCCGTTCCGTGGTCTTCCGGGCCGCGGGCACCAGCCTCAACGGCCAGGCGCAGGGCGAGGAACTCCTCGTCGACGTACGCCGCCACTGGACCGGCGTGGAGGTGCTGGACGACGGGGCGCGCGCCCGGATCCTGCCGGGCACCACCGTCATGCGGGCCAACGCCGCCCTCGCCCGGTACGGCAGGCTGCTGGGCCCCGATCCGGCCAGCGCCATCGCCTGCACCCTCGGCGGGGTCGTCGCCAACAACGCCTCGGGCATGACGGCCGGCACCACCCGCAACTCCTACCGGACGCTCGCCTCGCTCACCTTCGTCCTGCCGAGCGGCACCGTCGTCGACACCGCGGACCCCGCAGCCGACGAGGAGCTGGCCCACGCGGAACCGGAGCTGTGCGCGGGGCTGCTGGAGCTGAAGGCGGAGATCGAGGCGGACGCGGAGCTGAGCGCCCGGATCCGCGCCAAGTACACGATCAAGAACACCAACGGTTATCGCCTGGACGCCTTCCTCGACGGGGCGACGCCGGTGCAGATCCTGCGGGGGCTGATGGTCGGCTCCGAGGGCACGTTCGGCTTCATCTCCGAGGTCGTCTTCGACACCCTCCCGCTCGACCGGCGGGTCTCCAGCGCCCTGCTGTTCTTTCCCTCCCTCACCGCCGCCGCGGCCGCCGTGCCCCGGTTCAACGAGGCGGGGGCGATCGCCGTGGAGCTGATGGACGGCAACACCCTGCGCGCCTCCGTCAGCGTGCCGGGTGTTCCGGCGGACTGGGCGGCGCTGCCCCGGGAGACGACCGCGCTCCTGGTGGAGTTCCGGGCGGCCGACGAGGCGGGCCAGGCGGCGTTCGAGCGGGCGGCGGACGCGGTCGTGGCCGGGCTGGATCTCGTCCGTCCGGCGGCGTCCGTGACCAACGCGTTCACCCGGGACGCCGGGACGATCGCCGGGTACTGGAAGGCCCGCAAGGCGTTCGTCACCGCCGTCGGCGGGTCCCGGCCCTCCGGCACGACCCTGATCACGGAGGACTTCGCGGTGCCGCCCGCCCGGCTGGCGGACGCCTGCGCGGCGCTGCTGGAGCTCCAGTCGCGCCACGGCTTCGACGCCGCCGTGGCGGGTCACGCGGCGCACGGCAATCTGCACTTCCTGCTCGCGTTCGACGCGTCGAAGCCGGCCGACGTGGCCCGGTACGACGCGTTCATGCAGGAGTTCTGCGCGCTGGTGGTGGACCGGTTCGACGGGTCGCTCAAGGCGGAGCACGCCACCGGCCGCAATATCGCGCCGTTCCTGGAGCGCGAGTGGGGGCCGCGCGCCACGGAGCTGATGTGGCGGACGAAGCAGGTCATCGACCCCGCCGGGGTGCTCGCCCCGCGGATCGTGCTGGACCGGGATCCGCAAGCCCATCTGCGGGGTCTGAAGACCATTCCGAAGGTGGAGGCGGTCGCCGACCCGTGCATCGAGTGCGGCTTCTGCGAACCGACCTGTCCCAGTGAGGATCTGACGACCACTCCGCGCCAGCGGATCGTGCTGCGCCGGGAGATGATGCGCCAGAGTGACGGCTCACCGGTGGAGTCCGGCCTTCTGGACGCGTACGGCTATGACGCCGTGGACACCTGTGCCGGGGATTCCACCTGCAAACTCGCCTGCCCGGTCGGCATCGACACCGGGGCGATGATGAAGGGCTTCCGGCACCGCCGGCACACCCCGCGCGAGGAGCGGATCGCGGCGCTCACCGCGAAGAACTTCCGGGCGGTGGAGGCCTCGGCGCGGCTGGCCGTGGCAGCGGCCGACACCGTCGGGGACCGGGTCGGAGACGCCCCGCTCCAGGCCGTGACGCGGCTCGCGCGCAGGGCCGTGCGCCCCGATCTCGTACCGGAGTGGCTGCCGCAGATCCCCGGTGCGGCGGCCCGGCGGCTGCCGGACACCGCACGCGTCGGGGCGAGCGCGGTGTACTACCCGGCCTGCGTCAACCGCATCTTCGCCGGGCCGGACGACGGCGACGCGGGGCCGGTGCTCTCCCTGGCCGAGGCGGTGGTCGCCGTGTCCGGGCGGGCCGGAAAGCCGGTGTGGATCCCCGAGGACGTCACGGGGACGTGCTGCGCGACGATCTGGCACTCCAAGGGGTACGACGCGGGCAACCGGATCATGGCGAACCGCATCGTGGAGGCCGCCTGGGGCTGGACGGCGGGCGGGACGCTGCCGCTGGTCGTGGACGCCTCCTCGTGCACGCTCGGCATCGCCGAGGAGGTGGAGCCCTATCTCACCGAGGACAACCGGGCGCTCCACCGCGAACTGACCGTCGTGGACTCGCTGGTGTGGGCGTCCGAGGAGCTGCTGCCGCGTCTGACGGTGTTCCGGACGGCCGGCTCGGCGGTCCTGCATCCGACCTGCTCGATGCAACATCTGGGTGATGTGGGGCAGTTGCGGGCGCTGGCCGAGGCCTGCGCCCGGGAGGTCGTGGTCCCGGACGACGCGGGGTGCTGTGCGTTCGCCGGCGACCGGGGCATGCTGCACAAGGAGTTGACCGACTCGGCGACGGCCAAGGAGGCGGCCGAGGTCGACCGCCGCCCTTACGACGCCTACCTGTCGGCGAACCGGATGTGCGAGATCGGCATGGAACGCGCCACCGGACATCCGTACCGCTCGGCGCTGATCGAACTGGAACACGCCACCCGCCCGACTCTCCCGTGAGTCGCTGACGGCGGGCGTCAACACCCCCGCCGGCCTGCACAGATGAGCGTGTGAAGGCCCCGATTGGTTGCACCAGTCGGGGCTTCGGCGTGCCGTGAGAAAAGTCCAAGGTTTGAGGACAAGAGTCCAAATACTTCCCTTGCGCACCATCAGCCTCACCCTCCAGGGTCCTTACCGAGCCCCGGTCCCGCCCGCCCGTATCCGTACGGCGGGACCGGGCGCGCTCGCGCACCGTCTGAACCCCCACACCCCACCTGGAGGCTCGATGAACGACGACGCCCGGCCCGCACCGGAACCGCACGACATCCCCCCGCACAGCGGCGCGGCCGACGAGGCGAACCGGCGGGATCCCAGCCGCCGTTCGGTGCTGTGGACCACGGCGGGCGTGGCCGGGGCCGGACTCGGCCTCGGCGCACTGGGCGGCGGGACCGCGTCGGCGGCCGGGGCGAGTGCTCCCGAAGCCGTCGCCGCCGCGGAAGCGGTGGCCGCCGCCCCTCCCCGGCAGGGCCGCACCATGGCGGGCGTGCCCTTCGAGCGGCGCTCCGCGGTCCGGGTCGGCATCATCGGCCTCGGCAACCGCGGCGACAGCATGATCGACCTCTTCCTCGCCGTCCCGGGCGTCCAGGTCAAGGCGGTGTGCGACCCGGTCCGGGACAAGGCGGAGAAGGCCGCCAAGAAGGTGACGGCCGCCGGTCAGCCCGCCCCCGCGGTCTACGCCAAGGACGAGCACGACTACGAGAACCTCTGCAAGCGCGGGGACATCGACTTCGTGTACGTGGCGACGCCGTGGGAGTTGCACTTCCCGATGGCGAAGACGGCGATGCTGAACGGCAAGCACGTCGGGGTGGAGTGCCCGATCGCGATGCGCCTGGAAGAGCTGTGGCAGCTCGTGGATCTCTCCGAGCGCACCCGGCGGCACTGCATGCAGCTGGAGAACTGCTGTTACGGCAAGAACGAGATGCGGGTGCTGCGGATGGCGCATGCGGGTCTCTTCGGCGAGCTCCAGCACGGCGCGGGGGCCTACAACCACGATCTGCGCGAGCTGATGTTCGACCCCGACTACTACGAGGGTCCGTGGCGACGGCTGTGGCACACCCGGCTGCGCGGTGACCTCTACCCCAACCACGGGTTCGGTCCGGTCGCCAACTACATGGACGTCAACCGGGGCGACCGGGTCGTCAGCATCAGCAGTGTCGGCACCACCGCCCTGGGGCTCGCCGCGTACCGCGAGGAGCACATGGAGCCGGGCGACCCGAGCTGGAAGGAGTCGTACATCGGGGCCGACCGGACGATCAGCCTCGTGCAGACCGCCAAGGGCCGGGTGATCCGGCTGGAGCACGATGTGTCGTCGCCGCACCCGTACTCGCGGATCAACAGCCTCGGCGGGACCCGGGGCGTGTTCGAGGACTACCCGGAGCGGATCTATCTGGAGCCCACGAACACGAACCACCAGTGGGACGACTTCAAGAAGTACGCCGAGTGGGACCACTGGCTGTGGAAGGAGCACGCCAACCCGCCGGGCGGCCACGGCGGGATGGACTACATCATGGTGTTCCGCCTGATGCAGTGCATGCGGCTCGGTCTGGTGCCCGACTTCGACGTGTACGACGCGGCGGTCTGGACGGCCCCCGTGCCGCTGAGCCATCTGTCCATCAAGGCCAAAGGCGCGCCCCTGCCGATACCTGACTTCACTCGCGGTGAGTGGAAGAAGGCCCGGTCCGGCATGGACTCGGAGAAGCCCGCGGAGTGACGTCTCCGGGGTTCCGGGCCCGTCCGGCCCGGAACCCCGCAGGGCGGGGGCGACCGGAATAAAACCGGTTGCCCCGGAACGGGACGAACAGGGAGCCTTGCACGTCACCCCGTCTTCGAGGTCCTTTCCGGATCTCCGTTTCACGAGCCCTGGGACGTCATGCAGATTCGCGACCTTCCGTATTCGGATCCCGGCGACCCCGATGTACGTTCGGGCCCTCGCTTCCTGTTCTGGCTCGGCCGCAATCAGCTCGGCGGACAGCTGAAGTCCCTCTCCTGGGGGCTGCTGCACCAGCTGGGCATCGCCGGTCTGCCGCTCACCGTGGGGCTCGCCGTCCAGGCCGTCATCGACCGCTCCGGTGGGCGGCTCGCCCTGGCGGGCGGTCTCATCGTGGCCCTCGGCGTGCTGATCGCCGTCGGCGACACCATGCTCCACCGGACCGCCGTGACCAACTGGATCACCGCCGCCGCGCGGGTCCAGCAGCTGCTCGCCCGCAAGACCGCCGAGCTGGGCTCCGCGCTGACCCGCCGGGTCGCGGCCGGTGAGGTCGTGGCCGTGTCGACCGGTGACGTGGAGAAGATCGGCTGGTTCGTCGAAGCCCTCTCCCGGTTCGCCGCCGCGGCCACCGCCCTCGTGGTGATCTGCGTCGGCCTGGCGATCTACCTGCCGTCCCTCGGGCTGGTGGTGGCACTCGCCATGCCGGTGCTGGCCCTGGCCGTGCTGCCATTGCTGCCGCGCGCGACCCGCCGCGCCGACGAACAGCGCGAGAAGGCGGGCAAGGCCACCGAACTGGCCTCGGACACCGTCGCCGGGCTGCGGGTGCTGCGCGGGATCGGCGGCGAGGAGCTGTTCCTCGGCCGCTACCGCCGCGCCTCGCAGGAGGTCCGCCGCGCGGCCGTGCGCTCGGCCCGGATGTGGGCGCTGATCTCGGCGGTGCAGGTGCTGCTGCCGGGGATCCTGCTGATCTCCCTGGTCTGGTACGGGGCGACGCTCGCCCGGGACGGCCGCGTCGACGTCGGCCAGCTCGTCACGGTCTACAGCGCGGCCACCCTGATGCTGTTTCCTCTTCGTCACTTCGAAGAGATCGCCATGGCCTACTCCTTCTCGCGGCCGTCCGCCCAGCGTGCGGTGCGGGTGCTGTCGCTGCACCGCAGTGCGCAGGAGGCCACGGTGGAGGGGGTGACGCCCACCGGCGATCTGTACGACCCGGCGACCGGGCTGATGGCCCCGCGCGGGCAGTTCACCGCCGTCGTCTGCGGCGACCCGGACGAGGCGGGCCGGCTGGCCGAACGGCTCGGCGGCCACGCGGAGACCGGTGAGGACGACGGGGAGGCCGCGGCGGTCCCGTCAGTGCTGCTCGGCGGGGTCGCCCTGGACGAGATCCCGCTGGACGCCGCGCGAGCGGCGGTCCTGGTCCAGGACAAGGACCCGGTACTGCTGTCCGGCACGCTCCGGGAGCTGCTGGACGTCCCGTCGTCGGGCCTGGTCACCGCGGACGCGGCGCTGGAGGCGGCCCAGTGCGGCGATGTGCTGAGCGCCCTCGCCCAGGCGTCCGCCGACAGTGACGGGGACCCGATGCGGACCCGGATCACCGAGCGCGGCAGGTCCCTGTCCGGCGGCCAGCGCCAGCGTCTCGCGCTGGCCCGGTCCCTGGTCACCGACCCGGAGGCGCTGGTGCTGGACGAGCCGACCTCCGCGGTCGACTCGCACACCGAGGCACGGGTCGCCGCCGGGATCGCGAAGCTGCGCCAGGGACGTACGACGGTGGCGTTCGCCTCGTCGCCGCTGCTGCTCGACGCCGCCGACCGGGTGGTCCTCGTCCACGAGGGCACGGTCGTCGCCGTGGGGAACCACCGCGACCTGCTGCGCACCGAACCGCGCTACCGGGCGGTCGTGACCCGCGAGACCGACGACGAGGCGGCCGCCGCGAACGCGGTCAACGGCGTCGGCGACGTCCCCGTCCTGAAGAGCGACGACGTCCCCGCCATGAAGAGCATCGAGGAAATCGAGGAGAGGGCATGATCGGCGTCGCACCCCCGGCGTACGACCCCGCGGCCCCGGAGTCGGCGACGACGCTGCCCGTGGGCACACCGACGACCGTGCGGAGCTACGTACGGAGTCTGCTGCACCGGCACCGCAGGGCGTTCACCGTCCTGGTCACGGTCAACGCGGTGGCGGTGATCGCCTCGATCACCGGACCGTATCTGCTGGGCGGTCTGGTCGAGGACCTCTCGGACGGGGTCACCGATCTGCATCTGGAGCGTACGGCCGCGATCTTCGCGGTGGCGCTGGTCATCCAGGTCCTGTTCACCCGCTCCATGCGGCTGCGGGGCGCGATGCTGGGCGAGGAGATGCTCGCGGATCTGCGCGAGGACTTCCTCGTCCGGTCCGTCGGGCTGCCGCCCGGTGTGCTGGAGCGGGCCGGGACGGGCGATCTGCTGTCCCGGATCACCACGGACATCGACCGGCTGGCGAACGCGATGCGCGAGGCCGTGCCGCAGCTGGCGATCGGCGTCGTGTGGGCGGGTCTGCTGCTCGGCGCGCTGACGGTGACCGCTCCCCCGCTGGCGCTGGCCGTGCTGATCGCGCTGCCGGTGCTGATCGTGGGCTGCCGCTGGTACTTCCGCCGCGCCCCGTCCGCGTACCGCTCGGAGGCCGCCGGTTACGCCGCCGTCGCCGCGATGCTCGCGGAGACCGTGGACGCGGGGCGGACCGTGGAGGCGCACCGCCTCGGCGGCCGCCGGGTGGCACTGTCGGACCGGCGGATCGAGGAGTGGACCGCGTGGGAGCGGTACACGCTGTTCCTGCGCTCGGTGCTCTTCCCCGTCATCAACGCGACGTACGTGACGATCCTCGGCGCGGTCCTGCTCCTCGGCGGCTGGTTCGTCCTGGAGGGCTGGCTGACGGTCGGGCAGCTGACGACGGGGGCGCTGCTGGCCCAGATGATGGTCGATCCGATCGGGCTGATCCTGCGCTGGTACGACGAGCTCCAGGTGGCCCAGGTGTCGCTGGCGCGGCTGGTCGGCGTCCGGGACATCGAGCCGGACGCGGGCGACGCCGAGGTCGGCCCCGACGGCCGGGACGTACGGGCGGACGAGGTCCGTTTCGGGTACCGGGAGGGCGTCGACGTCCTGCACCAGGTGTCGCTCGACGTGGCTCCGGGCACCCGGCTCGCCCTGGTCGGCCCGTCCGGCGCGGGCAAGTCGACGCTGGGCCGGCTGCTGGCGGGGATCTACGCCCCGCGCACCGGTGAGGTGACGCTCGGCGGGGCGGAGTTGTCGCAAATGACGGCGGAGCGGGTCCGTGAGCATGTGGCCCTGGTCAACCAGGAGCACCATGTCTTCGTCGGTTCGCTCCGGGACAATCTGCGCCTCGCCCGCGAGGGGGCCGAGGACGCGGAGCTGTGGGCGTCGCTGGCCGCGGTCGACGCGGACGGCTGGGCGAAGGCTCTGGAGAAGGGGCTGGACACCGAGGTCGGTTCGGGCGGATTCGCACTGACCCCGGCGCAGGCGCAGCAGATCGCGCTGGCCCGGCTGGTGCTCGCCGATCCGCACACGCTGGTGCTGGACGAGGCGACCTCGCTGCTGGACCCGCGGGCCGCCCGCCATCTGGAGCGTTCCCTGGCCCGGGTGCTGGAGGGCCGTACGGTGGTGGCGATCGCGCACCGGCTGCACACCGCGCACGACGCGGATGTGATCGCGGTCGTGGAGGACGGCCGGATCAGCGAACTGGGCAGCCATGACGAGCTGGTGGCGGCGGACGGCGCGTACGCGTCGCTGTGGCGGTCCTGGCACGGGTGAGGCGTCTTTGTCCGAACGGCCCGGTGACCCCGCCTCAACGGCGTGGGGTCACCGGGCCGTTCGGTCTCACCGGCCGTCCTGGATGTCACCCGGCCGGTCGGGCGCGACCGAGCCGTCCGGATGTCACCGGGCCGCTGGGACGGGGTGGGGCTGGAGGAGCTGGTCGACGGGCGCGTGGTCGTCGGTGAGCACCCGGGCGTTCCCCGTCCAGGCGGTGAGGGTGTCGCCGGTGGCGATCCTCCAGCCGACGTCCCGGGCGTCCATGGCTTCCTGGATGGCGGGGGCGTCGAGCGGCCGGGCGGAGGCGACGACCACCATGTTGCCGCCGACGACCGAAGCGGTCGGGTCCAGGCCGATGTCCGCGGGCTGCCCGAGCAGCGCGACATACGGGAAGGTCGCGGCGAGGGTGGCGACCTCGGCGCGGGCGAAGGCGAGCCGGCCGTGGTCGATGAGGTTGGTGACGTACAGACCGTCCGCGTCGAGCGCCCGGCGTACGTCCTTGAGCGCCTGGGACGTCGTGAGGTGCCAGGGCGCGCTGACGCCCCCGAAGGCGTCGCCGACGACCAGGTCGTGGCTGCGCGCGGCGAGCCGCCGCAGGCCGAGCCGCCCGTCCTCCACCCGTACGTCGATGCCGGTCGCGGCAGGGGTGCCGAGGCCGAGCCGGTCGTGGTCGATGCGGACGACCCCGGGGTCGATCTCGGAGACGAGGCTGCGGGTTCCGGGGCGGGTGGCCGCGAGGTAGCGGGGGAAGGTGAGGCCGCCGCCCCCGATGTGGTGGGCGGTCAGCGGCTCGCCCTCGGGGAAGGCGGTGTCGACCACGGACGCGAAGGCGCGTACGTACGCGAACTTCAGGTACGCCGGGTCCTCGACATCGACGTAGGAGTGGCGCAGGCCGTCCAGGACGAGGGTGCGGCCGGTGTCCCGGTCGGGGTCCGCGACGATCCGGGCGCAGTGGTAGCGGGTCTCCGCGTCGCAGCCGCCCGGGGCGAACCCGGTGGCGAGGGTGCCCGCGACGACGGTGGCGAGGGCCACGGCCGTGGCGCGCCGCCAGCGCCGGGCCTGCCAGCCGGTGACGGCGGCCCCCAGCACCAGCAGCGTGCCCAGGCCGATCAGGATGGCGCTGACCGGCAGCCGTGTGACCAGGACGAATCCGGTGAGGACGGTGCCGACGATGGCTCCGAAGGTACCGACGCCCGACAGCCGCCCGACGACCGTCCCGGTCTCGGCGAGGCTGGTGAGCCGCAGCTTCGTCACGAACGGGGTGACGGCGGAGAGCAGCGCGCCCGGGACGAGGAGGGTCGCCGACGCGACCAGCAGGAGCAGCGCGGGAGACCACTCGGCGGTGGTACGGAGCAGGAGCGGGGTGAGCGCGACGACCACGCCCGACACGCCGAGCGCCGGGGCGATGAGCCGGTGCGGATCGACCTGGTCGGCGATGCGCCCGCCCAGCCAGGAACCCAGGGCGATGGCGGTCAGCGCGATGCCGATCACCAGCGTGCTGGTCTCCAGGGTGAGGCCGAGGTAGGGGGCGAGCAGCCGCAGGGCGACGATCTCGACCACGAGGACCGCGGCCGACGACCCGAACACGAGGACCGCCGCGGCCCGGGAACCCAGGCCCCGGTCGCGGGGCGAACCGTCGCCCACGGAAGACACGGGAGAGCCCGCGGAAGACACGGGAGAGTCGTCGGCCACGGGCGAGGAGGGCGAGGTGGTCACCGCAGCATCCTCGCACGGGGCAGGCGGCCGAACTCCCGTCCGACGTAAGCACGTCCGGGCCCGGGGCCGTTTCCCGAACACAGCCCCGCCCCACTGTCCGGGCCCCGTTTCACCCCTGTCAGGAGGCGGATGCCGGAGCCTGCGGTGAGGATGAGGGGTGAATCACCCGGTAAACGGGGCAGGCGAGCGCAGAACCACGCAAGCCCGAGAAGGGACGCAGACCGTGGCACCACCCAGGATTCTCGTCGTCGGCGCCGGCTTCGCAGGCGTCGAGTGCGTACGCCGTCTGGAGCGCAGGCTCGCTCCGGGCGAGGCCCAGATCACGCTCGTCACGCCGTTCTCGTACCAGCTGTATCTGCCGCTGCTCCCCCAGGTGGCGTCCGGGGTGCTCACGCCGCAGTCCGTGGCGGTGTCGCTGCGCCGCAGCCGCCGCCACCGGACCAGGATCGTGCCGGGCGGGGCGATCGGCGTGGACACACAGGCGAAGGTCTGTGTGATCCGGAAGATCACGGACGAGATCGTGAACGAGCCGTACGACTACCTCGTGCTGGCGGCGGGCAGCGTCACCCGCACCTTCGACATCCCCGGGCTGCTGGACAACGCGCGGGGGATGAAGACGCTGGCCGAGGCCGCGTACGTGCGGGACCACGTCATCGCCCAGCTGGATCTGGCGGACGCCAGTCACGACGAGGCCGAGCGGGCCTCCCGGCTCCAGTTCGTGGTGGTCGGCGGCGGGTACGCGGGCACGGAGACGGCCGCCTGTCTCCAGCGGCTGACCACCAACGCGGTGAAGCACTACCCGCGTCTTGACCCGCGCCTGATCAAGTGGCATCTGATCGACATCGCGCCGAAGCTGATGCCGGAGCTCGGCGACAAGCTCGGGCAGGCCGCACTGGAGGTGCTCCGCAAGCGGAACATCGAGGTGTCACTCGGGGTCTCGATCGCCGAGGCGGGGCCGGAGGAGGTCACGTTCACCGACGGCCGGGTGCTGCCCTGCCGGACGCTGATCTGGACCGCCGGAGTGGCCGCGAGCCCGCTGGTCGCCACGCTGGGCGCGGAGACGGTACGCGGGCGGCTCGCCGTGACCCCGCAGATGAGACTGCCGGGCGCGGACGGGGTGTTCTCGCTCGGCGACGCGGCCGCGGTGCCCGACCTGGCGAAGGGCGACGGGGCGGTCTGCCCGCCCACCGCACAGCACGCGATGCGCCAGGGCCGGGTGCTGGCGGACAATCTGATCGCCTCGCTGCGCCACGAGCCGCTCAAGGACTACGTGCACAAGGATCTGGGGCTCGTCGTGGACCTCGGCGGCAAGGACGCCGTGTCCAAGCCGCTGGGCATCGAGCTGCGCGGGCTGCCCGCGCAGGCGGTGGCGCGCGGCTACCACTGGTCGGCGCTGCGGACGAACGTGGCGAAGACCCGGGTGATGACGAACTGGATGCTGAACGCGGTCGCCGGTGACGACTTCGTACGGACCGGGTTCCAGTCCCGCAAGCCCGCGACGCTGCGGGACTTCGAGTACACGGACGTGTATCTGACGCCCGAGCAGATCAAGGAGCACACGGCGGCGACGGTCATCAAGCACTGAGCCGCCGGGCCCCGTACGAGCGCGCCCCTTCAGGACAGGGGCGCGCTCACCGCTGCCGGGACAGCACCGTCTCCACGGTGTCCGCCTCCTGGGCGGTCTTGTCGTCGCGGTAGCGCAGGACGCGGGCGAAGCGGAGGGTGACCCCGGCGGGGTAGCGGGTGGAGCGCTGGAGTCCGTCGTAGGCGATCTCCACGACGAGTTCCGGGCGTACGGTGACGACATGGCCGTCGTCGTCGGTGGCCAGCTCGCCCAGCTTCTCGGTCTGCCACTCCAGCAGGGCGTCGGTCAGCCCCTTGAAGGTCTTGCCGAGCATCGCGAACGTACCGTCCGGGCGGCGGGCGCCCAGGTGCAGGTTGGAAAGCTTGCCGGTGCGCCGGCCGCTGCCCCATTCGACGGCCAGCACCACCAGGTCCAGGGTGTGCACCGGCTTCACCTTCAGCCAGGACGCGCCCCGGCGGCCCGCGCTGTAGGCGGCGGCGAGGTCCTTGACGACGACGCCCTCGTGACCGCGCTCCAGGGTGTCGGCGAGGAACGCGTCGGCCGCCGCGCGGGCCCCCGGGTCCTCCGCGTCGGGGACGAGCGCGCGGCGGACCCGCAGATGCTCGGGGAGGAGCCGGGCCAGGGCCGCGTGGCGGTCGGTGAAGGGCAGGTCGAGCAGGTCCTCGTCGTCGACGAGGAGCGCGTCGAAGAAGACCGGGACGACGGGCACGTGCGCCGCCGCCTCCGCCACGTCCCGCCGTGAGCCCACCCGCGATGCGGTCTCCTGGAAAGGCCGGGGTCTGCCGTCCTCGCCCAGGGCGATCACCTCGCCGTCCAGGATGAAGCGGCCGGCCGGGAGGGCGGCGACGGCGGCGGTCAGCTCGGGCAGCCGGTCGGTGATGTCGTCGAGGGTGCGGGTGTAGGCGCGGATGCGGTCGCCGTCGCGGTGGACCTGCACCCGGATGCCGTCGAGCTTCTCCTCGACCGCGCAGGGGCCGAGCTTCTCGACGGCCTCGGTGACCGAGGCGGCGGTGTGGGCCAGCATCGGCTGGACGGGCCGCCCGACCGTTAGCCGGAACGCGGCGAGCGCCTCGGGCCCGTCCGCGAGGAGGACCCCGGCGACCTCCTGGAGCGACCCGGCGAGCATCACGGCGCGCCGGACGTCGGCGGGCGGGGCGTCGGCGGCGTGGGCCAGGGCGTCGGCGGCGACGGCGTCCAGGGCCCCCTGGCGCACCTCGCCGGTGAGCAGGGCCCGCAGGAAGCGCTGTTCGTCCTCGGTGGCGGCCGCGAACAGGGCGCGCAGCTGCTCCTTGCGCCGGGCCTGGGAGCCGGGTCCGGAGACGGCTGCGAGGGCGGTCAGTCCGGCGTCGACACCGGTGACGGTGAGGGTGGGTTCCGCCGCGGGCTCCACCGGGTCGCCGAGGGTCCGCCATCCCACCCCGATCCGGCCCTGGGGCAGCCGTCCGGCGAGGTACGGGATGACGACGGGGACGTCCTCGGGTCCGGCGTCCCGGAACAGGCCGGCGAGGAGCGCCACCTTCCGGGACCGGGCGGAGGTGGCGGCGACCTCCAGCGACACCTGGGCGAGCTCGGCGAGCAGCATGCGCCCATGGTGCTACGGGGCGGAGCGCACCGCCCGCCGGAGAGGCACCGGACGCACCGGACGCCGACCGGCCGGGCGAGCCGTCATATGTAGTTGAGGGCGGCGGCCCCGCCCACTCCCCCGAGGACCATGAAGGCGGGCATCAGGACCTTCATCTCCACCCAGCTGCCGGCCCGGAAGCGCATGGCCTTCGGCGGGCCGATCGGGTACCAGCGCTTGCGGCCGATCGGGATGGGCCACAGGATCGGGCAGCCCGAGACGGTCAGGGCGTCGCCGATGTCGTGGACGAGGGCGCCGAGCACGATGGGCAGGCCGAGCCACAGGTACTCCTGGCCGGGGGCGTCGAAGAGCCAGTTCGCCCCGTTGCCCGGCTGGTCCAGGACGCCCGCGAGGATCCAGGCGCTGGTGGCGCCGAGCAGCCAGACGAGCACATCGCTGGAGACCCGGGCGGCCCGCCAGAGCAGGCCCTCGACGGCCAGCACGAGGTGGACGAAAAGGATGCCGAGGACGGCCCAGCGGCCGCCGAAGATCGCGGCGGCGGAGCAGCCGGCGCCGACGAGGGCGGCCCAGAGCCAGGTGTGGGTCAGGGTGCGGTGGCCGCCGGTCCTGCGGGGGTCCCCGGCGCTCTTCGTGGCCTTGTAGACGGCGAACGAGAGTTTGTCGACGATCTCGCAGAGGGTCTTGGAAATCGGTCCGAAGGCGCGCGAGATCGTCGCGGACTTGTGGTCGAGGTCGGGGGCGAGCGCGGCTCCCGCGCAGATCAGCGCCCCGACGACAAGAACGGGCCACGGCATCGTGTGGCCCGCGGCGGCGGCCGCCGCGCCCACCCCCAGCCAGGCCGCTGCCCCTGACAGAGAGTGTGCCGGTCCCATCATGGTCTGTCCCGCCCCCAGTGGTTCGTGCGCCCATCACCGGTGCGGCGCGGGCAGGTTGAGTCCGCAGCGTACCGTCCGTGATCTTCGTGCCGTCCGCCGGTTCCCTCATCCGGGCGGAAGACAGGCAAGATGGGGGCGTGACCCTCATCGACCAGCTCCCCCAGACCGCCGACCCGGACGCCCTCTTCGAGGCCTTCTCCTCATGGACCGAGAGCCAGGGCATCACGATGTACCCGGCTCAGGAGGAGGCGCTGATCGAGGTGGTCTCCGGGGCGAACGTGATCCTGTCCACCCCGACCGGTTCGGGCAAGAGCCTGGTGGCGGCGGGCGCGCACTTCACGGCGCTGGCTCAGGACAAGGTCACCTTCTACACCGCGCCGATCAAGGCGCTGGTGTCGGAGAAGTTCTTCGACCTGTGCAAGCTTTTCGGCACCGAGAACGTCGGCATGCTCACCGGCGACGCCTCGGTCAACGCGGACGCCCCGGTGATCTGCTGTACGGCCGAGGTGCTGGCCTCCATCGCGCTGCGCGACGGGAAGTACGCCGACATCGGCCAGGTCGTGATGGACGAGTTCCACTTCTACGCCGAGCCGGACCGGGGCTGGGCCTGGCAGATTCCGCTGCTGGAGCTGCCGCAGGCGCAGTTCGTGCTGATGTCGGCGACGCTCGGCGACGTCTCGATGTTCGAGAAGGACCTGACCCGCCGTACGGGCCGCCCCACCTCGGTGGTGCGTTCGGCGACCCGTCCGGTGCCGCTGAGCTACGAGTACCGCTTCACGCCGATCACGGAAACGCTGACCGAGCTGCTGGACACCCGGCAGTCGCCGGTCTACATCGTGCACTTCACGCAGGCGGCGGCCGTCGAGCGGGCGCAGTCGCTGATGAGCATCAACATGTGCACGAAGGAGGAGAAGGAGAAGATCGCCGATCTGATCGGCAGCTTCCGCTTCACCACCAAGTTCGGCCAGAACCTCTCCCGTTACGTACGCCACGGCATCGGGGTGCACCACGCGGGGATGCTGCCGAAGTACCGCCGCCTCGTGGAGAAGCTGGCCCAGGCGGGGCTGCTGAAGGTGATCTGCGGTACGGACACGCTCGGCGTGGGCGTCAACGTCCCGATCCGTACGGTGCTGTTCACGGCACTCACCAAGTACGACGGGAACCGGGTGCGGACCCTGCGCGCGCGGGAGTTCCACCAGATCGCGGGCCGGGCCGGCCGGGCCGGGTTCGACACGGCCGGGTTCGTCGTGGCGCAGGCCCCCGAGCACGTCATCGAGAACGAGAAGGCGCTGAAGAAGGCGGGCGACGACCCGAAGAAGAAGCGCAAGGTGGTCCGCAAGAAGGCCCCGGAGGGTTTCGTCGCCTGGTCGGAGTCGACGTTCGACAAGCTGATCCAGTCCGAGCCGGAGCCGCTGACCTCGCGCTTCCGGGTCACGCACACGATGCTGCTCGCGGTCATCGCCCGCCCGGGCAACGCCTTCGAGGCGATGCGGCATCTGCTGGAGGACAACCACGAGCCGCGCCGGGCGCAGCTGCGGCACATCCGGCGGGCCATCGCCATCTACCGCTCGCTGCTGGACGGCGGGGTGGTGGAGCAGCTGGAGACCCCGGACGCGGAGGGCCGGATCGTGCGGCTGACGGTCGACCTCCAGCAGGACTTCGCGCTGAACCAGCCGCTGTCCACGTTCGCGCTGGCCGCGTTCGACCTGCTGGACGCCGAATCGCCCTCGTACGCGCTGGACATGGTCTCGGTCGTCGAGTCGACGCTGGACGACCCCCGGCAGATCCTGGCCGCCCAGCAGAACAAGGCGCGCGGCGAGGCCGTGGGGCAGATGAAGGCGGACGGGGTCGAGTACGAGGAGCGGATGGAGCGGCTCCAGGAGGTCACGTACCCCAAGCCGCTGAGCGAGCTGCTGTGGCACGCGTACGACGTGTACCGCACGAGCCACCCGTGGGTGAACGACCATCCGGTGTCGCCGAAGTCGGTGATCCGGGACATGTACGAGCGCGCCATGACGTTCACGGAGTTCACCTCGCACTACGAGCTGGCCCGGACCGAGGGCATCGTGCTGCGGTATCTGGCGAGCGCTTACAAGGCGCTGGAGCACACGATCCCGGACGACGTGAAGTCGGAGGATCTCCAGGACCTGATCTCCTGGCTGGGCGAGATGGTGCGTCAGGTGGACTCCAGTCTGCTGGACGAGTGGGAGCAGCTGGCCAACCCCGAGGTGGAGACCGCCGAGGAGGCCCAGGAGAAGGCGGACGAGGTCAAGCCGGTCACGGCGAACCCGCGCGCCTTCCGGGTGCTGGTGCGCAACGCGATGTTCCGCCGGGTGGAGCTGGCCGCGCTGGACCGGGCCGGTGACCTGGGCGAGCTGGACGGCGATGCCGGGTGGGACGAGGACGCGTGGGGCGAGGCCCTGGACGCGTACTGGGACGCGCACGAGGAGATCGGGACCGGTCCGGACGCGCGGGGCCCGAAGCTGCTGAAGATCGAGGAGGACCCGGCGCACGGGCTGTGGCGGGTCTGGCAGGCGTTCGCCGACCCGGCGGGCGATCACGACTGGGGCATCAAGGCCGAGGTGGATCTCGCGGCGTCCGACGAGGAGGGCCGGGCGGTCGTCCGGGTCACCGAGGTCGGCCAGCTGTGAACCGGCCCCTGACGCGCGACGGGAGAGGTACGGCATGACGAATCCGGCCGAGCGCCTGGTCGATCTGCTCGACCTGGAGCGGATCGAGGTCAACATCTTCCGCGGCCGCAGCCCCGACGAGTCCCTCCAGCGGGTCTTCGGCGGGCAGGTCGCGGGCCAGGCGCTGGTGGCGGCGGGCCGGACCACCGACGGGGAGCGGCCGGTGCACTCGCTGCACGCCTACTTCCTGCGGCCGGGGCGTCCCGGGGTGCCGATCGTCTACCAGGTGGAGCGGGTCCGGGACGGCCGGTCCTTCGCCACCCGCCGGGTGACGGCGGTCCAGGAGGGCCGGACGATCTTCAACCTGACGGCGTCCTTCCACCGCCCCGAGGAGGCGGGCTTTGAACACCAGCTGCCGCCCGCCCGGATCGTCCCGGACCCGGAGGAGCTGCCGACGGTCGCCGACGAGGTGCGCGAGCACCTGGGCGCGCTGCCGGAGGCGCTGGAGCGGATGGCCCGCCGCCAGCCCTTCGACATCCGGTACGTCGACCGGCTGCGCTGGACGAAGGACGAGATCCAGGACGCCGATCCGCGCAGCGCGGTGTGGATGCGGGCGGTGGGCCCGCTGGGCGACGACCCGCTGGTGCACACCTGCGCGCTGACGTACGCGAGCGACATGACGCTGCTGGACGCGGTCCGCATCCCGGTGGAGCCGCTGTGGGGTCCGCGCGGCTTCGACATGGCGTCGCTGGACCATGCCATGTGGTTCCACCGGCCGTTCCGGGCGGACGAGTGGTTCCTGTACGACCAGGAGTCGCCGATCGCGACGGGCGGGCGGGGCCTGGCGCGGGGCCGGATCTACGACCGTGCGGGGCAGTTGCTGGTGTCGGTGGTGCAGGAGGGGCTGTTCCGGCGGCTGGACCTGCCGTAGGGCTTCTTCACGTACCGGGCAGCGGGTCCTGGTCGACCTCGTGGCGGCGGGTGCGGATGTCCGGCGGCGCCGGGTGCAGCTTGGCGTCGCAGGACGGGCCGAGGCCGGCCCGCCGTGAGTCGGTGCCGGTCAGGGGCCGGCCGCAGAGCCGGCAGCGGACGAGGCGGCGGCCCTCCGGCGTCCCGTCGTCGGTGGCCGTCTCCTCGCGGACCGCTTCGTCGGCCCCGGGCAGCAGTTCGGGAAAGGCATCGGGTGTGTCCACCCCTCGATGATCCCAGCCCGGGCGGGCGACCGCCCAAGGCCTCCGTCTCCCGGCCCGGTCGGGCGACCGCCGGTTTGCCGAACCGTGCGGGGGCCGCGTTACTGGAGTGAGCCCCGGGCCGCCCGCCGGGCACAGCTCCGTACGACGGGGCCGGGAGCCGCGGAGGTGCCGGGATGGACATGATCCACATCCGCGCGGTGAGCCCGCCGGACCTGACCGACGAGGTCGTCGGCCTGCTCTCGGCCGATCCGTGCGTGCTCAACCTGATCGTCCAGCGCGACGCCGCGCGCCGCCCCGACGGGGACGCCATCGCCTGCGACGTACTGACGGGGGCGGCCAACGACGTACTGCACCGGCTGCGCGCGGTCCGCCTCGACCGGCGGGGCTCCCTCGTCATCGAACCCGTCGACATGGCGTTCTCCGGCGCGGCCACCGAGGGCGGGCGGCGCGAGCTGGGGCCGCTGAGCCGGGCGCCGGTCTGGGAACAGGTCGAGGCGCGCATCAGATCCGGGGGCCGGTATCCGCCGAGCTTCTACCTCTACCTGGTCATCGCCGGGCTGATCGGTTCGGTCGGCATCGTCACCAACTCCCAGATCCTGATCGTCGGGGCGATGGTCGTCGGGCCGGAGTACGGCGCCATCGTCAGCGTGGCGCTGGGGATCGACCGGCGTCACCGGTCGATGGTGCGCAGCGGGCTGGCCGCGCTGGGCGTCGGCTTCCTCCTCACCATCGTGGTCACCTTCCTCTTCGCCCTCCTCATCCGGGGGTTCGGGCTGGAGTCGGAGGCGTTCGACCGGGGGCTGCGGCCCGTGTCCAACCTCATCAACACGCCGAACTTCTTCTCCGTCGCCGTCGCCACCCTGGCCGGGATCGTCGGGATCGTGTCGCTCACCGAGGCCAGGACGAGCGCCCTGCTCGGGGTGTTCATCTCCGTGACGACGATCCCGGCCGCCGCGGACATCGCCGTCTCCACGGCGTTCACCAGCTGGTCCGACGTGTGGGGTTCGGCGGTCCAGCTCGTCGTCAACATCCTCGTGCTGATCGTGGTGGGCACGGCCACGCTCAAGGCCCAGCGCGCGATCTGGCAGCGGGTCCGCCTGCGGCGCGACCGTGAGCGCCGGATCGCCGAAGAGGCCTGAGAAACCACCGGAAGGGGCCACCTCATGGACCGGGAAGCCGAGGCGCGGATGCGTGCCGCACCGCACGCGACGCCCGCCGAACGCACGGCGCTGGGCAAGGCCGCCCGCCGGAAGGCTCCCCGGTCGGGCCACGCGGAGTTCACCCCGTCGCCGCACCGCCCCGATCCGCTGACCGTCCTGGAGACGCAGTCCGCGGAGCGGGTTCCCGAGCTGGTGCCGATCCGCTACGCGCGGATGTCCGAGTCCCCGTTCCGCTTCTACCGGGGAGCGGCCGCGGTGATGGCCGCCGACCTGGCCGGCACCCCGGTGTCGGGGATCCGGGCGCAGTTGTGCGGGGACGCCCATCTGCTGAACTTCCGGCTGCTGGCCTCCCCCGAGCGGAATCTGCTCTTCGACATCAACGACTTCGACGAGACGCTGCCGGGTCCCTGGGAGTGGGACGTCAAACGGCTGGCGGCGAGCCTCGTCATCGCGGGGCGGGCGAACGGCTTCACGCACCGGGAGCGGGCCGGGATCGTCCGGGCCACGGTCCGCTCGTACCGGGAGGCGATGGCCCGGTTCGCGGGCATGCGCAATCTGGACGTCTGGTACGCGCGGACGGACGCCGAGCGGCTGCGTACGGTCGCCGCGGAGCAGCTGGGCGGACGGGGGCGCAGGACGGTCGACCGGGCGTTGGGGAAGGCCCGGTCCCGGGACAGTCTCCAGGCGTTCGGGAAGCTCGCCGAGGTGGTCGACGGGCGGCTGCGGATCGCGGCGGACCCGCCGATGGTCGTCCCGCTGACCGATCTGACGCCGGGGACGGACCGGGAGGCGGTGTTCCGGCAGTTCGGCTCCATGCTGGCGGGGTACGCGCGCAGCCTGCCGCCCGACCGGCGCAGCCTGCTGGAGGACTTCACGCTGGTGGACGTGGCCCGGAAGGTCGTCGGTGTGGGCAGTGTCGGCACCCGGTGCTGGATCGTCCTGCTGCTCGGCCGGGACGGCGGGGATCCGCTGCTGCTCCAGGCCAAGGAGGCCGGTGCC
This sequence comes from Streptomyces sp. PTY087I2, assembly GCF_001687325.1. Classification (GTDB taxonomy): domain Bacteria; phylum Actinomycetota; class Actinomycetes; order Streptomycetales; family Streptomycetaceae; genus Streptomyces. The sequence continues at coordinate 96,244 of NZ_LZRD01000005.1, read as the reverse complement.
TCGGTGCTGGCCGAGTTCGCCGGGGCGAGCCGGTACGCCAACCAGGGTGAGCGGGTGGTCGCGGGGCAGCGCCTGATGCAGGCGGCCGGTGACATCTTCCTCGGCTGGGAGCGGGCCGACGGCATCGACGGCCGGAGCCGGGACTTCTATGTGCGCCAGTTGCGCGACTGGAAGGGCATCGCCGAACCGGAGTCGATGGCGCCGAAGGGGCTGCGGGTCTTCGGCGAGGTGTGCGGGGCCACGCTGGCCCGCGCCCACGCGAGGTCCGGGGACCGGATCGCCATCGCCGGCTACCTGGGCTCCAAGGACGTCTTCGACCGGGCGATCGCCACGTTCGCGGAGTCGTACGCGGACCGCAACGAGCTGGATCACCGGGCGCTGGTCGACGCGGTGGCCGCGGGACGGCTGCCGGCGGCGTCGGCGCCACCTGGAGGAATTCCCTGATCGGGGATATGATCCCGCATATGGGAGATGAGATCGAGGAGCCGGACCCCATGGGCGTCCGGCTCGCCGTGCGGCTGGCGGACCTGCGCACCGAGCACGGCTGGTCCCTGGACGAGCTGGCCCGCCGCAGCGGGGTGAGCCGGTCGACGCTCTCGCGGTTGGAACGCTGCGAGGTGAGCCCGACCGCCACGCTGCTCGGGCGGCTCTGCACGGTCTACGGCCGGACGATGTCCCGGCTCCTGATGGAGGTGGAGGCCGAGCCCCCGCCGCTGGTGCCCGCGGCCCGGCAGACGGTCTGGCGCGACGAGGCGGCCGGGTTCGTCCGGCGGTCGGTCTCGCCGCCGCATCCCGGGCTGCGCGCCGAGGTCGTGGAGTCCGTCCTGGAACCGGGTGCGTCGGTCGCGTACGAGAACGCGCCCGTGCCCGGTGTCGAGCAGCACATCTGGGTACTGGAAGGCACCGTGGAGGTGACGGTCGCCGAGGTGACGCACAGCGTGTGCACCGGGGACTGCCTCCGCTTCAGGCTGAACGGCCCGTCCCGCTTCCACTGCGCGGGACCGGGGCAGGCCCGCTACGCCCTGTTGATCGTCCTCCCCTGACCCCTCGACCCGTCCCCCGCGAAAGGACCCCGTCCATGACCGAGATCGTCCATGTGTCCGCCCCCGAGCTGGTCACGTACGCCGACGACCTGGCCGGCCTGCTGGTCGAGACCGTCGATGAGGGGTCCTCGGTGGGTTTCCTGGCCCCCTTGGACCGGGAGACGGCCGCCATCTGGTGGCGGGAGCGGGCCGCCGCCGTGGAGGCCGGGAGCATCGGCATCTGGATCGCCCGCGAGGGCGGCCGGGTCTCCGGGACGATCGCCCTGGTCCGCGCCCCGCTGCCGAACGCCCGGCACCGCGCGGAGGTCGCCAAGCTGATGGTCCGCCCGTCCGCGCGTGGTCAGGGGATCGGCGGGGCACTGCTCGCGGCGGTGGAGGCGTACGCCGCGACCGAGGGCATCACGCTGCTGATCCTGGACACCGAGACCGGCAGCCTGGCCGAGCAGGTCTACTGCAAGGCGGGGTGGACGAGGGCCGGGAGCGTGCCGGGATACGCGGCCGATCCGGCGGGCAGCCTCAAGCCGACGACCTTCTACTACAAGGAGCTCGCCGCTCCATGAACGGCGGGCGGCACAATGAGCGGCACCACGCAAGGAACAGGGAGAGCTTCATGACGCTGCACGACATTCCGCTGCGCACCCTCACGGGCGAGCCGACGACGCTGGGCGCGTACAGCGGCCGGACCGTCCTGGTGGTGAACGTGGCCTCCAAGTGCGGGCTCACCCCGCAGTACGAGGGCCTGGAGCGGTTGCAGCAGAACTACGGGGACCGGGGCCTGACCGTGCTCGGCGTCCCGTGCAACCAGTTCGCCGGGCAGGAGCCGGGCAGCGCGGAGGAGATCCAGACGTTCTGCTCGACGACGTACGGGGTCAGCTTCCCGCTGCTGGAGAAGACCGACGTCAACGGCGACGGCCGGCACCCGCTGTACGCGGAGCTGACGCGGCTGGCGGACGCGGACGGGGAGGCCGGTGACGTCCAGTGGAACTTCGAGAAGTTCGTGATCTCACCGGCCGGTGAGCCGGTGGCCCGGATCCGTCCGCGTTCCGAGCCGGAGTCCACGGAGGTCGTGGCGGCGATCGAGGCGCATCTGCCGGGCTGAGCCCACAGCGAAGGGGCGGCCGGGGACCCACGTCCCCGGCCGCCCCTTCCGTATGCCTGCCGCCCGCCGATCCGCTAGCGGATCGGCATGCCCGAGAGCGTGCGGGCGATGACCAGGCGCTGGATCTCGCTGGTGCCCTCGAAGATGGTGTAGATGGCCGCGTCGCGGTGCATGCGCTCGACCGGGTACTCGCGGGTGAAGCCGTTGCCGCCGAGGATCTGGATCGCCTGCGCGGTGACGTCCCGGGCGGTCTCGCTGGCGTACAGCTTCGACATGGAGCCCTCGGCCGAGGTGAACGGCTTGCCGGTGGTGGCCATCCAGGAGGCGCGCCAGACCAGCAGCCGGGCCGCGTCGATGCGGGTGCGCATGTCGGAGAGCTGGAAGGCGATGCCCTGGTTGTCGATGATCGGGCGGCCGAACTGGCTGCGGGTCTTCGCGTAGTCGAGGGCGACCTCGTAGGCGGCGCGGGCGGTGCCCACGGCCATCGCGCCGACGGCCGGGCGGGAGGCCTCGAAGGTGGCCATCGCCGCGTTCTTGACCCGCTCGCCGCCCGCCTTGGCGCGCTCCCGGGCGCGGGCGAGGCGCTCGTCGAGCTTCTCCTTTCCGCCGAGCAGGCAGTGGCCGGGGACGCGGACGTCCTCCAGAACCACCTCGGCGGTGTGCGAGGCGCGGATGCCGTGCTTCTTGAACTTCTGGCCCTGGGAGAGGCCGGGGGTGTTCGGCGGCACGATGAAGGAGGCATGGCCCTTGGAGCCGATGTCGGGGTCGACGACGGCGACGACGACGTGGACGTTGGCTATGCCGCCGTTGGTCGCCCAGGTCTTGGTGCCGTTGAGGACCCACTCGTCCTTGGCCTCGTCGTAGACGGCCCGGGTGCGCATCGAGGCGACGTCGGAGCCGGCGTCGGGCTCGGAGGAGCAGAAGGCGGCGACCTTCACGTCGTCGGCGTCGCCGTACATCTGCGGGATCCAGGTGCCGATCTGCTCCTCGGTGCCGTTGGCGAGGACGCCGACGGCCGCCAGGCCCGTACCGACGATCGACAGGGCGATACCGGCGTCGCCCCAGAAGAGCTCTTCCATAGCCATGGGGATGCCGAGACCCGTAGGGTCGAAGAACTGCTGGGCGTAGAAGTCCAGGGAGTAGATGCCGACCTTGGCCGCTTCCTGGATGACGGGCCAGGGCGTCTCCTCACGCTCGTCCCACTCCGCGGCGGCGGGGCGGATGACATCCGCCGCGAAGCCGTGGAGCCACTCCTTGACCTGCTTCTGGTCGTCGTTGAGGTCAAGCGTGAACTCGGCCATGTTTCCCCTCCAGGCACTGCGGCGAAAACCATGCGTTACTTGCGGTAACCACAGTCTGTTACCGGCAAGTAGGTACTGTCAACCGCCATGGAGCCGATCCGGCTCCGGCCCCGTGGAGTGTTACGTTGCGCGGGCGTGCAGAAGCGGTGTGACGGCACCGCGTGGCCAGGGGTGGGAGAGACGACATGGAGACCGCACGAAGCTCCGAGCGGCAGCGGACCGCGGCCGAGCGCCGCCGCCGTGAGTTGCTGGAAGCGGCGGACCGGGTGGTGCTCAGGGACGGACCGCAGGCCTCGATGAACGCCATCGCCGCCGAGGCCGGGATCACCAAGCCGATCCTCTACCGCCACTTCGGGGACAAGGGCGGCCTCTACCGCGCGCTGGCCAAACGCCACACCGACGCCCTGCTCAGCGCGTTGCGCGCCGCCCTGGACGCGCCCGCCGAGCGGCGTGCCCGGGTGGAGTCCACGCTCAACACCTATCTCGCCGCGATCGAGGCCCGCCCGCAGGTCTACCGCTTCCTGATGCACCCCGCCGACGGAGCCGCCGACACCGCCGACGCCTCCCCCTCCCCCGAGCAGGGCTTCGACGTCGGCCGGCACTCCGCACCGCTGCTGCGCCGCCTCGGCGAGGAGCTGGGCCAGGTGATCGTCGAGCGGGTCGACCTGGGGCCGGACGGCGAGCAGATGGCCCGCATCTGGGGCCACGGGATCGTCGGCATGATGCACGCGGCGGGCGACTGGTGGCTCGCCGACCGGCCCTGCTCCCGCGAGCGGCTGGTGAGCAGCCTCGCCGATCTGCTGTGGGGGCGGCTGGCGGAGGCGGGCGACCGCGACGTCAAGGGCGGCCCGGGGTTCTGAGGTCCCGAGGTCCTGAGGTCTTGAGGTCCTGAGATGCCGGGCCGCGGCGCCCGGTGTCGCTCAGCCCTGCCGCGCCCAGGAGGCCCTGCGGGCCGCGCGCAGCAGCCGGGAGCGCCGCAGCCCGGTCAGCCGGTCGGGGTAGACGGTGCCCTCCAGGTGATCGCACTCGTGCTGGAGGCACCGGGCGAACCATCCCGTCCCGGCGATCCGGACCGGCTCGCCGGTCATCGTCAGCCCCTCCACCACCGCGTGGTCGAAGCGTTCCGTGCCCGCTTCCAGACCCGGAAGTGACAGACAGCCCTCCGGTCCGCGTACGGTGAGTCCGTCCGCCTCGACCAGTTCGGGATTGACCACGTGTCCCAGATGGCGGACATCGTCGTCGTCCGGGCAGTCGTAGACGAACACCTTGAGCGGGACGCCGATCTGGTTGGCGGCGAGCCCGACACCCTGTGCGGCGTACATCGTGGCGAACATGTCCTCGACCAGCTTCGCGAGCGACGGACCGAAGTCCGTGACGTCCTCGCAGGGCCGGTGGAGCAACGGGTCGCCGAGCAGACTCATCTCACGGACGAGTCCGGAACTGCCGGGGATCGGGCGGTTTCGCATGGCGGCAAGCGTACGTTCCGCCGGGGCCGGGGAGTTCCCGTGGTGCCGCGGTGCGGCCGATGCGGCGGACATCGATAGGCTGGGCGCGGACCGATGCAAGGAGGATCTAGGACGATGGCAGGCAACACGGAGCCGTTGTCGCCGCGGGCCAAACTGGCCGTGACGGCGGGCAAGGCCGCGGCGGCGGTGTCACGCGCCGCGGGGCGGGGCAGCGGATCGGTGATCGGCGGCCGGGTGGCGCTCAAACTCGACCCCGACCTGCTGGGGCGGCTGGCGCAGCACCTGGACGTGATCCTCGTGTCGGCGACGAACGGCAAGACGACCACCACGCGGCTGATCGCCGAGGCGCTGCGGGCCGCCGGGCCCGTCGTGTCGAACGCGCTCGGCGCGAACATGCCCGCAGGCATCACCTCGGCGCTGGCCGGTGGCTCGGACGCGAAGTTCGGTGTGATCGAGGTCGACGAGAAGTATCTGGCGGGGGTGGCCCGGGACACCACGCCCAAGGCCATCGCGCTGCTCAACCTCTCCCGCGACCAGCTGGACCGCGCGGCGGAGACCCGGATGATGGCCGAGCACTGGCGCGAGGGCCTGTCCGGCTCGAAGGCCGTGATCATCGCCAACGCGGACGACCCGCTGGTCGTCTGGGCGGCCTCCTCCTCGCCCAACGTGGTGTGGGTGGCGGCCGGTCAGGCGTGGAAGGACGACGCCTGGTCCTGCCCGTCCTGCGGCGGTGTGATGCAGCGTCCGGGCGACGACTGGTTCTGCGGGCAGTGCGGCTTCCGCCGCCCCGCCCCGAGCTGGGCGCTGAACGGCGACTACGTCCTGGACCCGCACGGTTCGGCGTGGCCGATCCACCTCCAGCTGCCCGGCCGCGCCAACAAGGCGAACGCCGCCAGCTCGGCCGCGGTGGCCGCGGTCTTCGGTGTGCCGCCGCAGGTCGCGCTGGAGCGGATGTACCAGGTGCAGGCGGTCGCCGGACGGTACGACGTCGTCACCTTCCAGAACCGTGAGCTGCGGCTCCTGCTGGCGAAGAACCCGGCCGGCTGGCTGGAGACGTTCTCGCTGATCGACCCGCCGCCGACGCCGGTGATCCTCTCGGTGAACGCCCGCGGCGCGGACGGCACGGACACCTCCTGGCTGTGGGACGTGGACTACACCCAGCTGGCCGGGCACCCGATCTTCGTGCTCGGCGACCGGAAGCTGGACCTCGCGGTCCGGCTCGAAGTGGCCGGTCTCGACTTCCGGGTCTGCGAGAACCTGGACGAGGCCGTGCAGTACGCCCCGCCCGGCCGCATCGAGGTCATCGCCAACTACACCGCTTTCCAGGATCTGCGCCGCCGTGTCGGCAACTGACCCCGGCCCCGGTCATCTCCGGAGAGGACGAAGTATGAACAACGGTCTGCGTCTGGTCTGGGTCTACCCCGACCTGCTCAGCACCTACGGCGACCAGGGCAACGCCCTGGTCGTGGAGCGGCGGGCCCGGCAGCGCGGTCTGGACGTGCAGCGCGTCGACGTGCGCAGCGACCAGCCGGTGCCGACGTCCGGCGACATCTATCTGATCGGCGGCGGTGAGGACCGGCCGCAGCGTCTCGCGGCGGAGCGGCTGCGCCGCGACGGCGGGCTGAGCCGGGCCGCGGCCAACGGCGCGATCATCTTCTCGGTCTGCGCGGGCTACCAGATCCTCGGCCACGAGTTCATCAACGACCTCGGTGAGCGCGAGCAGGGTCTCGGTCTGCTCGACGTGGTCTCCACCCGCGGCGAGGGCGCGCGGTGCGTCGGTGACGTACTGGCGGACATCGACCCGCAGCTGGGGCTTGAGCCTCTGACCGGGTTCGAGAACCACCAGGGCGTCACCCATCTCGGCCCGACGGCACGGCCGTTCGCCCGGGTGCGGTTCGGCCGGGGCAACGGCACGGGGGACGGCACGGAGGGCGCGTACAACGACACGGTCTTCGGGACGTACATGCACGGTCCGGTGATGGCCCGCAACCCGCAGATCGCCGATCTGCTGCTGAAGCTGGCCCTCGACGTGAACGCGCTGCCGCCGACCGACGACCGGTGGTACGAGGCGCTGCGCGCCGAGCGGATCTCGGCCGCGACGCAGCCCGCCTGAGTCACTTTCCGCTCGCATGAGCAAAGCCCCCGCCTGAGGGGGTTCGCGCTCGGTTGAGCGGAGCCCGCCTGAAGGGTTTTCCGCTCGGTTGAGCGAAGTCCAGCAGGCGGACGGCCGGTTCGGTCCCGCCACCCTGCGCCGGTAGGGTGGCGGGGATCCAACCGGACGGCGTGGTCCGGTCGTCGACTTACACGTTGCAAAGGTTCCCGGGCCATGCGCATTGGCGTACTCACCTCCGGCGGCGACTGCCCCGGCCTCAACGCCGTCATCCGTTCCGTCGTGCACCGCGCGGTGGTGGACCACGGCGACGAGGTCATCGGCTTCCACGACGGCTGGAAGGGCCTGCTGGAGGCGGACTACCGCAAGCTCGACCTCGACGCGGTGGGCGGCATCCTGGCCCGCGGCGGCACGATCCTCGGCTCTTCCCGCGTCCAGCCCGCGCATCTGCGCGACGGGGTGGAGCGGGCCCGCGGCCATGTCGCGGACCTCGGCCTGGACGCCATCATCCCGATCGGCGGCGAGGGCACGCTGAAGGCGGCCAACCTGCTCTCGGAGGCCGGGCTGCCGATCGTCGGGGTTCCCAAGACCATCGACAACGACATCGCCTCCACCGATGTCACCTTCGGCTTCGACACCGCCGTCGGTGTCGCGACCGAGGCGCTGGACCGGCTGAAGACCACTGCCGAGTCGCACCAGCGGGTGCTGATCGTGGAGGTCATGGGCCGTCACACCGGCTGGATCGCCCTGCACTCGGGCATGGCCGCCGGCGCCCACGCGATCGTGGTGCCGGAGCGCCCCTTCGACATCGACGAGCTGACCGAGCTGGTCGGCAAGCGGTTCTCGGCGGGCAAGAAGTTCGCCATCGTGGTGGTCGCCGAGGGCGCCAAGCCGCGCGAGGGCTCCATGCAGTTCGAGCAGGGCGTCAAGGACATCTACGGCCACGAGCGGTTCGCCGGGGTGGCCACGCAGCTCTCCGGCGAGCTGGAGCAGCGGCTCGGCAAGGAGGCCCGCCCGGTCATCCTCGGCCATGTCCAGCGCGGCGGTACGCCGACCGCGTACGACCGCGTCCTCGCGACCCGGTTCGGCTGGCACGCGGTGGAGGCGGCGCACCGGGGCGAGTTCGGGATGCTGACCGCGCTGCGCGGCACGGACATCGTGATGGTTCCGCTGGCGGAGGCGGTCGAGACGCTGAAGACGGTCCCGGCCGAGCGGTACGCCGAGGCGGAGTGCGTGCTCTAGAAGACCTCGTCAGGACACGTCCTGCCAGAACTGCCCCCGGCCGCGACCGCGACCGGGGGCAGTTCTACTCTGGACCGGACAACCGGCACGAAACGGGGACGTGTCCCCATCGGGAGTGAACAGATGGATCACAGCGGGCACGGCATGAACATGGATCTGCCGCCGTTCACGCTGGGGCGGGGGCTGGAGCTCTCCGTCGAGCCGTTCTTCCTGACCGGCTGCGTCCTGGCGCTCGCCCTGTACGGGTACGGCGTGGTGCGGCTGCGTCGGCGCGGGGACGGCTGGCCGGTCAGCCGGATCGTGTTCTTCACGGTGGGTGTGCTGAGCATCGCGCTGGTGATGTGCACCAAGCTCAACGACTACGGCATGGTCATGTTCAGCGTGCACATGGTGCAGCACATGGTGATCAGCATGCTGTCGCCGATCCTGCTGCTGCTCGGCGCCCCGGTGACGCTGGCGCTGCGCGCGCTGCCGCCGGCCGGCCGGGGCCGGATCGGCCCGCGTGAGCTGCTGCTGAAGCTGCTGCACAGCCGGTACATGAAGATCATCACGCATCCGGTGTTCACGATCCCGCTGTTCATCGCGAGCCTCTACGCGCTCTACTTCACGCCGATCTTCGACTTCCTGATGGGCTCCAAGCCGGGCCACCTCGGGATGATGATGCACTTCCTCGCGGTCGGTCTGGTCTTCTTCTGGCCGATCATGGGTGTGGACCCGGGTCCGCACCGCCCCGGCTATGTGATGCGGATGCTGGAGCTGTTCGCCGGGATGCCGTTCCACGCGTTCTTCGGGATCGCGCTGATGATGGCGTCGACGCCGATGGTGAAGACGTACGAGAATCCGCCCGCCTCGCTGGGCATCGACGCCCTGAGCGACCAGAACTGGGCGGGCGGCATCGCCTGGGCGTTCAGCGAGATCCCCTCGGTGCTGGTGCTGATCGCGCTGGTCTACCAGTGGTACAACTCCGAACAGCGTGCCGCCCGGCGCTCGGACCGGGCCGCGGACCGCGACGGTGACAAGGAGCTGGCGGCGTACAACGCCTATCTCGCGTCTTTGCAGGCGCGCGGACAGTAGCGCGGAGGGCGCATACGGGGTGACCATGGGGACAACGGCCGCGCGGCCGACGAGGAGCGTGCGCGCATGTCCGGATCGACGAAGACCATGGGATACCTGACCGTCGGGGCGCTGGTCGCGGTGACCGCGTACACGGTGGCGCTGGGAAGCAGTGGCTGGCTCTGGTTCGGCTGGGTGGTGCTGGGACTGTGCACCATCGGCATGCTGGCCACCCAGGACACCTGAGACATCACGGTGGGTGAACACCCCCGACGCCACGGCGGGTGACCACGCCTGACGGGCCCGGAGGCGGGTACGCGTCGGGAGACCGGTTCGCTACGGTCGCATGGTGGTGCCGGGACCCTGCGGGTAGGGTCCCGGCACCACCATGACCTGGTAGTACGAGTCCTGAGTCGGCCCGGCAGAGCGAGGTGCACCCACAAGGTGTTTTATTACGTCCTGAAGTATGTCGTTCTGGGGCCCGTGCTGCGGCTGCTGTTCCGGCCCCGGATCGAGGGCCTGGAGAACATCCCCGAGGACGGCGCGGCGATCGTCGCGGGCAACCATCTCTCCTTCTCCGACCATTTCCTGATGCCGGCCATCATCAAGCGCCGCATCACCTTCCTGGCGAAGGCCGAATACTTCACGGGCCCGGGGATCAAGGGCCGGCTCACGGCCGCCTTCTTCCGCAGCGCGGGCCAGATCCCGGTGGACCGGTCCGGCAAGGACGCCGGGCAGGCCGCGATCCGCGAGGGGCTCGGCGTGCTCAACAAGGGCGAGCTGCTGGGGATCTATCCGGAGGGCACCCGCTCGCACGACGGGCGGCTCTACAAGGGCAAGGTCGGGGTCGCGGTCATGGCGATCACCGCACAGGTGCCGGTGATCCCGTGCGCGATGGTCGGCACCTTCGAGATCCAGCCGCCCGGCCAGGTCATGCCGAAGATCAAGCAGGTCGAGATCCGCTTCGGCGAACCGCTGGACTTCTCCCGCTACGCGGGCATGGAGAACCAGAAGGCGGCGATCCGGGCGGTGACGGACGAGATCATGTACGCGATCCTCGGACTCTCCGGCCAGGAGTACGTCGACGAGTACGCGGCCAAGGTGAAGGCGGCCGAGCAGGCTGCCGCGCCGCCGAGGAAGTTCCCGAAGCTGCGACGCTGAGGGCGAATTCGCCACCGGCAGAGCGACCTGGTCCGGCCGGCCCCGCTCCCCTAGCGTCGCTTCCATGAGCAACGGACACGCATGGGTGCTGGGAGCGACGGGCCAGATCGGGCGGGCCGCGGTCCGCGCGCTGGCCGCCGACGGCTGGGAGGTCACCGCGGCCTCGCGCGGCGGTGACCGGGACGAGGGGTGGGACGCCGGGGTACGGGCGGTGGCGCTCGACCGCGACGAGGAAGGGGCGCTGGAGAAGGCGCTGGGCGACGGCTGTGACGTCCTGGTCGACATGGTCGCGTTCGACGGCGCGCACGCCCGGCAGTTGACCGGGCTGGCCGGCCGGATCGGCTCGGCGGTGGTGATCTCCAGCGGTGCGGTGTACGAGGACGAGCGGGGCCGCAGCTTCGACACCCAGGCCGAACCGGACGGCTTCCCGCGCTACCCCGTGCCGCTCCCCGAGACCCAGTGGACAGTGCCCCCGGGGGACGCCACGTACGGGACGCGAAAGGTCCTGCTGGAGCGGGAGTTGCTGGCGGCGGGCGAGGCGCTGCCGGTGACGCTGCTGCGCGCGGGCGCGGTCCACGGCCCGTACTGCCGCACACCGCGCGAACTGTACGTCGTGAAGCGGCTGCTGGACGGTCGGCGGCGCCGGGTCCTCGCGTACGGCGGGAAGAGCCGCTTCCACCCACTCCATGTCTCCAACGCGGCGGAGCTGATCCGGCTGGCCGCCGGGAAGCCGGGATCGCGCGTACTGAACGCGGCGGACCCCGAAGCGCCGACGGTCGCGGAGATCGCGTCGGCGATCGACGCGGTGCTGGGGCGGGAGACGGAGACGGTGCTGATCGACGGCCCGGCGCCCGAGGGGCAGGTGGGCGAGACGCCGTGGAGCGGCGCGCACCCGGTGGTCTACGACATGACGGCCGCCGGTGAACAGCTCGGCTACCGCCCCGTGACGGGGTACGTGGAATCACTGCCGGAGACGGTCGACTGGCTGGCCGGGGAGCTGGCGGGGCGCGACTGGCGGGAGGCGTTCCCGAAGATGCTCAGGAACTACGGCGAGGGCCTTTTCGACTACGCGGCGGAGGACGCCTGGCTGGCGGCGTACGACCGGGACCGCCACTGAGCGGTCCCGGCCGTACGCCCGAGACTTACGGCTTCGGCGTGGCGTGCGGGGTGCACGTCACGTCGCGCCGGTCGGTCTTCCCGGTGAGCAGGTAGGTGTCCACCCGCTCGTTGACGCAGGGGTTGACCAGTCCGGTGACGCCGTGGGATCCGGCGTCCTTCTCGGTGATGAGCCGGGAGCCCTTGAACCGCTTGTGCAGCTCGACCGCGCCCGCGTACGGGGTGGCGGCGTCGCGGGTGGACTGCACGATGAGGACCGGCGGCAGGCCCTTGCGGGTCTTCACCTCCAGCGGGGTCTGCTGCTTGGCGGGCCAGGTGGCGCAGGGCAGGTTCATCCAGGCGTTGGCCCACGTCATGAACGGGTACTTCTCGTGGAGCCGGGTGTTGTCCCGGTCCCAGGTGCGCCAGTCGGTGGGCCACTGGGCGTCGGCGCACTCGACGGCGTTGTAGACCGCGTTGCCGTTCTCGGCGGCGGCGTTGCCCGCGAGGTCGCTCATGTCGGGGGCGGCGGCGTCGATCAGCGCCTGGGTGTCACCGGCCCGGTAGTCGCTCCAGGTCTTGGCGGTGGGGGCCCAGGCGGAGTCGTAGTACGGGGCGCTCTGGAAGAAGCCGATGAGCTCGGCGGGCCCGACGACGCCCCCGATGGGCTTCTTCTTCGCGGCGGCCCGCAGCTCCCGCCAGGCCTTCTCGACCTTCTGCGGGGTGTCGCCGATGCCGTAGACGTCGTCGTGCTGCGCGACCCACGCCTTCCAGTCGTCCCAGCGCATCTGGAAGGCGATGTCCTGGTTGAGGTTCGCCCGGTACCAGATGTTCTTCCGCGACGGGTCGACCACGCTGTCGACGACCATGCGCCGTACGTGGGTCGGGAAGAGCGTGCCGTAGACGGCGCCCAGGTAGGTGCCGTAGGAGACGCCGAGGAAGTTGAGCTTCTTCTCCCCGAGCGCGGCCCGGATGACGTCCAGGTCGCGTGCCGTGTTCGGCGTCGTCATGTGCGGCAGCATCTCACCGCTGCGCTCGCCGCACCCCTCGGCGTACTCGCGGGCCAGCTTCCGCTGGGCGCGCTTGTCCGCCTCACTGTCGGGGACCGGGTCGGCCTTGGGCGCCTTGACGAACTCCTGCGGGTCCACACAGGAGATCGGCGCCGAGTGGCCGACGCCGCGCGGCTCGAAACCGACGAAGTCGTAAGCCTTCGCGGTCTTCGTCCAGAGCGGGTTCTCGGTGGTGATCCGGGTCGGGAAGCGCAACCCCGAACCGCCGGGCCCGCCCGGGTTGTAGAGCAGGGCGCCCTGCCGCTCGCGCTTCGTGCCGGTGCTGACGTGCCGGTCGACGGCGAGCTTGATCTTCTTGCCGTTCGGCTTGGCGTAGTCGAGCGGCACGGTCACCCAGCCGCACTGGATGGGGGCGGTCAGACCCCAGTCCTCCGGGCAGTCCTTCCAGTCGATCCCGGCCTTCGCCGCCCGCTGCGCCGCGACGGCGACCCCGCGCGCCTCGGCGTCGCCCCGGCCGTGGTGCCGGCCGTCGGCGCTCGCGGCGGGCGCGGCCATGGCCCCCGCTATGAGCGTGCCCGCGACGAGAGCCCCGGCCGAGCCGAGCACTGTCGTACGTCTCACGTGTATCCCCCTTCATCCGATCCGCCGCCGAGAGGGCGGCGTGGTCATCGGTACGTCGCGGGGATCCTTTCGTCTGCGGGGCGCCTGGGGCCAGGGCGTACACCTGTTTCTTTACCGAACCCATAACCGGTGAAGGAAGTTCGCTGAACGGAGTCAGCGGCTGGTGGGTCGAGGGGCTGCCCCCGCCGAAGCTGAGAGACACGTACGTGCCCAGCCAGGTGCGGGCCGGCGCCGCCCAGCGAGGCGAGGACCTGTCCGGTATCTCCGAGTGGCCACGCGTGAGGGGCCGTCATCGTTGTGGCATGGGGTACGGGAGAATCGGAGTGTCTTGTTCGCTCACTCGTCCATGAGGTGGTCGTGATCGACGATGCACACGCCCTGGAGCTCTTCCGGTTCGCTGACAGCGTGCAGAGCGTGACCCTCCGGGTTGCGTGTGATGCGCCGATGCCGGCAGGGGAAGAGAGGTACTACGCGGCCGAGATCGTGCTGGAGAGCGGCTTCGTCAGCGGCACCGTTGGACTGCACATCTCAGGCGGGGATCTGGATGCATGGGGCCGTTGCCTCGATGCCCTTGACGCGGAGGAGGGAGCCGAGTGGCCGCCTGACGGTCGTAGTGCGTGGCTGTCAGTGGTTCCCGAGGATCCGATGGAGGTGACTGTGCACGACTCGCCATCGACGCAGATTGCCGTGCAGGTTCCCGTAGATGTGGCACCCGGGTGGGTGGAAGAGAACCGGCTGCGGCTTGAGCGCGTACGTAAGGCGGTCGCGTAGAGGGGACCTGATGACCTCACGCCTTCAGCCCGTCCAGCAGTTCACACGTCGCGTCGTCCAGGATTCCGCGCAGCAGGCGGGCGTCGGCGGCCACGGCGGTGACCAGGACGGCGGGGCCGGCCAGTGGGGTGAGGGCGGCGGTGGGGCCGAGGAGGCGGGCGGGGAGCGGGGCGTCCTCGAAGGTCGGGTCGGCTAGGAGGAGTTGGCCGGTGGTGCGGTGGCCGGCGAGGACTGCGGGGCCGTCCCAGCCGGCGGGGGCGTCGGGGCCGTAGGTCAGTTGCTGGTCGAGGAGGGGGCGGCCCGCGCGGTGGACGGTGAGGCGGGTGGTGAGGGCGCCGGTGGGTTCGCCGTGGCGGCCGAGGATCTGCTCCTCGCGCAGCAGGAGGCGTGCGGTGGGCGCGAGTTGGACCCGGGTGGTCTGGTGCAGGCGGCTGCCGTGGGCGGAGACCAGTTGTTCGGGGAGCCAGTGCAGGGCCGCCCCCTCCCCCACGGTCAGGTTGACCGTGTACGTGGACGGGTCGGCGTCCGGCAGGGGGCCCGGGAGCGCGACCGTGGCCGCCGCCGCGTCGACCGTGAGGCGTGCGCCGTCGGTGACCTCGGCCTCGATGGCGAGGCGGTCGCCGTTCAGCGGGGCGCTCATCGCGCCGACGACGGTGGCCCGGGCGTACGTGGGGTGCGGGGAACGGGTGCGGCGCAGGGCGAGCGGGCCGTCGCTCTCCAGGACGGGCAGGGCGGTGCCGCCCCGGCCGTCGGGCTCGGCGCGGAGCCGGGCCCGCGCGTGGACGCTCACGCGGTCCAGGCGGCGAGCCGTGTGCGCACCCAGTCGGCGACCGGTCCGACGCCCTCGGCCGAGGTCAGCGAGGTGAAGGCGACGGGGAGTTCGCCGCGCTGCTTCTTGGCGTCCAGGGCCATCCGCTCCAGGTCGGAGCCGACGTACGGGGCGAGGTCGGTCTTGTTGACGACGAGGAGGTCGGCGGTGGTGACGCCGGGGCCGCCCTTACGAGGGATGTCGTCGCCGCCCGCGACGTCGATGACGAAGATCTGTGCGTCGACCAGGCCCTTGGAGAAGGTGGCGGTGAGGTTGTCGCCGCCGGACTCGACGAGGATCAGGTCGAGCGGGCCGACCGCGTCCTCCAGGTCCTCGACCGCTTCGAGGTTGGCGGAGATGTCGTCGCGGATCGCGGTGTGCGGGCAGGCGCCGGTCTCGACGGCCTGGATCCGCTCGGGCGGCAGGACGGCGTTGTTGAGGAGGAAGTCGGCGTCCTCGCGAGTGTAGATGTCGTTGGTGACGACGGCGATGGAGAGCCGGTCGCGCAGTTCGCGGCAGAGGGCGGCGACGGTGGCCGTCTTGCCGGAGCCGACGGGGCCGCCGAGGCCGATGCGCAGGGCGCGCCGGGTGCCGTCGGGGCGGGTGGCGTCGGCGCTGACGGCGGCGGGGCCGTCGTGGGTGTGGCCGAGGTGCATGGGGACTCCCGTGGTGGTGGAGGGGTGGCTGAGGTGTCCGTGTGGGGCGGGGCGGGCCCGGCCCGACCTACGAGGCGAAGAGGCGGACCGGCCAGGCGGCGTGCGCCTCGGCGGTGATGTCGAGGAGCGGGGCCGAGGCGGCGGGCAGGGCGTCGATGCCCTGCCGGGCTGCCTCGGCGGCCTGTTCCGCGACCCGGTCCAGCTCGGGGGCGAGCCGGGCGAGGACGGCGGTGGCGTGGAAGGGGTCAAGGGAGAGGAGCCGGACGACGGCGGTGGCGGGCCCGCTGACGGTCTCGTACGCGACACAGTGCGCGGCGTCCTCGGGGCCGAGGCCCGCCGACCGCGCGGTGAGCCCGAGGACGACGGGCTGGTGGGCGCCGCGCGGCCGGGCTTTGGCGAGCGCGTCCAGTTCGGGGCTCGGCCAGGTGGCGCGGGCGGCCCGCATCATCTGCCGGCCCAGCTTCCGGGCGGTGGCCCGCAGGGCGGGTGAGGGCGTACGGGCGTCGGCGGCCTCGTCGAGGGCGAGCGGGTCGAGGCCGTGGGCCGCCGCCGCGGCGAGGGCGGCGGCGGTGAGGCCCGCGGTGTGCAGGCGGCCCCGGCAGAAGTCGGCGAGGGAGTCGGCGTCGCGAACGCGCCCTTCGGCGACGGCCGGTTCGGCGCCGCCGGAGTGGGCGTGGCCTCCGGCGGGGAACCGGCCGTCGGCCAGGACGAGGAGAGCTGCGCGTGACATAGCTGTGGTCCGCCGGCTCTCAGAAGAGGAAGTAGCGCTGGGCCATGGGCAGTTCCGCCGCCGGGGCCGGCTCGACCGGATCGCCGTCGATGGTGACGGCGAAGCTGTCGGGGTCGACCTCGACACGGGGCACGGCGTCGTTCTCGCACATGTCCGCCTTCGTGACCCCCCGGGTGCTGGTGATCGGCGTGAACGGCTTGTCCAGGGCGAGCCGTTCGGGCAGGCCGTCCTCGATCGCGGCGGCGGAGACGAAGTTGACCGAGCCCCGGGCCGCCGCCCGGCCCAGCGCGCCGAACATCGGGCGGGGCATCACCGGCTGGGGCGTTGGGATGGAGGCGTTGGCGTCGCCCATCTGCGCGTACGCGATCTGGCCGCCCTTGATGACGGTCTGCGGTTTCACGCCGAAGAACGCCGGGTCCCAGAGCACGAGGTCGGCGAGCTTGCCGGTCTCCACGGAGCCGATCTCGCCGCCCATGCCCTGGGCGACGGCCGGGTTGATGGTGTATTTGGCGACATAGCGACGGACCCGGTGGTTGTCGGCCCGCCCGTCCCCGGGCAGGGCACCGCGCCGCTTCTTCATGACGTGGGCGGTCTGCCAGGTCCGCAGGATCACCTCGCCGATGCGCCCCATCGCCTGGGAGTCGGAGGAGATGATCGAGATGGCGCCGAGATCGTGGAGGATGTCCTCGGCGGCGATGGTGGAGGGCCGGATCCGGGACTCGGCGAACGCCAGGTCCTCGGGGACGGCCGGGTTGAGGTGGTGGCAGACCATCAGCATGTCGAGGTGTTCCTCGATGGTGTTGACGGTGTGCGGCCGGGTGGGGTTGGTCGAGCTGGGCAGGACGTACGGCTCGGAGACCACGCTGATGATGTCGGGCGCGTGCCCGCCGCCCGCCCCCTCGGTGTGGTACGCGTGGATCGTCCGGCCGGCGATGGCGGCGAGGGTGTCGGCGACGAACCCGGCCTCGTTGAGGGTGTCCGTGTGGATGGCGAGCTGGGCGCCGGTCCGTTCGCAGACGGTGAGGCAGGCGTCGATGACGGCGGGGGTGGCGCCCCAGTCCTCGTGGATCTTGAATCCCAGTGCTCCGCCGCGCAGCTGGGAGTGCATGGCGTCCTGCGACATCGTGTTGCCCTTGCCGAGCAGTCCGATGTTGACGGGGAACGTCTCCAGCGCCTCGAACATCCGGGCCAGATGCCAGGGCCCGGGGGTGATGGTGGTGGCCTTGGTGCCTTCGGCGGGGCCGGTGCCGCCGCCGACGAGGGTGGTGATGCCACTGGAGAGCGCCTGGTCGACAAGGGTGGGCGAGATGAAGTGGACGTGGGCGTCGACCGCGCCTGCGGTGAGCAGCTTGCCGTTGCCCGCGATGACTTCGGTCTCGGGGCCGATCACCAGGTCGGGGTGGACGCCGTCCATGGTGTCCGGGTTCCCGGCCTTGCCGATGCCGGTGATCCGGCCGTCCCGGATGCCGATGTCGGCCTTGACGATGCCCCAGTGGTCGATGATGACGGCGCCGGTGATGACGGTGTCGGGCGCGCCTTCGGCGCGGGTGGTGCGGGCCTGGCCCATGGACTCGCGGATCACCTTGCCGCCGCCGAACACCGCCTCGTCGCCCGCGTGTCCGGGGCCGCCCGAGCGGTCCTCCTCGATCTCGACGAGCAGATCGGTGTCGGCGAGCCTGATCCGGTCGCCGGTGGTGGGCCCGAACAGGTCGGCGTAGACCGCGCGCTTGAGGTCAGGCATCGAGGGCACCTCCGGTTTCGCCGCGCAGGCCGGGGACGACGCGGCGGCCGGCGAGGGGGACGAGTTCGACGTCGGCGGGGATGCCGGGTTCGAAGCGGACCGCCGTACCGGCGGCGATGTTCAGCCGCAGTCCGTGGGCGGCGGCGCGGTCGAAGCGCAGCCCGGGGTTGGCCTCGGCGAAGTGGTAGTGGGAGCCGACCTGGACGGGGCGGTCGGCGGCGTTGAGGACGGTGAGGCGGGTGACCGCCCGCCCCTCGTTGAGGGGGATGTCCCCGTCCCCGTACAGGATCTCTCCGGGAATCATCGGCGCTCCCCCGTCAGACGATCGGTTCGTGGACGGTGACGAGCTTCGTGCCGTCCGGGAAGGTGGCCTCGACCTGGACGTCGTGGAGCATCTCGGGGATGCCCTCCATGACGTCGTCCCGGGTGAGCAGCTTCCGTCCCGATGCCATGAGTTCGGCGACGGTACGGCCGTCCCGGGCGCCCTCCAGCAGATGGGCGGTGATCAGGGCGACGGCCTCGGGGTGGTTGAGCTTCAGCCCGCGCGCACGGCGCTTCTCGGCCACGTCGGCGGCCACATGGATGAGCAGACGCTCCTGCTCGTGCGGGGTCAGTTGCACGCTTCCACCTCATCGTCTTCCGCCCGGCTCCGGCTCCGGACGCAGCGGGACACTATCCCCGTTCAACAACTCGTTGAACGGGAACGACACCCTCGCGACCAGGCATTGCACGTTAGGGCGGAAGTTTTTCCATTGCGTTAACTGATCTTTTGCGGGGTGATGGACATCAGACCGCGCAACCCGTTCTCCACCACCTCGGGGCGTACGTCCCCGAACAGCGCCTCCTGCACGATGAAGCCCTGCGCCGCCGCGATCATCGTGCGCGCCACATGGTCGTCGGGCACGTCGCTTCCCAGGATCCCCGCGGAACGGTAGGCGTCGACGAGCTTCACCCAGGCCAGGCGCATGGTGGCGTACCCCTCGTCGAGGAGTGCGGCGAGCCGTCCGTCGCGCAGCGTCTCGGACCAGAGCTGGACCACGAGCGCGGCGAAGGTGCGGCGCTCCAGCCCGTACACCCGTCCCGCGAGCACCCCGCCGAGCACCCGGCTGAGCAGCGCGTCCGGGGTGGGCGGCGGCGTCATACGGGCAGCCTCCTCGAAGGCGCCGCGCACGACGACGAAGGCCTCCTCGGTGATGGCCGCGATGATGTCCTCCTTGCCGGGGAAGTAGCGGTAGACCGCTCCGGCGGACAGCCCCACCTCCTTGAGGACGTCCTGCATGGACGTGGCGTGGAAACCGTTGCGGGCGAAGCAGCGCGCCGCGCCGTCGAGGATCTGACGGCGGCGGGCGTCGAGGTGTTCCTGGGATACGCGGGCCATGACCTCAACCTAAAACGAACGTTCCTTCTTGACAATCGAACGAGGCGTGCCGACAGTGGGAACCAGTCGTAAAACGAACGATCCTTCTCTTTGGATTCATCCTTCTTTGGATTCCCCGCCCGTCGCACGAATCGAGGCCTCTCATGTCCACCGCACCCAACCGCCGCGCGGTGGCGGTGATCCTGCTGGTCCCCCTGATGGTGACCCTCGCCCTCTGGGCCTTCGCCTGGCCCGCCGCCCGGATCGCGCCACGCGACCTCCCGGTCGGCGTGGCGGGTGCGGCGCCGGCCGCCGAGCAGCTGGAGCAGCGGTTCGAGCAGCGCGAGGGCGCCTTCGAGGTGCACCGTTACGAGGACGAGGCCGCCGCCCGCGCCGCGATCGAGGACCGGGTCGTATACGGAGCCGTCGTCGCCACCCCGCAGGGGCCGCACCTGCTCACCGCGTCGGCGGCGAGCCCGGTCGTCTCCCAGCTGCTGCGCGAGGCCGTGACCGCGTCCGCCCCGGAGGGCACGCAGGTCAAGGTCACCGATGTGGTGGCCGCGCCGACCGGGGACCCGCGCGGCAGCGCACTCGGCGCGAGTGTCCTGCCGCTGGCCCTGGCGGGAATGGCGGCCGGAGCCGTCGTCACCCTCATGGGGCTGCGCGGGGCGCGGGCCGCGTTGACCCTGCTCGCGGCGTCCGCCCTGGTGGGGCTTGCCGCCACGGC
This sequence comes from Streptomyces sp. PTY087I2, assembly GCF_001687325.1. Classification (GTDB taxonomy): domain Bacteria; phylum Actinomycetota; class Actinomycetes; order Streptomycetales; family Streptomycetaceae; genus Streptomyces. The sequence continues at coordinate 76,253 of NZ_LZRD01000005.1, read as the reverse complement.
CGTGACCCACAGCTGGCTCGGCGTGATCACGGGCGACTGGTGGACGGAGGCGGGGGTGCTCGGGCTCACCGTGCTGGCCATCGGTTCAGGGGTGGCAGGACTCGCCGCCCTGTTCGGGACGGGCGGCATCGGGCTCGGCGCCCTGCTGATGGTTCTGCTGGGCAATTCCTTCTCCGGCGTCACCAGCGCACCGCAGCTGCTGCCCGAACCGGTCGGCATGATCGGCCAGTGGCTCCCGCCGGGCGCGGGCGGCTCCCTGCTCCGCTCGGTCGCCTTCTTCGACGGGAGCGCGGCGGGCGGGCCCCTCCTGACGCTCTCACTGTGGTCGGTGCTCGGACTGGCGGCGGTGCTGTTCGCGCGGCGGACACCGAAGGCCGTCGAGCCGACGGCTGCCGAGTCCGCCGGGCCCGCCCGGGAGCCGGCCCTGACCGGCTGAGCACCGGATCCGGACGCGCCGAAGCCGGGTGCGCCTCCTCAGGGAGGGCACCCGGCTTCGTGCTGTCGCGGGGCAGTCCGACGTCAGGCGTCCCGGCCGTCGTCGTTGCGGTTGGCGTGACCGTGGCCGTCCTGGGGGCGGTGCTCGGCGGCGATGCCGAACCTGCGCCGTTCGCCCTGAGCGGATGGCGCGGAGCCGATCGAGGAGACCGAGCTGATCACCTGCTCCTCGGCCGCGGACTCCTCCGCTTCGAGTCGTTGCAGGTCGGCGGCGGAGACCAGCGCGACGAGCGGCTTGCCGTGCCGGGTCACCACGACGCGTTCACCGCCGTAGACGACGCGGTTGATCAGTTCGGCGAGCTCTGCCCGTGCTTGCGTCACCGGAATCTCGTAGGCCATAGTCACCATCATAACCTTCTGTACGTCCTGTACATTTTTTACGGATGACGGGACGCCCGGACGAATGGTCAGCTCCAGGAGAGAGGCACGCCATGATCCGCCCCGCCGCCCGCTACGTCCTTCCCGAGTTCACCGAGCGCACCGCGACCGGGACCCGCACGCAGGACCCGTACTCCAAGCTGCTGTCCGAGCGGATCGTCTTCCTCGGGAGTCCGGTCGACGACACCGCCGCGAGCGACCTCATCGCCCAGCTCATGTATCTGGAGCACGCCGATCCGGACCGGCCCCTGTCGCTGTACATCAACTCCCCCGGCGGTACGTTCCAGGCGATGGCGGCGGTCTACGACACGATGCGCTACCTCACCTGCCCGGTGGAGACCTTCTGCCTGGGGCAGGCGGGCTCCTACGCGGCGGCCCTGCTGGCGGCCGGGGCGCAGGGGCGGCGACATGCGCTGCCCGGTGCGCGGGTAGTCATTCAGCAGCCCGCACTGGAGGAGCCGCTGCGGGGCCAGCCGTCCGACCTGGAGATCCACGCGCGCGAACTGGTGCGTACCCGCGAGATGTTCGCGGCCATGCTCGTCCGGCACACGGGCCGGACCGCGGAGCAGATCACCGCCGACATCGAGCGCGACACCATCCTCGACGCGCGGGCCGCCCTCGCCTACGGGCTGGTCGACCACGTCGTGGAGAACCGCTGACCCACCCGGCCGCCGTACGACCGGCGCCGTACGACGCGAGGTGAAACGCCGATGGAGCCACCCGAGTTCCCGCCCCTGCCCGCACTGACCCGCGCCGAGGGCGAGTTCGTCGACTGCTACCTGGCCGTGCTCGACCAGGTGGGCCGCATCAACCCGGCCCACGGCGGCGACACCTACAGCGCGCTGCGGGCCGCCCAGGCCCTGGCCTCCGGGGCGGCGGCGCTGCGCGACGCGCTGGCCCTGATGCACGAGCGCGGCGAGTCACGGCTGCACGCCGCCACCCTGGCGCGAGCCCTGCGCGTCCTGGACGGGGAGCGCCGGGCGGGCCGGGTCGCGATGCCTCCGCCGGCGAACCGGCCGCCGGCGAGCTGACCCGCAGTGAACTGACCCGCCTCGCACGCCGGGAGCGCCTTACGGGAGCGGACCGGCCGGACCGCCGCACGACACGCCCGATCCCGCGATCATTTTTCCTCGCTCGTTCGGCGTAGACGGTCACCCGTGCGAGCGACGGCCCAACTTGCGTTCGGAGCGCGGCCCGTACTCGAAATGCGTCCTTTCGTCCCTGGTACGAGGGTGTGCGCCGGGCTCGACGGCGGGCGCGAATCCGGCCTGTCCACCTGAATGGATCAGTGGTGAGGAGACTCACAAATCGCCGTTTCAGCTCGGAAATCCGGCACGGAGTGCGTCAAGATCCCTGGGACGACAAGCCCCCGCCGCCGCGGCGGGGCGGTCCGGGCGGACGCCGAGTCCTGCCGCCGCCCGGATGACTGGTCGACAGAAGTGGATCGGCAGGAGTGGAGGACCCGAGCACAACGGGCCGACCGGGAGACCGGGAAGCCCTCGGGGTGAAGCCGCGACGCGGCCGGGCAACTTCGCCAGCCCGAACCCGACAGGTCATCCTTCACAGGCGGCTGACGAAGGGTTGCGCATGTCTGCGCAGGTTCATGTCCCGTCTCTGTTCGCCCGGGTCGGTACGGCTTCGGCGCTCACCCTGGCCGTGACGTCCTCGATGCTGGCGCCCGGTCTGGTGAGCGACGCCGAGGCCGCCACCTCCCACTCGACGAAGGCCCTGAAGATCGCCGCGTCGAAGAAGGGGGCTCCCTACAAGTACGGAGCGGCGGGCCCCAGCCGCTTCGACTGTTCGGGGCTGACGCTCTACTCGTTCAAGAAGGCCGGCAAGAAGCTTCCCCGCACGGCACAACAGCAGTACAACAAGACCCGCCATATTCCGAAGTCGCAGCGCAAACGCGGCGACCTCGTCTTCTTCCATTCGGGGCGCAGCGTCTACCACGTGGGCATCTACGCCGGGGCCGGGAAGATCTGGCACTCCCCCAAATCGGGGGACGTGGTGCGACTGGCGAAAATCTGGTCCAAGAGCGTCTGGTACGGACGGGTCCGCTGACCCACCGACCGGACGCTCTTTCCTTGCGGCACTGCCCCTGCCCTCCTTCCCTTGCGCGCACCGCCCGCTGCCCGCGGCCGGCTCAGCGCAGCAGCGGGCCGGTGACCAGGGCGAGTCCCAGACCGGTGAGCGCCACCCCGCTGCCGCCCTCGATGGCGCGGGCGGTACGCGGGCGGCGCAGCCACCGGCCCAGCCGGTCCACCAGCAGGGCGACGGCCGGGAACCAGATCAGCGCCAGCACCACCACCAGGGCCGCGAGCAACAGGGTCCTGGGCAGCGGCGGCTGACCGTCGGGCACGAACTGCGGCAGCAGACTGAGGAAGAGGACCGGGGCCTTCGGGTTGAGCGCGTTCGTCAGGAACCCCTGGCGCAGCGCGCGCCCGAACTCCCTGGGCGCGGGCCGCTCGGGCTCGCCCTCCGGGGCGCCGGAAGGCGGGCCCGAGCCGTCCTGCGCTCGGCGGCGGATCGCGTACAGCGCGCTGAGCCCGAGGTACAGGACGTACGCGCCGCCGAGCAGCTGGACGGTGCGGAAGAGCACGGGCATCGTCACCAGCACCGCGGCGAGTCCGGCGACCGCGAGCGCGGTGTGCACGAGCAGTCCCCCGGCGACGCCGACCGCCGAGGCCAGGCCCGCGGTGCGGGAGGCCAGGGCGTTGCGTACGACGACGGTGAAGTCGGCGCCGGGCAGCGCGACCATGCCGGCGGCGACCCCGGTGAAGGCGATGAGTTGTGCGTCCATGAGGTCCACCTTGGACCTGCGGAGCCTTTAGCGTGTACTTGCAATCTTCTGGGTCTGCCTAAAGGAACGCTTTCATGTACGACCCGACACGGCTCGCGGCGCTGGTGGCGGTCGCGGAGGCCGGATCGATCACCCGGGCCGCCGCCCGCCTCGGCTACACCGCGCCCGCGCTCTCGCAGCAGCTGGCCAAGCTGGAGCGGGAGGCGGGGGCGGCGCTGCTGGTACGCCACCATCGCGGGGCGCGGCTGACGGCGGCGGGCGAGCTGCTGGCGGGCCGGGCCCGCCGGGTACTGGACGAACTGGACCAGGCGCGGCACGAGCTGGCGCGGCTGGCCGGGCTCTCGGGCGGCAGGCTGCGGGTGGGGACGTTCACGACGGCCGGGATCCATCTGCTGCCGCCCGTCCTCAGCGCCTTCCGGCGGGCCCACCCCGAGGTCGAGCTGGCCGTCGCCGACCACGAACCGCCCGGCGGGATCGCCGCCGTGGCCGCGGGCGAGGTGGACCTCGCCCTGACGCACGCCTACGAACCGGGAGCGGTCGGGCCGCCGCCGGCGGGCGTGCTCGTCGACCCCCTTCTGGTCGAGGAGCTGGTGCTGGTCACATCGGTGGGGCACCGGCTCGCCGAGGGCACCGGGCGGCTGCCGGTCGGGGAGCTGGCGGGGCGGCCGCTGATCAGCAGTGCGCCGACCCATCCGCCCCGGCGCGGGGTCGAGGACGCGCTCGCCGCGGTGGGGGCGACGCCCGCGGTGGTCTGCGAATCACCGGGGTACGCGCTGGTGTGCGCGCTGGTCAGCGCGGGGCTCGGCGTGGCGGTGGTGCCGGAGATGGTCGCCTCGATGGCACCGGCCCCGCTGTCCGTACGGAGGCTGGAGCCCGCGTCGTTCCGCCGGACGATCTCCGTGGTGCACCGGGGCGACCGGTCGAGCGCGGCCGCCGCGACGCTGCTCGCGCTGCTGCGCAGCGGATTCGGCCGCGGAGGCACGGCGCCGGGGCCGAACCGGCCCCCGTCGGGCTGACCCGAGCCGGCCGGCCGGCTCGGCCCTCCAGGCTCCGCCGGCGACCGGGTCACCCGTCGGGTCCACTCCGGCCGGTCAGCGTGGGATCCGGCCCGGTCGGCTCCGGACCGGGGCGGCGGTCGGACCGCCGAAGTCCGGACCGTAACGCCAGCCCCGGACCGCGCCGCCACCGGCCGGCCCGCCGAGGCCCGGACCGTAACGTCAGCTCTGGACCGCGACCACCCAAGGCAGCGCGATCCAGACCGTCTTGCCGCCCTCGGCGGTCGGCGTGACCTGGAGCCGTCCGCCTCGCTCCTTGGCCAGCATCCGGATGATGACCATCCCCCGGCCGTTGTCCTGCCGTACCGCGGCGGGCAGTTTCTGGGGCCACCGGGGGTGACTGTCCGTGACGCCGAGATACAGCTCCTCGTCGCGTTCGAGGCGCAGGTCCACGGTGAAGGTGGGCGACTGGCCGAACGTGTGCTGCACGGCGTTGGTGGCCAGCTCCGAGACGATCAGCCGGATGGTGTCGGCGAACTCGCTGTCGTCGGGCATCCCCCATCCGGCCAGGGTCTTCGCCACATGTCTGCGGGCCGCGGAGACCGAGACCGGATCGCTCGGCAGAGTGACGGTTGCTTCCTGATGGTCCGCCATGGCGACACCGCCCCTTTCCCGCCCCGGGCCGACCGACGGCCGGCCGGGATTGTGCTTCGCGCCAGATTGCCATTGATGCAGCTCCCTGTAACGACGTTCGGCCAAGATATGCATATATCTGTCGCTCGAAGCGGTGAATTCGGGACCCGTACGGCGTGGACGGACGGCACACTGGCCCCTCTGCGGTGCCGGTCCCGGCGGCGGACCGGCCCCTCCCGACAGCGGAAGGAGACCGGCATGCTGCACGGCCCCGTCGTCCGGCGGCGCAAGCTCGGTGAGGAGCTGCGGGCCCTGCGCCACGCCTCCGGGCTGACCAGCCGGGAGGCGGCCCGGCTGCTCGGCTGGCACCAGTCGAAGGTGAGCCGCATCGAGACCGGTGCGAGCGGGGTGACCCCCGCGGACGTCTCGCGGCTGCTGGACGTCTACGCGGTGCGCGACCCCCAGTTGCGCTCCCTGCTCGAAGTCCTCGCGGGGTCGGCGGGCGGCGGCTCGGGATGGTGGCACGCGTACCGGGGGCTGATCCCGCCGCAGTACCGCGACTTCATCAGCCTGGAGTCGCAGGCCAGTACGGTCCGGACGCTGGAGACCTCGGTGGTGCCGGGGCTGCTCCAGACCGCCGGATACGCGCGTGCCGTGACCCGTGCCTCGCTGGACGGGTTACCGGACGGCCGGCTCGACTCGCTGGTCGAAGTCCGGCTGACCCGCCAGCGGGTACTGCGCGCGAGCCCGCCGCTGCGGTTCACGGCGGTGCTGGACGAGGCCGTGCTCCATCGCGAGGTGGGTGGGCCCGAAGTGATGCGGGACCAGCTGGAGCACCTTGCCCAGGTGTCTCAACTGCCACATGTGCAACTTCAGTTGCTGCCGTTCTCGGTGGGCGGTTACGTCGGACTCACCGGCCCTTTCGTCATCTTCTCCTTTCCGAACATTTCTGATCTGGATGTGGTCGTTCTTGACCACTTGACGAGTAGCCTCTATCTGGAGCGGAGAGAAGACCTTGAGGCGTACAGCTCGGCCTTCCGTACCTTGCAGGCGCATGCGCTGTCGCCCGAACACTCGCTGGACCTCATCACCGAGACCGGACGTAGCTTCAGACGCAGCTGAGGGGACGCCATGTCAGACCGACGCGCACTGACCGACTCACCGCCGCCACCGCCGCCGCCACCGCCACCGATGCCACCGCCGTCCACGGCGCCGCCCGCCCCGCGGTGGCGGCGCAGCAGCCGGTCGACCGGGATGAACAACTGCGTGGAGACCGCGCGGATCGGCGGTGCGCTCCTCGGCGTACGGGACTCGAAGGACGTGGACCGGCCGCCGCTGCGGTTCTCGGCGGCGGCCTGGACCGCCTTCGTGGACGGGCTCGGTCCGCACGGAGCCGGTCCACGGCACGTCAGCTGACGTCGGCGTCCGCCTGCCGGGGAGCGGTGGCGACGATCGTGGCCACCGCGGTCGTGATCTGCTCCTCGGTCAGGTCGGCGCGCGCGGTCAGCCGCAGTCGGGAGATGCCGTCCGGGACCGACGGCGGGCGGAAGCAGCCCACCGCCAGTCCGGCGGTGCGGCAGTCGGCCGCCCAGCGCACCGCCGTGTCCGCCGACGGCGCCCGGACGGAGACGACGGCCGCGTCGGGCCTCACCGCCTTCAGCCCGGCGGCGGTGAGCCGCGTGTACAGCGCGGTGGCCACCTCGCGGGCGCGGGCGGCCCGTTCGGGCTCCCGTCGCAGCACTTCGAGGGCGCCGAGCGCGCCGCCGGCCGCCGCCGGGGCGAGTCCGGTGTCGAAGATGAACGTACGCGCGGTGTTGACCAGGTGGTCGATGACGCGGGCGGGTCCGAGGACCGCTCCGCCCTGGCTGCCGAGCGACTTGGACAGGGTGAGGGTGGCCACGATCCCGTCGCCGCCCGCCAGTCCGGCCGCCGCGAGCGCTCCTCGTCCGCCGTCGCCCAGGACGCCGAGGCCGTGGGCGTCGTCGACGAGCAGGGCGGCGTTCGCGGAGCGGCAGACCTCGGCCAGGGCCGGGAGCGGGGCGGCGTCGCCGTCGACGGAGAAGACCGAGTCGGTGACGGCGAGGGCCCGCCCGTCATGGGCCCCGAGCGCTTTGGCGACCGCGTCCGGGTCCGCGTGGGGGACGACGGCGGTCTCGGCGCGGGAGAGCCGGCAGCCGTCCACGATCGAGGCGTGGTTGCCCGCGTCGGAGACGATGAGGGAACCGCGGCCGGAGAGTGCGGTCAGCGCGGCGAGGTTGGCCGCGTACCCGGAGGAGAGCACGAGGGCCGCCTCGAACCCGCAGAACGCGGCCAGCTCCCGTTCGAGTTCGGCGTGCAGGGCGGTGGATCCGGTGACCAGCCGGGAGCCGGTGGCGCCCGCTCCCCAGCGGTGGGCGGCGGCCGCCGCGGCGGCGGTGACCTCCGGATGCCGGGTGAGGCCCAGGTAATCGTTGCTCGCGAGGTCCAGCAGCTCCGGCTCGGCGTCGCGCGGACGCAGCGTGCGTACGAGTCCGGCGGCGGCCCGGCGGCGGGCCTCGGCGTCGATCCAGTCGAACGGGGCGAAGGACATGGGGCGGGTCCCTGTCTTTGTAGGCAGCCCACAGACCCTAGCCGGGTGCGCAGCAGGTCAGGGTGTGGCAATACACACACCCCCGCCCGGGTCTCCTGTCTGGTTCCTCCTTGGCTGGAGGCGGTGCCGTACGTCAGGATCATCTTTCATGGACCTGCTGAACACGCTGGTGGACAAGGGGCTGCGGCGCGAACTGCCGACCCGCGAAGAAGCGCTCGCCGTACTGGCGACCTCCGACGACGAGCTGCTCGACGTGGTGGCCGCCGCCGGGAAGGTGCGCCGTCAGTGGTTCGGGCGGCGCGTCAAGCTCAACTATCTGGTCAATCTCAAGTCCGGGCTCTGCCCCGAGGACTGCTCCTACTGCTCGCAGCGGCTCGGCTCGAAGGCCGGAATCCTCAAGTACACCTGGCTGAAGCCGGAGGAGGCGTCCAAGGCGGCCGCCGCCGGGGTGGCGGGCGGCGCGAAGCGGGTCTGTCTGGTGGCGAGCGGACGCGGGCCCACGGACCGGGACGTCGACCGGGTCACCAAGACCATCGAGGCCATCAAGGAGGAGAACGAGGGCATCGAGGTCTGCGCCTGCCTCGGTCTGCTCTCCGACGGCCAGGCCGACCGGCTGCGTACGGCGGGCGCCGACGCGTACAACCACAACCTGAACACGTCCGAGGAGACGTACGGGGCGATCACCACCACCCACACCTACGCGGACCGGGTGGAGACCGTGCAGCAGGCCCAGGCGGCCGGCCTCTCGGCGTGTTCCGGGCTGATCGCCGGGATGGGCGAGAGCGACAAGGACCTGGTCGACGTGGTGTTCGCGCTGCGCGACCTGGACCCGGACTCGGTGCCGGTGAACTTCCTGATCCCGTTCGAGGGGACGCCTCTCGCCAAGGAGTGGAACCTCACCCCGCAGCGCTGCCTGCGCATTCTGGCGATGGTCCGCTTCGTCTGCCCGGACGTCGAGGTGCGGCTCGCGGGCGGCCGTGAGGTGCATCTGCGCTCGATGCAGCCGCTGGCCCTGCACCTGGTCAACTCGATCTTCCTGGGCGACTATCTGACGAGTGAGGGCCAGGCCGGTCAGGCCGACCTGGACATGATCGCGGACGCCGGCTTCGAGGTGGAGGGCGCGGGCACGACGACCCTGCCGCGCCACCGGGCCGACGCGCTGGCCGGCGGCTGCGGTACGTCGGCGGAGCCGGCCGGGTGCGGAACGCAGGAGTCCGCAGGGTGCGGTTCGCACGGGGGCGGGGGCGGCTGCGGACCGTGCGGTGGCCACGCGGAGCAGGAACCGGTGGCCGTCGCCGACGCGGACGCGGATGCTCCGGCCGCGCGTTCGGAGGCGAACGGGGCGGCGCGTACGGAGGTCAACGGCGCGCCGCGTACGGATCTGGTGGCGGTGCGCCGGCGCGGTGCGGGGACGGATCTCGCCCCCAATGCCTGAGCCGTACGCCCCCGCGCTCCCCCGGCCCGCCGAGCCCTCCGGGCCGGTCGCGCACTCCGGACCCGCCGCGCCCAAGCCGTACGCCCCCGACGAGCTGCGCGCGCTCGACCGGGCGCACGTCTGGCACCCGTACGGTCCGATGCCGGGCCGGCAGGAGCCGCTGATCGTGGAGTCGGCCTCCGGGGTACGGCTCCGGCTCGCCGAACCCGTCGAGGGGCAGCGCGAGTTGGTGGACGGCATGTCGTCCTGGTGGTCGGCGGTGCACGGTTACAACCACCCGGTTCTCAACGAGGCCGCACGCGGCCAGCTGGACCGGATGAGCCATGTGATGTTCGGCGGGCTCACGCACGAGCCCGCCGTCCGGCTGGCGACCCGGCTGGTGGAGATCACCCCCGAACCGCTCCAGCATGTCTTCCTCGCCGACTCGGGGTCCGTGTCGGTCGAGGTCGCGGTCAAGATGTGCCTGCAATTCTGGCGTTCGGCGGGCCGTCCGGCCAAGCGTCGGCTGCTGACCTGGCGCGGGGGCTACCACGGGGACACCTGGCAGCCGATGTCGGTGTGCGACCCGGAGGGCGGGATGCACGAGCTGTGGTCGGGCTCTCTTCCCCGGCAGGTCTTCGCCGACGCCCCGCCGGACGGTTTCGACGCGGAGCCGGATCCGGGGTACGTCACCCATCTGCGGGAGCTGGTCGCCGCGCACGCCGAGGAGTTGGCGGCGGTCATCGTGGAGCCGGTCGTGCAGGGGGCCGGCGGGATGCGGTTCCACTCCCCCGCCTATCTGCGGGTGCTGCGCGAGGCGTGCGACGAGCACGACGTACTGCTGGTCCTCGACGAGATCGCGACCGGTTTCGGGCGTACGGGCACGCTGTTCGCCGCCGGGCACGCCGGGATCTCGCCGGACGTCATGTGCGTCGGCAAGGCGCTGACCGGCGGTTATCTCACGATGGCGGCGACGCTGTGCACCACCCGGGTGGCCGAGGGCATTTCCAGCGGCGAGGTGCCGGTGCTGGCGCACGGGCCGACGTTCATGGGCAACCCGCTGGCCGCGTCGGTGGCCTCGGCCTCGGTGGACCTGCTGCTCGGGCAGGACTGGGAGGGCGAGGTGGCGCGGATCGGTGCCGGGCTGCGCGCCGGGCTCGCTCCCGCAGCGGATCTCCCGGGCGTCGTGGACGTACGCGTCCTCGGGGCGATCGGGGTCGTCCAGCTCGACCACGAGGTGGACATGGCGGCGGCGACCCGCGCGGCCGTGCGCGAGGGCGTGTGGCTGCGGCCGTTCCGCGATCTCGTCTACACGATGCCGCCGTACGTCACGGGCGACGAGGACGTGGCCCGGATCTGCCGGGCCGTGTGCGCCGCGGCCCGGGAGGGCTGAACCGATATGTCGACGATTCTGGTGGTGTCCGGTACGGGCACGGAGATCGGCAAGACCGTGGTGACCGCTGCTGTGGCGGCCGCCGCGCGGGGGCGCCGGGTCGCGGTGCTCAAGCCCGCGCAGACCGGGCTCGCCCCCGGGGAGCCGGGCGACGCGGCCGAGGTCGCGCGTCTGGCGGGCAGTCATGTGACGGCGGTCGAACTGGCCCGGTTCCCCGAGCCGTTGGCCCCGGCCACGGCGGCCCGGCGGGCGGGGCTCGCGCCGGTGCGGCCGTTCGAGGTCGCCGAGGCGGCTCAGAAGCTGGCCACCGAGCACGACCTCGTGCTGGTGGAGGGTGCGGGCGGGCTGCTCGTGCGGTTCGACGACGAGGGCGGGACCCTCGCGGACGCGGCCCGGCTGCTGTCCGCTCCGGTGCTGGTGGTGTCCCCGGCGGGTCTGGGCACGCTGAACGCCACCGCGTTGACGGCCGAGGCGCTGCGGAGCCGGGGGCTCGGCTGCCGGGGTGTGGTGATCGGCAGCATGCCGGCGGAGCCGGACCTCGCGTCCCGGTGCAACATCGAGGACTTGCCGGTGGCGGCCGGTGCGCCGCTGCTGGGCGCGGTGCCGGCCGGCGCGGGCGCACTGCCGGGCGCGGACTTCGCGGCGGGCGCGGCGCGGTGGCTCGCGCCGGAACTGGGCGGAAGCTGGGCTCCGGGACGGCACTGAGGCCACGGACCGGTCGGGCCCGTTCCGTCAGGGCCCGTTCGGTAAGGCCCGGACCGGTAGGGCCCGTTCGGTGAGGCCTGGACCGGTAGGACCCATTCCGGTAAGGCTTCGGGCTGCCCGGGGGCTGCCGGGCCGGACGCCGCGGGGCTCCCCGGAGGCCACTGACCGGACCTCGCGGGGCTGTCCGGGCGCTACCGGACCATGCGTCCCGGGCCGCCCGGGGGCTATCCGGAGGCGATTCGGGGGAGAATCGCCTCAGACAGGCCTACGACACCCCCTAGGTGCCCACGCCCTCTCCGTAACGGAGGTCCGTCATGCAGTTGCGCAGCAGGAAGCTCCCCCGGGACGCCGTGCACCACCCGGTCTTCGCCCGCTTCTACGCCCGGTTCAGCGTGGCCGCCGATCTGCGGGGCGGCGTCGCCGCGTACCGCGAGGAGCTGCTGTCGGGGCTCTCCGGCCGGGTCATCGAGGTCGGTGCGGGAAACGGGCTGAACTTCGCCCACTACCCCGGCGCCGTCTCGGAGGTCGTGGCGCTGGAGCCGGAACGCTCGCTGCGGCAGCTCGCGGTCCGCGCCGCCCTGCGCGCCGAGGTGCCGGTGGACGTGGTGCCAGGGGCGGCCGAGGCGCTGCCGGTCAAGAGCGAGGCGTTCGACGGGGCGGTGGCGTCCCTGGTGTTGTGCACCGTACGGGATCTGCCCCGGGCGCTCGCCGAGATCAAGCGGGTCCTGCGGCCGGGCGGCGAGCTGCGGTTCTTCGAGCACGGGCTGGCGCCGGGGCGGGCGCTGGCGACGGCGCAGCGGGCGGCCGACCGGACCCTGTGGCCGCTGCTCTTCGGCGGCTGCCACACGGCCCGGAACCCCTTGGCCGCGATCGAGGCGGCGGGCTTCGAGCTGGGCACGTACCGCAGGCTGCGCATTCCGGAGACGGGCCTTCAGATGCCCTCGTCGCCCTGTGTCCTGGGCGTGGCCCGCAAGCCGTTCACGGAAGACGGGGGCTGAACGAGGACGGGGACTGAAGCCTCACACGCTCCACCGGCGCAGCTCGTCGGCGATCGCCCGTACGTCCGCCTTGCCCTGCTTCACCAGCAGCGCCAGATCGCGGACCTGCTCGGGCGAGGTGATGACCTTGAGCCCGGAGGCGACGAGGTAGCCGTACGCGACGGCCGAGGCGAACATCGCGTTGGAGTGTTCGAGCGCGGGCACATGCAGCAGCAGCTGCAACAGGGCGGCCGCCCGTGCGTGCGGGTCGCTGTAGACGGTGCTGCCGAAGATCTCCGCGTCGTGCCGGGCCACGGCGGCGACGAGCGCGCCCCAGTCGACGACCTGCGGGTCTCCGGGCGTCTTGTGCTCGGCGACCATCAGCAGCCAGGAGAGGTCGATCCGCAGGTTCAACGGGTGCCTTCGCGCTCCGGGCCGAACTCCTCGGCGAACACCGACTCGTACTGCTTCATGAAGTCGGCCGCGGCCTCGACGAAGGTGTGTCCCGCCTCGCCCGCGTCCCGCTGGACGAGTTCCTCTATGTAGCGGTTCACGCTCATCCCCCTCTCCAGCGCGCGCTGCCGCGCGGCCTCGGCGGTGGCCTCGTCCACTCGGACGTTCAGCTGTGTCTTGGGCACCCGACCACGCTAGCGCGGTCGCGCTAGCACCGGCAAGGGGAGCGTGCGACCGCCATCCGGAATGCGATCGACGCCCCGGTGCGGCGGATGGTGGGATGGCCGCCATGAACGATCTTTCGATGTCGATACGGTCCGCGACCCCGGCCGATCTGGACGAGGTCCTCGCCTTCTGGAAGGTGGCCGCCGAGGGCACCAGCATCAGCGACGACGGGGACGGGGTCGCCCGCCTGGTGGAACGGGACCCCGAAGCGTTGATCCTGGCCGAGCGGGAGGGGGTGCTGGTCGGCACGGTCATCGCGGGGTTCGACGGCTGGCGCTGCCATCTCTACCGCCTCGCGGTCCACCCGGACCAGCGGCGCCGGGGCGTGGGGAGCGCCCTCCTCGCGGCGGCGGAGGAACGGTTCACCGCTCTGGGCGGGCGGCGCGCCGACGCCATGGTCCTCGACCGCAACGCCTCGGCCCACCACGCCTGGCGCGCGGCGGGGTATGGGCCCGAGCCGCAGTGGAGCCGCTGGGTGAGGCATCTGACGGACTGACGCGGTAGGAGAGGGCCGCTGCTGGGCAGACGCCTACGATGACGTGCTCCTCCGGCTCCTCCGACACCGCGCGGTCCCCCCGCCCCTGCCCGATCATGGGACGGAGGTGAACCGATGACCGAAGTGCTTCTGCTGCTCGTCGCCCTGCTGCTCTGCGTCGCCTGCGGCGCGTTCGTCGCGGCGGAGTTCTCCCTGACCACGGTGGAGCGCGGCGAACTCGAACGGGCTGTCGAGCGGAGCGAGCGGGGTGCCGCGAGCGCGCTGAAGGCCGTCCGGAGTCTCACGTTCCAGCTCTCGGGGGCCCAGCTCGGCATCACCGTCACCAACCTGGTGATCGGCATGCTCTCCGAGCCGTCCATCGCCAAGCTGATCCGCGGCCCCGTCGAGGCGGCGGGGCTGCATCCCGCCGCCGCGTCCACCCTGGCGCTCGTCATCGGTACGGCGCTGTCCACGGTGGTCCTGATGGTGGTCGGCGAGCTGGTCCCGAAGAACTGGGCGATCTCCTCCCCGCTGGCCGTGGCCAAGGCGGTGGCGACACCGCAGCGCGGGTTCACGGCGGTGTTCCGGCCCTTCATCAGCCATCTGAACAACACCGCCAACCGGATCGTGCGCCGCTTCGGTCTGGAGCCGACCGAGGAGCTGGCCTCCGCCCGCAGCCCGCAGGAGCTGGTGGCGCTGGCCCGGCACTCCGCGAAGGAGGGCGCGCTGGAGGCGGACACCGCCGAGCTGTTCGTCCGCACCCTGAACCTCTCGGAGCTGACGGCGGAGAACGTGATGACCCCGCGGGTCCAGGTGACCGCGCTGGACCTGCACGCGACGGCCGAGGATGTCGCCAACGCCACGCGGGCGACCGGTCTGTCCCGCTTCCCCGTCTACCGGGGCAGCCTGGACACCGTGGTCGGCGTGGCCCATATCAAGGACGTGCTGGCGATCCCCGCCGACCGGCGGCCCCGGACCCGCGTCTCGGAGCTGCTGCGCGAGCCCCTGCTCGCACCGGAGACGCTCACCGTGGACAGGCTGCTGGACCGGCTGTCCGGGAAGCTCGCCATGGCCGTGGTGATCGACGAGTACGGCGGTACGGCCGGGGTCGCGACGCTGGAGGACATCGTGGAGGAAGTCGTCGGCGAGGTCCGCGACGAACACGATCCGCACGAGACGCCCGATCTCGCCGCCGCCGGTGAGGACGCCGACGGCCGCACCCTGTGGTCGGCCGACGGGGCGGCGCGCACCGACCAGCTCCGCAGGATCGGTCTGCGGGTGCCGGAGGGGCCCTACGAGACCCTCGCCGGGCTGATCGCCGCCGAGCTCGGGCGGATCCCGACGGTGGACGACAGCGTCGAGCTGGCGGGCTGGCGGATCGATGTGGTGGACGCGTCGGGCCGCCGGGCCGCGCGGGCCCTGCTGCACGCCCCGCTGCCGGGGTCCGAGGACCGGACGGAGGACGGACGGTGATCGTTCTCCAGCTCTTCATCGGTCTGCTGACCCTCGTGGCCAACGCCTTCTTCGTGGGCGCCGAATTCGCCCTGATCTCGGTGCGCCGCAGCCAGATCGAACCGGAGGCCGAGGCCGGCAACCGGCGGGCCCGCAGCGTCATCTGGGGCCTGGAGCACGTATCGGCGCTGCTCGCCGCCGCCCAGCTCGGCATCACGCTCTGCACCCTGGTGCTGGGCATCGTCGCCGAACCGGCCATCGCGCATCTGCTGGAGCCGGTCTTCGACGCGGTCGGGGTGCCGCACGGCCTGGTGCACCCGCTGTCGTTCGTCATCGCGCTGAGCGTGGCGACGTATCTGCACATGCTGCTGGGCGAGATGGTCCCGAAGAACATCGCCCTGGCCGAACCGGCCCGGAGCGCCCTGCTTCTGGGTCCGCCGCTGGTCGCGATGGCCCGGGCCCTGCGGCCGGTGATCTTCACGATCAACGCGTTCGCCAACGCGCTGCTGAAGCTGTTGCGGGTGGAGACGAAGGACGAGGTCTCCGCGACGTTCTCGGACGACGAACTGGCCCGGATGGTGCAGGACGCGGGGGACGCCGGGCTGGTCGACGACCGTTCCGCGCAACGCCTCCACCATGCTCTGGAGCTGGGCCGCCGGCCGGTGCGGGACGTGGTGATGCCGGTCGACCGGGTGCTGTACGCGAGGGTCGGCACGACCCCGGAGGAGCTGGAGCGGCTCTCGTCCGAGTCCGGGTTCTCCCGCTTCCCGGTGATGGACAGCGAGCAGCGCATCCTCGGCTACCTCCATGTGAAGGACGCCCTGGACGCCACGCCCCGCGACGTTCCCTTCCCGGTGTCGGCGATGCGGCCGATCGCCCGGGTCCGGGCGGCGACCCCGCTGGACGACGCGCTGACCGCGCTGCGCCGCAGCCGGACCCATCTGGCGGCGGTCCTCGACGAGGACGGGCGGCTGGCGGGCATGGTCACGATGGAGGACGTGCTCCGCGAACTCGTCGGACGGCCGGGGTCCCGCTGACCTCCCGGCCGACCGGCTGGCCTACCGACCTACCGACCGGTACGCTCATCGGGCCATGGAATTGAATGCCTCCTACACCAGTCTCGTCGCGGTCGGCGACTCGTTCACCGAGGGCATGTCCGACCTGCTCGCCGACGGTACGTACCGCGGCTGGGCCGACGTCCTCGCCGCCCGGCTCGCGGTCCGGTCCCCCGGTTTCCGGTACGCCAATCTCGCCGTACGCGGAAAGCTCATCGGCCAGATCGTCGACGAGCAGGTGGAGGCGGCGGCCGCGCTCCGGGCCGATGTGGTCACGCTCGTCGGCGGCCTCAACGACACCTTGCGACCCAAGTGCGACATGGGGATGGTCAGGGGTCGGCTCGAAGAGGCCGTGGAGCGTCTCGCACCGACCTGCAAGCAGCTGGTGCTGATGCGCAGCCCCGGCCGCAGCGGGCCGGTGTTCGACCGGTTCCGCCCCCGGGTGGAGGCGCTGTTCGCCCTGATCGACGAGCTGGCCGGGCAGCACGGCGCCGCGGTGGTGGACCTCTACTCCGCGCCCTCGATCGCCGACCCCCGGATGTGGGACGTCGACCGGCTCCACCTCACCGCCGAGGGCCACCGGCGCGTCGCCGAGGCCGTCTGGCAGACGCTGGGGCTGCCGGCGGAGCTGGACTGGCGTGCGCGGATGCCCGCGACCGCGCCGCCGCGCTGGGCGGCCCGGCGAGCGGAGGACATCCGCTTCGCCCGGCAGCACCTGGCCCCCTGGATCGGACGGCGGCTCACCGGCCGTTCCTCCGGCGACGGACGCTCGGGCGCCCAGTTCGACGCGGCGACGGGCCAGGCCTTCTGGATCACGCCCGCGGACGCCGAGACCCCCGGCCCGGTGACGGAGTGGCGCCGGGCCGCCTCCCCCGCACCCTCGTAGCGGCCCTCCCTCGTGCGTGGCCGGCCCTCCCTCGTAGCAAGCCACAAACGGGGGCGCGGCGCTGGCCTGCACGAATCGCCAGTAGAATCCGTCTACGTGAACGCCGTGTCTGCGAAGCCTCGCATCCCCAATGTCCTGGCCGGCCGCTACGCCTCCGCGGAGCTGGCCGTCCTCTGGTCCCCCGAGCAGAAGGTGAAGCTGGAGCGTCAGCTGTGGCTGGCGGTGCTGCGCGCTCAGAAGGACCTCGGGATCGAGGTGCCCGACGCGGCGCTGGCCGACTACGAGCGGGTGCTGGACCAGGTGGACCTGGCCTCCATCGCCGAGCGCGAGAAGGTCACCCGGCATGACGTGAAGGCCCGGATCGAGGAGTTCAACGCCCTCGCCGGTCATGAGCAGGTCCACAAGGGCATGACCTCGCGGGATCTGACGGAGAACGTCGAGCAGTTGCAGATCCGCCTCTCGCTGGAGCTGATGCGCGACCGCACCGTGGCCGTGCTGGCCCGGCTCGGCAAGCTCGCGGCGGAGTACCGCGAGCTGGTGATCGCCGGACGCTCGCACAACGTCGCCGCGCAGGCGACGACGCTGGGCAAGCGCTTCGCGACCGCCGCCGACGAGCTGCTGGTCGCCTACGGCCGCCTGGAGGACCTGCTCTCCCGCTACCCGCTGCGCGGGATCAAGGGCCCGGTCGGCACCGCGCAGGACATGCTGGACCTGCTCGGCGGCGACGCGGGCAAGCTCGCCGAGCTGGAGCAGCGCATCGCCGGGCATCTCGGCTTCGCCGAGGCGTTCACCTCGGTCGGCCAGGTCTACCCCCGGTCGCTCGACTACGACGTGGTCACCGCCCTGGTGCAGCTGGCCGCGGCGCCCTCGTCGGTGGCGAAGACCATCCGGCTGATGGCGGGCCACGAGCTGGTGACCGAGGGCTTCAAGCCCGGCCAGGTCGGCTCGTCCGCGATGCCGCACAAGATGAACACGCGCTCCTGCGAGCGGGTCAACGGTCTGATGGTGATCCTGCGCGGCTACGCCTCGATGACGGGTGAGCTGGCGGGCGACCAGTGGAACGAGGGCGACGTGTCCTGCTCCGTGGTCCGCCGGGTGGCGCTCCCGGACGCGTTCTTCGCGTTCGACGGCCTCCTGGAGACCTTCCTGACGGTGCTGGACGAGTTCGGCGCGTTCCCCGCGGTCGTGGCGCGCGAGCTGGACCGCTACCTCCCCTTCCTGGCCACCACCAAGGTCCTGATGGGCGCCGTACGGGCCGGGGTCGGCCGTGAGCTGGCGCACGAGGCGATCAAGGAGAACGCGGTCGCCTCCGCCCTCGCGATGCGGGAGCAGGGCGCCGAGCGCAACGAGCTGCTCGACAAGCTCGCCGCGGACGAGCGGATCCCGCTGGACCGCGCGCAGCTGGACGAGCTGATGGCCGACAAGCTGTCGTTCACGGGCGCCGCCGGTGACCAGGTGACGTCGCTGGTCGCCCGGATCGAGGAGATCACCAAGCAGCACCCCGAGGCCGCGGGCTACACCCCCGGCTCGATCCTCTGACCGGCGCCGCCGTCACCGTACGGCCCCGAAGCCGTACGAATTCCGAGGTCGCATGACGCCCGAAGAGCTCAACGCCGCCCGTGGCCGCATCGTCGCCGATGTGGCCGCGGACGGTCTGCGCGTGCTCTTCTGCGGCATCAACCCGAGCCTGACGACCGCGGTGACGGGCCACCACTTCGCCCACCCGGGGAACCGGTTCTGGCCGGTCCTGCACCGCTCCGGTTTCACCCCGCGGCAGTTGCGTCCGGCGGAGCAGGGCGAGCTGCTCGGCCTCGGACTCGGGATCACCAACGTGGTGGCGCGGGCCACGGCCCGGGCGGACGAGCTGGACGCGGAGGAGTTCCGCAAGGGCGGGGCCGACCTGACCGCCAAGGTCGAACGGCTCGCCCCACAGTGGCTCGCCGTGGTCGGCATCACCGCCTACCGCACGGCCTTCGGGAAGCCCAAGGCCCGCATCGGCCGGCAGGAGCGCACGATCGGCGGCGCCCGCGTGTGGGCCCTCCCCAACCCCAGCGGCCTCAACGCCCACTGGACGGTGCAGAGCATGGCCGAGGAGTACGCCCGCCTCCGGGAGGCCGTGCTCGACTGCTCCTCCCCTCCGGGAGGCTGTGCTCACCCGCCCCTCCCCGCCGGCCGGCCGACCGTCGGCCCGGCACTGACCGACTGAGGCGAGCCCGCCGCCTCCTTTCGGTTTGGGCCTCACGCGTCCCGGTTGCGGACCGCCCACCAGCCCGCCAGGAGCGCTGCCGACGCCCATGCGGTTGCCACTACCAGGCCCGTCCATGGCCCCAGGCCGTCTCCCGGATTCTGGTGCAGCACCGCCTGCCCGGCGCGGTCGGGCAGATACCGCACGACCGCGGTGGCGACGTCCACGAGCACGAAGGGGACGATCAGAAGGAGCGGTATGAGCAGACTGAGCACCGCGACAGCGCTGCGCATGAGTGCCGCGAGACCTGCCGCGAGCAGCGCCATCAGCGCGAGATAGACCCCTCCTCCGATGGCGGCGCGCAGCGCACCGGGGTGCCCCAGGCCGATCGCGTGCTCCTCCAGGAAGAGTTGCCCCACCAGGAACGTCGCGAAGCTGGTCACCAGCCCGATGACGAGCGTCGCCCCGCCGATCGCCGTCATCTTCGCCGCGTAGAAGAGGGAGCGGCGGGGAACCGCGGCGAGCGATATACGCAGGGCTCCGTTGAGGAACTCCGAGGAAACCGCGGTCGCTCCGAACGCGATGGCCGCGATCTGCCCGAAGTTCAGTGCGAAGAAGGCGTTGAGGACCGCATCGGATCCGGCCCGCTCCGCCTGCTCCTGGCCGACGGTCCCGAGGACGAGCACGGTGACGATGAGGGTGATGGCGAAGACGGCCATCAGGGAGCCGTAGGCCGACCGTATCGACCTGATCTTGATCCACTCGGAGTGGAGTACTGCCGTCAAGGTCATGTTCACGCCTCCGTGCGGTCGCGGGTGGTCGTTGCGGCGAAGGGGGTGTCGTCGGCCGTGAGGTCGAGGTAGGCCTGTTCCAACGTGGCCCGTTCATCGCCCAGTTCGAGCAGGGGAATGCCCTCGGCGGCGGCGATCGCTCCGATCTCTTCCGCTGTGACGCCGTCGATCGTCCAGCGGTCGTCCTCGGCCTGTATCCCGGTCAGACCCCTGGTGGTCAGCGCCGGGCGGAGCCTGCCGGGTTCGGTCGTGCGCAGGCGTACACGGGGGCGGCTGCGGGAGTCGAGGAACTCCTTCATCGGCATGTCGGCGAGCAGGCGGCCCCGGCCGAGCACCACCAGGTGGTCGGCGAAGGAGGCGGTCTCGTTCATGAGGTGGCTGGAGACCAGCACCGTCCGGCCCTCGCGGGCGAGTCGTTTCATGAGTTCGCGGATCCAGATGATGCCCTCGGGGTCCAGCCCGTTCGACGGCTCGTCCAGCATGACCACCTGCGGGTCGCCGAGCAGGGCGGCCGCGATCCCAAGACGCTGGCGCATGCCGAGGGAGAAGGACTTGATGCGCCGGGTGCTCACGTCGCCGAGTCCGGTCTCCTCCAGCACTGCCGCCACCCGCGACATGGGTATGCCGTTGCTCACGGCGAGTGCCGACAGGTGGCTGCGCGCTGTGCGTGAGCCGTGCGCGGCCTGGGCGTCGAGCAGGGCGCCGACGGTGCGCAGCGGTTCGGGGAGCTCCGCGTAGGGCCGCCCGCCGATCGTGGCGGAGCCGCCGGTCGGCCGGTCCAGGCCGAGAACGAGACGCATGGTCGTGGACTTGCCGGCGCCGTTGGGGCCGAGGAATCCGGTGACCCTGCCCGGTCGCACGCGGAAGCTGAGGCGGTCCACCGCACGGGTGGTTCCGTACTCCTTGGTGAGTTCGTGGACGTCGATGCTGGTCATGTCTTCGAGCCTGGCCGGTGCGGCGGGTGTGCCGCTTCCCCCGCCGGCGGGGTTCGTCTCCCTCTCATGGGGGAGCCGGTCCGCTCGGCCCGCTGGGACGATGAGGACATGCACCGCATCCTCACCCCGCTGACCAGCGCGGTCACTTACAGCCGCTGGTTGCACATGTTCATTCCGGCCGCCGCTGCCAGCGTGTGGTTCTTCATCTCCGACCAGCTCTGGATGCCCCTGCTCTTCGCGGTGCCGGTGGGCCTCATACCCGCGATGCGTCTCGAGGAGGGCCTACAGGCGCAGTTGCTGCTGACTCCGTCCGAGCGCGGGCAGCCCGACGCCTCCATCGCGGTGGCGTCCTCGGTCAGTTGGGCCGAGCGGTGGCGGACCGTGCTCTGGCTGGAGGTGCGGCTCCTGATATCGGCCGCCGCGATTTTGGCCCTGTGGTTGCCCGTGGCCTCGATCGAGCTCGTCCTTTCGGTGACGGGCAGGCCTCCGGGCGGGCTGGTGGAAGGTTTGAGCCCGCACTGGTGGAACGTGCTGCTCGCACCGCTGCCGATCGTTCCGCTGCTCGTTCTCGTGGTGCTCGGGGGCCGGCTCAGTACGGCCGCCGCCCGGTGGCTGCTGGGCCCCTCGCCGACGGACCGGCTGAGTGTGCTGGAGGAGCTGACCGAGCAGTTGCTGGAGCGCAATCGCATGGCTCGGGAGCTGCACGATTCCATCGGCCATGCGCTGACGGTGGCGGTGGTGCAGGCCGGTGCGGCGCGGGCGGCGAACGATCCCGTCTTCACGGAGCGGGCGCTGGCCGCCATCGAGGAGACGGGCCGCGATGCGCTGGAGGACCTGGAGCGGGTGCTGCGGGTGCTGCGCGAATCCGGCACACCCGTGAGCCGGCGGCCGACGCTGAGAGAGGCGGAGCGGCTTCTGGACTCCGCGAGAAGTTCCGGGGCGACGGTGGATGCGCGGGTGTCCGGGGATCTCGGCCTGGTCCCGGCACCGGTTTCCCGGGAGGGGTATCGGATTCTTCAGGAGAGTCTGACCAATGTGCTCCGTCACGCGGGACCGGTTTCCGTCCGGGTGAGCATCACGGTGGCCGACGAGCGGCTGGAGCTGGAGGTGGTCAACCCGCTGTCCGGGACGGCCGGTCTGCCGGGGAGCGGCAGTGGACTGCGCGGTATACGGGAGCGGGCCGCGTTGCTGGGCGGGAAAGCACGGACGGAGTCGCGGGAGGGTGAGTGGCGGGTGCGCGTGAGCCTCCCTCTGGACGGCATACGCTGGTCGGATGCCCTTCACCGTTCTTCTGGTCGATGACGAGCCCTTGGTGCGCGCCGGTCTGCGTGCCGTCCTGGAGGCCCAGCCCGATATCGAGGTGGTGGGTGAGGCGGCGGACGGCGCCGCGGTGATCCCCCTGGTGAACCGGTTGCGGCCCGACGTGGTGGCGATGGATGTGCGGATGCCGCTGATGGACGGCATCGAGGCGACCCGGCTGGTGCTGCGTACGGTGCCGGATCCTCCGAAGATCCTGGTGGTGACGACGTTCGAGAACGACGAGTACGTGTACGAGGCGTTGAGGGCGGGGGCGGACGGCTTTCTGCTCAAGCGCGCCAGGCCGGCGGAGATCGTGCACGCCGTGCGGCTGGTGGCCGAGGGTGAATCGTTGCTGTTTCCGGCGGCGGTCCGGCAGCTCGCCGCCGAGTACGGGACGGACAAGGCGCGGGCCGCCCTCGATCGGGCGGCACTCACCGACCGGGAGGCGGCAGTGCTCCGGCTGATGGCCCGAGGGCTGTCGAACGCGGAAATCGCGGCCGACCTCGTCGTCGGGATCCAGACGGTCAAGACCCATGTCAGCTCGGTCCTGGCGAAGTTGGGCGCGCGGGACCGCACGCAGGCGGTCATCGCCGCCTACGAGTCCGGATTCGTCGCCCCGGGGTGACCCAGGTTGCGGCTCGGTACCGGCTTTCCTCGCTGGTCGCAGGGGTCCCGGCCAGCGAGTACGATCCGGCAGAACATGCGCACGAGCTGGGAGGACATACCGTGGGCCGGCTGACCGGTGGGGACCCGTCGCTGTTGCGGCGGATCAATTCCGCGGTAGTGCTGCACGCCCTGAGGGGGGCCGGCGCGCCGACGCTGACGGACCTGACGCGGATCACGGGGCTGTCCCGGCCGACGGTCGAAGGGGTCGTCGAGGGGCTTTTCGAAGCGGGTCTCGTGGTCGAGGCCGTGCCCGACGAGAGCGAGGCGCGACGCCAGGGACGCCCCGCCCGGAGGTTCCGCTTCCGGGCCGAGGCGGGACACCTCCTGGGTGTGGAGATCGGCCCGCACCGGGTCTCAGCGCTCATCTCGGGGCTGGACGGTCGGATCATCGGGGCCGGCTCCCGCGTGGTGTCGGAGACCGCCGGCGCGGACGACCGGCTCGACCAGGTCCGGGCCGTCATCGCGGACGTGCTGCGCCGCACCGGAGTGGCCCGGAGCAGTCTGCGCGCGGTCGGCGTGGGCAGCCCCGGGATCGTGGAGGCCGACGGCACCGTACGGCTGGGCACGGCCCTGCCGGACTGGACCGGCCTCCCTCTCGGGGAGCGGCTGCGTCGTTCGTTCCGCTGCCCCGTACTCGTCGAGAACGATGCCAACGCCGCCGCGGTGGCGGAGCACTGGAAGGGTGCGGCCACCGAGTCCGACGACGTGGTCTTCGTCCTGGCAGGGCTGAGCCCCGGTGCGGGCTCTCTGATCGGCGGGCGGCTGCACCGGGGGTTCGGCGGGGCCGCCGGGGAGATCGGCGCACTGCACCTGCTGGGCAGGGAGCTGACGCCGGAGCATCTGCTGTCGACGACGGACACACCGCTGGACCCGCTGGACGAGCAGGCGGTGGCCGTGGTGTTCGCCAAGGCCAAGGAGGGCGACGCGGGGGCCCAGGCGGCGGTCGAGCGGTTCGTTCAGCGGCTGGTGCACGATGTGGCGGCGCTGGTGCTGGCGCTCGACCCGGAGCTGGTCGTGGTCGGCGGCTGGGCCGCCGGACTGGACGGGGTGCTGGAACCCCTCCGCAAGGAGCTGGCCCGCTACTGCCTGCGCCCGCCCCGGGTGACCCTGTCGCTGCTCGGAGAGGCCGCCGTCGCGACGGGGGCCCTGCGGCTGGCCCTGGACCATGTCGAAGAGGAACTGTTCGCCGTCGAGGGAGCCGTGACGGCCCGCCGCTGACCGCGCGTCGGGGGCGGGCGGGGCAGGGCGGAGCGCGTCGCCGGGCGCGGGCGGGCCGGGACGGAGCGCGTCAGGCGTAGGCGGGCCGGGGACTAAGTGCCTCTGGCGCGGGCGCGGGCGGGCCGGGGACTGAGCGGGTCAGACGCAAGCAGACCAGGACGACGCGCGACAGGCGCAAGCGGGCCAGGGACTGGGCGGCGGCAGGCGTGGGCAGACCTGGACCGAGCGCGTCACGCGCAGGCTGGCCTCAACGACTCGCGCCCGCCGTTCTCCCCCGAGAACCGAAGTCGTCGGGAAGAACGGCGGGCGCGGGGTCCAGCGGGCCGCCGGTGTCAGGAGGCCTGGCGCTCCGGCTGGTCGTCGTGGCTGATCTCCAGCGCGCCGGAGTCTCCGAAGGTGAGCCGGCAGGTGTCCGCGCGGTAGGTGGCGACCGAGACGGCCGCCGTACCGTCCACGGTGAAATACCGGGTGGTGACGACGAGGACGGGGGCGCCGGGGAGCCGGTCCAGTTCCTTCGCGTCGTCCGCCCGCGCGGAGCCGAGCTCCACGGAGCGGTCCTGGCCCTGGAGCCCGAGCCGGTGCAGCTCGCGCAGGACGCTCCGGGCGCGGACGGCGCCGGACGGGGCCTCGATGGCGGAGAGGTCGGGGACCGAGGAGGCGGGGACGTACAGCAGCTCCGCCGCTACCGCCTGCCCCTGGGTGTCGCGGATCCGGCGCACCACGTGCACCGGCTCGGCGGGGTCCGTTCCGAGCATCGCGGCCACCGGCGCCGGGGCCTTGCCCATGGTGCTGTCGAGCGGCTGCCAGGCCTCGCTGCCGACGCCGTCCGCCCACTCCCGCTGGTCGGTGGAGACGGCGACACCCACGCGCGGCGGGGCGACGGTCGTCCCGACACCACGGCGGCGTTGCAGTCTGCCTTCGAGTTCGAGCTGCTCCAAGGCCTGCCGGAGCGTGGCTCGCGCGACACCGAACCGCGCCGCGAGGTCCCGCTCGTTGGGCAGGATCTCCCCCACCGCAAAGTCCGAGTCGAGTGCCTCACTGAGCACGGTCTTGAGGTGCCAGTACTTCGGCTCCTGTACCGATTCCAGCTGCGTGGTCCCCACCCTGTCCTCCGCAATCGCCCGGCGCCAATTCCGCGACGTTATTTATTAAAGGTTCCTGCCTTAAGTGGAGACCCTAGGACGGCATACCCCCTTGGTCAAGACCAATCCTTATTCCGTAACGGAACGAAACGGGACTCTGGCGCAGAGCGTTCACACGACGTTCGCGGTGCCGTGAGGCGAGCGCAGCACAAAGCCCCGCCATCGCGATGGACGGCGGGGCTCTGACCAGGCACGCGGCAGACCCGTGGGACTGATGGGGACCGGGACGGCCCCTGGCGCGTGCGGCTATTCGACAGGCAATCCGGAGAGCTTGTCCGGATTACGAATGATATAGGCGCATTGAATGACACCTTGGCTGACTTCGATCTGAAAGACGGTGTCGGCTTTCCCTCCACTGAAGAAGACCACGGCGGGTCCGCCGTTGAGCTCCATGACGCGGACCTCCCCGTCGGGGTCGACTTCGCCCGCCACCGCGAAGAGGAAGCGGCCGACCTTGTCCGCGGTCTCGATGACCCGCAGCGCCGCCTTCGCCTTGCCCCCGCCGTCGGTGACGAGCCGGACGTCCGGGGCGAGCAGGGCGAGCAGCTGCTCGATGCCGCCTCCGGAGGCGGCGGCCAGGAAGCGTTCGGTGAGGTCGCGCCGTTCGGCCGGGTCCACGTCGTAGCGCGGCTTGCGCTCCTCCACGTGTCGCCTGGCGCGGCCCGCGAGCTGCCGGACGGCCGCCTCGGTACGGTCCAGGGTGGTGGCGATCTCGGCGTACGGGAATCCGAAGGCCTCCCGGAGCACGAACACCGCGCGCTCCAGCGGCGAGAGCGATTCGAGGACGACCAGCACGGCGAGCGAGACGGATTCGGCGAGGACGGCGCGTTCCGCGGTGTCGGGCAGCGTGGGCCCGAAGTCCGTGACCACCGGCTCCGGCAGCCAGGGCCCCGGGTACGTCTCCCGGCGCGACTGAAGATGCCTGAGCCGGTCGATGGCCAGCCGGGTGGTGATCCGTACGAGAAAGGCCCGCGGCTCCCGGACGTCCTCGCGGCCCGCCGCCGCCCACCGCAGCCACGCTTCCTGGACGACGTCCTCGGCGTCGGCGACGCGGCCGAGCATGCGGTAGGCGACACCGGTGAGGACGGGCCGGTGCTCTTCGAAGATCTCGGTCGCGACGTCGACGGTCATCGATCCATCCCAGCCCACGGGCCACGGGGTGTCCAGCGGGAATCGCCGAGCCTCTTGAACTGCAAGCTACCCGACGGTAATTGTTATTGACGAGATGTCTACCCACTCCAGGGAGCGGCAGCATGACCACCACGGTCTCCTTCACCGTCGCCACGGCCGACGGCCCCCGACCGGTCTCGGTCGCGTACGAACGGACCGGCTCGGGCGAACCGTTGCTGCTCCTGCACGGCATCGGCCACCACCTCCAGGCCTGGGACCCGGTGACGCGGATCCTGGCCGCCGAGCGTGAGGTGATCGCCGTCGACCTGCCCGGCTTCGGCACCTCGCCCGCGCTGCCGGACGGAGTTCCGTACGATCTCGCGACCGTCGGCCCGGTCCTCGGCGCCTTCTGCTCCGAACTCGGCCTGGACCGCCCCCATGTGGCCGGGAACTCGCTGGGCGGGCTGCTCGCGCTGGAGCTCGGCCGTACCGACATGGCGCGGTCGGTGACCGCCCTGTCCCCGGCGGGCTTCTGGACGGAGGCGGAGCGGCTCTACGCCTTCGGCACCCTGCGGGCGATGCGCCGGAGCGCGCTGGCCCTGCCGGTGCCGCTGATCGAGCGCCTGTCGCGCAGCGCGGCGGGCCGGACGGCCCTCACCAGCACCATCTACGCCCGGCCCGGCCGGCGTTCACCGGAGGCCGCCGTCGCCGAGACGCTCGCCCTGCGCGAAGCGACCGGCTTCCACCAGACGCTGGAGGTCGGCCGGGACACCCTCTTCGGTGATGACGTGAAGGGCATCCCCGTCACCGTCGCCTGGGGCACCCGCGACCGGATCCTGCTGCGCCGGCAGGGGATCCGCGCCAAGCGGGTCATCCCCGACGCCCGGCTCGTGCGGCTGCCCGGCTGCGGGCACGTTCCGATGAACGACGACCCGGCGCTGGTGGCCCGCGTCATCCTGGACACCAGCCGCTGAGCGGTCGCGCGGGGCTTCCGGCGTGGGGCGCTCCGGTGTGCGGCCTTCTGGTGTGGGGCGCTCAGGCCGTCCGCCGGAGGTTCCGTCCCGTCCGCCGGGGGTCATGCGCCGTCCGCCGGGGGTTTCGCGCCGTCCGCAAGGAGTTCCGCGTCGGCCGAGGACGCCGGAGCCGTACGCCACACCGGCGCCGACCAGAAGGCTGCCCGCGCCCTGTGCCAGGCCGTACGTCCCGGCTCCGACCACGGGGGCGGTCAGGGCGGCGGAGACCGGGATCAGCCCGGAGAAGAGCGTGGCGCGTTCCGCACCGATGCGCTGCATCCCGCTGTACCAGCAGACGAACCCGATCACGGTGACGACGACGGCCTGCCACAGCAGGGCCGTCGCCTCGCCGCCCGTCGGGACCCGCAGGAACGAGCCGCCGTCCAGCAGCAGACCGAGCAGCGCCGACTCGACGGCCGCGACGCCGCAGACCGTCGCGGAGAGGAGTTTCGGGCCCAGCGGCCGCAGAACCGGAACGGCCAGGACCGCGAAGCCGACCTCGCCCGCGAGCGCGCCCACCGAGAACAGCACGCCCGCCAGGTCGGTGCGCCCCCAGCCCTGGACGGTGAACGCCCCGACGGCGACGAGGCCCGCCGCGTACAGCGTGACGCGGGACGGACGACGGCCGTCGAGCAGCGGGACGAGTACGCCGACCACGATCGGCGCACAGCCCACGAAGACGCCCGGAACAGCCGGTTCCGCCGTCTGTTCGGCCGTCAGGACCGCCAGGTTGAACCCGACCATGCCCACGGCGGCGAGCAGGGCGATCCGCCCCCACTGGCGGCGGGTGAGGCGTCGGAGCCGGGCCGTCGCGGAGTCGGGGTCGCGGCGCAGGAACGGAATGAGCAGCAGCGCGGCGAGACCGTAGCGGAGTGCCTGGCCGCCCGCGAACGGGTAGTCGCCGAGGACGCTGTTGGCCGTGAAGGAGGCCCCCACCAGCACACACGCGAGGGCCGCGAGAAGGGCCCCGCGCAGAGAGGTTGCGTTCATGGGGCCGACGCTAGGGTCGGCGACGGACCGGTTTAAGGTCCACTTCCATGACGAGTTCGGGGACCAATTCGGGGCCGGATCCCGGCGCCGGGACGGAGGCCGAGTCGGGAGCTGGGTCGGGGGCCGGTTCGGGGAGCGATCCGCATCGCCCGACGGCGGAATCGCTCTCTCCGGCCTGGGAGTTGCTGCTGCCCGCCGCTGCCGCGCCGGCGCGCGGGCGGGGGCGCGCGCTGCGGTCCGCGCTCCGGGAGGCGGTCCGCTCCGGCCGGCTCGCGGGCGGCACGCGGCTGCCCTCCAGCCGTGAACTCGCCGGGTTGCGGCGCTGCCAACGGGCCTACCGGGAACGCCGGGACGCGATGGTGGCCGCGCTCGACGAGCACTTCCCCGGCACGGCGGTCAGCGGGATCGCGGCGGGGCTGCACATCATCGCCCGGCTGCCCGCACGGTACGGCCCCGAGGACGTCTTCCTGGAACGGGCGGCGGGGGCGGGCATCGCGCTGCGACCGCTGCGCGACTGCGGAACGGCCGGCTCCGAGGACGGCACCCTGCCGCTCGTTCTCGGGTACGCCCATCTCGCCCCGGGCGACATCGCCCGGGGAGTCGCGGCGCTGGCGGAGGCATGGCGGACCGGACGGGCCGGCTCCGGCTCCGGCTGACCGGCAGCCGGTGTCGACGGGCTGGGGCACGACCGGCCGGGAGCGGCCACCCAGTCTCGGCCGACCGACGGCCGGTGCCAACCGACGGCCAGCGCCAACCGGCGACCGGTGCCGCCGGTCAGGCCCGACCGCCCGGCCTCGAATGCCCACCGGCCCGGCCGACGGGCGCAGTTCACCCGGGGTTCGGGCTCCGGCCGCCGCAGGGCACTAGGCATGGCGCAGACCGGCTCCGTACCGGGCGGGCCGTGCCCTTCCCCGTACAGTGCACCGCCCGACCACCTCCCTGGAGGCGCTTCGATGTCCCACCGTCCGCACCGTCCGCTCGTTTCCTCTCCCGGCCGTCGTGCCGTCCTGCGCGGTTCGCTGATCGCCCCGGCGGCCCTCGCCCTCCCGACCGCGGTCGCATCGGCGGCTCCCGCGCTGCACCTGGCGGGGCGGCCCGAGGCGTCCTGGGGTGTGCAGGTGGGCGGCGTCACCTCTTCGTCGGCGCTGCTGTGGGTGCGCTCGGACCGGCCGGCCCGGATGCTGGTGGAGACCTCGGCGACCGAGTCGTTCCGGCGGGTCCGCAGGTGGCACGGGCCGTCGATCGGGCCCGGCACGGACTTCACGGGGACCACGCCGCTGTACGGGCTGCCGCCGGGCGAGCAGGTGCACTACCGTGTGACGCTCGCCGATCCGGCCGATCCGCGCCGTACCGGAAAACCGGTGTACGGGACGTTCCGCACGGCTCCGGCGCGGCGCCGGTCCGGGGTGCGTTTCCTGTGGTCGGGCGATATCGCGGGCCAGGGCTGGGGCATCAACCCGGACATCGGCGGCTACCGGGTGTACGAGGAGATGCGCCGCCTGGACCCGGACTTCTTCCTGTGCAGCGGCGACAGCATCTACGCGGACGGTCCGCTGGAGGAGAGCGTGACGCTGCCGGACGGCCGGATCTGGCGCAACGTCATGACCGAGGAGAAGGCGAAGGTCGCCGAGACGCTGGACGAGTACCGGGGCAACTTCCGCTACAACCTGCTCGACGGGAACGTCCGCCGCTTCAACGCGCAGGTGCCGTCCGTCGTGCAGTGGGACGACCACGAGGTGCGCAACAACTGGTATCCCGGCCAGATCCTCGACGACGCCCGCTACACCGAGAAGAACGTGGACATCCTCGCGGCGCGCTCCGTGCGGGCCTTCCACGAGTACGTGCCGCTCGCCCCTTCGCACGGTTCCGGGCGCCGGTCACGGATGTACCGGGTCGTCCACCACGGTCCGCTGCTCGACGTGTTCGTGCTCGACATGCGGTCGTACCGCAACGCCAACTCCCCCAATCGGCAGCCCGACGACACGACGGGCATCCTCGGCGCCGAGCAGCTGCGGTGGCTGAAGCGCTCGCTCGCCGCCTCCCGGGCGGAGTGGAAGGTGATCGCCGCCGACATGCCGCTCGGCCTGGTGGTCCCGGACGGTGCGACGGACTTCGAGGCCGTGGCGCAGGGCGACCCCGGGGCCCCGCTCGGGCGGGAGCTCCAGATCGCCGAGCTGCTCCGCTTCGTCAAACACCGCGGGATCACCGGCACGGTGTGGCTGACGGCCGACGTCCACTACACCTCGGCCCAGCACTACGCGCCGGAGCGGGCGGCGTTCAAGGACTTCGCCCCGTTCTGGGAGTTCGTGTCGGGCCCGCTGGCCGCGGGCGGCTTCCCGGCCAATGCGCTGGACGGCACGTTCGGCCCCGACCGGGTCTTCGTGCGGGCCCCCGACCGGGCCAATGTCTCGCCGATGGAGTCGCCCCAGTATTTCGGCGAGGTGGAGATCGACGGGGGCAGTGCGGAACTGACGGTGCGGCTGCGGGCTGAAGGAGGGTCGGTGCTCTTCACCAAGGTGCTCCGGCCGGGCCGCGTCGGCCAGTAGACAGGGGCTTCGGAGGGCGAACGGCGGCTTCGGCGAGGGCCGTTGTCAGTGGTGGGTTCTACGCTTTTTTCCATGAGCCGATCCGTTCAGGCCTTGGCCTACGCACGCCCGTCCACCCTGGAGTCCTCGCAGGTGGGGCCCTCCCTCGGTCTGGAGACCGCAGGAGGGCTCACCCCGCGCGGAGCCGAGGCGCATCCGCGGTTCTTCGCGGGCTTCCTCTCCGATCCGCGCATAGCGGCGCGCGGGCTGCTGGCGGTGGCGGACGTGGCCGCCGCCCGCTACTACCAGCGCACGCTGCCCGCCTCGCTGGACCCGGTGGTGACGGGGAACGGGGACCGGCTGCGGTTCGAGTCGTTCTCCGGCTGCTGCGGGGTGTACGCCCGGCTCGATGTGCTCCAGGAGGGGCTGGACGGGCAGGAGACGGGCCACGGGACGACGAATGTGGATGTGAACGCTCCGCTGCGGGAGGCGCTTTCGCGGATTACGGCGGACGATCCGCTGCATCTGCGGGTGGGACCCGATGAGCTTGCGGTGACCACGCTGGACGGTCCGGTGGTGGAGAAGAAGGTGCCGCTGCCCGACCGGTGGCTGCGCGGTTTCGCGGAGGCGCAGGTCGCCTCGGCCGGATTCGATCTGCGGGCCGAGCTGACGGCGGCGCGGGCGGTGGCGTTCCTGCGTTCGCTGCCCCGCACCCCGTCCTCGGGGAACGCCGCGCGCGGCGCCCGGTGGGTGGTGGCGTCGGGCGGGTCCCTGCGCCCCACGACCCGGCCGGTGCCGGGCGCGGTGTGCCTGCCGGGCCCGGAGCGGCTGGCGGCGTTGCAGCGGGTGCTGCGCGACGCGACGGCCCTGCGGGTGTACGGGCCGGTGGCCGACGGTGCGGCGGCGGCGAGCGCCTGGGAGGTGGTGCTGCCCGGGATGCGGCTCACGCTGACGCTCTCCCCCGATTCCGCGCGGGGGTTCTCGGGCGAGGGCGGCGTCCTGGAGGCGCTGGCCACGGATGACGCGGCGGCCGACGCGGAGCTGGTGTCGGTGCTGCTCGCCTGGGAGCCCCGGATCGAACCGGCGTCGCTGGCCGAGCAGTCGGGGCTGAGCGTGGAGCGGGTGCGGGCCGCGCTGACCCGGCTGGGCACGGCGGGCCGCGTGGGGTACGACCTGGCGGACGCGGCGTACTTCCACCGCGAGCTGCCGTACGACGCGGACCGGGCGGAGCGGCACAATCCGCGGCTCGTGGCCGCCCGGCGGCTGGCCGGTGAGGGCGCGGTGTCCCTCGACGGTTCGCGGGCGACGGTCGCTTCCGGGGACCGCCGCTACCACGTGCGGGAGAGCGGTTCCACGTTCAGCTGTACGTGTCAGTGGTGGGCGGACTACCGGGGGCGTCGGGGGCCCTGCAAACACGCGCTCGCCGTGCGCATGGTCCGCCGGGGTGCGACGGTCGCCGGAGGTGCGCGATGAACGAGCTGCTGACCGCCGTGCGGGCGGGACGTCACCACGATGTGCCGCCGCTGGTGCTCGCCCTGGACCGGCCGGGCCGCCGTTCCGCGCTCGCCGAGCTGAAGGAGCTGCGCAAGGAGGTGCGGGGCTGGGACTGGCGGCGGCGCGACCGGATCCGCAAGGCGCTGCTGGTGGCCGGCGCGGGCTGTCACACCGGGGCGGCGGCGTGTGCCGCCTGGATCGGCGGCCGTGATCTGCGTGACTGGACCCGTTCCCCGTATCCGTTGATCCTCGCCTCGCTGAAGGATCGCGATCCGGCGTGGCTCGGCGACCTCGCCCACCGCTTCGCGGGGCGCTCGGCCCTGTCCGACGCGGAGTACATCTTTGTCGGCGAGCTGACGCGGATCGCCCGGGTCCCGATCCCCGTCACGGACAACCTGGTGACGGGCTGGACGGAGCTGGTCGGCGCGGCGCGCTGGCGGCACCGGACCCGGCGTCCGCTGACCGAGGTCCTGCGGGACGATCCGCACACCGCTGTATTGGCGCCCCGGCTGTTCGAGATGGCGGAGTTGCCACCGCAGGTCGATTTCTACGACGCACCGGATCCGCAGGACCACTGGCCGGGAGCGCTGTGCACGCTGGCCGAGGAGGGGGTGCTCGACCGGTCGTATCTGGTGGAGCGGTGCGTGGCGCGTCTGATGCGCGGCGGCAAATCCGTCGACCAGCGGTTCTTCCTGGCCGTTCTCCAGCGGCTGGAGGCCACGGAGGACGAGGAGAAAAGCCATCTGCGGGACTGGACGGCGATGGCGGCGGACGGCATCGCCCCGGTCGCCTCGCACGCGCAGCAGGTGCTCGTACGGCTCGACGCGCGGGGTGAGTTGCCGGTCCGGGAGCTGGCGGACGTGTCGGGGGCGGTCCTCTTCCGCCAGGAGAAGAAGCTGGTACGGGCCCAGCTGACCCTGCTGGGGAAGGTGCTGCGCCGGGACTCCTCGACGGCGGATGAGCTTCTTCCGGCGGTCGCCGAGGCGTTCGGCCACGAGGCCATCGATGTCCAGGAGCGGGCCCTGAAGCTGGTCGCCCGGTATCTCCCCGCCGCCACCGGTCCGGAGGTGCGGGAGCTGCTGGCCTCGGCCGCCGCGCAGTTGGGCCCCGTGCACCGGGAGGCGGTCACCACCCTGTTCGGCGGTCTCGTGGAGGAGGTGCCGCAGGAGACGTACGAGGAGTTCCTGCCGCCCGCGCCGGTGCTGCGGCGTCAGGAGCCGGCGCCGGAGACCGTGGCCGAGTTGGTCGAGGAGGTGGCGGCCCGGGTGAAGGCGCATGCGTCGGAGCGCTGGATCCCGGCGTCGGCCGTCCTGGACACCTCGGCCGGGATCACCGGATTCGAGCGGGCGCTCGACGGTCTCGTCCGGCTGGCCCGGAGCGACCGGGAGGAGCTGACGGGGAGCTTGCGGGAGGCGCTGGCCGGGGTGCATTTCGTCGAGCACGGCCTGTCTCCGTACATGGTCGATCCGCGGGGTATCTCGACCTCGCACGGGCTCTCCGTCGTGGTGGCCTCGCTGCTGGGCCTGGTCTCCGAGCGGGACAGGGTCGCGTGGCGGGCGAAGACGGTCGTGACGGGGTCGGACGCCTGTGCCCATGCCGCGCTCAACGGGGTGCTGCTCGACCGGGTGTGGGAGGCGTCGGAGGCGATAGCGGCCGGGCGGGTGCCGTTCCTGCTGGCGACGCCGACCTGGCACACGGGGGCGGTCGAGGCGGCCGAGCTCGTGGAACGGCTGCGAACCTACCGGGAGCTGGGTGTCCACCCGGGTCCCGCCGACTTCGCCCAGGCCCTGCTGCGGGTCCGTCGAAGTGACCGCCCCGAGCGGGCGGAGGCCGCCGCGGCGGCCGAGGCTCTGGGGACCGGCGAGGGCGACCGGCTGGCCGCCTGGATCCGTGCCGAGGAGTCGGTGGCCCCGGTGCTGCGGCATCCGGCGACCGCCGTCTCCCGCCCCTCGGAGGGCACTTGGTGGCAGCGGAAGACGACCGGGGCCCGTCAGGTGCTGCTGGCCACCCGCGAACGGCTGGTGATCCAGCGCGAGTTCCCGGAGGCCTTCCACTGGCTGGGCCGGGCCCAGCTCCCCCGCGCCCAGGAGTGCTACCACTGGGGTCCCGAACGGTCCTCGCACTGGACGGCCACCCTGCCCGGCGATCCGGAGACGCTGGCCGCCTGGCTGATGCCGGACCTGATGTTCGCCGCCGATCAGGGGCAGCGGGGAGCCGTCGGGTTCCTGCCCGCGCTGGCCGAGAGCGCGGGCGAGATCGGCGGGGCGATGCATCTCGCGCTGGCCTACGGACTCGGCGCCCGGCACCCGGAGGACCGGACGGCGGCGGTGGACACGCTGCTCGTGCTGGCCGCGCGGGGGCGGCTGGACGGGGCGTTGCTCGGGCGGGAGCTGGCGATCCTGGTCGACCGCGACCTGGTGAAGGTGAACCGTACGGCCGACGCGCTCGGCACGGCGGCCGCCACCGGCGCCTGCCGGACGGTGCTGACCGTGCTGGCGGCGATGCTGCCGGGCCTCCTGGCGTACGAGAAGACGCCCCGGGGACTCGGGGATCTGCTGTCCGTGGCGGCCGAGTGCGCCGAGCGCTGCGGTACGGGCGGGATCGAGCCGATAGCGGGGCTCGCGGCGACAGCGGGGCGCAAGGGCTCGTCCCAGACGGTCCGCCAGGCCGCCCGGCTGCTCGCCGCGTTCGGAGAGCGGAAGGATCAAGGAACGGCGCCCCGGAATCTGACCGAAAAGCGACGATAGGGGACCAGATCAACACGTAACCCATCAGTCACAAGGCGTTCGTGATCAGGCAACACCGTTCGTTCACAGTGAGGATATGACTGATGTGACCTCCGCGAAGAGCGCCCGCCGTCCGCACCACTGGCGGCGGGACCTGATCGAACTGGCCGCCCTGTTCACCGCCGTGGCCGTGGCCGACGCGATCGCCAACCTGATCGGACACCAGCCGGACGGGCCCTACCTGCTCATGGCCTCGGCGGTGGCGCTGGTGGCCACGGCCGCGTTCCACACCTGGTGGGCCCGGCGCCACAGTCACGCACCCCCGTCGGACGAGGCGGACGCCGCGCCGGTCGGGGCCGGCGCGACGGGCGGGACCGGTGCGACGGCGGGCGAGGCCGAGGGCACCGGCGGGGGCGGGGTGACCGGCGCCGAGGAGACCGGGACCACGCTGTGGCGGATGCGGACGACGGTGCTCGACGCCCCGGGCAGCCTGGCCGCGCTGTGCACGGCGCTCGCCGGGCTCCGCGTCGACATCCTGACCCTCCAGACGCACCCGCTCGCCCAGGGGACCGTCGACGAGTTCCTGCTGCGGGCCCCGGCCTCGCTCCAGGCGCAGGAGCTGTCCCGGAGGATCGCGGCCGCGGGCGGCGCCTCCACCTGGATCGAGCGGGCGGACGCCCACGACTTGGTGGACACCCCGACCCGGGTGCTGTCGCTGGCCACGCGGACGGCGCTGGACGCGGCCGAGCTGCCGCTCGCCCTGCGCCAGTTGCTCGGCCGGTGCACGATCCACTCGCTGCCCGCCGTCTCCGTCACGGGCCGGGCGACCGGGCAGAGCGCCCCGGTCGAGGGCGTGCTGGAGGAGACGGTGATGCGGCTGCGGGACCCGTCCGGCGGGGTGATCTCCGTGGAGCGGCCCTATCTGCCGTTCACGCCGACCGAGTTCGCGCGGGCGCGCGCCCTGGTCGAGCTGGATGCCCGGCTCGGTCCCCGTGTGCCGCGCAGCGAGGACGTCCTCACGCTGCCCGAGGGCAACGAGATCACCGTGCGCCGCGCGGACCGCGCCGATCTCGCCGCCGCCCGCGCCATGCACGACCGCTGCTCGCAGAACACCCTGGGCCTGCGCTACCACGGCCCCGTCGCGGACGCCGACCGCTATCTCGACCATCTGCTGAGCCCCCGCTTCGGCCGCACCCTGGCGGTGCAGACGGCGTCGGGCAGGCTGGTGGCGCTGGGCCACCTCCTCTGGGACGGCGACGAGACCGAGGTGGCCCTCCTCGTCGAGGACGACTGGCAGCGCCGGGGCATCGGCTCCGAGCTGCTCCGCCGCCTGGTGGCGCTGGCCGAGGAAGCGGGCTGCGACAGCGTGTACGCGGTGACGCAGTCCCGCAACACCGGCATGGTGGCCGCGATGCGCGCGCTGGAGCTTCCCCTCGACTACCAGATCGAGGAGGGCACGCTCGTCATCACCGCCCGGCTGACGAGTGAAGAGGCCGCTCGGCCGTCCGTGCCGACGGAACGGGCCCGTCGCTGAGCGCCTGGCACAGATCCGCCCACAGGTCCTCGACGTCCTCCAGGCCGACCGACATCCGCAGCAGCCGGTCGCCGACGCCGGCCGCCCGCCGGTCTCCCTCCTCCACGATGCGGTGGCTGATAGAGGCCGGGTGCTGGATCAGCGAGTCCACGCTGCCGAGGCTGACGGCGGGCGTGATGAGCCGCACCCCGGAGATCACCCGGTGCGGGTCCCCGTACACCTCGAAGGAGATCATCGCGCCGCCGATCCGCGGGTAGTGCACCCGGGCGATCCGCGGGTCGGCGGTGAGCCTGCGGACCAGTTCGGCGGCGCTCGTCGAGGCCGCCCGGACGCGTACCGGCAGCGTGGACAGGCCGCGCAGCAGCAGATAGCCGGCCAGCGGGTGCAGCACCCCGCCGGTGGCGAACCGGACCTGGCGCAGCGTCGCGGCGAACTCCTCGTCGCAGGCGACGACGCCGCCCATGACGTCCCCGTGGCCGCCGAGGTACTTGGTGGCGCTGTGCAGGACGATGCGGGCGCCGTGTTCGACGGGGCGCTGGAGGACGGGGGTGGCGAAGGTGTTGTCGACCAGCAGCGGCACGGTTCCGCAGGCGTGGGCGACGGCCCGGATGTCGACCTCGGCCAGGGTCGGGTTGGCCGGCGTCTCGACCATCACCAGGCCGGTGTCCGGGCGGATGGCGTCGGCGATGCCAGCCGGGTCGGTCCAGGTCACCTCGGTGCCCAGCAGCCCGGCGCCGAGCAGATGGTCGCTGCACCCGTAGAGCGGGCGGACCGCGACGACATGGCGCAGCCCCTGGCTCGCGCGGGCGAGCAGGACGGCGGTGAGCGCGGCCATCCCGCTGGCGAAGGCGACCGCGCTGTCGGTCCCCTCCAGCCGGGCGAGCGCCGTCTCGAAGCGGCCCGTGGTGGGGTTGTCGAGCCGGGCGTAGACGGGCGGCCCGTCGGGGAGGGAGCCGGTGGTGGCGAAGGCGTCGATACGCATCGCCTCGTCGCGCGAGTCGTAGGAGGGGTAGGTGGTGGACAGGTCGATCGGCGGGGCGTGCACGCCGAGGGAGGCGAGGTCGTCGCGTCCGGCGTGCACGGCTTCGGTGGCGAGAGCCCTGGACGGGGTGGGAGCAAGGGGCGTCATCGAGACTTCGTTGTCCATGGCGTCACTCTGAACAGTTACCGGTTCGTAGCGACCGTTCCCCGTGCTACGTTCGCCACATGTCCGATTCCGTCGCTCTTGATCCGGTGGATCTACAGATTCTGCGGCTGTTGCAGAACGATGCGCGGACCACGTACCGCGAGCTGGCGGCCGAGGTCGGCGTGGCCGCTTCGACCTGTCTGGACCGGGTGGCCCGGCTGCGCCGCAGCGGGGTGATCCTCGGGGACCAGTTGCGCCTCGATCCGGCGAAGCTCGGCCGGGGGCTCCAGGCGCTGCTGCTGGTGCAGGTCAGGCCGCACCGCCGGGAGTTGATCGGGCCGTTCGTCGACCGGATCAGGTCGCTGCCGGAGTCGCGTGCGCTGTTCCATCTCACCGGCCCCGACGACTATCTGGTGCAGGTGGCGGTGGCCGACGCGGCGGATCTTCAGCGGCTGGTCCTGGACGAGTTCACCTCGCGCCGGGAGGTGGCCCGGGTGGACACCCGGCTGATCTTCCAGCAGTGGGAGTGCGGTCCGTTGCTTCCGCCCGCCGCGAACTGACCGGCCGGGTCCGGACACCGGGCGGCCCCCGGTGGTGACGGGAGGGCCGCCGCCGTACGAGGATGTCCGCATGTCAGACACTTCGAGCAGCGCGCTGCCCCGTCAGGTCGCCGACGCCTACGTCGACGCACTCATCGAACTCGACCCCATCACGGGCACCTTTCTGGGTGTGCCCGAAAGCTCGCGCCGGCTGCCCGACTTCTCACCGGCCGGCCAGGCGGCGGTCGCCGACCTCATCCGCGCGACGCTGCGGAAGCTGGACGCCGCCGAACAGCTCCCCGGCGCGGACAGCGATGCCGAGCGGCGCTGCGGACGGCTCCTGCGGGAGCGCCTGACGGCGGAACTCGCCGTGCACGAGGCCGAGGAGGGCCTGCGGGCCGTCTCCAACCTGTCGTCGCCCGCCCACAGCATCACCGAGGTCTTCACCCTCACGCCGACCGCGACGGACGAGGACTGGGCGGCGATCGTGGAGCGGCTGCGCGCGGTGCCCGCCGCGTACGAGGGGTACCGCGCCTCGCTCGCGCTCGGTCTGGAGCGCAAGCTGTACGGCGGCCCGCGCGCGACCGCCACGTTCATCGGGCAGCTGACGGAGTGGGGCGGGGAAGGCGGGAGCGAGGGGTTCTTCGCCGAGTTCGTGGCCCCTGGCCCCGCGTCCCTGCGGGCGGAGTTGGACGAGGCCGCCGCGCAGGCGACGGCCTCGGCGCTCGCGCTGCGAGACTGGGTGCGCGATGTGTACGCCCCGGCGATCGAGGGCGCCCCCGACCCGGTCGGCCGGGAGCGCTACGCCCGCTGGTCGCGGCTGTACAACGGCACCGACCTGGATCTCGACGAGGCGTACGCGTACGGCTGGTCGGAGTACCACCGGCTGCTCGCCGAGATGAAGGTGGAGGCCGAGAAGGTACTGCCGGGGTCCGGCCCCTGGGAGGCGCTCGCCCATCTGGATGTGCACGGCAAGCACATCGAAGGGGTGGACGAGGTCCGCGACTGGCTCCAGGGCCTGATGGACGAGGCGATCGAGGCGCTGGACGGCACGCACTTCGACCTCGCGGAGCGGGTACGGAAGGTGGAGTCCCGGATCGCCCCGCCCGGCGGGGCCGCCGCGCCGTACTACACCAGCCCCTCCGAGGACTTCTCCCGCCCGGGGCGCACCTGGCTGCCCACCATGGGCGAGACCCGTTTCCCGGTGTACGACCTGGTCTCCACCTGGTACCACGAGGGCGTTCCCGGCCACCACTTGCAGCTCGCGCAGTGGACACATGTCGCCGACACCCTCTCCCGCTACCAGGCGTCGGTCGGCATGGTCAGCGCGAACGCCGAGGGCTGGGCGCTGTACGCGGAGCGGCTGATGGACGAGCTGGGCTTCCTGCCCGACCCGGAGCGGCGGCTCGGCTATCTGGACGCCCAGATGATGCGCGCCTGCCGGGTCATCGTCGACATCGGCATGCACCTGGAGCTGGAGATCCCGGCGGACTCCCCCTTCCACCCGGGCGAGCGCTGGACCCCCGATCTGGCCCAGGAGTTCTTCGGCAACCACAGCGGCCGCCCCGCCGACTTCGTGGAGAGCGAGCTGACCCGCTATCTGTCGATGCCCGGCCAGGCCATCGGCTACAAGCTGGGCGAGCGCGCCTGGCTGCTCGGCCGGGAGAACGCGCGCGCCGCGCACGGCGACGCGTTCGATCTGAAGGCGTGGCACATGGCGGCGCTCTCGCAGGGGTCGCTGGGTCTCGACGATCTGGTGGACGAGCTGTCGCGGCTCTGACTCACACAGTGACCCGTACGGTCCGGAGTCTCCTCAGGTGAAGGAAGGCAGCCTGTCATGACCGAGCGCAACGGATTCCTTTTCTGCGCCGACCCGTTGAGGGCGTCGCGGCCCGATCCGCAGTTCGCCGAGGACCTCGCGGCGGCGCGCGCGACGGGCGGCCGGATCGCCCTGCTCGATCATGACGCGCTGCTCGCCGGGGACGCGGCCGGGGCGGTGGCCCGGGTCGCGCGGGACTCCGGACCGTACTGGTACCGCGGCTGGATGATCCCCTCCGCCCGGTACGCGGAGCTGGAGACGGCGCTCGGCGCGCGGGGCTGCACCTTGCTCACCGACGCCGTCGGCTACCGGCGGGCGCATGAACTCCCGGGTTGGTACGAGGAGTTCGACGGGCTGACGCCGCGCAGTGTCTGGCGGACGGCGGTTCCGGGAGATCCGCCGCCCTCCGCGGACGAGCTGGCCGGGCTCGCGGCGCCGCTGGGGCCGGGGCCCGGCATCGTGAAGGACTTCGTGAAGTCCCGCAAGCACGAGTGGCACGAGGCCTGTTACGTTCCGGAGCTCACGGACCGGAAGCAACTGGCTTCCGTGGTCGGGCGATTCGTCGAACTCCAGGGTGACTTTCTCGCGGGCGGCCTGGTGCTGCGGGCCTTCGAGCGGTTCGTCGCGGGCGGCGAGGCGCGGGTGTGGTGGGTGGACGGGGAGGCGGTGCTCGTCACCGCCCACCCGGACACCCCCGACCACCACCCCGTCCCCGAACTCCCCGCCCTGCGGGAGACGGTGGGCCGGCTCGGGCTGCGCTGGGTCACCACCGACCTGGCGTTGCGCGAGGACGGGGTGTGGCGGGTGGTGGAGGTGGGCGACGGCCAGGTCAGCGGGGGTCCCGCCGGGGCGGAGACGGGGGACCTGTTCGCCGCGCTGGCGGCTGCTGGGGTGCGCTGAACCCCGCGGGAGCCGTGGGGGCCTCCGCCCGGACCCGTGAGGATCAGCAGCCGCAGTCCGCCGCGTCGACCGGAGCAGTCAGCGGGTCGGGCGCGCGCCGCTCGCCGCCCTCCCAGGTCTCGTAGGCAAACCCTTCCCGCACCCAGTACTCGAACCCGCCGAGCATCTCCTTGACCTGGAAACCCAGTTGGGCGAGGGCCAGGGCCGCGCGGGTCGCGCCGTTGCAGCCCGGCCCCCAGCAGTACGTGACCACGGGGACGGCCGGGTCCAGCAGCGCCGCCGCCTGCTCGGGGATGAGGGCGGTGGGCAGATGGACGGCCCCGGGGATGTGTCCCTGGTCCCAGGAGGCGGTGGAGCGGCTGTCCAGGACGACGAACCCGGGGTCGCCGTCGGCGGCGAGCGCGGAGGCGACGTCGGAGACATCCGCATGGAAGGCGAGCGAAGCGCCGAAGTAGGCGGCCGCGGCGGCGGGTGACGCGGGTGCGACGCGCAGGACGGGGTTGGCGGCCGTGGCCGTGGAGTGCGAGGTCATGACCATGAATCTATGACCGGGAAACCGGCCCGGGAAGTGAGATTCCCCGGCGCTCCTCTTGATCCGCCGGGGATTTCCCTGTTGCCTCGGTGAGGTGACCGACTATTCCCCGGACGCCACCGACTGGCGCATCCTCGACGTCCTCCAGCGCGACGGCCGCGCCACCTTCGCCGAGCTCGCCCGGGCCGTGGCCATGTCGCCGAGCGCCGTGACGGAGCGGGTGCGGCGGCTGGAGGAGCTGGGGGTGATCAGCGGGTACGCGGCGGTGGTCGACGCCGAGCGGCTCGGGCTGCCCATCCTCGCCCTGGTACGCCTGCGCTACCCGAACGGGAACTACAAGCCCTTCCACGATCTGCTGGACACCACGCCGGAGATCATCGAGGCCCACCACGTCACCGGCGACGACTGTTTCGTCCTCAAGGTCACGGCCCGCTCGATGAGGCATCTGGAGGAGACCACCGGGCGGATCGGGGCGCTGGGCTCCGTCACCACGAGCATCGTGTACTCCTCACCGCTCCCCCGCCGCGCGATCGGCCGCTGAACCGCCCGGAGGGGGCCCGGCGTCACAGGCGGTGCCGCACCGACGAGCCCTGCCGCTCCTTCACCACTTCGAGCCGGGCCGGGATCCGGCGGCGCAGATCGGCGACATGGCTGACGATGCCGACGCTGCGGTCCCGCTCGCGCAGCGAGTCCAGCACGTCCAGCACCTCGTCCAGCGTCTGGTCGTCCAGGCTGCCGAACCCCTCGTCGATGAAGAGGGTGTCCAGGCGTACGCCGCCGGCCTCCTCGGTCACGACGTCGGCGAGGCCCAGCGCGAGGGCCAGCGAGGCGAAGAACGTCTCCCCGCCGGACAGCGTCGCGGTGTCGCGTTCGCTGCCGGTCCAGGCGTCGACCACATGCAGCCCGAGTCCGGCGCGGCGGCCGCCGGCGCGGGCATCGGAGTGGACCAGCGTGTAGCGGCCCGAGGACATCCGCTGGAGCCGTGCGGTGGCGGCGGCCGCCACCTGTTCGAGGCGGGCGGCCAGGACGTACGCCTCCAGGCGCATCTTGCGTTCGTTGTCGGCGGAGGTGCCCGCCGCGAGGCCCGCGAGCCGGGCGATCCGCTCGTACTCCTGGCGTACGGGGCCGAGCCGCCGTACCTCGTCGGCGGCCCGGGCCGAGAGCCGGTCGAGTTCGGCGCACCGGTCGCGGGCGGCCGCGCGTGCCGATGCGGCCTCCCGCAGCAGCCATTCCGCCGTCTCGAACTCGCCCTGCACCACTGACGGTTGGGCCGGGGGCTGTTCGGCGGCCTCGCGGGCGTCGCGCTCGGCACGCCGGTCGGCGACCGCCGCGGCCTCCGCCTGCCAGGCGTCGATCCGGTGCTGGAGGTCGCGCTGTGCGGCGGCGTCGAGCAGCGTCGCGGCGGCGGCCTCCGGGGTGTCGAAGCCGGCCCGGAACGCCGCGTCGGAGAGCCTGTCGTCGGCTTCCTTGCGGCGCTGGGCGGCGTCCTGTTCGGTGCGTACGGCTTCGGCGGCCTCCGCCAGCAGTGCCACCCGCCGCGTGAGGCGGTCCGCGTAGGCGGCGACGGACCCGGACTCGCCCCGGACGGCGGCGAGTTCACCGTGCAGCGCGGCCTGCTCGCGGTCCAGCGCCTCGCGCCGGGAGGTGCGGGCGGCGGCGCGGCGCTCGGCCTCCTGCCGGAGTTCGAGGCGGCCTGCGTGCTCGCGCTCGGCGGCGTCCAGGGCCTCACGGGCGGCGTGCGTCCCGGCGGCGAGGCGGTGCGCCTCGGCGTGCTCGGCGGTCAACCGGTCGACGGCGTCGCGGAGTTCACCGACGGACGGGCCGGGGTCCGGCACCGCCCGGTCGTCGCCGTCGTCGCCACTCGCCACCGGGGCGGTCGCGGACGCCTCCAGGTCGCGGGCCTGGGCGCCTCGGGCCAGCTCGTCACGCGCCTGCTCGCCACACGCCTCCGGGTCGCGGGCGTCCGCGCCCCGGGACTCCGCCCACCCCTCACGCGCCTCCGCATCGGCAGTGGCATGGCGTTCGCGGACGAGTCCGAGGGCCTGCTCCGCGCGGGTACGGGTCTCCTCGGCGTCACGGTGGGCGGCGAGGGCGGTCTCTTCCGTGGCGCGGTCGACGTGGCCGTCGCCCTCCGTGGCGGGGGCCGGGTGCTCGGCGGAGCCGCAGACGGTGCAGGGTGCGCCGTCGACGAGGCCGGCGGCCAGCTCCGCCGCGATGTCCCGCAGCCGCCGCTCCCGCAGCCCGAGCCAGGTCTCATGGGCGGCGAGGGCGCGCTCGCGGGCCCCGGCGAGCACTTCCCTGGCGGTCCGGACCTCGGCGGCCAGCGCGTCGCGGCGGCGGGCGGCCTCCAGGCGGCGGCGGGCCGGGGCGAGGAGTCCGGCGAGCTGTTCGGCGCGGGTCGCGGCCTCCTGCGCGGTCGCGATGGACTCCCGGAGCCCGGCGTGGACGGTGTCCCAGCCCGCGAGCCAGACCTCCGTGTCCCGGACGGTCGCGTCGTCGGCCCGGGATTCGCGCTCCAGCCGGTCCCGCTCCTCGTCGATCTCGGCGCTGCGCGCCTCGGCCCGGCGGGCGGACTCCAGGCCGCCCAGCTCCTGCTGGAACTTCCGCTCCAGCTCGGCGAGTTGGTCGGGGCCCGCGTCGGCGAGGTCGGGCGGCAGCTGGGCCCTGGCCCGGCCGAGGTTGTCGCGCGCGGCCGAATACACCCGCTCCGCCTCCTCCCGCAGTTCCAGCGCCGGGGCGACCCGGTCGGCCTTGCGGGCGCGGTCCAACTCCTCCTGGCAGCGGTCGTGTTCCGGGCGCCGTTCCTCCAGCGCC
Source organism: Streptomyces sp. PTY087I2 (assembly GCF_001687325.1). Lineage (GTDB taxonomy): Bacteria > Actinomycetota > Actinomycetes > Streptomycetales > Streptomycetaceae > Streptomyces. The sequence continues at coordinate 31,990 of NZ_LZRD01000005.1, read as the reverse complement.
GCAAAGCGTCGGCGGGTCTCCTCGTACCGCTCCTGGAGGCGGGCGAGTTCGCGTACGGCGTCCAGGGCGTGGCGGGCGTCACGCTGCCGGTCCTCGGCCCCGGCGACGACGCGGTGGGCGATGTCGAGCCGTTCACGGGCCCCGGACCGGGCGATCGCGGCCCACTCCAACACCGCTTCCGCGAGGCCGGGTTCGCCGGGCCGGGCGGTGATCGGGGTAGCCTCGGCCCCGGCGGGTCCGGCCGCCTGGGCGATGCGCTGGGCGAGGGCGAGGATGCCTTCGTCGGCGGCGGTGACCTTGGCCTCGGCACCCCGGCGCAGTTCGGCTAGGCGTTCCTCGACGGCGGCGAAGCGGCGGGTGTCGAAGAGCCGGCCGAGGAGCTTGCCGCGGGCCTCGGCGTCCGAGCGCAGGAAGCGGGCGAAGTCACCCTGCGGCAACAGCACCACCTGGCAGAACTGGTCCCGGCTCATGCCGATGAGCTGGGTCAGCTCCTCGCCGATCTCCTGGTGCGACTTACTGAGGGCGTGCCAGCCGCGCTCGGGGTCGTAACCGCGCAGCCTGCTCTGGGCCTTCTCCATCGTGAAGCCGTCGCCCCGCTTCTTGGGACGGGGCTGGGCAGGGCTGCGGGTGACTTCGAGGCGTCGGCCGCCGACGGTCAGCTCCAGCTGGACCTCGGTGGGCAGGTCCACGGGCGCGTGGTCGCTGCGCAGGGAGGCCCCGGGGCTCTGCCGGGCGCCGGGGACCGCCCCGTACAGGGCGAAGCAGACGGCGTCCAGGACGGAGGTCTTGCCCGCGCCGGTGGGTCCGTGGAGCAGGAAGAGGCCGGCGGAGGACAGGGCGTCGAAGTCGACTTCCTGGGTGGCGCCGAACGGGCCGAAGGCGGTGATGCTCAGGCGGTGCAGTCTCACCGGGACACCTCGCGCACGGTCTCGTCCACCCGTACATCGTCGAACGCGGCGCGCAGCACGGTGCGTTCGAGGTCGCTGGGGCCGCTGCCGCCGCGCACATGGGCGACGAAGTCCTCGGCGATCTGGTGGTCGTCGCGGTCCTTGAGGCGCTGGGCGTAGGAGGCGAGCGGATCCTCCGGCGGCCGCTCGGGGTCGAAGACGAGGCTGAGGGTGTGCGGGAAGCGCCGGGAAAGGCGGGCCATGGGCTCGGCGGGGCGTACCGGGTCGGTGAGGGTGGCCTCGACCCAGGCGTGCTCGTGGCGGTCCAGGGCGGAGTCCTCCAGGAGGGTGTCGAGGCGGCCGCGGAGCCGGGCGAGGGGCCGCTCCACGGGGCAGTCGATCCGTTCCTCGGCGGCGATGTTCCCGTCGGCGTCGAGGTCGATGAGCCACGTGGTCTTGCGGTGGCCGGCCTCGGAGAAGGAGTAGGCGAGCGGGGAGCCGGAGTAGCGGACCCGGTCCGTGACCCGCTGAGAGCCGTGGAGATGGCCGAGGGCCGCGTAGTCGACGCCGTCGAAGACCCCGGCGGGGACGGCGGCGACCCCGCCGACGGTGATGTCGCGTTCGCTGTCGCTGGGCTCCCCGCCCGCCACGAAGGCGTGCGCGAGGACGACGGAGCGGGTTCCGGCGGGGCGGGTGGCGAGGTCGGCGCGGACCCGGTCCATGGCGGCGGTGAGCACCGCCTCGTGACCGGCTTTGCCCGCTCCCAGGGCGTCCTTGACCAGGGCGGGCTCCAGGTAGGGCAGCCCGTAGAACGCCACGTCGCCGTGGTCGTCGGCGAGCACGACGGGGGTGGCGCAGCCCTCAGGGTCGGTCCGCAGATGGATCCCGGCCCGGTCGAGGAGCCCGGCGCCGACGCCGAGCCGGCGGGCGGAATCGTGGTTGCCGGAGATCATGACGGTCGGGACACCGGCGTCGGCGAGCCGGTGCAGCGCCCGGTCGAACAGCTCGACGGCGCTGAGCGGCGGGACGGCACGGTCGTAGACGTCGCCCGCGACGAGGACCACGTCCACCTCGCGCTCCTCGACGGTCGCGATGAGGTGGTCGAGGTAGGCGGCCTGGGCGTCCAGCAGTGAGACACGGTGGAAGGACCGGCCCAGGTGCCAGTCCGAGGTGTGCAGGAGCCTCACGCCATCACTCCGCCGGTCTTGGCCTGCATCGTCGTCGTCCTCCACCCCGTGGGCCGCGCACCGGCGGCCCGTGATCCCGCTCGGCACCGACCACGCTAACGCCGCCGGCCCGCCGAACCCGCATCGATCATGATTTTGGCCCCCCACGGGCACCCGTGGACACCCGTGGGCACCCGTGGGACTGCCCTCACCTCAAGAGGTTCACGAGGTTCACGCGGCCGCGTCCCCGTACGCCTCGCCGCCCAGCTCCAGGGTCGCGGTCCCCGCGGTCACGTCGGCCAGCCAGCCGGTGAACGCCTCGACGTCGCCGTCCGGCAGCCCGATCTCGATGGTGACGGCCTCGGCGTACCGCACCTCGCGGACGTCCCGCCCGGTGGCCCGCAGGTCGTTCTCCAGCTTTCCAGCCCGCTGGTGGTCGACCCGGATCGTGGCGAGCCGGAAGCGCCGCCGGGTGATCGTGCCGAGCGCGTCGAGGGCTTCGCCGACCACTCCCCCGTACGCCCGGATCAGCCCGCCCGCCCCGAGTTTTACCCCGCCGTAGTAGCGGGTGACGACCGCGACGACGTACCGCGTCTCCCGCCGCATCAGCATCTGGAGCATGGGAACGCCCGCCGTGCCGCCGGGTTCGCCGTCGTCGCTCGCCTTCTGTACGGAGGCGTCGGCGCCGATCACGTACGCGAAGCAGTTGTGGGTGGCGGTCGGGTGCTCCTTGCGGACGCGGGCGACGAAGTCCTGCGCCTCCTCCTCGGTGGCGGCTGGGGCGAGCGAGCAGAGGAAACGGGATCGGTTGATCTCGCTCTCGTGCACACCCGCGCGGGCGACGGTCCGGTACTGCTCCTGCATCCGTCCACCCTATGCGCCGCCGCGAGGGCGGATCCCGGCGGGAATGGGGAGTGGGGGCCGTGGGTTGTCCCGGCATGAACGCAGACGACGTGACGATCAGGCGGATTCTCCAGGACACAGGCGACACCTGGGCGGTGGTGGGCCTGTCCGGCAACCGTTCCCGGGCGGCGTACGGGGTGGCGGAGGTCCTCCAGCGGTTCGGCAAGCGGGTGGTGCCGGTCCACCCGAAGGCCGAGACGGTCCACGGGGAACAGGGGTACGCCTCGCTCGCGGACATCCCCTTCCCGGTCGACGTGGTGGACGTGTTCGTCAACAGCGAGCTGGCGGGCGCCGTCGCGGACGAGGCGGTGGCGGTCGGCGCGAAGGCGGTGTGGTTCCAGCTCGGTGTCGTGGACCGGGACGCCTACGGGCGGACGCGTGCGGCGGGCCTCGACATGGTCATGGACCGGTGCCCCGCGATCGAAATTCCGCGGCTGGGCGCACGCGCCTGAGCTGCCCGGGTGTGAGGGACATCCCGGGGCGGGCAGAATCCCCGCCGTGGACGACGTGGACGTACTCGACGTGTCGAACGTGACCGACAGCAGGGCCCGGACGACGGCCGCGCTGACCGCGCTCGGCGTCCGGCCCGGTGATGTGCTCCTGGTGCATGCCTCGCTGCGCGCGCTGGGGCCGGCGGCGGGCGGGGCGCGGGAGGTGCTGGGCGCGTTGCGCCGGGCCGTCGGACCGTCGGGGACGGTGGTGGTCCCTGCCTTCACCACGGAGAACTCCGACACCTCCCCGCACTACCGCGAGCGGGTGCGGGGGCTGAACGCCGGGGCGGTCGACGCGGTGCGCGCCGCGATGCCCGCGTACGACCCGGCGCTGACGCCCGCGCCGTCGATGGGCGCGCTGGCCGAGACCGTACGGACGGCGGCGGGGGCCGGGCGCAGCGCGCATCCGCAGACCTCGTTCGCCGGGCTCGGCCCCGGGGCTGCGCGGCTGCTCGCCGGGCACCGCCCCGACTGCCACCTCGGGGAGGACTCGCCGCTGGCCCGGCTGTACGAGGCGGATGCCCGGATCCTGCTGCTCGGCACCGGCTACGCCACGTGTACGGCGTTCCACCTGGGCGAGTACCGGATGCCCGGCCCGCCGCGCCGGAGCTACCGCTGTGTGGTGGCGTCGCGGGGGGTGCGCCGGTGGTGGGAGTACGAGGATGTCGCCCTGGACGACGGGGACTTCGCCGCCCTGGGCGCGGCGTTCGAGGAGGCCGCCGCCGAGGGTGACGTACGGACGGGGCGGGTGGGCGCGGCGGAGTGCCGGCTCGTCCGGCTGCGGGCGGCGGTCGACTTCGCCACGGACTGGCTCACGAAGCACCGGACAGCCGGGAGTTGAGCCGGCCACCTCCGGCCGCCCCGGGCCGTTCAAGGGGTGACCCGCCCGCCCCCGACCCTTCGAAGGGGGAGGCTCAGACGCCCAGGCCCTCGACGATCACCGCGCCCGGGAGGGCGGCGAGCGCCTTGCCGGGGACGATGAGTTTGCCGCGCCGACTGCCGCTGCCGATCAGGACCCACTCCTCGTCCACGACGGCCGGGTCCAGCAGGAGGGGCCAAGCGGCGGGCAGGCCGATCGGGGTGATGCCGCCGTACTCCATGCCGCTCTCGCCGACCACCGTCTCCATCGGGGCGAAGGATGCCTTACGGGCACCGAGGTGCTTGCGGACCGCGCCGTTGACGTCGACCCGGGTGCGGGAGAGCACCACGCAGGCGGCGAGGGTGACGTCCTGGCCGCGCTTGCCCGCCACGACGACGCAGTTGGCCGAGGTGTCGAGCAGTTCGACGCCGTGGTGCTCGGCGAAGAGGGCGGTGTCGGCGACGGCCGGGTCGCTGTCGACGTGGACGAGCTGCTCGGCGGTGAACTCGCCCCAGCCCGCGGTGAGCGCCGCGACGACGGGGGCGGGGAGCAGGTCGAGCCGTTCCGCGGCGGGAGCGGCGTCCTCGAAGGTGCCGATGGGTGCGCGCATGGCGCTCACGCTAACAGCGGTGGGGCGGGGCCGGCCGGGCGTCTCAGCGGGCGGTCATCCCGGCGAAAGGCGCCCCGGCGAAGGCGTCTCAGCGGACGGGCGGGATGGCTACGGCCATGGTGAAGACCGTCGGTTCGCCGCCCTCGTTGCGGTAGCCGTGCGGCACGTGCGCCTCGAAGGTGGCGGAGGTCCCGGCGGGGACGGCGTGGGTGAGACCGTCGACGAGGAGGGTCAGTTCGCCCTCGGTGACGTGGAGGAGTTCGACGGTGCCCTCGGGGTGCGGGGCGGACGTGGTGCCCTCGCCGGGCATCAGCCGGCAGGTCCACAGTTCGAGCGGGCCGCGGGCCTCCGCTCCGACGAGCAGCGTGGTGGAGCTGCCCGCCTCGGTCGACCACATGCGGACGGCCCGGCTTTCGGGGACCAGCCGGACCTGGGGTCCCTGCTCGTGGTCGAGCAGTGTGGTGATGGCGACGCCGAGCGCGTCGGCCAGCTTCACCGTGGTGCCGACGCTCGGGTTCGTCCGCGCCTGCTCGATCTGGATGATCATCCCGCGGCTGACTCCGGAGCGGGCCGCGAGGGCGTCGAGGGTGAAGCCGCGCTCGCCCCGCCAGCGCTTGAGATTGCGGGCCAGCGACTGGGTGAGCTGGTCGAGGTCGGACACGTACCGTCCCTGCGGTGGATGGCGGAGTGCGGATACCGGCGTACGGGTGGCCAGGCCACGTACGGCGCATGCCGGGGTCAAGAATATTGCACTGCCGTACAGCGCACTCCACCGTTCACCAGGCCGTGCCGCCGCCTCACAGGGCTTACGGGGGCCTACGGCGTTTCCCGTACCTCGTCCAGCTCGGCGAGGGCCAGCAGCTGCTCGGGCGTGACGCCCTTCGGGATCGGCACGGGTGCGGGCGTGCGCAGGGGCGGCTGCCAGCCCTTCTCCGGGTCCCAGCTGCGGACGACACGGGCGGGGGCTCCGGCGACCACCGCGTGGTCGGGGACCTCGCCCCGGACGACGGCGCCCGCCGCGACCACCACGTTCCGGCCGAGCCGGGCCCCGGGCAGGATCACCGCGCCGGTGCCGATCCAGCAGCCGGGGCCGATCGCGACGGGTTCCATCCGGGGCCACTGCTTGCCCACGGGCTCGTGCGGGTCGTCGTAGCTGTGGTTGGTGGAGGTGATGTAGACGAACGGACCGCAGTACGTGTCCGAGCCGATGCTCACCGTCGTGTCGGCGATCACATGGCTGCCGCGCCCCAGCACCACCCCGTCGCCCAGCGTGAGGATCGGGTCGGGCCCCAGGTCCAGGTCCGGCATCATCCCGGCGGTGAGAGTGACCTGCTCGCCGATGATGCAGTGCGCGCCCAGTTCGATCCACGGCTCCCCGAACACGGTGCCCTGCGGGAAGGCGAGCCGGGTGCCCGCGCCGATCGCGCCGAACCGCAGCCGCCCGGGGTGCTCGGCGGTGACCGCGCCCGCCCGCTGTGCCCAGGCCCAGCCGAGGTGGACCGCGCGGGAGGCGGCGCGGCGCGGGAGGCGGGCGAGGAAGGAGAACGTGTTTCGGTTCTTCGGCACGCGCTCACGGTAGTCGGCGGCGCGGTGGGCGATCCCCGCGGTGACCTGTGATGTTCGCCCCACTGCGCGGCGCCCGCCGGGGGCCGTCGCCTACCGTGAGAGTCGGCCCGATCCGGTGGAGAGGGCCCAGGAGCACCACACCGGCGCGAAGGAGCAGGCGATGGCGGAGCAGGCGTTGATCACGGGCATGGGCGGCAAGGAGCCGGACATCGACGTGGACGCCTTTGTGGCCCCGACGTCCGTGGTGATCGGTGAGGTGACGCTCGCCCCGGGCTCCAGCGTCTGGTACCAGGCCGTGCTGCGCGCCGACTGCGGTCCGATCACGCTCGGCCCGGACAGCAACATCCAGGACAATTGCAGTGTGCACACCGACCCCGGGTTCCCGCTCACCGTGGGCGCGCGGGTCTCGGTCGGCCACAACGCGGTGCTGCACGGCTGTGTGATCGAGGACGATGTGCTGGTCGGGATGGGCGCCACGGTGCTCAACGGCGCGCACATCGGGGCGGGTTCGCTGGTCGCGGCGCAGGCTCTCGTACCGCAGGGGATGCGGGTGCCGCCGGGCTCGCTCGTCGCGGGGGTGCCCGCGAAGGTGAAGCGGCAGCTGACCGCCGAGGAGCTGGAGAGCATCCGCTTCAACGCGGCGGGGTACGTGGAGCTGGCGAAGGCGCACCGCGCGGCGCACGAGGGCTGACGCCCGCGTCCTGCCGGAACACCGAGCCGGGCCGCCGTCCCTCCGGAACGGGAGGGGCGGCGGCCCGGTCGCATGTACGTACAGCGGTGGTCAGCCGTTGGGGCGCAGGGTCCAGACGACGGTCATCTCGCCGGTGACCGCTCCGTCGGCGCGCGTGATCTCGATGGCGACGGGGAATTCCGGCCGCTGTCCGGCGTCCAGGTCGGCGACCACGTCGGCGATCGGGCGGCCGAGGGTCGCGGTGGCGGTGACCTCGCCCATGGCGAGCTTCTTGTAGCCGATCTCGGCCTTCACGGCGAGCGGCACGGCCCGTGACATCTGGTCGCCGAAGGCGGCGATGACGATCGCGCCGCTGGCGGATTCGGCGAGCGTGAACATCGCTCCGGCGTGGGGTCCGCCGACGTGGTTGTGGTAGTCCGCCTGGTCGGGCAGCCGGACGACGGCCCGCTCCGGGGTGGTCTCCAGGAATTCGAGGTTGAGGGTCCGGGCCATCGGAACCGTCGCGACGAGCATCTCGCCCACGGTCATCTGTTCAGCGCTCATGCCCGAAGGTTACTCACCAGTAGCACCGTTTGGCCATCCCCTTGTGACGGCTCCGGTACAGGGCTGGCGTAGAAGTGGGCGCACGGCCCATCTATGGTTACTGGCCATGTGGCCAGGAACGCAGCCGCCCGGGGGCGAGCAGAACCCGCAGGACCAGAACCAGAACCCGTACCAGCAGCCGGGGTACCAGCAGCCGAATCCCTATCAGCAGCCGGGATATCCGCCGCAGGGCCAGCCGGGGCAGCCCGCGGAGCCGGGCTACGGGTACCCGCAGGGCCAGCCCGGCGGGCAGCCGGGCTACCCGCAGCCCAATCCCTACCAGCAGCCGACGGTGCCGCAGTACGCCGTCCCGGGTCCGCCCGGCGGGCCGAAGCCCGGCGACGACAAGAAGAAGACGACGATCGTGGCGATCGTCGCTGCGCTGGCCGTCGTGATCGCGGCGGGCGTCACCGGATTCCTCGTCCTCGGCAAGGACGACGACGAGGGCAAGAACGTCGCCGACGACAAGAAGACCGCGTCGCCGAGTGCCAAGCCCAGCGAGACGGCCACCGGCTCCGCGCCGCCCGTGGAGAACCCGCGGGGCTCCGACGGCGACCCCAAGCCGCTCATTCCGGGCTGGAAGGTCGTCACCAACCCCAAGTGGGGCACGCAGTTCGACGTTCCCGGTGACTGGGAGGTCGCCAGTTCGGGAACGTTCGCCGGCTTCGAGGACGCCAAGAAGGAGGACGGGTCGCCGGTCGCCGGCTTCTCCGCACCCGCCTACTACAAGAGCAAGTGGTGCGTCGACGACTCCGACGGGGACGGCCGCGAGGAGGACACCGGGCTCGCCGGCGTCGGGACGAAGGGCGCCCAGGGCGCCAAGAGCACCGACGAGGCCGCGCGGAACGAGGCCGCCAACTGGGTGTGGGCCGCCTACTCCCAGCTCGACCCGAAGTCCAAGGTCAAGATCGGCAAGGCCAAGCCCTTCACCACCAAGTCGGGTCTCTCCGGCAGCGTCGCGCAGGCCACCGCCCTGGAGCTGGCCAACAAGGAGAAGTGCGACAGCGACGGGAAGTCGATCGCGTTCTCCTTCAAGAACTCCAAGGGCGACTTCTCGACCTGGGTCCTCTACGCCGCCACCGGCGTCAAGGACGAGCTGCCGGACACCACCATCCAGCAGATCCTGAGCACGGTCCGCCTCGCGGGTGAGCCCACCGGCTGACACCCGTACCGCGCAGCGCGTTCCCGCACCACTCTGCCGCCCCGCCCCGCCCCGCCCGCCGGGAGCCTCAGCCGACGCTGAAGGCCCCGTCGGGCGGTTCGGGCGAGGCGACCGCGTCCGCGTCCGCCACCGGGCGGGCCCCGCCGATGAACCGGGTCAGCGCGGCACCGTGGGTGACCCGCGCCGGGAAGACGTCCGCGGCACAGCGGCGGACGAGCGGGTCCACGTCGACGGGCGCGTAAGAGGCGAGCAGGACGACGTTGCCGAAGCGCCGCCCGCGCAGCACCGCCGGTTCCCCGACCAGCGCCAGCTCCGGGAAGACGGCGGCGAAGTTCGCCAACTGGGAGCGGAGGAAGGCGAACGGGGCGCTGTCGGCCAGGTTGGCCGCGTAGATCCCGTCCGCGCGCAGGGCCCGCCCGGCCGCCCGCGCGTACTCGACGGACGTGAGGTGTGCCGGTACCCGGGAGCCGCCGAAGACGTCCGCGATCAGGAGGTCGGCGGAGGCGGGGGCCGCCGCTTCCAGCCGCTCCCGGGCGTCGGCCGCGTGCAGCGTGATGCCGCTCCCGTCGGGCAGCGGCAGATGTTCCCGGACCAGCCCCAGCAGCCCCCGGTCGGCGTCGACGACGTCCTGCCGCGAGCCGGGGCGGGTCGCGGCCACGTAGCGGGGCAGGGTCAGCGCGCCACCGCCCAGGTGCAGGACGTCCAGGGGCGCGCCGGGCTCGGCCGCGCCGTCCACGACGTGGGCGAGCCGGCGTACGTACTCGAACTCCAGGTAGGACGGGTCGTCGAGGTCGACGTAGGACTGGGGCGCGTCGTCGACCGTGAGCAGCCAGGCCCGGTCGCGGTCCACGTCGGGCAGCAGCCGGGCGGTGCCGCAGTCGACCTCGCGGATGACGGGTATCGGCTCGTTCACCTCTCCATTGTCGCCGCCGCTGCCCGCCACCCCGAACCGAGGGGTGGCGGGCAGCGGGCGGTGTCAGAGCAGCTCGGTCACCGTTCCCGCGCCGACCGTGCGGCCGCCCTCGCGGATCGCGAAGCCGAGACCGGACTCCAGCGGCACGTCACGGCCCAGCTCGACGGTCATGGTGACCGTGTCGCCGGGGCGCGCGACCGCCGCCTCGCCGAGGTCGACGTCGCCGACGACGTCCGCCGTACGGATGTAGAACTGCGGCCGGTAGCCGGTGGCGACCGGGGTGGTCCGGCCGCCCTCCTTCGCCGACAGCACGTACACCTGCGCGGTGAACCGGCGGCTCGGCGTGACGCTGCCGGGTGCGGCCACGACATGGCCGCGGCGGACCCGGTCGCGCTCCACCCCGCGCAGCAGCAGCGCGACGTTGTCCCCGGCCTCGGCGGACTCCATCGGCTTGCCGAAGGTCTCCAGGCCGGTGACGACCGTCTCGATGTCCGCGCCCAGCACCTGGACCCTGTCGCCGACGCGGACGGTGCCGCGCTCGACGGCGCCGGTGACGACGGTGCCCCGGCCGGTGATGGTCAGGACGTTCTCGACGGACAGCAGGAACGGGGCGTCGGTGTAGCGCACCGGCATCGGTACGTACGTGTCGACGGCGTCCAGCAGCCCTTCGATCGCCGCCGTCCACCGCGGGTCGCCCTCCAGCGCCTTGAGCCCGGAGACCCGGACCACGGGGACGGTGTCGCCGCCGTACCCGTGCGCGGAGAGCAGCTCGCGGACCTCCAGCTCGACCAGGTCGGTCAGCTCGGGGTCGCCCGCGTCGGCCTTGTTGAGGGCGACGACGATGTGGTCGACGCCCACTTGACGGGCCAGCAGGACGTGCTCGGCGGTCTGCGGCATGATCCCGTCGAGCGCGGAGACGACGAGGATCGCCCCGTCGAGCTGCGCCGCTCCGGTGACCATGTTCTTGATGTAGTCGGCGTGCCCGGGCATGTCGACGTGGGCGTAGTGGCGGGTGTCGGTCTCGTACTCGACGTGCGCGATGTTGATGGTGATGCCGCGCTGCGCCTCCTCGGGGGCCCGGTCGATCCGGTCGAAGGACACGTAGGAGGTGGAACCGCCGCCGCGCTCGCTGAGGACCTTGGTGATGGCGGCGGTGAGGGTGGTCTTGCCGTGGTCGACGTGGCCCATGGTGCCGATGTTGAGGTGCGGCTTGGTGCGTACGTAAGCCGTCTTGGACATGGCTGATTCCTTCGGAGAACTCGAAGCCGGGAAGAGAGATGAACCCCAGGGCCCCGCCGACCCTCCCCTTGCGGGGTCCGCCGGACTGTCGGGGGAGGGTCAGCTTCGGGCGCCGCCGATGGGCGCTGCGGCAACGGCGAACGCCGATGCGGCTGCTGCTGCGACAACTGCTGCTGCGGTCCGGGCGCATGCCTCGGCGACCGCGTCGTTCACGGCAGCCTTCGGCGCGTCCGCGACTGCGGACGGCGCTGCGAGGAAGGCGTACCGGAACATGCCCCTGATCATGGCCGGGCGCGGCGGCCACGTCGAATGGTTTTCGGTCGGCTCTCAGAGGTTCTTGAGGGCCTCGCGCACGGAGAGCGGCGACAGCCGGGGCCGCGCGCCGTCGACGAAGTCGCGTACGGCGGTGGGGTCGGTCCTGGCGTACTCGCGCAGGGCCCAGCCGATCGCCTTGCGGATGAAGAAGTCGGGGTGGTCCGCGCGGCGCAGGCAGTAGCCGAACAGCCGGTCGGCGTCGGTGGCTTCCTTGTAGCGCAGCTGGTGGAGGAGGGCGGTCCTGGCGGCCCAGAGGCTGGGGTCGTCGATCCAGCGGTCCATCTCCCGGGCGAGCGCCGGGTCGGCGGCGACCAGGGGGCCCGCGACATGCGCGGCGAGCAGGTCGACGGTGTCCCACCAGGGGACGGTGGTGACGAGGTGATGCAGGACGGGGAGGAAGCCGGAGGTGCAGCGGCCGGCGTGGCGCCGCAGATAGTCGACGGCGAAGTAGTGATATTCACGCTCGGACAGTTGCCAGCAGCGCAGCGCGATGGCCGTGCAGTCCCGCTCGTCCGGCCGCCCGGTGCCCGCCAGTACGGTCCGCGACAGGGCCCGGCGCTCGGGGGTGGGGATCCCGAGGAAGGGTGCGACGTGCTTCATGTACGCGGCGGCGCCCTCGGCCCGTACGGGGTCGGCGGCGGGGGCGTAGGCGGCGACGAGCCGCTCCAGGACGGTGTCGGCGAGGGCGCTGACCGGCGGAACAGGGGCGTCGGCGGCGGGGTTCACGCGACGCACATTACGGCGATCACACATCCTTTTCGGTTAGTCTCCCCGAATGTTCGACCCCGTCCCCGCCGCCCGGCCCGCCTCGGGTCCGGCCCTGCGCCTGACCCGGACACTGCTGTCGCCGTGGTCCCGGTTCTCGATGCTCGTCGTCGTCCTGCTCGGGGCCGCGTCGACGATGCTGCTGTTCGAACCGCAGCGGCTGCTGGCGTCCGGCTGGCCGCCCCAGCTGACCGGGGGCACGGCGGCGATGGTCTTCGGTCTGGCGTACGGGGCGCTGACGGTGGCGTTCGTGCCGCGCCCGCTGCTCAACATCGCGGCGGGCGCGTTGTTCGGCGCGCAGACGGGTCTGGCGGCGGCGCTGGCGGGGACGGTGCTGGGTGCGGGCGTGTCGTTCATGCTGGGCCGGGTGCTGGGGCAGGACGCGTTGCGGACCCTGCTGCGCGGGAGGCTGCTCACCGCGGCGGACGGGGTGCTGAGCCGGCACGGTTTCCGGTCGGTCCTGGCGCTGCGGCTCTTCCCCGGGGTGCCGTTCGCCGCCGCCAACTACTGTGCGGCGACCTCCCGGATGGGCGCTCCGCCGTTCCTCCTGGCGACCGGTCTCGGGTCGATCCCGAACACGGCGGCGTACGTGATAGCCGGCAGCGAGGCCGCGTCGCCGACCTCGCCGGTGTTCCTGGCCGCCATGGGCTTCATCGTGCTGTCCGCTCTCGGCGGGGCGCTGGTCGCCTGGCGCAAACGCCACCGGCTGGGCCGGGACACGCCGGACAACTGAGCGTACGGGGGCACGTGGATGACCGGTCCAGTCGACCTGGCGTTCACTTTCAGGCGATACGCTGCCCGCGACCTCGTTGTCCTTGACCGCACTCCGCACTTTGCACGCAGCCGACGGGCCCAGCCGCCCGTGGCCGATGCACGATCACCTCCGGGATGGCCTAAGCCCCATGAGCTGGTTCGAATCATTCGTCCTGGGACTTGTTCAGGGACTCACCGAGTTCCTGCCGATCTCCTCCAGCGCGCATCTGCGGCTGACGGCCGCGTTCGCCGGCTGGCACGACCCCGGGGCGGCGTTCACGGCGATCACCCAGATCGGCACCGAGGCGGCGGTGCTGATCTACTTCCGCAAGGACATCGCGCGCATCCTGTCGGCCTGGTTCCGCTCCCTGACGGACCGTGCGATGCGCAGCGACCACGACGCCCAGATGGGCTGGCTGGTCATCGTCGGCTCGATCCCCATCGGTGTGCTGGGCCTCACGCTCAAGGACCAGATCGAGGGCCCGTTCCGCGATCTGCGGCTGATCGCGACGACGCTGATCGTCATGGGCATCGTGCTCGGCGTCGCCGACCGGCTGGCCGCACGCGACGAGACGGGCGGCAGGCACCGGGTGGTGAAGGAGCGCAAGACGCTCAAGGACCTGGGCGTCAGGGACGGCCTGATCTACGGTTTCTGCCAGGCGATGGCGCTGATCCCCGGCGTCTCCCGCTCGGGCGCGACGATCAGCGGCGGCCTGCTGATGGGCTACACCCGAGAATCGGCCGCCCGCTACTCGTTCCTGCTGGCGATCCCCGCGGTGCTCGCCTCGGGCGCGTACGAACTCAAGGACGTGGGCGAGGGACACGTCTCCTGGGGCCCGACGATCTTCGCGACCCTGGTGGCCTTCTTCGTCGGCTACGCCGTCATCGCCTGGTTCATGAAGTTCATCACCACCAAGAGCTTCATGCCCTTCGTCATCTACCGCATCCTGCTCGGCATCCTCATCTTCGTCCTGATCTGGTCCGGCGCGTTGAGCCCGCACGCGGGCGAGTCGGCGGGCTGACCCGACGGGTGTGCGCCCCGCCCGGGAGCAGCCGGGCGGGGCGATCCAGCAGCGCAGCAGCCAGCAGCGCGGATAGATGGTTCCACCGTACGGTGGGGGTCTGACAACGGCCGGGGGGTCAGGGTCGGTCGGGCGTCAGGCCCGTCGCGGACAGGACCGCGTCGACCGTTTCGGCCACTGTCAGGTCCGCGCTGTCGATCCAGATCTTCTCGTCGGCCAGCTCGTCGCGCATCGCCGTCTCCAGGAACGACCAGTCCGTCGTGAGCGTCTTGTCCCGGGCGAGATCGCGCTCGCGGGCCTTCGCCGCGCCCGGGGCCAGGATGACGCGGTGCAGGGGTCCGCCGGTGAGCGTGGCGCGGTAGAAGTCCAGGTGGGCGCGGCGTACGACGACGTCGTCGATGACCGGGAGGAAGCCCGCGGCGGCGAAACTGTCCGCCAGCAGGCAGGCGTTGCGGGCCCGGAGGAGGATCTGGCGGTCCGCCTCCTCGTCCCCGTCGGGCGAGGGCCACCGGCCGCCGGAGACGATCAGTTCCTGGAGGGCGTCCACCTCGATGTGGGCGGAGGCGGCGAACCGGGCGGCCAGCGCCGCGGCCACCGTGCTCTTGCCGCTGCCGGGGATGCCGATCAGCAGGACCGCCCCCGCCGCCCGTGGTTTCGTGTCCACCGGTACTTCCGCCCAGGCCATTCCCGTACTCCCTCGGTCGGTCGGTCCGTCAGTACACGTCCCGTACGTATCTGCGGTCCGAGGCTAGCTGTTTGACCTGGGCGGCCGCCGCGTCGGGTTCGAGTCCGCCGTGGGCGACGGCGATGTCCCGCAGCGCCCGGTCCACGTCCTTGGCCATGCGGGAGGCGTCGCCGCAGACGTAGAGGTGGGCGCCGTCGCGGAGCCAGGACCAGAGCTGGGCCCCGTGCTCGCGCATCCGGTCCTGGACGTACACCTTGGCCCGCTGGTCGCGGGAGAACGCGGTGTCCAGCCGGGTCAGAGTGCCCGAGCGGCTCATCGCGTCGAGTTCCTCGCGGTAGTAGAAGTCCGTGGCGCGGTGCTGCTCGCCGAAGAACAGCCAGTTGGCGCCGGAGTGGCCGAGCGCCCGGCGTTCCTCCAGGAACCCCAGGAACGGGGCGACTCCGGTCCCCGGGCCCACCATGATCATCGGGGTGGCCGGGTCGGCGGGCGGGCGGAAGCGCTCGTTGCGCTGGACGAACACCGGGACGGGGCTGTCCGGTTCGGCGTCCGCGAGGAACGTGGAGGCCACGCCCTTCCGCATCCGGCCGAGGTCGCTCTCGTACCGGATCACGGAGACCGTGAGGCGCATCCGGTGAGGGTCCTCAAGAGGGCTGCTGGCTATGGAGTACAGCCGGGGGCGCAGCGGACCCAGCACCTCGGCCCAGGTGGCGGCTGCGGCCCGTACCGGGTACTCGGCGAGCACGTCGACGGCCTGCCGCCCCCACGTCCACCGGTCCCTCTCGCCCTTGTTGTCGGGGCGCAGCAGCTTCTTCAGGGACCGGTCCCCCGTGTGGTCGGCGACCAGGCGCAGCAGGTCCGGGGTGATGCGCGTGATGTCGAGGTGGCGGTGCAGGGCCGTCTCCAGCGCGACCGTCCCGTGCCCGTCGATGTCCACCTCGGCCGCCGGGTCGAGTCCGGTGACGGCCAGCCATTCGGCCACCAGGTCGGGGCAGTTGAGCGGCCGTACGCCGAGGGCGTCCCCGGCCGTGTACGTCAGCGGGGTCTCCGCGTGCCGCGTGTCGATCGTGAAGGCGCGGACTTCCTTCGTCGCGCCGGGCAGGCTGAGGAGGCGGTTCTCGGTCAGGAGGGCTGTGACGGGCTCGGCCCTGGAGGGCTGTTTCTCCCCCGGTGCCGCTGCTCTGATCATCGCCTTTGTCGGCGTGGCTTCCGATGCCGTCGTTCCTTCCGGATTCGTCGCCTCCAGTGCCGCCCTGACCTCCTTGAGCCACTGGCCGAAGGGCTGCTCGTACTCCGGTTCGCAGTCGGTGCGCGGCACCAGCCGCTCCGCGCCCAGTTCGCCGAAGCGTTCGTCCAGGCGGCGGCCATGGCCGCAGAAGTCGTCGTACGTGGAGTCGCCGAGCGCGAGTACGGCGTAGCGGACGCCTTCCAGGCGCGGGGTCTCGGGGGTGTTCAGCGACTCCCAGAAGCCGGAGCCGTTGTCGGGGGCGTCGCCGTCGCCGAAGGTGCTGGTGACCACGAGGAGGTCGGCCGGGCTCGGCAGCGCGTCGGGCGTTCCGTCGTCCATGCCGAGGAGCGTGGTGCGGTACCCCTCGGCGGCCAGCGTCCGGGCGGCCGTCGCGGCGACCTCCTCCGCGTTGCCGGTCTGCGAGGCCCACAGCACGACGACCGGGCGGCCGCTCTGTTCCTCCGGGGCATCCTCCGGTGGTGCGGGCGCGATCCCGGGTCCCGGGGGCTCCGGGAGCCGGGAGTAGGCGCCGGCCAGCACTCCGTCCACCCACAGGGCGTGGTCCGGGGCGAACGGGGCGCCCGCCGGAAGCACCGGGGTGCCCGCCGGGCGGGTGCCGAGGCCCGCCAGGAATCCGGCCAGATAGCGGCGTTCCGCGTCGGTCAGGACCGGCGGGGCGGTCTCCGCCAGACCCAGGGCGCCCGCCAGCCCCGTCAGGTCCGCGAGCCCCGCCCGGTCGCCCGATCCCGCGGGCCCTATCCGATCCGCCGGCCCCATCCCGTCCGCCGGATCCGCCCCGCCCCCGGTCTCCGCCAGGCCGAGAGCCCCCGCCGTGGCGGGAGCCAGGCGTACCGCCGGGGCCGCGACCTTCGCCAGCCGGACCGCGCACACCTTCAGCTCCGGCTGGAACGAGATCGGGTCGACCGCGTCGTTCGTCACCGCGTTCACGCCGAGGTACTCGCCGAACAGGTCGTTCCAGTGGAACGGCGCGAAGCACTCCCCCGCCGCGACCCGGTCCGTGATCCGGGCCGGGAGCACCGCGCGGCCGCGCCGCGAGGCGACCTCGACGCCGTCGCCCTCGGCCAGCCCCAGCGCGGCCGCGTCGTCGGGGTGGATCTCCACGAAGGGGGCCGGGTCCAGCCGGTTCAGTTTGGTGATCTTCGCGGTCTTGGTGAGGGTGTGCCACTGGTGCTGGAGCCGCCCGGTGTTCAGGACGAACGGGAAGTCCTCGTCGGGCATCTCGGCGGGCGGCAGATGCGGGCGGGCGTGGAAGACGGCCCGGCCGCCGGGCAGCGGGAAGGCGAGCCTCGGCACACTGCCGTCGGGCCGTACGGTCAGCTCCTGGCTGACACCGTCGTTGAGGTAACGCACGGGGTTGCGGGCGGGCCCTTCGGCGTCCGCGCTCGGCCACTGGACCGGCGTCCCGCGCAGCCGCTCGTACGTCACTCCGCGCAGGTCGTAGCCGGTGTGCGGGTTCCAGGCCCGGGTGATCTCGGCGAAGATCTCCTCGGCGCTCGTGTAGCCGAAGGCGTCCTCGTACCCCAGGGCGCAGGCGACCTCCGCGATGATCCGCCAGTCCGGCCACGCCTCCCCGGGCGGGTCGGTGGCCCGGCGGGAGAGGGTGAGCGTGCGCTCCGAGTTGATCATCACGCCCTCGGACTCGGCCCAGAGCGCGGCGGGCAGGACGATATCGGCGTACGCGTTGGTCTCGGTGTCGGCGAACACGTCCTGGGTGACGACGAATTCGGCGGCCTCAAGGCCCTCGATGACGGTCCGGCGGTTGGCGACCGAGGCGACCGGGTTGGTGCAGATGATCCAACAGGCCTTGATCTCCCCCTCGGCCATGCGCCGGAACAGGTCGACGGTGCCGCTGCCCGAGCCGTCCGCGCGCAGGGTGCCGGGTTCGATGCCCCACAGCTCCTCGGTGAAGGCGCGGTCCTCGTCGGACAGGACCGATCGCTGGCCGGGCAGCCCGGGGCCCATGTAGCCCATCTCGCGGCCGCCCATGGCGTTGGGCTGGCCGGTGAGCGAGAACGGGCCGCTGCCGGGGCGGCAGATCGCGCCGGTCGCCAGGTGCAGGTTGATCAGCGCGTTGGTGTTCCAGGTGCCGTGGGTGGACTGGTTGAGCCCCATCGTCCAGCAGCTCATCCACTCGCCCGCCTCGCCGATCCAGCGGGCCGCCTGCCGGATGTCGTCCTCCGGGATGCCGGTGATCTCCGCGACCGCGGCGGGCGGGTAGTCGCGGAGGAAGGCGGGCATCTGCTCCCAGCCCTCGGTGTGCTGGGCGATGAACTCCGGGTCGGTGTGCCCGTTCTCGACGAGGAGGTGCAGCAGGCCGTTGAGGAGGGCCAGGTCGGTACCGGGCCGGATCCGCAGATACAGGTCCGCCTTGGCGGCGGTCGCGTTGCGCCGGGGGTCGACGACGATGAGCTTCGCGCCCGCCTTGACGCGCTCCATCATCCGCAGGAAGAGGATCGGATGGCAGTCGGCCATGTTGGCGCCGGTGACGAGGAAGACGTCGGCGTGGGCGAAGTCCTCGTAGGAGCCGGGCGGTCCGTCCGCGCCGAGGGACAGCTTGTAGCCGCTGCCCGCGCTCGCCATGCAGAGCCGGGAGTTGGACTCGATGGTGTTGGTCCGCAGGAAGCCCTTGGCCAGCTTGTTGGCGAGGTACTGCGCCTCCAGCGTCATCTGGCCGGAGACGTAGAGGGCCACCGCGTCCGGGCCGTGGGTGTCCAGCACGGACCGCAGCCGGCGCGCCGTCTCCGCGATGGCGGCGTCCCGGCCGAGCGGGGCGGGCTGCTCGCTGCGGTCGGCGCGGGCCAGGGCGGTGGTCAGCCGGCCGGGGGCGGCGAGGAGGTCCGCGCCGGTCGCGCCCTTGGTGCACAGCCGGCCGGCGTTCGACGGGTGCTCCTTGTCGCCGGACGCCTTCACGACGGTGCGGCGGCCGTCGGGCCCGGCGGCGATGTCGAGGACGATCCCGCAGCCGACACCGCAGTACGAGCAGACCGTACGCACCCGGTCGGTGGCGGGGGCGTCCGGCGGCGGGGTCGGCACGGTCATGTGCGGGGCCCTTCGGGGGCGGGCGTTCCCGGAGGGACGCGGGGCGGGCGGCGGTCGCTCCCGAATCTAGGAAAGGCCCGTTACCCAGGGATGACACCGGGCGAACAACGCCGGTTACGTCGCCTGCACACCGGCCGGGAACCGCCGGTGAGGCTTCCGGCAGCGGGCCCCTGGCGTCGTCCCGTGATCACGTCGCCCGGTGATCACGAGGAAGGCCCGGGCAGGACATCGGCCTGTGATTACGCGGGAACTTCCCCACCGGGGCGGCCGACTACTGGAGAGACGCCGGGTGCGGACGCCCTCCCGGTGACGCGAGCGGCGGCCGGTGCGACGGGACGGCCGCCGGGGTGACCGCCGCAGTACACCCACGGGGCCCCGGGCCCGGGAGGAGACCGCGAGGCATGCACTGGTACGAGGACGACGCGCTCTGGTCCGATTTCGCGCCGACGATGTTCCCACCGGCACGGGCCGAGTCCGCCGCCGCCCTGGTCGCGTCCTCCCCGCTGCTGGACTTCCCACCGGGCACGAGAGTCCTGGACCTGTGCTGCGGGCCCGGCCTCTTCGTGGTGCCGCTGGCGGGCCGCGGGTACGAGGTGACGGGCGTCGACCTGTCCCCGTCGATGCTGGAGAGCGCCCGTACCGCCTGCGACGCGGCGGGCGCCGCGGTCCGGCTGGAGCGGGCCGACATGCTCACGTACCGGGAGCCGGGCGCCTTCGACGTGATCCTGAACGTGTTCACGTCGTTCGGCTACTTCGACGAGGCCGAGGACAACCTCCAGGTGCTGCGCAACGCGTACGAGAGCCTCGCGCCGGGCGGGCAGCTCCTGGTGGACGTGATGGGGAAGGAGGTGCTGGCGGGCTGGATCGGGCGGCCGAAGGCGGTCGACCTGCCCGACGGCTCCTACGTCGTCCAGCGTGACACCGTCCTCGACAGCTGGCGGCGGCTGCGCACCGACTGGACGCTGGTGCGCGGCACGACGGCCCGCACCGCCTCCATCACCTCCTGGCTCTACTCGGCGGCCGAGCTGCACGCCCTCTTCGAGAGCGCGGGCTTCACGGACGTGGAGTGCTTCGGCGGGTTCGACGCATCCGGCTACGACCAGCGCTCGGACCGGCTCATCGTGCGCGGGCGGCGCAAGTGAGGGCGGGGGCGGACGCCCGTCCGCGCACCGCCACCACGCCCGTGCCGGGGGCGGACGCCGCTCCGCGCACCGCCACCACGCCGGCCGCCACCGTCCACCGCCACATCACCGACGCCATGAAGACCCCGGACCTGATCCGGCTGACCGACGACGTCGTCCTCGCCCGCTTCGAGACGATGAAGGTGTACGCGGCCCTCGGCGCGGTCCGCTCGCTGCTGCGCCGGGGCCGGGTGGTCCCCGGGCAGACCCTGGTCGACAGCTCCAGCGGGATCTACGCGCTGGCGCTCGCCATGGCCTGCCACCGCTACGGGCTGCGCTGCCACATCGTCGCCTCCACCACCGTGGACGCCACCATGCGAGCGCAGTTGGAGATCCTCGGCGCGACGGTCGACGCGATGCCGCCCTCGCAGAGCCTGCGTCTGGACCAGGAGCTGCGCGTACGCCATGTGCGCCGGCTGCTGGCCGAGCGGCCGGACTTCCACTGGATGCGGCAGTACCACGACGGGGTCCACCACGAGGGCTACCGGGAGTTCGCGGAGCTGCTGACCGGGGCGCTGCCGGAAGGCCCGCTGACCGTGGTCGGCGCGGTGGGCACGGGTGCGTCGACCGGCGGACTGGCGCGTGCGCTGCGGGAGTCGGGGCGGCCGGTGCGGCTGGTGGGCATCCAGCCGTTCGGCAGTGTGACTTTCGGGAGCGAGCGGTTCGAGGACCCGGAGGCGATCATCGCGGGCATCGGCAGCTCGATCCCGTTCGGGAACGTCCGCCACGAGCTGTACGACACCGTCCACTGGCTGGACTTCCGCCATGCGATGGCCGGGGCGGTCGGACTGCTGCGGGAACACGCCGTGTTCGCGGGTCTCTCCACCGGGGCGGCCCATCTGACGGCCTCCTGGGAGGCGGCCCGCGATCCCGGGCGGCTGCATCTGGTGCTGGGCGCCGACACCGGACACCGTTACGCGGAACGGGTGTTCGCCCGGCATGCCGAGGCGCTGGACCCGGCGGGGCTGCGGCCCCGGACCATCGCGTCGCCGGACGAACTGCGGCCGCCGTGGTCGGTGATGGAGTGGGCCGGGCGCGCCGCTCCGGAGGCCGCCAGGACCGATGAGGGCGATGTCCCCTCCCCCGTACCGAGCGTGGAGCTGCTGCCATGACGATCGTCGCACTGGAGTCCCTGTCCTTCGGCCTGGGGCGGATGGCGGAGGCCGCCGCGGAGGCGGGGCACCGGCTGTGCCTGCTGACGGGCGACCGCGCGGTCTACCGGCACGAGTTGGCGGTGCTGCCGCCGGACGCGCTGGACGTCGTCGACGTCGACACCTGGGACCAGGACGCCGTCCGCCGGGCACTGGCCGCCGTGCCGGACCTGGCCGGGCTGATCAACACGACGGACACCTGGAGCCTGCCGGCCGCCGACCTGGCCCGTGAACTCGGGCTCCCGGGACCGGATCCGGAGGCTGTGGCGCTGCTGCGGGACAAGCGCCGGGTCCGGGAGACGCTCCACGCACACGGGCTGAGCCGCAGTACGGCCGTGGTCGTCCCGCCGGGTCCCGAAGGCGCCGGGGAGGTGCTGCGGGCAGTGGGGCTGCCCGCGGTCCTGAAGGACTCGGCGGGCACCTCGTCCCGCGATGTGTGGATCGTGCACGACGAGGAGGCCCTGCACCGGGCGCTGGCGGAGGCGGGTGAACAGCGCCTGGCGGGCGCGCTGTTCGCCGAGGCGTTCCTCGCCGGTCCGCTGTACAGCGCGGAGACCGTCAGCTGGGACGGGACCACCCGGCTGCTCGGGGTGCTGAGCCGCCAGACGTCCCGGGCCGCGGTGGTACGGGAGGAGGCGGCGGCGTTCCCGGTGGCGCTGCCGGAGGCCGAACGGGCCGGGATCGAGGCGTGGGCGGGCCGGGTCCTGGCGGCGGCCGGGCATCAACGGGGCTTCGCCCACGTGGAGTTCATCCTGACGGCCGACGGGCCCGAACTCGTCGAGATCAACCGGAGGATCGGCGGCGCGCTGGTCGGCGAGGTGCTGTGCCGCACGCTGCGGACCAACGTCTACACGGCCATGATGGACGAGGCTCTGGGCCGCCGCCCGGCACTTCTGGACGCCTCGCTCGACGGCGAAGGCCCCGCGTACGGCTTCGTGTTGGTGTACGCGGAGCGGCCCGGGGTGCTGAAGGGCTGGCTCGGGCTCGACGAACTCGCCGCGTTTCCCGGGGCGGTGGAGTGGTTCCCGGTGCGCGAGCCCGGCGAGAGCGTGGTCCACGTCGGCGACCAGCGGGGCTGTACGGGCATGGTGCTGGCCGAGGGGCACACGGCGGAGCTGGCCCAGCACCGGGCGTGGAGCGCGGCCGTGCGGGTCCGCCCGGTCGTCGTCGCGGACGAGCCGTGAGCCCGGGGCGGTGAGGCCGCTGCGCGCGAAGGTGCCCCCTGGTTCCCGCGTACGGCTTCCGTTCACCGGTCCCCAACGGTTCCTGCTGGCGGGCTCGTTCCTGATCACGCTGGGCAGCTTCGCCGTGCTGCCCTACATGTCGGTGCTGCTGCACCAGCGGCTCGGCCTGGACCTCGGCACGGTCGGCCTCGTGCTGGCCGTCGCCTCGCTGATCCAGTTCGCCGGGGGCGCGGTCGCGGGGCCGGTGACCGGGCGGATCGGGCTGCGGCGCGCGATGCTGCTGGCGCTGGCGCTGCGTACGGCGGGGTTCGCCGCGTTCGTGCCCGGGCTGACGAGTCCGGTCCTCGCGGTCGGGGCGCTGCTGCTGGTGTCGGCGGGCGCGGCGCTGTATCTCCCGGCGAACAAGGCGTACTTGGTGGACGGCGCGCCGGAGACGGCCCGCCCGCGGCTGCTGTCGGCGAGCGGTTCGGCGTTCAACGCGGGGATGGCGCTGGGCCCTCCGGCCGCCGCACCCCTCGTCATGGGCGCGCCCGGGGTGCTGTTCTCCTGCGTCACCGTGCTGTTCGCGCTCGTCGGCGCCGGGCACGCGCTGCTGCCGCCGGGGGCGGCGGACCGGGGGGAGGAGACACGGGCCGCTGCCCCGGACCGGGTTCCGGACGCGCCGCGCCCGGGGCCTTCGCCGTTCGTGGTGACCGTGCTCAGCGTGTACGCGTTCATGTTCTTCCAGCACTACCTGGCGCTGTACGCGGTCCCCCGGACATCCGCCGCCTTCTACGGGGCCGTCCTGACCGGGTACGCGGCCCTCCTCGTCGTCGCCCAGCCGCTGCTGGCGGAACGGGTCGCCGCGATGGGCTACCCGGCCGCGTTGCGGTGGGGGTTCGGGGCGATGGCGGCGGGCATGGCGGCGATCGGCGCCGGAGGGCACGCCGGGATCGCGGTGGGCGGGGCGCTGCTGTGTCTCGGGGAGATCGTGCTCTTCCTCAAGAACGACCTGGAGGCGCTGGCCCGTTCGTCCGCCGCCCCTGCGAGCGTGTTCGGGCGGCAGCGGCTGGCGGCGGGCATCGGAGCGTTCGCGAGCGGGGTGGTGGGCGGTCAGCTGTACGGGGCGGCGGAGGCGGCGGGCTCGGCGCGGGGGTTCTGGGCGGCGGTCTGCCTCCAGTGCCTGCTGCTGCCGGTGTTCCTGCTCCGGCGCCGTACCGCCCGGGACCCCGAGGGATCCCGGGCAGGCGCCGCTTAGGGCACACCCTGGGGCGTGCCGGACGTCGTGGCGACGGTCACGATCCGCCGGACACGCCGGGCGCGGGTTCGGCCGGTTCCGCGCGCCACTGTCCGGCGAGTTCGCGGCGGGCCCGCGCCACGCGGGAGCGGACCGTGCCGATCGGGCAGCCCGCTGCGGCCGCGGCCTCCTCGTAGGACGCGCCCAGCAGTTGGGTGAGCACGAAGGCCTGGCGGCGGGCCGGGTCCAATCGGCGCAGGGCGTCCAGCACCGCAGCGGACTCCTCGAATCCGGGCAGATGGCGGGGCTGGGCGCGTTCCGCCGCGGTCTGCCAGTCCGCGGTGTCGGCGGTCCGGGGCCGTACGGCGGCCGCCCGGTGCCGGTCGATGACGACGCGCCGCGCGATCGACATCAGCCAGGTCCGGGCGCAGGACCGCCCCGCGAACCGGGCCAGTCCGCCCATCGCCCGCAGGTAGGTCTCCTGGGCCAGGTCGTCGGCGCCCGGGGCGTCGGAGCTGAGGTAGGCGACGAACCGGCGGACGTCCTCGTAGGTCGCCCGGACGAACCGGTCGGCGGCCTCCCGGTCCCCGCCGCCCGCGGCCAGCGCCCAGTCGGTGATCTGCCCGTCGTTCTGCCGGGCGGCCGGGACCCGGGGCCGGGGCGGCCGGGTGACGGCCACCCGGAGGACCGGCGGCCGGGGGCCGGTCGCCGCCCCCGCCGACGGCGCGGCGGCAGGTGACCGTACAGCGGCCAGAGGCACGGCCTCGGTTTTCGCGGCGCGTTGCGCGGCGACCGGTTGTACGGGAGCAACCAGTGGTGCGGGGGCAACGGGTTGTGCGGGAGCAACCGGTAGTGCAGGGGAAGCCGATAGCGCGGGAGCAACGGGTTGTGCGGGGGCAGCCGGTAGTGCGGGAGCAGGAAGTGTCACAGCAGTCCTTCGCGTCCTTGCGGAGCCGCGGCAGCGGTCGCCCGGCTCCGGTGACCGGTTCCGTTCCGGACGCGCCGCCGAGAGCGGCGGGCCCGGGGGACCGGCATGCCTGTCACGGGGGTGTGCGCGGGGGCACACACCCGTACCGCCTCCGGCGCGCAGAGGCCGGAGGGCGGATGGAGGTCAGCGGAAGCGGAGGGAGAGCGGGGGCCCGCGCCGGGAGATGGCGTGCAGGGCGAGAAGGTCCTGGAGGCGGCGGCCGGCCCGGCGGCGGGTGCGCCGCCGGGCGGGCGGCGCAGGGGCGGGCGGCGTCGCGGACCACAGGAGCCAGGCCGTCCGCAGCGGGGCGCGGACGAACAGGGCCAGACAGCGGCCCAGCCGGGCGACGGCGACCTCGCCGCGCCACAGCCACCAGCCGCAGACCAGCCCGGCCAGCGCGTGGGCGGCGGCCATGCCGAGGGTGAACGCCGTTCCGTCGAAGGCGGCCAGAAGCCCCATCAGATCCGACGAGCCGCCGATCGGGACCTCGTGCGCGGAGTGGCCCATCGCCCCCGAAGCGTGGTGTCCACCGCCCGCGTGGTGCGCGCCGGCTCCGGACGGCAGCCAGGATCCGGCACCGGAGAAGAAGGCGTGCAGCCCCAACTGACCCAGGACGTGGGCGGCGACGGTCGCCGGGGCGCTCCGCTGCCGCGCGGCGAGCCACCAGCCCGCCCCGCACACCGGCAGCAGCGCGGCGGCCTGCACGAGCAGAGGCAGGGGCGCGCCGGACATCAGGGCATGGCCGAGCCCGGACACGGCGACGCACACGACCGCGAACAGCGCGGTGCGCCCGAGTCGGAGTGCGGTTCCGGCTCCCATGGCAGCCATGGTGCCAGCCGTACCCACCCCGGCGAGAAGAGCACCAGATGCCGAAACAGGGGGAGTTCACCTCGTTTGCCCCACCAGCACCATCTGTGATCCATGTCACATGGTAGCGCCGGGAACTTTCCCCTTCCGCCGCCCGACTGCTCCAACAACGCGTCTGCGTACGCCTCGTGGCCCGGGGCCGCCGCGTCCGCCCCCTCATCCCCGCCCCGAAGAGGCCGCATGACGAACCCGCCCCCCGCCCATGAACCGGCAGCGGCCGCCGAGACACCCGAAAGCACCGCGCCCGACGACAGTCAGGTCCCCGGGCCCCGGCGGCCGGGAGAGCCGAGACGGCCGACGCTCCGCTCCGACCTCCGGGACTCGTGGCCCGACGGTCTTGTGGCGCTCGTCATCACCGCGGCGGTCTTCGTCCTGCTCTACATACGCATCCGCAACAAGACCTCCTCCACGGTCACCGTGATGCCGTTCATGGCCGACGCGGGCGGCTTCTGGATGTACTTCCTCAGCCAGGCGTTCGGCTGGTCCGCCCTGCTCTGGGCCTGGGGCACGGTCATCCTCGGGCTGATGCTGTCCGGCCCGCGCCCCTCCCGCCTGCCGCTGTCGGGCCCCCGGCTGGAGCGCCTGCACCGCACGACGAGCCTCAACACCATCGCCCTGATCGCGGCCCACGCCCTGCTCTTCGCGGCCGAACTGGTCCGGCACGACACGGCCGCCTGGAACTCCGCCGTCGCCACCGCCTTCGTGGAGGCCTTCGTCCCCGGCGGCTACGACTCCGGGACCGGGCGGATCGCCATCCCCGTCGGCCAGGCGGCGCTCTACCTCGCGATCCCGCTCGGGCTGCTCTTCTACGTACGCCACCGCATCGGCCCCAGAACCTGGCGGGTCCTGCACCGCTTCGTGATCCTCGTCTACGTCCTCAGCGTCTGGCACACCCTGCTGTACGGGACCAACGTCTGGTACGACGGCTGGTTCCGCACCACCGTCTGGCTGCTCCAGCTCCCGATCGCCGCGCTGCTGCTCCTACGGCTGCTGCGGCCCGCCCGCCGCTCCGAGAAGCTGCCCGGCCGGCCCGGCGCGACCGCCGGGGCCCGTGCGGGATGGGCGCTGCGGCTGGGCGGCCGGCTCGCGGTGGTGGCGGTCGTGGTGGCGCTGGTCGCCGTCGTGGCCAGTGGCAGGGACGGCGGGCGCAGCGTGCCCCCGGAGGACACCTCCTCCACCCACAACCACGACTGACCCTGCTGACACGACCGAGCGGCCGTCCGCCACCACGGACGAGCGCCGTCGGCCCGCGACGTACGCTCGGAGGCATGACCACCAACGATCTTCCCGTGATCGCCGCCGTCGACGGCTCCACGCACAGCCGGCAGGCGCTGGACTGGGCCACCCGAGAAGCCGTGCGACGCGGGCTGCCGCTGCTGATCGTCCATGTCCGCCCGCTCACCCGGCAGGTCGACGAGGAGACCGGGCGGCGCGAGGCCGAGGCGCTGCTGGCCGATTCCGTACGCCGGAGCGCGCTCATCGCCCCGGAGCTGCGGCCGTCGACGCTGGCCCCGCTGGACTTCCCGTCGGCGGCCCTGGTCTCGCTCGGCCGGGACGCGTCGATGATCGTGGTCGGATCGCGCGGGCTCGGCGGCTTCCGCTCGCTGATGATCGGTTCCAACAGCCTCGCCACCGCGTCGATGGCGAGCTGTCCCGTCGTCGTGGTGCAGGACGACCGCCCCGAGGGGGACGACGACCGGGGCGCGGACGCGGACGCCTTCACGGACATCGTGGCGGGGGTGGCCGCCGACGAGAGCAGCGAGGCGGTCCTGGAGTTCGCCTTCGCCACCGCGGCCTCCCGGCCGGGCGCGCGGCTGCGGATCGTCCACGGCTGGACGATGTTCTCCTCGATGCTCGCGGGCGGTCCGGTGCTTGACCGGCAGGAGGCGGCGGGGTCGGCCGCCCGGACGCTCGCCGAGCTGACCTCGGGCTGGCACGAGAAGTATCCGCAGGTGGAGATCGTCCGGGAGCCGGTCAACGGTTCCGCCTCGCGCACCCTGGTGACCGCGTCGGCGACGGCGGCCCTGACGGTGATCGGCCGCCGCAAGGGCGGCGAGTCGCTCGGGCTCGGGCTGTCCCCGGTGGCGCAGACGACGGTCACGCACGCGCTGGGTCCGGTCGCCGTCGTCCCCTGCTGAGACCGTTCCCCCGGCGCGCACCGGGGGGAGATGGCCCGCGCTCAGGTCGGCGCAGGCCTCTTGGCCCGGCGGGCGGCTTGACCGAGACTTGACCGATGACACAGCGTGTGGCGCTCGCGACCGTAATGGACCGGCTTGCCATCGATGCGGTGATCACCGGGTACGCGGTGGCCGTCGACGACGGGGCCTGGGCGGACTACGGCGCCCTGTTCACCCCGGACGGCCGCGCGGACTACCGGGGCGCGGGCGGCGTGGAGGGCCCGGCCGAGGAGGTGGCCCGGTGGCTGGAGGAGACGATGCGTCTCTTCCCCGTACGCCAGCACCTGATCGTCAACCGCCGGATAGACCTGGAGGACCTGGGCGGCTACACCGGTGACCGGGCCGAGGTGCGGGCCGACTACCTCAATCCGATGTGCCTGGCCCGGCAGTCGGCGGACGGTCCGGACGCGGCGGGTGCCGGGCAGCCCGGCGGCGCCACGCCCGACTTCGTGACCGGCGGCCGGTACACCTTCGCGCTGCAACGCGCCGAGCCGGGCTGGCTGATCCGCACGGTCACCGTCCACGAGAAGTGGCGCCGGGCCCCGGGTCCGTAGAGCCTGTCGTCGAATTGCGCACCTGCCGGGCGACGCCCGGCCCCGGGGCCGTACGCCGTGCCCCGCTCGGCCCGCGTCCTGTGTCCGGCGGGGATCACCTCCCCCACACTGGGTATCCAGGGGTCGACGCGGCGGGGGCGATCGCCCGCCCGCGCAGGACCGAGGAGGGCACGGCATGCGAATCCGGGGCGGGCGTCTCCCGGTCGGCCGGAACGCGGCCGACACCTCCGGAAGCGGCGGCGCCGACGCGCCCGGCGGCAGCTCCGCCGACGACGGCACGCCCGCAGGAGGCACGCCCAGCGGCAGCACGACCGGCGCCGGGTCCACGACGGGCGGCCCGGGCTCCCCCGGTGCCGGCCGCCTCGCCTCCCCCTGGACCCGGGCCGGTGCGCTGCTGCTCGCCGGGGCGCTGCCCGCGCTCGCCTTTCCCGCGCCCGGGCTCTGGTGGTTCGCCTATGTGGCGCTGATCCCCTGGCTGTCGCTGATCCGTACGGCGCACACGCCGCGCCGGGCGGCGCTGGACGGGTGGATCGGCGGCATCGGGTTCGTCATCGCCGTGCACCACTGGCTGATGCCGAGCCTCCATGTCTTCATCGTGCTGCTGGCCGCCCTTCTCGGGCTGCTCTGGGCCCCCTGGGGCCTGCTCGTGGCCCGGCTGCTCGGCGGCTCCCCCTCCGCGCGGCGTGCCGTGGCCGCCGTGGTCGTCGTGCCCTCCGGGTGGCTGCTGATCGAGCTGGTCCGGTCCTGGGAAGGGCTCGGCGGGCCCTGGGGGCTCCTCGGGGCGAGTCAGTGGGAGGTCTCCCCCGCTCTGCGGGTCGCCTCGGTGGGCGGGGTGTGGCTGGTGAGCCTGCTAGTGCTGGCGGTGAACACCGGTGTGGCGCTGCTGATCGCCGCTCCCGCCGCCCGTACGGCCGCCGGGGTCGTGCTCCTGGTGTGCGCCCTGTCCGTCACCGCGATGTGGGCCTGGGCGCCCCGGCCCGAGAGCGCGGGCACGGTCAGGATCGCCGTCGTGCAGCCGGGGATCGTGGAGGGGCCGGGGAGCGTCGCGCGCCGCCTCGACCGGGGCGAGGAGCTGACCCGCTCGCTGGCGGGCCGGGGCGTGGACCTCGTGGTGTGGGGCGAGAGCAGCATCGGGGCCGGGGCGTGGGAGAACCCGGAGACCGCGCGGCGGCTGGCGGAGCTGTCCCGTCTGGTCGGCGCGGATCTGCTGGTCAATGTGGACGCGCGGCAGACGGACGGTTCGGGGCGGTCGGGGATCTTCAAGTCGGCGGTGCTCGTGGGCCCCGACGGGCCGACCGGGGACCGCTACGACAAGATGCGACTTGTCCCGTTCGGCGAGTACGTCCCGGCCCGCTCCCTGCTGGGGTGGGCGACCTCCGTGGGCAAGGCGGCGGGCGAGGACCGGCTGCGCGGTAACCGCCAGGTGGTGATGACCCTGCCGGACGGGGCACGGGGGCTGCGGATCGGCCCGCTGGTCTGCTTCGAGACGGCGTTCCCCGACATGAGCCGCAGGCTGGTGCGCGACGGCGCGCAGGTGCTCGTCGCGCAGTCCGCCACCTCGACGTTCCAGGACAGCTGGGCCCCGGCCCAGCACGCGTCGCTGGGGGCGCTGCGGGCCGCCGAGAACGGCCGCCCGATGGTCCACGCCACGCTCACCGGGATCAGCGCGGCGTACGGGCCCGAGGGCGAGCGGGTGGGCCGCCCGCTCGCCACGGACGCGAGCGCGGCGGAGGTGTTCGACCTGCCGCTGGCGCGCGCGGAGACGCTCTACGGCCGGTTCGGCGACTGGCCGGTGTACGGGGCGTTCGCGGCGCTGGCCGCGCTGTGCGCCGCCGAGGGGCTGCGGGCGCTCAGGCGGCCTGCTCCAGGGCCTCCCGGACCACCCGCTCGCACAGCTCATGGGTCGCCAGGGCGTCCCGGGCGCTGAGCGTCTCGCCCCGGCGCACCGCGTCGAGGAAGGCGTGCACGCAGGCCTCGATGCCGCGCTGCCGGGCCACGGGGACCCAGTCGCCGCGCCGCCGCACGCTGGGCTGCCCCTTGTGGTTGACGATGTCCGCGAGGTTGAGGACCTGTCGTTTGGTGTCCCGGCCGGAGACTTCCAGGATCTCCTCGGTCGACCCGTTCAGCCGGTTCATCATGCCGATCGCGGTGAATCCGTCGCCGGACAGCTGGAGCACCACGTGGTGCATCAGACCGTCCACGATCCGGGCCCGCACGGTGGTGTGGTCGACGGTGCCCGGGGCCAGGAAGCGCAGGGTGTCGACGACGTGGATGAAGTCGTCGAGGATCATCGTCCGGGGGGCCTCGGGCAGCCCGACCCGGTTCTTCTGCATGAGGATCAGCTCGCGCGGGTGCTCCGCGCACTGCGCGTAGCCCGGGGCGAAACGGCGGTTGAAACCGACGGCGAGGCTGACACCGCGTTCCTCGGCGAGGTTCACCAGCCGCTCGGACTCGGCGTACTCGTAGGCGATCGGCTTGTCGACATAGGTGGCGACGCCGGCGTCGATGAGGCGCTCCACGATCTGCGGGTGCACGGCCGTCGGGGCATGCACGAACGCCGCGTCCAGCCCCGCGTCGAGCAGGGAGTCGAGGGTCTCGTGACGGCCCTCGGCCGGAACGCGGTGGGCGTCGCCGACCGTGTGGAGCGTGGCGGGGGTACGGGTCTGAAGATGCGGTTCGACCCCCGGTACGGCGGTGAGCACCGGCAGGTACGCCTTCTGCGCGATGT
Source organism: Streptomyces sp. PTY087I2 (assembly GCF_001687325.1). Taxonomy (GTDB): domain Bacteria; phylum Actinomycetota; class Actinomycetes; order Streptomycetales; family Streptomycetaceae; genus Streptomyces. The sequence continues at coordinate 1,071 of NZ_LZRD01000005.1, read as the reverse complement.
CGCCGAGTCCGATGCAACCGATCTTCACGAGGGTCTCCCTGTCGCCGTGCCGGGCCGCGGTGCGCGGCTGTTCGCGCCCCGGCAGCATACGTCGCCGCCCCCTTGGACCCTGCTGCCGGTCCGTCCGCAAAACCCCTGGCCAGCCCCATGATCATGGGCCACCATGACCCCATGACTTTTGCCGAACGCCCGGAACCCGCCTTCGACGCCGCCGAACGCCCCATGCTGGAGGGCTGGCTGGACTACCACCGCGAGACGCTGATCGCGAAGTGCACGGGCCTCACGGACGCCCAGCTGCGCGAGGCGTCCGTGCCGCCCTCCGCGCTCACCCTGCTCGGCCTCGTACAGCATCTGGCCGAGGTGGAGCGCTTCTGGTTCCGCGAGATCCTGGCGGGCGAGGAATTGCCGGACCTCTACTCCACCGAGGAGGACCCGGACGCGGACTTCAAGGTGTCGGAGACCACCACCTGGGCCGAGACGGAGGCGGTCTGGCGGGCGGAGATGACGGCGGCGCGCGAGAGCGCCGCCGCGTTCGGCCTGGACGACTTCTCCCAGGGGCTCAGCTCGTCGGGCAAGCCGTTCAATCTCCGCTGGATATACACGCACATGATCGAGGAGTACGCCCGGCACAACGGCCACGCCGACCTGGTGCGCGAGCGCGTGGACGGCGCCACCGGGGCCTGACCTCCCCGGGTCGGCGGCGAGCACTGCCGGACGCCGGTGGCCCCGGGCGGCGCGGTGCGGGGCGCCGTGCTGACCGGGTCACTCGTGCGGGCCATTACCCGCCCTCCGGGGCCCCCGGGGCGGGGCCGCACCGCAGAGTTGGCCGGGTGCAGAGAACCAGAATCACCGCGAAACTCCTGGTCGGGTTGGCGGTCACCGCCGTCTCCGGATGCGTCTCGGTGGCGCCCGGGACCGTTCCCTCCCCGTCCTCCCCCGGTCCGGGAGGCATCGGGGAGGCTCAGGGCGCGGCCCCGCAGATCGTGCAGCCTCCCGCCCGTGAGGGGCTGGAGGTCGTGCCGGATCCGGGCCGGCCGCCCGCCCGGTCTCCCTCCCCCGCGCCTCCGGCCG
>NZ_LZRD01000004.1:123185-329059 GCF_001687325.1 Streptomyces sp. PTY087I2 | reverse complement strand
CGGGGCCTGCGGGGCGGCCGGGCGCTCCGGTGCCGGGGCCGAGAACTCGGCGGCCGGGACCGGGGTGGCCGGTGCCTTCGGGGCAGGCCTCGGGCCCGGACGGGGGCCCGCCGACGGCGCGGAGGGCGCTGCCGGGGTGCTGCTGGGGGCCTCGGCGGCGGCCGGCTTGGGGGCCGGGGCGCCGGGCTTCGGGGCAGCGGGACGTGCCGCAGCGGCCGGGGAGGGCGCTGCGGGCTTCGCGGGCGTCGCCTTACGGGGCGCGCCAGGCTTGGCAGCGGGCTTGCCGGCGTTGCCGCCGGGCCCCTGCAATGCGTCGGTCAACTTGCGCACAACCGGCGCCTCGATCGTCGAGGACGCCGAACGGACGAATTCACCGAGTTCTTGGAGCTTGGCCATGACGACCTTGCTCTCGACGCCGAACTCCTTGGCGAGTTCGTATACCCGGACCTTAGCCACTTCGCTCCTTTTAGGTCCGGGTTACCGCCGGACCGTCGCTACTTCATGGGCGTACTCATCGCGTACTCATCGAGTGCTCATCGCAATCTCGACCTACTTCCAACTCGCGAGGTACCTGACCGCACGGGGTCCCGTGCCGTTCACTTTCTTACGGTGTCACCCGTTCGACGAACCGCGTGAGTGCCGCGGTGTCGAACGGCCCCTTGGCCTTGAAGGCCCGGGGGAATGCCCGGCGGCGAACCGCCAGGTCGAGACAGACAGAGGTGGGGTGCACATACGCACCCCGGCCGGGCAGCGTACCGCGTGGATCAGGGGCGCAGGCGCCCTCGTCCACCACGATGCGCAGCAGCTCGCTCTTGGTCACTCGCTCCCGGCATCCCACGCAGGTTCGCTCGGGGCAAGCGCGGGCTTGCGTCCGGCCAGACACGTTTAAGTCTACCTCCCCGTACCGACCTCACCCCTTTGGGGCAAAAATCGAACGGATGTTGTCGTGATCTCAGCGGCGTGCGTCCAAGATCTATTCCCTGGAGCGGCTCCGGGTCAACGCCTTTCCGAGCGCTCCCGGGCCCGCTCGGCCCGCTCGCGGTCGGCGTTCTCCCGCTCCTCGTCCGTCTCGGTGTCCGGCCGGATGTCGATCCGCCAGCCGGTGAGGCGGGCGGCGAGGCGGGCGTTCTGTCCCTCTTTGCCGATCGCCAGCGACAGCTGGTAGTCCGGCACGGTGACGCGGGCGGAGCGGGCGCCGAGGTCGACGACCTCGACCTTGCTCACCCGGGCGGGCGAGAGCGCGTTGGCGACCATCTCGGCCGGGTCGTCGGACCAGTCCACGATGTCGATCTTCTCGCCGTGCAGCTCGGCCATGACGTTGCGCACCCGGCTGCCCATCGGGCCGATGCAGGCACCCTTGGGGTTCAGTCCCGCGCGGGTGGAGCGTACGGCGATCTTGGTGCGGTGACCGGCCTCGCGGGCGATGGCCTCGATGACCACCGAGCCGTCCGCGATCTCCGGGACCTCCAGCGCGAAGAGCTTCTTCACCAGGTTGGGGTGGGTGCGCGAGAGCGTCACCGACGGGCCGCGGACGCCCTTGGCGACCCGGACGACGTACGTACGCAGACGCAGGCCGTGGGTGTACTCCTCGCCCGGGACCTGCTCCTGCACCGGAAGGATGGCTTCCAGCTTGCCGATGTCGACCAGGACGTTCTTGGGGTCCTTGCCCTGCTGGACGACGCCGGTGACGACGTCGCCCTCGTGGCCGGCGTACTCGCCGAAGGTCTTGTCGTCCTCGGCGTCGCGCAGCCGCTGGAGGATGACCTGCTTGGCGGTGGTCGCCGCGATCCGGCCGAATCCGGAGGGGGTGTCGTCGAACTCCTTGGGCTCCTGGCCCTCTTCGAGGTCGGCCGGGTCCTCCTTGGCCCACACGGTGACGTGGCCGTTCTCGTCGAGCTTCACGCGCGCGCGGCGGTAGCTGCCGTCGGTGCGGTGGTACGCGATGAGGAGGGCCGACTCGATCGCCCCGACGAGCACGTCGAAGGGGATCTCCTTGTCCTGCGCCAAGCCCTTCAGAAGCTTCACATCGATGTCCACGGCTACGCCTCCTCTTCCTTCTTGTCCTTGCGGTTGAATTCGATCTCCACGCGCGCCTTGGCGATCTCGTCGAAGGCGAGGCGGCGGGCGGTGGGCTTGCGGCCCTTGACGCCGGGCACTTCGAGGTCGAGCCCGTCCTCGTCGACGGCGAGGATGCGGGCGACCAGCTCGCCGGAGCCGCCGCCGGTCAGGTGGAACCTGGCCAGTCGGCCGGTGGCGCGTACGTAGTGGCGGTGCTCGGTCAGCGGGCGGTCCGCGCCGGGGGAGCTGACTTCGAGGACGTACTCGCCCTCGCCCATCGCGTCGGTCTCATCCAGCTTCTGCGAGATCGCGCGGCTCAGCTCCGCACAGGCGTCCAGCTCCACGCCCTCCTCGGAGTCCACGATGACCCGCAGCACTCCCCGTCGGCCGGCCCGGGACACCTCGATCTCCTCGAGGTCCAGCTGCTGCGCGCTGACGAGCGGTTCCAGCAGCCCGCGCAGCCTCTCGCTCTGGGTGGTGCTCATCCGGGTGACTCCTCGGCCGCGTGTGCTGTTGTGGGGATCGTCGTGCGTCAGGTCAAAGGGTATCCGGTCGCCAGGGGTGTTGCCGTCCGCCTGCCGCTCGGCCGCGGGTACGCTCGCCTGCGGTGATCACATCAGGACAGATCCTGTCAGGACCGGTCCAGGCCCGAAGGAGAAACGTGCGGCGCACGGGGACGACGCGCAGGGGGGCGCTCACCGCGACGGGAGCGCTCGCCCTGGGTGCGGTGCTGACCGGCTGCGGGGGCGACGACGAACCCGCCGGGGGGAAGAAGCCCGCCCGGGACACCACCGCGAAGGCTGAGAAGACACTGCGCGAGAAGGCGGTGCGCGACGGCGCCCTTCTGCTCGCCCAGTACGACCTGGTGGCCGAGGCGCATCCGGCCACGGCGGCGGGACTCGTACCGCTGCGGGCGGCCGTGGCCGAGCACGGCAAGGCGCTGGCGCCGCCGCGCGCGAAGGACGCACCGAAGAAGAACGAATCGGAGAAAGGTGCGCCGAAGGGCGACGAGGCTCCTCCGGCACCCCCCGGTCCGGTGTCGGCCGATCCGAAGGCCGCGGTGCGGGAGCTGGCCGTCGCCGAGCGCCGCCGGGCCGACGCGTACGCCGAGGCCCTGCTGAGCGCCGGACCGGAGCTGGCCCGGCTGCTGGCCTCGGTGGCGGCGGCCGCGGCGGCGCACGCGTATCTGCTGACCGAACTGGCCGAGGAGACAGCCGTATGAGCACCCGTTCGATCCGGCGGTCCGATGACGACTCCGACTCCCCCGAGCTGACCGCCGTACAGGCCGCCCTGGCCGCCGAACACGCCGCCGTGTACGGGTACGGCGTGCTGGGCGGCCGTCTCGACGGGAAGCGGGGATCCGAGGCCCGGTCGGCGCACGACGCGCACCGGGCCCGCCGGGACGCGCTGGCGCGCACCGCCCGGGACCTGGGCGGACGCCCGGTGGCCGCGAACGCCGCGTACGCCCTGCCGTTCGCCGTGCCGGACGGGCGGGCGGCGGTGCGGCTCGCCGCGGTCCTGGAGGACCGGGTCGCGGGCGCCTACGCCGATCTCGTACGGGCCACCGAGGGCCCCCGGCGCAAGGACGCCGCGGGCGCGCTGCGGGAGGCCGCGGTGCGGTCGGCCCGGTGGCGGGGCGGCAACGTAGCCTTTCCGGGGCTCGCCGAGCGGGCCGCCGGCGCGGATCCGGCCGCGACGGGCCCGGTGGAGGCCGCGGGCGCGGACGGGACGCGCTGATCCGAAGGATCCGGAAAGGGAACACACGACGTATGGGTTGCGAACCGCCGCAGCGCCTGGTACGCGCGCTCGGTGAGATGTACGGGGACGCCGCGGCGGCCGACTGGCTGGCCGGGCTCCCCGCGCTGACCGAGCGGGCGCTCGCCGCCGGGGACGGCCTGACCGTGGAGCGGGTGGCCGCCCCCGGCGGGCGCAGCTCCCTGGTGGTGCTGGTGCGGCGGGCCGACGGGACCCCGGCCGCCCTGAAGATCGCCCCGCCGGTCGCCGCGCCGGAGCTGGAGCGGGCGGCGCTGGAGCACTGGAACGGCTGGGGCGCGGTGCAGCCGCTGGACGCCCCGGACCCGGCCGGAGCGGAGTCCGGCGCGTCGGGGGTGCTGCTGCTGGAGCGGCTGCACCCCGAGGTGTCGCTGCGCTCGCTGCCGGAGGCGAAGGCCCTGCTGGAAGCGGCGGGCACGCTGCGCCGGCTGTGGGTGGAGCCGCCCGCCGGGCACACCTTCGAGACGGTGGCCGGTCGGACCAAGGCGCAGAGCGCCGGGATGCGGGCGGCCGCCGAGGCCGACCCGGAGCTGGCGCCGCTGGTGGACGCGGCGCTCGCGGCCCGGGCGGAGCTGGTCGAGAACGCGCCCGAACTGCTTCTGCTGCACGGCAACTTCCGGCAGAGCAAGGTGCTGTCCGGGGAGCGGGCGCCATGGCTGACGGTGGGCCCCGAGCCGCTGGTGGGCGAGCGCGCCTATGACCTGGCGCGGCTGGTGCGGGACCGGGCGGAGGATCTGATCGCCTCCCCCGGCGGCCCGGCGACGGCGCGGCGGCGGGTCAAGAAGCTGGCGGAGTCGCTGGAGGTGGAGCAGGCGCGGCTGCACGGCTGGACGCTGTTCCGGGCGGTCGAGTCGGGCACCCGCGCGCTGGCCGAGGGGCGGCGGCAGATGGGCGAGGTGAACCTGGAGTTCGCGGGCTGGCTGTAACGGTTCTCCGTACGGACGGGAAGGGGCCCCCACGCTCGGTGCGCGGGGGCCCTCGTCGTACGCCGATGTGCCGAGCAGGCACGGGCGAAGGCCCCCGCGCAACGCGTGCGCGGGGGCCTTTCCCATCGGCTGATCAGGCCAGGTCGGCCGTCAGGCGGGCGATCGCCTCGTCGACGGTCAGTTCCTCGCGCTCGCCGGTGCGGCGGTCCTTCAGCTCCAGGACGCCGTCGGCGGAGCGGCGGCCCGCGACCAGGATCTTGGGCACGCCGATCAGCTCGGAGTCGGTGAACTTCACGCCGGGCGAGACGCCGGGGCGGTCGTCGACCAGGACGCGCAGGCCGGCCGCGTTGAGCTTCTCCGAGACCTCCAGGGCCAGTTCGGTCTGGAGGGCCTTGCCCGCGGCGACGACGTGGACGTCGGCCGGGGCGATCTCGCGGGGCCAGCACAGGCCCTTGTCGTCGGCGGTCTGCTCGGTGAGCGCGGCCACGGCGCGGGAGACGCCGATGCCGTACGAGCCCATCGTGACGCGGACGGGCTTGCCCTGCTGGCCGAGGACGTCGAGCTGGAAGGTGTCGGCGTACTTGCGGCCGAGCTGGAAGATGTGGCCGATCTCGATGGCGCGGTCCAGGACGAGGCCGGTGCCGCACTGGGGGCAGGGGTCGCCCTCCTCGACGACGACGACGTCCAGGTACTCGTCGACCTCGAAGTCGCGGCCCGCGACGACGTTCTTCGCGTGCTTGCCCTCCTTGTTGGCGCCGGTGATCCAGGAGGTGCCGGGGGCGACGCGGGGGTCGGCGAGGTAGCGGACCTTCTCCAGGCCCTGGGGGCCGACGTAACCGCGTACGAGGTCGTCGCGGCCGACGAAGTCCTCGGCGGTGACCAGCTCGACGACGGCGGGGGCCAGGTGCTCGCCGAGCTTGCCGAGGTCGACCTCGCGGTGGCCGGGGACGCCGACGGCGACGATCTCGCCGTCCACCTTGACCAGCAGGTTCTTCAGCGTGGCGGAGGCGGGGACGCCCAGGTGCTCGGCGAGGGTCTCGATGGTCGGGGTGTCGGGGGTGTCCAGCTCCTCGACCGCGCCGTGCGCCGAGCCGTCGACCGGGGCGAGCGCGAAGGTCACGGCCTCGGTGTTGGCGGCGTAGTCGCAGTTCGGGCAGTCGGCGAAGGTGTCCTCACCGGCGGCCGCGGGCGCCAGGAACTCCTCGGAGGCGGAGCCGCCCATCGCGCCGGAGACGGCGGAGACGATGCGGTGGTCCAGGCCCAGGCGCTCGAAGATCTTGATGTACGCGGCCCGGTGCAGGGCGTAGGAGTGCGCCAGGCCCTCGTCGGTGGTGTCGAAGCTGTACGAGTCCTTCATCTGGAACTCGCGGCCGCGGAGCACGCCGGAGCGGGGGCGGGCCTCGTCGCGGTACTTCGTCTGGATCTGGTAGAGCATCACCGGCAGGTCCTTGTAGGACGTGCACTGGTCCTTGACGGTCTGGGTGAAGATCTCCTCGTGGGTCGGGCCCAGGAGGTAGTCGCCGCCCTTGCGGTCCTTGAGGCGGAAGAGCAGGTCGCCGTACTCCTCCCAGCGGCCGGACGCCTCGTAGGGCTCCTTGGGCAGCAGGGCGGGCAGCAGGACCTCCTGGGCGCCGATGGCGTCCATCTCCTCGCGGACCACGTTGGAGATGTTGTCCAGGACCTTCTTGCCGAGCGGCAGCCAGGTCCAGATGCCGGCCGCGTTGCGGCGCACGTACCCGGCGCGGACCAGCAGCTTGTGGCTGAGCGTCTCGGCGTCCGCCGGGTCGTCGCGCAGTGTCTTGATCATCAATCGGGACATGCGCTGGACCTGGGCCATGGTGAACTCCTGCTCGCGAAAGTGGTGAGCCCGAGGTTAGCCGGGGGGTGCGGGCAGGCGGAAATCCATTCAGGCCCGGGGCCGCTGGAGCGGCAGGGGCGCTCCCATGACCGCGTACGGCTGCGGGGCGCTCGGGAAGACGACCTGGCGGGCCAGGTCGCGGTAGCCGAGGGCGCGGTAGAGGGCGCGGGCCGGGCTGTCCTTGTCGATCGCCGAGAGGATCGACCGGGGGTGGTCGACGGCGTCGGTGATGGTGGTGATCAGGGTGCGGCCGATGCCGCGCTGCTGGTGGTCGGGGTGGACATGGAGTTCGGTGATGACGAAGGAGTCGTCGAGCCAGCCGTCCGCCCCGGTGGCCCGCAGATAGGGCTCGACGACGGTGGACCACCACTGGGAGCGGTCGTTGGGCAGCCCGTAGACGAAGCCGACGAGCCGTCCGTCGGGGGTGGTGGCGCCGAGTGCCCGGGCGCGGGGGTGTTCCAGGTGCCTGAGGACGATGTGGCGGCGTACGTCGATCTCTTCCCGGCTGAGTCCGAAGGCGGCCGCCTGGACGTGCAGGGCTTCGTCGACGCGGGCGGCGAGGTCGACGGGGCCGATCCGGGCGTCGGGTGCCGCGGGTCCTTCTGCGGGGGCTGCTGCCATGCGGGAACCCTACTGGCCCGGGCGGGTGCCCGGGTGAGCGCGGCGGCTCAGAACAGGACGCTCATGAACGCGCCGACCTCGCGGAAGCCGACGCGGTGGTAGGCCTTGCGGGCGGGGGTGTTGTAGTCGTTCACGTACAGGCTGACGACGGGGGCGACGTCGGCGAGGGCGTAGCGCAGGACGGCGGCCATGCCCGTCTCGGAGAGGCCCTTGCCGCGGTGTTCGGGGGCGACCCAGACGCCTTGGATCTGGCAGGCCTGGGGGGTGGCCGCGCCGATCTCCGCCTTGAAGACGACCTTGCCGTCGTCGATACGGGCGAAGGAGCGGCCGGTGCTGATGAGTTCGGCGACGCGGGCCTGGTAGAGGAGGCCGCCGTCGCCGGCGAGCGGCGAGATGCCGACCTCCTCGGTGAACATGGCGACGCAGGCCGGCATCAGGACCTCCACCTCGTCCTTGCGGATGCGGCGGACGAGCGGGTCGGGCGTGATGTCGGCGGCCGGGCTCTCGGTGACCATGAGGGGCTGGTTGGCGCGGACCTCGCGGGCGGGTCCCCAGCTGGGTTCGAGGAGCCGCCACAGCTGGGTGGTGGGGTCGGCGGGGCCGACGATGGACGAGCAGCGGCGGCCGGCCCGGCGGGCGCGGTCGGCGAAGGCGCGGACGGCTTCGGGCCCGGCACAGATGGGGACGAGGTTGGCGCCGGAGTAGCACAGGGAGCGGAGCCTGCCGTCGGCGTACCAGCCCCACATCTCGCCGCCGAGGCGCCAGGGGTCGAGCCCCGCGACCTGCACGCGGGACGTCACGAAGGCGTTGGCGACGGGCTCGCTCTCGAGAATGGCGAGCGCGGCGCCGAGGTCGCTGGGTTCGAGGACCCGGGTAGTGGTGTGCGTCAACACGAGGGGGCCTCACCATACGGTCTGCTGATTTCCGCACTGTAACCGACAAAACCCTCGAACACCGCTCGAGTCCGGGAGACGGCCTTCGCGGACGCGGCCGCCCCGCCGGGCACGAAGGCTGGCGGGGCGGTGATCGTGCGGAAAGATGCAGGTCAGGCGCCGATGGAGACCTGGGGTTCGCCGGACGCGATGCCGTCCTTCTCCATCTGCTCGGCGATCTTCATGGCCTCTTCGATGAGGGTCTCGACGATCTTCGACTCGGGGACGGTCTTGATGACCTCGCCCTTCACGAAGATCTGGCCCTTGCCGTTGCCGGAGGCGACGCCGAGGTCGGCCTCGCGGGCCTCGCCGGGGCCGTTGACGACGCAGCCCATGACCGCGACGCGCAGCGGCACCTCCATGCCCTCCAGACCGGCGCTGACCTGGTCGGCGAGCTTATAGACGTCGACCTGGGCGCGGCCGCAGGACGGGCAGGAGACGATCTCCAGGCGGCGCTGCTTGAGGTTCAGCGCCTCCAGGATCTGGAGTCCGACCTTGACCTCCTCGGCCGGCGGGGCCGAGAGGGAGACGCGGATGGTGTCGCCGATGCCCTCGGAGAGCAGCGCGCCGAACGCGACGGCGGACTTGATGGTGCCCTGGAACGCCGGTCCAGCCTCGGTGACGCCGAGGTGGAGCGGGTAGTCGCTCTGGGCGGCGAGCTGGCGGTAGGCGTTGACCATGACGACCGGGTCGTTGTGCTTGACCGAGATCTTGATGTCGCCGAAGCCGTGCTCCTCGAAGAGGGACGCCTCCCACAGGGCGGACTCGACGAGGGCCTCGGGGGTGGCCTTGCCGTACTTCTTCAGGAGCCGGGCGTCCAGGGAGCCGGCGTTGACGCCGATCCGGATCGGGGTGCGGGTCTCGGAGGCCGCCTTGGCGATCTCCTTGACCTTGTCGTCGAACTGCTTGATGTTGCCCGGGTTGACCCGGACGGCCGCGCAGCCGGCGTCGATCGCGGCGAAGACGTACTTCGGCTGGAAGTGGATGTCGGCGATCACCGGGATCTGCGACTTCTTCGCGATGGTGGCCAGCGCGTCGGCGTCGTCCTGCGTCGGGCAGGCGACCCGGACGATCTGGCAGCCGGACGCCGTCAGCTCGGCGATCTGCTGGAGCGTGGCGCCGATGTCCGACGTACGGGTCGTCGTCATCGACTGCACGGAAACGGGTGCGTCGCCGCCGACCGCGACCGAGCCGACCTGGATCTGTCGGCTGACCCTTCGGTCGGCGAGCTTGGTCGGAACGGCCGGCATTCCGAGAGAAATCGCAGTCATGCGCTGTGCATCCCCAAGGTGTGGATCAAGGTCCCGAGATCGGCGGGCTCCAGCCTTCGAGGTTACGGCACCGGAGCCCCGGCGGCCGCACCCGTGTCGACATGTCCATCCGTTGGTGAGCGACCGGACACAACGCGTGTGCCCGGTCGCAACCTGTGACGTGGAAGGAACGATCAGGTGATCTTGACGGGGTTCACGATGTCGGCCACCAGGACCAGCAGCGTGAAGCAGATGAAGAGTCCCGCGACCACATAGGCGACCGGCATCAGCCGGGCCACGTCGAACGGGCCCGGGTCGGGGCGCCGGAAGACCTTGGCCACATTGCGCCGCAGCGACTCCCAGAGCGCGCCCGCGATGTGTCCGCCGTCCAGCGGGAGCAGCGGGAGCATGTTGAACAGGAACAGCGACAGGTTGAAGCCGGCGAGCAGGAACAGCATCATCGCGACCTGGTTCTGGGCCGGGATGTCGAGGTTCATCACCTCGCCGCCGATCCGGGCCGCGCCGACCACGCCGACCGGCGAGTCGTCGGCCCGTTCGCCGTCGCTGAAGGCGGCGTCCCAGAGGGCGGGGATCTTGCCGGGCAGGGCGATGATGGAGTCGACGCCGTTCTCGATCATGTCGCCCATGCGGACGACGGAGTCGCCGAAGGAGAGCGGCACGATCTCGGTCTGGGCTGCGAAGCCGAGGTAGCCCGCCGTGACGAACTCGTTCGGGATGACCTCGCCCCGGCTGTCCTTCTTGGCGACCTTGTTCTCGCGCAGGACCGCGTCGAGCGTGACTTCCTTGCCGTCGCGTTCGACGACGATGGTGGCGGGGCCGATCGTCTCGCGGATGCGGTCCGAGAGGGTCGCCCAGTCGTCGACCTTCGTACCGGCGAAGGCGATGATCTTGTCGCCCTCGCGGAGCCCGGCGGCCTTGGCGGGCGAGGGGTCGTCGCCGGCCTTGCAGGTCTGGCGCTTCTCGCTCTGCGAGATCACGCACTGCTGGACGCCGCCGACCTCGGTGGTCTGGGTCTGGAAGCCGAAGGTCATCGCGACGCCCATGAAGATGGCGACCGCGAGGACCAGGTTCATGAAGGGGCCGGCGAACATGACGATGACGCGCTTCCACGGCTTGCGCGTGTAGAAGAGGCGCTTCTCGTCGCCCGGCTCCAGCTCCTCGAAGGCGGCGGAGCGGGCGTCCTCGATCATGCCGCGCCACGGTGAGGTGGAGCGGGCTTCGAGACGGCCGTCGGGGCCCGGCGGGAACATCCCGATCATGCGGATGTAGCCGCCGGCCGGGATGGCCTTGATGCCGTACTCCGTGTCGCCCTTCTTCTTCGACCAGAGCGTGGGGCCGAACCCGACCATGTACTGCGGGACCCGGATGCCGAACATCTTGGCCGTGGAGAGGTGGCCCAGCTCGTGCCAGGCGATGGAGAAGAGCAGGCCCACGACGAAGACGGCGATCCCCAGGACCGTCAGCAGGATCGAGGTCAGACTCATGCGCGCGCCTCCGCTGTCGCTTTCGCCGAGAGTTCCCGGGCCCGTGCGCGGGCCCACGTTTCCGCTTCGAGGACGTCCGCGACGCTGAGCGAGGTTCCCGGGGCGGGGGTGCCGTGTTCGGACACCACAGCCGTGACCGTATCCATGATTCCGTTGAAGGGCAGCTGTCCGGCGAGGAAAGCGTCGACGCATTCCTCGTTGGCCGCGTTGAACACGGCGGGCGCGGTGCCGCCGAGGCCGCCGACGTGCCGGGCGAGACCGACGGACGGGAAGGCCTCGGTGTCCAGCGGGAAGAACTCCCACGTGGAGGCCTTCGACCAGTCGAAGGCGGGGGCCGCGTCCGGGACCCGCTCGGGCCAGCCGAGGCCGATGGCGATGGGGCCGCCCATGTCGGGCGGGGTGGCCTGGGCGAGCGTGGAGCCGTCGGTGAACTCGACCATGGAGTGCACGTACGACTGCGGGTGGACCACGACCTCGATCCGGTCGAACGGGATGTCGTAGAGGAGGTGCGCCTCGATGACCTCCAGGCCCTTGTTGACCAGGGTCGCGGAGTTGATCGTGATGACCGGTCCCATGGCCCAGGTCGGGTGGGCGAGGGCCTGCTCGCGGGTGACGTCGGCCAGCTCCTCGCGCGTACGGCCCCGGAAGGGTCCGCCGGAGGCGGTGACGACGAGTTTGCGGACGTCGGCGCGTTTACCGGCCGCCAGCGCCTGGAAGAGCGCGGCGTGCTCGGAGTCGACCGGGATGATCTGGCCGGGGGCGGCGAGCGCCTTCACCAGCGGGCCGCCGACGATCAGCGACTCCTTGTTGGCGAGGGCGAGCGTGCGGCCCGCGCTCAGCGCGGCGAGGGTCGGGGCGAGCCCGATGGAGCCGGTGATGCCGTTGAGCACGGTGTGGCAGGCGCTCGCGGCGAGGGTGGTGGCCGCGTCGGGTCCGGCGAGGATCTCGGGGAGCGGCTCACCGGCCCCGTACTGGTCCCGCAGCGCCTCGCGCAGGGCGGGGACCGCGTCCTCGGCGGCGACGGCGACCGTGTTCACGCGCAGCCGGCGGGCCTGCTCGGCCAGCAGGGCGACCCGGCCGCCGGCGGCCGAGAGCGCCGTGACCCGGAAGCGGTCGGGGTTGCGCAGGACCAGGTCGATGGCCTGGGTGCCGATGGACCCGGTGGAGCCGAGGATCACGAGATCCCGGCGGCCGTCCGCGGCGTCGAAGAGGAGATGCGGATCGGCGAGGGGGGCGGGGCTGTCGCTCATGCCCCCATTGTTGCCGCTCCGGCTGTGCGCGGGGACAGCGCGTCCCGGGTGAGCCGCGCATCGGCCACGGAGGCGGGGCCGGTCGTCAGCCCTGAAGGGCACGGGCATCAGCCCCCGCGACCCCGTTCAGTGCCCCTGGAGGTCGTGCGCGAAGTCCGCGAACACGTCGTGGAACGCCGGGAACGTCTTGCGTACGCAGCCGGGATCGTCGTACGTCAGGCCCGGTGTGCGCAGTCCGGCGACGGCGAAGGACATCACGATGCGGTGGTCGCCGTGGGTGGCGATCTCGGTGGGCTTCGGCGTACCGGGGTGGATCTCGATCCGGTCCGGGCCGGTGTGCACGGTGATGCCCATGGCGCGCAGGTTCCCGGCGCACGCCTCCAGCCGGTCGCACTCCTTGACCCGGGTGTTGGCGACGTCCTCGATGACGACGGGCCCGTCCGCGTAGGGCGCGATCGCGGCGAGGGTCGGCATGGTGTCGGAGATGTCGCGCATGTTGACGGTGATCCCGCGCAGCCGGCCGCCGGAGCGGACGGTGGTGGCATCGGCGCCGACGCTCACCTCGGCGCCCATGTCCCGCAGGACGTCGACGAAGCGCAGATCGCCCTGGAGCGCGCCGGTGCCGAGGCCGGGGACGGTGACCTCGCGGCCGGTGAGCGCTGCGGCGGCGAAGAAGTAGCTCGCGGTGGAGGCGTCGGGCTCGACGGCGTAGGAGGTGGCCCGGTAGCCGCCGGGAGGGACGGCGAAGGTGTTCCCCTCCCGCTCCACCTCCACGCCGAAGTCGCGCATCATCGCGAGGGTGATCTCGACGTACGGCGCGGAGACCAGCTGGGTGACCTCGATGCGCAGGCCCTTCGCGGTGAGCGGCCCGAGCATCAACAGGGCGGTGAGGTACTGGGACGACTCCCCCGCGTCCAGGGTGAGTTCGCCGCCCTCGATCCCGGCGGCGCGCACGGTCAGCGGGTGGTGCCCTTCTTCTCCCCCGTGGCGCAGGTCGACGCCGAGGGCGGTGAGGGCGCGGGTGAGCGGGGCGAGCGGGCGGCGGCGCATCTGGGCGGAGGCGTCGAAGCGGTACGTGCCGGAGGCGGCGGCCGCGACGAGGGTGGGCAGGAAGCGGGCGGTGGTCGCGCCGTCGCGGCAGTAGACGTCGGCGTCGGTGGCGGCGGGCCCGGCCGGACGCCCCTGGACGCGCCAGCGGTCGGCCTCCTGCTCGACCGCGTAACCGAGGTTCTTCAGCCCTTCGGCGAAGCCCTCGGTGTCGTCCGAGCGCAGCGGCCGCAGCAGGGTGGTGGTGCCGTCGGCCGCGGCGGCGAGGAAGAGGGCGCGGGCGGTGACGGACTTGGAGCCGGGGATGTCGATGACGGTCACGGCGCTCATCCTGCCCTGCGGAGGGCGGGCGGGGCGGGGTGCGTCCGGTGCGTGGACGCGGCGGGCGTGGTGGGCGCTGTAAGCGCTGTGGGCGCACCCGCCGTGCCGGACGTACCCCGTACGGTGCCGTGCCTAGCGGACCGGCCGGTGCTGGTTCTCCTGGACGGAGGGGCCGGGGGTGGCGTCCGCGATCCAGGGGCCCTCGCCACTCGGGTCGATGACGCCCTCCTCCAGCCAGGTGTACGTCCCCGACAGGACGCCGTCGACGACGCGCCGGTCGAGGTCGTCGGTGTTGGACCACAGCCGGCCGAACAGCTCCTCCACCCGGATGCGGGACTGCTGACAGAAGGCATCGGCGAGCTGGTAGGCCTCACGGCCGTGCTCCCCCGCCCCGCGCAGATGCTCGGCACGGACGCAGGCGGCGCTCATCGCGAAGAGTTCGGCGCCGATGTCGACGATCCGGCCGAGGAAGCCCTGTTTGGTCTCCATCCGGCCCTGCCAGCGGGACATGGCGTAGAAGGTGGACCGGGCGAGCTTGCGCGAGCACCGCTCGACGTAGCGGAGATGCCCGGAGAGGTCGCGGTGCCCGGCGGGATGGAACTCCCCGTACGTACGAGGCAGCTGCCCGGCCCCGGTGACGAGCTGGGGCAGCCAACGGGCGTAGAACCCGGCGGCGTTGGCCCCGGCCTTGGCTTTCGCGCCGAGGGGCTTGTCGGGATCGATGATGTCACCGGCGACCTTGAGGTGGGCGTCGACGGCCTCACGGGCGATCAGCAGGTGCATGATCTCGGTGGAGCCCTCGAAGATCCGGTTGATGCGCATGTCGCGGAGCATCTGCTCGGCCGGGACGGCCCGTTCGCCGCGGGCGGCCAGCGAATCGGCGGTCTCGAAACCGCGCCCGCCGCGGATCTGGACGAGTTCGTCGGCGATCAGCCAGCCCATCTCGGAGCCGTACAGCTTGGCGAGGGCGGCCTCGATGCGGATGTCGTTGCGGTCCTCGTCGGCCATCTGCGAGGAGAGGTCGACGATGGCCTCCAGGGCGAAGGTGGTGGCCGCGATGAAGGAGATCTTGGAGCCGACCGCCTCGTGCTTGGCGACGGGCCGGCCCCACTGCTCGCGTACGGCGGACCATTCGCGGGCGATCTTCAGCGACCACTTGCCGACGCCCACGCACATCGCGGGCAGCGAGAGGCGGCCGGTGTTGAGGGTGGTCAGGGCGATCTTCAGCCCGGCCCCCTCGGGCCCGATCCGGCAGGCACCGGGCACCCGGACGCCGTGGAAGCGGGTGACGCCGTTCTCGATGCCGCGCAGCCCCATGAAGGCGTTGCGGTGCTCCACGGTGACGCCGGGGGCGTCGGCCTCGACGACGAAGGCGGTGATGCCACCGGGGTGCCCCTCGGATGCGGGGACCCGGGCCATGACGACGAGCAGATCGGCGACGACGCCGTTGGTGGTCCAGAGCTTCACGCCGTCGAGGAGGTAGTCCGGCCCCTCGGGCACGGCGGTGGTGGCGAGGCGGGCCGGGTCGGAGCCGACGTCCGGTTCGGTCAGCAGGAAGGCGGAGATGTCGGTGGTGGCCAGCCTGGGCAGGTAGACGTCCTTCTGCTCCTGGGTGCCGAAGATCTTCAGGGGCTGCGGTACGCCGATCGACTGATGCGCGGAGAGCAGCGCGCCGATCGCGGGGCTGGCGGAGCCGACGAGAGCGAGCGCCTTGTTGTAGTACACCTGGGTGAGTCCGAGCCCGCCGTACTTGGTCTCGATCTTCATCCCGAGGGCGCCGAGCTCCTTGAGCCCGCTGATGACTTCATCCGGGATCCGCGCCTCGCGTTCGATCCGCGCGCTGTCGATGTGCGTCTCGCAGAACGCCCGCAGCCGCGCCAGGAACTCCTCGCCGCGCCGTATGTCGTCGGGCGGCGGCAGGGGATGCGGATGGATCAGATCGAGCCGGAACCGCCCCAGGAACAGCTCCTTGGCGAAGCTGGGCTTGCGCCAGTCCTGCTCCCGGGCGGCCTCGGCGACCCGTCGCGCTTCACGCTCGGTGACTTTGGGGGCCTTGGGGACCTGGGGCGTGTTGTGTGGTGCGGACATGAGGGACCTCACCTCGCCGCGCATGACCAGGAGGGATGATCCGCCCGGACGCACGGACTGCTAGTCGCTGCTTACTGGTCCGTATGTAACCCGTGTACCCGCGGTTCGGCACCCGCACCAGTCCTCGCGCACGAGGTGGACTGCTCGGGCGAAGGTTCGTGGGTCCGTACTGTGCGTCCTTCACGACTGTGCGTCCTTCACGCACCCTTGGAGGCTCCCGAATGTCCCTGATACCTCCGCTGCTGGGCGGCGCTGTGTTCCTGGCCGGCCTCGCGCTGGCGGCCGACCACCGCGGGGCGGCCCGGTGGGTCGTGGAGGTTCTGCTGAACCCGGCCCACGCCGATCCGAGCCTTCTGCGGCGCTACGCCCGGCGGGGAATCGAACATCCGCAGATGGACTTCTACCGCGACGCACTCCGGCAGCGGCGGCTCGTGCGGTTCTGGGGAGGACTCGCGTCCGCCCTCGGCCTCCTCGTCCTGACGATGAGCACGGTGTTCTTGGTGCTCGGCTGATGGCCGATCGCGGCGGGCGTCCCGCTTCGGGACCGTCTGCCCCGGGAAGAGGCAGGAACGGCCCGAACCCCCGCACAGTGGGTTCGGGCCGTCCGTTGCGCGCCCCCGCCCGTGCTCGCTGTCCGGGCGGGGGCGTGGGCGGGGGTCGTCCGGGGTGTTACAGGGCGAGGCCCGTGAGGACCAGGACGCGTTCGTAGGTGTAGTCGTCCATGGCGTAGCGGACGCCCTCGCGGCCGACGCCGGACTGCTTGGCGCCGCCGTACGGCATCTGGTCGGCGCGGTACGAGGGGACGTCGCCGATGATCACGCCGCCGACCTCCAGGGCGCGGTGGGCGCGGAAGGCGGTCTGGAGGTCGTGGGTGAAGACGCCTGCCTGGAGGCCGTACTTGGAGGAGTTGACGGCGGCGAACGCCTCGGCCTCGCCGTCGACCTTCTGGAGGGACATGACCGGGCCGAAGACCTCTTCGCAGGCGAGCTGCACGTCGTCCGGGAGGCCCGCCAGGACCGTCGGGGTGTAGGTGGCGCCGTCGCGCTTGCCGCCGGTGAGGAGTTCGGCGCCGCCCTGGACGGCCTCGTCGACCCAGGACTCCACGCGCTTCGCCGCGTCCTCGCTGACCAGGGGGCCGACGTCGGTGGTGGCGTCGGCCGGGTCGCCGGTGGCCAAGGCCTCGACGGCGGCGACGATCTTCGGGACCAGGCGGTCGTAGACCGAGGCGTCCGCGATGACGCGCTGGACCGAGATGCAGGACTGGCCGCCCTGGTAGTTGGAGAAGGTGGCGATCCGGGTGGCCGCCCAGTCCAGGTCCTCGTCCGAGGCGTAGTCGCCGAGGACGACCGCCGCGCCGTTGCCGCCCAGCTCCAGGGTGCAGTGCTTGCGCGGCACCGACTCCATGATCGCGTAGCCGACCGGGCCCGAGCCGGTGAAGGAGATGACCGGCAGGCGCTCGTCCTGGACCAGGGCGGGCATCTTGTCGTTCGGGACCGTCAGGACGGACCAGGAGCCCGCCGGGAGGTCGGTCTCGGCCAGCAGCTCGCCCAGGATCAGGGAGGAGATGGGGGTGGCCGGGGCCGGCTTCAGGATGATCGGGGCGCCGACGGCGATGGCCGGGGCCACCTTGTGGGCGCTGAGGTTCAGCGGGAAGTTGAAGGGCGCGATGCCCAAGACCGCTCCGCGCGGGAAGCGGCGGGTCAGGCCCAGGCGGCCCGTGCCGCCGAGGTCGGTGTCCAGGCGCTGCGCCTCGCCGCCGTTGAAGCGGCGGGCCTCCTCGGCCGCGAACCGGAACACCGAGATCGCCCGGCCGACCTCGCCTCGGGCCCACTTGATCGGCTTGCCGTTCTCCGCCGAGATCAGCTGCGCGATCTCCTCGGTGCGCTCCCCCAGCCGCCGTACGACGTGGTCGAGGGCCGCGGCCCTCACGTGCGCCGGGGTGGCGGCGAACTCGTCGCGCACGGCATGGGCGGCGGCGACGGCCTCCTCGACCTGGGCGTCGGTCGGCACGCTGACGGTGCCGACGAGGCGTCCGTCGTACGGGTTGGTGACGTCGAAGCTGTCGGCACCGGTGGCCCGGCGGCCGGCCACCCAGAAGGCATGGGGCGAAGTCATGGAGGTTCCGGCCCTTCGGAGGTCGTGAGGAGGAGATCGTGAGGTGGTGATGACGTACGTCGTGGGCGCCCGGAAGGCTCCCCTCTGTGGTCCCACGGTAGGGCGGACAGGCGCTCAGGGCGTTTGTCCGGCGTGGAGCGGAGCGGGGGCCGGGTGCTCCGAATTGGCGGAAGACGTGTCCGTGGCGCGCGAGACGTCCGCTCGGCGGGTGGCGTTCGGTGCGCGACGGGCGGCGGTCAGTCCTCCGGCAGGTGGCGTTCCGTCCTCGGCGGGCGGCGGTCGGCTCTCCGGCGGGTGGCGGTCACTCCTCGACGGGCGGCGGTCAGTCCTCCGGCGGGTGGCGTTCCGTCCTCGACGGGCGGCGGCCAGCCCTCCGACAGGTGGCGCTCAGCCCTCGACGCGCGGCGGGCGTCCCCCTGCTGGTGGCGTTCACTCCTCGACAGGCGTGCTCGCCGCCGTCGCCTTGAGGGCGAGCCACAGCTCCATGCGGACGTCCGGGTCGTCCAGCGAGCGGCCGAGGATCTCCTCCACCCGGCGCATCCGGTAGCGCAGGGTGTGGCGGTGCACGCCCAGGTCGGCGGCGGCGGCGTCCCACTGGCCGTGGCGGGAGAGCCAGGCGCGCAGGGAGGCCACGAGGTCGCCGCGGCCCTTGGCGTCGTGTTCGCGCAGGGCGCGGAGCATGCCGTCGGCGAAGGCCCGTACGGCGTCGTCGGCGAGGAGCGGGAGGACCGAGCCTGCGGCCAGTTCCTCGTGCTCGACCAGGGCCCTGCCCCGGCGGCGGGCGACGGAGAGGGCCTGTTCGGCCTGCTTGTACGCGGCGGAGACGGCGATCGGGCCGGCGGGGGCGGAGAGCCCCACCACGATGTCGTTGTCCTCGGCGCCGCCTTCGCGCGGGGCGCGGTCGTCCTGGGCCTCGGCGTAAGCCGCGCAGGCGGCGACGGCCGAGCCTCCGTCGGCGGCGAGCACGACGACGCGTTCGCCCTCGGGGACCAGGAGCAGCGCCTCGCCGGTGCGGGCGGCGGCGGCCTCCATCGTCTCGGTCAGCGGCTCGGGTCCGGCGGGCGCGGCGGCTTCGGCGATGAGCAGCCGGAACGGGGCGTCGAGGAGGTCGCCGTAAAGGTCTCCGGCGACGGCCCGGGCGTGGTCGGGCTGCCCGGCGAGCAGCATGCGCAGGACGGCGGCGCCCAGGCGTTGCTCGGCGCCCTGGAGGGAGCGGGAGCGGGCGGTGGTCAGGGTGAGCAGGGCGACGGCGGAGTGCACGGCGTACCGTTCGGCGGTCCCGAGCGCCGCTCCCGTACCGACGGCCAGGGCGCCGCGCGCCCGGCGGCCGGTGCCCAGCGACTGGAGCTCCACCCGGTCCTCGCTGTCGGCGACGACGATGCTGGCGGGTGCGGGCCGGTCCCGGAGGCGTTCGACGTCGGGGGTGAGGGCGGCGGCGCGGCGGGCGGCCCAGTCGGGGGCGGCGGCGAGGACGGCGCCGGAGGTGTCGTACAGGGCGGCCCAGCCGTCGATGTGGGCGGCGAGCCGGGCGAGGAGGTCGGCGGGCCCGTCCCCGGCGAGCGCGGCCTTCGTCAGCTCCCGCTGGGCCTCGAAGCCGGCGGTGACCGCGCGGTACTGGTCGGCGGCGATGGCGGCGGAGACGGCCTTGCTGATGGCGAGGAACGGGGTGCGGCGGGGCACTTCGAGAAGCGGCAGGCCCGCTTCCTCGGCGGCTTCGACGAGCGCTTGCGGGACGTCGTCGTAGTTGACGCCGACCGCGAAGCCGACCCCGGCGACTCCGGCTCCGGCCAGCCGCCGTACGTACCGCCGCATGGAGTCGGCGTTCTCGGCGTCGAGGTTGGTGGCGGTCACGAGGAGGAGTTCGCCGCCGTCCATGTACGGGACGGGGTCGGCGAGCTCGCTGGCGTGGGCCCAGCGCACGGGGGTGTCGAGCCGGTCCGCGCCCGCCCGCACGGTGAGCTTGAGCGCCGAGTGCTGGACGAGCGAGGCGAGCGTGGGGGGCATGGGCCGGGAACCCTCGGGGTCGGGGATGAGGTCGCGCGCGCCGCCGTACGGACGACCGGTCCCCCGGCCGCGACGGCGACCCCGCATTTCGCCGTCCCGTATGAACGACTCCCTCCGATTCTGCCAGGCTGGCAGGGTGCCGGTAACCGCTCTCCGTCGACCGTCGCGTTACTTCCCGGTAGCCGTTTCGGTCGTCTCAGCCGTCCAGGTGGACCAGGAGAGGGGGTGCGTGTTCTCCCTGGACGGTCGTGAGAGAGAGCACCGCGTGCCCGGCCGGAACCTCGTACGCCAGCTCCGAGGCGGACCAGCGCTCGCGCTCCACCTGTCGTACGGTCACGGCGTCCGTGGTCACGGCCTTGCCGGTGACGAGCTTGCGCAGGGCGTGCATGGCGCGGGTGAACGGCTGATCGGCGAAGACGGTGTGCTGGGCGACCTCGCGGGTCTCCACCCATTCCTTGCCCCAGGCCTCGGCGAAGCGTTTGCCTTCCCAGGTGGTGATGCCGGGGAACGTCATCAGACAACCGACCGCACCGAGCAGCGCGGCGTGGAGATGCGGCCCAACATCATCAAGGGATCGCACGGCGAGGACTGCTCCGGCGTTCAACTGCCGCAGCCGTTGCACCGCCCGGACGGAGTCGGTGGTCATGGCGCTCGCGGCGTCATCGAGCACGAGCGCCGCGAACAGCGACGTGTCGCGACGGGCTCCGACGCTGGACACGAACTGCGCGAGGACCAACCGGGTGAGAATGCGCGAGGCCTCGGGGTGGCTCCGCTCGGGCAGCACGATCCGGACACGTACCGGATGCTCCAGGGCGCGCAGGGAGAAGGGCCGTGATCGCCCCCGGGTGTCGAAGAAGGCGCTGAAGGCGGGCCTGTCGAGGAAGGCGACCCGGTCCGCGAGCACCCCGCTGAGATCCGCGGACGTGCCGAGCTGACGTTCGCGTGCGTCGACTTCCCGTAGATAGGAACGGTGCTCCTCCGGATGGAGGTCTTCGCGGAGCCGGTCCAGCGCCTGGCGGCCGCCGTCGAGGAGTTCTCTCAGTTCCGGCAGCGACGGAAAGCGGCCGTGGACGGCGTTGAAGGGACCGATCAGCTGGCCCAGCGTCACGGCGGCGCGGCGGCTGTCGACGTCCGGCAGGTCACCGGTGAAGGCCTCCGACAGGAGCATCGCGGCCTCGTCCGGATCGGTGACCCCGCCATACAGATCGAGGTCGTACAACGACCCGGCATCACCGATCTTCACCACGACGTCGTAGGAATCCTCGGGCCCCAGCTCGACGCCTTCGGCGGAGACGACGACCACGGCCGCCCGGCCGGCCAGAGCCTGGAGGGACAGCGACTCCACCACGGGCCTCACCAGGCGCCGCGTCCGGTCCGGGCCGTGAGGGCCGACGGCAAGGAGTGAGGTGCCGAGGACTGCGGGGTCGAGAGCCGCTCCCGCACCTCGCCGCGCGGAAGGAGTGCGCGGATGCTCCGCATAGGCGCCCATCCTCACCTGCGCGGTCAGCAGATCGTGGGTGGCTGCGCGGACCGGGAGATCGCGGGCTCCGGAGGGATGCAGACAGGCCGCCGCCCCCTGCTTCATCACTCCGTCGACGAAGACACCGGCGGACAGCGCCCCGGCTTCCACTCGCGACCACGCATGACCGATCCGGGCGCAGTCGACATCGTTCATGCGTCGGGCCGCCACCTCGGCGGCCAGCCTGTCGGCGGCCCCGGGCTGTCCCGCCGCCCGCAGGTGCGGCCATCCCGCGGGGTCTTCCCCCGTCCCGGGTGCGGTCTCGGGGAGGGCGACGGGTGCGGCGGGCTTCCGGAAGAAGTCCAGCCACCCGCCCGTCCGGGCGAACGGCCACAGCAGGGCCGCCGCGATCAGGACGTAAATGGCCACGCCCACGACGGCGGCCACCTGCGGATCGCCCCTGAGCACGGACACGGGGACCAGCACATGGAGGATCGCGTAGAAGAAGGGGAGCAGACTCGTTCCCAGGACGATCCACACCACCAGGAGCCCCGAAAGCGCGGCGCCGAGCGCCCTGCCCGGCTGCGGCCTGTCCAGGACGACCCTTCGGTACAGCGCCGGCCAGTTGCCGAGCCGCCCGCAGAAGTAGATCAGGAGGGCGGCGAAGAGGCTGTTGTAGACGGCACTGGCCGTCCGCGCCGACTGCCCGGGCTCACCACGCCACCAGTCGGAGGGTGTGAACAGTTTCAGAGGGAGCCGCTGCACCGCGATGTAGTCGGTGCGCCAGACCGCCCAGGCGAATACGCCACAGGCGATCGAGATGAGCGCGCCCACGACCAGCGCACGGGTGGGCACCTCGTCGGCGTCGTCGGCCGCCTTCGGCCGGTGCCCGTAGCGCCAGAGGCCCGGCTCGGCGTCCGCGCGATGCGCCCGGAGCCAGTTCCGCGCGTCGAAGACGGCCGCGGGAGACCGGGGCGGCACCGGCGGCATGGGGGGCGGAGGCGAGGCCGGCCCGGGGACTCGGGCGATTCCGGCATCGATTCCGAAGGGGCGGTCGAGCCGCCGCGCGTCGGCATCGTCCGCACTCTGCCCGCCCTGCTCACGCCGCGCGTCGTACGTGCCCTCGGTGCCCATTGCCACTGCTCCCCTGACGTGCCAAGGCGGTATTTAGGTGCAGTCGTTCAATCTAGTACCCGGATTCAGCGCCACATGGTCATTCCGGTTGGTGGACCGCCCCGCCCCCCACCTGTCCGCCAAGGACAAGGACACACCCCCACCACTCCCGATCGGAGCATGCCCGCACCCCTCCCCCACCCCTAGCCTGCAAAAAGAAGAGCGTCCGAAACACCCCCAGGAGCCCCGCATGACCGCAATCCCGCAGGAGCGCCGCGTCGTCACTGCCATTCCCGGCCCGAAGTCTGTCGCGTTGCAGGCTCGTCGTACCGCGGCCGTCGCCGCGGGTGTGGGCTCCACGCTGCCGGTGTTCACCGCCCGGGCCGGCGGCGGGATCATCGAGGACGTGGACGGCAACCGGCTGATCGACTTCGGGTCCGGGATCGCCGTGACCTCCGTGGGCGCGTCCGCCGAGGCCGTCGTGCGGCGGGCCTCCGCGCAGCTCGCGGACTTCACCCACACCTGTTTCATGGTCACGCCGTACGAGGGGTACGTCGAGGTCTGCGAGCAGCTCGCCGAGCTGACGCCGGGCGACCACGCGAAGAAGTCCGCGCTGTTCAACTCGGGCGCCGAGGCCGTCGAGAACGCGGTGAAGATCGCCCGCGCGTACACCAAGCGCACCGCCGTCGTCGTCTTCGACCACGGCTACCACGGCCGCACCAACCTCACCATGGGCATGACGGCGAAGAACATGCCGTACAAGCAGGGCTTCGGCCCGTTCGCGCCCGAGGTCTACCGCGTCCCGGTCGCCTACGGCTACCGCTGGCCGACCGGTGCCGAGAACGCCGGGGCCGAGGCGTCCGCGCAGGCCATCGACGCGATCACCAAGCAGATCGGCGCCGACAACGTCGCCGCGATCATCATCGAGCCGGTGCTCGGCGAGGGCGGCTTCATCGAGCCGGCCAAGGGCTTCCTCCCGGCGATCGCCCAGTTCGCCAAGGACAACGGCATCGTCTTCGTCGCGGACGAGATCCAGTCCGGCTTCTGCCGTACCGGCCAGTGGTTCGCCTGCGAGGACGAGGGTGTCGTCCCGGACCTGATCACCACCGCCAAGGGCATCGCGGGCGGCCTGCCGCTCTCCGCCGTGACCGGCCGCGCCGAGATCATGGACGCCGCGCACGCGGGCGGCCTGGGCGGTACGTACGGCGGCAACCCGGTCGCCTGCGCCGGTGCGCTGGGCGCGATCGAGACGATGCGTGAGCTGGACCTGAACGGGAAGGCCAAGCGGATCGAGGAGGTCATGAAGGGCCGCCTCGCCGAGATGCAGGCGAAGCTGCCGAACGGCGACATCATCGGTGACATCCGCGGCCGCGGCGCGATGATCGCGATCGAGCTGGTGAAGTCCGGCACGAAGGACCCGAACCCGGAGGCGGCGGGCGCGCTCGCGAAGGCCTGCCACGCCGAGGGTCTGCTCGTCCTGACCTGTGGCACGTACGGCAACGTCCTGCGCTTCCTGCCGCCGCTGGTGATCGGCGAGGACCTGCTGAACGAGGGCCTCGACATCATCGAGCGGGCGTTCGGCACGCTCTGATTCCTCGAACCCGGGCGCGTACGGCGGCGGCCCCGCGCCGCTGCCGTACGGCGTCCGGGTGAGGGCCTGTGAAGAACGTGTGCGGGGGCGATGGCGGGAGGCGGTGGCGACTGTCGGCCGCCCCTCCGCTGCCGTACGGTTTCGGCAGATGAGAGAAACACCTCGGCCCCGGGAAACCGCGGCCGACTCCGGGTCGGGGCTTCCCCAGCGCCGTCCGGGGCGTGCGTTCGCGCATGCCGGAGCCGATGGCTCCGGGACTCCTCACCGATCGGACGGCCGCCCGCCCCACACCCCCCGGGGCGCGCGGCGAACCGATCTCGCCGGCCATCCCGGAACAACCCCCCCTGTTCCCGGGTGGCCGGCCCCCCTCGTTTCTGGATACGTCTCCGCAGTTCTCGGCCTGCTCGCGGTTCTCTTCGCGCTGATCACCTGGCAGGTCGTCGTCGAAGGTCCGCTGTTCCGGCTGGACGAGCGGGTGGGCGGGAAGCTCTTCGGGGTCGGCCCGGCGTCGCTGACCCAGGTTCTCTCCGACCTCGGTGGGATGGCGGTGGCGCTGCCCGTGCTGACCTGCGCGCTCGCGTACGCCTTGTGGCGCCGTGCCCTGCGGCTCGCCGTGTACGCGGCCCTCACCATGGCGGCGGTGCCGGCTCTGGTGATCCCGCTGAAGGTGGCCACCGCCCGGCAGGGACCGCTGACGGAGGCCGTGAACTACTACCCGTCCGGTCATACGGCGACGGCCGCCGTGGCGTACGGGGCGACCGCCCTGGTGCTGCTGGCGCTGGAGCGACCGGCGTGGCTGCGGGAGGCCTCCTGGCCCCGGGTGTGGATGATGCCCGTCGCCGCGATCCTGCTGACCACGGCGACGGGCATCGGTCTGGTGCTGCACGGCTACCACTGGCCGCTGGACGTGCTGGCCAGTTGGTGCCTGGGGCCGTTGGTGCTGGCGCCCCTGTGGTGGGTCAGCTGCCGAAGTAGGCGTCGAAGTTCCGGCTGAACTCCCAGTTGTTGAAGCGGTCCCAGTTGATCGACCAGGTCATCAGGCCGCGCAGGTCGGACCAGGTTCCGTGGGTCTGGTAGGAGCCGCAGTCGGTCTTCTTGATCAGGCAGTTGAGCGCCTTGTTGACCTCGGCCGGGGTGGTGTGGCCGTTGCCCGCCTGAGTGGAGGCCGGGAGCCCGATGGCGACCTGGTCGGGGCGCAGGCCGGGGAAGACCTTGGTGGTGTCGCCCGCCACCGGGAAGCCCGCGAGCAGCATGTCGGTCATCGCGATGTGGAAGTCCGCGCCGCCCATGGTGTGGTACTGGTTGTCCAGCCCCATGATCGGGCCCGAGTTGTAGTCCTGGACGTGCAGCAGGGTCAGGTCGTCGCGCAGCGCGTGGATGACCGGGAGGTACGCGCCGGCGCGCGGGTCCTGGCCGCCCCAGGGGCCCGAGCCGTAGAACTGGTAGCCGAGCTGGACGAAGAAGGTCTCCGGCGCCATCGTGAGGACGAAGTCGGAGCCGTACTTCGCCTTGAGGGACTTCACCGCGGAGATCAGGTTGACGATCACCGGTGAGGTCGGGCTGCGGAAGTCGGTGTCTCCCGTGTCGAGGGAGAGCGAGTGGCCCTCGAAGTCGATGTCGAGGCCGTCCAGGCCGTAGGTGTCGATGATCTTCGAGACCGAGGTGACGAAGGCGTCCCGGGCGGCGGTGGTGCCGAGCTGCACCTGTCCGTTCTGACCGCCGATCGAGATCAGCACCTTCTTGCCCGCGGCCTGCTTGGCCTTGATCGCGGCCTTGAACTCCGCCTCGGACTCGACGTTCGGGCATTCGGCGACCGGGCAGAGCGAGAAGCGGATGTCGCCGGAGGTGACGGAGGTGGGCTCGCCGAAGGCGAGGTTGATGACGTCCCAGGAGTCGGGCACGTCCGCCATGCGCGTGTAGCCGGAGCCGTTGGCGAAGCTGGAGTGGAGGTAGCCGACGAGCGCCCGGGCGGGGAGCTTGGTGTCGCCGCCTCCGCCGCCCTCCGTGGTGGTCGCGGTGACGGCGGCCGACTTCGCGGACTCCCCGGCCGCGTTGGTGGCGGTCACCTGGAAGCTGTACGCGGTCGAGGGCGTCAGGCCCGTCACGGTGGCGGAAGGACCGGTGGCCGTGGCCACCTTCGTACCGCCGCGGTAGACGTTGTAGCCGCTCGCGCCGGACACGGCGTTCCAGGAGAGCGCCACGGAGGTGGAGGTGAGCGCGGTGGTCTTGAGGCCCGCGGGGACGGCCGGGATCACCACGGGCTCGCCGCCGGGGCCGATGAGGGTGAGGTCGTCGACGTAGTGGTCGGGGGTGCCGTACCAGCCGTGGGTGTAGACGCTCACGGAGGTGGTGGAGGGGCCGGTGGTGAAGGTGGTGGTGAGCTGCTTCCACGCGTCGGGGGACTGGGTCCAGGTGGAGACGTCGGTGGTGCCGGTGCCGGACGCGCCGAGGTAGACGTAACTGCCCTGCACCCAGGCGCTCAACGTGTACGAGGAGTTGGGCTTGACCGTGATGGTCTGGGAGCACTTGGCGTGGTCGCTGCCGGCCGGGGTCGCCTTGAGCGCGTAGTCGCCGGTCCGCTTGGGCGCGGTGACGGCCGCCCCGCTGGAGTTCGCGCAGTCCCAGCCGTCCAGGCCCGCCTCGAAGCCGCCGTTGCGCACCAGGTCCGCGTCCGCGGCGTCCACCGCCGGGGCCGAGGCGACCAGGGCGCCGGCGGCGAGCAGGCCGGCCGAGCAGACGGCCAGAAGTCTGGAGAATCTGACGACGGTTCCGGTGCGTTCCACAACAGCCTCCGCGCAGGGGGGAATTCGGGGTGTGGCGTGCGCACAACATGGTCCAGACCAATCAGGTTGTCAAGACCTCTGGCAGCCTGCTCAGCCCTCAGGGCGTCCGTCGCGGGCGTCACGGGCACCCCGGGCCTCGCGTCCGTCGCGGGCGGCGGCGCCGGCCGCCTCGTGCATCGCGAGTTCGAGGAGCGCGGCGTCGGTGAGGGTCCCCGAGCCGTCCGGCGGGATGAGCCAGCGCACTCCCCCGGTGGCGCGCCCCGGATACGGGACGACGATCCAGGTGCCCTGGCCGCAGCCCCTGATCCCGGTGCCGATCCAGCGGGAAACGGTGCCCGGCGGGACGAAGAAGCCCATGCGGGACTCCCCGAAGTCGGCGAGGACGGGGCCCGGGCGGTCGATGAGGCGGGTGAGGACGTCGAGCGTCGGATAGCCCAGCTCGCCGGGGAGGATCAGCACGTCCCAGCGCCTGCCGGCGGGAAGGAGGGCGATCCCCTGCGGGTTGCGCTCCCATTCCCACCGGCAGGCGCCGGGATCCGGTGCCACCGATGTGAGCCACTCGATCGCGGCTTTCGTTTCCGGTCCCGTCATGACCAGCCTCCCGTGGACGTGGGAACCGGCGGGGTTCCGCCGGTGCGTACACGTGCGAGAGAGCGCTCGGCCCCGGCTATGACGCGGGTTCGGCCCACGCGTGACCGTGACGTGCGTCACATTGCTGGACGGGGTGTCAGCTGTCGAAGCCCAGACCGAGCTTGTCCATGGTCTTCAGCCACAGGTTGCGGTGGCCGCCGTTGCTGTCGGCGCGGGCCAGGGACCGCTTGGTGATCTCGATACCGGCCCAGGCGAAGGGCTCCGGCGGGAAGGGCATCGGCTTGGAGCGGACCATCTTCAGACGGGTCCGTTCGGTCTCCTCGCCGGAGAGCAGATCGAGCATCACATCCGCCCCGAACCGGGTCGACCCGACGCCGAGACCGGTGAATCCGGCGGCGTAGGCGACCCGCCCCTGATGGGCCGTTCCGAAGAATGCCGTGAAGCGGGAACAGGTGTCGATCGCACCGCCCCAGGCGTGCGAGAAATTCAGCCCGGAGAGCTGCGGGAAGCAGGTGAAGAACTGCTCCGCCAATTTCAGGAACGTCTCCGGCCGCTGGTCGAGATCGGCGCTGAGCCGGCCCCCGTACGGATAGATCGCGTCGTATCCGCCCCAGAGGATCCGGTTGTCCGCGGAGAGCCGGAAGTAGTGGAATTGGTTGGCGCTGTCGCCGAGCCCCTGACGGCCCTTCCAGCCGATGGATTCCAGCTGCTCGGGGGTGAGCGGTTCGGTCATCAGCGCGTAGTCGTAGACCGGCACGGTGTAGGGCCGGACGCGCTTGACGAGCGAGGGGAAGATATTGGTCCCGAGCGCGACCCGGCGGGCGAAGACCCTGCCGTACGGGGTGCGGACCGCCATCCCCTCCCCCGAGCGGACGAGGTCGAGGCCGCGCGTGTGCTCGTAGATCCGTACGCCCAGTTCCTGGCAGGCCCGCTTGAGGCCCCAGGCGAGCTTCGCCGGGTGCAGCATCGCGACGCCGCGCCGGTCCCAGAGGCCGCCGAGGAACGTGGGCGAGTCGACCTCGGCGCGCAGGGCGTCCCGGTCCAGGAAGTCGACGCCGGTGATACCGAGCTTGACGATCTCCTCGTGCCATTCCCGCAGCTCTTCGAGCTGGTGGGGCTCGGTGGCGACGTCGATCTCGCCGGTCCGCTCGAATTCGCAGTCGATGCCGTAACGGGCGACGGCGGCCTCGATGGCGTCGAGGTTCCGCTCCCCCAGCTCCTCCAGCCGCGCGATCTCGTCCGGCCACCGCTCCACGCCGTTGGCCAGCCCGTGGGTGAGGGAGGCGGCGCAGAAGCCGCCGTTGCGGCCCGAGGCGGCCCAGCCCACCTCGTGCACCTCGATGAGGACGACGTCCCGCTCAGGGTCGCGCTCCTTGGCGATGAGCGCGGTCCACAGTCCGCTGTAGCCGCCGCCGACGACCAGGAGGTCGGTGTGCTCGTCGCCGGTGAGGGCGGGGAGCGGATCGGGCCTGGCCGGGTCGTCGAGCCAGTAGGAGACCGGCTTGGCGCCGGAGAGGGATTGTGCAGCAGTACGCATGGCAGCTGGGGCCATGGTTTCCAACTCCTTCAGGAATTTCAGGTTCGAGCGGTGCTCTTTCGCCGGTTCGCGATGAGCTGGCCGACGAGAACCATCAGTACCGCAATGATGAACATGGCGGTGCCGATGACATTGATCTGCACGGGCGTGCCGCGCTGGGCCGATCCCCAGACGAACATGGGGAACGTGACGGTGGAGCCCGCGTTGAAATTCGTGATGATGAAATCGTCGAACGAGAGCGCGAAAGCGAGCAGCGCTCCCGCCGCGATGCCGGGGGCGGCGATGGGAAGGGTCACCCGTACGAAGGTCTGCACGGGACCCGCGTACAGGTCGCGGGCGGCTTCCTCCAGTCTCGGGTCCATCGACATGACGCGCGCCTTGACGGCGGTCACCACGAAGCTGAGGCAGAACATGATGTGCGCGATCAGCACGGTCCAGAAACCGAGCTGGGCGCCCATGTTCAGGAAGAGGGTGAGCAGGGAAGCGGCCATGACGACCTCGGGCATCGCCATCGGCAGGAAGATCAGCGAGCTGATCGCGCCGCGCGCCCGGAAGCGGTAGCGGACCAGCGCGAAGGCGACCGCCGTGCCGAGCGCGGTCGCTCCCAGGGTCGCCCAGAAGGCGATCTGGAGGGAGAGCGAGAGCGAGCCGCACATGTCGGCGACGCCGCAGGGGTCCTTCCAGGCGTCCAGCGAGAACCGCTGCCACTCGTAGTTGAACCGCCCCTTGGGCTTGTTGAACGAGAACACCATGACGACGATGTTCGGCAGGATCATGTACGCGAGGGTCAGCAGACCCGCGATGACGACCAGGTTCCGGCGTATCCAGCGCAGTACGGGCATCAGACCAGGTCCTCCGTCCCGGAGCGGCGGATGTAGAAGGTGACCATCAGCAGGACGATCGCCATGAGGATGAACGAGAGCGCGGCGGCCGTCGGATAGTCCAGGACCCGCAGGAACTGGCTCTGGATGACGCTGCCGACCATCTTGGTGTCGGTGGAGCCCAGCAGTTCGGCGTTGACGTAGTCGCCGCTGGCCGGGATGAAGGTCAGCAGGGTGCCGGAGACGACGCCGGGCATGGAGAGCGGGAACGTCACCTTACGGAAGGTGGTGGCGGGGGTGGCGTAGAGGTCGCCCGCCGCCTCGTGCAGCCGGCCGTCGATCCGCTCCAGCGAGGTGTAGAGCGGCAGGATCATGAACGGCAGGAAGTTGTACGTCAGACCGCAGACGACCGCCATCGGGGTGGCGAGGACCCGGTTGGACTCGGTCCAGCCGAGCCAGCTGGTGACGTCCAGGATGTGCAGGGTGTTGAGCACGTCCACGACCGCGCCGCCGTCGGCGAGGATCGTCTTCCAGGCGAGCGTACGGATGAGGAAGCTGGTGAAGAACGGGGCGATGACCAGCACGAGCACGAGGTTGCGCCAGCGGCCCGCCTTGAACGCGATGAGGTAGGCAAGCGGGTAGCCGAGCAGCAGACACAGGATCGTGGCGGTGCCCGCGTACAGCAGGGACCGGATGAACTGCGGGTAGTACTCGCGCAGCGCGTCGACGTACGTCTGGAAGTGCCAGGTGACCTCGAAGCCCTCCTCCAGCGAACCGGTCTGTACGGAGGTGGAGGCCTGGTAGACGAGCGGCAGGGCGAAGAAGACGAGCAGCCAGAGGATGCCGGGGAGCAGCAGCCAGTAGGGGACGAGCCGTTTGCGGGTGGAGGGCTTGCGGAGCGTGAGCTCCCGGGGCTCCTCGGGCTTCGGGGACGGCGCGGGCGGCGCCTCGGTGGCGCTCATTCCGCGTCCTCCACGCTGGTGGCGCCCGCGTCGATGTCCTGGGCGGCGTCGAGTCCGAAGGTGTGGGCGGGGTTCCAGTGCAGGACGACCTCGGCGCCGGGCACCAGGCGGGTGTCGCGCTCGATGTTCTGCTCGTACACCTGGAGGGCGGTTCCGGCCGGGCTCTCGACGACGTACTGGGTGGAGACGCCGATGAAGCTGGAGTCGGTGACGCGGCCGGTGACGCGGTTGCGGCCGGCGGGGACGGAGTCGGCGTCGTCCGCGTGGGCGAGCGATATCTTCTCCGGCCGGATACCGAGGAGAAGCCGGCCGCCGCCGCTGGTGGAGGAGGCCGAACATCGCTCGCGGGGCAGCGAGAGCTTCCCGCCGCCCGCGGCCACCACCAGGTCGTCGCCGGTGGAGACGATCTCGCCCTCGATGAGGTTGGAGGTGCCGAGGAAGTTGGCGACGAAGGTGGTGCGCGGGTTCTCGTAGAGGTCGGCGGGGGCGCCGAGCTGCTCGACGCGGCCGCCGTTCATCACCGCGACGGTGTCGGCCATGGTCATGGCCTCCTCCTGGTCGTGGGTGACGTGCACGAAGGTGATGCCGACCTCGGTCTGGATGCGCTTGAGCTCCAGCTGCATCTGGCGGCGGAGCTTGAGGTCGAGGGCGCCGAGCGGTTCGTCGAGCAGCAGGACCTGCGGGTGGTTGATGAGCGCGCGGGCGACGGCGACGCGCTGCTGCTGGCCGCCGGAGAGCTGGTGCGGTTTGCGGCGGGCGAAGTCCCCGAGCTGGACCAGCTCCAGCATCTCGTCGACCTGCTTCTTCACCGACTTGATGCCGCGCCGCCGCAGCCCGAAGGCGACGTTCTCGGTGATGTCGAGGTGCGGGAAGAGCGCGTAGCTCTGGAAGACGGTGTTGACGGGCCGCTTGTACGGGGGCAGGTCGGTGATGTCCCGGTCGCCGAGGAACACCGTGCCGGTGGTGGCCTCCTCCAGGCCCGCGATCATCCGCAGGGTGGTGGTCTTGCCGCAGCCGGAGGCGCCGAGCAGGGCGAAGAAGGAGCCCTGGGGAACGGTCAGGTCGAGCGGGTGCACGGCGGTGAAGGAGCCGTAGGTCTTGCTGATACCGGCGAGGCGGACATCGCCGCCGGCGGTCTGCTGCTGTGTCATGGGTCGCGGTCCCAGTGTGTTCGGGGGAGGTGAGGAAGGGGTGACCGGGCGGAAGGGGCGCGGCCCGCGGCGGGGCCGGTGGCCGGGGCGCCGGGTCAGGCGCCGATAAGTTTGGCGAACTTCTCCTCGTACGCCGTCTCTTCCTCCGTACTCAGGGAGCGGAAGGCGCGGGACTTCGACGCCATCTCCTTGTCGGGGAGGATCAGGGTGTTGGAGGCCATCGACTTGTCGATCTTCGCCAGTTCCTCGCGTACGCCGTCGACCGGGCAGACGTAGTTGATGTACGCGGCGAGCTGGGCGGCGACCGGCGGCTCGTAGTAGTAGTCGATGAGCTTCTCGGCGTTGGTCTTGTGCCGGGCCTGCGCGGGGACCAGGAGGCTGTCGCTGGAGATGATGTAACCGGCGGCCGGGATGGCGAACTTGATGTCCGGGTTGTCGGCCTGGAGCTGGATGATGTCCCCGGCCCAGCCGACACAGGCGGCGATGTCGCCCTTGCTGAGGTCGGCGGTGTAGTCGTTGCCGGTGAAGCGGCGGATCTGCTTCTTGTCGACGGCCTTCTGGAGGCGGCCGATCGCGCCGTCGAAGTCGGCGTCGGTGAACTTCCCCGGGTCCTTGCCCTGGTCGAGGAGGGTCATGCCGACGGTGTCGCGCATCTCGGAGAGGAAGGAGACGCGGCCCTTGAGCTTCGGGTCGTCGAGGAGCTGGGTGACGGAGTCGACCTTGCGGCCGCCGGTGGCCTTCGCGTTGTACGCGATGACCGTGGGGATGCCGGTCCAGGGGTAGGAGTAGGCGCGGCCGGGGTCC
Source organism: Streptomyces sp. PTY087I2 (assembly GCF_001687325.1). Taxonomy (GTDB): domain Bacteria; phylum Actinomycetota; class Actinomycetes; order Streptomycetales; family Streptomycetaceae; genus Streptomyces. The sequence goes on along the minus strand of NZ_LZRD01000004.1, from coordinate 296,499 downwards.
CAGTCGGGGCTGCGGAACTGGGCGGAGACGTTGGCGAAGGCGTGCGGGAGGTTGGAGGCGTCGAGCTTCTGGGCCCAGCCGAGCCGGATGATCCGGGCGGCCAGCCAGTCGGTGACGCAGATGAGGTCGCGTCCGGTGTCCTGCCCGGCCGCGAGCTGCGGTTTGATCTTCCCGAAGAACTCGACGTTGTCGTTGATGTCCTCGGTGTACTTGACCTTGATGCCCGTCCGCTTGGTGAAGGCCGCGAGGGTGGGGCGGCTCTTCTCGTCGTCGCTGACGTCCATGTACTCGGTCCAGTTGGAGAAGTTCACCACCTTCTCCCGCTCCGAGTGGTCGTCGGCGGCGGCTGCTCCCTCGGCGCGTCCGGCGGGCGGGATGCCGCAGGCGCCGAGGGTGGCTATGCCGCCCAGCGCGAGGGCGCCCATGCCGGAGGCGCGCAGCAGGGAACGGCGGGTGAGGGCCCCGCGTCCGCTGGTCAGGGATCGCCTCATGGCCGCCAGTTGGACCGGCGTGAGGCGCTCGGGCTCGTAACTCTCCATACGCTGTTTGCCCTTTCGGGTGGGAGGCCGCGGGGGCCCGCGGTCGTGGACGGGCCCCCGGGATGCGGCAGCTTCTATCGGTCCCCGAAGATCGTGCGGTGCCAGTCCTTGCGGGCGACCGCGGTGTTGTCGTACATGACGTGCTTGACCTGCGTGTACTCCTCGAAGGAGTACGCCGACATGTCCTTGCCGAAGCCACTGGCCTTGTATCCGCCGTGCGGCATCTCGGAGAGGATCGGGATGTGGTCGTTCACCCACACACAGCCCGCCTGGATCTCGCGGGTGGCGCGGTTCGCGCGGTACAGGTCGCGGGTCCAGGCGGAGGCGGCCAGTCCGTACGGGGTGTCGTTGGCGAGCGCGATGCCCTCGTCGTCGGTGTCGAAGGGGAGGACGACCAGGACCGGGCCGAAGATCTCCGACTGGACGACCTCGCTGTCCTGGGCGGCGTCGGCGATGAGGGTCGGCCGGTAGTACGCGCCGTCGGCGAGGTCACCGCCGGGGGCCTCGCCGCCGGTGACGACCCGGGCGTAGCCGCGGGCGCGCTCGACGAAGGCGGCGGCCCGGTCGCGCTGGGCGTGGCTGATGAGGGGGCCGAGGTCGGTGGCCGCGTCAAAGGGGTCGCCGAGGCGGACAGTCTCCATGAGGGCCGCGACGTCGCGGACGAAGGCGTCGTAGAGCGGGCGCTGGACGTAGGCGCGGGTGGCGGCAGTGCAGTCCTGGCCGGTGTTGATGAGGGATCCGGCGACCGCGCCGTGGACGGCGGCCTCCAGGTCGGCGTCGTCGAAGACCACGAAGGGGGCCTTGCCGCCGAGTTCCAGGTGGAGGCGTTTGACGGTGGCGGTGGCGATCTCGGCGACGCGCTTGCCGACGGCGGTGGAGCCGGTGAAGGAGGTCATCACGACGTCGGGGTGGCCCACCAGGTGCTCGCCGGCCTCCTTGCCGGCGCCGGTGACGATGTTGATGACCCCGTCGGGGATACCGGCCTCGGTGGCGGCCTGGGCGAACATCAGCGAGGTCAGCGGGGTGAGTTCGGCGGGCTTGAGGACGATGGTGTTGCCCGCGGCGACGGCCGGGAGGATCTTCCAGGCGGCCATCTGGAGCGGGTAGTTCCAGGGGGCGATGGAGCCGACGACGCCGATCGCCTCACGCCGTACGTACGAGGTGTGGTCGCCGTCGTACTCGGCGGCGGCCTTGCCCTCCAGATGGCGGGCGGCGCCCGCGAAGAAGGCGGCGTTGTCGACGGTGCCGGGCACGTCGAACTCGGTGGAGAGCTTGATCGGCTTGCCGCACTGGAGCGACTCGGCGTACGCGAAGTCGTCGGCCTGCTCGGCGAGGACGGCGGCGAAGCGGTGCAGGGCGTCGGAGCGTTCGCCGGGGGTGGCGCCGGACCAGCCGGGGAAGGCCGCGCGGGCGGCGGCGACGGCCGCGTCCACGTCCTCGGTGCCCGCCAGCTCGTAGCGGAGCACGCTCTCGCCGGTCGCGGGGTTCACGATGTCGTGGTGGCGGCCGGACGTGCCGGGGAGCAGCTTGCCGCCGATGTACTGCGCACCTTCCGCGAAGCGGTCCTGAACCTGGAAGCCGTTGCTCATGACGCTCTCCTCCGCCGCTGTACCCGCTGGGCGGGGTCGGCGTAGCTTCTTCGTGAATTGAGTGCCGATCCTGACAGAGGGGTTCACGCCCAACAAGTGATTCCGTTGTTGCCTTTTGGTTACGCGACGGAATCTGTCGACCATGTGTCGTGTCGGTGCGGAAATCCCCGTACGGAGTGTCAGTGGCGGATGCCACACTCACATGCATGGGACCGATCGATGAACTTCTGGCGGACGTGGCGCGGGGCAAGCGGGTGAAGTATCTGCCGTTCTGGGGGCACCGCCCGCGCCCGGACGGGCAGATCGGGCCGAGCTGTCTGAGCCAGTGGTGGCCGTCGCCGTTCACGGTGGACGGGGTGACGTATGCGAGCGCCGAGCACTGGATGATGGCGGGCAAGGCGCGGCTCTTCGGCGATGCGGAGGCCGAGGCGGCGGCGGTGACCGCGAAGAGCCCGGCGGCGGCGAAGAAGGCGGGGCGGCTGGTGCGCGGCTTCGACGAGGACGTGTGGATACGGGAGCGGTTCGCCCTGGTGGTGGAGGGCAGCGTGCACAAGTTCGGGCAGGACCCGGAGCTGGCCGGCTATCTGCTGTCCACCGGTGACCGCGTGCTGGTGGAGGCGTCCCCGCTGGACCGGATCTGGGGCATCGGGCTCGCGGCGGACGACGCGCGGACGGAGCGGCCGCAGGAATGGCGGGGGAAGAATCTGCTGGGCTTCGCGCTGATGGAGGCGCGGGAGAGGCTGCGGGCGGGCGCGACGGGCTGAGGTGCCGGGCCGCGGCGACACGGGCGGGCGGCGGGCGCGACGGGCTGAGGCGGGGCCTCGCCCCGCTGTGACGCGCCCGGCCGGGCGGGGGACGGGTCCCTCTGCCCGGCCGGGCGTGGCTCGCGCAGCTGCGTGACCTGCTGGTCGCCTCCAGGACGGTCCCTGCCCGGCCGGGCGTAGCGGCGGTGTGCGGGATCCGCTGGCGGCGGTCCTCGCGGCCGTGTGCTGGGTCCGCTAGCGGCGGTCCTCGACGACCAGCGACGTGGCGAACGGGTCGTCGTAATCGCTGTCGTAGTCCCGGTCGCTGTCCCGGTCGGCCGTCGTCGCGGCCCAGATGATCAGGCCGAGGATCGCGGCGCCGACGACGATGCCGACGGAGCCGAGGATGACCCCGGCGAGCGCCATGCCCCGGTTGGTGGCCTCGCCGCGCTTGGCACGGCCGAGGCCGATGATGCCGAAGATCAGCGCGAGGATGCCGAGGATGATGTTGAGGCCGTAGAGGCAGAAGCCGACCACGGAGATGATGCCGATCACCATCGCCGCCGTGCCCAGACCGTTGTTGGGCGCCGGACCCCAGGCGCCCGGACCGACGCCGTAGGCGCCGTAACCCGGGTATCCGCCGTACGGCTGCGCGGGCGGGGCCGGGTAGCCGTAGTGCGCGGCGGGCGGCGGGCCCGCGTGGCCGGGGCCGTTCGGGCCGATCGGCGGCGGCGGTACGTCCGCGGGCGCCCCGAAGCCCCCGGCCCGGGGTATCGGGCCGGTGCCGTCCCCCGGTCCGGCGCTCGGCATGGACGTCACGGTCGGCTGGTCGTGGACCGCGGGCGGCGTGTGCGCGGCGGGCGGCGGCGTCTGCCCGCCCTGCTTGCCCAGATCCACCCTGGTGCTGTCCGGCGGTGCCCACGGATCGCGCGGCGCGGCCCCGCCCCCGGGCTGCTCTGTGTTCTCTGACATGGGCCTCCCCCATCGTGGTCCCGTCATGCTACGGCCAGGCCTGACGGGCCCGGACGCCGCCTGCGATGATCGGTGCGGCCGGTACGCCCGGCCGATGTCACGCCGAACCGGGAGATTTCCGATGACCGATCCGCACCCCTTCATCGCCGGGCTGCCCAAGGCCGAGCTCCATGTCCACCACGTCGGGTCGGCCTCGCCCCGGATCGTCGCCGAGCTGGCCGCCCGCCACCCGGACTCCAAGGTCCCCACGGATCCGGAGGCGCTGGCGGACTACTTCACCTTCACCGACTTCGCGCACTTCATCGAGGTCTATCTGTCGGTGGTGGACCTCGTCCGCACCCCCGAGGACGTCCGGCTGCTGACCTTCGAGGTGGCGCGGGACATGGCCCGGCAGAACATCCGGTACGCGGAGCTGACCGTGACCCCGTTCAGCTCGACCCGCCGGGGCATCCCCGAGGTCGGGTTCATGGAGGCCATCGAGGACGCCCGCAAGGCCGCGGAGGCCGAACTGGGCGTGGTCCTGCGCTGGTGCTTCGACATCCCGGGCGAGGCAGGGCTCCAGGCGGCCGAGGAGACCGCCCGGCTCGCGGTGGAGCGGCGGCCCGACGGGCTCGTCTCGTTCGGTCTGGGCGGGCCGGAGATCGGGGTGGAGCGCCCGCAGTTCAAGCCCTACTTCGACCGGGCCATCGCCGAGGGCCTGCACTCGGTGCCGCACGCCGGGGAGACCACCGGGCCGCAGACGGTCTGGGACGCGCTGACCGCGCTGCGCGCCGAGCGCATCGGGCACGGCACCAGCTCCGTGCAGGACCCGAAGCTGCTGGAGCACCTGGCCGAGCACCGGATCGCCCTGGAGGTCTGCCCGACGTCGAACATCGCCACCCGCGCGGTCACCGACATCGAGCGGCACCCGATCCGCGAGATGGTCCAGGCGGGGGTGCTGGTGACGGTCAACAGCGACGACCCGCCGATGTTCGGCACCGACCTCAACAACGAGTACACGGTGGCGGCCCGGCTGCTGGAGCTGGACGAGCGCGGTATCGCGGACCTCGCGAAGAACGCCGTGGAGGCCTCGTTCCTGGACCCGGCGGGCAAGCGGAAGCTGGCCGAGGAGATCGACACGTACACGACGAACTGGCTCCGGGCCCCCGGCCGCTGATCCCGGTCGTCACAATGGCCTCATGGCCGACACCGTCTCCCGCGTCACCGCCGTCGCGCACCGCGGCGATCCCTACCTCGCCCGCGAGAACACACTGCCCTCGATCCGCTCCGCCCTCGAACGGGGGGCGGACGCGGTCGAGATCGACGTACGGGTGACCCGCGACGGGGTGCCCGTGCTGCTGCACGACGCGACGCTGGAGCGGCTGTGGGGCCACGACCGGCGGCTGGACCGGATCGACCACGCGGAGCTGAAGGAGCTGACCGGCGGCGGGGTGCCCACGCTCCGCGAGGCGCTGCTCGCCGCCGGGGCGCACCGGGTGATGGTGGATCTGCCCGGCTCCACGGACGCCTCGGTGAAGAAGATCGTGGGGACGGTCCGCGAGTGCGGGGCGGGCGAGCGGGCGTACTACTGCGCGAACACGGACGCGATGCTGCGGGTGCGCGCCGCCGACCCGTCCGCCGAGATCGCCCTGACCTGGACCACGCTGGCCCCGCCGCGCCCGGAGCTGCTGGCCGCGGTGAAGCCGCGCTGGCTGAACTACCGGTTCGGCCTGATCAGCCGGGAGCTGGCGGACCGGGCGCACCGGGACGGGCTGCTCGTCTCCGCGTGGACGGCCGACACGAAGCGCACGATGCGCCGGCTGATCGAGCGGGGCGTCGACTCGATCACCACCAACCGGATCGACACGCTCCACCGGCTGCTCGCCAACTCGCCCGGGCGCGGGGGCTCTTGATCGGTCCGGCATGACGGAGGGCCTCGCGAGGGCCCGCAAGAACCCCAGGACCACGCAAGGGCCCGCACCGCCCGCCGCCGCACCCACCCCACGCGGCACGCGGGCCCCTCCGCCACCGAGGAGCCAGCCGTCATGGCCCCCAGGACCAGCCCGCAGGCAGCCCCCGCCCGGATACGTTCCGACGTCGCGCACAACGCGCGGGTGTGGAACTACTGGCTGGGCGGCAAGGACAACTACCCGGTGGACCGGGCGGTGGGCGACCAGGTCACCGGGATGTATCCGAGCATCGGTGAAGTGGCCCGCACGGACCGGGCGTTCCTCGGCCGGGCGGTGCGCCATCTGGCGGGAACGCCACCCCGCCGATCACCGCCCGCAGCCGGGAGGAGTTCGCCTCGTTCCTGGACGGTCTGGAGATCCTGGAGCCGTGAGGCTCAGGCGCTCGCCGCGGGGACGGGTGCGGCCGCTGCCGTCTGCTCCAGCGCCTCCAGCCGCTTGATCATGCGGCGGACGATCAGCAGCGGGATGACGCCGAAGACCCCGAAGGACATGTCGATCACGCTCCACCAGAACGGGATCCCGCGGATCGGGCCGCAGATCAGGGCGAGCGGGATGATCCCGGCGCAGGCGATCATGCCGAACTCGATGACCCAGATGTTGCGGACCGGGTCGCGGTAGGGGCCGTAGAAGGCGACCGCGATGACCAGGTGGGCAAAGGCCAGCCAGTCGGTGCCGTACAGCATGAAGGGCTGCTCGCGGTCGATGGTGTCGAGCCCTTCGCTGACCCGGGTGATCCACTCCATCAGACCGGGGAAGTGCTCGGGGACCGGGGAGGCGGAGGCGCTCAGCAGCTCCTGTGTCCAGCGGAGTTCGGTGACGAGCGGGAAGGCCGTGAGCCCGCTCAGCACCAGACAGACGATGAAGAAGACCAGCCACCTGCGTATCCCCCGTGTGAGGGCCTGTCTTTCGCTCATATCCGCAGCGTACGCCCGGGTTTACCGCCCCTTTACGGCACCCCTGTCACCGCTTCACAAGCCGACGATGGAGTTCCACTTCTTGGCGAAGTCCATCCGCTCCTCGGAGGTGATGTCGCGGGCGATGGCGAGCCGTTGGCGCATCGCGTCGTCGGGGAAGATCAGCGGGTCCTCGGCGAGTGCGGCCGTCTCCTCGTCCTTGGAGGAGGCGAGGACGTCACGGGCGGCGGGGACCGGGCAGACGTAGTTGACCCAGGTGGCGAGTTCGGCGGCGACCTCGGGTTCGTAGTAGTAGTCCACCAGGCGTTCGGCGTTGCGCTTGTGGCGGGCGAGGTTGGGGATCATCAGGGACTCGGCCCACAGTTCGGCGCCCTCCTCGGGGACGACGAACTCGATGTCCGGGTTGTCGGCCTGGAGCTGGATGACGTCACCGGAGTAGGCCTGGCAGGCGAGCACATCGCCGGTGGCGAGGTCCTTGATGTAGTCGTTGCCGGTGAAGCGGCGGATGTGCTTGGAGCGGACCCGCTTCTCGGTCTGCTCGCAGATCTCGTGGAAGTCGTCGGCCGTCCAACGGGTGATGTCGACGCCGTTGCCCTGCATCAGCAGCGCGAACGACTCGTCGAGCCCGGAGAGCAGGGTGACCCGGCCGCGCAGGTCGTCGGCCCACAGGTCGCCTGTGGACCGGATCTCGCGGCCGAGCTTCTTGCGGTTGTACGCGATGCCGGTGATGCCGGACTGCCAGGGGACGCTGTGGCGACGCCCCTCGTCGAAGGCGGGCGAACGCAGTTGCGGGTCGAGGTACTTGGCGACGTTGGGCTGCTTGGCCCGGTCCATCTCCTGGACCCAGCCGAGCCGGACGAAACGGGCGGCCATCCAGTCGCTGATGACGATCAGGTCCCGGCCGGTCTGCTGGTGGTTCATCAGCGCGGGGCTGATCTTCCCGAAGAACTCGTCGTTGTCGTTGATCTCCTCGGTGTACGTCACGGAGATCCCGGTCCGCTTCGAGAAGGCGTTCAGCGTGGGCCGCTTGGACTCGTCCTCGTCGTCGGTGTCGATGTAGAGGGGCCAGTTGGCGAAGTTCAGGGTGTGGTCGGTGGCCGAACTGTCGTGCCCGGCACGGTCCCCCGGCTCGACGAAGGCCGCGGGCACCCCGCAGCCGGCCAGCGTGGCACCGGCCGCTCCGGCCCCGAGGGCGCGCAGCAGGGACCGGCGGGACATGGGGTTCTTCCTGATCGCTCGCACCCGCGCAGAATGCCGGTCGGCGCCCGCGCGGACAATGGACCAAGCGTCCAGCGCGGCGGGCCCGCCCCGCACACCTTGTCCAGCGCACACGGAGACGGCCCCGGGCCGGAGCCCGGGGCCGTACGACCGTGACGACGATCCGAGGATCAGTCCTCGATGGACGTCATGACGTGCTTGATGCGGGTGTAGTCCTCGAAGCCGTACGCCGAGAGGTCCTTGCCGTAGCCGGACTTCTTGAACCCGCCGTGCGGCATCTCGGCGACCAGCGGGATGTGGGTGTTGATCCACACGCAGCCGAAGTCGAGGTTCTTGGACATGCGCATGGCGCGGGCGTGGTTCTGCGTCCAGACCGAGGAGGCGAGCGCGTACTCGACGCCGTTGGCGTACGTGACGGCCTGGTCCTCGTCGGTGAAGGACTGGACGGTGATGACGGGGCCGAAGACCTCGCTCTGGATGATCTCGTCGTCCTGCTTGAGGCCGGAGACGACGGTCGGGGCGTAGAAGTAGCCCTTGTCGCCGACCCGGTGGCCGCCCGCCTCGACCTTGGCGTGGGCGGGGAGCCGCTCGATGAAGCCGCTGACCTGCTTGAGCTGGTTGGCGTTGTTGAGCGGGCCGTACGCCGCGTCCTCGTCGTCCGGCTGCCCGGTCTTCGTGTCGGCGGCGGCCTTGGCGAGCGCGGTGACGAACTCGTCGTGGATCGACTCGTGGACCAGGACGCGGGTGGCGGCCGTACAGTCCTGGCCGGCGTTGAAGAAGCCCGCCTCGGAGACGCCCGAGACCGTCTTGGCGATGTCGGCGTCCTCGAAGACCACGACGGGCGCCTTGCCGCCGAGCTCCAGGTGGACGCGCTTGACGTCCTTGGCGGCGGACTCGGCGACCTGCATGCCGGCCCGTACCGAACCGGTGATGGAGGCCATCGCCGGGGTCGGGTGCTCGACCATGGCACGGCCGGTGTCCCGGTCGCCGCACAGGACGTTGAAGACGCCCTTGGGCAGGATCTGCCCGATGATCTCGGCCATGAGGACCGTCGACGCCGGGGTGGTGTCGGACGGCTTGATGACGACCGTGTTGCCCGCGGCGAGCGCCGGGGCGAACTTCCACACGGCCATCATCATCGGGTAGTTCCACGGCGCGACCTGGGCGCAGACGCCGACCGGCTCGCGGCGGACGATGGAGGTCAGGCCCTCCATGTACTCGCCGGCCGAGCGGCCCTCCAGGAGGCGGGCGGCCCCCGCGAAGAAGCGGATCTGGTCCACCATCGGCGGGATCTCTTCGCTGCGGGTGAGGCCGATCGGCTTGCCGGTGTTCTCCGACTCGGCGGCGATGAGGTCCTCGGCCCGCTCCTCGAACGCGTCCGCGATCTTGAGCAGGGCCTTCTGGCGCTCGGCGGGCGTGGTGTCGCGCCAGGCGGGGAAGGCCGCCGCTGCGGCCTCCATGGCGGCATCGACGTCGGCCTGGCCCGAGAGCGGCGAGGTTGCGTAGACCTCTTCCGTCACCGGGCTGACCACATCGATGGTCCGCCCGTCCGCGGCGTCCCGGAACTCTCCGTTGATGTAGTTGCGCAGACGGCGCACCTCGGTGGTCACAACCACCCCTCCTGTCGGCTGTCCGATGGGTGAGACATCCACCCTAGTCGCTTCGGTGACGCTTTCGACATACCCAACCGCCCTCAACTTCGGATTCAGTCGACTCTGAGCACTCTCTCAACGAATTTCATCGATCTGGGGTTGCGAGACAGACGAGGAGCGGTGCATGGTGGGTGCGTGGCCAGTCGCAGCGCAGACTCCAGGACAGGGAACGGATCACCGCCGGCGGTCGATGCCGTCTCCCTCGCAATCATCGAGCAGCTCCAGGAGGACGGACGGCGTCCGTACGCCGCGATCGGCAAGGCCGTCGGCCTGTCCGAAGCGGCCGTGCGCCAGCGCGTCCAGAAGCTGCTCGACCAGGGCGTGATGCAGATCGTCGCCGTCACGGACCCGCTCACCGTGGGATTCCGGCGGCAGGCGATGGTCGGCATCAATGTCGAGGGCGACCTCGATCCGGTGGCCGAAGCCCTGTCGGCCATGGCCGAGTGCGAGTACGTGGTCATGACCGCGGGCTCCTTCGACCTGATGGTGGAGATCGTCTGCGAGGACGACGACCACCTGCTGGAGACGATCAACAAACGCATCCGGACCCTTCCCGGCGTGCGCTCCACCGAGAGCTTTGTTTACCTCAAGCTCAAGAAGCAGACCTATATGTGGGGAACCCGATAGCCGTGAGCAAGGACCTCAGCCGAACCGCGTACGACCACCTGTGGATGCACTTCACCCGCATGTCGGACTACGAGAACGCGCCCGTTCCCACCATCGTGCGTGGCGAGGGAACGTACATCTTCGACGACAAGGGCAAGCGCTACCTGGACGGCCTCTCCGGCCTGTTCGTGGTCAACGCCGGTCACGGTCGTCACGAGCTCGCCGAGACGGCGTACAAGCAGGGCCAGGAGCTCGCCTTCTTCCCGGTGTGGTCCTACGCCCACCCGAAGGCCGTCGAGCTGGCCGAGCGGCTCGCCGACTACGCCCCGGGCGACCTCAACAAGGTCTTCTTCACCACCGGTGGCGGCGAGGCCGTCGAGACCGCCTGGAAGCTGGCCAAGCAGTACTTCAAGCTCAAGGGCCGGCCGACCAAGTACAAGGTCATCTCGCGTGCGGTCGCCTACCACGGCACCCCGCAGGGCGCGCTGTCCATCACCGGGCTCCCGGCCCTCAAGGCCCCCTTCGAGCCGCTGGTCCCCGGCGCGCACAAGGTGCCGAACACCAACATCTACCGCGCCCCGCTCTTCGGCGACGACCCGGAGGCCTTCGGCCGCTGGGCCGCCGACCAGATCGAGCAGGAGATCCTGTTCGAGGGCCCCGAGACCGTCGCGGCCGTCTTCCTGGAGCCCGTGCAGAACGCGGGCGGCTGTTTCCCGCCGCCGCCCGGCTACTTCCAGCGGGTCCGCGAGATCTGCGACAAGTACGACGTGCTGCTCGTCTCCGACGAGGTCATCTGCGCCTTCGGCCGGCTCGGCACGATCTTCGCCTGCGACAAGTTCGGCTACGTGCCGGACATGATCACCTGCGCGAAGGGCATGACCTCGGGCTACTCCCCGATCGGCGCCTGCATCGTCTCGGACCGGATCGCGGAGCCGTTCTACGAGGGCGGCAACACCTTCCTGCACGGCTACACCTTCGGCGGCCACCCGGTCTCCGCGGCCGTGGGCCTCGCCAACCTCGACATCTTCGAGCGCGAGAACCTCAACCAGCACGTCCTCGACAACGAGAACGCCTTCCTGACGACGCTCCAGAAGCTGCACGACCTGCCGATCGTCGGCGACGTCCGCGGCAACGGGTACTTCTACGGCATCGAGCTGGTGAAGGACAAGGCGACCAAGGAGACGTTCACCGACGAGGAGACCGAGCGCGTCCTGTACGGCTTCCTCTCCAAGGCGCTGTTCGAGAACGGCCTCTACTGCCGGGCCGACGACCGTGGCGACCCGGTCATCCAGCTCGCCCCGCCGCTGATCTCCGACCAGTCCACGTTCGACGAGATCGAGGGCATCCTGCGGACCGTCCTCACGGAGGCGTGGACCAAGCTCTGACCGCCACCAGGTCCCCCGGTCGATAGCCGCCCAGCGGTCATTTCATCGGCCCACGCGGCCCGGATACGCCCCTTCGAGTGAGAAGGGGGTATCCGGGCCGCGTGCCGTGCTCCCGGACCGGTCCGACTATCTACGGTGCCCAGTGACCGATCGGCCGCGTCTTCGTTCCCCCGTACGGGGGAACGGGAAATCTGACCTGAACCGAGGTGTACGCCATGGTGGCCCCGCCGGACAACGATGTGATCTGGGCGCGTTCACTGCACCACTCCCACAACGGATCGCCCGGTCTCGGCGGTGTCTCCATCGGCGTCCGGGACGCGGAGATCCTCGCCGTGACCGGCCCGCGCGGCAGCGGGAAGACGACGCTGCTGCACTGTCTCTCGGGCCGGCTGGTGCCCCAGGAGGGCGAGGTCTGGTTCAACAGCGTCCCCGTCCACACCATGGCCCCCCGGGTCCGCGAACAGCTGCGCCGGGAACGCTTCGGCTGGATCGCCGCCGACCCGGAGCTGGTCCCGGAGCTGACCGTCTGGGAGAACACCGCGCTGCCCCTGCTGCTGCGCGGTGTGTCGCACCGGGCCGCCAGGAAGGCCGCCACCGAATGGCTGGAGCGCCTGGACATCGCCGCGTTCGCCAAGAAGCGGCCGCACGCCCTGCTCCAGGCGCAGCGCCAGCGGATCTCCGTGGCCCGCGCCCTGTGCGGCGCACCGACCGTGATCTTCGCGGACGAGCCCACCGCGACCCTGCACCGCGCGGACCGCTCCCAGGTGCTGCGCACGTTCACCACGGCGGCCCGCTCGCACGGCATCACCGTCGTGCTGGCCACCCATGACGCGGAGGTCGCGGCGCTCGCCGACCGGACCGTGCCCCTGCTGGACGGCCGCCGCGTCGCCACCGTCACCCTGCCTTCGAAACCGGAAGCGGAGGGCCGCGCGGCGTGCTCGCTCTCCGTCTAGCCCGCGGTTCCCATCCCCTCGTCCTGGTCCGGCGGCTGCTGGTGGCCGCCGCGTCGGCCGGTGTCGGATTCCTCCTCCTGTGCGCCCTCGGGTACGCCGCCGCGCACCCCGCGTCCGCCGGTTCGGTGCTGCGGCTGCTGTGGTGCTTCGTGCCGCTGGCCGCCACCGTGCAGTTCGCCGTGGCGGTGGCCCGGACCGACCCGAGCACCCGGCCCCGGCCGGGCCTCTCCTCGCTGGGCCTCGGCCCGGTCCGGCTGTCCGCGCTGGCCGCGGTCTCCACGGCCGTGTCGACCACCCTCGGCTCGATGGTGGCGCTGTTGTTCTTCCTGCATCTGCGCGGCGATCTGACCGGGATGCCGTTCGACGGGGACGCGGCGGAGTTCCTCGGCGCGGGCACCCCGCTGCCGCTGGCCGCCGCCCTGATGCTGCTGGCGCTCGTGCCGGTGGCCGCGTCGACGGCGAGCGCGCTGGCGCTGCGGTCGCGGCCCGACCCGGCCCGGGACACCTTCGGCTCCGAGGAGCTGCCGGAGCCCGCACCGGCCCCGGCCGGGCTCCCCTGGGGCGTGGCGCTGACGGCGGCCGGACTCGCGGTCGAGGCGATCGCCTCGCGGGGTGCGGCGGGGAACGCGTTCCCGCTGCCCGGACGGTACGACTCCACTCCGGTGGCGGTCCTGATCGGGTGGACGCTGACCGCGGTCGGCCTGGCGCTGGCCGGACCGAGCCTGACGTATCTGTGCGGCCGGGCCTTGCAGTCGGTGCGCCCCGGGGCCGTACGGCTGCTGGCGGGCCGGGTCCTGATGGACGAGGCACGCCGGATCGGCCGCCCGCTCGGCATCGTCTGCGCGGTGGTGTCCGCGGCGGTCGCCGCTTCGGCGCTGTACGGGGGCGATCAGCGCCCGTACGGTCCGCTCACCGCACTCGGCGCGGTGCTGGTCCTCGGCTGTACGACGGCGACGCTGCTGACGTCGGCGCTGGAGGCCAAGCACGCCCGCGCCCATACGGCGGAGGCGCTGCTCAGGATGGGCGCCCCGGCGGCCACGCTGCGCCGGGCGACGCTGCTGCGGGCGGGCGCGCTGCTGGCCCTGTTCGCCCCGCTGACCTGGGTGATCGCGCAGCTCGCGGCGCTTCCGCTGGCGTAGTTCAGGGGTGAGCGGCGAGGCGGTCGGCGAGGGTGTCGAAGAAGGCCTCCCAGCCGTCCTCGGCCGCCGCGTACTGCTCGGGGGTGAGGTTCCCGCCGCGCTGCTGGAAGGCCAGTTCGGTCCGGCCGCCCCCGAGGTCGCTGAAGGTGACGGTCACGGTCTCGCCCTCGGCGTCCTCGGGGGCGGAGCCGTCCTTCAGCGTGAAGACCAGCCCGTCGGGTTCGCTGACCTCGCGGTAGACCCCGTGGAAGGGCATCTCGACGCCCGGCATCACGATGACCAGGCTCCACGAGCCCCCGGGCCGTACGTCCATCGCCACCCGGTCCAGGGGGACGTCCGCCTGGCCCCCGTACCAGGCGGCGAAGTCCTCCGGTGACGTCCAGGCGGCGAAGACCCGCTGCTGCGGGGCGTCGAGGACGCGGGTGAGGTCGATGCCCTCGCGGGTGCCACCGGTCATGGTTCACGGTCCTTCGTCGCTGTCACTGTCGCTGTCGCTGCCGTACGGGTACGGGGCTCCGGACCTCCAGCTTGCCGGGCCCTGGCCGCGCTGTCGCGGCGTACGGCACGCGCTCCGGCGGCGCGGTCAGGGCCGCAGCAGTCCGGCGAGGGTGGCGTACGCGCTCTCCCAGCCCCATGCCTCGCGGACCCACGCCCGGCCCTTCTCCCCCATCGCCGTGGCCGCCGCCCGGTCCCGCAGCAGCGCGACGAGCCGGTCCGCGACGGCGGCCGTATCGCGCCCGTCGACCAGGTACCCGGTCTCCCCGTCCCGTACGGTGTCGGGCGCGCCGCCCGAATCGCCGACGAGGACCGGCAGCCCGGCGGCCGCCGCTTCCAGGAAGACGATGCCGAGCCCCTCCACCTCCAGGCCGCGTCTGCGGGTGCGGCAGGGCATGGCGAAGACGTCGGCGGCCGCGTAGTGCTCCGGCATCTCCGGGTGCGGCCGTCCGCCGGCGAGGACCACCGCGTGCGCGACCCCGGTGTCGGCGGCGAGCCGGTGCAGGGTCCGGGCGTACGGTCCGTCGCCGGTCAGCAGGAGTACGGCGTCGGGCACCGAGCGCAGGACGGCGGGGAGGGCGCGGATCAGGGTGTCCTGCCCCTTGCGCGGGACGAGCCGCGCGGCACACAGGATCACGGGCCGCGCGCCGAGGCCGTACCGCCGGCGGACGCTGTTGCGCGCACTGGGGCGTACGCGCGCCCGGGGCGGTCCGCCGCCGTGTGCCCCTTCGCGTCCGCCGTCGCGCGCCGGATCCCGTACGGCTTCGCGCGCCCCGGGCCGTACGGCGAAGGCCTCCGCGTCCACGCCCGGTGCCAGGCGCACCATGCGGCGGGCGGCGGCCGGACCGAGCGCGGCGGCGATGGGCGCGCGGGTGGCCGCCCCCAGATAGGTCACCGCGTCCGTCCGCTCACCGATCCGCCGGAGCAGGGACCGGGCCCCCGGGGTACGGGCCCACCACACCTCGTGCCCGTGCGTCGTGGCGACGGCCCGCCGCACCCCGCTCTCCCGGCGCAGCCGGTCCGCCATGAGCCCGAGCGGGGCGGCGGCCCCGAACCAGACGCTGTCGCAGCCGTGGCGGCGGGCGAGTCCGGCGGCGCGGGCGGCGACGCGCGGGACGGGGAGCAGCATCCGGGCCGGGTCGCGGACCACGGGGTAGGGCAGGGCCGCGTCATGAACGGCCGCCCCGGGTTCGGCCGAGGTGTAGACGACGACGGCGTCCGTGGGGAACCGGTCGGTCATCGCCCGCACGAAGGTCTCGATGCCGCCCTGGCGCGGCGGGAAGTCGTTGGTCACCACGAGGGTGCGGCCGCCGGTCATCGGGACACCTGCTTCCGTACGCGTACGAGAAAGGGGGGCTGGTCGGGTGTCTGCCGGGCCGCCGCCCACGCCACGAGGACCAGCGGGTGCACCAGATAGCCGACCCGGCTCGCGGGCATGAACGCGATGGCCAGAAGCAGCCCGAGCGCGAGCCTCACCGCCGCGTCCGCCGTCGTCGCCGGGGGCCGGACGAGGAGGGAGAGGGCGATCAGGAGGGCGCTCACCCCGAGCAGCAGGAGGGCCAGGGTGCGGCCGCCGGGGACGTGGGTGGCCAGCAGATGGCCGGGGAGCGGGCTCGCGGCGGACGAGACCGCGTCGGTCAGCCCGAGCGGGAAGTCGACGACATGGGCCCGGAAGGCTCCCGGGTCGCGCAGTGCGACGGGAAGGACGAGGGCGGCGGCGGTGAGCAGGGCGACGATCCCGCAGCGCGCGGCAGCGCGGTCCGCCGTCCGGCCCGCTGACCGGGAGGCCGCCGCCAGCAGGGCCAGGGCCACCGGAATCGCGGGCCAGGCCGTCCACTTGAGGGCGGCGGCCGCGCCGAGCGCCAGCCCGGCCGCGCCCGCTCGTTCCCGTCCGGCCAGGGCGAGCCCGAGGCACATCAGCCCGGCCACCGGCAGATCGACGCCCCCGACCGCGAGCGGCAGCGCGACCAGCGGGCAGGCGGCGATCCACCGCAGCGGTGCGCTCCGGAACCCCGCCGGGAGGGCGAACGCGAGCGCGCCGAGGAACGCCGCGCCCATCCACAGCCGGGGGTCGGTGAGCGGGCCGGGCCCGGCCACGGCCTCCGGCAGACCGAAGACGGCCATGCCCGGGAGGTACGGGTTGAAGTCCTCCGGAACCATGGGCCGTTGGAGATACGGGGTTCCCTTGGCGAGCAGCAGCCCGGCCGACCGTGCGACCACCCGCACCTCCAACTGCGCCTGTTCCACGGCGAGAAGCCACAGCAGGGGCAGCAGCACCGCCCCGGCGACGGCGACCGCACCGGCCGTACGGGGGCTCCGCCCACGCGCGGCGAGCAGCGCGGCGGCCAGGTAGCCGAGCGCCGCCACGCTTCCCCAGACGCGGTGCGGGCCGAGCGAGGAGCAGACGGCGAGCCCGAGGGCGGCAGCCGCGCAGAGCGCCCACCAGCGGGCGCCGGAAGGGAGCGATGGCGGCTTTCCGCACTGGTCAGGAGGGGTGAGAGGCGTGGTCGTTGCCATGGATCCGAGGCTAGGAACGGGCCGTTCGCGGATCGTCACACCACCGTCCGGTCCTCGGGGTCAACCCGTGGCATGAGCCGGCGCGGGGAATTCCACCCGTGCTCCGATGTGCCGGACCTCGGCGGTGACGAAGAATCTCCGTATGACGCGCACCATCACGCCGGACCGCCCGGCCGCCACCGCCCCCGAAGCCCCGCCGCCGGACCGCGGGCTGCGACGACGGCTGCGGGACTGGGCGGCGGCACCCTCGTACGCCTGGCTGACCGCGGCGGGGCTGACGCTCTTCGCGGTGGTGGAGCTGGCCCTCGTACCGGGTTCGGCGGCCACGGCGTTCGGGGTGCTCGTCTGCACGGCTTCGCTGGCGCTGCGGGCGATGTGGCCCGCCGTCGGGTTCCTGACCGTGGGCGCGGCCCTGCTGAGCTTCGGGACCGACGGCAACATGGCGTACGCGACCATCGCCGGTTCCCTGATCGGCTGTTACACCCTGGGGCGGCACCGGGTGCAGCATCCGGCGATCCTCGTGCTGGCCGGTTCGCTGGCGGCGCTGACGGTCAACCTGGTGCACATCGACCGGTGGGCCCGGGACGGCTCCCCCGGGCTGCCCGCGCTCCAGGGCACCGACCGGTTCAGTCTCGGGCTGTACGCGGAGACGCTGGTGCTGACGGTGCTGATCCTGGGCGCGGTGAGCACGGGCGACGCGGTGCGGGCACGCGAGGAGACCCGGCACACCCGGGCGGCCGCCCAGTCCCGGCTGCTGGAGATGGAGCGACGGCAGGCGGCCGAGGCGGAACGGGCCGCGATAGCGAGGGAGTTGCACGACATGATCGCCCACTCGGTGTCGGTGATCGCGGTCCGGGCCGAGAGCGCCACGTACACGACTCCGGATCTCTCGCCCCCGGCGCGGGACGCCTTCCAGGAGATCGCGGGCACCGCACGCTCCTCGATGGCGGAGCTGCGGCGGCTGCTCGGGGTGCTGCGGACGGGCGACGCCACCTCACCGGCCCCGCTCACCGCCCCGCAGCCCTCCCTGGCCGGACTCGATGAACTCCTGGACCAGCACCGGGCGGTGGGCGGTGCGGCCGGGCTGCGGATCAGCGGCGAGCGGGTTCCGCTGCCCGCGTCCTGGGAGCTGTCGGCGTACCGGATCGCCCAGGAGGCCCTGACGAACACCCGTCGGCACGCCCCGGGTTCGCACGCGGTCGTGGAACTCCACTACGGCACGCGCGTGTTGACGGTGCGCGTGACCGATGACGGGCCCGGCCCCGATCCTTCCGCCCCCACCGGGCGGGCGGGGCACGGGCTGGTGGGGATGGCCGAACGTGCCTCCCTGCTCGGCGGAGCGCTCACCACGGGCCGGGGTCCGGCCGGCGGCTTCCTCGTGGAGGCGGAGCTGCCGTGGTGATCCGGGTGCTGGTGGCCGACGACCAGGCCGTCGTCCGCACGGCGTTCGCCGGCCTGCTGAACACGCAGGACGACATCGAGGTGGTCGGAGAGGCGGAGGACGGCGAACAGGCCGTGCTCGGCGCGGCCGAACTGCGTCCCGATGTGGTCCTGTTGGACATCCGGATGCCCCGCCTCGGCGGCATCGACGCGGCGCGCGAGATCGTCGCGGCGTCGAACGGGGCGACCAGGGCGCTGATGCTGACGACGTTCGGCCTGGACGAGTACGTGTACGACGCTCTCACCGCCGGAGCCAGCGGCTTCCTGCTGAAGGACGCGACCTTTCCCGAACTGCTGCACGCGGTACGGGTGGTGGCGGGCGGTCACGCCCTGCTGGCCCCCGAGATCACCGGGCGGCTGATCGCGGAGTTCGCCCGGCAGCGGGTCAGCGCTCCCCCGCCGCGCTCGATCGAGGGGCTGACCGCGCGCGAGGCCGAGGTGCTCGTCCTGATCGCCCGGGGGCTGTCCAACGCGGACATCGCCGACCGGCTGACCATCACCGACCACACGGTGAAGACCCACATCAACCGGCTGTTCGCGAAGATGGGGCTGCGGGACCGGGCGCAGGCGGTGATCCTGGCGTACGAACTGGGGCTGGTGGTGGCGGGAGCCAACCACCCACGGCCGGACGGCCCCTGAGGGTCACGCCGGGTCGTCGGGGTCGGGTGAGGCGCTGGGACTCGGGGCGCCCGCCAGCACCACCGTCTCCGCCGCGTCGAAGCGGACGCCCACGACCGCGCCCTCGTCCGGGGTGTCCCGCAGGGCGCATTCGGCCTCCAGCACCGGCGCGTTCTCGGGCAGCAGCCGTACGGTCACATGGTTCCCCTGGAAGGTGCGGACGCCGACCGTGCAGCGCAGGCCGTCCTCGGGGGCGCCGATCCGGACCCCGGCGGGCCGGACCAGGAGATCGGTCTCGCCCTGCGGGGAGCCCTCGGGCACCGGGATCTTGCCCCAGGCGGTGGCGGCGGCCTGGCCGGTGACCGTGGCGGGGGTGACGTTGTCGAAGCCGAGGAACCGGGCGACGAACGCGGAGGCCGGGCGCTGCCAGACGTCCAGCGGGGTGCCCTCCTGCGCGATCCGGCCGTCCCGCATCACGACGACCCGGTCGGCGAGCGCGAACGCCTCGCCCTGGTCGTGCGTGACGGCCAGCACGGTGGTTCCCAACTCCTGGAAGAGCGTGCGGAGTTCCACGACGAGCCGTTCGCGCAGGCTCCGGTCGAGCTGCCCGAGCGGCTCGTCGAGCATCAGGAGCTTCGGGCGCGGGGCGAGCGCGCGGGCCAGGGCGACGCGCTGCTGTTCGCCGCCGGAGAGCGCGGCGACGGCCCGGCGTTCCGCGCCCGGCAGGCCGACCAGCTCCAGGAGTTCGCGGACCCGGCGCTCGGTCTCGGCCCGCCCGGTGCCGTGCATCCGCAGCCCGAAGGCGACGTTGGAGCCGACGTCGCGGTGCGGGAAGAGCTGGTGGTCCTGGAACATCAGGCCGAGCCCGCGCCGGTGCACGGGGACGCCCGCCTGGTCCTGTCCGGCCAGCAGGACCCGGCCGCCGTCCATGGGCTGGAGCCCGGCGACGGCCCGCAGCAGGGTGGACTTCCCGCTGCCGCTGGGCCCGAGGACGCAGACGATCCGGTGGTCGGCGACCTCCAGGTCCACCGCGTCGAGCGCGGCCCGCTTCCCGAACCGTACGGTGGCGGCCTGCAAGCTCAGCATGTCGTTCAGAACTCCCCGGATCGGTCGGTGCGGATACGCTCCAGGAGCAGCAGCGACACCGCGCACACCAGCATCAGAATCGTGCTCAGGGCCATCGCCTGGCCGTAGTTGAGCTCCCCGGACCGGCCCAGCAGCCGGGCCACGGCGACCGGCAGGGTCGGATTGTCGGGGCGCGCGATGAACACCGTCGCGCCGAACTCCCCGAGGGAGACCGCGAACGCGAAGCCCGCCGCGACGAGCACCGCCCGTCGCACCAGCGGCAGATCGACCTCCCGCCAGGCCCGCAGCGGCGATGCCCCGAGCACGGCGGCGGCCTCCCGCAGCCGGTCGTCGACCGCGCGCAGCACCGGCAGCATGGTCCGTACGACGAAGGGGACGCCGACCAGCGCCTGGGCCAGCGGGACCAGGATCCAGGAGGTCCGCAGGTCGAGCGGCGGCTTGTCCAGGGTGATCAGGAAGCCGAAGCCGACGGTCACGGCGGAGACCCCGAGGGGCAGCATCAGCAGCGCGTCGAAGCCCCGGACCAGCCGCCCGGCCCGCCGGGTCAGGGCCGCAGCCGCGAGCCCGCCGACGACGAGGGCGATGAGGGTCGCGACGAGCGCGTACCGCAGGGAGTTGCCGACGGCCTCCAGCGGCGGCACCAGGAAGGTGGAGGAGCCGCCCGCCCCGACCGACTGGAGGGCCTCGTAGTAGCCGAAGCCGTAGCTGCCGGGCCCGTCGAAGGAACGCTCCACCAGCACACCGAGCGGCAGCAGGATCAGCAGCAGTGCCGTCAGCAGTACGCCGCCGAGCAGCGCCCACTGACCCACGCCACGCGGCCTGCGGGAGGTCTGCGCCGGGTCGACGAGCTTCAGCGCCCGTTCCCGGCGGCGTACGGTCGCGGCGTGCACGGCGAGGATTCCGCCGACCGCGGCGAACTGCACCAGGGTCAGCACGGCGGCGGTCGGCAGGTCCAGCAGCTGCGCGGTCTGCCGGTAGATCTCCACCTCCAGGGTGGAGTACGCCGGTCCGCCGAGGATCTGTACGACGCCGAAGGAGGTGAACGTGAAGAGGAAGACCATCAGTGCTGCGGCCGCGACGGCGGGGGCGAGCGCGGGCAGCGTCACGCGGCGGAACGCGGCGAACCGTCCGGCCCCCAGCACCCGCGCGGCCTCCTCCTGGCGCGGGTCGAGCTGCGACCAGAGCCCGCCCACCGTCCGTACGACCACCGCGTAGTTGAAGAAGACGTGGGCCAGCAGGATCGCCCACACGGTGGTGTCGAGGCGGACGCCCCACAGCTCGTCGAGGAGCCCGCCGCGCCCGAGCAGCGCCAGGAACGCGGTGCCGACGACGACGGTGGGCAGCACGAACGGCACGGTGACGACCGCCCGCAGCACCTGTTTGCCCGGGAAGTCGAAGCGGGCGAAGACGTATGCCCCGGGGAGGGCGATCAGCAGGGTGAGCGCGGTCGAGGCGAGGGCCTGCCAGGTGGTGAACCAGAGGACGTCGAGGATGTCCGGCCGGCTCAGCACCTCGCCGATCCGCCCGAACTGCCAGTCGCCCTCCGCCTTGATCCCGCGGCCGACGATGGCGGTCACGGGATAGGCGAAGAACAGCGCGAAGAACGCGACGGGCACGGCCATCAGGCCGAGCCGCACCGCGGCCCCGCGCCGCCCGGACCCGCGACCGGCGGGCCGGGCGGACCGCTTCTCGATCCCTACTTCAGGACCAGCGACTGCCACGACTGGATCCACTGCTCACGGTTGGCGGCGATCTTCTCGGGCGTGACGGCGGGAGGCGTGTCGACCTTCTCGCCGTGCTTCGTGAACAGCTCCGGCAGCTCGGCGTCCGTCACGACCGGGTTGACGAACATGTTGAGCGGCATGTCCTCCTGGAACGTCTTGCTGATCATGAAGTCCAGCAGCGCCTTGCCGCCCGCCTCGTTCTTCGCCCCGGTGAGCAGCCCGGCGTATTCGGTCTGCCGGAAGCAGGTGCCGGTGGCGACTCCGGTGGGGGCCTCCTTCGGCTGCGGGTCGGCGTAGAGCACCTCGACGGGCGGGCTGGAGGCGTAGGAGACGACGAGCGGCCGGTCGGCCTTGGCCTTCTTGCCGCCCGCGGAGCCGGAGAACTCCTCGTTGTACGCCTGCTCCCAGCCGTCCACGACCTTGACGCCGTTGGCCTTCAGCTTCTTCCAGTACGCCTCGTAGCCGTCCTCGCCCTCGGCGGCGATGGTGCCGAGGAGGAAGCCGAGACCGGGCGAGGAGCTGGCCGCGTTCTCCGTGACGAGGAGGTTCTTGTACGCGGGCTTCAGCAGGTCCGCGAAGGTCTTCGGCGGCGCGAGCTTCTTGTCGGCGAAGTACTTCTTGTCGTAGTTGACGCAGATGTCACCGGTGTCGACGGGCGTGACGCGGTGCTTCTCGTCCGTCTGCGTGTCCGGCGCGACCCGGTTCAGGCCCTTGGCCTCGTACGCGGTGAAGAGACCGTTGTCGAGGGCGCGGGAGAGCAGGGTGTTGTCGACGCCGAAGAAGACGTCACCGCGCGGGGAGCCCTTGGTCAGGATCTCCTGGTTGAGCGCGGCCCCGGCGTCGCCGCTCTTGAGGGTCTTGACCGTGTAGCCGGTCTCCTTCGTGAACGCCTTCAGCACGTCTTCCGAGACGTTGAAGGAGTCGTGGCTGACCAGGGTCACGGTCTTGGAGCCGCTGCCCTTGGACGCCCCGGAGCCCGCCGAGCCGTCCTCGCTGCCGCAGCCGGCGAGCACGGTGACGCCGAGCGCCGCCGCGAGCGCGGTCGCCGCGTACTTCTTGGTGGTGTTCATGTGATTCCTCCTGGAGGTGACCAGGAAGAGACGCGGCCCCGCCCGCTGTCCGGCGAACCGGAAGCGGGCAGGGCGCAACAGCTTGAGTAAGGTCCGAACTTCCTACCCGGAATGACCCGGGCGAGGTTCAGAGGGTCTGCGGCCAACCTGTCCTTGGTGCCGCACTCTCAGCGCTGTGGCGCTCCCCTGTCGGAATATGAAGTTGATTTCGGCCCAGGCTACACCGGCGGTTTTCGGCCGGACCGGAGAGGCCGGGGAACTCCGGCGCCCGGAGGCCGCCCGCCCGAGAACCTCCTACGCCAGGCCCTAGGGGGTGTCTTGCCGATCATGCCGGGCTCGCGTGCCCTGGCACCGCACCTCGCGGCGTTGTCGTCGGTCGCCGACGCTCCTTCCCCAAGCTCTCAACTCCGTTCGAGCAGGGGAGACCCCATCCGACTCCCTCCTCCGCCTTGCGATGCACGGCACCAGACCCCGCTCCCTGATCCGGCCTGATCGACAAGACACCCCCTAACGCTCGGAGGCCGCCAGCTGACCGCAGGCCCCGTCGATCTCCTGGCCGCGGGTGTCCCGGACGGTGACGGGCACGCCGTGGGCCGCGATGGCCTCGACGAACGCCTTCTCGTCCTCGGGGCGCGAGGCGGTCCACTTGGAGCCGGGCGTGGGGTTCAGCGGGATCAGGTTGACGTGCACCCGCTTGCCCTTGAGGAGCCGGCCGAGCAGGTCGCCGCGCCAGGCCTGGTCGTTGATGTCGCGGATCAGGGCGTACTCGATGGAGATCCGGCGGCCGGACTTCTCGGCGTACTCCCAGGCGGCGTCCAGGACCTCGCGGACCTTCCACCGGGTGTTGACGGGGACCAGGGTGTCGCGGAGCTCGTCGTCCGGGGCGTGCAGCGAGACGGCGAGGCGGCACTTGAAGCCCTCGTCGGCGAAGCGCAGCATGGCCGGGACGAGGCCCACGGTGGAGACGGTGATCCCGCGCTGCGAGAGACCGAGGCCGTCCGGCTCGGGGTCGGTGAGCCGGCGGATGGCGCCGACGACCCGCTTGTAGTTGGCGAGGGGCTCGCCCATGCCCATGAAGACGATGTTGGAGAGCCGGGCGGGACCGCCGGGCACCTCGCCGTCGCGCAGGGCGCGCATGCCGTCGACGATCTGGTGCACGATCTCGGCGGTCGACAGATTGCGGTCGAGACCGGCCTGCCCCGTGGCGCAGAAGGGGCAGTTCATCCCGCAGCCGGCCTGCGAGGAGATGCACATCGTGACGCGCTCCGGATAGCGCATCAGGACGGACTCGACGAGCGTCCCGTCGTGCAGCTTCCACAGGGTTTTACGGGTGGTGTCGTCGTCGCAGCTGATGTGCCGGATGACGGACATCAGCTCGGGGAACAGCGCCTCGGCGAGCTTCTCCCGCGACGCGGCCGGGATGTTGGTCCACTCCGCCGGGTCGTGCGCGTACCGCGCGAAGTAGTGCTGCGAGAGCTGCTGGGCGCGGAACGGCTTCTCGCCGGTCGCGGCGACCGCTTCCTTGCGCTCGGCGGGCGTGAGGTCGGCGAGGTGCCGCGGCGGCTTCTTGGCTCCGCGGGGCGCGACGAAAGTGAGTTCTCCGGGCTTAGGCATGGTTCATCCAGTGTCGCAGACATACGGGTGAGGGCCCGCCGCCCTGTGGACGACGGACCCTCACTCGTGGAACGTGCAGGTGGGACGGGGTCCCGGGGTGCCGTGGCGGTCAGCCGGAACCGACGAACAGCACCAGCAGCAGCCACACGACCGGTGCGGTCGGCAGGAGCGAGTCCAGCCGGTCCATGATGCCGCCGTGGCCGGGGAGCAGGGTGCCCATGTCCTTGATCCCGAGGTCCCGCTTGATCATGGACTCGCCCAGGTCGCCCAGGGTGGCGCTGGCCGCGACCGCGAGGCCGAGCAGCAGGCCCTGCCACCAGGCGCCGTCGTCGATCAGGAACTCCATGCAGAGCGCGCCGGCGACCATGGCGAAGGCGACCGCGCCGAGCAGCCCCTCACGGGTCTTGCCGGGGCTGATGCGCGGAGCGAGCTTGTGCTTGCCGAACCGCCAGCCGACCGCGTACGCCCCGGTGTCACTGACCACCGTGAGGACGAGGAAGGTCAGGACCCGCCACGGCCCGTCGTCCGCCGTCAGCAGCAGGGCGACGAAGGTGGCCAGGAAGGGGACGTAGAACGCCGCGAAGACCCCGGCGGTGACGTCCTTGAGATATCCCTCCGGTGGCTCGGTCATCCGCCAGACCAGCACCGCGAGGGCGGTCAGGGCCATGGCGACCCAGGCTCCCTCGGGGCCCCGGGCGTAACCGGCGATAACCATCGCGGCTCCGCCGACGGCCAGCGGGATCAGGGGCGCCTTGATGCCCTTGCGCTCCTGGAGACGGGAGGTGAGCTCCCAGAGGCCGACGACGACGGCGATCACTATGACGCCGATGAAGACGGCCTTCACGATGAACAGCGAGACGCCGATGACGGCGCCGAGACCCACGCCGACCCCTATGGCGGCGCGCAGATCACGCCCCGCGCGCTTCTTCTGCGGCGGGGACGGCAGCGGGGTGGACATGGGCTCCTGCGGCATCTCGTCACGGAACAGGGGGCCGCTGATGTGCGCGGCCCCGTCCCGGTCGTCGCGGCTCTGCGGCTCTCTGTCTGCGTCTCTACCTGCGTCGGGAACGTCCGGCACGATGGGCATGGGCCGAGTCTGCTGGGCGCCGTGCACATCGTGGGCAGGACCCGCCGGGGCAGCCCTCATCTCGGGCGTGCCCCAGTATCCGGCTCCTTGCGGGGCGCCCCAGGAAGAGTCGTTCATCAGACTTCGAGCAGCTCGGCTTCCTTGTGCTTGAGCAGCTCGTCCACCTGCGCGACGTACTTCGCGGTGGTGTCGTCGAGCTCCTTCTCGGCGCGGCGCACCTCGTCCTCGCCGGACTCCTTGTCCTTGACGAGCTTGTCGAGGTTCTCCTTGGCCTTGCGGCGGATGGAGCGGATCGAGATCTTGGAGTCCTCGGCCTTGGTCTTGGCGACCTTGATGTACTCCTTGCGGCGGTCCTGGGTGAGCTCGGGGAAGGTCACCCGGATGATGTTGCCGTCGTTGCTCGGGTTGACGCCGAGGTCGGAGTCGCGGATCGCCTGCTCGATGTTGCGCAGAGCGGTCTTGTCGAACGGCGTCACGACGGCCATCCGCGGCTCGGGAACCGAGAACGAGGCCAGCTGGTTGATCGGGGTCAGCGCGCCGTAGTAGTCGGCGACGATCTTGTTGAACATCGCCGGGTGCGCACGGCCGGTACGGATCGCGGCGAAGTCCTCTTTCGCGACGACAACGGCCTTCTCCATCTTCTCCTCGGCCTCGAGGAGGATTTCTTCGATCACCACGTGCTCCTGCGTGTCTTGGGTGGGCCCGGCGTCGTCATCGCCGCGCCCCTGCGGGTCCTGCGTCGCGTCCTCACCTGCACGGTGTCCGACCGGCAGGCCGTTGTCCATCCTGGGGGGCCGTCAGGCCCGGGTGCTCTCGTCGCTCACGAGCGTGCCGATCTTCTCACCCTTGACCGCGCGAGCGATATTGCCCAGGGCGGTCAGCTCGAAGACGAGGATCGGCAGCTTGTTGTCACGGCAGAGCGTGATGGCGGTGGCATCGGCGACCTTCAGGTCGCGGGCGATCACCTCGCCGTACTCCAGTGCGTCGAACTTCACCGCGCCGGGGTTGGTCTTGGGGTCGGAGTCGTAGACCCCGTCCACACCGTTCTTCCCCATGAGCAGCGCCTCGGCGTCGATCTCCAGGGCGCGCTGCGCGGCGGTGGTGTCGGTGGAGAAGTAGGGCATGCCCATACCGGCGCCGAAGATCACCACGCGCCCCTTCTCCAGGTGCCGTACGGCACGGAGCGGGATGTACGGCTCGGCGACCTGGCCCATGGTGATGGCGGTCTGGACGCGCGAGTCGATGCCTTCCTTCTCCAGGAAGTCCTGGAGCGCCAGGCAGTTCATGACGGTGCCGAGCATGCCCATGTAGTCGGACCGGGCCCGGTCCATGCCGCGCTGCTGAAGCTCGGCACCACGGAAGAAGTTGCCTCCTCCGATGACCACCGCGATCTGGGCGCCGTCGCGGACGACGGCGGCGATCTCGCGGGCGATGGTGTGCACGACGTCGGGGTCGACGCCGAGACCGCCGCCGCCGGCGAATGCCTCACCGGAGAGCTTCAGCATGAAGCGCCCGGAACCCTTGTCGTCGTCGCGCTTGTCGTCGGCCTGAATGGCGTCCGCGCCCTTGTCCATGGAAATTCTCCTCGTGCACATACGAAGAAGGCCATTGCCGGTGGGTCTGATGTCCCTACAGCGGCAATGGCCTCCTCGTCAGATCTGCGGTCGTCCGGCGTGGGTGCGGCCGTCGACTGCGTCAGACCCTATCGGGTCCGACGCTGTTCGCCCGGACGGACTCAGATGCCGACCTTGATGCGCGAGAAGCGCTTCAGGGTGACACCGGCCTCGTCCAGGACCTTCTGGACGGACTTCTTGGCGTCCAGCGCGTACGGCTGGCCCAGGAGGGTGGCCTCCTTGAAGAAGCCGTTGACCCGACCCTCGACGATCTTCGGGAGGGCGGCCTCGGGCTTGCCCTCGGCGCGGGTGGTCTCCTCGGCGACGCGGCGCTCGGCCTCGACGACCTCGGCCGGGACGTCCTCGCGGGACAGGTACTTCGGGGCGAAGGCGGCGATGTGCTGCGCGATGCCCTTGGCCAGCTCGGCGTCGGCCTTGTCCAGCTCGACCAGAACACCGATCTGCGGGGGCAGGTCGGGCATGGTGCGGTGCATGTACACGGAGACGTACTCGCCGGTGAACTGCGCGAAGCGGTCCAGGACGATCTTCTCGCCGAGGTTGGCGTTGGCCTCGTCGACGTACGCCTGGACGGTCTTGCCGGGCTCGATCTCGGAGGCGAGGAGCGCGGCGATGTCGGCCGGGGAGGTCGCGGCGACGTGCGCGGCGAGCGTGTTGGCGACGGCCTGGAACTTGTCACCCTTGGCGACGAAGTCCGTCTCGCACTTCAGCTCGAGCAGAACGCCGGACGTCTTGTCCTCGGAGATGAGGGAGACGACGGCGCCGTTCTCGGCGGAACGGCCCTCGCGCTTGGCGACGCCCTTCTGGCCCTTGATACGGAGCGCCTCGACGGCCTTGTCGACGTTGCCGTCGGCCTCGTCGAGCGCCTTCTTGCAGTCCATCATGCCGGCGCCGGTGAGCTCGCGGAGCTTCTTGACGTCAGCGGCGGTGTAGTTCGCCATGAGTCTGTATGTCTCTCTCGAAGTCTGAAAGATCTACGGGTGAACGGCGGGGGGGACGCGTGTGGCGTCGGCCCCCGCCGTCAGCAGCCGTGACGGATGTCAGGCCTGCTCGGCGTCCGCGGCCGGAGCCTCGGCCTCGGCGACGGCCTCGGCCGGCTTCTCGGCGTCGGCGACCTTCTCGGTCTCGGCGGAGGACTGGGCCTCGGCGGCAGCCGCGGTCTCGTCCTTCTTGTCGCCCTCGAGCAGGTCGCGCTCCCACTCGGCGAGGGGCTCGCCGGCGGCCTTCTCGCCCGGCTTCGAGTCACCGGTGGCGGCACCGGAGCGGGCGATGAGGCCCTCGGCGACGGCGTCGGCGATCACGCGGGTGAGCAGGGTGACGGAGCGGATCGCGTCGTCGTTGCCCGGAATCTTGTAGTCGACCTCGTCGGGGTCGCAGTTGGTGTCGAGGATCGCGACGACCGGGATGTGGAGCTTGCGCGCCTCACCGACGGCGATGTGCTCCTTCTTGGTGTCGACGATCCAGACGGCGCTGGGCACCTTCTGCATCTCGCGGATACCACCGAGGGTCTTCTCCAGCTTGGCCTTCTCGCGCGAGAGGACCAGGAGCTCCTTCTTGGTGAGGCCGGAGGCGGCCACGTCCTCGAAGTCGATGAGCTCCAGCTCCTTCAGGCGCTGGAGGCGCTTGTAGACGGTGGAGAAGTTGGTGAGCATGCCACCGAGCCAACGCTGGTTGACGTACGGCATGCCGACGCGCGTCGCCTGCTCGGCGATGGCCTCCTGGGCCTGCTTCTTCGTACCCACGAACATGATGGAGCCGCCGTGGGCGACGGTCTCCTTGACGAACTCGTAGGCGCGGTCGATGTACGACAGCGACTGGAGCAGGTCGATGATGTAGATGCCGTTGCGCTCGGTGAAGATGAAGCGCTTCATCTTCGGGTTCCAGCGACGGGTCTGGTGACCGAAGTGGACGCCGCTTTCCAGCAGCTCCCGCATCGTGACGACGGCCATGGCCGTACTCCTTGAGGTACTCGGTTATCGCGACCGCAGGTTTGCGTTCGCGCCTGACGCCCCGACGCGCCGTGCCACGAGGGACCGAGGAGCGCGGCCACCTCCGGGAAGAGGGAGGTGGCGGGGCGTGCGAAGTCGACCCGGTGACCCGGATCGCCGTAAGAAGTGTACGGGACCGGGTGAGTGCCGGGTGACGGCGATGTCCATGGCCGGGTGACGGCAGTGCCACGGGCGGGTGACGGGGATGTCCACAACCGGCGAGTAGTCCACAGGAACGGTCCATGATCCCCGGAATCCCGGCCTCCGGGACATGGTGGCGGACATGCGCCACCAGCCCGGCCCACGCCGCTTCCCCGCCCACCGTCCCCTGCTGTTGCTCCTGTTCCTGGGGCTGCTGCTGTACGTACTGCTACCGGCCGGTCCGGCTGGGCTGGCAGGGCAGTCCGTGCCGGACACGGCTGTCGTGCCGGCCGGGGCGTCGGTGTCGCTTCCGGATGCGGATGCGGATGCCGGCGCGGATGCCGATGTGGACACGGGCGACGGGGACACGGGCGGCCGGGACACAGACGGACGGGTCACAGACGACCTGGACACGGACAGCGGGGCGCGGAGCTGGCCGCTGGCGGGGAGGCCTGCGCTGTTACGGGGGTGGGAGCCGCCCGCCGGTCCGTACGGGCCCGGCCACCGCGGCGTGGACCTCGCGGCGGAGCCGGGCGCCCGGGTGCTGGCCGCCGCCGACGGCCGGGTGTCGTTCGCGGGGCGGGTGGCGGGACGCGGGGTGCTCGCCATCGAGGTGGCCGGGAGCGGTTCGCCGCCGCTGCGCACCACGTACGAGCCGGTGCGGTCGCTGGTCGAGAAGGGCGCGAACGTGCGCGCGGGCCAGCCGGTCGCGGTGCTGGAGGCGGGGCCGTTCCACTGTGCGGCGGGCTGCCTGCACTGGGGGCTGCGGCGCGGGGACGCCTATCTGGACCCGCTCTCGCTGCTGCCGCCCGGACTGTTACGGAGAGGGCCTTCGCGGTTGCTGCCGGTGTTCGGGGTGCCGGAGCCGGGCCCGCCCAGCCCCTCCGGCGTTCGAGGAGCGGGGTCCGGGGCGGAGCCGCACCCACCACCCAGCTCCTCCGGCGTTCGAAAAACGGGGTCCGGGGCAGAGCCGCACCCACCCCCCAGCCCCTCCGGCGCTTGAGGAGCGGGGTCCGGGGCAGAGCCCCGGTTCGGGAAGCGGCGGGGCGTTCCGCCGGAGGCAAGGGCGGGTCAGCCGCTCACACCGCGCAGGACCATCGCGACGGCGGTGTCCGCGATGACGCCCGGCTCTTCGGCGACACCCAGTTCGATCCGGCGTACGGCGGCGTCGACCGACCCCTGGAGGAGCATGGCGGCCAGCCTCGGCTGCGTATGGCCCAGATCGCCGAGCGCTTCGACGATCATGGCGATCAGCCCGCCGTGCGCGGCCCGGATCTTCTCCCGGGCGCCGGCGTCCAGCTCGCTCGCGGAGATGGCGACGACCGCGCGGTGGCGGCGGTCGCCGACGAGGTCGAGCTGCCGGCGCACATACGCCTCGATCTTCGCCTCGGGCGTCTCGGCGCGCTGCATGGCGTTCTCGACCTCGGCCGCCCAGACGGGGAAGTCGACGGCGCACAGCTCCTCGACGACGGCGGCGCGGGAGCGGAAGTACTCGTACACGGAGGACCGCGCGAGGCCCGTGCGCTCGGCGAGTGCGGGGAAGGTCAACGCTTCCGTACCGCCCTCGGACAGCAGGGAGCGCGCGGCGTCCAGGAGGGCGCCGCGCTGCATGGTCCGGTGCTCGGCCACGGAGGCCGCTCGAATCCTGGGCACGCATCCACTCTACGGCGGCGGGCGCGCGGAGGAAGGGCACAGCCACCGATCGGACGGCCGGAGAGGGACGGCGAAGTGCCTGGAGACGGCCGACGTGCGCCGGGCAGGGGGACACCGGCGGGACGTCAGCGGCCCGCGTCGGCCAGCTTCGCCCGGAGCTGGAGCACGGACTTGGTGTGGATCTGGCTGACCCGGCTCTCGGTCACCCCGAGGACGTTCCCGATCTCCGCGAGGGTGAGGCCCTCGTAGTAGTAGAGGGTCACCACCGTCTTCTCGCGGTCGGGGAGGGTGTTGATGGCCCGGGCGAGCAGTCTTCGCAGCTCGCGGTCCTCGGCGACCTCCACCGGATTGTCGGCGGCGGTGTCCTCCAGGGTGTCCATGAGGCTCAGCCGGTCGCCGCCCTCGCCGCCGACGTGCAGCAGCTCTTCCAGGGCGACGACGTTCGCCAGCGACAACTGGCTGAAAACGGCGTGCAGTTCCTCCAGCGCGATGCCCATCTCCGAGGCGACCTCGGCCTCCGAGGGCGTACGCCGGAACTGTGCCTCCAGCGTGGCGTACGCGCGCTCCACGTTCCGCGCCTTCTGCCGGACGGAGCGCGGAATCCAGTCCAGTGCCCGGAGTTCGTCGATCATGGCGCCGCGGATCCTGGTGATCGCGTACGTCTCGAACTTGATGGCCCGCTCGATGTCGAACTTCTCGATGGCGTCGATCAGTCCGAAGACCCCGGAAGAGACGAAGTCGGCCTGCTCGACGTTGGAGGGCAGCCCCACGCTCACCCGGCCCGCGACGTACTTCACGAGCGGCGAGTAGTGCAGGATCAGCTGCTCCCGCAGCCGCTCGTCTCCCGTGGTCTTGTAGGAACGCCACAACTCGTCGAGGGAGGAGGGAGCGGGAGGGCGCACAGTGCCACGCGCAACCGGTGGTTTCGCCGCGCGGTCAGACCCGGAGGTGTGCTGGGGCATGTGGTGCCTTGAGCCGTTCTGCCGTGAAGTGCTGGGGGACTTGTGTCTGAAGCGGAATCCTTGTGAGCGTAGCGTGACTGCGGCGTCGCAGTCCGCGCAGGACGGGAGTTCCCCGCCGCGCGATTGCCTGTCGCCCCTTACGTCGTCCGCGCCCGCCCGGGACCGGGGCCGTCGCCGTTGGCGCGGGCCCCGGACAGGTCACCGATCGATCGTGCGAGGTCATCGGCCTTACCTTTTCACCCGAATGCTCCAGGTCAAGTATCGCCTCGCCGCGCGTCGTCGTTGCGTGCCGAAGGAAGCGTCAACCGCCAGCCGTCGCCTTCGCGTTCGACGAACCCCAGTGAGTGGAGTTCGTACAGTCGACCGAGCGTTTCGTCGGCCGAGGTCCCCGCGGTGCGCGCGAGGTCACGGGGGTGGGTGACCCCGTGGTAGGGGAGCGCATCGAGGACCCGTGCGGTGACCGCGTCCAGGTGGTCCCTGGGCAGCACCGGGCCGCGGCGGGCCGGCGGGAGGTCGCCGATGTCCCCGACCAGCTCGACGACTTCGTCCGCGTCGGTGACGAGTACGCCCTCGCCGCGCAGCAGCTCGTGGACCCCTGCCGACAGTCCGCTGGTGGCCGGCCCCGGCACGCCCATCGAGAAGCGGCCGAGCCGTTGGGCCTGGCGGGCGGTGACCAGCGAACCGCTGCGGTATTCGGCCTCGACCACGACCGTGCCCCTGGTCAGCGCGGCGATGACGCGGTTGCGCAGGACGAACCGGCTGCGGGTGGGGTGGGCGGTCGGCGGCAACTCGGCGACGACGAGCCCCTGTTGGGCGATGCGCCCGAGCAACTCGGCGTGCCCGCGCGGGTAGGGTACGTCGACACCGCAGGCCAGCACCGCTGTCGTCGCCCCGCCCGCGGCCAGCGCGCCCCGGTGGGCGGCCCCGTCGACCCCGAACGCCGCCCCCGACACGACCACCCAGCCGCGCTCGGCGAGCCCGGAGCCGAGGGTGGCCGCCATGTGCGCCCCGTACGGAGTGCAGGCCCTCGCACCGACCACCGCGACCGAGCGCAGGGACCAGAGCCGCAGGTCGGGCCGCCCCCGCACCCAGAGCCCGACGGGCCGCGCGTCGCCGAGGTCGTCCAGCTGGCTCGGCCACTCCCGGTCACCCGGGCAGACGAAGCGCCCGCCCGCCTCCTCGACCGCGGCCAGGTCCCGCCTCGGCTCCACGGCGGCCGCCCGCAGCCGGTAACCCCCGAGCCGCGCGGCGGTCATCCCCGGCAGCTTCTCGGCGGAGCCGTCCTCGACGGTGAGCCTCCGCATCAGCTCGACCGGACCGGTAAGCCGAAGCCACCGCCCGGCCCGCTCGTCCCCCGGCTCCAACACCCGCGTCAACGCGGCCCGGGCCAACCGCTGGTCCTCGCGATCCCGGCCCCCGTCACGCTCCCGCTCGGGGCCGCGCTCCCGATCCGGCCCGCGCACGGGATCCGGGCCACGCTCCCGGTCAGCCCCGTGCTCCGGGCCCCGCCCAGCCGTCCCAACCCTCCCGGGCCCGGGCCCGGAGTCCGGGCCGTCGCCTCGCGCCCGGACATCCGGCCGACCCCAGCCGCGATCCCGGTCCGGGCCGCGCCCCCGATCAAGCCCGCACACAAGATCCGGCCCACGCTCCCGGTCAACCCCACGCTCCGGGTCCCGCCCAGCCGTCCCAACCCTCCCGGGCCCGGGCCCGGAGTCCGGGCCGCCGCCTCGCGCCCGGACATCCGGCCGACCCCAACCTCGATCCCGGTCCGGGCCGCGCCCCCGATCAAGCCCGCGCACAGGATCCGGCGCCCACGCTCCCCGTCAACCCCATGCTCCGGGCCCGGCTCCCGATCAAGCCCACGCGCGGGGCCCAGCCCCCGCCCCCGCTCACCGCCGGGCTCCCCGCCCTCCGCGGCCCCGTCCGCCGGACCCGGCCCGCACGCAGAGTCCACCCCAAGCGCCTCACCGCACCCCCGCCCCCGCCCGGGGCCCATGCCCCGGCCACGCCCCCGCTCCCCCGTAACCCCCGTCACCGCTCCCCCGCCCCCATCGGCACCCCGCGCTGGATGCCCGTCCGTAGTTCCAGGGCGACCGCCACGTCCTCGGCGTTCGGGCGGTCGGCGCCTCTCAGGTCCGCCACCGTCCAGGCCACCCTCAGCACCCGGTCCAGGCCGCGGGCCGTGAGGATGCCGCGTTCCAGGTCCCGTTCCGCCGCTGCCAGTGCCCCCGGGGCCACGAGCAGGCGGGTTCGCAGTTCGTGGCCCGCGACCTCGCTGTTCGTGGTCCACGGGGTGCCGGCCAGCCGCTCGGCCGCCCGGGCCCTCGCCTCCCGTACCCGTGCGGCGACGACCGCCGTCGACTCGCCCCGGCCACCCTGGCCCAGGAGGTCCGCGCGGTCGACCGGCTCCACCTCGACCCGCAGGTCCACCCGGTCGAGCAGGGGTCCGGACAGCCGGGCCTGGTAGCGGCGGACCACCGAGGGCGGGCACTCGCAGCCCGCGCCGGTGAGCGTGTGCCGACCGCAGGGACACGGGTTGGCCGCCAGCACCATCAGGAACCGGGCGGGCAGCCGCACCACCCCCGCCGCCCGCGCCACCACCACATGGCCCGACTCCAGCGGCTGGCGCAGCGCGTCCAGGGCCTTGCCCGAGAATTCGGGGGCCTCGTCGAGGAAGAGCACGCCACGGTGGGCCAGCGAGACCGCCCCCGGCCTGGGGATTCCATGGCCGCCGCCCACCAGGGACTGCATGGTCGCCGAGTGGTGCGGGGCGCAGTAGGGCGCCCGGGAGACGAGCGGTTCACCCGGGGGGAGGATGCCCGCCACGGAGTGGACCGCCGTCACTTCGAGGGATTCCTGCCGGGTCAGCGGGGGCAGGACCGCCGGCAACCGCTCGGCCAGCATCGTCTTGCCCGCGCCCGGCGGACCCGAGAGAAGTAGGTGGTGCCCGCCGGCCGCGGCCACCTCCAGAGCCTGGCGCGGGCGCAGCTGTCCCGCGACGTCCGCCAGGTCCGGCCGGTGCCCGTCGCCCCGCGCGGCGGCCGGTGCGAGCCCCGTACCGAGGCCGGTGCCGGGGATCATGAGCCCGGCCAGCATGGCGTCCGGGCGCCCCTGGCCGTCGGCGGGCTCATCGGGCACCGGTTCGTCGCACAGGACGGCGATGAGCTGGCGCAGGCTCCGGACGCCGAGGACCGAGACCCCCGGCACCAGGGCCGCCTCCCCGGCCGTCTGCTCGGGGACGACGACCTGCTCGTACCCCGCTTCGGCCGCCGCGAGGACCGCGGGCAGCACGCCCCGTACCGGACGCACCCGGCCGTCCAGACCCAGTTCCCCGATCATCACCACGTCAGCGACCATCGCGGGGTCGATCCGCTCCGCCGCGCCGAGCACGGCACACGCCACGGCGAGATCGAAACCCGAACCGCTCTTCGGGACGGACGCCGGGGAGAGCCCGACCGTGAGCTTCTTCTGCGGCCACTCGGCCCCGGAATTGACGACGGCCGCCCGCACCCGGTCCCGGCTCTCCACCAGGCTCTTGTCCGGCAGCCCGACCAGGGTGAACGCCGCCACCCCCGGCTCCAGGTCCGCCTGGACCTCCACCACCACACCCTCGACGCCGACCAGCGCCACGGAACACGCGCGTGCGAAGCCCATCAGGACACCCCCCGGGCGTGCTCCGCGACCGGGGCCCCGCGCCGGGGCACGATCACCCCGACCAGATCGATGCGGACCCCGCCGGGCGGTGGCCCGTCGTGCCGCTCCAGCCAGATCTCGGCGAGCCGCCGCAGCCGGTCCGCCTTGACCGGGCCGACCGCGGCCATGGGGTGTTCGAACCCGTCCGACCTGCGCGTCTTCACCTCGCAGACGACCAGCGCGTCCCCGTCCCTGGCCACGATGTCGATCTCCCCGGCGCGACAGCGCCAGTTCCGCCCGACCACCGTCATCCCGGCGTCCGTCAGCAGCCGCGCCGCCAGATCCTCGCCGTACCGCCCGAGTGCCCCCCGTGCGTTCATATCGGCACCACCTCCGGCACCGACTGTGACCCGGCCCGCCGAAAGATGTGGATCTTGGTGGACAACTCCGCGGATGTGGAAAACCCGGCCACCCACACGGGTGACCGGGCTTCTCCGTACGACGTACGACATGCGGCGCGCGACATGCGGCGCGCGACATGCGACGCGCGTGTCGGCGGCCCCGGCTCCAGGGGGCCGCCTGGGGTCAGCCTCCCGGAAGTTCCAGATCGCTCTTGTTGAGCTCTTCGATGTTGACGTCCTTGAAGGTCAGCACG
Source organism: Streptomyces sp. PTY087I2 (assembly GCF_001687325.1). Lineage (GTDB taxonomy): Bacteria > Actinomycetota > Actinomycetes > Streptomycetales > Streptomycetaceae > Streptomyces. The sequence continues at coordinate 260,526 of NZ_LZRD01000004.1, read as the reverse complement.
CGGACCTGCTTGACGAACCTGGCAGGCCGGTACATGTCCCAGACCCAGGCGTCCGCCATGGACACCTCGAAGAAAACCTCACCCTGGACGGAGTGCACCTGCATCTCGTAGTCGTTGGTGAGGTAGAAGCGCCGTTCGGTCTCGATCACATATTTGAACAGACCGACGACATCGCGGTACTCCCGGTAGAGCTTCAGCTCCATCTCGGTCTCGTACTTCTCGAGGTCCTCGGCGCTCATGGCATGTTTCCCCTTCAGCCGTGCGTGCCCCCATTGTGCGTCAGCCTTCGGCACCCCTGGACGATTAGACGATTTCGGGGGCCAGAACCAGCGGATCGCGCGGGGGACCCTCGTCGAGGAGCGTGCGCAGCAGCTCGGCGAGTCTGGTCGGGTACACCGTCTCACGCGTCGCGAGCAGTTCGGCGGAGGTCCACCACCTCAGACCGGCGACGCTGCGCAGCTCCAGGTCGGTGAGGCCCTGCGGGGCCGTGGCGGTCTGCGTCGTACGGGCGAGGTAGTACCACTCGTCCTGGTCCCAGCGGCGTCCGTCGAACGGGAAGGAGCAGATCCGGGTCCAGAGCAGCGGGCCCAGCTCGATGTCCGTGATCCCGGTCTCCTCGGCGAGCTCCCGGCGGGCCGCCTGCTCCCTGGTCTCGTCGCCCTCCAGGCCGCCGCCCGGGGTGAACCACCAGGTGTCGGCCGGGTCGTCCGGCTCATGGCCGTGCAGCAGCAGGACGCGGTCGTCGGGGTCCAGCAGGACCACCCGGGCGACCTTGCGGGCGACGGAGGTCACCGGGCCCCTCCGGCGGGCGTCTTCCGGCGGCCCAGGCGGGCCGCCACGGGCCCGTACACCGCCCCGCCGAGGATCAGGACGACGCCCACCAGGATCGCGCCCAGCTGGAGCGGCAGGGGCCCGGCGGCGGACACCCCGCCGGGCAGCGCGACGAACGAGGAGGGCCGGTCGATCATCCCGTTCATCGGCCAGGCCACCGCGTCCACCCGGGCCTGGACGGCGCTCAGCGGTACGGAGCCCTGGCCGGCGTCCTGGAGGTGGACCCGGGAGTCCAGGGAGGTGGCCCGTTCGTCGCCGAGGAGGAAGATCTTGCCCTGCGGCACGGTGGCGGAGAATTCCTGGGGCGAGGCCGGGGCCTTGCCGCCGGCGGCCGCCGCGCCCCGGTCGACGTACGGCTCGTCGACGGGGGTTCCGTTCACGGTGAGGCGGCCTTCCTTGTCGCAGCAGGCCACCTTGTCGCCGCCGATCCCGACGACGCGCTTCACCATCGGTGTGGCGGCCCAGACCTCGTCGGTGAAGACCACCACGTCACCGCGCCGGACGTCGGCCCCGTCTATCCGCTCGGCGAGCACCCGGTCGCCGGGGTTCACCGTCGGGGCCATGGAGTCGGTCGGGATCGTGTACGGCTGGTAGACCACCGCCGCCCAGGCGAAACCGCCGAGGAAGAGCACACAGCCGACGGCCACGGCGAGGCCCGACACCATGGCGCCGAGCCGGCCGCGGCCGTCTTTCCCGTTTCCTGTACCGCTCATCCCAGCGCTCCCCCGTCGGAGATCGACAATCGCTGATCCGAGTCGGCACCCTACCCGGCGGTACGCCGGGCGGTCAGCCTCCGGCGGCGCCACAACACGAGGGGCACCGCTCCGGCTACACCCAGTGCCGCCGGAGCCATCGCGGCGGCCGCGTTCAGACCGGGCTGGTCGAAGGTGTCCGGGACCGGAAGGGTCGCCCAGCGGCCCAGCGGCCAGGCGACGACGATCGCCCGGCCGACGACCTCGTCGTTGGAGACCGTGCCCTCACCCGGCAGCTCCTGGTGGTAGCGCGAGTCCAGGGAGTTCTGCCGGTGGTCGCCCATGACGAAGATCCGGCCCTCGGGCACCTTGATCGGGCCGAAGGGCTTGTCGTTGCACGGGGTGTTCCCGGGGAAGATGAACGACTTCTCGTCCAGGCTCTTCCCGTTGACCGTGACCGGGCCGTTCTCCTTGCACTCCACGGTGTCGCCGCCGACCGCGATGACCCGCTTGATCAGGTCCTTCTCCTCGGCGGACGGCATCAGGCCGATGAAGCTCAGGAACTTCTGCACCGCGTTGGGCTCCGGGGTCGCGGTGTCCTCCAGCCAGCCGCCCGGGTCGTGGAACACCACGACCTCGCCGCGCTCCGGCTCCGCGCCGAACCACGGGGTCAGCTTGTCGACCAGCACCCGGTCGCCCCGCTGGAGCGTGTTCTGCATGGAGTCCGAGGGGATCGAGAACGCCTGGACCAGGAACGTCTTGATCAGCAGCGCCAGGATCAGGGCGATGCCGACGAGCAGCGGCAGCTCCACCCAGAAGGAACGCTGCTTCTTGGGACGGCTGCCACCGCCGCCCGGGCTGTCGCCGTCGTCGCCGGATCCGCCGCCCTCACCCCCCGGCGGGACCGCCCCGCCCGCGGGAGACTCGTCGCGCTCCGGCCGGTCCTCGGGTTCGTCGTGTCCGGATCGTGCGCCGACCGCCAAATCCCCCACATCCACTCCTCAGTACGTGCCACTGCCCGCGCCCCATCGGACGCAGGCCCACCACTCCCATAACGAGCGGGAGTTCCGCAGGGGTCGGGAGCCGGACCATTCCATCGCGATCCGGAGGTGCCACACTATTCGACCGGGCCGGACCCGCCGCCTCCGATGCCCGCGAGTCCGGGACAGCACGGAAGGTGTCGCGTTCCTCCAGCGTGCTCCAGTGGCCGAACGGCCAGGCGATCACGACGGCCCGCCCCACGACCTCCTCCTCGGAGACCGTGCCCCGGTCGGGTTCGTCGAGGTGGAAGCGGGAGTCGGCGGAGTCGGACCGGTGGTCCCCCATCACGAACAGCCGCCCCTCGGGGACCTTCACCTCGAACGAGATGGCCGAGGGCCGGTCGTCGGGGTGGAGGTACGTCTCGGCCAGCGGTACGCCGTTGACGGTGACCCGGCCCTCCTCGCCGCAGCACTTCACGGTGTCGCCGCCGACCGCGATCACCCGCTTGATCAGATCCTGCTCGTCGTCGGAGGGCAGCAGTCCGATGAAGGTCAGCAGTTCGGTGGCCTGCTTGACGCCGATCGGCTGTTCCTTCTGCTGTCCGGGGTTCTCCTGCTGGAGCCAGCCGCCGGGGTCCTTGAAGACCACGACGTCGCCGCGCTGCGGCTTGGACCCGAACCACGGGGTCAGTTTGTCGACCAGCACGCGGTCGCCGATCCGGATGGTCTGCTCCATCGACCCGGACGGGATGACGAACGCCTGGACCAGGAACGTCTTCAGGACGAGCGCGATCAGCAGCGCCACGACGACGAGGACGGGTATCTCCTTCACCGCGGACCTGCGGCGCTTGCGCCGGACCTTCTTGGCGAGCTTGCGGCGCTCCGCCCGGGTGGGCAGCGAGCGCGGCCCGGTCGGCCTGGTCCCGGTCGGCAGGGCCGCGCGGGGGTCGGATGCGCCGCGCGGGCGTCCGCGCTTACCCATGCGCCGCGCCCGGTGCCCGTACGTCACCGAAGGCGCCGGTCCCGGTCAGCGAGCCGATCCGGGCGGGCGGCCAGCCCAGCCAGTCCACCCGTCCGGTGACCCGCTCGACGGGGACCATCCCGCCGCCGGGCGATCCGAGGTGGTCCCGGGAGTCGCTGGAGCGGCTCCGGTGGTCGCCCATCATCCACAGGGTGCCGGCGGACACCACGATGTCGAAGGGCGCCCGGGAAGCGCTGTCTCCGGGGTACAGATACGGCTCGTCCACCACGGTGCCGTTGACCGCGAGCCTCCCCTGGGCGTCGCAGCACACGACGCGGTCACCGCCCACGCCCACCACCCGCTTCACGAAGTCGGTGTCGGCGGGCTCCGCGAGCCCCAGGGAGGCCGCCGCCCCGCGCACCAGCCCGGCCAGGGGGTTGGCGTCGAGGTCCTCCCGTACGAACGATCCCGTGCCGTCGAAGACGACCACGTCGCCGCGTTGGGGCTCGGCGCCGAAACGGTACGCCAGCTTGTTCACGAGCACCCGGTCACCGACCCGCAGCGTGGGCTCCATCGAGCGGCTGGGGATCAGGAAGGGCTGGACCACGTAGGAGCTGAACAGCAGCAGGGCGACGGTGGCCAGGACCGCCCCCGCGAGCACCCGCCGCCAGGACAGCACGGAGGCGAGGCGGGCCCGCGTACGCGAAAAGCGCGACCTCTCCCCGGACCCCGCGTCGGGTTCCGAGGAGCGGTCGCGCTCCGAGTGCTGTGCTTGCGTGTCCATCGCGGCCGAAGCTTATCCGGCCGGGCTGTGGACGGGTCATCCGCAGGGGGATGACCGGGCGACAGCTCAGTTGTCGCGCTTCTCCTTGATCTTCGCGGCCTTGCCGCGCAGCTCACGGAGGAAGTACAGCTTGGCGCGGCGGACGTCACCGCGGGTGACGAGCTCGATCTTCTCGAAGATCGGGCTGTGCACCGGGAAGGTGCGCTCGACGCCGACGGAGAAGGAGACCTTGCGGACCGTGAAGGTCTCGCTGACGCCCGCGCCCTGGCGGCGGATGACAACACCCTTGAACTGCTGGATACGGGAGCGGTTGCCCTCGATCACGCGCACGTGGACGTTGACGGTGTCACCGGGGCGGAACGCCGGGACGTCCGAACGGAGGGTGGCGGCATTGACGCCATCGAGCAGGGAAGCCATGGTTTCTGCTTTCTTCGCCGATGCCACAGGTCATCGACGGAATGTCGTTGAAGAGTTCGGAGTGCTGATCGCGTCGGGCGGGCGTCTTTCCCCCTGTGGCAGGGGCGCACACCGGACGTACAGCAGCGGCCTATTCTTCCACGGCGGTGGGCCTGCGCCAAAATCGGCCGCCGGGCTCCGGTGCGAAGCCGAGGATGGAAAGGATCTCGCGGTCCTTCTTGTCGAAGGCGCTCGCCTCGCACCGCTCGATCAGGTCGGGGCGGTTGAGGGCGGTACGGGCGAAGGCCTGGTCGCGCCGCCAGCGCGCGATCTTCCCGTGGTGGCCGCTGAGCAGGACGTCCGGGATGGACCGGCCGCGCCACTCGGGCGGCTTGGTGTAGACGGGGCCCTCCAGGAGGTTGGCCATCGCGCCCGGGGCGAAGGAGTCGTCCCGGTGGGATTCGGCGTTGCCGAGGACTCCGGGCAGCAGCCGGGCCACCGCCTCCGTGATCACCAGGACAGCCGCTTCCCCGCCGGCCAGGACGTAATCCCCGATGGAGACCTCGACGACGCGGAGCCGGGTGGCGTACTCGTCGATCACCCGGCGGTCGATGCCCTCGTACCGGGCGGGGGTGAAGAGCAGCCAGGGCTCGGCGGAGAGTTCGACGGCCAGTTCCTGGGTGAACGGCCGGCCGCTGGGTGTGGGCACGACGAGGACCGGGGAGTGCGCCCCGGCCTCGTAGCCGTCGGCCAGGGACGCGTCCAGGGCCTCGCCCCAGGGCTCGGTCTTCATGACCATGCCGGGTCCGCCGCCGTAGGGGGTGTCGTCGACCGTGTTGTGCCGGTCGTACGTCCACTCCCGCAGGTCGTGGACGTGGACGTCCAGCACGCCGCGGGCGCGGGCCTTGCCGACGAGGGAGACGTTCAGCGGTTCCAGGTACTCGGGGAAGATCGTGACGACGTCGAGCCGCATCAGGCGTCGCCCCTCGGGGCCTCGTCCGCGTCCCCGGAGGTCGCGTCGCCGGCGGCCGTCTCGCCGGTCTCCTCGTCGCGGGAGGAGGCGATCACGGCCTGGCTCTCGTCGATCAGACCGGGCGGCGGGGTGATGACCGCACGCTGCTCCTCCAGGTCGATCTCGGTGACGATCTCCTCGACGAAGGGGATCATCACCTCGCTGCCGTCGGGGCGCTCCACGATGAACAGGTCCTGCGAGGGCAGGTGGGAGATCTCGGTGATCCGGCCGATCCCGGTGCCGTCGGCGAGCACGACGTCGAGGTCGATCAGCTGGTGGTCGTAGAACTCGTCCTCCTCCTCGGGCAGTTCGTCCGGGTCCACCTCGGCGATCAGGAGGGTGTTGCGGAGGGCCTCGGCGGCGGTGCGGTCGCGTACGCCCTCGAAGCGCAGCAGGAGCCGGCCACTGTGGACCCGGCCCGCCTCGACCGTCAGCGGACCCGTCGCCGCCGGTTCGGTGGCCAGGACGGCGCCGGGGCCGAGCCGCAGCTCCGGCTCGTCCGTTCGTACCTCGACGGTGACCTCGCCCTTGATGCCGTGGGCGCGGCCGATCCGCGCGACTACCAGCTGCACGCTGTTCTCCGGGTTCTCCGATTGATGGGGTGCGGACGTGGCGGGGGAGACGTCCGGGTGACCGACGACAAAGGCCGGGGACGGCCCGAAGGCCCTCCCCGGCCCTGGCCGGTGTTCAACTCGCTGATCAGCGAACCTGGTCCACATCGACGAGGTCGACGCGGATACCGCGGCCGCCGATGGCACCCACGACCGTGCGCAGGGCGCGAGCGGTGCGGCCGTTACGGCCGATCACCTTGCCGAGGTCGTCGGGGTGGACCCGGACCTCCAGCACGCGCCCGCGGCGCAGGGTGCGCTCGGCAACCTGCACGTCGTCGGGGTTGTCGACGATGCCCTTCACGAGGTGCTCGAGAGCCTCCTCGAGCATGCTCAGGCCTCGGTCGACTCGGTGGACTCGGCGGCGTCAGCCGCCTCGTCCGCCTTCTTGTCGGACTTCTTGGCCTTGGGGGTGATGGCCTCACCCTTGGCCTCGTCGCCGTCCGCGGACAGCGCCTCGAACAGCGCGCGCTTGTCAGCCTTGGGCTCCGGCTGGAGCAGCGGCGCGGGGGCCGGGAGACCCTTGTGGGCCTGCCAGTCACCGGTGAGCTTCAGGATCGCGAGAACCGGCTCGGTCGGCTGGGCGCCGACGGACAGCCAGTACTGCGCGCGCTCCGAGTTGACCTCGATGCGCGAGGGGTTCTGCACCGGGTGGTACAGGCCGATCTCCTCGATGGCCCGGCCGTCACGGCGGGTACGGGAGTCGGCGACGACGATGCGGTAGTGAGGCGAACGGATCTTGCCCAGACGCTTCAGCTTGATCTTGACTGCCACGGAAGTGGTGTCTCCTGGTCTCTGACGTGGTTGGGCACAACGAAGATGCCACGTGGGGTTGCGGTACTCGTGTGCCCGATGGACGCGTCAGCCGGAGGAGAGAGGGGTCCTGTGCGACTGTCGAGTACAGCTAGCCATTGTGCCACACCACATCGGCTCACCCCACCGCGACCGCCGCTTCCGGGATCCGGAACGGCTTGCCGCAGCCGCCGCAGACGATCGGCGCCTGCGCCAGGACCGACGGGACGACGCGGACGTTGCGTCCGCAGTCGCAGACGGCCTTGACCCGCACGCCGCCCCCGGAGGAACCGTGCCGGGCGGCAGGTCCGCGGAAGGAGCGCTTGGTGTCGGCGGCGGTGGCGACGGTGTGCGCCTTGAGGGCGCGCTGTAGCCGTTCGGTGGTCGGACGGTACCGGCGCTTGGCTTCCGGATTCAGCGTGACCAGCGAGAATCCGCTGCTGGGGTGGGGTTCCTCGGAATGATCGAGGCCCAGCTCCTCGGCGATCGCGAGGAAGCGTCGGTTGTGGTAGCGGCCGGCGCGGGAGGTGTCTCTGACTCCTCTCGCGGCGGCGATGCCGTGGACTGCCTCGTGGAGCAGTCGCTCGAAGGAGAGCTCGGCGCCACAGGCGGACGAGGACTCTCCGATCAGGGACTCGGGCGCGGCAAGATCGGGCAGCTCGGGGTGGTACCGCTGAATGTCGGCCCACGCCTGTGCCAGCTCTGCGGCAAGTACAGGTGGTGTCGTGCTCACGTCGTGACAACGAGCCCGAGTGCCGTGGTGTTCCTATTCCGGGGCATCCCAAATAATTTGCACGTACCAGTCAGTTGCCCTTGATGCGTCCGGACGAGGGCGGGTACGCAGAACTGCGGAGAAGACGCACAGCTCGCACCAAGGTGGTGCACAGCGTGCGGTACGCCCGGTGGCGGGGATGTGAGGTGCGCGGACGGCGCGCGGCCCTGACGAATCCGCCCGGAAGACTACCCTCCTCTCCGCTCGACGTGCCCGGTGCGGGGTGTCGGGTAAGACTGGTCGGAGAGCAGACGTGGGACGGGGCGCACGACCGGGGCACGCAAGCACTGCTCCACAACCCCTGGACGGAACGGCGGATGCGCAGTTCTCTGACTACGGGGGTGCGGAACACTCGCACACGGGGGACGTCCACTCGGGCACGACCGACCTCTTGGCGGATTGGGGCACTTTCCATGACACCAACGCTCGTCCGGAACCAGCTGGGCGCGGACGCCTCCGCGCCGGCGGACGCCGGTACCCGCGCACGCGACTGGGCCGAGATCCAGGAACGCATGCTCGCGCCGCTCTACGAGGCGGTGTACGACCGGATGGAAGTCGGGGCCGCCACCCGGATGCTGTCCCTCGGCTGCGGTTCGGGCCTCGCGATGCTCGTCGCGGCGGCCCGGGGGGCGCAGGTCACGGGTGTGGACTCCGACCGGGAGCGCCTGGCGCTGGCCCGCGCGCGGCTGCTGCCCGACGCCGGCTGGGACGACGCGCCCGCGCACTCCCCGCATCCGGCCCGCCGCCGGGCCCGGCTGGTGGAGGACGGGGGTCCCGCGCCCGTCGGCGCTGACGGCGCTCCGTACAACCTGATCACGGTCTTCGAGCCGATCGGCTGCGCGGCCGGGGACTCCGAGGGGCTGGTGCCGGCGCTGCGCTCGGCGGTGCCGCTGGCGGTCCGGGGCGCGGCGGTGGTGCTGGCCGGCTGGGGTCCGCCGGAGCGCTGTGCCACGGCCGCGGTGCTGCGGGTGGCCGCCCGGCTCGCGGATTCCGCGCGTCCGCCGCGTACGGAGCCCGGCCGGTGGCGGCCCACGCTCCGGGACGATCTGGAGGACGTGGCCGCGCGGGCCGGGCTGAAGCCGGACGGTTCGGGGCGGGTGTCCTGCCCGTTCGGTTACGCGGACGTGGGCAGCGCGGTGCGCGGGCTGCTGTCCACCGGGCTCTTCGACGCCGCCGTACGGGCCACGGACCGCTCCCAGGTGGAGAAGGAGATCGCGGAGGCCCTGCATCCGTACCGGCGGGAGGACGGCACGGTGTGGATGCCGAACGTCTTCCGCTATCTGGTCTGCGTGACCTGAATGCCGTACGCGTAAGGGGCGCCCTTGAGAGAGGGCGCCCCTTACGCATGCCGTGCTCGCTTACATGAACTTCTTGAACTCGTCCGGGAGCTCGAAGTCCTTGCCGCCGTCCTGGGCGGGAAGGCCGAACGCGCCGCCCTGGGCCGCCGCCTGCTCGCGGCGGGCCGCAGCGGCCTGCTCCTCGGCCTTGCGCTTCATCGGGTTGCCGCTCTTGCGCTTGCCCTTGGCCTGCTTGACCTGCTTCTTCTGCCGGCCGGGGCCGCCGCCCATGCCGGGCATCCCCGGCATCCCGGGCATGCCGCCGCCCTGGGCCATCTTCGACATCATCTTGCGGGCCTCGAAGAAGCGCTCCACCAGGCTCTTGACCGCGGAGACCTCGACACCCGAACCCTTGGCGATACGGGCCCGGCGCGAACCGTTGATGATCGTCGGCTCGGCGCGCTCCTTGGGCGTCATCGACTTGATGATCGCGGCGGTGCGGTCGATGTCGCGCTCGTCGATGTTGTTGATCTGGTCCTTGATCTGCCCCATGCCGGGCAGCATGCCGAGCAGCTTGGAGATGGAGCCCATCTTGCGGACCTGCTCCATCTGGGCCAGGAAGTCGTCGAGGGTGAAGTCCTTCCCACCCTTGCTCGACTGGAGCTTCGAGGCCATTTTGGCGGCCTCTTCCTGGCTGAACGTCTTCTCCGCCTGCTCGATCAGGGTGAGCAGGTCACCCATGTCGAGGATGCGGGAGGCCATCCGGTCCGGGTGGAACGCGTCGAAGTCCTCCAGCTTCTCGCCGTTCGACGCGAACATGACCTGCTTGCCCGTGACATGGGCGATCGACAGGGCCGCGCCACCGCGGGCGTCGCCGTCGAGCTTGGAGAGGACCACGCCGTCGAAGCCGACGCCGTCGCGGAAGGCCTCGGCGGTGTTGACCGCGTCCTGACCGATCATCGCGTCGACGACGAAGAGGATCTCGTCGGGGCTGACGGCGTCGCGGATGTCCGCGGCCTGCTGCATCAGCTCCTGGTCGATGCCGAGGCGGCCGGCGGTGTCGACGATGACGATGTCGTGGACCTTGGCCTTGGCGAACTCGATGGAGTCCTTGGCGACCTGGACCGGGTCGCCGACGCCGTTGCCCGGCTCGGGGGCGTACACCGCGACGCCGGCGCGCTCGGCGACGACGCTCAGCTGGTTGACGGCGTTGGGGCGCTGGAGGTCACAGGCGACCAGCAGCGGGGAGTGGCCCTGGCCCTTGAGCCAGAGGCCGAGCTTTCCGGCCAGCGTCGTCTTACCGGCGCCCTGGAGGCCGGCGAGCATGATCACGGTGGGCGCGGTCTTGGCGAACCGCAGCCGCCGGGTCTCGCCGCCGAGGATGGCGACGAGCTCCTCGTTGACGATCTTGACGACCTGCTGGGCGGGGTTCAGCGCCTGGGAGACCTCGGCGCCGCGCGCCCGCTCCTTGACGTTGGCGATGAAGGCCCGGACCACGGGCAGGGCGACGTCGGCTTCGAGCAGGGCGATACGGATCTCGCGTGCCGTGGCGTCGATGTCGGCCTCGGACAAGCGGCCCTTGCCCCTGAGGTTCTTGAAAGTCGCGCTAAGGCGGTCGGAGAGAGTATCGAACACGGCGCTCGTCGGTCCTCAGGGTCGGGGGCGGGGCAGGTCAGTCGCCCTCCAGGGTATCCGTCCCCCGGAGAAGCCGAAGCCCTCGCCCGGAAGGTTCCGGGCGAGGGCTTTCCACGAGGGGTCAGCCGAGGGCCTTCTCGACCTCCCGGGCGACCTCGGAGGCCCGGGCCGGGGAGAGGGGTTCGCCGTCGGTCCCGGTGACGTAGAAGGCGTCCACGGCGTTGGCGCCGAGCGTGGAGACATGGGCGCTCCGCACCCGCACGGCACTGCCTTCCAGGGCGTTGCCGATGCGGTGCAGCAGGCCCGGGGCGTCCTGGGCGCGGACCTCGATGACGGTGGCGCGGCGGGAGCCCGCGGCGGCCACGGCGACCCGGGGCGGCGGGGCCTTGACGCCGCGCCGGCGCGGATAGGCGGCTTCGCGCTCGGCGAGGCGCGCCCGGATGTCCAGGGAGCCGTCCAGGGCGCGTACGAGGTCGGCGCGGAGGCGGGCGGCCTGCGGGAGCGATCCGTACTCGGCGGCGACCCGCCAGCTGAGCAGCAGCAGGTCCGCGCTCTCCCCCACCTCGTTCGGCAGCTCCACCGCGCGCAGGTCGGCGGCGCGCACGGTGAGGCGGTGCAGGGCGAGGACTCCGGCGGCGGCGGGCAGGACGCCGGGGCGGTCGGGCAGGGCGATGAGGAGTTCGACGCCGACGGGTTCCACTTCGCCGTCCCCGGCGGGCTCCTCGGACTGGGTGTGCAGGGCGAGGACGGGTTCGCCGGTGCGCAGGGCCTCGATGGCGAGGCGTTCGTGCTCGGCGCTGGGGGCCTCGTCGTCGGGATCGTCGGGGAACTCCCCGGCGAGGACGGCTCCGACCCGTTTGACCAGGTCGGCGACGAGGGAGGCGCGCCAGGCGGACCAGGCGGCGGGGCCGGTGGCGAGCGCGTCGGCCTCGGTGAGGGCGTGCAGCAGCTCCAGGGTGGAGGCGTTGGAGACGGCCCCGGCGACGGCCTGGACGGTGGCGGGGTCGTCGAGATCGCGCCGGGTGGCGGTGTCGACGAGCAGCAGATGGTGGCGTACGAGGGTGGCGATGACGCCCACGTCGTGCTTGTCGAAGCCGATCCGGGTGGCCATGTCCCGGGCGATGACCTCGCCGGCCACGGAGTGGTCGCCGGGCCAGCCCTTGCCGATGTCGTGCAGGAGGGCGGCGACCAGGAGGAGGTCGGGTCGGTGGACGCGGCGGGTGAGGGAGGCGGCGCGGACGGCGGTCTCCACGAGGTGCCGGTCGACGGTCCAGGTGTGGACGGGGTTGCGCTGGGGGCGGCAGTGGACGCGTTCCCAGTCGGGCAGCAGCCGGGTGATGATCCCTTCCGCTTCGAGCGCCTCCCAGACGCCGACGGTGGCCTCCCCCGCGCCGAGCAGGGTGACCAGTTCCTCGCGGGCCTCGGGGGGCCACGGGACCGGCAGCGGCCGGGCGGTGGCCGCCAGGTGGCGTACGAGGTGGCGGGAGAGCGGGAGTCCGGCCTCGGCGGCGGCCGCGGCGGCGCGCAGGGTGAGGACCGGGTCGCGTTCGGGGCGGGCGGCGCGGGCGAGGACCACTTCGCCGTCCGCGTCGACCACGCCGTCGGCGAGCGGGGTGCGCTCGGGGGTGGGTTTGGTGCCGAGGCCGCCGCTGAGCAGGGCGCGGAGCTTGGGGCGGGCGGAGCGGGCGCGCAGCACCCGGTTGACCTCGCGCCAGGTGACGTCGGTGGCGTACGAGACCGTGCGCGCGGCCTCGTAGACCTGGCGCAGCAGGGTGTCGGCGTCGAGGAGGCCGAGGGCGGCGGCGACCTGGTCCTGTTCCTGGAGGGCGAGGCGGTCGGTGGCGCGCCCGGTGGTGAGGTGGAGGGCGTCGCGGGCGTCGAGGAGGGTGCGGCGGGCCTGGTCGAGTCCTTCACGCGGGGCGTCGGCGACCCAGGATGCGGCGACCGCGCGCAGGGCGGTGGCGTCGCGGAGGCCGCCGCGGGCCTCCTTGAGGTCGGGTTCCAGGAGGAACTGGAGCTCGCCCGTCCGCTCCGCGCGTTCCCGGCAGAGCTCGTGGAGGGCGGGGAGCCGTTTGGGGGCCTGGTTGCGCCAGTCGGCGAGGATCGCGGTGCGCAGCCCGGCGGCGAGGCCGAGGTCCCCGGCGACCGGGCGGGCGTCCAGCAGGCCGAGCTGGACCTTGAGGTCCTCGCTCGCCGTCCTCCGGGCTTCGCCGGGGGTGCGTACGGAGTGGTCGAGGGCGAGGCCCAGGTCCCAGACCGGGTACCAGACGGCGTCCGCGAGGGCGGAGATCGCGGCCGCGTCGGCACTGCCGTCATGGAGCAGGAGCAGGTCGAGGTCGCTGCGCGGGGAGAGTTCGCCGCGGCCGTAGCCGCCGACGGCGACGAGGGCGGCGCCGCGTACCCCGGCCCGGGTCGCGGCGGCGGTGAACAGGCCGGTGAGCCATTCGTCGGTGAGGCGGGCGAGGGCCGCACGGCGCGGCGGCCCGGACCGCGCCTCCTGCTGGAGGAGGCGCAGCCGGGCCGCCGCGTAGCCGCTGGGTCCCGAGCCTTCGGTTTCGGTGGTCACTTCGGTACTCGTCACCCAGCTGCCTTCCGTTCGTGGGCCGTCGGTCAGAGGGCGTCCGGGCCGCGCTCGCCGGTCCGTACCCGGACGGCGGTGTCGACCGGAACGCTCCAGACCTTGCCGTCACCGATCTTGCCGGTCCGGGCGGCCTTGACGACGACCTCGATGAGCTGTTCGGCGTCCTCGTCCTCGACGAGGACCTCGATGCGGATCTTGGGGACCAGGTCGACGGTGTACTCGGCGCCCCGGTAGACCTCGGTGTGGCCGCGCTGCCGCCCGTAACCGCTGGCCTCGGTGACGGTGAGCCCCTGGACGCCGAAGGCCTGGAGGGCCTCCTTGATCTCGTCCAGCCGGTGGGGCTTCACGACCGCGGTGATGAGCTTCATGCGTCCACCTTCTTTGCCTTCGGTGCTGCCGTCGTGTCGGGGGCGGGGGCGGTGGTGCGGGAGACCGAGCCTCCGCCGGTGCCGCTGAAGTCGTACGCCGTCTCGGCGTGCTCGACCTGGTCGATGCCGGAGATCTCGTCGTCCTCGGAGACCCGCATCCCGATCGTCTTGTGGATCGCCAGGGCGATGACCGCGGAGACGACGAGAGAGTACGCGAGGACCGCGACGACGCCGACGACCTGCTTGCCGAGCTGATCGACACCACCGCCGTAGAAGAGACCGGCGGCGTCGGACTGGACGCCTCCGGTGGCGAAGAACCCGACCAGGATGGAGCCGATGATGCCGCCGACGAGGTGGACGCCGACGACGTCCAGGGAGTCGTCGTAGCCGAACTTGTACTTCAGGCCGACCGCCATGGCGCACAGGACACCGGCGATACCGCCGACCGCGATCGCGCCGAGCGGGGAGACGGAGCCGCCCGCCGGGGTGATGGCGACGAGACCGGCGACCGCGCCGGACGCGGCGCCCAGGGTGGTGAAGGAGCCGTGGCGCAGCTTCTCGTAGATCAGCCAGCCGAGGACGGCCGCGGCGGTGGCGACCTGGGTGTTCAGGAACATGACCGCGCCGACGCCGTCGTCGTTGCCGAGCCAGGATCCGGCGTTGAAGCCGAACCAGCCGAACCACAGGAGGGCGGCGCCGAGCATGACGAGCGGCAGGCTGTGCGGCCGCATCGGGTCCTTCTTGAAGCCGATGCGCTTGCCGATGACCAGGATGACGCCGAGGGCGGCGGCACCGGCGTTGATGTGGACGGCCGTACCACCGGCGAAGTCGATGACGCCCATCTCGAAGAGCCAGCCGCCGGAGCCCCAGACCCAGTGGGCCACGGGGAAGTAGACGATGGTGACCCACAGGACGATGAACAGCGCCCACGCGGTGAACTTCACTCGGTCGGCGAGCGCACCGCTGATCAGGGCCGGGGTGAGAACGGCGAACATCAGCTGGAAGGCGGCGAAGACGTACACCGGGATGGTGGTGCCGTCCCAGAGTTCGGTGAGGCCGATTCCGCTGAGGCCGACGTAGTCGCCGCTCCAGCCGATGACCGAACCGATATCGGAGCCGAAGGCGAGGCTGAACCCGTAGAGCACCCACAGGATCGTGACGATCCCGAGGCTGATGAAGCTCATCATCAGCATGTTCAGGGTGCTCTTGACGCGGACCATGCCTCCGTAGAAGAAGGCCAGGCCGGGGGTCATGAGCATCACCAGGGCCGAGCAGATGAGCATGAACCCGGTGTTGGCGGCAGACAGCTCAGGGGCGTCTGCGGCAAGCGTCGTGATGCCTGGGGGCATCGGCGTCTCCTCGTCGTCGGTGCGGCCGCGGCGTGCGGGGGAATGCTGCGGGACCACTGGGGGAACAGGTGCGGGCCGGTTATGAGCCACGAGGTTGACCCAGGGCCGTTTCATGGGATGCCGCACGATGTTTCGCGAGCGTGACGAAGAGGGATCGCGTGTTACGGCCGAATGAATCCGGGGTGGCGCGTCCGGTGCGCTGCCTACCATGCAGCGCACGCCGCATACGGCGCGGTTGAAACGCCCGAGGGGCCGGTCCTGGGCCCGGAAAGCATGAAACCGGCCACGGCGACCCTCCGTGTGACCAGGCGATGGGGGAGCCGAGTCGGGGTGTACGGAAGGGACGCCGCGGCCGGGGCCGGGGGTGCCGGTCAGACCGCTTCGGCGGTCTCCGGCAGCTGTTCGTGCAGCAGCTCGGTGAGCCGGGCGACGTCGGCGACATCGCCGAAGTCCCTGGCAGCGGTGTCGACGGTCTTGCGCAGGCGGGTGTTGACCCGCTCGGAGCGGACCTTCTTGGCGATCTTCAGGGCCTGTCCGGCGAGCACGGTGGACTGCTCCGGCTCGCGCTGGAGGAGATGGACGGTGGCCATGCCGATGAGGTTGAGCGCGTAGGAGCGCTGGTGCTCGTCGTCCTCGCCGAACAGTTCGACGGCCTTCTCCATGACGGGTTCGGCGAGCGAGGCGTAGGTGGGGCTGCGGCCGGCGACATAGGCCAGGTCGCGGTAGGAGTGGGCGTTCTCGCCGTTCAGCTCGGCCTCGGAGAAGAAGCGGATCCAGTCGGGCTCGGGCTCGCCGTCGAGTCCGGCGTCCAGGAAGGTGTCCTCGGCCATCCGGACGGCCCGCTTGCACTTGCTGGGCTGGCCCATGTTGGCGTAGGCGCGGGCCTCCATCGCATACAGCATGGCCTGCGTACGGGAGGTGGCACAGTCGCGGCTGCCGTACTGCGCGAGGTGGATCAGCTCCAGGGCGTCGTCGGGGCGGCCCAGGTGGATCATCTGGCGGCTCATGCTGGAGAGGATGTAGCTGCCGAGCGGTTTGTCGCCGGCCTCCTTGGCGGCGTGCAGGGCGAGCACGAAGTACTTCTGGGCGGTGGGCTGGAGGCCGACGTCGTAGCTCATCCAGCCCGCCAGCTCGGCCAGTTCGGCGGCGCAGCGGAAGAGCCGCTGGGCGGTGGGGCCCGGCTGGGGTTCCTGGAGCAGGTCGGTGACCTCGTGCAGCTGCCCGACGACGGCCTTGCGGCGTAGTCCGCCGCCGCACTGGGCGTCCCACTGCCGGAACATCGCGGTGGTCGACTCCAGCAGGTCCAGCTCGGGCCGGGAGAGCCGGGAGGGACGGTGGTCGGCGGCCGGGGCCTCCGGTTCGCCGGTCCCCTGCACGGGGACGGGCACCAGCCAGCGCTGCATCGGCTCGATGAGCGCGGGCCCCGCGGCCAGCGCCAGCGAGCTGCCGAGGAAGCCGCGCCGGGCGAGCATCAGGTCGCTGCGGGAGAACTCGCTGAGCAGGGCGACGGTCTGCGGGCCGGCCCAGGGCAGGTCGACGCCAGCCACCGAGGGTGACTGGTGGGCGGTGCGCAGCCCGAGCTGCTCGACGGCGACGACGGCGCCGAAGCGCTCCGAGAACAGCTCGGAGAGGATGCGCGGGATCGGCTCCCGGGGCTGCTCGCCGTCGAGCCAGCGCCGCACCCGGGAGGTGTCGGTGCTGATGTGGTGGGCGCCCATCTGCCGGGCCCGCCGGTTGACCTGGCGCGCCAGCTCGCCCTTGGACCAGCCACTGCGCACGAACCACGAGCCCAACTGCTCGTTGGGACGCTTTCCGGCATCCGTGTCGCCTGCGCCGCTGCCACTCACTGGAACGCCCCCATCCCGCTGAAACCTCATCGCGCGAACCATTATCAGAATGCCGTGCATCGGTGCTGTCCGTACGGGAGTTGGATGCCCTCGAACAGGAAATCGGGTTGCCTGCGGCATACCCGTGGGTGCACATACTCCCAGAGTTCGTGTACCGACGGTAATCCTACGATCACCCCTCTCGCGAGGGGGATTGAAGAAACGCCACCATTCGCCACCCCTTCGAATGAACCCGACTGCCGCTGCGCGCGCTTGACTTGAGGAATCAGGACCGAGGGCGAGCGCACGGAAGCACTCGGGGGCGCGTACACCGTGTCGCACTCCCTTTCGTGCCACCGCGTACGCCCCTCGATCGAGTTGCAGCGACGGAGGGTTACCCGAGCGACGCGGGTCGTAACCACCGGCGAGCCGGACCCGTTGGAGGGGGCATGGGCTTCACGATCGGCGGCATCCGGGAGATGCGATCCGGTGCGCGGCGACGCCACCGCGGCACCGAGGGCACGGCGGTGGCCGAGTACACAGGGCTGTGGGGCTGGGCGGTGGCGCCCGGGGCACGGGCCGAGGCCGGCGCCTGCTCGTGCGGCGATCCGGTGTGCCCCTCCCCCGGCGCCCACCCGCTGCACTTCGCCCAGGAGGTTCCGGCGGGCACCGGCCTGGACCGCGCGGCGGACGCCTGGGCGCAGACACCGGGCGCCGCGATGCTGCTGCCGGTGGGCCGCTCCTTCGACGTCCTGGACGTCGTGGAGCAGGCCGGGCGGCGGGCGCTGGTGCGGATGGAGCGGATGGGGCTGCCGCTGGGCCCGGTCACGGTGACGCCGACCGGGCGGGCGCAGTTCTTCGTCGCCCCCGGGGCCGCCGCCGAGCTGCCCGAGCTGCTCTACCGGATGGGCTGGGACGACGCGGGCCTGGATCTGCGCGCCCTGGGCCCGGGGACGCACATCACCGCCCCGCCGTCCGACCTCGGCGGCCTCGGCCCGGTCCGCTGGCTGCGGCCCCCGGTGCTGGACACGGCGGCCGCTCCCCCGCAGGCGCGACTGCTGCTGGGGACGCTGGCGTACGTCTGCCACCGCTCGTAGAGGTCACGGAAACGGCGGACGGGCGGCGGGCTCCTCGAAGGAGCCGCCGCCCGTCCGCCGTACCGGGTGCGGGGCGGTTCAGTCGCCGATCAGGGCGTCCACGAAGGCGCCCGGCTCGAACGGGGCGAGGTCGTCCGGCCCCTCGCCGAGGCCGATCAGCTTCACGGGTACGCCCAGCTCGCGCTGGACCGCGATGACGATGCCGCCCTTGGCGGTGCCGTCGAGCTTGGTGAGGACGATGCCGGTGATGTCCACGACCTCCGCGAAGACCCGGGCCTGGACGAGACCGTTCTGTCCGGTGGTGGCGTCGAGGACGAGCAGCACCTCGTCCAGCGGGCCGTGCTTCTCCACGACGCGCTTGACCTTGCCCAGCTCGTCCATGAGGCCGGTCTTGGTGTGCAGCCGGCCGGCGGTGTCGATGAGCACGACGTCCGCGCCCTCGGCGATGCCTTCCTTGACCGCGTCGTAGGCGATCGACGCCGGGTCGCCGCCCTCGGGGCCCCGGACCGTACGGGCCCCGACGCGCTCGCCCCAGGTCTGGAGCTGGTCGGCGGCGGCGGCGCGGAAGGTGTCGGCCGCGCCGAGCACCACGCTGCGGCCGTCGGCGACGAGCACCCGGGCCAGCTTGCCGGTGGTGGTGGTCTTGCCGGTGCCGTTGACGCCGACGACCATGACGACGCCGGGGGTCTCCGCGCCGCCCTCGGTCTTGACCTCGCGGTCGAGGTCCGGGCCGAGCAGGGTGATCAGCTCCTCGCGGAGCAGGGTGCGCAGCTCTTCCGGGGTACGGGTGCCGAGCACACGGACGCGCTCACGGAGCCGCTCGACCAGTTCCTGGGTGGGGGCGACGCCGACGTCGGCGGTGAGGAGCGTGTCCTCGATCTCCTCCCAGGTGTCCTCGTCGAGGTTGTCCCGGGAGAGCAGGGTGAGGAGCCCCTTGCCGAGCGAGTTCTGCGAGCGGGCGAGCCGGGCCCGCAGGCGGACGAGCCGGCCGGCGGTGGGCTCGGGGATCTCCAGCGCGGGGGCCTCGGGGGCCTCGGCGACCGGAGCCTCCTCCTCCACGGGCGCGGTGGCGTCCGGGAGGCCGACTTCGTCGATGGTGCGCCGCGCTTCGTCGCGCGGCGTCTCGGCCTCCTCGCCGACCTGCGGTTCGGCGGGAGGGGTGATGGTCGGCGTGCTCGGCGGCGGGGGCGGCAGCTGCTTCTTCTTGCGGCTGCCGACCACGAGCCCGCCGACCAGGCCGACAGCGACCAGGGCGATGACTACAGCGAGGATGACGATTTCGACGAGTTCCATAACCCGTCCAGTATCGGCCACGGCCGTCCCGCGGGCGCTGCCCCGGCAGTCCCCCGGCGATCCGGCGGGCCCCCTATGCACCTTTTGGCCGCAATACGGGCACGAGCCCCTACACTTCTGACGCCTCGTCAGGTACGGTGCGGCCGCCCGATCGCACCGTCGCCCGCCCGCCTGCCCGTTCAGCCGCCCGTCTGCCCGCTCCGGCGAAGGGACGCCCCCGATGGCCTTCACAGTGGTCCGGTTCAATCTCGTCGAGCCCGACGCCACCCCGCAATCACTCTCGGCCCGCTACCGCGCCGCCCTGGAGATGGCGGCGTACGCGGACGAGCACGGGGTCGACACGGTGCAGACCGAGGAGCACCACGGGGTGGCGAACTCCTGGCTGCCCTCCCCGTTCACCTTCGCCGGAGCGGTCTTCGGCGCCACCCGCCGGATCGCGGTGACCGTCTCGGCGATCATCGGGCCGCTGCACGATCCGCTGCGGCTCGCGGAGGACATCGCCGTGCTGGACCTGCTGAGCGCGGGCCGGCTGGTGACGGTGGCGGGGATCGGCTACCGCCCGGAGGAGTACGAGCGGGCCGGGGTCGAGTGGGGCCGGCGCGGCAGGCTCCAGGACGAGCTGCTGGAGACGCTGCTGGCGGCGTGGACCGGGGAGCCGTTCCCGTACCGGGGCCGTACGGTACGCGTCACCCCGCGCCCGTACACGCGGCCGCACCCGATGCTGTTGGTCGGCGGCAGCTCACGGGCGGCGGCGCGGCGGGCGGCCCGGCTGGGGCTGCCGCTGTTCCCGAGCGCGCATCTGCCGGAGCTGGAGGCGTACTACCGGGAGCAGTGCGCCGAGCACGGGACGGAGGGCTTCTGCATGATGCCCGCGGAGCGCACCCCGCTGCTGCATGTCTCGGACGACCCGGAGCGGACGTGGGCGCTGTACGGGGAGCACCTGCTGCACGAGGCGCGGACGTACGCCTCCTGGCAGTCCAAGGACATCCGCTCGGCGGTGCGCTCGGCGGCGACGACGGTGGCGGAGCTGCGCGAGGAGGGGGTGTACCGGATCGTCACGCCGGACGAACTGGCGGGCCTGGGGGCGGAGAGCCTGGTGCTGCATCCGCTGTGCGGCGGAATGCCGGTGGAGGAGGGGTGGCGGAGCCTGCGGCTGTTCTGCGAGGCGGTGGCACGGGAAAGGCCGACGGCCCCGGCTCAAGGGTGAGCCGGGGCCGTCGGTGAAGAGGAGAGGGGCAGCGGGGATGGGCCCGTCTCCTCCAGTACGGGGGGGGTCAGCCCATCTCCTCCAGCGTTTTGCCCTTGGTCTCCTTCACGAACTTGAGCACGAAGGGGATCGAGAGCACGGCGAAGCAGGCGTAGATGATGTACGTCCCCGAGAGGTTCCAGTCGGCCAGGCTCGGGAAGCTGGCGGTGATCGCCCAGTTGGCCATCCACTGCGCGAAGACGGCCACACCGAGGGCGGCGGCGCGCAGGCGGTTCGGGAACATCTCGCCCAGGAAGACCCAGACGACGACACCCCACGACAGGGCGAAGAAGAGCACGAAGACGTGGGCGGCGACCAGCGCCGTGGCGCCCTGGGCGGTGGGGAGCTTGCCGTCGACCAGATCGGCGGAGAAGGCCCAGGCCTCGACGGCGAGCGCGACCGCCATACCGACGGAGCCGACGAGGGCGAGCGGCCTGCGGCCCACCCGGTCGACCAGCACCATCGCGATCACCGTGCCGATGATGTTGATGATCGAGGTGGTGAACGAGTAGAAGAACGAGTCGGTCGGGTCGATGCCGACGGACTGCCACAGCGTCGCCGAGTAGTAGAACGCCACGTTGATGCCGACGAGCTGCTGGAACATCGAGAGGCCGATGCCGACCCAGACGATCGGCAGGAAGAAGAAGCGGTTGCCGAGCAGGTCCTTGAAGGAGGACTTGTGCTCGCGGTGCATGGCCGTCTCGATCTCGGTGACGCGCGCGTCGAGGTCGATCTTGTCGCCCTCGACCTCTTCGAGGATCTTGCGGGCCTCGGCCTTCTTGCCGACCGAGATGAGGAAGCGGGGGGACTCGGGGATGGCGAAGGAGAGGAGCCCGTACAGGATGGCCGGGACGACCATCACGCCGAGCATCCACTGCCAGGCCTCCAGGCCCAGGATCTCGCCGCGCTGATCGCCGTCGGCGATCTGGAGGACGGCGTAGTTGACCAGCTGGGAGACGGCGATGCCGATGACGATCGCGGCCTGCTGGAAGGAGCCGAGCCGGCCGCGGTAGGCGGGCGGGGAGACCTCGGCGATGTAGGCCGGGCCGATCACGGACGCCATGCCGATGGCGAAGCCGCCGATGATGCGCCACATCGCCAGGTCCCAGAGCGCGAACGGCAGTGCGGAGCCGATCGCGCTGGCGGTGAAGAGCACCGAGGCGATCTGCATGCAGCGGATGCGGCCGATCCGGTCCGCGGTCCGGCCGGCGGTGGCGGCGCCGATCGCACAGCCGATCAGCGCGATGGCGATGACCTGGGCGAGCGTTCCGGAGCCGATGTCGTACCGGTCGCGGATCGCCTCGACGGCGCCGTTGATGACGGAGCTGTCGTAGCCGAAGAGGAAGCCGCCCATCGCCGCGGCCGCGGTGATGAAGATGACGTGGCCGAGGTGCTCCGGGTGGGCCGCCCTCGCCCCGGACTCGGGTCCGTTCGCTGTGCTGCTGGTCACGTGAACTCCTGATGCCTGGCCGGGGGTCAGACGTGGGGTGTGAGCCTTCCCAGTGGCGCACACCATCCGGCTCGCCACCACTTGAAGACCAAATCAACTTCGCAGAGGTTATGCGTTCAAGAATCGAAGTCAAATAGCGGGTCTGGTGCCGTGTACCCCGGGGTGCGCAAAAGGTGCGTTGAACCTCTGATGATTCGGTAAAGAGTCAGAGTCAGCGCAGCCGCTGGCTGATGACCTTCGAGACCCCGTCGCCCTGCATGGACACGCCGTACAGCGCGTCGGCGACCTCCATCGTCCGCTTCTGATGGGTGATCACGATCAGCTGCGAGCTCTCCTGGAGCTCCTCCATGATCCGGATCAGCCGCTGAAGGTTGGTGTCGTCGAGCGCGGCCTCGACCTCGTCCATCACGTAGAACGGGCTGGGCCGGGCCTTGAAGATCGAGACCAGCAGCGCCACCGCCGTGAGGGACCGCTCGCCGCCCGAGAGCAGGGAGAGCCGCTTCACCTTCTTGCCCGGCGGGCGGGCCTCGACGTCCACGCCGGTGGTGAGCATGTTGTCCGGGTCGGTGAGGATGAGCCGGCCCTCGCCGCCGGGGAAGAGCCGCGAGAACACGCCCTCGAACTGCCGGGCGGTGTCGTGGTAGGCCTCGGTGAAGACCTGCTCGACCCGCTCGTCGACCTCCTTGATCACCTGGAGCAGATCGGCCCGGGTCTTCTTCAGGTCTTCAAGCTGCTCGGACAGGAACTTGTGCCGTTCCTCCAGCGCCGAGAACTCCTCCAGCGCGAGCGGATTCACCTTCCCGAGTTGCTGGTACGCCCGTTCGGCCGACCGCAGGCGCTTCTCCTGCTCGGGCCGCCGGTACGGCTTCGGCTGGTTGCGCGGGTGCTCCGGGTCCTCCGGCAGCTCCTCGCCCTCGGCGGCGGGCGACGGCGGTACCAGCTGGTCGGGGCCGTACTCGGAGACCAGCCCGGCGGGCTCCACGCCCAGCTCCTCCAGGGCCTTCGTCTCCAGCTGCTCGATCCGCAGCCGCTTCTCGGCGCCCAGCACCTCGCCCCGGTGGACCGAGTCGGTGAGCTTGTCCAGCTCGCCCTTCAGCTCCCGGCCCCGGTCGCGCTCGACGGCCAGCTCGCGTTCCCGCTCGCCCTTCGCCGCCTCGGCCGCCGTCCGCTCCTGGTCGGCCCGTACGAGGGACACCTCGACGTGGGCCAGCAGCTGACGGGCGCCCGAGGCGACGGCGGAGGCGACCTCGGCCTCGTACCGCAGGCGGGACCGGCGCTGTTCGGCGCGGGTGCGGGCCTCGCGTTCGGCGCGGGCGGCCCGGTCCAGCGAATCGGCGCGCCCGGCCAGCGCCTTGACCCGCTCCTCGTGCGTACGGGCCTGGAGCCGGGCCTCCATCTCGGTCTGGCGGGCGTTGGCCCCGTCGGCGGCGAGCCGGTCGCGTACGGAGGTGTCGGGCTCCTCCTCGGCCGGTGTCTCCTCGGCGACCAGCAGTCGCTCGGCCAGCTCCTCGGCCTCCTCGGTCGCCCGCTCCAGGGCCTCCTGGGCGCGGGCGGCGGAGGCGGTCATGCGCTCGGCCTCGCCCGCCGCGCTCCGGGCCGTCCCGGCGAGCCGCCCGAGCTGCTGGGCGAACCCGGACTTTTCGCGTTCGGCCGCCCGGCGGCGCTCCCCCAGCTCCTCGACGAGCGCGGCCTGCTCGGTGCGCCGCTGCCCCGCCAGGCGCTGGGCCTCGGCCAGTTCCTCGCACCGTACGGCCAGGTCGGCCAGCTCGGCGGCGGCCTCGTCGACGGAGGCCTGCACCTCCAGCAGACTGGGCGCCCCGGCGGACCCGCCGTGCGCGAAGTGGGCGGAGAGCACATCCCCTTCCCCGGTCACCGCGGTCAGCCCGGGATGCGCGGCGACCAGTTCCTCGGCGTCCTCCAGCGTCGCGACGACCACCATGCCCGCGACGAGCCGCCGGACGGCCCCGACGAGCGCGGCGGGCCCGCGCACGAGGTCGGCGACGGCGGGCGGGGTGGTGACCGTGACCGCCTCGGGGCGGGCGGTGCGGAGGGGGGAGGTGTCGGGTCCCGCGGGCACGGAGGCGGCTTCGCCGGGAGCGCCGCCCTGGCCGGGCAGCACGGCGGGCACGGTGTGCGGGGCCTCGCCCCGTACGGGTACCTGCTCGCCGGACTGCTCCGGTACGTGATGGGGCCGGGTTTCCGGCGCACCGCCGGCCGCCCCGCCCAGCAGCATCGCCGCGCGCCCCGCGTCCCGTTCGCGCAGCAGCCGGATCGCGGCGGCGGCCGTGGCCGGGTCCGTCACCGCGACCGCGTCCGCCGCCGTGCCGAGGGCGGCCGCGACCGGGATCTCGTAACCGGGCTCGACGGTGAGCAGTTCGGCGGCGGGGCCGAGGAGTCCGGTCAGCCGGTCACGGGCGCCGAGCAGCGCGCCCGTGCCGTCCTTGCGGCGGAGCCCGAGGGCCAGCGCCTCGTGGCGGGCCGCGACCGCCGCCCGCCTGCGCTCGGCGGCGGTGGCCTCGTCGCGGGCCGTGCTGTGGGCGGCCTGGGCCTCGGCCAGCGCCCGCTTGGCGGCCTCGTGGCGGGCGGTCAGCTCCTCGTCGACGCCGTCCAGGCCCTCGACCTCGGCCTTGAGCTGCTCGTACTCCTCCTGGGCGGTGACCGCGCGCTCCTGCGCCTCGTCGCGGGACGCGGCCAGCCGGTCGATCTCGGCCTGGGCCGAACCGGCCCGGCTGCGGGCCGCGTTGACCTGGCCGTTCAGCCGGGCGAGCCCTTCGCGGCGGTCGGCGATGGCGCGGGCCGCGTCCTTCAGCCGGCGCTCCTCGGCGATCAGCTCGCGCTCCAGGTCGGCGCGGTGCGCGGCGGTGTCCTCCAGCGCGTGTTCGGCCGCCTCCAGGGCCGCCGTCAGCTCCGCCTCCTGCTCGCGGATCCGGGCCGCCTCGCGTTCCAGGTCTTCTGGGTCGCGGCCGCGGCGCTCCTCGGTGGGGGGCTGGGTGGCGCTCCTGACCCGGGCGTCGGCCAGCGAGATCGTGCCGCGGACCCGCTCGGCGAGCTGGGAGAGCTCGTACCAGGTCTGCTGGGCGCGCTGGAGCCGGGGCGCGAGCCGGCGCACCTCGCCCTCCAACTCGGCCTCACGGGCGAGCGCCGTCCTCAGCTCGGCCTCGGCCGCGTCCTTGCGCTTCTTCAGCTCCGCCTCGTCGGCGATCTCGTCGCGCAGCGCGTCCCGCAGGGTCACCAGGTCGTCGGCGAGGAGCCGGAGCCGGGCATCGCGCAGGTCGGCCTGGATGACGGCGGCGCGGCGGGCGACGGCGGCCTGCCGGCCGAGCGGCTTGAGCTGGCGGCGCAGTTCGTCGGTGAGGTCCTGGACCCGGGCCAGGTTGGCGCCCATCGCGTCCAGCTTCCGCAGCGCCTTCTCTTTCCGCTTGCGGTGCTTGAGGACTCCCGCGGCCTCCTCGATGAAGGCGCGGCGGCCCATCGGGTCGGCGTGCAGGACGGAGTCCAACTGGCCCTGTCCGACGATGACGTGCATCTCGCGGCCGATACCGGAGTCGGAGAGGAGTTCCTGGATGTCGAGCAGCCGGCACGTGTCGCCGTTGATCTGGTATTCGCTGCCGCCATTGCGGAACATGATCCGCGTGATCGTCACTTCGGCGTACTCGATGGGCAATGCGCCGTCGGAATTGTCGATGGTCAGCGACACTTCGGCGCGGCCGAGCGGCGGCCGCCCGGTCGTCCCGGCGAAGATCACGTCTTCCATCTTGCCGCCGCGCAGGGATTTGGCCCCTTGTTCCCCCATGACCCAGGAGAGCGCGTCCACCACATTGGATTTGCCGGATCCATTGGGCCCGACGACGCAGGTGATCCCCGGTTCGAACCGCAGGGTGGTGGCGGACGCGAACGATTTGAAACCACGCAGGGTCAGGGCCTTGAGGTGCACGCCGCCGGACTCTACCTTTCGCTCTCGGTTTCGCTGATGAAGGTGCAGGGCACATCAGACGGTAAGCGAAGGCCGGTAGGTCCGGGGTGGGGGTCGGGCAAAGAAAAAGGGACGCCGAAGCGTCCCTGTGAATCTTGTCGGCGTCGCTGTGCAGCAGGCGTCGCCGTTCATCCAGCTGTGGCCCGCGCGGTGCATCGTCGTACGCCGGACATCGGCATCCCCGGCGGTGCGGGGACCCCGGTGTTCGGGGACGGCGATCCGTGACGCAGGACGGATCAATGAGATTCCGAGGCTACTGAGCGTGCCCGGCCCGACCGGCCCGAAGGGGCCGTGAAGGTCAGGTCAGTGCAGGCTCGCCCTGGGGTACGTCGATGTCGATGCTGTCGAGCAGCGACTCCTGGTGCTGGGCGGCGGCGTTCAGCGCGTCGTTCTCGTCCTGGATCCGGGTGAGCTCGGATTCCAGGTCCTGGACGCGCTGCTGGAGCCGTCGCATCTCGGCGAGGAGTCGCGGGTCGGAACCGCCGACGTAACCGAGAAGCGCCTTTGCCATGATGGATGGTCCTCCACAATGAGTGACCGACCGATGCGGTGTGGGTCGTCAGGGGATCGCACCCGCGGTGCTCGGCAGGGCTCTGTCACCACTGCGGTTCTGCTGCTAATCAGCTCTACCGAACAGCTAAGGTGCGCGGGGTTTTCAGCGTCTCACCAAAAAGTTTGACGGTCAACACGATCACACCCTGTGTACCCGGGTGTCCCGGGGGCGCGCGGCTGGACGATCATGCGGCGCGACTCTCCTGCGGGACCCCGAGGGGTGCGCGGATCTTCGTCAATGCCGCAGCCTTGCACGACATCCCGCATCTGGCAACCATCGGTCGCCGCCGGGTCCCGTCGCAGGTCATTTCGGGTGCGGGGGCCGAGCGGGCGTTCCGGTGACCGTTCGGCGCGCGGCGTTCACGGAGCGGATCGGAAGGGGGCGCTCCGGACGGGATCAGCGGATGGCGAATCCGTCGTATCCACCGCGCGGGGTGTCCCAGATCTCAGTGACGCCGTCCACGCGCCCGGGTGTGTCGTCGGACCGCAGCCAGTCCAGCAGACGGTGGCAATTCTCACGTCGGCCCTCAGCAACGATCTGCACCCGGCCGTCGTCGAGATTGAGGGCGAACCCGATGAGCCCGCCGATCTCCAAAGCGTTTGCCCTGGTGAACCAGCGGAAGCCTACTTGCTGTACTCGGCCGCGTACCCAGACGACGAGGCGTGCTTCTTCGTTCATGCCCGAACGCTAACCGGCCAATTGCTCAAGAAGCACGCCGCCCCCTTTCGCCCATGGGCTACAGTCCCGTCGCAACAGCCTCACTCGATCGGGTGAGTATCGGACGGTCGTCGACGGAAAGTCGATCAAGCACCATTCGCTCCCCGCCCGATCGCATTCGATCATCGGGGCCGTCCAGCATCAGCAAACGGGGCAGTCGCGTGACGTCGCAACGACGTCCGGAGAATCAGGAAGGCACAGCGCATGGGACGCCACCGACGATCCGCCGCAGGCCCCGCCGCTGAGCAGCCCGCGGCCAAGGCCGCTTCCCGGGGCCGGGGCACACGCCGGAAGAAGTCCGCCGTGCCGATCCGGACCGGGCTCCTCGGCGTCTCGGCGGCCGTGGCCGTCGGCGCGGTGGCCGTCGCCTCGGGTCTGATCCCCGGCGGCGACACGTACACCACGGGCAACACCACCGCCGCCGACCAGGTGCGCACCGGCGGCGCCCCGGACCTGCTGACGCAGGGCGGCAGCTCCACCGCGCCGGCCGACCGGTCTTCCTCCCCCGCCAGCCGGGGCAGCGAGCGCCCCGAGGCGCCGAGCAAGTCGCCGTCGAAGACGCCTTCCAAGACCCCGTCCAAGACGCCCTCGCCCTCGGAGACCTCGAAGGCACCGTCGAAGTCGGCCGCGCCCTCCACGTCGAAGAAGCCGGCCGCCACCCCGTCGAAGAAGTCGAAGGCTCCGACCTCGGCCCCGGCGAAGAGCTCCGCCCCGGCGAGCAAGACCCCGGCCCCGCCGAAGACCTCCACGGCCCCGCCGCCCAGCGAGAAGCCGAGCCCTTCCCCGACCGACGCCTCCGCACGCAGCGAGGTGCTGGCCCTGGTGAACCAGGAGCGCGCGAAGGTCGGCTGCTCCCCGCTGTCCACGAGCGCCCCGCTGACCTCGCTCGCCCAGAACTTCAGCGAGGACATGGCGGCCCGCGGCTTCTTCGACCACACGGACCCGGACGGCGACACCCCCTGGGACCGGGCCGCGCAGGCGGGCGTCCAGGGACTGGCGGCGGAGAACATCGCCCGCGGCCAGGCGGACGCCCAGGCCGTGATGGAGGGCTGGATGAACAGCGAAGGCCACCGGGCGAACATTCTCAACTGCGACTACAAGACCATCGGCATCGGCATCCACGAGGGCCCCGGCGGCCCGTGGTGGGTCCAGAACTTCGGCTTCTGAACCCGGCCGCCGGTCCCCTTGCTCCTGTACAGCGCTCCCTCGGGGTGAGCGCTGTACAGGAGTAAGCTTTTGGTATGGCCAGCGACACGGATACGGATACGGACAGCCTCGCGTTCGACGTCTTCTCCCGCGCGTGCCCCTCCCGCTCGACGCTGGAGCACGTCACCGGGCGGTGGGGCGGTCTGACGATCGGCGCGCTGTACGAGGAGAGCCTCCGGTTCAACGAGCTGCGCCGCCGGGTCGACGGGGTCAGCGAGAAGATGCTCTCCCAGACCCTGCACGCCCTGGAGCGGGACGGGCTCGTCCTGCGGGAGGCCCAGCCGGTGAACCCGCCCCGGGTGGACTACGAGCTCACCCCGTTCGGGCGCGAGGTCGCGGAGAAGCTCCTCGGCCTCATCCACTGTGTCGAGGGGCGGATGGACGAGGTCCTGGCCGCCCGGGCGCGTTACGACGAGGCGCGCGGCGGCCGCTGACAGCGCGGGCAGTAGTAGCTGGAGCGGTTCATCCAGGCGCGGCGGCGCATCGGCGTGGAGCACCGGTTGCAGGGCTCGCCCTCCCGGCCGTACGCGTCGAGCGACCGGTCGAAGTAGCCGGACTCGCCGTTCACGTTGACGTACAGGCTGTCGAAGCTGGTGCCGCCCTGGGCGAGGGCCGCGTTCATGACGTCGCGGGCGTGGCCGAGGAGTTCGGCGGACTTGGGGCGGGTCAGGGTCGCGGTAGGCCGGTCGTAGTGCAGCCTGGCCCGCCAGAGCGCCTCGTCGGCGTAGATGTTGCCGACGCCGCTGATCAGCGACTGGTCGAGCAGGGCGCGCTTGACGGTGGTACGGCGCAGGCGCAGCGCGGTGTGGAACGCGGCGTCGTCGAAGAGTGGGTCGAGCGGGTCCCGGGCGATGTGCGCGATGGTGTCCGGCAGCCCGTCGGGGGTGTTGCCGTGCAGCGAGAGTCCGCCGAAGGTCCGCTGGTCGACGAAGCGCAGTTCGGTGCCGAGCTCGTCGTCGAACCGCATCCGGATCCGCAGGTGCTTCTCGTCGGGCGCGTCCGCGGGCTGCACCAGCAGCTGGCCGCTCATCCCGAGGTGGCCGAGCAGCGAGGCGGAGGCCTCCTCGATCGGCACCCAGAGGTACTTGCCGCGCCGCATCGCCGTGCCGAAGCGGGCCCCGCGCAGCCGGGCGGCGAAGTCGACGCCGCCCGCGAGGTGCCGGCGGACCGAGCGCGGGTGCAGGACCTCGACCTCGGTGACAGTGCGGCCGCTGACCCAGCGCTCCAGGCCCCTGCGGACGACTTCGACCTCGGGCAGCTCGGGCACGGTGCACCACTCCAGACACATCGACGGTAGTACGGGGGACGGGGCGGGCGAAAACGCA
This sequence comes from Streptomyces sp. PTY087I2, assembly GCF_001687325.1. Taxonomy (GTDB): domain Bacteria; phylum Actinomycetota; class Actinomycetes; order Streptomycetales; family Streptomycetaceae; genus Streptomyces. The sequence goes on along the minus strand of NZ_LZRD01000004.1, from coordinate 230,802 downwards.
GTGACCACAGCGGTCCGGGAGCCGCCCCTGGACAGGGAAAACCCCCCGGTGCGCAGGGCACCGAGGGGTTCTCGTACAGCTTCAGGCCGGAGCCGCGTCCGTGTTCGGCGACGGGTCGGCAGGGGTGTCGGCGGCCCCTCCGTCGGCCGCGGACTTCTCCGCGGCCTGCCGTGCCTCCGCGGCGGCGCTGATCTCGCGCCAGGCGGACTCGGCCGCCTGCTGCTCCGCTTCCTTCTTGCTACGGCCGGTGCCGGTGCCGTACGAGACACCACCGACGCGAGCGGCAGCAGTGAAGGTCTTCTCGTGATCCGGACCGGTCTCCGTGACGAGGTACTCGGGGACTCCGAGGCTCTCGCTCGCGGTGAGCTCCTGGAGGCTGGTCTTCCAGTCCAGGCCGGCGCCGAGGTTCGAGGACCTGTCGATCAGCGGGTCGAAGAGCCGGTGGACCAGCTCCGAGGCCGCGCTGAGGCCCTGGTCGAGATAGACCGCGCCGATCACTGCTTCCAGTGTGTCGGCGAGGATGGATGCCTTGTCCCGGCCCCCCGTGCCCTCTTCACCGCGGCCGAGCCGGATGAAGGAGCCGAGTTCGAGGCCGCGGCCCACTTCCGCCAGCGCACGCGAGTTGACCACCGCGGCCCGCAACTTGGCCAGCTGGCCTTCGGGCAGGTCGGGGTGGGTGCGGTACAGCGTGTCCGTGACCACCAGGCCGAGCACCGAATCCCCGAGGAATTCGAGCCGCTCGTTGGTGGGCAGGCCGCCGTTCTCGTACGCGTACGAACGGTGGGTCAGCGCACGCACCAGAAGGGCGGACTCGAGGTGATACCCGAGCCGCCCTTCCAGAAGCGTGTGGGACGAGGCTGTGTTGACGTTGTCTGCCTGCTTCTTGGCGCTGGACAACTCAGACATCGGGCCTCTCACCAGCCGCTCAGACCTCGAGGACCTGGCGCTTGTTGTAGGTGCCGCAGCTCGGGCACGCAATGTGCTGGAGCTTGGGCTCCTGGCAACGCTCGCACGAAACCAGGGTGGGGACCGCAGCCTTCCACTGCGACCGGCGGTGGCGCGTGTTGCTGCGCGACATCTTCCGCTTCGGAACAGCCACGGCTACTTCTCCTGCTTCTCGTCGACGCCCGGTTCGGCGCCGCCCATGTTGTCCTTCTCGCCGTCCTGAACGGTCTCGGCGAGTCCTTGCAGTGCCGCCCAACGGATGTCGACGGCGTCGTGGTGGTGGCCCGGATTCTCGTCCAGCCTGATTCCGCATTCGGAACACAGACCGGCGCAGTCCTCCGAGCACACCGGCTGCATGGGCAGTGCGAGCACTACCGCGTCACGCAGCATGGGTTCGAGGTCGAACAAGCCGTCCTCGAGAAAGAACCTGTCCTCGTCGTCCTCGGCGTCGTCGGCCGGTTCCGCCGCAGTGCTGCGGCCCCGGTCATCGGCGTCAGGGTACGAGAACATTTCCTGGAAGTCCGCGTCGACCTCTACGGTCAGCGGCTCCAGACACCTTACGCACTCCCCCTCGGCGGTCGCACGGGCGGTGCCTGTGACAAGCACCCCTTCCATGACCGATTCGAGGCGGAGGTCCAGCTCCACGGGTGCGCCTTCCGGCACACCGATGACGCCGTCGATGCCCAGGACCGGTGAACCGGGTGCTTCCACCGAGCGGGAGAGCCGCTTCATGGCACCGGGACGCCGGCCCAGCTCGTGCGTATCGAACACGAGAGGGTTGCGGTGGTCGAGGTGGCCGTTCAGGGCTTTTCCTGCTTTCGAATCATGGGTGTCGTACTGCGAAGGAGGGGCCGTCTACGGTCCGGAGTCAGATGGCCCCGATCCGCAGACGAAACGGGCAGCCGGAATCGCGGACCTATGTGCGACCGAGGATTCAGGATACTGGACGGACCGCTCAGCACCCAATCGGGGCAGCCCCCACCGGGGTCAGCGGCCCTGCTCGTACCGGCGCAGCTGCTCCAGGTCGATCATGCTCGTGTCGAAGAGGCTGGTCTCGTCCAGCGCGCCGCCCTGCTGGTCGGGCGCCTGGCCGTGCCCCTGCCCGTGCCCGTGCTGCTGGTCCTGCTGCTGCCAGCCGTAATCGGGCTGGCCGGCCGGCTGGGGCGGGTAGCCGTTGGGGTCGTAGCCGCCCTGCTGCTGGTACGCCGCGTACGGGTCGGGCTGCTGGTAGCCGTACGCGTCCTGGACGCCCTGCTGGACCGGCTGCTCCTGGTAGCCGTAGGCCGCCTGCGCGTAGCTCGGCTCGGCCTGCGGCTGCGCCGGGTAGGCGGGCTGCTGGGGCGCCTGCTGGGGTTCGGGGGTGGCCAGCTCGGCGAGGCCGGCCAGGTAGTCGGCGTCGCTGGTGTGGCCCTGGCCGCCCGCGGCGTCCTGGGCGGCGATGTGCGCGCCGAGGTCGTCGGTGGCGACCCGGCCGTGCAGCTTCTGCCGGCCGCGGCCGACCGCCTCCAGGGTCTTGGCGAGGACGGCCTCGAAGGCGCCGAACTTGGCGTCCACGTAGTCGTCGGCCCGCTGCTTCAGCGTCTCCGGGTCGGCGCTGCGCTCGGGGGCCTCGGCGAAGTCGGGGTCCTGGTAGCCCTGCTCGTCCAGGCCCTGGCCGCGGCCGAGAAGCTTCTCGCGGCCCCGGTCCACGGAGCCGATGGTCTTGGTGAGGACGACCTCGAAGTTGGCGAGCTTGCTGTCGACGTAGTCGTCGGCCTCGGCCCGGACCTCCTCGGCCTCGCGGCGGGCCTCGGACAGGATCCGGTCGGCTTCGCTCTGCGACTGCCGGGCGATCTCGGTCTCGGAGATCAGCGAGGCGCGCTGGGCGTGGGCCGACTCGATGATCCGCTCGGCCTCCTGGCGGGCCTGCTCGGCGAACTGCTCCTGGCCGCCGATCAGCTCCTGGGCCTGGGCGAGGGAGCCGGGCAGGGCCTGGCGCACCTCTTCGAGCATGGCGAGCAGCTCGGCGCGGTTGACCACGCACGAGGCCGACATGGGCATGGATCGGGCGCTCCCGACCGCTTCGACGATCTCGTCGAGCTTCTTCTGCACGTCCACCGTGTGCTCGCCACTCTCTGCTGCTCTGTTGAAGCTGCTGCTCCGTTGGAGACGGACGGGACGACTGTAAGGCCAGTCGGCCGCCGCCCGACACCTGGTGACGGCCCGTCAGGTCTCAGCGTTCGCCGAGCCGCTTCACGAGCTCGTCGTGGACGGTCGGCGGCAGCAGGTGGGAGACGTCGCCACCCCAGGCCGCCACCTCCTTGACCAGCGAGGACGACAGGAAGCTGTACGTCGGGTTGGTCGGCATGAAGAGCGTCTCGACGCCGGAGAGGCCGTTGTTCATCTGGGCCATCTGAAGCTCGTAGTCGAAGTCGCTGACGGCCCGCAGGCCCTTCACGATCGCCGGGATCTCCCGCTGCTTGCAGAAGTCGACCAGCAGGCCGTGGAAGGACTCCACCTCGACGTTGCTGAAGTCGGCGGTGACCTCGCGGATCAGCTCGATCCGCTCGTCGACGGTGAACAGCCCCTTCTTGGACTGGTTGATCATCACCACCACGTGCACCACGTCGTACAGCTTCGAGGCTCGTCCGATGATGTCGAGATGTCCGTTGGTGATGGGGTCGAACGACCCCGGACAGACGGCGCGGCGCACTGTGATTCCCTCGCTCTCCGGTCCGGTCATCGTGCGTCTTCGCACGTAGCGGCGGCGCGACCGTACCAAAGCGTTCCCTCGCCGTAGCGACGGGACCGCAGTGGCTCGAATCCGGCGGGCCAGCCGAATTCTCCGCCCCGGGTGCTGCGTTCCACGGTGACGAGCGCATCGTCGGCGAGCCACCCCTGAGCACGGAGTGTGAGCAGGATCTCGCGAAGATCGTCGTCGGTGACGGCGTACGGCGGGTCGAGGAAGACGATGTCGTACGGGGCGGCGGGCGCCGGTCCTGTCACGATCTGCTCGGCTTTGCCGGTACGGACGTCGGCGCCCGGGAGGCCGAGGGTGCGGACGTTGTCGCGGACGGTGCGGACGGCCTTCGGGTCGGCCTCCACGAGCAGGGCGTGGACCGCGCCGCGGGAGAGCGCTTCGAGGCCGACGGCGCCGGATCCGGCGTACAGATCGGCGACCCGGGTCCCTTCCAGGGTGCCGAGGAGCGCCTGCCAGGTGGAGAAGAGGCCCTCGCGCGCACGGTCGGAGGTGGGGCGGGTGCCGGTGCCGGGCGGGACGGCCAGGCGGCGTCCGCCGGCCGAGCCGGCGATCACGCGGGTCATGGGTGTCGGGTCCTCGGGGTCGGGGGCGTCCAGCGGGCGCGCGCGTACGGGCGCGTGCCGTGCGTCCACGATATGGCGTACGGCTCCCACCAGCAGGACGGCCCCGGGCTCACCCCTTGTCGAGGTACTCCTCGCGGTCCTTGTCCAGCAGGGCGGCCAGCACCGTGCGCAGCTCCGGCAGGTGCTCCAGCTCCGGGTCGGCGGCGACGATCGCCACGGCCTCCTCGCGGGCGGCGGCGATGACCTCCTCGTCGTCGATGACGGTGAGCATCCGGAGCGAGGAGCGCACCCCGGACTGGGCCTGGCCGAGCACATCGCCCTCGCGGCGCTGCTCCAGGTCGATCCGGGAGAGCTCGAAGCCGTCGAGGGTGGCGGCGACGGCGGAGAGGCGGGCGCGGGCGGGGCTCGCCTCGTGGGCCTCGCTGACCAGCAGGCAGAGCCCGGGGGCGGAGCCCCGGCCGACGCGGCCGCGCAGCTGGTGGAGCTGGGAGACGCCGAACCGGTCGGCGTCCATGATCACCATGGCGGTGGCGTTGGGGACGTTGACGCCGACCTCGATGACGGTGGTGGCGACCAGGACGTCCACGTCCCCGGCGGCGAACCGGCGCATGACGTCGTCCTTCTCGTCGGGGTGCATCCGGCCGTGCAGCACCTCGACGGTCAGCCCGGCCAGGGCGCCCTTGCGCAGCTCGTCGGCGATCTCCAGGACGGCGAGCGGCGGCCGCTTCTCCGGGTCCTCCTCGGCGGTCTTCTTCTTCGCCTTGCCCTTCTTCCCCTCGGCCTCCTCCGCGTCGTCGCCGATGCGGGGGCAGACCACATACGCCTGGTGGCCGTTCTCGACCTCCTCGCGGACGCGTTCCCAGGCGCGGGCGAGGAAGTGCGGCTTGTCCTTGGCGGGGACGACATGGCTGGCGATCGGGGAGCGGCCGGCCGGGAGCTGGTCCAGGACGGAGGTCTCCAGGTCGCCGAAGACCGTCATGGCGACCGTACGGGGAATGGGGGTGGCGGTCATGACGAGGAGGTGGGGCGGCTGCTTCCCCTTGGAGCGCAGGGCGTCGCGCTGTTCCACGCCGAAGCGGTGCTGTTCGTCCACGACGACCAGGCCCAGGTCGTGGAACTGCACCTTGTCCTCGATGAGGGCATGGGTGCCGATGACGATCCCGGCCTCGCCGGTGACCAGGTCGAGCAGGGCCTGACGGCGGGCGGCCGTGCCCATGGAGCCGGTGAGCAGGACGACCTTGGTCCCCCGGTCAGAGCCGCCCAGCATGCCGCCCTCGGCCAGCTCGCCCATCATCTCGGTGATCGAGCGGTGGTGCTGCTGGGCGAGGACCTCGGTGGGGGCGAGCATCGCGGCCTGGCCGCCCGCGTCGACCACGGCGAGCATGGCGCGCAGGGCCACCATCGTCTTCCCGGAGCCCACCTCGCCCTGGAGGAGGCGGTGCATCGGGTGCTCAGTGGCCAGGTCGTCGAAGATCTCCTTGCTGACCTTCTCCTGGCCCTCGGTGAGGGTGAAGGGCAGCTTGGCGTCGAACGCGTCCAGCAGGCCGTCCGCGACCGGGCGGCGGGCGGCGGCGGGCAGCTGGGTGTCGGCGTACCGGCGGCGGGCCAGGGCGACCTGGAGGACGAACGCCTCGTCCCATTTGAGGCGGGCCTTGGCGTCCTCGATGTCCGCCTTGGTCTGCGGGCGGTGCACCTTGAGCAGGGCCTCGGGCAGCGGGGTGAAGCCGCGCCCCTCGCGCAGGGACGCGGGCAGCGGGTCCACCGCGTCCTGGGCGCTGGGCAGCACGGCGTCCACGGCCTTGGCGATCCGCCAGGAGTCGAGCTGCTTGCACGCGGGGTAGATCGGCAGCAGCCGTCCGGCGAAGGCGTCCACGGCCTCGGTGGCCTCGTCGGCGTCGGAGGCGTCGAGCAGCTGGTACGTGGGGTGGGCCAGCTGCATCTTGCGGTTGAAGACGGAGACCTTGCCCGCGAACATCGCCTGGCGGCCGGGCAGCAGCTCCTTGTGCGGCTTGTGGACGCCGTGGCCGAAGAAGACCAGCTGGAGGCGGCCGCTGCCGTCGGTGAGGGTGACCTCCAGGCGTTTGCCCCGGCCGTTGTTGAACATCAGGATCCGGGCGTCGGCGACCTGGGCGACGACCGTGACGTGCTCGTCCAGCGGGAGGTCGGCCAGCGCGGTCAGCTTGCCGCGCTCCTCGTACCGCCGCGGGTAGTGGTGCAGCAGATCCCCGACCGTGTGCAGGTCGAGGTGTTCTGCCATCACCTTCGCGGTGGCTCCGCCGAGCAGCTTCTTGAGAGGTTCATCGAACGAGGACACGCGATCCATTGCACACCACGGCACTGACAACCGTCCGCCGGGCACGCACACCCGCTGCGGCTACTCGACGCCGATGAGCAGCGGTGCGCGCTGGTGGCCGCCCCGGTAGACCACCGTGTCCACGGCGAGATGGCCCTCGCGTACGTGTTCCTCCAGCGCGTCCGCGAGCGTGTCCGGGACGTCCTCGCCGAGGACGAGGGTGACCAGCTCGCCGCCCGCCGCCAGCATCCGGTCGAGAACGGTGCGGGCGGTGCCCGGGACGTCGGCGCCGATCACGGCCACGTCGCCGTCGATCAGGCCGAGGATGTCCCCGGCCTGGCAGATGCCCGCCATGGTCCACGACTGGCGCTCGGCGACGGCCAGTTCGGCGTAGCGGGTGGCCCCGGCGGCGGCGGTCATGGCGACCACGTCCTCGTCGAAGCCGCGGTCCGGCTCGTGCACGGCGAGCGCGGCGATGCCCTGGACGGCGGCGCGGGTGGGGACGAGGGCGACCCGGACCCCCTCGGTCCTGGCCTGTTCGGCGGCGGCGGCCGCGGTGTGGCGCAGGGCCGCGTCGTTGGGCAGCAGGACCACCTCGCGGGCGTGGGCGCGGCGGATGGCGTCGACCAGTTCGCCGCTGGCGGGCGGTTCGCCGGGGCGGGCGATCACGGTGGTGGCGCCGGCCTCGGTGCAGAGCCCGGCCAGGCCGTCGCCGGGGACCACGACGACGACGGCGCGCTGGGCGGGTTCGGCCTGGACGCGGACGTCGTGACCGCTCTCGGTGGCGAAGTGGGTGATCCGGATCCGGTACGGCCGGCCGGCCTCGACGCCCGCCTCCACGGCCGCCCCGGCGTCGTCGACATGGACGTGGACGTGCCAGAGCCCGTCGCCGCCGACGACGACCAGGGAGTCGCCGAGCGCGTCGAGCCGGGTGCGCAGCCGGGCCACCTGCTCGTCACGGGCCTCCAGCAGATAGACCACCTCGAACGCGGGCCCGGTGCCGCCGTCCTCGGGGCAGTCGAGCGGCCCGTCCCCCACGGTTCCACCGGGAACGCCCCCGGTCGGACCGCCTGCCGGAACACCGTCCACCGGAAGGCCGCCCCCCGGGAAGCCCTCCCCCGTAACGCCTTCCACCGGAGTGCCGCCCACCGGCAGCCCCACCACGGAACCCCCGTCCACAGTCACGGGCGCCTTCGCGGCGTTCCCGGAAGCGGTACGGGGTCCTCGTACGGGAGCCTGCCCGGTCACCGTCTCCACCAGCGCGCCCAGCACCGCCACCAGCCCCCGGCCCCCGGCGTCGACCACGCCGGCCCGGCCGAGGACGGCGAGCTGCTCGGGGGTGCGCGCGAGGGCGGCGCGCGCCCCCTCGTAGGCGGCGGTGACGACGGTGCGCAGGTCGGGGTCCTCGCCCCGGGCCGCTGCGGCGGCCTCGGCGGCGACGGTGAGCACGGTGCCCTCGACGGGGTGGGCGACGGCCTGCCGGGCCGCGTCGGCGGCGCTCGTGAGGGCGAGGCGCAGATGAGCCGCGTCGCCGCCGTCGGCCAGCACCCCGGCCATGCCGCGCAGCAGCTGGGCCAGGATCGTGCCGGAGTTCCCGCGCGCGCCGATCAGGGCTCCGTGCGCCATGGCGCGTACGGCGTCGGCGGTGGCGGGTGCGGTGGTGCCGGTCTCATGGGCGGCGAAGACCGCTTCGACGGCCGCGGCCGCGGACTCGACGGTCAGATAGAGGTTGGTGCCGGTGTCCCCGTCGGCGATGGGATAGACGTTGATCGCGTCGATCTCCGCGCGCTCCCGGCCCAGTGCTTCCAGGGCCAGCGAGCACCACGTGCGTACCGCGACGGCGTCCAGGTCGTCGGGGAGCTGCGGCACCGATGGTCCTCCTTGAAGCGGCCGTGGCAACGGGCTGCACCGCAGGTTAGCCCGCCCGCGGGGGTCCCGGCAGGGACAGGGGGCGGGAGGGCGGGCGGCCGAGCCGTGGTAGTTTCGTATCTCCGAAGCAGGCGTTGTATGCTGCTCCGGTTGCCCGATGAGAGTCGGGACATTCCCCCGGTACCGCCACTTCAGTCCAACTGATTCCGGCGCGCCGGAATTCACTGTACGTGCATCTGAAGTCTTTGGAGTGACCCGTGGCTGCCAACTGCGACGTTTGCGGCAAGGGGCCGAGCTTCGGCAACAGCGTTTCGTTCTCGCACCGCCGTACGTCTCGTCGCTGGAATCCCAACATCCAGCGCGTGCGTGCCGTGGTCGGTCGGACGCCGAAGCGGCTCAACGTCTGCACCTCGTGCATCAAGGCCGGCAAGGTCGCGCGCTGACGTCCCCGTCGTAGCGCAGCCTTCCGGTTGCCCAAAAAGCCGGTCCACCTCGGTGGACCGGCTTTTTGCTGTGCTCGGACGCCTGTGCTCGGAAGCCTGTGCTCAGGAGGCGGTCGTCAGTCGGCCGGGCGGGTCAGCCAGCCGTGGTCGACCGGGCCGATGCCGCCGCCGAGCGGGAAGCCGGCCTCGATCGCGCCGGTGACGTACGTCTTCGCTCCCTGGACCGCCGTGGGCACGTCCATCCCCAGCGCGAGCCCGGAGGCGATGGCGGAGGCCAGCGTGCAGCCGGTGCCGTGGGTGTGGCGGTTGTCGTGCCGGGGGGCGCGCAGCCAGTGTTCCGCGCTCCCGTCGGTGAGCAGGTCCACCGCCTCCCCGGGCAGATGGCCGCCCTTGATGACGACCCAGCGCGGTCCGAAGCCGAGGATCTCCTCGGCGGCCCGGCGCATCCCGCTCTCGTCGGTGACCCGGACGCCGGTGAGCTGGGCGACTTCGTCGAGGTTCGGGGTGGCGACGGTGGCGGCGGGGAGCAGCTTGGTCCGTACGGAGTCGAGGGCCTCGGCGGCGAGCAGCGCGTCCCCGTGCTTGGAGACGCCGACCGGGTCGACGACGACGGGGGCGTCCGTTCCGGCGAGGAGTTCCGCGACGGTCTCCACGAGGGCGGCGGACGCGAGCATCCCGGTCTTCACGGCCTGGACGCCGATGTCGTCGACGACGCTGCGGTACTGGGCGCGTACGGCGTCCACCGGAAGCTCCCACGCGCCCTGGACGCCGAGGGAGTTCTGTGCGGTGACGGCGGTGAGCACGCTCATGCCGTGCACGCCGAGGGCGAGCATCGTCTTCAGATCGGCCTGGATCCCCGCACCGCCGCCGGAGTCGGATCCGGCGACGGTGAGCACGCGGGGCGGTACAGCGGTACGTATGGACATACGCAGCAATCTAGGGCCTCTCGTTGGGATCATGCCGGGCTCGCGGGCCCCGTGGTCAGCCGCGCGGCTGGGTGTCCTCGATGGAGCCGAAGTGGTCCCAGCCGCCCTTGCTGGTCCAGGGGGCGCCGTCGACGGTGACCTGGGGCAGGGCGGAGGGGTTGAGGACCTCGCCGATCACCTTCCAGCGGGCGGGGAGCTTCACGTCGGGCGGGAAGGTCGCCACGATCGCGTGGTCCTCTCCCCCGGTCAGCACCCACTGGAGCGGGTCGACGCCGACGGCCTGGCCGATGTCGGACATCTGCGAGGGGATGTCGATGAGCCCGGAGCGCAGGTCGATCCGGCACTTGCTGGCCTCCGCGATATGGCCGAGGTCGGCGACGAGGCCGTCGCTGACGTCGGTCATCGCGGTGGCGCCGAGCCCGGCGGCCGCGGGGCCCGCGTGGTACGGCGGTTCGGGGCGGCGGTGGGCCTCGACGAAGGCGCGGGGCGAGCGGAAGCCGCGGGAGAGCACCGCGTAACCGGCCGCCGACCAGCCGAGCCAGCCGGTGACCGCGACGACGTCGCCGGGGCGGGCGCCGCCCCGGGTGACCGGTTCGTGGTTGCGCAGGTCGCCGAGTGCGGTGATGGAGACGGTGATCGTGTCGCCGCCCACCACATCGCCGCCGACCACGGCCGCGCCCGCCACCTGGCATTCGTCACGCAGCCCGTCCATGAGCTCGCCGGCCCAGGTGACGGGGAGGTCGGCGGGGACGACGAGGCCGAGGAGCAGCGCGGTGGGCACGGCGCCCATCGCCGCGATGTCGGCGAGGTTCTGGGCTGCCGCCTTGCGGCCGACGTCGTACGCCGTCGACCAGTCGCGGCGGAAGTGCCGCCCTTCCAGCAGGATGTCCGTACTGGCCACGACCCTGCGGTCGGGGGCGGCCACGACCGCGGCGTCGTCGCCGGGCCCCAGCCGTACCGCCGGAGTGGTGGTGAGCCGGGACGTGAGCTCTCTGATGAGCCCGAACTCCCCCAACTCGCCCACGGTTCCCTTCACCGAGTCTCACCTCTCCTTTATCGCCCCGGACACCCGTCCGGGCCCCCGGTCGCGAGCCGTCTGTGCTGTCGGTACCGTCAAGAGATACGTCAACTTCTGCGCCCTGTACGCCACGCTGTGGACGTCATCCGGCCCGTAGGTCTCCCCGCGGCCCGCGGCAACGCGATAACGTGGCGTCCCTTTCCCCCACATGATCCTCGTGGCCGCCCTGGAGGTTCCGTGGTACAGGCGTACATCCTCATCCAGACCGAGGTGGGCAAGGCGTCGATCGTCGCCGAGACCATCTCCAAGATTCCGGGAGTGATCCAGGCAGAGGACGTCACCGGTCCGTACGACGTGATCGTGCGGGCCCAGGCAGACACGGTCGATGAACTCGGCCGCATGGTGGTCGCCAAGGTGCAGCAGGTGGACGGCATCACACGGACTCTGACCTGCCCGGTCGTCCACCTCTGACCCCCGTCTAGGCTGGGCCGGTGACGTCATCCGCCCGCCGTTCCCCCCGCTCGATATTCCTCGGTCCGTCCGCTGCCGTGCTCGTGCTGGCCGCGGCGGGCTGTTCCCTCAGCGACGCCCGGCCGTCGGTCCCGGTTCCCACCCCGTCCGCGGAGGCCGCCGCGTACTGCGAGGCCCTGCACGAGGAGCTGCCGAAGACCGTCCTCGAGCTGGAACGCAGTGACCCCTCCCCGGACTCGGAGCTGACCGCCGGCTGGGGGGACGGGGCGATCGTACTGCGCTGCGGGGTCCCCCGGCCCGCGAAGATGGACGACCCCCATGCGGAGGGGGTCGAGGCGGACGGGGTGAAGTGGATGCTGGAGCAGCCCGAGGGCTCCGGTCCGCGGTTCACCACCACGTACCGCAAGGCGTACGTCGAGGTCACGCTGGATTCGACGTACGCCCACGACATCACGCCGCTGGCCTCGTTCGCCGGCCCGGTCGCGAAGACGGTCCCGAGCCGGTTCTGAGCCCCCCAGCCAGGCGCCTCAGCGCAGTCCGGTGGAGCGGGTCAGCGCGGCCTGGATCAGCCGGTCGACCAGTTCCGGGTAGTCGACGCCGCTCTCCTGCCACATGCGCGGGTACATGGAGATCGGGGTGAAGCCCGGCAGGGTGTTGATCTCGTTGATGACGAAGGTGCCGTCCTCGGTGAGGAAGAAGTCGGCGCGCACCAGGCCCTCGCAGGAGACCGCGTCGAAGGCGGCGACGGCGAGCCGCCGCACCTCGGCGGTCTGCTCCTCGGTGAGCGGCGCCGGCACCAGACCCGTGGCCGAGTCGATGTACTTGGCCTCGAAGTCGTAGAAGTCGTGGGCGGTGACCGGCGGGATCTCGGCGGGCACGCTCGCGCGCGGGCCGTCCTCGAACTCCAGCACCCCGCACTCGATCTCCCGGCCGCGCAGCAGCGACTCGACGAGGAACTTCGGGTCGTGGCGGCGGGCCTCCTCGATCGCCGCGTCGAGCCCTTCGACGCCGTCGACCTTGGTGATGCCCATCGAGGAGCCGCCGCGGGCGGGCTTGATGAACAGCGGCCAGCCGTGCTCGCCGGCGAAGTCCACGATCCGCTTGCGGGCGGCGGCGGGGTCGTTGTCCCACTCGCGGGGCCGGACGACCTCGTAGGGTCCGACGGGCAGCCCGAAGGAGATGAAGACGCGCTTCATGTACTCCTTGTCCTGGCCGACGGCGGAGGCGAGGACGCCCGCGCCGACGTAGGGCACGCCGGAGAGTTCGAGGAGGCCCTGGAGGGTGCCGTCCTCGCCGTACGGGCCGTGCAGCACGGGGAAGACGACGTCGACCTCGCCCAGCGCCTTGGGCACCGCGCCGGGCTCGGTGTAGACGACCTCGCGGCTGCCCGGGTCGACGGAGAGCACGACGCTGCCCTCGGCGGACTCGGTGAGCCGGTCCACATCGGGGACCTTGCGGTCGGTGATGGCCATGCGTTCGGGCTCGTCGGCGGTGAGCGCCCAGCGGCCGTCCGTCGTGATGCCGATCGGCAGGACGTCGTACTTGGTCCGGTCGATGGCCTGCATGACGGCGCCGGCCGTGACGACCGAGATGCCGTGTTCGGAGCTGCGGCCGCCGAACACGACAGCCACACGGGGCTTACGGAGCTGCCGCGGGCTCTCGGCGCGCTCAGGGCTCTGGGGGAGGTTCTCGCTGCTCATATCGCGATGAGCGTACCTGCTGGTAAGGGCGGCGTCAGCGTCGCTCGGCCTTGGCGCTGCGCGACATCAGCTCCTTGACCGCGACGACCGGGGACTTGCCCTCGTGGACGATCGAGACGACGGTCTCGGTGATGGGCATGTCGACCCCGTGCCTGCGGGCCAGGTCGAGGACCGATTCGCAGGACTTGACGCCCTCGGCGGTCTGCTTGGTGACGGCGATCGTCTCCTGGAGCGTCATGCCGCGGCCGAGGTTGGTGCCGAAGGTGTGGTTCCGCGAGAGCGGGGACGAGCAGGTGGCCACCAGGTCGCCGAGGCCGGCGAGGCCGGAGAACGTCAACGGGTCGGCGCCCATGGCCAGGCCCAGTCGGGTGGTCTCGGCGAGGCCCCGGGTGATGAGGGAGCCCTTGGTGTTGTCGCCGAGGCCCATGCCGTCCGCGATGCCGACGGCGAGGCCGATGACGTTCTTCACGGCGCCGCCGAGCTCGCAGCCGACCACGTCGGTGTTGGTGTACGGGCGGAAGTACGCGGTGTGGCAGGCGGCCTGGAGGCGCTGGGCGACGGACTCGTCGAAGCAGGCGACGACGGCCGCGGCGGGGCGGCGCTCGGCGATCTCCTTGGCCAGGTTGGGGCCCGAGACGACGGCGATGCGGTCGGCGGAGACCTTGGTGACGTCCGCGATGACCTCGCTCATCAGCTCGGCGGTGCCCAGCTCGACGCCCTTCATCAGGGAGACCAGGACGGTGTCCGGCTCCAGGTGCGGGGCCCAGTCGGCGAGGTTGGCGCGCAGCGTCTGGGAGGGCACGACGAGGAAGGCGAACTCAGCGCCGCGCAGGGCCTCGGCGGCGTCGGTGGTGGCGCGGATGGAGTCGGGGAGCGCGATGCCCGGGAGGTAGTCCGGGTTGGTGTGCGTGGTGTTGATGGCCTCGGCGACCTCGGCGCGACGGCCCCAGAGGGTGACGTCGCAGCCCGCGTCGGCGAGGATCACGGCGAAGGCCGTACCCCATGAGCCGGTTCCGAAGACGGCTGCTTTTACGGGGTGCGTCACGTGGGTCCCTTTCCCTGGGCCCTGCGCCGTTGTTCAGCACGGGCTTTGCGGTGATCGTAGAGCTCGGCGGGCGCCTTCTCGCCGCGCAGGTCCTCCAGCTGGCGGGTGACCGCCGCCATGATGACCTCGGTCGCCTCGCGCAGCACCTCGGGCGTCGGCTCCAGGCCGTGGAAGCGGCTGAGGTCGACGGGCGGTCCGGCCTGTACCCGCAGCGTCTTGCGGGGGAACAGCCGGACTTTGTTCTCCTTGGCGTAGGGCGGCATCACCTCGTTCGCGCCCCACTGGGCGACGGGGATGACGGGCGCCTTGGTCATCAGGGCGACCCGGGCGGCCCCGGTCTTCCCGGCCATCGGCCACATGTCGGGGTCCCGGGTGAGGGTGCCCTCGGGGTAGAAGGCGACGCACTCGCCGCGCTCGATGGCCGCCACGGCGGCCCGGAAGGCGTCCAGGGCGTTGGTCGTCTCGCGGTAGACGGGGATCTGGCCGGTGCCGCGCAGCATCATCCCGACGAACGGGGTGCGGAAGAGGCCGGCCTTCGCCAGGAACCTGGGCACCCGCCCGGTGTTGTACTGGAAATGGCCGTAGGAGAGCGGGTCCAGATAGGAGTTGTGGTTGACGGCGCTGATGAATCCGCCGTCGGCCGGAACGTGCTCCATCCCCCGCCAGTCGCGCTTGAACAGGACCACCAGTGGCGGCTTGGCGATGACCGCCGCCAGGCGGTACCAGAAGCCGATTCTGCGGCGGGACACTTGGATACCTTCCTTAGGAATTTCAACCTGCTGCCTGGCTACTGACGGTCAAGTCTCGCCCCAGACCCCTGCTCTGTCGAGAACACCGTACGCCTCACGTCCGGCGGCGGGCCTCCGGGTTGTCGTACCGGCAGGCGAGAATAGGTCCCGACGCGTACGGAGGGGGAGATCGCCACGAACACCGATCCGGCCGGGCCCTGGTCCCTGGTCGTTCCGCTGAAGCCGCTCGCCCGGGCCAAGAGCCGCCTGGGGCGGGCGGCGGGCGAGGCTGCGCGGCCCGTGCTGGCCCTGGCGTTCGCCCAGGACACGGTGGCGGCGGCGCTGGCCTGTTCCCGGGTGCGGGATGTGGTGGTCGTCACGGACGACGCCGTGGCCGCGGCGGCCCTTTCCGCGCTCGGGGCGCGGATCGTGCCGGACGCCCCGGGGGCCGGGCTCAACGCGGCGCTCGCGCACGGTGCGCGCTCGGTGCGGGCCCTGCGGCCCGCCGCCGCGGTGGCCGCGCTCAACGCGGATCTGCCGGCGCTGCGGACCGGCGAATTGGCGCGGGTGCTCGATTTTGCCTCCGCTTTTCCCAGCGCTTTTCTCCGGGACGCGGCGGGAATCGGAACGACATTTCTGGCCGCCGCGAGCGGTGCGGAATTCCGTCCGGCTTTCGGTGGTCCGTCCGGGGCCCGGCATCTGGCGTCGGGGGCGGTGGAAATAGCGCTGTCCGGTGTCGACTCGGTGCGCCGGGACGTGGATACGGGCGAGGACCTGCGGGTCGCCCTGGCCCTGGGGGTGGGTCCGCACACGGCGCGGGCTGCGGCCGTGCCCGCCTTCGCCCGTGACCGATAGGCTGCCGCCCATGCAGGCGACCTCGTACACGTACGACCCCGAGACCCGTGGCGGCAGTGTGCTGCTGGACGACGGCACCCCGGTGGAGTTCGACGCCGCGGCCTTCGACGCGGGCGGTCTGCTGCTGCTGCGTCCGGGGCAGCGGGTGCGCATCGAGGGCGAGGGCGAGGGGGCGGCCCTGCGGATCACGCTGGTGACGTTGCAGACGTTCTAGAAGTGGTTCGCTGGGCCGAACGGGGCCCGGACAGCCCGCGGGCCGGGCTCCCCCGGAGGGGAGCCCGGCCCGGCGCGTTGTGAGGAGCGGGCGAGTGCCCGGGGCTCACTTCTTGCGTGCGGTGGCCTTCTTGGCCGTGGTCTTGCGCGCCGTGGTCTTCTTCGCGGGCGCCTTCTTCGCCGTGGCCTTCTTGGCGGGCGCGGTCTTCTTGGCGGTGGCTGTGGCCTTCTTGGCCGGGGTCGCCTTCTTCGCGGCCGCGGACGTCTTCTTCGCCGTCGCGGTCGTCTTCTTGGCGGTGGTCTTCTTGGCGGCGGTGGTCTTCGCCGCCGTCGTCTTCTTGGCCGTGGCCTTCTTCGCGGTGGCCTTCTTGGCGGCCGACTTCTTGGCGGCGGCGGCCTTCACCGTCGTACGGGCGGCGGAAGATCCGCCCGAGAGGCTGCCCTTGGGGGCCTTCTTGACGGCCACGTCGTTCTTGGGGAGCTTCTTCGAGCCGCTCACCAGGTCCTTGAAGCCCTGGCCCGCGCGGAAGCGGGGCACCGAGGTCTTCTTGACCCGGACGCGCTCACCCGTCTGCGGGTTACGGGCGTACCGGGCGGGACGGTCGACCTTCTCGAACGAGCCGAAGCCGGTGACCGAGACCCGGTCCCCGGCGACCACGGCACGGACGATCGCGTCGAGTACCGCGTCGACGGCGTCCGCGGCCTGCTGACGGCCGCCGACCTTGTCGGCAATCGCTTCTACGAGCTGCGCCTTGTTCACGTCTTCCCCTTCGGAGACATTGCCAGAACGAAAGTGTTCAAGCTTTTTCGCACGTTAGGCAGATATATACCGCAAATCAAACACGAAACGGGCTAATCACCCTAGTGCCGCAACGAAGTCGACCGATGCGCAGTTCCACGTGTCAGTCACCTTCGGGGAATCGGCCCTCATCGAGGTCCTTCATCAAACGGTCCAGACGCCTTGCCGCGTCCGGGAGATCGTGCTTCGCCGCGGCCGTGACGACCAGCAGCTTCCGGGTCAGCGCCATCCGTACGCCCTCCGGGACTTGCAGTGCACGCACCTTCGCGTGCGCTTCCTTCAGTTGGTCGGCGACTTGGCCATAGAGCTTGAGTTGGCTGTCGCGTTCCATGCACCGATTGTGCCATCTGGGGCGAGTTGTCGCCCGACGGGGTCTCAACAAGCGACTGCGCCCCCTGCCGGGAGGCAGGGGGCGCAGTCCTGGAAAAGCGCTGCTCAGGCGGCAATGGTACGCGGCTTGAAGGCGGGCCTGGACGCCTCGTACGCGGCGATGTCCGCTTCGTTCTGAAGGGTGAGGCTGATGTCGTCGAGGCCGTTCAGCAGCCGCCAGCGGGCGTTCTCGTCCAGCTCGAAGTCGGCGGTGATGCCCTCGGCGCGGACCTGTCGCGCCTCCAGGTCGACGGTCACCTCGGCGGTCGGGTCGGCCTCCGTCAGCTCCCAGAGGGCGTCGACGACCTTCTGCTCCAGCACCACCGTGAGCAGGCCGTTCTTCAGCGAGTTGCCCCGGAAGATGTCGGCGAAGCGGGAGGAGATGACCGTCTTGAACCCGTAGTTCTGAAGGGCCCAGACCGCGTGTTCGCGGGAGGAGCCCGTACCGAAGTCGGGGCCGGCGACCAGGACCGAGGCGCCCTGGCGCTCGGGGCGGTTGAGGACGAAGTTCTCGTCCTTGCGCCAGGCTTCGAAGAGGCCGTCCTCGAACCCGTCGCGGGTGACCTTCTTCAGCCAGTGGGCGGGGATGATCTGGTCGGTGTCGACGTTGCTGCGGCGCAGCGGGACGACCCGGCCGGTGTGCGTGGTGAAGGCTTCCATGACTATCGGACTCCGGCGGGGGTACGGGCGTCGGACAGGTCGGCGGGTGAGGCCAGATGGCCCAGCACCGCGGTGGCGGCGGCGACCTGGGGCGAGACCAGGTGGGTGCGGCCGCCCTTGCCCTGCCTGCCCTCGAAGTTGCGGTTCGAGGTGGAGGCGGAGCGCTCGCCGGGGGCCAGCTGGTCGGGGTTCATGCCGAGGCACATCGAGCAGCCCGCGTGCCGCCATTCGGCGCCGGCCTCGGTGAAGACCTTGTCCAGGCCCTCCGAGACGGCCTGGAGCGCGACCCGCACCGAGCCGGGGACGACCAGCATCCGTACGCCGTCGGCGACTTTGCGGCCGTCCAGGACCGAGGCGGCGTTGCGCAGGTCCTCGATGCGGCCGTTGGTGCACGAACCTACGAAGACGGTGTCGACGCTGATCTCGCGCAGCGGCTGCCCGGCGGTCAACCCCATGTACTCCAGGGCCTTTTCGGCGGCGTGGCGCTCCGAGGCGTCCTCGTACGAAGCCGGGTCGGGGACACTGGCCGACAGGGGCGCGCCCTGGCCGGGGTTGGTGCCCCAGGTGACGAACGGGGCCAGTTCGGCGGCGTCGATGACGACCTCCGCGTCGAACACGGCGTCGTCGTCGGAGCGCAGGGTGTTCCAGTACGCGACGGCGGCGTCCCAGTCCTCGCCCTGCGGGGCGTGGTCGCGGCCCTTGAGGTAGTCGTAGGTGGTGGCGTCGGGGGCGATCATCCCGGCGCGGGCGCCGGCCTCGATCGACATGTTGCAGATGGTCATCCGGGCCTCCATCGAGAGCTTCTCGATGGCGGAGCCGCGGTATTCGAGGATGTAGCCCTGGCCGCCGCCGGTGCCGATCCGGGCGATGATCGCCAGGATCAGGTCCTTCGCGGTGACCTCGTCGGGCAGTTCGCCCTCGACCGTGATGGCCATGGTCTTCGGGCGGGCCAGCGGCAGCGTCTGGGTGGCCAGGACATGCTCGACCTGGCTGGTGCCGATGCCGAACGCCAGCGCCCCGAACGCGCCGTGCGTGGAGGTGTGGGAGTCGCCGCAGACCACGGTGGTGCCCGGCTGGGTCAGCCCCAGCTGGGGGCCGACCACGTGCACGACGCCCTGCTCGACGTCGCCCAGCGGGTGCAGCCGGACGCCGAACTCCGCGCAGTTCTTGCGCAGGGTCTCCAGCTGGGCGCGGGAGACCGGGTCGGCGATCGGCTTGTCGATGTCGAGGGTCGGGGTGTTGTGGTCCTCGGTGGCGATGGTGAGGTCGAGGCGCCGCACCGGGCGTCCGGCCTGCCGCAGTCCGTCGAAGGCCTGCGGGCTGGTCACCTCGTGCAGCAGGTGCAGATCGATGAAGAGAAGGTCGGGCTCGCCCTCCGCGCGCCGGACGACATGGTCGTCCCAGACCTTCTCCGCGAGTGTCCTACCCATCGCTTTCCCTCCGGCCGGCGTCTTCGCCGGCCCAACTAGAGATCGGTGCGCCTCCGTCCGGACCCCCGTGCGGGGCGGTGGCTACGAGCCGTTGTGCGGCCGCTTCTACAGGTTCGCAACTTCCGCCGAAAATTGAACTTGCGTTTCACAGAGTGAGACGGGAGTATCGTCGTATGGACAACTCTAGCGGCGTCGGCGTTCTCGACAAGGCAGCTCTGGTATTGAGCGCCCTGGAGTCCGGTCCGGCCACCCTCGCCGGGCTGGTCGCGGCGACCGGGCTCGCACGGCCCACGGCCCATCGACTGGCCGTGGCACTGGAACACCACCGGATGGTGGCGAGGGATATGCAGGGCCGGTTCATTCTCGGCCCCCGGCTGTCGGAACTGGCAGCCGCGGCGGGCGAGGACCGCCTGCTGGCCACGGCCGGACCGGTGCTCACCCACCTGCGCGACATCACCGGCGAGAGCGCGCAGCTCTACCGCCGGCAGGGCGACATGCGGATCTGCGTGGCGGCGGCGGAACGGCTGTCCGGACTCCGGGACACGGTGCCGGTCGGCTCCACGCTCACGATGAAGGCGGGCTCCTCGGCTCAGATCCTGATGGCCTGGGAGGAGCCGGAGCGCCTGCACCGGGGCCTCCAGGGCGCCCGGTTCACGGCGACGGCGCTCTCCGGCGTACGGCGGCGGGGCTGGGCCCAGTCGATCGGCGAGCGGGAGCCGGGCGTGGCCTCGGTCTCGGCCCCGGTGCGCGGCCCGTCGAACCGGGTGGTCGCCGCGGTCTCGATCTCCGGGCCGATCGAGCGGCTGACCCGTCACCCGGGCCGGATGCACGCCCAGGCGGTCATCGACTCGGCGGCGCGGCTGACCGAGGCCCTGCGCCGCAGCGGCTGACCCGCGCCCGCTGCTCCCCCTCCTCTCTCCCCGTCTCCGGTAGGCCGCCCCAGCGTCGTGGCGGCCGTTTTCTTTACCCGGACCGGTGGGCGAGCCGGTCCGCGCCCCGGCGGCCCCCGTGCGGCGATCGGCGTACACCGGTCGCTGGTCGCGTCGGTGGCGACCCTGGTGCGGCTCGGATATCCGTATGACATCGGCTACTTGACCCGGCGCCGGCTGGCGCGGAGCGAGGAGTCGGCCCGCCGGTACGGCCTGTGACAGCGAAAAGGCCCTCCACCGAAGTGAAGGGCCTTTCCGTACCGCTCTGTTGTACCCCCGACCGGATTCGAACCGGCGCTACTGCCGTGAGAGGGCAGCGTGCTAGGCCGCTACACAACGGGGGCGTGGTTACTGCTGACTTGCGCTGGGCTACCAGGACTCGAACCTAGAATGACGGTACCAGAAACCGTAGTGTTGCCAATTACACCATAGCCCATGGTGAGACAAGTACCCCCGACCGGATTCGAACCGGCGCTACTGCCGTGAGAGGGCAGCGTGCTAGGCCGCTACACAACGGGGGCCCTGGCGATCCTGCATCGAGAGCGATGGGTGCGACCCATGATGTTCTCGCGGGAAGGATCTGTACCCCCGACCGGATTCGAACCGGCGCTACTGCCGTGAGAGGGCAGCGTGCTAGGCCGCTACACAACGGGGGCTTGTCCTGCTGGATACTGCTGGTCTTGCTGTACTGCGCTGGGCTACCAGGACTCGAACCTAGAATGACGGTACCAGAAACCGTAGTGTTGCCAATTACACCATAGCCCACTGAAATGCAACCCCTGGTGGGGGCTTCACTTCTGTCCGCGCTTCCCGGCCGGATCTTTCGGCCCGCTCGGGCGGCGCAGAAAGAACATTACCCGAAGGTGTCCGGCGCTCCAAAACGGGTATCGCCTGCCAGCAGGCCCGGGAGCTGGTCGAGCCCGGTGATCCGCACGAGATCGGAGCGTCCGCCCCGGCCCCGCCGGTCGAGCCAGATGCCGGTGAGTCCGGCGGCGACGGCGCCGCTCGCGTCGATGTCCGGCTCGTCGCCCACGTACGCCACTTCGTGCGGCTCCAGCGCGAGCGCGTCGCAGGCCGCGTGGAAGGCGCCGGCCTCCGGCTTGGAGACGCCGAGCTCCACGGCGCAGACCATCGCCTCGAAGCGGTCCCGGACGCCGAGCGCGGTGAGCTTGCGGTGCTGGTGGCCGGCGCTGGAGTTGGACAGGATCGCGTGCCGGTAGTCGGGCGCCAGGCGGTCCAGGGCCGGCAGCACGTCCGGGAAGAGCGCCCAGGCGGCCTCGTAGTGGGTCACATGGCCGGCGAACCAGTCGTCGGCCTCGGCGTCCGTCAGGGCCCGCGAGAGGAACTCCCGCACCCGGTCCCGGCGCTGCCCGAGGAAGTCGGTCTCCCCGGCGGCGACGCGCGCCCAGTGCCGGACGGTGATCGCCTTCCAGGCGGCGAGGGCCTCGTCGACCGATGCGTACGCCTCGGGCACCCCCACGCCCTCCAGGTGGAGCCGCATGCCGGTGCGGTCGGCGCCCGCGTAGTCGAAGATCGTGTCGTCGATGTCCCAGAGCACGGCGCGGATCGGCATGCGGGCCACGGTAGCCGCCGCCGCTCGCGCGCGGGGGTGAACGGCCGAGGGGGCCGCAGCCGGTCGGCTGCGGCCCCCTCGGAGGTGTCCGGTCCTGCTTACGCGGCCAGCTTCGCCAGCGCGGCGTCCACGCGGGCCAGGCTCTTCTCGCGGCCCAGGATCTCCAGGGACTCGAAGAGCGGCAGGCCGACGGTGCGGCCGGTGACGGCGACGCGGACGGGGGCCTGGGCCTTGCCGAGCTTGAGGCCGTGGGCCTCACCGGCGGTCAGGACGGCGTTCTTCAGCGACTCGGGGTCGCTCCAGTCGGCCGCCTCCAGGTTGGTGCGGGCCGTGGTGAGCAGGGCCACCGGGTCGCCCTTCATCGCCTTGGCCCAGGACGCCTCGTCCTCCACCGGCTCATCGAGGAAGAGGAAGTCGACGTTGTCGGTGATGTCGGAGAGGACCGTGACCCGGGTCTGGGCGTACGGGGCGATCCGCGTCCACTTCTCCGCGTCGAAGGACTCCGGGGCCCAGGGCGCGAAGGGGGCCTTCAGCCAGGGGCCGCAGGCCTCGGTGAAGGTCTTCACGTCGAGCATGCGGATGTGTTCGGCGTTGATGTGCTCGGCCTTCTTGAGGTCGAAGCGGGCCGGGTTGGCGTTGACGTCCTTGATGTCGAACGCGGCGACCAGCTCGTCCATGGAGAAGATGTCGCGGTCCTCGGCGATCGACCAGCCGAGCAGCGAGAGGTAGTTCAGCAGGCCCTCGGGGAGGAAGCCGCGCTCCCGGTAGAGGTTGAGGGAGGCCTGCGGGTCGCGCTTGGAGAGCTTCTTGTTGCCCTCGCCCATGACGTACGGCAGGTGGCCGAAGGCGGGGGTGTCCTTGGCGATGCCCAGCTCGATGAGCGCCCGGTACAGGGCGATCTGGCGGGGGGTGGAGGAGAGCAGGTCCTCGCCGCGCAGGACGTGGGTGATCTCCATCAGGGCGTCGTCGACCGGGTTGACCAGGGTGTAGAGCGGGGCCCCGTTGGCGCGGACGATGCCGTAGTCGGGGACGTTCTCCGGCTGGACGGTGATCTCGCCGCGGACCAGGTCGGTGAAGGTGATGGCCTCGTCGGGCATCCGGAAGCGGACGATCGAGGTGCGGCCCTCGGCCTCGTACGCCGCCTTCTGCTCGGCGGTGAGGTCGCGGCAGTGGCCGTCGTAACCGGACGGCTTGCCGGCGGCGCGGGCGGCGTCGCGGCGGGTGTCCAGCTCCTCGGTGGTGCAGTAGCAGGGGTAGGCGTACCCGGCGGCCAGCAGCTTCTCGGCGACGTCCTTGTACAGGTCCATCCGCTGCGACTGGCGGTAGGGAGCGTGCGGGCCGCCGATCTCGGGGCCCTCGTCCCAGTCCAGGCCGAGCCAGCGCATCGAGTCGAGCAGCTGCTCGTAGGACTCCTCGGAGTCGCGCGCGGCGTCGGTGTCCTCGATCCGGAAGACCAGGGTGCCCTGGTGGTGCCGGGCGAAGGCCCAGTTGAAGAGCGCCGTCCGGACCAGGCCCACATGGGGGTTGCCGGTCGGGGAGGGACAGAAACGGACGCGTACAGGTGCGTTAGCCACGCTTGATCACCTTGTTGGTGAGAGTGCCGATGCCTTCGATGGTGACGGCGACCTCGTCGCCGACGTGCAGGGGTCCGACCCCCGCGGGGGTGCCCGTGAGGATGACGTCGCCCGGGAGGAGGGTCATGGCCTCCGTGATGTGGACGACCAGGTCCTCGACGGAGCGGACCATGTCGCTGGTGCGGCCGAGCTGTCGCTGCTCGCCGTTGACCGTCGCCTGGATGGTGAGGTCGTGGGGGTCCACGTCGGTCTCCACCCAGGGGCCCAGCGGGCAGGAGGTGTCGAAGCCCTTGGCGCGGGCCCACTGCTTCTCGCGCTTCTGCACATCGCGGGCGGTGACGTCGTTGGCGCAGGTGTAGCCGAGGATGACGTCCTTCACGCGCTCGCGGGGGACCTCGCGGCACATGCGGCCGATGACCACGGCCAGCTCGGCCTCGTGGTGCAGCTCTTCGGAGAAGGAGGGGTACTCGATCGCGTCGCCGGAGCCGATCACCGAGGTGGTGGGCTTGAAGAAGGTGATCGGCGCGTCGGGGACCTCGTGGCCGAGTTCGGCGGCGTGCTCCGCGTAGTTGCGGCCGATGGCCACGACCTTGTTGGGGAGCACGGGGGGCAGCAGCCGGACCTTGTTCAGCGGGACCTTGGTGCCCGAGAGCTCGAAGTCGGCGTACGGAATGCCCTTGATGATGTCGAGGACGAGGTCACCGGATTCCACGGTGCCCTGTCCCTCGACGGCGCCGAAGGCGACATTGCCGTCGATGGAGAACCTGGCGATGCGCACGGGATGCTGTCGCCCCTCACTTGCTGGCTGGCTGAAGACTGACGCTCCAGGCTAACGCTGTGAGGGGGCACAGCCTCGCGCATTCCCGGGTGACCTACTGGGCGACGGCGACCGGGGCTTCCATGAGGATGGTGCGGCGCGGGTTGGCCGTGACGTTCGGCAGGTCGGCGGCGTGCTCCGGCAGGAACGGCGTCCGAAGCGCTTCGGCGTCCTTGAGGTGCGCCAGCGTGGTGCGCCGGGGGTTGGCAATGTTGCGAAACATCGTCGTGGTCTTCATCTGCCGTCAGGACCCTGTCGGTGAGGGCGCCGCTCGTCGCGGCGCCGGCTTGTCGGATTCGCCATCCCTGTAAAGCGTCAGGCTAAACATCCGATTCCCCGCCGAAGCCGGGATGAGGCGACGATCATCATGTGAGTTTGCTCACGAACTAATCGACAATTGGCCCATTTCGGGCGGCCGACCGTGATCCACGAAACGGACATTGCACCACTGAATCCACCATTCCGCTCCTGATCATCGCGACTGGGACACCCCCCACCCCTAGGCAAGTCCTCCGCAATAGTCCGCTTTACCCACGATCACTCTCCACTGCTTGTTACTCGTTCATCACAACGTGTCACGCAGGTCACAGCCCGGTACATGGGCCTTGTTGGAGATCCTGCACTGTGCTGGAATTCCACGCACCGCCGCGGGTTTCAGGCCGGCGCGCAGGGGCGCAACGCAGCGCCGAGTGGCGGCGGGAGGGGGAAGTACGCCGGTCACTCATACGACCACCATGGGGCGCGTCCAGCGCCCCACGACGCCGACACCGTTCTGTCCGCACACGCGGGCGGGACGCCTGGTCCAGAGGTTGCGACGCTAGTGCAGGGACGTTTCAAGAGGGATGGCAGCGCTCCGGCGGAACAGGAGCCGCGCGGCGGGACCGACCGCGGTTCCTCGCCCCAGCACGCCCAGAACCCCGGGCCGGCCGCAGCCGGCGACAACAGCGACCGTGCGCAGCGCCCGGGCTCCACGACGAGCGGTGCGGAGCCGGACACGGCCGCACAGCCGCGCGGCCCGGTCGACACGGGTTCGCGAATAGCGCTCCGTAACTGGCGCATCAGTACGCGACTGGTATCACTGCTCGCCCTCCCGGTGGTCGCCGCGACCAGCCTCGGCGGTCTGCGGATCCAGGAGTCGATGACCGACATGCAGCAGCTGGAGCACATGCAGCTGCTGACGAAGATGACCAAGCAGGCGACCTCGCTCGCCCAGGCTCTTCAGGTCGAGCGCGACCAGTCGGCCGGTCCGCTGTCGAACAAGTCCAAGCCCACCGACTACAAGGTCACCGGGCCCCGGGACAAGACCGACCGCGCCAAGAACGCCTTCCTCGACGAGACCGACACGATCGGCGACTCCGAGGGCGACGAGTCGCTGGAGAGCATCCACGCGAGCATCTCGTCGATCGCCTCCCAGCTCGGCACCATCCGTACGATCCGCAAGACGGCGTACGAGGAGGGCTCCCCGAGTCTCAACACGATCGACCAGTACAGCCAGCTGATCACCTCGCTGCTGAGCCTCTCGCAGGACATGGCGCAGGCGACCAGCAACCCGGACATGATCAAGCGGACCCGGGCCCTGGCGGCGTTCTCCTCCGCCAAGGAGTACGCCTCCGTCCAGCGCGCGATCATCGCCGCGGCGCTGCCCGGCGGTTCGGTCAAGGAACCGCACCTGAACCAGAACGACCGGCAGTTCGGCTCCAACGCGCTCGCCAAGGAGTCCCGCGCCCTCACGTCGTTCAAGCAGATCTACGCGACGACCGGGCAGAGCGCCGAAGAGCTCATGGCGCCCCTGGACAACGGCAACCCGGAGATCAACGCCGGGAACATGTACGCCAAGCGGGTCCTGGACACCACGAACGGGATCGAGGGCAAGCAGGTCCGGTCGTACCTGGACTGGTACGACCAGAGCACCATCAAGATCAAGGCCATGGAGACGATCGAGGCCACGCTCCTCAGCGACATGGAGGCCAAGGCCCGCGAGCTGCGCCAGGCCTCCCAGCGCGACGCGATCGTCAACGGTGCGGTCATCTTCATCGTGCTCGGCGTCTCGCTCGTCGGCGCCTTCGTGGTGGCCCGCTCCATGATCCGCTCCCTGCGCCGCCTCCAGGACACCGCCACCCGGGTCGCCCAGGACCGGCTGCCCGAGCTCGTCAAGCAGCTCTCCGAGACCGACCCGCAGGACGTCGACACCTCCGTCGAGTCGGTCGGCGTGCACTCCCGGGACGAGATCGGCCAGGTGGCCGCGGCCTTCGACGACGTGCACCGCGAGGCCGTCCGCCTCGCCGCCGAGCAGGCCCTCCTCCGGGGCAACGTCAACGCGATGTTCACCAACCTCTCGCGCCGCTCCCAGGGCCTCATCCAGCGCCAGCTCTCGCTCATCTCCGAGCTGGAGTCGCGCGAGGCCGACCCGGACCAGCTGTCCTCGCTCTTCAAGCTCGACCACCTCGCGACCCGTATGCGCCGGAACGGCGAAAACCTCCTCGTCCTCGCGGGCGAGGAGCCGGGCCGCCGGTGGACCCGCCCCGTCCCGCTGGTCGACGTGCTCCGCGCCGCCGCGTCCGAGGTGGAGCAGTACGAGCGCATCGAACTGTCCGCGGTGCCCGCCACCGAGGTCGCGGGACGCGTCGTCAACGACCTCGTGCACCTGCTCGCCGAGCTGCTGGAGAACGCCACGTCGTTCTCCTCGCCGCAGACGAAGGTCAAGGTCACCGGTCACGCGCTGCCCGACGGCCGCGTCCTGGTCGAGATCCACGACACGGGCATCGGCCTCTCCCCCGAGGACCTCGCGGCGATCAACGAGCGGCTCGCGCAGCCGCCGACGGTGGACGTCTCCGTCTCCCGCCGCATGGGTCTGTTCGTGGTCGGCCGGCTGTCGCTGCGTCACGGCATCCGGATCCAGCTGCGCCCCTCCGACTCCGGCGGTACGACCGCGCTGGTCATGCTGCCCGTCGACGTCGCGCACGGCGGCAAGCAGCCGCCGTCCAAGCAGGGCTCCGGCCAGCAGCCGGGCGGACCCGGCGGTCTGCTCGCGGGCAACGGCAACGGTGCGGGCAACGCCCAGCGCACGGGCCTCGGCAGCGGTCCCGGCGGTCCGGACGCCAAGAGCCTCGGTGGCGCTCAGCGCGGCCAGGTCGGCGCGGGCTCGGGCACCCGGGCGGCGCTGCCGTCACGGGACGGCTCGGCGGGCCGGCCGCAGGGCCAGCAGGGCGGCGGCCAGCCCAACAACGGCGGCCCCGGCCAGGACTTCCCGGGCCAGGGTCCGGCTCCGCAGCGCCAGGGCGGCGGCCTCTCCGGCGCCTTCGGCAACAGTGCCCGGCTCGGCGCCCGCGGCCCGCAGGGCGATGCGCCCGGCCGCGGCGACGGCGCGCAGACCAATCTGTTCGGGCACGGCGCTCCGGCGTCCGCCGGGCAGAACGGCGGCCGCCCGGGCCAGTTCGCCCCGCAGAACCAGCAGGCCCCGTCCGGCTGGCAGAACCAGCAGGGCCAGAACGGCCAGAACGGCCGGCCGAACCAGCCGAACCAGCAGGGTCCCGGGGCGCAGCAGCCCCAGGGCCGCCAGGAGCAGGGCGGTTTCCAGCAGCCCGGCGGCCCCGGCCGTCAGCTGCCGCCGCCCGGTGGGCCGCGTGCCGAGCTGCCCGGGGGCAACCCGCAGCCGCAGCGTCCCGCGACCACCAGCTGGGGCGCCGACACCCCGCGCGGTCACGAGGAGCACGACGCGACCGGGCAGTTCGCCCGTCCGGCGGGCCCCGGCCAGGACCCGGCGTTCAACGCGCCGAACCAGCGGCCCTCCGACGACCGTCAGGGTCCCGGCGCGACCTCCGAGTTCGCCCGGCCCGACTTCTCGGGCCCGGGGGCTCCGCAGGACCGCTCGTACCCGCAGCAGGCTCCGCAGGGCCAGGACCCGGCGAGCACCGCGCAGTTCGCCCGCCCGGACTTCGGTGTCCCGCACCAGCCCCAGCAGGGCCAGGGCCAGGGTCACCAGCTGCCCGCGTCGCGCGGCAACGACTTCGGTGCGCCGCGTCCGCCCGCCTCCCCGGCGGGCGAGGCCCCGTACCGTCCGGCGCTCCCCCAGCAGCCGCAGCAGCCGGAGGCCCTGCCGCCGGCCGGTCCCGGGGACGGGCGTACGCCGCTGTACGACACGCTGGAGACGAACTGGTTCCACGGTCCGGGCCAGGGCGGCCAGCAGCAGCCCGCCGAACCGCAGGCGCCGGCCGCTCCGGAGCCCGCCGGTGTGCCGGTCCCGCCGCTGCCTCAGCGCGATGCGGCCGACGCCTCGGTCACCAGCTCGTGGCGGGCCTCGCCCAACGATGAACTCGTACGCCAGGCCGAGCGGGTCAAGAAGCCCGCCGCCGGCGGGGT
Source organism: Streptomyces sp. PTY087I2 (assembly GCF_001687325.1). Lineage (GTDB taxonomy): Bacteria > Actinomycetota > Actinomycetes > Streptomycetales > Streptomycetaceae > Streptomyces. The sequence continues at coordinate 202,483 of NZ_LZRD01000004.1, read as the reverse complement.
CACCACGTCCGGGCTGCCTCGCCGTGTTCCCCGCGCCAATTTGGTTCCGGGGACCGCACAGCAGCAGAATCACCAGTCCGGACCTCAGGTTTCGCGCGCGCCCGATGACGTGCGCGGTCGTCTGACCAATCTCCGCCGGGGCATCCAGCAGGGTCGGCAGGCCAACAACAACGGCTCGCAGACCGGCAGTTTCCATCTCGGCCCCACTCACCAGCAGGAGCGTTAGTTGAGCCCCATGAGTCAGGCCGCGCAGAATCTGAACTGGCTGATCACCAACTTCGTGGACAACACCCCAGGGGTGTCCCACACGGTGGTGGTCTCCGCGGATGGCCTGCTGCTGGCGATGTCCGAAGGATTTCCGCGCGACCGCGCCGACCAGCTCGCCGCTGTCGCGTCGGGTCTCACCTCGCTGACCGCGGGTGCGTCCCGGATCTTCGAGGGCGGCGCCGTCAGTCAGACGGTTGTGGAGATGGAGCGGGGATTCCTCTTCCTCATGTCCATCTCCGACGGCTCGTCCTTGGCCGTTCTCGCCCACCCGGACGCCGACATCGGTCTGGTCGGGTACGAAATGGCCCTCCTGGTCGACCGTGCCGGCACCGTCCTCACGCCCGATCTCCGCGCCGAGCTCCAAGGCAGTCTGCTCCACTAGACGGCCATCCAGCGGATTCACGACACGATCCCCCCAGGTAATGCCCACAACCCTCACCCGACAGGCCGCTTTAGTCCCCTCACCGGCCCCTTGCAGACGGCAAGCCGAGAACCTGCTGTCACGCCCGGAGGATTCATGACCCCGCCACCCGCCTCACCCGATCCGTACGGCGCACTGCACCACGCGTCGTACGACGGGGAAGGCGACCAGCCGCTGGTTCGTCCCTATGCCATGACCGGCGGCCGGACCCGGCCGCGCTACCAGCTCGCGATAGAGGCGCTGGTCAGCACGACGGCAGACCCCGCTCATCTGGGGACCCTGCTCCCCGAGCACCAGCGGATCTGCCACCTCTGCCGTGAGGTCAAGTCGGTGGCGGAGGTGTCGGCACTGCTGTCGATGCCGCTCGGCGTCGCCCGGATCCTGGTGGCGGACCTGGCGGAAGCCGGCATGGTGGCCATCCACCAGCCGGGCAACGGAGAGGCCGGCGGCGCGCCGGATGTGACACTGCTCGAAAGGGTGCTCAGTGGACTTCGCAAGCTCTAGCGGCGGTACGGGCCGCGCCACCACCTCGGCGAAGATCGTGGTGGCGGGCGGCTTCGGCGTGGGCAAGACCACGTTCGTCGGGGCCGTGTCGGAGATCAACCCGCTGCGCACCGAAGCCGTGATGACGTCCGCCTCGGCGGGCATCGACGACCTGACCCACACCGGGGACAAGACGACGACCACCGTCGCCATGGACTTCGGCCGCATCACACTCGACCAGGACCTGATCCTGTACCTCTTCGGTACGCCCGGGCAGGACCGTTTCTGGTTCATGTGGGACGACCTGGTCCGCGGCGCCATCGGCGCCGTCGTCCTCGTCGACACCCGCCGTCTCGCCGACTGCTTCCCCGCCGTCGACTACTTCGAGAACAGCGGCCTCCCCTTCGTCATCGCCCTCAACGGCTTCGACGGACACCAGCCCTACACCCCCGACGAGGTCCGCGAAGCGCTCCAGATCGGGCCCGACGCGCCCATCATCACGACGGACGCCCGGCACCGGGCGGACGCCAAGAGCGGCCTGATCACGCTGGTCGAGCACGCTCTGATGGCACGCCTGAAGTAGTTCTCCCACCAGGGACAAGTCGATATCGGTATACGGAAGTTGCAGTAGTCACGCGGGGGCGGCCTGTGTCGTTTGACACGATCCGCCCCCGTGTTCATAACATTTCGACAGAGAATTGACTCCGCACCGCCACCCGATGCATCCACTCGGTGCCACTGCGCTCACATGAGCCCCGCCTTTTGACGGGGCTCGCTCTTTATGCCCGATTTATCTGAGGCCTGGGCCACTCGGAATCGTCGATTCCGAGTGTTTGGAACGGGGCCGGTCCCCGTGCTGCAATTCGACGAACTCCCCAGTAGTACGGCCCTGAACGAAATAATCCGGCACAACGTAGGTGCCGACGCCGAGAGGTTGTTGGTCGAGTGAGGCGAAGCAACGAGGGCTCCGCGGCGCAGCCCGAGCGGGGCAACTTCACCCCGCCGCCGCGCGCTGCGGCGTCCCCTGCGGATGTGCCCGAGACGGAGTCCGCGGCCGATGGCAGCACCAGCCGGCTGTCCCCGCGCAACTGGCGGGTGGCCACCCGGCTGAACGCGATCCTCCTGATCCCGGTGCTGGTCGGCCTGGTCATGGGCGGCTTCCAGGTGAAGGGCTCCATCGACACCTGGGGCGAGGCCCAGGAGGCCGAGAAGATCGCGAACGTCGTGCGCGCCGCGTCCGACTACGGGCAGGCGCTGCTGAACGAGCGGGACCTCACCGCCCAGCCGCTGCTCTCGGGCGACCGTGACGCCGATGTGGTCGAGCGGACCCGGGCCACCACGGACGAGGCCGCGCGGAAGTTCGACGCCGCGGTGAAGGACATGCCGTCCAAGCCCGGCCTGGAGCGCCGCCTGAAGCTCTTCAAGGGCGAGGAGCCCAAGCTTCCCGAGCTGCGCAAGGCCGCCTACTCACAGGCCCTGGACCCGGTGAAGACCGAAGAGGGCTACGTCCAGGTCCAGCACTCGCTGATGGAGTTCTCCAACGAGCTCGGCCTCGGCACCGGCAACATCACCAGCTACGGCCGTACGGTCTACGCGATCGAGCTGTCCAAGGCTGCAGAATCGCTTCAGCGCTCGATCGGCATGCACCTTCTGGTGCGCCCGAGCAAGAAGCCCGGTGTCTACAACGACCAGGTCAAGGCCTTCGGCTCGTACAACTACCTGGAGCAGATCGCGCTCGGCGAGTTCAACTCCGGTGGTACCGAGGCCGACGTCGACCGCCTCAAGCAGGTCATGGCCGGCAAGGCCGCCGAGGGCGCCAAGCAGCTGAAGGCCGCCAAGGAGCAGGCCGAGGCCGCGGGCAAGCCCTTCGTGGCGCCGCCGAGCATCGACGGCTCGGTCTTCGACGGCATGGCCCAGGAGATCGGCAAGGGCCAGGACCCCGCGGAGCTGGCGAAGAAGGGCATCACGCCCGAGACCTGGATGGCCGCGGCGACCGCGAAGTTCGAGGGGTACGCCACCGTCGAGGACGAGCTGGTCGCCAAGGCGGTGGACGAGGCCGCGAAGATCTCGTCCGACGCCAAGACCGACGCCATCGTCAACGGCCTCATCGTCGTCATCGCGCTGCTGGCCGCGTTCATCCTGGCCGGGCTCATGGCCCGCCAGATGAGCCGCTCGATGCGCCAGCTGCGTACCGCCGCCTTCGGCATCGCCGAGCAGCGGCTGCCCTCCCTCGTCGACCAGCTCTCGCGTACCGACCCGGGCCGGGTCGACACCCGGGTGCAGCCGATCCCGATCACCACGCAGGACGAGATCGGCGAGGTCGCCCGCGCCTTCGACCAGGTGCACCGCGAGGCCGTCCGGCTCGCCGCCGAGCAGGCCATGCTGCGGGGCAACGTCAACGCGATCTTCACGAACCTCTCGCGCCGCAACCAGTCGCTCATCGAGGGCCAGCTGACCCTGATCACCGACCTGGAGAACAACGAGGCCGACCCGGACCAGCTGGAGAGCCTCTTCAAGCTGGACCACCTGGCGACCCGTATGCGCCGCAACGGCGAGAACCTCCTCGTCCTCGCGGGCGAGGAGCCCGGCCGCCGCTGGGACCAGCCGGTGCCGCTGGTGGACGTCCTGCGGGCCGCCTCCTCCGAGGTGGAGTCCTACGAGCGCATCGAGCTCTCCGGCGTCCCCGAGGCCGAGATCCACGGCCAGGCCGTGACCGACCTCGTGCACCTGCTCGCCGAGCTGCTGGAGAACGCCACGACGTTCTCCTCGCCGCAGACCAAGGTCAGGGTCACCGCGACCCGGCTGCCCGACGGCCGCGTCATGGTCGAGATCCACGACAAGGGCATCGGCCTCACCGCCGAGGACTTCGCCGACATCAACCACAAGCTGGCCAACCCGCCGACCGTGGACGCCGCGGTGTCCCAGCGCATGGGCCTGTTCGTGGTCGGCCGGCTGGCCGACCGGCACGGGATCCGGGTCCAGCTGCGCCCCTCGGGCGAGCAGGCCGGGACCACCTCGCTGGTCATGCTGCCGGACGCCATCACCCACGGTGGCGGTGGCGATCCGCAGGCCGCCGAGGACGACTTCACCGTCTCCTCGATCATCCCCGAGCAGCAGTCGGCCTTCGATCCGGCTCCGCAGCAGGCCCCGATGCGTACGGCGGCGGAGCTCGGCTTCGACGACTCGCGCTACGAGACCCCCGCGGACCCGGGCCAGCTGGACCCGGTCAACCGCTCGCTGATGCGCGAGGAGCGCAGGGCGGCCCTGGAGGCCCAAACGGGCGCCGGCGGCCCCTTCGCGGACAACGCCCAGGAACAGCAGGGCTACGCGCCGGAGCCGTACGCGGGCGACCCGTACGGCGACCAGCAGCAGCCGCAGCAGGGCTACGCCGATGAGCAGTACGGCCAGGACCAGTACGGGCAGCAGCAGCCGCAGCAGCAGTACCAGGAGTCGTACGAGCAGCAGCAGTACGGCGCCGGGGACGGCTACCCGCAGCAGGACCAGCAGGCGCAGCAGCAGGACGGCTACGACGGCTACGCGGAATCGGCATATGCCGCTCCGGACGCCCGGCAGGGCCAGTACGCCGACGCGTACGCGGCCTCGGCCGACCAGTCCCACCAGGATGATTGGCCTGTTCAGAACGGTTTCCAGAACGGTTATGAGCCGATGGCTCCCGCCGAACCGGAATCTGTTCCGAGCACGCCCGCAGAGCCCTCGGAGCGCGTAGGCTTCGACCGTCCGGGACCCACCCCGAACGTCGGCCACGAGCTGACCGAAGCCGGTCTGCCGCGCCGCGGCGGTCAGCAGCACTGGCACCCCGGCCCCGGCGGCCGCGGCAACGACCAGCCCGCTCCGGCCCAGCGGCCCCGCCCGCAGCAGGAGCAGCGGCAGGCCCCGCAGACGGACGGGGACGGCTCCGACGACTGGCGCTCGGCGAACGACGAGCGCTGGGAGCGGGCCGAGAAGCTCCGTGAGCCGAAGGCGGGCGGAATAACCCCCTCCGGTCTCCCCCGGCGCGTGCCCAAGGCCAACCTGGTCGAGGGCACGGCGGAGCAGACCCAGCAGGGCGGCCCACAGGTCTCCCGCGCACCCGAGGACGTCCGCGGCAGGTTGAGCAACCTGCGGCGGGGGATCCAGCGGGGACGCAGCGCGGGGTCGGACACCAGTACCACCTACAACCAGGAGCGTTAGTGTGAGCCCGATGAGCCAGGCGGCGCAGAATCTCAACTGGTTGATCACCAATTTCGTGGACAACACCCCCGGGGTGTCGCACACGGTGGTGGTCTCCGCCGACGGACTCCTGCTGGCGATGTCCGAAGGTTTCCCGCGCGACCGCGCCGACCAGCTGGCGGCCGTCGCCTCCGGTCTGACGTCGCTGACCGCGGGCGCCTCGCGGATCTTCGAGGGCGGCGCCGTGAATCAGACCGTTGTGGAGATGGAGCGGGGATTCCTCTTCATCATGTCCATCTCCGACGGATCCTCACTCGCCGTTCTGGCCCACCCGGACGCCGATATCGGTCTGGTTGGGTACGAAATGGCCCTTCTGGTGGACCGCGCGGGCAGTGTCCTGACTCCGGACCTCCGCGCCGAACTTCAGGGAAGTCTTCTTAACTAGTAGACAGACAGTGCGTTTCTCGCCACCGCGCCATAAAGTGCGGTGGCGCGGCCCCACTGGGATCGGCGACCGGCAGTCGGAGGAGGAAACGTGGCAGCACCCACAGGCGGGCACCCATACAACGGTGACCAGAGGGTTCCGGGTGAGCACGGTGACAACCGTTTCGGCTTCCCTGCCGCATCCGGTGGTCAGGGCCCCGGGCAGTATCAGCCATATCAGCACCAGGAGCACCAGCAGCAGGGTGTGCCCGGCGGCCCGGGGTCCGAGTGGCCCCAGCAGCAGCCGGGTTCGGGCTGGCCGCAGCAACCGCAGCAGCGGTACGACACGTCCCAGCAGCCGCGCATCCAGCCGGTGCAGCAGCGGCGGGCTCCCGAGCCCGCCAAGCCCGCCGCGCACAACCCGCTGGTCCGTCCGTACGCCATGACCGGCGGCCGGACCCGACCGCGTTACCAGCTCGCCATCGAGGCGCTGGTCAGCACGACGGCCGATCCGGCCCGGCTGCAAGGGCAGTTGCCCGAGCATCAGCGGATCTGCCGGCTCTGCATCGAGATCAAGTCGGTCGCCGAGATCTCGGCCCTTCTCTCGATCCCCCTCGGCGTTGCCCGGATCCTCGTCGCCGACCTGGCCGAGGCCGGACTCGTCGCTATCCATCAGCCCGGCGGCGACGAGGCCGCCGGCGGCCAGCCAGATGTGACACTGCTCGAAAGGGTGCTCAGTGGACTTCGCAAGCTCTAGCGGCGGAGCGGCCCGCTCCACTACCTCGGCGAAGATCGTGGTGGCAGGGGGCTTCGGCGTGGGTAAGACCACGTTTGTCGGTGCCGTCTCGGAGATCAACCCGCTGCGCACCGAAGCCGTGATGACGTCCGCCTCGGCGGGCATCGACGACCTGACCCACACCGGGGACAAGACCACCACGACGGTGGCCATGGACTTCGGACGTATCACCCTGGACCAGGACCTGATCCTGTACCTCTTCGGTACGCCGGGCCAGGACCGTTTCTGGTTCATGTGGGACGACCTGGTCCGCGGCGCCATCGGCGCCGTCGTCCTCGTCGACACCCGCCGTCTCGCCGACTGCTTCCCCGCCGTCGACTACTTCGAGAACAGCGGCCTCCCCTTCGTCATCGCCCTCAACGGCTTCGACGGACACCAGCCCTACACCCCCGACGAGGTCCGCGAAGCGCTCCAGATCGGTCCGGACACCCCGATCCTGACGACGGACGCCCGCCACCGCGCGGACGCCAAGAGCGCGCTCATCACGCTCGTCGAGCACGCCCTGATGGCACGCCTGCGCTAGGACACCCGCCGGTCCCGTACGCGAAAGGGCCCCGCACTCCTCGGGAGTGCGGGGCCCTTCTCGTAACGTCCGGCGGGGGTGGTCAGCCCTGCCAGCTGTGCGGGGCGCGGAAGCCCGGCGTGCGCTCCAGGCGGCGCCAGCCGGCGGTGTCACGGCCGCGGTGGGTGGGGGCGGAGGGCTGGGCGGCGGCGCGGGCCATCAGGACGGCGGTGATGGCCGCCAGCTCCTCGGGGGCCGCGTGCCCCTTCTCGACGCGCAGAACGGACTCGGCGGGGGTGAGGCTCATGGTGGGTGTCTCCGTCTTCTCGGCAGCTGTCGTGGACCGTGCGGCGGATCGCGCCGTCGCCGTGGCGACTACTGCGGGGGGTTGCCGTGCTTGCGGGACGGCAGGTCGGCGTGCTTGCTGCGGAGCATGGCGAGCGAGGCGATGAGCACCTCGCGGGTCTCGGCGGGGTCGATCACGTCGTCGACGAGGCCGCGCTCGGCCGCGTAGTAGGGGTGCATCAGCTCCGCCTTGTACTCCTTGACCATGCGGGCGCGCATGGCCTCGGGGTCCTCGGCGTCCGCGATCTGGCGGCGGAAGATGACGTTGGCCGCGCCTTCGGCGCCCATGACCGCGATCTCGTTGGTGGGCCAGGCGTAGGTGAGGTCGGCCCCGATGGACTGGGAGTCCATGACGATGTACGCGCCTCCGTAGGCCTTGCGCAGGATCAGCGAGATCCGCGGCACGGTGGCGTTGCAGTAGGCGTACAGGAGTTTCGCGCCGTGGCGGATGATCCCACCGTGCTCCTGGTCGACGCCGGGCAGGAAGCCGGGGACGTCCAGAAGGGTGATGATCGGGATGTTGAACGCGTCGCACATCTGGACGAAGCGGGCGGCCTTCTCCGAGGCCTCGATGTCCAGCACCCCGGCCAGCGACTGCGGCTGGTTCGCGACGATCCCCACGACCTGGCCGTCCATCCGGGCCAGCGCGCAGATGATGTTGCGGGCCCAGCGCTCGTGGATCTCCAGGTAGTCGCCGTCGTCGACGAGCTCCTCGATCACCCGGTGCATGTCGTAGGGGCGGTTCCCGTCCGCCGGAACCAGATCCAGCAGCACGTCGCCCCGCCGGTCGGCCGGGTCGTCGCTCGGCGCGGTCGGGGGGTTCTCGCGGTTGTTGGAGGGGAGCATCCCGATGAGGTAGCGGACCTCGGCGATGCAGGTCTCCTCGTCGTCGTACGCGAAATGCGCCACCCCGGACGTCTCGGCGTGCACGTCCGCGCCGCCGAGCCCGTTCTGGGTGATCTCCTCGCCGGTGACCGCCTTCACGACGTCCGGGCCGGTGATGAACATCTGCGAGGTCTCACGGACCATGAACACGAAGTCCGTCAGCGCCGGACTGTAGGCGGCGCCGCCCGCGCACGGGCCGAGCATCACGCTGATCTGCGGGATGACTCCGGAGGCGCGGGTGTTGCGCTGGAAGATCCCGCCATAGCCGGCGAGGGCGGAGACGCCTTCCTGGATACGGGCGCCGGCGCCGTCGTTGAGGGACACCAGCGGGGCACCGGCCGAGATGGCCATGTCCATGATCTTGTGGATCTTCGTGGCGTGGGCCTCACCCAGCGCCCCGCCGAAGATCCGGAAATCATGCGCGTAGACGAAGACCGTCCGGCCCTCGACCGTCCCCCACCCGGTGATCACACCGTCGGTGTACGGCTTCTTCGCCTCCAGGCCGAAACCGGTCGCCCGGTGCCGACGCAGCTGCTCGACCTCCTTGAACGAACCCGGGTCGAGGAGCAGCTCGATGCGCTCGCGGGCGGTCAGCTTGCCCTTGGCGTGCTGCGCCTCGGTCGCCCGCTCGCTCGGTCCGCGCCGCGCCTGCTCGCGCAGGGCCAGCAGTTCGGCCACCCGGCCTCGGGCGTCGGTCGGCTCACCCTGGGTTTCGTCCACAACGGTCATGCATCGACCCTACGAACCCCGACCCAGAAATCTCGCCGTCGACTCCGTACAGTCTCCTGCCCGGTTTCGTGGTGGGAGTGGACAGAAGCATGCCGCCGTGCAGGCGATCCACCAGCGAAACGCCGACTCTGGTTGTGGGGACTCCACAAGTGCGGGGTGTGCGGTGGGCCACACGTCACTGAGGGGGCCCGAAGGCCCCCTCAGTATGGCGCAGGGCGGTCCCCCCGCCGTCCACCGCGCCCGGAATCCGGCCGGCCGGGAGGTCAGTCTCCGCAGTGGAAGCGGGCGTCGCCCCAGTCGGCGTGGTCGTTCCCGTTGCCGTCGCCGCCGTCCTGGACGATCAGCTCGGCGTACTTCGCGCCGGTGACGTCGGCGGTGAGTTTCCAGGCGGGGTCGGCCGCCCCCAGTACGGGCGACGCCACCTTCTCCGTACCGTCGGCGGTGACCGAGAACCGTACGCTCCCCCGGCTCGTCTGGACGTCGTCCACCCCCACCTCGGCGGTGAAGGAGGTGCACTTCCCGCCCAGGTAGTAGCGGATCTTCGCCGGAGCGTGCGTGCCCAGGCCCTTGTCGTACGCGACACCGCCGATCTTCAGCGGTCCGCCGTCCCCGGCCCCGGCCTCCCCGTTGGACCGGTCACGCTCGACCGGGCCCCAGCCGTTCTCCGAGGCCGTCCAGTCCAGGTCGCTGGCCCAGCTGTCCTTGGTGGGCGGCGGCGGGAGCGTACGGACGGAGGTGCCCGCGCCGAGCGTGCGCCCGGCGCCCTGGACGGCGTACGTGGCCTTCGCCTCCAGCGCGTACGTGTCGTAGGGGGCGTCCACCGGCGGGGTGACCCGCCAGCTGCCGGTGACCTTCGCGCCCGGGGCGACCGAGTCGAAGGCGACCGGGCCCGCCGGCTCGGCCCGCCAGCCCTCGGGCACGGTCAGCGCGAGCTTCACATCGGTGGCGGCGCTCGCCTCGTCGTTGCCGAAGGTCGCCTTCACGGTGTTCGGGGCGCCCGGCTCCAGGGTCTCGGCGTCGGCGGCCACGCCGAGCGTGCCGCAGACGGCCTCCTCGCCCGCCGGGGCGGGGCCGAGGTCGGTGACGGTGAAGCCGTCGAGCACGAAGTCCGCGCCCTCGGGTGCTCCGGGGAGCTTGCGCAGCCCGGTCCAGGCGTCGCCGCAGCCCGCGGTGAGGGTCCGGCTGAACTGTCCGGTGGTGCGCTGCTGCCCGATCGGGGTGGCCCGGGTCTCGGTCGATGCGGCCTTTCCGCCGGCGACCCGGTCGTAGCCCTCGACCCAGCTGTAGGCGCCGGCGTGGCTGGACTGGTAGGCGAACTCGACCTGGTACCGGTGGCCGTCCTTCATCGGGACGGTCCAGGGGGCGGTGCGGTAGACGAGCCCGGTGTTCTCCTCGTGGGCCTTCAGGGACTCCTTGCCGCCGAGCACGTCGTCGATGAGCTTCCCGTTCCAGCCCGCCTGCGTGTACGGGGCGTTGAGCTGGGAGATGTGGGTGCGGGGGTCGGTGGAGCCGCCCGCGTCGCCCTTGAGGAAGGGACCCCAGCCCTGGTCGACGGCCTCGAAGTCCTCGTACGTCACGGTGCCGGCGCGGGTGGCGGGGGCGTTCTCGACGATCCGTACGTCATCGGCGCGGACCTTGGCCGCGGAGCCCACCGCCGCCTCGATGCGCAGGGTGGTGCGGCCGTTCGCGGGAGCGGTGAAATTGACCTCGGCGCGCTGGAAGTAGGTGCCGTGCCAGTCGGAGGCGGCGACCTGGTCCTTCGCCGTGGAGCGCTCGACGGCGACCGACTGTCCGCCCGCGCTCAGCACCGTACGGCGGGACTGTCCGGGCTCGACCTCGACGAGGGCGGAGGCGGTGTAGCGCTTGCCGGGCTTGAGGCCGGTGACGGTCTGGGAGAGCGCGGCCGTGGCCGTCCCCGAGAGCTCGACGCTGTTGCGGCCCTGGTCGTCGGTGTCGCGGACGGCTGTGCCGGTCTTCGTCCAGCCCTTCAGGTCCCGGTCGTTGAAGCCGGGGTCGGTGAGGCCGGTGCCTTTGCCCCAGTCGGCGGCGGTCTCCTTCGGCGCCTGGCCGGGGTAGAGGACGTAGGCCTGTCCGGCGGTGGCGGTGAGCGTGATCTTCCCGTTCACCGGGCGTACGGTGGCGGTCTTCTCACGGCCGTTGTCGGTCAGCTTGTAGACGGTGTACGCGCCCTTGCCGGGCACCTCCCAGGTGCTGGTGCCCCCGGTCTCGCTGTAGTGGTAGAGCTTTTTGCCGCCGTCCCACGGGAGCAGGTAGTCCGTCCCGCTGAGCACCTTGCGGCCCTGGTCGTAGAAGGTCCGCCTGCCGTCCTCGACCGTGCCGCGCACCCCGCCGGTGAAGGTGATGTCGTTGCCTTCCCAGCGGGTGATCCTCTGCTGCTGGAGGTACTTGGCGGGGAGGTTCTTCTGCCAGATGTTGGCGGTGAAGGCGTTCCAGTCGGTCTCGCCGGTCCAGCCCTCGAAGTCCTCCAGGGCGCTCTGGCCGAGGACCGGGTGGTTGTTCCAGATGTCCTTCTCGCCGTTGCGGATGAACCGGATGATCTGCGAGTTGAGGCCCTTGTTGGTGGCCCCGCCGTAGTTGAGGTCGTTGGCCCAGTGCGACCAGAGCGAGGCGCGTTCGAACTTGTCGGCCCACTCGGTGCCGACGGTCCAGCCCTGCTTCTGCACGGCCTCGATCGTCTTGTCGGCGATCCAGCCGTGGCTGTAGTAGACGTCGATGTAGAGGAAGTCGAGGTTCTTGTCGGTCTCGTCGCGCAGTTGGCGGAAGCGCTTTTCCAGGTCGCCGCTGTTGATGTCGCGGCGCTGGTCGATGTAGTAGCTCTGGTTGAGCCAGTTCCAGCCGGGCTTGGACTTGTCGACGAGCTGCTCGGAGAAGGCCTTGGCCTCGGGGTAGGACTCGGTGGCGTTGACGTGGACGCCGAAGTCGGCGCCCCACTTCCCGCCTTCCTTGAGCAGGGTGTTGAGGTCCTTCAGCCCGCCGGCCCGCTTGTTGTAGTTGCCTCCGTAGTCCGGGTGGGCGGAGTCGTGGCCCTCGGAGCCGTACCCCTTGAGGACGGCGAGCTGGCCGAGGCCGTCGGTGGCCTTCGAGATCCGCTTGACGTCGTCCAGGGTGCGCAGGAAGGGGTGGGTGGCCTGGCTGGCGAAGTTGAACGGGATATGGGTGACGACCCGCTTGGCGGTGTCCTCGCTGCCGGGCGCGGTGACGCCGATGGAGCGGAAGGCGATGGCCCCGTCCTGCCAGTCGACGGCCTTGTCCCCGTTGGCGTCCGGGGTGACGACGACCTTGGCCCAGGGCAGGTTCTCGCCGCTCTCGGGCCGGGGCGCGCCCTCGCCCCGGTAGGTCCACTGGCCGGACCAGACGCCGACCCGGACGCCGCCGGCCTCCTCGGTGCGCGCCTGGTGCCAGAAGCGGGCGTCGTCGCCGCCGGTGGGCCCGGAGGGCTTGTCGTACGAGGAGTTGGACTCGATGGCCGCGGCGAGCGATCCGGTGTTGAGGATCGCGTAACTGGCCCCGACGGGCGCGGAGTCGGGCTTCGTCTCCCCGGTGACCTTCGCGAAGACGTCGGCGGTGCGGGTGGAGTCCGGGTCGAGCGTCGTGAACGCGGTGGCGGCCCCGGACTCACTGGACCCGACGGAGATCAGGTCGTGCCCGGGGATGTCGATGGTCCCGACCCGGAAGGCGGACGTGTCACGGACGGCGGTCACCTTGAACGTGGTGGCCCGCCCGGAGACGGTCAGCGAGGCGTCGATCTCGACGCCCGGCAGGGAGTCGAAGACGAGGGTGTAGCGGGCGGCGGAGCCGGTGATCTTCGGCGCGCCCTTGAGCTTCACCGGGTGGGCGGTCCCGTTGAGGGTGACGGCGGTGACCGGCCGGGTGGAGCCGAGCAGTTGCTCGCCGCTCGCCCGGTCGGTGTACGACAGGACGCGCGGGAAGTCGTCGGCGACGGCGACGGCGAGCCGGTCGGACCGGATCACGGCGGACCCGGCGGCCCTGGCCTCTCCGGCCGGGGTGGGGCTCGACGGATCGGCGGCTGCGGCGGGGAGGGCGGCCCCCACGAGCGCCAGGACGGCTGCGGAGGCCGCGGCGACCAGGCCGGGGCGAGGGAATCTTGGCGACATGGCCCCCTGAGTAGTCGTCGTGTCCGGACACCGTCAACGAACTTCGGGCCGGGGGGCCGACTCCGTCCAACAACCCCGATGCGTTAGTCCAAGTCGCCGGGGCGCGGCCCGACTCGCGGACCCGTTCACCTCTTGGCCGTAAATGCCCCTCTCCGGTCACGGTTCGCACCCGCTCGGTTCCGGCAAGTACCGCTTCGGGGCGTCGAGTTGTGAAGACTCGGAATTTTTGAGAGCGCTCTCAGTCACAAGTATTGACGGTCGTGCCGGGCCTCGCGAGAGTGGTGCGCACCGCAGGCACCCCCACGGCCCCTGACCCTCCCCCGCACCACCCCCCACCTCCGCCTGCGGCCCCCCACCACCTCGGGAGTCCCCTCGTGATTTCACGCCGAATGTTCCTGACCGGCGCCGTCGCCTCGGCCGCGGCGCTCACGTACCCCGCCTGGGGCACCGCGCTGAGCCCGCGCGCGTCGGCGGCCCCCGCGACCTGCGAACTGGCCCTGGAGAACAAGTCGTTGCCGGGCACGGTGCACGCGTATGTGACCGGCCACGAGCTGGGCACCGACCGCTGGGTGCTGCTGCGGCCGAACGGCGAGGTCTACCGCCCCGACTCCCCCGGCGCCCCGCAGACCCCGCTGCCCGTCGACTGCGCCATCCCGCTCAAGGGCGCGGGCGAGGGCCCGGTCGTGCTGACCCTGCCGCAGATGTACGGGGCGCGGGTCTACTTCGTCCGCGACGACAAGCTGGACTTCTTCCTCAACCCGGGCCCGTCCCTGGTGGAGCCGGCCTTCGCGACGCCGACGGACCCGAACTACGGGCGGACCTGGGCGTTCGCCGAGTTCACGTTCAACACCGAGCAGTTGTACTCCAACATCAGTTACGTGGACCTGATCACCGCGCTCCCGATCGGCATCACGCTGGAGGGGGACGGCACCCACGTCGTGGCGCCGCACCCGGAGGGCGCGGTGGAGCGGATCGCGGCGGACCTGACCGCCCAGGCGGCCGCCGACGGGCAGCCCTGGGACCAGCTGATCACCCGGGGCGACGACGGCAAGGTGCTGCGGGTCGTCTCGCCGCAGAACATCATGGCCCCGTACTTCGACCGGCCGGACGAGATGCCGTTCCGGGGTCTGTTCGAGGCGCAGATCGACGAGGTGTGGGAGAAGTACCGCTCCGAGGACCTGCGGATCGACCTCCAGGGCGGCCGGGGCACGCTGGCGGGCCGGGTCAGCGGTGACGTCCTCACGTTCGAGGGCGGCCACACCTTCACCAAGCCGGAGACGAAGGACATCTTCACCTGCAACCACGGGCCGTTCACCAACGACCCGGGCGACTCCGACGACAAGAAGGCGATCCTGGCCCGGCTCGCGGCGGGCTTCAACCGCTCGATCATGCTGAGCCACCCGAGCCAGCCGAACGGCACGTCCACGTCGGACTACTACAGGACCGCGGTCACCAACCACTGGTCCCGGGTGGTCCACGCGAACAGCCCGATCGGTTACGCGTTCCCGTACGACGACGTCCGCCCGGACGGCGAGCCGGACGTCTCGGGCGCGGCGCACGACGGGAACCCGCGCCGCTTCACGGTGAGCGTGGGTTCCTGACGCCCGCCCGGTAGACATGCGTGTGCCCCCGCCACCCCGGCGGGGGCACACGCATGTCCGTAGGTGGGTGCCCTAATTGACACGATGTGTGGCGTTCTTGACTTCGCCCCGGCGCCCCGGGACGGTGCCGTATGCGAATGAACCGACTCCCCCACCGGCTTCTCACGGCCGTCACCACCGGACTCCTGCTGACCGCCGCGGCCCCGGCGCACGCGGACCCCGCCCCGCCGCCGTCACCCGCCCCGCAGGCCTCCGGCGCGCACGGTCTGCGCGCGTTCCAGCAGAGCTACGGCCTGCCCCCGACCGGCCGGGTGGACGCCGCCACCGCGCAGCTGCTCAGGACCGCCCCGGACAGCGAGCTGCGGACGTTCTTCGCCGCCCCGTCCGACCTCGGCCCGGAGCAGCTCGCCCACGCCCGGACGGTCATCGGCGTCGGCAAGTGGGCGGAGCTTTCCGAGGAGGCCCAGGTCATCGCCCTGATGACGGCGATGCAGGAGTCGAAGTTCGTCAACTACACATCGCCGGTCGACCATGACTCGCTGGGCGTCTTCCAGCAGCGCCCCAGCATGGGCTGGGGCACGCCGGCGCAGATCACGCACGTACCGACCGCGTCGAAGTCGTTCTACGGACTGCCCTCACCCAGCGCCAATCCGGGGCTGCTCCAGATCGACGGCTGGGAGTCGATGGAGCCGGGCGAGGTGTGCCAGGCGGTCCAGCGGTCCGCGTATCCGGACCGGTACGCGCAGTGGGAGGACTTCGCCCGGGACCTGCTGGAGCAGGAGGGCCCGGACGCCGACCCGGTCCCGTAGGCCCTGAGGACCCGGGGGGCCGCCCCGGCGCGGGACGGCCCCCCGGGCATCCGGCTCTCAGCAGCCGCCGCAGTTGTAGTAGGTCACGTCCCAGTGGTTGCCCTCGTCCGCGTAGATGTTGCCGGATCCGGACTGGTACTGGCGGGCGCCGTCGCCGCGGGTGCCGATGTAGGTGAAGACGCCGGTGACGTAGTTGTTCACGCAGGTGCTCTTGGCGAAGTCGAGCTTGTAGCCGTTCCAGTGGGAGTACGTGCCGGAGGCGTGCCCGGTCTCCGTGCCGCCGGTGATCCGGAGCGCGCAGCCGGTGGCGCTCTTGAGGGTCTGCGCGCCCTGGGCGCTGGCCAGGTTGAGCTGGTCGAACGATGTGCAGGTGGGGTTGTTGCGGTTGGAGCAGCCGCCGGAGGACGACCAGGTGATCCCGGACGAGGTGAACCGGGAGGTCGCCTGGGCGTGGGTCAGTTTGGTCACGGCGTGCGCCTCGGTGGCGCCGCTGCCGAGGGCGCCGATCCCGGGCACGAAGAGCGCGCCGAGGACGAGGGCCAGGGCGGTGAGGGCGGAGCGGAGTCGTGGACGGGTCACCATGGGGGATTCCTCCTGCTCATGACAAAACGACGGGTGTACGGGCGCGGGGCCGCGCACACCGGGGCAGGGAGATAGTGCCCGAGTTCTACGCGCGTCGCCAGAGGGCGATGCGCAAGAAAGGTTGAATTTTGAACAAGATGGAGTTATGGTCGATCTCGTTGAAGGTTAAACAATCTCACGCATCCCGTCCCCCGAGGAGGAGCCATGGCTCTGTTCAACCGCAAGTCGTCCGCCCCCACCGCCGTCGCCGAGGCCCCCGCGGTCGACCCGGCGCTCGCCGCCCTGACCGGCACGTACACCCTGGACCCGGCGCACAGCAGCATCGGCTTCACGGTGCGCCACGCGATGGTCACCAATGTGCGCGGCTCCTTCGCCGAGCACGAGGGCACCCTGGTGCTGGACGGCACGGACCCGGCGAACTCCTCCGCCTCCATCGACGTGAAGATCGCCAGCGTGGACACCGGCATCGCCGACCGCGACGGCCACCTGGTCAGCGGCGACTTCTTCGACGCCGAGACGTTCCCGCTGATGACGTTCCGCTCGACGAAGGCCGAGCAGCTGGGCGGCGAGGCGTACCGGATCACCGGCGACCTCACCATCAAGGACGTCACGCGCCCGCTCTCCATCGACCTGGAGTTCAACGGCTCCGCCACCGACGTCTACGGCAACGAGCGCGTCGGCTTCGAGGGCAGCGCCGACATCCTGCGCTCCGACTGGGGACTGACCTGGAACGCGGCGCTGGAGACCGGCGGCGTGATGGTCAGCGACAAGGTGAAGCTGACGTTCGACATCTCCGCGATCAAGGCCGCCCCGGGGGCCTGACCTCCTCCGTACGCACGCACAGCGCCCCGCACCCGGATCTCCCCGGGACGGGGCGCTGCGTGCGCATAGGGGGGCTGTGGCTACTTCGCGACCTTCTCCGCGAAGAGCGGGACGACCTTCTCCAGCGCGTAGGAGACGGACAGGACCGAGTCCGTGGCGAACGCCTGCGAGATGTCCTTGTCGTCGAAGACGATGTCGTTGCCCGCCTTCACCGACGGGACCGCCTTGTACAGCGGGTCCTTGCTGATGTCCGTGGCCGGGATGCCGATCGGGGTCATGACCGTCAGATCGGCGTCGAGCAGGTCCAGGTTCTCCTTGGAGACGGAGACGGAGAAGCTCTCGCCGGCCTGGGCCTCGGCCTTCGGGTTGTTCTTGAAGCCGAGCCGCTCGACGAAGTCGATGCGCCCGGTGCCACCGACGTAGACGCCGAAGCCCTCGGACGTACGCGAGCCGACCGTGATGGTCTTGTCCTTGAACTCGGGGTGGGCCTTCGCGGCGGCCTCGAACTTCTTCCCGGTCTCCGCGATCAGCTCCTTGCCCTTCTCCGGTACGCCCATGGCGGCGGCGATCATCGTGGTCTGCTGCTCCCACGAGATCTTGTACTGGTCGCCGCCCTTGGGCACGCCCACGGTCGGGGCGATCTTCTTCAGGGTGTCGTAGCGGGTCTGGTCGCCGCTGGACTTGGTGTCCAGGATCAGGTCGGGCTGGAGGGAGGCGATCTTCTCGAACTCCGGCTCCATCGTGCCGATGAGCTCGGGCTTCTTGTCGTACATGCCCTTGGCCCACGGGCCGACGCCCTCGCCGCCGAACGGCAGCCAGTCGCTGGCGCCGACCGGCTGGCCGCCGAGCGCGAGCACGGTCTCGGCGTCGCCCCAGCCGAGCGCGACGATGCGCTTGGGCTGCTTGTCGACGGTGACCTCGCCGAACTTGGTCGCCACCTTGGCGGGGAAGGCGCCTGCGGACGCGCTGCCGGAGGCGGAGGGGGACGAGGAGCTGTCGGAGTCGTCCGACGAGCCACAGGCCGAGAGGCCGACGAGCAGGGCGGCGACGGCGCCGGCCACCAGGACGGGGGTGCGCCGGGCGCGGGGAGCGGAAGCGTTCATACCCTTTAGGTTAGCCTCACCTAATGACAACGGTGCCATCGGGTTGACCCGAAGGACTGTCCCGTACGCCGGAGGGCCTGCTTCCCCCCGTACGTACAAGGCTCGGACCGTACGTACGAGGCTCAGACGGCCGGGTCCTTGATGTGGTGGCGGCCCAGCGGCACGACCATCGGGGTGGCCGACGCCGGGTCCTCGATCACCGAGCAGCGCATCCCGAAGACCTCGCCGACCAGCTCCGCCGTCACGATGTCGGACGGCCGGCCCTCCGCGACGATCCGCCCCGCCCTCATCGCGATCATGTGGTCGGCGTACCGGCAGGCCAGGTTCAGGTCGTGCAGCACGGCCACCATGGTGACGCCCTGCTCGTGGTTGAGGTCGGTGAGCAGGTCGAGGACGTCGAGCTGGTGGCTGGCGTCGAGGAAGGTCGTCGGTTCGTCGAGCAGCAGGATGTCGGTGCGCTGGGCGAGCGCCATCGCGATCCACACCCGCTGGCGCTGGCCGCCGGACAGCTCGTCCACCGACCGGTCGGCGAGCTCCAGGACGTCGGTCGACAGCAGCGCCTGTGCGACGGCCCGGTCGTCCTCGGCGCTCCAGCGGCGGAACCAGCCCTGGTGCGGGTAGCGGCCGCGGCCGACGAGGTCGGAGACGGTGATGCCCTCCGGGGCGGTGGGGCTCTGCGGCAGGATGCCGAGTACGGAGGCGACCTCCTTGGTCGGCATCTCCTGGATGGACCGGCCGTCCAGGAGCACCGCCCCGGCGGAGGGGGCCAGCAGCCGGGCCATCGCCCGCAGCAGGGTCGACTTCCCGCAGGCGTTGGGGCCGACGATGACCGTGATCTTCCCGGGCGGCACGGCCACGCTCAGACCGGGGACGATCTCGCGTTCGCCGTAGCCGAGCCGGACGTCCCGGGCTTCCAGAGTGTGTTCGGCCACGGCAGGGCCACGCCTTTCGTCGTCTTGTCGATACGTCGTCATGTCCGGGGTTTTCTCCATCTCAGCCTCCGCTGCCGACGCGGTTGGCGCGGGCCAGGAGCAGGAGCAGATACGGGGCCCCGATGATGCTGGTGACCACGCCCACCGGCAGCTGCACGGGGAACAGGTGCTGCGCGGCGAAGTCCGCGACCAGGACGATCAGCGCCCCGGTCAGGGCGGCCTGCGGCAGGGCCGCGCCCCGGCCCGGTACCAGCCGGCGGGCGATCGGGGCGGCGACGAACGCCACGAACCCGATGGGCCCCGCGGCGGCGGTCGCGGCGCCGGCGAGCGCGGTCGCGCAGGCCAGCAGCGCGAGCCGGCCGTGCTCGACCTTCGCGCCGAGCCCGGCGGCGGCGTCGTCCCCGAGCTGGAGGGGGCGCAGCGCGTGGGCGGCGAGGACGGTCAGCGGTACGAGGAGGCCGAGGGCGATGAGGAGCGGCCACATCTGGCCCCAGGAACGGCCGTTGAGGCTGCCCGCGAGCCAGCGGAACGCCTCCTGCGCGTTGGCGACCTCGGCGCGCGCCATCACGTACCAGACGACGCTGGAGAGCCCCATGCCGACGCCGATGCCGACGAGGACCAGGCGCTGTCCGGCGATGCCCTGGCGCCAGGCGAGCAGATAGATGGCGGCTCCGGCGGCCAGTGAGCCGGTGAGGGCGGTCGCGGAGAGGGCGAGTCCGCTGACCTGGAAGAGCAGGGCGGCGGTGACGGCGACCGCGCTGGCCCCGGCGCTGATGCCGATGAGGTCGGGGCTGGCGAGGGGGTTGCGCAGCACGGTCTGGAAGACGGCTCCGGAGAGTCCGAACGCGACGCCGACGAGGATCGCGAGAAGAGCGCGGGGCAGCCGCAGTTCCAGCACGACGAACTGCGATCCGCCGTCGCCGCCGCCGAACAGGGTGGCCACGACCTTCCCGATGGGCATCACCATGTCGCCGTAGCTGAGCGAGAGCCCGAACACGACAACCACGGCGGCGAACAGGCCCGTGCCGACGAGGACGGAGCGGCGCAGGCCCCGGCCGCGTACGGCGGCGACCTGGCGTACGGCGCCGGCGAGCCGCTCCTTGTCCGCGTGCGCGGCGTTCTTGGCGACAACGGGTGCCCGGCTCACAGTTCCACCAGCTTCCTGCGCCGGACCAGCCAGATGAAGGGAATGCAGCCGATCGCGGCCGTGACCACGCCGACCTGCACCTCGCCGGGGCGGGCGATGACCCGGCCGACGATGTCGGCGACGAGCAGCATGACCGGGGCGAGCACCATGCTGTACGGGAGCACCCAGCGGTAGTCGGGCCCGGTGATGAGGCGGGCGGCGTGCGGTACGGCGAGCCCGACGAAGCCGATGGGCCCGGCGACGACGGTGGCCGCGCCGCAGAGGATCACGACGGCGAGGGCGGAGACCATGCGGATGGCCCCGACGCGCTGGCCGAGGCCGCGGGCGAGATCGTCGCCGAGGGAGAGGGCGTTGAGCTGCGGTCCGAGCGCCAGGGCGAGGACGGTGCCGACGAGGATGAACGGCGAGACCTGCCACAGCACTTCGGAGCTGCGGGCGGTCAGCGCACCGAGCTGCCAGAACCGGAACTGGTCGTAGCTGCCCCGGTCCTGGAGCAGGATCGCGCTGGTGATCGAGGTGAGGACGGCGGCGGTCGCGGCCCCCGCCAGCGCCAGTTTCACCGGTGTCGCGCCTTCGCGCCCGAGCGAGCCGACCCCGTACACGAGGAGCGCGGCGAGCAGCGCGCCGAGGAAGCCGAACCAGATGAACTGGGTGGCGACGGTGAACCCGAGCAGGGTGATCGAGCACACGACGGCCACGGACGCGCCGGCGTTGATGCCGAGGAGCTGGGGGTCGGCGAGGGGGTTACGGGCGACGCCCTGCATCACCGTGCCCGCGAGGCCGAGCGCCGCACCGGCCAGCAGCCCGGCGACGGTGCGCGGGATGCGGACCTCCTGGACGATGAGCTGCCCCTTGACCGCCGTGTCCGGGTCGAGGACGCCGTCGACGACATCGCGGAAGGGCACATCGCCGGATCCGACGGCGAGGCTGGCGACGACGGTGAGGAACAGCACGGCGAGGGCGGCGAGCAGCCCGAGGGCGAGCACGGACCGGCTGCGCCTGCGCCGCGATTCCTTGCCGCCGCCGGCCGGTTTCTCCTTCTCCAGGAGGGTCGAGCCGCTCACGACCCGGCCGCCGGGGCAGCCGGAATGCGGGGGTGCACTGTTGTTCGTTCCTCACGCTCGTACGTCGGCGCCGGGGAGCACCCCGGGGCACGGGAGACGCCCTCGTCGCCGGCCCGCCCGGACGGGGAACGGCCGGTCCACCCCGGGCGGGCGACATGAGGGGGCCCAAAGTAAGGTCACCCTAACAGCGCCGGTCAGCACCGCGCGCTGCCGCACCCCACGAGCTCCGGAGCACCGTCTTGTCGTACGCCGCCGACCCCACCGCCCCCACCACCGGTCCGCTGGCCGGGGCCGTACCCCTGGGCTCGGCGGACGAACTGCGCGAGCTTCTGGGCACCCCGCACCCGATCGTCATCGACAAGGTCCACGACCGGCTCACCGACGACGACCTGGCGCTGCTGGCCCGCTCGCCGTTCTGCACCCTGGCCACGTCCGACGCGGACGGCAACTGCGACGCGACCCCGCGCGGCGACACCCCCGGCTTCACCCATGTCCTGGACCGGGGCACGATCGCCCTCCCCGACCGCCCGGGCAACCGCCGCGCGGACAGCTTCCACAACATCCTGGCGAACCCGCGCGTGGGCCTGCTCTACCTGATACCGGGCGCGATGGACGTCCTGCGCGTCAACGGCCGCGCCCGCATCCTCACGGACGCCCCGTTCTTCGACGCGATGACGCTGAAGGGCCAGCGCCCGAAGCTCGCCCTGGTCGTCGAGATCGACGAGATCTTCCGCCACTGCCCGGCGTCGCTGAAGCGGTCGGGGGTGTGGGCGCCTCGGACATGGGAGGGGGCGGAGGCCCGCGTCGATGGCGAGTGACACGTGCGACCTCGGCCGAGAGGTGACGGCACGACGGTCCGTACGGCCCGCGGGCCCACTCAGCCGGACACCGCGTCCAGGAGGCCGTAGAGGATCTGATACGTGAGGAAGGACGCGGGGACCGCCACGGCGAGGCTCAGACCGCGTTCCTTCCAGGTGCGCGCCAGCAGCAACGGAAGGCCGCAGGCGAGAGCCCCGCAGGCCACCGCCTGAGGCGCGTACCCCAGTCCGAGCCAGTAGTGGAGGCCTTCACTGCCGAAGAGACCGCCGAGTGCGCCGAGCGCCACGTAACGCCGCCAGGGTTGCGTACCGCGCCTCGACCACGCGCCCGCGATGCCGAACAGCGGCCCCGCGACACAGGCCATGGCGAGCCAGAGCAGCGGAAAGGTGAGAGAGCCCATTCCGTCCCGCCCGAACTCGGCGTACCCGTAGTAGCCGACGACGAGCCCGATCTCCGCCAGGGCTCCGGCCGCCGCCGGAAGGCGATGGCCGTCGGTACGGTTCGCGAGGGCGGCCCCGGCGGCGAACGCGAACATCGTCCAAACCGCTCCGGAGTTGGCCAAGTTGTTCCACGCCCCGGGCAGCCAGCCCTGCGACAGGTTCGTCAGGACGCCCCCGACGAGCCCGGCGCCGAGGCACAGAACGGACGCACCCGGGGCACTCTTCAAGCGCAGGCGGGGTGAAGTGATCGCATCGGTGGTAGCAGCCATGCCCCGACTATACACAGGGTCTATACGCACGGTTTATACGTGCGGTTCATAGTCGGTCATCCGCCCGGGCGGATGACACCAGAGACTGATCACGACCACGTCCGGGTCGACAGCACCAGCAGATAGCCGTCCGGGTCCCGGAGCGTGACGCCCCAGGTGTCCCAGTACGGATTGTGCGCGGGCACCCGCGTGCCGCCGTGCTGTTCGAGCCGCTGCACGAGGGCGTCCGGGACCTCCTCGCCGAGGTAGACCACCAGCAGGTCCTCGGGCGTCGGGCGCGGTTCGACCGGGGCCGAGGGGTCATGGACGAGTTCCAGGTGCCAGGCGGCGCCGGGCCAGCCGACCATGAGCAGCGAGTGGGTGCCGGGGGTGCCGTCGGACTCGTGGCGGTACTGGACGTCGAGGCCGAGCCCCGCGGCCCAGAAGCGTTCGGCCGCCGCGAGGTCCCGGGAGGGGCGGGCGATGCGCACATGGGCCGTGGCGTCTGCCGGCATCGGGGAACCTCCTGGTGAGGTGGGGGTCCATCGGCCGCGGAGGACCGCTTGCCCCCGGACCCTACGGAGCGCGAGGCCACCCACACATCGGGCGGACGCCCTACGACCCCGGCCGTAGACCGCGGTCGCCGCCCGAGCGGCCGGGCGGGCCGACCCGTCGGACAGAGGCGCGCGGCCTCCCCGTACACGCCGGTGCGTCACCTCCCCGCACGCTCACCCGAATGCCGCGTCCCCTCGGCCCGGCCCTGTCGTTGTCGGGATGTGACAGCTGAAGTCTCGCAGAGGAATGTGCCGACCCCATGACTGAAGAAACCATCCTGCTCAGGGACTTCCTCGCCACGATGAACCGCTTGCAGGCGGAGTTCGAACGGCGACTCGACGGCATCGAACGCGACGCCCCGCCGGGGGCGCCACCGCACGGAGACTCCCGTGCGATGGCAGATCCCTGGCAGCCCTGGAGCGGTCACGACCTGGGCCGCCCTCTCGGGCTGGAGGCCATCTGGGCCGACGCCCGCCGTTCACCGGTCGGGCGAGCGGATGCGCCCGAAGGCCGGCCCCGAGCGGAGAAAGCATTCCTCTCCGGTTACCCCGACTGACCGCCCACCTCGACGGACCGCGCCCCCCTGGCCGACCGCGCCCGCCTCTCAGCAGGAGCCGCGGTCCGGTCAGACGGCACGCGGCGCGCGCCGCATCACCCACAGCGCCGGGCCGCCACCCGGCAGCCGCGCCTCGCCCAGCACCGTGAAGCCGAAGTGCTCGTAGAACGGCAGATTGTCCGGCTTGGAGGACTCCAGGTAGACCGGCAGACCCGCCGCGTCGGCCTTCGCCAGCCCGGAACGCAGCAGCGCCGCCCCGTGCCCCTGGCCCCGGGCGGCCGGGTCCGCACCGACGACCGCCAGATACCAGTGCGGCTCCTTGGGACCCTGCTCGGCGGCCGCCGCGACCGCGTCCCGGAACAGCGGCGCCCGGTCGCCGAGGATCTCCTCCAGCTCCGCGACCGTCTCCGCGTCGGGAACGGTCTTCTCCTGCCCTTCCGGCGCCACCCAGAACGCGGCCGCCGACGCGGTGCGCTCGCACACCCCGTGGCGGCCGTACTGCCGGGTGAAGATCGTGGTGAAGTACCGGACCAGGTCGGGCTCGCGCGCGGCCCCACCGGGGAAGAACCACTCCATCATCGGATCGCCGGCGAAGGCGCGGGCCAGGGTGCGGCTGATCTCCGGGGCGTCGTCGAGCGTGGCCGCCTGCGGAGTGTTCGTTATCGACATACGGGTCATTCTGCACGTTGATGATCTTGCTCGGCGGGCGGGGGCCAGGTCCGGCTCAAAACCGACGAACCCGGCCGCCGGCCCCTGACGGGTGACCGGCGGCCGGGCCTCAGGGCCTCGCGCCCCTACGTCTTGCGCCGCATCGACTACGCCTTGCGCTGCATCGACGAGCGGGCCGGGTTGCCCTGCTCGCCCGCCTTCGGGTCCTTCTCGCCCGCCTTCGCGCGGACGCCCTCCTCGATGCGCTTGCCGATGGTGGCGTCGATGTTCGACCAGTACGTGAACGCCCGCTGGAGGATCGGCTCGGTCACTCCGTTCAGGAGGTGGCCGACCACGTTGTCCACCAGCCGGTCCCGCGCCGCGTCGTCCAGGACCTCGCGGACCATCGTGCCCGCCTGGCCCCAGTCGTCGTCCTCGGCGTGGTCGACGTAGGCCGCCCGGGTGATGTCCCCGTCGGCGTACCAGCTCGGCGGGGGCCCGAAGAGCGCCGGGTCCGCTTCCGGGCCGCCCTTGGAGTTCGGGGCGTAGACCGGGTCGGAGGTCTTCCGGTACGCCATCGCCCCGTCCTTGGAGTACGTGTGCACCGGCGCGACGGGGGCATTGACCGGCAGCTGCTGGTAGTTGCCGCCGATGCGGTGGCGGTGCGCGTCCGCGTAACTGAACAGCCGCGCCAGCAGCATCCGGTCCGGGCTCGGGCCGATGCCGGGGACGAAGTTGTTCGGCTGGAAGGCCGCCTGCTCGATCTCGGCGTGGTTGTCCGTGGGGTTGCGGTCCAGCGTCATCCGGCCGACCTCGATCAGCGGATAGTCGCCGTGCGGCCACACCTTGGTCAGGTCGAACGGGTTGAACCGGTAGTCCTTCGCGTCCTCGAACGGCATGATCTGGACCTTCAGCGTCCAGCTCGGGAAGTCGCCGTCCCGGATGTGCTCGAACAGATCACGCGTGTGGTAGTCCGTGTCCACCGCCGCCATCTGGTCGGCCTCGTGCTGCGTGAACGTCTCGATGCCCTGGTCGGTCTTGAAGTGGTACTTCACCCAGAACCGCTCACCCTGCGCGTTGATCCACATGTACGTGTGCGAGGTGTAGCCGTTCATGTGCCGCCAGGTGCGCGGGATGCCCCGGTCGCCCATCAGCCAGGTGACCTGGTGGGCCGACTCCGGCGAGAGGGTCCAGAAGTCCCACTGCATGTCGTGGTCGCGGAGGTTGTTGTCCGCCCGGCGTTTCTGGGACCGGATGAAGTGCTGGAACTTCATCGGGTCCTTCACGAAGAACACGGGGGTGTTGTTGCCCACCATGTCGTAGTTGCCTTCGCTGGTGTAGAACTTCACCGCGAAGCCGCGCGGGTCCCGCCAGGTGTCCGGGCTGCCCCGCTCCCCCGCGACGGTGGAGAACCTGACGACCAGGTCGGTCGTCGTGCCGGGCTGGAAGAGCGCGGCCTTCGTGTACGCGGAGACGTCCGCGGTCACCTCGAACTTCCCGAAGGCCCCGCTGCCCTTGGCGTGCGGCTGCCGTTCGGGGATGCGTTCGCGGTTGAACTGGGCCATCTGCTCGATCAGGTAGGAGTCCTGGAGCAGGATCGGCCCGCCCGGGCCGACGGTGAGCGAATGCTCGTCGCTCTCCACCGGGGCACCGGAGTCGGAGGTGGTCGGCTTACGGGTCGTGTCCGTCATGTCCTCGTGTCCTCGTGTCCTCGTGTCCTGTTGTCGGTCGTGCGCGGGAGCGGGGGCCTCGGCTCGGCCCGGCTCCACGGCTACCCTGTCGCGCCTCTGCCAATGTAGGCATATGCGGACGAATCGTCCCGTCGAGCGGTTGCGGCCGTCCCGGTCGACGGCCGACGCCCGGCACCCTCGCGGCACCGGGGACCCTCCGCGTATCCCCGTAACCGGAGCTCACACATCCGCCGGGCCCCGGCCCTCGCCCCGAGGGCCGTCTTTCGCCTGTCGGTGTTACGCCGGACGAGGACGGGCGGCGGACGACGGCGAGGGCGAGGGCGAGGGCGGCGCCTGAGGACGGGGCGACGTCACGCGGGGGCGCCGAGCGGCGGGTGCTCCAGCACGCGGGGCTTGTACTCGACCAGCTGGGTGCGACCGTCGAAGGTGCGGTGCTCGATCATGTCGAGGGCGACGTCCGGATAGCCGTCGTAGATGCGTTCAGAGCCCGTGGCCCCGGTGATCACCGGGAACATCACGACCCGGAAGCGGTCGACGAGCCCGGCGCTCAGCAAGGACCGGCACAGGCTGAGGCTGCCGATCGTGCTGAGGAGCCCCGAGCTGTCCTCCTTCATCGCCCGGACCGCGGCGACGGCGTCTTCGCGGACGAGCGTGGCGTTGGCCCACGTCAGCGGCGCCTCCAGCGAGGAGGAGAACACCACCTTGGGCGCTCGCGTGAGCTGGTCGACGGACTCCTCTTCTTCGGGCCTGAAGTCGTCCTGCCCGCTCGGGACCTCGCCGGCGGCGAACCCGGACATCAGGCGGTACGTCTTCGCCCCCATGAGGTACGTGACCTCAGGCTGCTCACCGAGCCAGGCCAGGTACTCCGGGCCTTCCAGGCCCCAGAACCCGGGCCAGCCCTCGCCCGATGCGTAGCCGTCGAGGGAGGTGATGAAGTCGACGAGAAGCTCCGACATGGCGGTGTCCCTTCCTGGGGTGTCATGAACCTTGAGCGTCATGAGCCTTGGGTGTCATGAACGTGGACCGGCGGCGGGCCACAAACTCATCGGCCCCGGTTACGCCCGCCGGGCCGCCACCGCCAGCCGGGTGTCCTCCATGATCAGGTCGCCGTTGACCGCGCCCGCCGCCATGAGGCCCGCCGCAGCCGCACCGATCACCTGCTCGGTGAGGCGGGTGACGTTGCCCGCCGCCCAGACCCCGGGGACCTCCGTCGCACCGGTCGGGTCGGTCGGGATGTACGTACCGATCACCGCGCCGGCCATCTCCTGCGCCACGGGCTCCAGCCCCAGCGACTCCAGGACCGCCGAGCGGGCGGTGAACCGGGCCTGCACCACCAGCGCCTCGCGCGGGACGACCCGGCCGGACGCCAGCGTCACGCCGGTGAACCGGTCGTCCGCGACCTCCAGGTCCGTCACCTCGCCGTCCACGACCGCGATGCCCCGCGCGGCCAGCTGCTCGTACTCCTCCTCTGTGGGCTCCGGGCCCGTGTGGAGGAAGAGGGTCACATCGTCGCTCCACTGCCGCCACATCAGCGCCTGGTGCACGGCGAGCGGGCCGGTGGCGAGCACGCCGATCGGTCGGTCCGCCACCTCGTGGCCGTGGCAGTACGGGCAGTGCAGCACCTCGCGCCCCCACCGCTCCGCAAGCCCCGGCACGGGCGGCAGCTCGTCGACGAGCCCGGTCGTCACGAGCAGCCGCCGCGCCTCGACGCTCCGGCCGTCCTCGGTCACCACCCGGAAGCCCGGCTCCCCGGCCCCGTCCTCGGGCAGCTTCTCGGCCGAGGCCACCCGGCCCTCGACGATCTCCGCCCCGTACCCGGCCGCCTCGCCCCGGCCGATCGCCAGCAGCTCGGCGGGCGGGGTGGACTCGCGGCCCAGGTAGTTGTGCACGTGCGAGGCCGGAGCGTTACGGGGCTCCCCCGCGTCGATCACCAGAACCGAGCGCCGGGCCCGCCCCAGCGCCAGGGCCCCGCTGAGGCCGGCGGCCCCGCCGCCCACGACCACCACGTCGCACCGCTGCTGCTGCATGTCGTTCCTCCTTCGTCACGCGGCATCACCACCGCTCGACGACGAGAGTGCGCGCGCGAGGCCGAAACGACAAACATCCTTGCCGAAACAGCAAGTCACACGACGCTGAACTCGCACCACACGATCTTTCCGGGGTTCCGCTCGGCCACGCCCCACTTGTCCGCCAGCGCCGCGACGAGCAGCAGCCCCCGCCCGCCTTCGTCGTCGGCCTCCGGCGGCCCGTCCGCCGTACGTACGACACCGCCGCCGCTGTCGTGCATCTCGACGCGGATGATGCTCTCGACCCGCTCCAGGTAGATGTGCAGCTTGAAGCCACGCCCCGGGGGCACGCCGTGCCGGAGCGCGTTGGTGGCCAGCTCGGTCACGCAGAGCAGCACATCGTCGGCCCGCTGCTCACACTCCCACTCGACGAGCGCCTTGCGGGCGAACTTGCGTACGACGGGGATCGACCTGCGCTCACGGCAGTAGAAGGCGGCGCGGAAGTAGGGGAGTTGAGTTGTCTCGTTCATGCTTCCACGCTCACACGGAGTTACTACGCTGGAGCAGAGCGGAGAGACGTACAAAAGCTTTTGTACGGGTTCTGACGGGTTGACAGCGGGGCCGGAACGGGGAGAAGCCAGGTCATGCAACCGGGAAAGCAGAGCGGCATCAGGCGGGTTACTTCGTGGCAGCTGGTCGGGGCGCAGCTGCGCCACTTCCGCAAACTCGCCGGGCTGACGCAGGCCGCCCTCGCCGAGCAGGCCGGGGTGGGCGAGGACACCATCGCGTCGATCGAGCAGGGGCGACGGGCGCTTCAGTTAGACCTCGCCATCCAGCTCGATGAACTGCTGGACACCAAGGGTGTTTTGCGGGTCGCGGTGGAGAAGATCCCGCGGAAGGAGCGCTACCAGGCGCTGGTCAAGGACTTCGTGCAGTACGAGCAGGACGCGGTGAGTCTGATCTCTTACGAGTCCCAGCTCATCCCGGGACTGCTCCAGACCGAGGCGTACGCGCGCTTCATCTTCGACTGCAACTACCCACCGCTCGAAGACGACGAGATCGAGAAGCGGGTGGCGGACCGCCTCGGCCGCCAGAAGATCCTGGAGCGCAAGCCACGGCCGATCCTCCACTTCATCCTGGAGGAGAGCATCCTGCACACCGAGTTGGGCGATCCCGACGTCATGCGGGAGCAACTTCTTCACCTGCGGCGGTGCATGGATCTGCCGTTCGTCACCATTCAGATCATGCCTCGGAACACCCGTCGTCACGCCGGGCTCGCGGGGCCGCTCGTTCTGCTGGAGACCCCCGACCACGACCAGCTCGTCTACGTCGATGGCCAGCTGCGCGGAGAGCTGTACGACGAACCCGCCGACGTCAGCGCTCTTATGCAGAGGTATGGGATGCTGCGTTCCCAGGCGCTCACCGTCGAGGAGAGCACCCGGCTACTGGATGCACTGCTTGACGCACTGCTTGGAGAGACATGTCCCGCGCAGCACACCCCGCCCCTGCTCCTACCGAGCTCCACTGGTTCAAGTCCAGCTACAGCAACGGCGACGGCGGCAACTGCATCGAAGTCGCCTACCACTGGCGTAAGTCCAGCCACAGCAACGGTGACGGCGGAGCCTGCGTCGAAATCGCCACCCACCCCGCCGCCGTCCACATCCGCGACTCCAAGGTGACCGACGGTCCCGTCCTCACCGTCGGGCCCGCCACCTGGAGCGCCTTCGTCCACGGCAGCGGCACCGCACTCTGAGCGCCCGACAGTGAACCCGCCCCAACCGCGGCCGGGGCGGTTCTCACGTCAGCCGGCCGTCGACCGCTCCACCGGGATCCACAGCTCCGCCTCCGCCCGCTTGCCGTCCTCCGTCAGCCGCACCCGCAGGATCTCCGGGCCGGGCCTCGACGCGTACGGGTTCGACGGGAACCACTGCGTGAACACGTCCCGCCAGAGGTACTGGAGGGCCTGCGGGAACTCGCCCTCGCTCTCGAAGACCGCCCACGTGCCTGCCGGTACGTCCAGGGCGTCCAGATCCTCCGGAGGCTCGGCCGCGCTCACCACCCCGTGCCAGTAGTCGAGTTCGGTGCCCTCCGCTCGGCTGGGGTCGAGTTGGTCACTCACCCCGACGATGCCCGCCGGCTCCTGGTCCGAGAGGGCCGCTATGCGGTCCAGCTCCTCCCGGCCGATGCCCCGGATGAACTCCGCGATGGCTGGATTCGGTCCCTCGTGGATGAGCGGGACGCGGGCCTTCTTCCCGACCACCCGGAACGCGTTCTTCTCCACCAAGCTGTAGCGCATGGCGCTACTCCCTTCGACGACGAGTCGGAAGGTCAGGCGTTGCTGGGACCGCAGAGCCGCGCCCGTGCGGCGCGCCTCGCCGGGGCCGATTCCGTGGACGGCCCGGAAGGCCCGGGCGAAGCCCTCCCCCGTGTCGTAGCCGTACCGCGTCGCCACGTCCAGCAGCGAACGGTCGCGGTCACCGAGCACCTCCGCTCCCGCGACCGTCATACGGCGACGGCGGATGTACTCCGACAGCGGGAGCCCCGCCAGCGCGGAGAACATCCGGCGGAAGTGGTACTCCGACGTCATCGCGATCCGGGCGAGATCCGCCGCCTCGATGCGCTCACCGAGGTGGGCCTCGATGTGGTCCATCGCGTCGTTCAGCCGTTCCAGCACACCCTGACTCCTTCCCTTGCCCGTTCACCGTAGGAAGGAGCCACTCTGCCCGACCCGACCGTCCGTGCCCGGATCGGTCGGGGCCCCACACGGCCCCGGAACGCGAACAGGGGCGGCCTTTCGGCCGCCCCTGTTCTTCTTCAGCCCGTTCAGCTGAGCTTGGCGTCATTCACGGTGCTGGTGACGGTGCCCGCGGTGGAGGTGGTCGCCCCGGCCGCGCCGTCGACCAGCTTGCCGAGGTCGCCGACGTCGTCCAGCGCGCCCAGGGAGACGGCCGGTTCGGCCGCGTGCGCGGTGTCCCCGCCTCCCGGGTGCGGGGCGATGGCGGCGATGACCGCTCCGGTGGCGAGGGTGACGGCGGCGAGTACGCTTCGCTTCTTCATGCCCGGTTCAACGGCCGGGACCCCGCAAAGGGCACGCCCTGATCGAGGATCACCGCCACGGGCACGGATGTCCTCACTCCGGATCCGTACGGACACAGACGCGGACACGGGCGCCGTCACGCCACCGGCAGCGTCACCGTACAGCCGCTGCGTCGTCCGCTCGGCGCAGCTCTCCCGCCGCCAGCACGATCGCCGCAGCCGCGGCGCACAGAAGGCCCGGCATCGCGTACATCATCCGGAGGCTGCTCGGCAGCAGGGACAGGTACTCGTCCCTCGTCACCTCGACCGTCCGGCTGTCCGTGGTCGCCGTCGGATCGTAGGCGACGTACCGGCCGTCCCGTGCCTCCGCGTCCCGCAGCCCCTCGCCCGTCCCCGACACGATCCCCATCACCATGACGGCCACGCTCGCCACGGCCAGGAACGCGAGCCCCGCCCGCACCCTGCCGGGCAGGCAGCGGAAAGCCTGCCACTGCGCGCTCCGGTCCGCGCCGGTCGTGAACTGGCGTACCAGAGCCGCCAGAAACAACGCGAAGGCCGGGACGACGACGACCGCCAGCGGCCAGGCCGGCTCGAACAACGGCAGCGCGCCCCGGCCCGGCAGCCAGGTGAGCGCGGCCAGCGCCAGGGCCACGACGCTCAGCACGGCGGCCGCCCCGCCGTGCAGCTTGAAGCTCCATCTCATGGGGCGGAGCCTGACACAGCGCCCGTCGTCCGTCGCCCCCGCCCCCATCCACCACCGCACTCCACCCCACCTCGCGGTCAACTGCCGCCTGGGGCTGCCTAGTCTGTGTCCATGGTGGTTTACGCCCCCGCGGCGCTCCTCTTCCTCGTCTTCTGTGTGAGCGTGCTGCGCGAGCGCCGGAAGTTCAGCAACGCCGTCATCCTGGGGCTCGCCGTGCTCTGTGCGCTGGTGGCCCTGCTGTACCGCTTGGTCAGCTCGGAGTCGCCCTCGGTGCCCTACGTCGTCGGGGCGCTGGTGGCACTGGCGGCGGTGGCCCTGCTCGTGCTGGTGTGCTTCCTGTTCCTCAACGGCGTACGCATGCTGCGCAAGGAGGGCCGGAGCCCGGCCCATCTGCTGTCGCTGCTGGCCGCGTTCGCCGTCCTCGGCGTGGTCGCCCTGCTGGTCGTGGCCGCCGTGCTGCGGACTCCGGTGCTGATCGGGGTGGCCTGGACAGCGGGCGGGCTGGCGCTGTACTTCTCGTTCCTGTTCCTGTGCTTCGTCTGCTACGCGTTCCTGTACGGGCGGCTCCAGGTGCGCCGGAAGGCCGACTTCGTGGTGGTGCTGGGTTCTGGGCTGATCGGCGGCTCCACCGTGCCGCCGCTGCTGGCGAGCCGGCTGAAGCGGGGGCGCGAGGTGCACGAGCGGCTCTCCCGGCGCGGCGGGTCGCCCGTCCTCATCACCTCGGGCGGGCAGGGGCCCGACGAGGACCTGCCCGAGTCCCACGCCATGGCCGACCATCTGGTGGCCCAGGGGTTCCCCGCGCATCTCATCGAGCGGGAGGACCGGTCGACGAACACCGAGGAGAACCTGCGCTTCAGCAAGGAGATCATGGAGGCGGCCAAGCCCGGCTACCGGTGCGTGGTCGTCACGAACAACTACCACGCCTTCCGTGCCGCCCTCATCGCCCGGCGGGTCCGCATCCGGGGGCAGGTGGTGGGCTCCCCCACGGCCGCGTACTTCTGGCCCAACGCGATGCTCCGCGAGTTCGCCGCGATCCTCGTGGACTACCGGCGGAGCAACGCGGCGATGTGCGTGATCATCGTCCTCGGCGGGGTGGCCGCCTGGTGGGCGGCCTAGGCGGTTTCGTTCGGATCAGCCGGTCGTTGGTCCGGGCGTGCCGTTGGCGCCCGTCTGTCGTGGGGTGCGTGGCAAGGCGAAGGAGCCTCCGCATACTCGATGTATGCGGAGGCTCCCGGAGCGGGGCGAGGCGCCATCGCTGTCGCCAAGCGCCCCGCCCGCAGTCTCCAACAGCCCGTCAGGGGCTACAGGAGGCAGAACAAGGGCCGACGGGTCAGGTGCCGGCGACTCGCATGCGTCCGTGCAGCGCTCGATGCACGGGTGGAGTCAGAACCCCACCTACGACGAAACCGACGATGACACCCTTACTTCCCGCCGCGACCATCCCCATAACGGCACACAGGGCCAGGCCTATGAGGATCAGGCCCAAGATCTTGATCTTGGGATCCTTCCGGTCCAGCCATTGAGCCGTCGAGAAGGCGGTGAGATACACCGTGGAGCCGAAAGCGGCCGACGCCAGAACGGTGAGAATATCCATTCTGCAACCTTTCAAATTCGGAAAGCCGAGTTCTTTCTCTTCGGCCACCAGATTCAGCCGCGTTCCCATTTCGGGTCGGTCGGCCACCGATTTTTACTTGCAGCACCCGTAGCCGGCCTTGCCACTGTAAAGGCCGCTTCCATTTATGGCCGCCGCAGGCGAAAGGAGCGCCAGCGAGGGGTTGACCTCGAACTTGATGCACTTGCCAACGGCAGTTGCACCGCGGCGGCAAACGCCGGGATGGCCGTACCGGCTATCAGCGCAGTGGTCAGCAGCGCTGCATGAACCGTATTCCTGCTCTTCACTTGGGTAATCCCCGTTCACAAAGTTCCGCGGTCGCCGGAACGAAGAGAACACTAGCGATCTTCACAAGAAGGTCAAAATTTGAGCAACTGCTGAGGTTCCCACTTTGCGCTGGACGGCGCGCACACGACTGAAGGCCGAACCACTGCCGACTGCTTCACCCTGACCCCGGGCCCCGGGCCCCGGCTGAGGGGATCCACCGGAACCCGAGGCGCTCAGAAGACGCCCAAGCCTTAGAAGCCCCCGCCGTCGAACCCGCCCCCGAAGCCTCCGCCGTCGCCGAAGCCGCCCCCGCCGAAGCCGGAGGAGTCGAAGTCGGAGCCGGAGAAGTCGCCGCCGCCCCATTCGCCGCCCGCGCCGCCGCCGAAGTCACCGCCGCCGTACTCGGAGGCGTACGCCGGAGTGGCCAGCATCGAACCGAGCATCGTGCCGACGAGGAGGCCGGGGAGCAGGCCGCCGCCGAAGTAGCCGCCCGCCCAGGGGCCGTACGCCGGGCCCGCTTCCCAGTACGGGCGGCGGTTGCCGCCGCCGACGTCGACCGAACGGCTCATGGGGTCCTGGCCCCGGCTGAGCCGGATCTCGTCCGCGCCGCAGACCGGGACCTCGCGGGCCGCACCGCCGGACGGGGTCCAGAGCACGTCGGCGATCGAGGGGCCGTGGCGGGGGTCGAAGAAGCACGGCGGGCGGCGGGCCGGGATCTGCCCGCCCGTGCGGCGGGCCTCCAGGACCGCGAGGGAGTAGCGGCCGTCCTCCAGGGACTGGGTGACTCCGCGGACGTCCGAGGGGTGTGTGGCCCGGTCCATCCTCGTCTTGGCGGTCTCGTAGGAGTCCAGGGCCCGTTCGTAGTCGGCGCGCATGGTGTCGTCCGCGCCCTTCTCGGCAGGGTGGAAGTCCAGGCGCTCCAGGGTTTCGCCGTACGCGGTGATGTCCTCGTCGACGACCACCCGGAGCTTGTCGAGCGCGATGCGCTCCTCTTCCTCCTTGCGGCGCTTGTTGCGGCGGGAGATCGCGTACGCGCCGGCGCCGCCCGCCGCGACAAGTGCGCCGAGCGTGATCAGGCCGCCGACCGGGGCGCCGGGGCCGTCCGCCGCGCCTCCACCGCCGGACCAGGAGGCGGGGGCGGTGCCCCGGGCCTGTTCGACGGCGCGGTCGACGAAGGCGTTGAGCTGGGTGTTCGGGTCGGCAGCGGTAGCCGGGTTCTCCACCGACGCGGTGAGGTTCTGGACCGCCCGGGTCGGCATGACCTGCGGGTCCGCGCCCGCGTCGAAGCCGTCGCCGAGGCGGATCGCGTAGACACCGGTGATGCCGGTGTCGCTGCGCAGGGTCTGGAGGAGGCCTTCCTCGGGGAAGGCGGAGGTATCGGGGAGGACGGCGACGAAGACCGGCTTGTCGGCTTCGGTGATCTTGTCTTCCAGGGCCTTCTCGTCAGCGACGGAGAGCTGATCGCGGGCGCCCGGGTCCACGTACACCGGGTCGTCGCGCAGGGCCTGGGCGGCGTCTTGGATGGTGGCGGCCGGGGCCGCCGACGCAGGAGAGGTCAGGGCGAGAGCCGCCGCCGCGAAGATGAGCAGCAGGCCCGCCAGCAGCGAGGGGAAGAGCCTTTTCCTCATACTTAACGCTACTCCAGACGGGCGACGAACGCCGTCGCCCGCCTGGAGAGCGGGGTGCCTACGCGGCCCGGTACGCCGTGCGCAGCTTGGCCACCGCGCCCGTCAGGTCACCCTTCAGCAGCAGGTGGTCCGCCTCCGCGAAGGGCTTGGCGACCGCCTGGGTGAACTTTCCGTCGATCTTCTGCTGGACCAGCAGCCGGGCCTGGTCCACGATCGCCTTGCCCGCCGGGGTCTTCCCCAGCTTCGCCTTCTCGGCGACCTGGGCGGCCACGGCGAGCGCCGTGAGGGTCAGCTCGCCTCCGGCCGGGGGCTTCTTCAGGGTGGTCAGGCCCCAGCCGTACGGGAACTGCGGGTCGTACGTCGCGTCCCCGACGTTGATCGGGAGCTGCGTCTCCGACTTCGGCCAGGTCACCGGGAGCTGGCCGGTGAAGGCGCGCTTGCCGTAGAGCACGTCGGCCACGCCGTCGCCCTCGGAGCCCGGCAGCCAGGAGGCCACCAGGGCGTCCATGTCCCCGAGCTGGTCGCCGATGAGCTGCGGGCGGCCCGAGACGATGAGGACCGCGCACTTCATGGCCGCGCAGACCTTGTCGACCGCCGCCTTGTCGGCCGCCGTCAGCTCCAGGTCGTGGCCGTTGCCGACGTCCCCGATGCCCTCGGCGTACGGGGTCTCGCCGACGACCACCACACCCACGTCGTAGCCGTCCGTGGCGGCCGAGGCGTCCTTCGAGTACGTGACGGAGTCGGGGTTCTTCGCCGCCTTCTTCATCCCCTCCAGGATGGTCGTACCCGGGGTGATCTTGCCGGAGGAGCCCTGCCAGCTGATCGTCCAGCCGCCGGCCTGGTTGCCGATGTCGTCGGCGTTGGACCCGGCGACGTACACCTTCTGGTTCGGCTTGAGCGGCAGGACAGCCCCGTCGTTCTTCAGGAGCACCTGCGACTTCGCGACCGCCTCCCGCGCCACCGCGCGGTGCTCGGCCGAGCCGACCTTGTCGAGGTGGGTGGTGTCCGCGTACGGCTTCTCGAAGAGGCCGAGGCGGAACTTCTGGGTGAGGATGCGGGCGACCGCGTCATCGATGCGGGCCTCGCTGATGCGGCCCGCCGTGACCTCGTCCTTCAGGGTCTTCGTGAAGTCCTGGTACGCGGTCGGGACCATGATCATGTCGAGTCCGGCGTTGATGGACGTACGGACGTCGCTCGGGTAGTCGCCGGGGATCTGGTCGATGGCCTGCCAGTCGCTGATGACGAAGCCCTCGAAGCCCATCCGGTCCTTGAGGACGCCGTTGATCATCTCGGCGTTGGCGTGCATCTTCACCGGGCCCTGGTCGTCGCCCAGGATGTCGAGGGAGGAGTACGAGGGCATGATCGTGCCGACGCCCCGCTTCACCGACTCCTCGAACGGCGACAGGTGCACTGCCTCCAGCTCTTCGCGGGTGACCTTGGTGATGCCCTGGTCGGTCGTGTACGAGCCGGTGGTCGAGGAGCCGTACTCGGTGCCGCCGTCGCCGACGAAGTGCTTCGCGCTGCCGAGCACCTTGTCGTTGCGGTGCAGGTCCTTGCCGGACGGGCTGCCCTGCATGCCCTGGATGACCGTCTCCATGGCCTCGACGAGGGCCGGGTCCTCGCCGAACGCCTCGTAGGAGCGGCCCCAGCGCTCGTCGCGGGTGACGCAGACGCAGGGGGCGAAGTCCCACGGGATGCCGGTGGCCCGGACTTCCTTCGCGGTGATCGCGCCGGTCTTCTCGGCGCTCTTCGGGTCGCGGCCCGCGCCGATGCCGATGTTGTGCGGCATGATCGTCGCGCCGACGACGTTGTTGTGGCCGTGCACCGCGTCCACGCCGTAGATCAGCGGGATCTGGAAGCGGGTGGCCTGGGCGCGCAGCTGGTAGCCGTCGACCATCTTGGCCCAGGCGGCCGCCGTGTTCGGGGTCGGGACCGAGCCGCCGCCGGAGAGCAGCGAGCCCAGGTCGTACGCGGCGATGTCGCCGGGGGTGCGGAGCGCGTTGCGCTCGGCCTGGGTCATCTGGCCGGCCTTCTCGGCGAGCGACATCCGGCCCAGCAGGTCCGCCACCCGCTGCTTCACGGGCAACTTGGCGTTCTGGTACGGAAGTCCATGGGCGTCGATGACGACCTGCGGGTTCTCCCGGGGGGCCTTCGCGCCGGTGACGGTCAGCTCCAGCGGGATCGTCTTCGCCTCGGCGGGCTTCGACGCCTTCGCCGTGCGGACGGTGACCTTGTGGGTGGTCCCCGAGGCGGTGCCCGCCGGGAAGGTGTGGCTGCCGGTGACCGGGGTGTAGTCCTTCCCGGCCTCCGCCGTCCCGCCCTTGGTGGCGTACTCGATGGTGACCGGCTCCTCGGTGGGGACGGAACCGGTGGTGGCGACGGAGAGCGTCAGCTCGGCGGTCGCGCCGTTCTTCACCGGGCGTACGGCCGTGTCGGTGACCACGCTCGCGGTGAGCGCCGGGTCCGCCTTGCCGTACAACTCGACCGCGTCCAGGGCGAATTCGCCGGGCGCTCCGCCGGGGAGGGTGAGGGCGTAGCCCCACATCTCGTTGAGGCCGAGGACCTGGTCGATGCCGCCGACGGGCTGGTAGTCGGCCCGGTAGACGAAGTCCGCGAAGGGGATCTCGACGAGGTGCCAGCCCTCCCAGTCGTCGGTGAAGGAGGTGGTCCACAGCTCGGACGCGCCGCCGTTGGCGCCGCCGTCCTTGATCTCGAAGTTGATGGTCTTGCCCGAACCGGGCGGCAGGGGCGCGGTGTTCTGGCCGTACCACCAGAAGCGGATGCCCTTGTGGGCGGTCCAGTCCTGCGGCGGGGTGTCCACGGCGAACTCGTGGCTGAACCCGCCGTACGCGCTGATGTCGTAGGAGCCTTCGAGGACCTGCGCGCCCTCGGGGGCGTCCGCGCGTTCGGCGAGCTTCAGCTGCGGGTGGTCGTCCGCGTCGCCGCCCCAGGTGAAGATGGCGTCGGCGGGCGGGTTGTTGCCGAGCGGCACCTCGCCCTCGAAGCGGTCGATGAGGACGGGGGCGGGTTCGTCGGCGGCGGCCGCGGGGCCGGTGGCCGACCCGGCGAGCAGGGTGGCCAGGACGGCCGCGGCGGCGAAGGCGGCCGTCGCGGGTCTGCTTCTGCCCTTGCGGGGGCGGGCGTACGGAATGCGGGGCATTTTTGGGAGCGCTCTCTTTCTGGGGTCCAGGTTTCCGGACGTCGTTACGGATCAGGGGTGTTGGCGTGCGCTACTCGGCGGCGTCTCTGGTGAGGCGGATCGTGTCGCGGTACCACTTGGCGCTGTCCTTGAGCGTGCGGGTCTGGGTGTCGTAGTCGACGCGGACGATGCCGAACCGCTTGGCGTAGCCGTACGCCCACTCGAAGTTGTCCATCAGCGACCAGGCGAAGTAGCCCCGGACGTCGGCCCCTTGGGCGCGGGCGGCGACGACGGCGGCTATGTGGTCGGCGAGGTAGGCCGTACGGTCGGCGTCGGGGACGGAGCCATCGGCGGCGACCGTGTCGTCGAAGGCCGCGCCGTTCTCCGTGATGACGGTCGGCAGCCCGTAGTCGCGCTCCAACCGCACCAGC
The DNA here is from genome assembly GCF_001687325.1 of Streptomyces sp. PTY087I2. Taxonomy (GTDB): domain Bacteria; phylum Actinomycetota; class Actinomycetes; order Streptomycetales; family Streptomycetaceae; genus Streptomyces. The sequence continues at coordinate 163,487 of NZ_LZRD01000004.1, read as the reverse complement.
AGATCGGTGAGTTCGGTCGGGGTGATCTCCCAGTCCATCGCGGTGCGGGGCAGATCGCGGTCCACGGCCCGGGTGACCGGCAGGCCCTCGGCGTCGAGCGGCGAGCCGTCCTCGGTGACGCCGGAGAACTGCATGCCCCGGTAGAAGTTGACGCCGAGCACGTCGAGCGGGGTGGCGATGGCGGCCAGGTCGCCTTCCCTGACCGGGAGTTCGATGTGCTGGGCGGCCAGGTCGGCGACGATGTCCTCGGGGTAGCGGCCGTGGACGAGCGGGTCGAGGTAGAGCCGGGCGCCCAGGCCGTCGGCGCGGCGGCACGCCTCGCGGTCGGCCTCGCTGTCGGTCTCCGGCGTTGCCGTGCCGAGGTTGAGGGTGATGCCCAGCTCCAGCGGGTTGTCCCCGGCCGCGTCGCGCAGCGCGCCGGCGGCGAGGCCGTGGCCCAGGAGCAGATGGTGGACGGCGGCCATGGCGTCGCCCGAGTCGCGGCGGCCGGGGGCGTGCAGCCCGTAGGCGTAACCGAGCATCGCCGAGCACCAGGGCTCATTCAGCGTGGTCCAGTGCTCGACCCGGTCGCCGAGGGCCTCGTACGCGAGGGCGGCGTACTCCGCGAAGCGCAGGGCGGTGTCGCGTGCGGGCCAGCCGCCCGCGTCCTCCAGCTCCTGCGGGAGGTCCCAGTGGTAGAGCGTGATCCAGGGGGTGACACCGCGTCCCTGGAGTTCGTCGATCAGCCGCTTGTAGAAGTCGAGGCCCTTGCTGTTGGCGGGGCCCCGGCCGCCCGGCTGGATGCGGGGCCAGGCGAGCGAGAAGCGGTACGTGTCGACGCCGAGGCCCGCGATCAGCTCCACGTCCTCGGGCATCCGGTGGTAGTGGTCGCAGGCCACGTCGCCGTGCTCGCCGCCCTCCACCGCCCCGGGCACCCGGCAGAAGGTGTCCCAGATGGACGGGGTGCGGCCGTCCTCGGCGGCGGCTCCCTCGATCTGGTACGAGGAGGTGGCGACGCCCCAGCGGAAGTCGGCGGGGAGTCCGCGTACCGGGGCCGGACGAAGAAGGCGATGCGGGGTGGTGGCGAGGTTCATCGGTCTCCGTACGTAGGAGGGAAGGGCCTGGTCAGGCGTGCAGATGGCAGGCGACCGTCCGGCCGGGTCCGTCGGCGGGCGGGGCGAGCGGCGGGATCTGCCCGGCGCACGGGGCGAAGGCCTTGCCGCAGCGCGGGTGGAAGGCGCAGCCGGTGGGCATCGCGGAGAGGTGCGGCGGGGAGCCGGGGATGCCGGTCAGTTCGCGGCGCGGGCCGTGGAGCGCGGGGAAGGAGTGGAGGAGCCCGTCGCTGTAGGGGTGGCGGGCGTCGCGGTAGATCTCGGCCGCGCCCGCCTGCTCCACGATGCGGCCCCCGTACATGATCGCGATCCGGTCCGAGAATTCGATCAGGAGGGAGATGTCGTGGGTGATGAACACGACCGAGAAGTTCAGCTGTTCCCTCAACTGGACGAGCCGTCGCAGGATCTGCCGTTGCATGACGACGTCGAGCGCGGTGGTCGGCTCGTCCATGATGACGATCTCGGGTTCCAGGGCGAGCGCCATGGCGATCATCACGCGCTGCCGCATCCCGCCGGAGAGCTGGTGCGGGTAGGCGGCGAGCCGGTCGGCGGAGATGCCGACGAGCTCCAGCAACTCCTTGGCGCGGTCCGTGCGTTGGCGCTTCTTGAGTTCGGGGCGGTGGGCGGCGAGCACGTCGGTGAGCTGGCTGTGGACGGTGTGCACGGGGTTGAGGGAGTTCATCGCCCCCTGGAAGACGATGGACAGCTCCTGCCAGCGGAAGGCGCGCAGCTGCTGCGGGGCGAGGGAGAGGATGTCGACGCGGTCGCCGCCGGGGCGGTGGTAGTGGACCTCTCCCCCGGTGATGACGCCGGGCGGGGACAGCAGCCGGGTCACGGCGTAGGCGAGCGTCGACTTGCCCGAGCCCGACTCCCCCGCCAGGCCGAGGACTTCGCCCCGGTTCAGGGTGAGGTCGATGTCGCGCAGGGCGTGGACGGCGCCCGCGTCGGTGCCGTAGTCGACGTTGAGTCCGCTGATGGTCAGGACCGGCTCGGCGCTCATGGGCGCGGCTCCTTGCTGCTGTGCTCGCGGGGTCCGTCGCCGGTGTTCTTCCGGGCGACCGGGGTGAAGCCGACGCGCATCTTCACCTTCCGGGAGGAGCCGGTGGCGGTGCGCAGACGGGGGTTGACGAACTCGTCGATGCCGAAGTTGATGAGGGCGAGCGCGGTGCCCAGCAGGGCGATGCACAGGCCGGCCGGGACGAACCACCACCAGGCTCCCTGGGCGAGCGCCTGGTTGGACTGGGCCCAGAAGAGGACGGTGCCCCAGTTCCAGTGGGAGATGTCGGCGACGCCGATGAAGGCGAGGGTGATCTCGGTGAGGACGGCGAAGATGACCGTGCCGACGAAGCCGGAGGCGATGACGGCGGTGAGGTTCGGCAGGATCTCGAAGAGGATGATGCGCGGCGTCGACTCGCCGGTGGCACGGGCGGCCTCCACGTAGTCGCGGCGGCGCAGCGACAGGGTCTGGGCGCGCAGGATCCGCGATCCCCAGGCCCAGGAGGTCAGGGCGATGGCGACGGCGATGACGAGGTCGCCGGTGTCGGGGACGAAGCTCGCGACGATGATGATCAGCGGGAGTCCGGGCAGCACCAGGAAGATGTTGGAGAGCGCGGAGAGGATCTCGTCGACCGCGCCGCCGAGGAATCCGGCGCTGACCCCGATCAGGACGGAGAGGGCGGTGGCGATGGCGGCCGCCAGCAGTCCGACGACGAGGACGCCCCGGGTGCCGACGAGGATCTGCGAGAAGACGTCCTGCCCGGTGTGCGTGGTGCCGAACCAGTGGGCGCCGGAGGGCGGTTGGAGCAGCTGGTCGCTCATGGCGTCGGGGTCGTAGGGGGCGAGCCAGGGTCCGGCGACGGCCAGCAGGACGAAGAACGCCAGGATGATCAGGCCGGTGCGGGTCTTCCCGCCGCGCAGGAACCGGAGCCGGGCCCGGCGGGTCGGGGCGGTGGGCGGGGGCGCGCCGTCGAGGACGGCGACATCGGTGGCGGTGACGGACATGGGACCTCAGGCCTCCTTCCGGGTACGGGGGTCGAGGGCGGCGTAGACGAGGTCGGCGAGCAGGTTCGCGGCGAGGACGGAGAGCGTGATGATGAGGAAGACGCCCTGCATCAGCGGGTAGTCCTTCGCGCCGACCGCCTGGAGCAGCTGGAAGCCGATGCCCGGGTAGGTGAAGACCATCTCGACGAGCAGGGTGCCGCCGACGATGAAGCCGAGGGAGAGGGCGAAGCCGGAGATGTTGGGGAGGACCGCGTTGCGGGCGGCGTAGCCGAACATCACGCGCCGCTCGGACAGCCCCTTGGCCTGGGCGACCATCACGTAGTCCTCGGAGGAGACGGTGACCATCATGTTCCGCATGCCGAGGATCCAGCCGGCGACCGCGCTGAGGACGATCGTCACGCCGGGCAGGACCGCGTGGTAGAGGGCGCTGGAGATGAACGGCCAGTCGAAGGCGGGGACGAGGGCGTTGTCGTAACCGCCGGAGTTGGGGAAGAACGACCACTTCTCGGCGAACACGGCGATGGCGACGAGGCCCAGCCAGAAGTACGGGATGGAGGAGATGAAGGTGGTGACGGGCAGCAGCCCGTCCAGCCAGGAGCCGCGCTTCCAGCCGCTGTAGACGCCGATGCCGGTGCCGAGGACGAAGCTGATGAGCGTGGTCGTGCCGACGAGGGCCAGGGTCCAGGGCAGGGACTGGCCGATGACCTCGCTGACCGGGGTGGGGAAGAAGGTGAAGGAGAGACCGAGGTCGCCGTCGAGGAGGTGGGCCCAGTAGTCGGTGTACTGCTGCCACATCGACTGCTGGTCGTCGAGGCCGAAGAGGGCCTTGAGCGAGTCGATGGCCTTGGTGTCCAGCTGCCCCTGGTAGCGGCTGAGGAGGGCCTGTACGGGGTCGCCCGGCATGAGCCGGGGGATGAGGAAGTTGATGGTGATCGCGGCCCACGCGGTGACGGCGTAGAAGGCGATGCGCTGGAGGAGGTACTTCACCGGGTGGCCTCCTTCGCAGCCGTGCGGACCGCCACTGGCTCCGCGCCGTTCGCGTCCGTGCCCTCGTACAGCCAGCAGGCCGCCCACTGCCCGTCCGGCAGGTCGAAGCGCGGCGGGAGTTCGGTGCGGCAGCGTTCCATCGCCTTGGGGCAGCGGGGGTGGAAGCGGCAGCCGGCGGGCGGGGTGATCAGCGAGGGCGGTTCGCCGGTGCCGGTCTCCTCCTGTTCCTCGTCGGCGACGATCCGGTCCGGGTCGGGCGCGGAAGCGATGAGGAGCTGGGTGTAGGGGTGGGCGGGGTGCTGGGTGACGCGTTCGCTGTCGCCGCCCTCGACGATCCGGCCGGCGTACATGACGAGGGTGGTGTCGGCGAAGTAGCGGGCCGATGCGATGTCATGGGTGATGTAGAGGATCGCCAGGTGGAGGCGTTCCTTGAGGTCGCGCAGGAGGTTGAGGACGCCGAGCCGGATCGACACGTCGAGCATCGAGACGGGTTCGTCGGCGAGGAGGACCTGCGGGTCGGCGCCGAGCGCCCGGGCGATGGCGACGCGCTGGCGTTGCCCGCCCGACAGCTCGTGCGGGAACTTGTCCAGGAACTGCTGCGGCGGGGTCAGCTGGACCCGGTTCAGCAGGGCGGCCAGATTCTCCTCCAGCTCCGCCTCCCCGCTGCCCGCCCGGCCGTGGATCTTCAGGGCGCGGGTCAGGTGGTAGCGCACGGTGTGCACCGGGTTCAGCGAGGCGAAGGGGTCCTGGAAGATCAGCTGGACCCGGCGTACATAACGGCGGAAGGACCGGCCGCGACCGGCCACCACCGGCTCGCCGCCCAGCCGTATCTCGCCCGAGGTGAGCGGATACAGCTGGGCCAGCAGGCGGGCGACGGTGGACTTGCCCGAGCCGGACTCCCCCACCAGGGCCGTGACGGTGCCGCGTCTCAGCCGGAGCGAGACGTCGTCGACGGCGTGGACGCTGCGGCGCTCGCGGGCGAACAGATCGCGGGCGGTGCGGCGCAGGGGAAAGTGTTTGGTGACTCCGCGCGCTTCCAGCACCACATCGGTGCCGGTGGGCGTGGGCCCGGAGCCGGTCCGCAGGGTCTCGGAGCCGGTCCCCGCGTGCTCGGGCTGATCGCTGGTCATGGCCGGTTTCCCGTCTTCTTCCCGTCCGGTCTTTCCCCGTGCCTACTTGGAGGAGGGCTTGAGGTTGAGCACGATCTCCAGCGCGGTGCGCTGGGTGTGCTGCGGCGGGGCGTAGGGGTCGGCCTCGGTGGGCCAGCCGATCCAGTTCTTCGTGGAGTACTCGGCCCCGATGGGCGCGGCGGCCGTCGGGATCATGGGGGCCTGCTCGACGAAGATCTTCTGGAGGGTGTTGAGGGCCTTGGTGCGGGCGGCGTCGCTGGTGGCGTTGGCGTACTCCTTGAGGGCGGCGGTCGCCTCGGCGTTCTTGAAGCGGCCGAAGTTGCCCGCCTGGGAGCTCTTGCCGATGGGCTGGACGATCGCCCCGTCCATGATGTTCTGGTACATGTCGTAGGGGGTGGCGCCGCTGTTGGTCCAGTGCAGGGTGGCGTCGAAGTTGCCGTTGGCCACGTCGGTGCCCCAGGCCTCGGCGGTCTGGGTCTTGACCTTGGCCTCGATGCCGAGTTCCTTGATGTTGTCCTTGATGATCGCGAGCCCGGTGATGTAGTCGTTCCAGCCGGCCGGGTCGGTGAGGGTGAGCGTCACCGGCTTGCCGCTGGGGTCCTTGAGCACGCCGCCGCTGAGCTTGAACCCGGCCTCGGCGAGCAGCTTCTTGGCGCCGGCGACATCGGGCTTGGTGGTGGCGTTCTCGTACTCGGGGGCGAGGAAGGGCTCACCGGCGGGGAGCGGGATGCCGGTGGGGTTGGTGATCTCCGGGTAGAGCGTGGCCTGGGCCTGGATGTGGATGGCCTTGCGGTCGACGACCATCGCCATGGCCCGGCGCAGGGCCGGGTTGTCGAAGGGCTTGCGGGTGGTGTTGAACCACAGTCCGTGGACGCCGAGGCCGGAGGGGAACCAGAGGTGGTGGTTCTTGGGGTCCTTGTCGATGAACAGCTGCTTGTGGTTCGGCATGAAGACGAAGGACCACTCCATCTTGCCGGTGGCCAGGGCGGTGGTGGCGGCGCTGTTGTCGTTGTAGGCGGTGTAGCGCAGCTCCTTGACCTTGGTCTCGCCGTTCCAGTACGTCGGGGTGGCGGTCAGGGTGGTGGTCTGCGGGGTGAACGTCTTGAGCTTGTACGGTCCGGAGCCGACCGGGGTGCGGTTGGGCCAGGTCTCCGGGTTGTCGACCTTCTCCCAGATGTGCTTGGGCACGATGAAGGTCTGGATGATCTTGTTCTGGTTGACGAACTGGGATTCCTTGAACGTCAGCACGACCTGCTTGCCCTTGACCGCGACCCCGTCGAAGGGGACGCCGTCCCCGTTGAGCGCCGGGTGCTTCTTCAGCAGGTCGAAGGTGAACGCGACGTCGGCGGCGGTCAGGGGCTTGCCGTCGGCCCACTTGGCCCGCTCGTCCAGGGTGAAGGTGACCTTGGTGAAGTTGTCCTCCCAGGTCCATTCGGTGGCGAGCCAGGGGTCGGCCTTCTCGGCCGGCCGGATCATGTTCGTCATCGCGAGCGGCTCGTAGATCATGTGGCGGTAGCCGAGGACCGCGCCGGCCGAGGTCGTGAGGAACGGGTTGCTGTTGTTCGTCTGCGGCCCGTCCGGCTTGCCGAGGGTCAGCACACCGGCGGCCCCGCCGCCCTTGTTGGCGCTCGAGTTGGCGTTCGAGCAACCGGCGGCGAGCGCCACCACGACGGTGGCTGCGGCGACCGCTCTGAGGGTGGTGCGACGGCGTACGGACATGGCGACTCCAGGAAGGGGCTGCCGGGTCTGGGAGATCCCGGCGGGCGGAAGGTGCGAGGGGAGGGAGCGCGGCCGGGCGGCCGGGTCCGTCACGGCGCCGAGTGGCGCACGACCAGTTCGGTGGGCAGCACGGCCGGTCCGTCGGGTACGGGCGTGCCGCCGAGGTGGGAGAGCAGCATCCGGGCCGCCGTCTCGCCCATGCGGCGGGTGGGCTGGCGCACGGTGGTCAGCGGTGGTTCGGTGTGTTCGGCCATCGGGATGTCGTCGAAGCCGACGACGGCGATGTCGTCCGGGACCCGGCGCCCGGCGGCCCGCAGGGCGCGGAGCACGCCCGCCGCGCTGATGTCGTTGTGGGCGAAGACGGAGTCGAACGTGACGTCCCGCGCGAGGAGTTCCTCGACGGCGAGCCGGCCGCCGCGTTCGGTGAAGTCCCCTTCGACGACCAGATCGGTGGGCAGGACCGAACGGAATCCGGCTGTCCGGTCCCGTACGCAGCCGAAGTGCTGGGGGCCGGTCAGGACCAGGGGCCGGGTACGTCCGGCGGCGTGCAGGTGGCGGGCCGCGGACGCGCCTCCCTCGTGGTTGGTGGTCACGACGGAGGGAAACTCGGGGTGGTGGCCGCGGTCGTCGATGAGCACGATCGGCAGGCCGTCGCGGTGCAGTTCGGTGAGGTGGCCGAGGGTGTTCTCGGGTTCCACGACGACGAGCCCGTCGAAGGCGCGCGCGGACACCTGGCTGGTGAAGCGCTGGACGGACTCGGCCCCGCGGTTGCAGGTGAACAGCAGCAGCCCGTAGTCGGCGGCCTCGACGGTGTCGACGACGCCCTGGAGCAGTTCGCCCATCCACGGCCAGGTCAGCGAGGGCACGAGCATCCCGACCGTACGGCTGGAGCCACGGGCGAGACCGACGGCTCCGGAGCTGGGTACGTAACCGAGCTGTGCGATCACTTCACGAACACGGGCGGCCGTGGTGCGGTCCACCTCGCCCTTGGTGTTGATGACCCGGGACACGGTCGTCTTGCTGACGCCGGCCTCACGGGCGACATCGGCGATGGTGACGCGCATCCGGTCCTCCAGGGGGCCAGGCGGGGCGGAAGAGGGCAGGCGGGGGCAGGGCGCGGGCAGGCGTGGGAGAGGTGCTTCGGTACCGGTTCCGGAACCGGTACCGGCGTTGCGGCGTGAGTTAACCGCGCCGATACAGGGCCGTCAATACTTCACGTCGAGATTGGGTGGGTCTCATCTGCGGGGCGGGCAGGAGGGGTTGTGCATTCACTTCTTGAACGTGGCGGAAACATGCGAGAGCCGCCGCCCGGCGATGGGCGGCGGCTCTCGTACGACGTGGCTTCGGCGGACTACTCCGTGGGCTCGACCCCCGCGCGCAGCAGTCCGTAGGTGTACGCGTCCTCCAGGGCCTGCCAGGAGGCGGCGATGACGTTCTCGGCGACCCCCACGGTCGCCCAGTCGCCGGTGCCGTCGCCCGTGGTGATGAGGACGCGGGTGGTGGACTCGGTGCCGGTGCGGCCCTCCAGGATGCGGACCTTGTAGTCGATCAGCTCCAGCTTGGCGAGCTGCGGGTAGATGCGCTCCAGGGCGACGCGCAGCGCCCGGTCCAGGGCGTTGACCGGGCCGTTGCCCTCGGCGGTGGCGACGATCCGCTCGCCCTTGGCCCAGAGCTTGACCGTGGCCTCGTTGGCGTGGGTGCCGTCGGGGCGGTCCTCGACGATCGCCCGCCAGGACTCGGTACGGAAGTAGCGGCGGGCCCTGCCCTCCACCTCGCCGCGCAGGAGGAGTTCGAAGGAGGCGTCGGCGGCCTCGTAGGTGTAGCCCTGGAGTTCGCGTTCCTTGACCCGCTCCACGACCCGGCCGACCAGGGCGCGGTCGTCGCCGAGGTCGATGCCGAGCTCCTTGCCCTTCAGCTCGATGGAGGCGCGGCCGGCCATGTCGGAGACCAGCATCCGCATGGTGTTCCCGACCAGCTCCGGGTCGATGTGCTGGTAGAGGTCCGGGTCGACCTTGATCGCGGAGGCGTGCAGCCCGGCCTTGTGGGCGAAGGCCGAGACGCCCACGTACGGCTGGTGGGTGGAGGGCGTGAGGTTGACGACCTCGGCGATGGCGTGCGAGATCCGGGTCATCTCGGCGAGCGCGCCCTCGGGCAGCACCTTCATGCCGTACTTGAGTTCCAGGGCGGCGACGACGGGGAAGAGGTTGGCGTTGCCGACCCGTTCGCCGTAGCCGTTGGCCGTGCACTGGACGTGGGTGGCGCCCGCGTCGACGGCGGCCAGGGTGTTGGCGACGGCGCAGCCGGTGTCGTCCTGGGCGTGGATGCCGAGCCGGGCGCCGGTGTCGGCGATGACGGTGGCGACGACGGCCTGGACCTGGGCGGGGAGCATGCCGCCGTTGGTGTCGCAGAGGATGACGACCTCGGCGCCCGCCTCGTGGGCGGTACGGACCACGGACTTGGCGTACTCGGCGTTCGCCCGGTAGCCGTCGAAGAAGTGCTCGCAGTCCACGAAGACCCGGCGGCCCTGTTTGCGCAGGTGGGAGACGGTGTCGCGGACCATCTCCAGGTTCTCGTCCAGGGTGGTGCGCAGGGCCAGTTCCACATGGCGGTCATGCGACTTGGCGACCAGGGTGATCACCGGGGCGCCGGAGTTCAGGAGCGCCTGGACCTGCGGGTCCTCCGCCGCGCTGCCACCGGCCCTGCGGGTCGCGCCGAACGCCACGAGCTGGGCGTTCTCGAACGTGATCTCCTTCTGGGCGCGGGCGAAGAACTCCGTGTCACGGGGGTTGGCCCCCGGCCAGCCGCCCTCGATGTACCCCACACCGAAGGTGTCCAGATGACGGGCGATGGTCAGCTTGTCGGCGACCGTCAGGTTGATGCCCTCACGCTGAGCACCGTCGCGCAGTGTGGTGTCGAAGACATGGAAACTGTCGTCGGTGGCGTTGGCCTTGGTGGTCATGCTGATCTGGCTCCTGTCGGATGAGTGGACCGGACGATCTGGTTCCACTTGCCCCCAATCATCCCGCGCGCGTTCCGCCCGACCCGGGTGCGGGCCGGAAAACAAAAAACCCCTCGCGGGTGCGAGAGGTCTGCGCGCGGGTCTGGGGCACGGTGGCCGTGCCGTACGGGGTGGTACGGGACGGTCACTGCGGACCGGCGCGCCTGCTGCCAATAATCATGACGAACGAGGACACGGCAGCAGTCTGGCACAGCATCCGCTCCGTGACGGCGGTGTCTCAGGATGCGGTCGTGACGCTGGTCGCATGCCTCATGTGGCGTCCGGCGACAGCGTCTCGTCCAGGAACTCCGCCGCCTGTACGAGCACCTGCTCGCGGCCCGTCCCCGGGATCCCGACCGTGACGTGGACACTGAACCCGTCCAGGAGCGCCCGCAGCCGCGCGGCGAACCGGTCGGCGTCCACCGCCCGGAACTCCCCGCGCGAGATCCCCTCGGCGAGCAGCGCCACCAGGTCCCGGTGCCAGGCCCCCTCGATGGCGGCCTGCCGGGCCCTCGCATCATCGTCGGCGTTCTGCGAGCGGCCCCAGACCTCCAGCCAGAGCGTCCAGTGGGGGTCGCGGTGCCCGGCGGGGAGGTAGAGGCCGATGTAGGCGTCCAGCCGTTCGCGGGCGCTCCCGGGCCGGGCCAGCAGGGCACGCCGCTCGGCCCCGAGGCGGTCCTCGCTCCACTCCAGGGTCCGCAGCAGCAGCTCGTCCTTGGTGCGGAAGTAGTAGAGCAGGTGCCCGCTGCTCATCCCCACGTCCCGCCCGAGCCCGGCCATGGTCAGCCCGTCGAGGCCGCGCGCGGCGATGGTGGCCATGGCGGCGGCGAGGACGTCCTCGCGGGGCGGGGCTGCGTGGTGGGTGCGGCGGGGGGCGGGGGTCATGGGTTCGTTCGTACCTTCGGCCGCTGGGTTCAGATCTTCGGCTGTTGCTGGGTGATGCAGTGGATGCCTCCACCGCCGGCGAAGATCGTACGGGCGTCGACGAGGGTCACCGTACGGTCCGGGAAGAGGTCCCGGAAGATCGCGGCGGCCTGCTCGTCGCGCGGGTCGTCGAAGGCGCAGAGGACCACGCCGTCGTTGCAGAGGTAGTGGTTGATGTAGGAGTAGTCGACCCACTCGCCGTCCTCGTCGCGCAGCACGGTCGGTGCGGGCACCTCGACGACCTCCAGCGCGCGTCCCCTGGCGTCCGTGGCGGCGCGCAGGACGGCCAGCAGCTCCCGGGTGACCTCGTGGTCGGGGTGGGCCGGGTTGGGCTGGACGTGGGCGACGACGGTGCCCGGGCGGACGAAGGCGGCGACGATGTCGACATGGCCGAGCGTGCCGTACGTCCCGTAGTCGCCGGTCAGCCCGCGGGGCAGCCAGATCGCCTTCTCGGTGCCGAGGCGGGCGTGGACCTCCGCCTCGACCTGCTCCTTGCTCCAGCCGGGGTTGCGCTCCTGGCCGAGCTGGACGGTCTCGGTGAGCAGGACGGTCCCCTCCCCGTCCACGTGGATCGCGCCGCCCTCGTTGACGAGCGGGGAGCTGTGGGCGGGGGTGCCGGTCAGCTCGGCGACGGCCCGGGCGATGTGCTGGTCGCTCTCCCAGCGGGCCCAGCCCTGGGCGCCCCAGCCGTTGAACGTCCAGTCGACGGCTGCCAGCGTGCGGCCGTCGGTGACGAAGGTGGGGCCGATGTCCCGCATCCAGGCGTCGTCGAGCGGCCGTACGACCAGGTCGACATCGGGCCCGAGCAGCGCCGCCGCCCCCTCCTCCTGCCCCGGCCCGACGACCATCGTGACCGGCTCGAAGCGGCGTACGGCCCGGGCGACGGCGGTCCAGGCGCGGCGGGCCTCATCCAGCTCGGCGTCGGAGGCGAAGGTGGGGTTGGGCCCCGGCCAGGCCATCCAGGTGCGCTCGTGCGGGGCCCACTCGGGAGGCATGCGGAAGGGGGCGGGGGTGGCGGACATGGGGGCTCCTGGGGTGAGGTTTTAGAGTGTCACTCTAACCGTTCCGTATAGCTGCACGGAAGCGCTGCGGGGAGCACTTGGAGCAGCGCTCTATTCGCCGGTACGGAAAAGGCCGCACCGGCTGCGGAGCCGGTGCGGCCTGATCCTGGACCGGGGGTCCCGGCCGAGCTGGTGGTCCTAGCCGAGCGGGTGCATCCAGCCGTGGGTGTCCTCGACGACACCGCGCTGGATGTCGAGCAGGCGCTCGCGCAGCTTCATGGTGACCTCGCCGGGCTCGCCGCCGCTCTGGGTCCACTCGCCGCCCTCGGACTTCACCAGGCCGACGGGGGTGATGACGGCGGCGGTGCCGCAGGCGAAGACCTCGACGAGGGTGCCCTTCGCCGTGTCGTCGCGCCACTGGTCGATGGAGACCCGGCCTTCCTCGGAGCCGTAACCGAGGTCGCGGGCGACCTTGAGGAGGGAGTCGCGGGTGACGCCGGCGAGCAGGGAGCCGGTGAGGGCCGGGGTGACGATCTTCTTCGAGCCGTCCTCCTGGGCGTACACGAAGTACAGGTTCATGCCGCCGAGCTCCTCGACCCACTTGTGCTCGACCGCGTCGAGGTAGGCGACCTGGGCGCAGCCGTGCTCGGCGGCCTCGGCCTGGGCGAGGAGGGAGGCGGCGTAGTTGCCGCCGGTCTTGGCGTCACCCATGCCGCCGGGGACGGCGCGGACGCGGTTCTCGGAGAGCCAGATGGAGACCGGCTTCACGCCGCCGGGGAAGTACGCGCCGGCGGGCGAGGCGATGACCAGGAAGAGGTACTCGTTGGCCGGCTTCACGCCGAGGCCGACCTCGGTCGCGATCATGAACGGACGCAGGTACAGGGACTCCTCGCCGCCGTGGGCCGGGACCCACGCCTTGTCCTGCTGGACCAGCGCGTCGCACGCCGCGATGAACGTCTCGACGGGCAGCTCCGGCATGGCGAGCCGGGCGGCGGAGCGCTGGAAGCGGCGGGCGTTGGCGTCGGGGCGGAAGGAGGCGACCGTGCCGTCGGGCTGGCGGTAGGCCTTGAGCCCCTCGAAGATCTCCTGCGCGTAGTGCAGGGTCATGTTGGCCGGGTCCAGCGACAGCGGGCCGTAGGGGACCAGCTGGGCGTCGTGCCAGCCGCGGCCCTCGGTCCAGCGGATGGTCACCATGTGGTCGGTGAAGTGCCGGCCGAATCCGGGGTTGGCCAGGATCGCCGCGCGCTCCGCGTCGGACAGCGGGTTCGAGGAGGGCTTGAGCTCGATCGTGGGCGTCGTCATGAGTGCGTGTCCTTCACCGGTCTTGTGTGTGATGGACCGCGCTCACGCCACCTCGGCCCGACGCTTTCCGGTCAGGTCCTAGGACGTCCGAGCTTCACCGCGAGCCACGGCCCCGCGTTCGATTATCACTTGCGGGGGGCCGTGCACGAAATGGTGTGAATGCGGTCCAGAGGTCGATGGTGGCACCCGGAGGCCGCACAGGAGAAGCCGCCGGGCGCTGATGCGACCCGGCGGCTTCGAAGTGGAGTCGTCGGGTCAGCTCGCTACGCGTACCGCGAGGGCGTCGCCGATCTCGTCGGTCGTACGCGTCGCTGCCCCGTCGCGCTCCGCGAGATCGGCGGAGACGGCGTCCTCGATGCGCGTGGCCTCGGCCTCGTAGCCGAGGTGACGCAGCAGGAGGGCGACGGAGAGGATCGTGGCGGTCGGGTCGGCCTTGCCCTGCCCGGCGATGTCGGGGGCGGAGCCGTGGACCGGCTCGAACATCGACGGGAACGCGCCCGTCGGGTTGATGTTGCCGGAGGCGGCCAGGCCGATTCCGCCGGTGACGGCGGCGGCCAGGTCGGTGAGGATGTCGCCGAACAGGTTGTCGGTGACGATGACGTCGAAGCGCTCCGGCTGGGTGACGAAGAAGATCGTCGCCGCGTCGACGTGCAGATAGTCGGTGGAGACCTGCGGGTACTCGGCGGCGACCTTGTCGAAGGTGTTCTTCCACAGGTGGCCAGCGTAGACGAGGACGTTGTTCTTGTGGACCAGCGTCAGCTTCTTGCGGGGCCGGGCGGCCGCGCGCTCGAAGGCGTCCCGGACCACGCGCTCGACGCCGTACGCCGTGTTGACGCTGACCTCGGTGGCGACCTCGGCGGGGGTGCCGGTGCGCAGCGAGCCGCCGTTGCCGGTGTACGGGCCCTCGGTGCCCTCGCGGACGACGACGAAGTCGATGTCGGGGCGGCCGGCGAGCGGGGTCGCGGTGTTCGGGAAGAGCTTGGAGGGGCGCAGGTTGATGAAGTGGTCGAAGGCGAAACGCAGCTTCAGCAGCAGCCCGCGCTCCAGGACGCCCGACGGCACGGACGGGTCGCCGATCGCGCCGAGCAGGATGGCGTCGTGGTTCTTGAGGGCTTCCAGCTCCGCGTCCGGGAGGGTGTCGCCGGTGCGGTGCCAGCGCTGGGCGCCGAGGTCGTACTCCTTGGTCTCCAGCTTCACATCCTGCGGGAGGACAGCGTTGAGGACCTTGAGGCCCTGGGCCACGACTTCCTGGCCGATTCCGTCACCGGGGATCACTGCGAGATCGATGCTGCGAGACATGCCGGGAGCCTAACGGTGCGTCCCACCCCATGACATCCGACGTCCACCATTCGGACGGACGCAAGGATGTTCGGGGTGGGGTGGGTGGTACGGCGGGGCGGGTGGATACGGCTGCGGGGGACGGCGGCTCAGTGGCCGGTCTCGCCGCCGTTGTCGCGGCGGTCCAGGGCGCGCTGGAGGGCGGCAGCGGCGTTGCGGCGCTCGGCGTCGGCCTGGCGGGAGGTGTGACGGACGCGGCGGACAGTGGTCTCGGCCATGATGGATCGACTCCTTGAGATTCCTGAGATCGCGTGGCACCGGCGCGGGCGGCGGAGCGCCGCGCGGTGGTGGGGAACGGATCGAATGTCGAGGTGCCGGAAGGGGCGGGGAGCGTACGCGGCAGGGGTTACCTGCTTCGGGCGTGCGCCTGCATCCGCCGGTCGCTCGATCGAGCGATGCGTTCGGCTTCTACCAAGTTAGGACAGTCGGGCCGTCCTGTCTCCACAGTTAGTCGGACTTCCTACTATCTGAGACGACCTCTTGGATCGTCCCAGGTCACAGCGTTGGAGGCAGTTCACCGAATCAGAGGAGGTCGCCGTTCCGCCAGTCGAAGGCCAGCGGGTGGGCGGGCCCGGGCAGGGGGTGTCCGGCCGACGGGCGGACGTAGGTGGTGCCCTCCTCCTCCGGGAGCGGATGAGCGCCGTCCGGGCCGAGGGCGGTGAGCCGGCCCGGCCAGACCTGCCAGCCGCGCGCGGCGTACAGGGCCGCGCCCGCGGCGGAGGCGGAGAGGGCCCCGAAGTCGTGGGCCGCGTCGATGACGTGTTCCAGGGCGGCCATCACCCGGTGGCCGAGGCCGCCCCGGCGGTGGCCGGCGCGGACGGCGACGCCTTCGACGTAACCGACCCGGTAGGAGCGGTCCGCGTGCAGGGCCCGGCGCTGGACGACGGAGCCGTGGGCGATCAGGAAGCCGTCCGCGTCCCGGATCAGGGCGTGTACGCCGCCGAGGGCGTGGTCCCAGTCCTCGTCGGCGAAGTCGCCCTCGAAGGCGGCGTCGAGCAGGGCGCGGATCTCGGCGCGCTCGGCGGCGGTCAGCTCGAAGGTGGGGGCGAGACGCGCGGTGGGCTGGGTCATGGGGGCATCCTCGCGCGCGGGAGGCGCCGCGCGCACACGGATAACCCGCCCGGACCGCGGCGATCGGCGGTCCGGGCGGGCATCGGTTTCCCTGCGGTACGGGAGCGTCGGCGGGTCAGTGCACCGTCACGCCGTACGGGGCGTGGCTCGGCCGACCCTCACCGCCGTACGTGGCGCGGCTCAGTACACCGTCACGCCGTACGCCGAGAGCGCCTCGGTGACCGGCTGGTGGATGGCCGAGCCCGCGGTGCCCGAGCAGCCGGAGCTGCCGGAGTGGATGCCGAGGGCGACGGATCCGGCGAAGTGCGCGCCGCCGCTGTCGCCGCCGGCCGAGCAGGCGGTGGTGCGGACCATGCCGTAGACGGGCCCGTCGCCGTAGTTGACGGTGACGTTGACGGCGGTGACCGTGCCGGAGGTCACCTGGGTCGTGGAGCCGCTCTTCTGGATCGCCTGGCCGACGACGGCGTTGGCGGCGGAGGTGATGTCGCGGGTGGAGCCGTTGTAGAGGTCGACGGTTCCGGCGGGCGAGGAGCCGTCGGTGTAGCGGACGATGCCGTAGTCGTTGGTCGGGAAGCTGGTGCCCTCCCGGACGCCGATGACCGGACCGCCGGAACTGGCCGACCAGTTGGCGGAGATATTGGTGCAGTGCCCGGCGGTCACGAAGTAACGGGCCCCGCCCTTGGTGACGTTGAAGGCGGCCGAGCAGCGGCTGCCGCCGCCGTAGATCGCGCCGCCGCCCAGCACCTCGCGGCGGAACTCACCGGGGACGCGCTTGATGTCGACCGCGCCGCCGAGCCGTTCGGCGACGGCTTCGAGGCGGGCCATGTCCCGGGCGGAGACGGAGGAGTCGGCCTCGACGGCGACCCGGTTGGTGCGCGGGTCGATGCCCCAGGAGGTGCCGGTGATCTTGGCCTCGGCCTCCAGGGTCTCCATGGCGGCGTCGAGCTGGGCGGCGCTGCGGGCCACCCGGCGGACGGTGGCTCCGGTGGCGCGGGCCTGCTCCTCGGCCCGGTCGGTGGTGACGGTGACGACCAGCTTCCCGGTCTTCGCGTCGAGGTAGGTACCGGCGGTGGCGGCGCCGAGGGAGCGTTCCACCTTGGCGTCGAGGGCGTACGCGGACGGGGCGGGGATCGCCGAGCGGGCGGCGGCGGGGGTGTCGGCGGCGGTGGAGGGGGCGGCCCCGAGGCCGAGGGCGCCGGCGACGAGCAGCAGGGAAACGCCGAGGCGCGCGCGGGAGTTGCGTCTCATGGGGGAACTCCTTCTGGGGTGACGTGTGGGGACGTACCGAGAAGGAATTTGACATGTTCATTACCTAGACCACAAGACCGCGTGCCCCGGGGGCCGTTGGGCCGGCCCTGCACGCGCGGGCCCACGCACGGGCCCACACACAGGCCCGCGCACGGGCCCGCACATGGAAACCGCCCCCCGGCCGGCAGGGGGGCCGGTCGGGGGGCGGTGCTCTGAGGGGGTCCTGGGGAAGACCCCGGGTCCGGGGCGTCGTGCTGCGGCGCCCCGGGAGGGCGTCAGCCCTGGTGGGGGTAGGTGTAGTCGGTCGGCGGGACCAGCGTCTCCTTGATGGCCCGGGTCAGGGTCCAGCGCTGGAGGTTCTGCGGGGCGCCCGCCTTGTCGTTGGTGCCGGAGGCACGGCCGCCGCCGAAGGGCTGCTGGCCGACGACGGCGCCGGTCGACTTGTCGTTGATGTAGAAGTTGCCCGCGGCGTAGCGGAGCTTGTCCATCGTGTACGCGGCGGCCGCGCGGTCGCCCGCGATGACCGAGCCGGTCAGCGCGTAGTCGGAGACCGACTCCATCTGCTCCAGCATGGCGTCGTAGTTCTCGTCCTCGTACACGTGGACCGCGAGGATCGGGCCGAAGTACTCGG
This sequence comes from Streptomyces sp. PTY087I2, assembly GCF_001687325.1. GTDB lineage: Bacteria > Actinomycetota > Actinomycetes > Streptomycetales > Streptomycetaceae > Streptomyces. The sequence continues at coordinate 146,046 of NZ_LZRD01000004.1, read as the reverse complement.
TCGTGAAGACCTCGTTCTCGGGGTCGGTGCACACGATGACGGTCGGGCGGACGAAGTAGCCCACCGAGTCGTCGTAGGTGCCGCCCGCGACGATCGTGCACGCCGGGTCGGACTTGGCACGGTCGATCGCGGCCTTGTTCTTGGCGAACGAGCGGTCGTCGATGACGGCCCCGATGAAGTTGCTCAGGTCGGTGACGTCACCCATCGTGATGGAGTCGACCTCGGCTGCGAACTCCTCCTTGAAGCCGGAGTTCCAGATGGAGGCGGGGACGTACGCCCGCGAGGACGCGGAGCACTTCTGGCCCTGGTACTCGAAGGAGCCGCGGGTCAGCGCGGTCTTCAGGATCGCGCGGTCGGCGCTGGGGTGCGCGACGACGAAGTCCTTGCCGCCGGTCTCGCCGACGAGCCGCGGGTAGGTGCGGTAGTTGGCGATGTTGTTGCCGACCGTCTTCCACAGGTGCTGGAAGGTGGGGGTCGAGCCGGTGAAGTGGATACCGGCCAGGTCGCGGTGGTTCAGCGCCACCTCGGAGACGGCCTTGCCGTCACCGGTGACCAGGTTGATGACGCCCTTCGGCAGCCCGGCCTCCTCCAGGAGCTGCATCAGCAGCACGGCGGCGTGGGTCTGCGTCGGGGACGGCTTCCACACCACGACGTTGCCCATGAGGGCGGGGGCGGTGGGGAGGTTGCCCGCGATGGCCGTGAAGTTGAACGGCGTGATCGCGTAGACGAAGCCCTCCAGCGGGCGGTGGTCCATGCGGTTCCACACGCCCGGGGAGTTGGCCGGGGGCTGCTCGGCGAGGATCTGGCGCGCGTAGTGCACGTTGAAGCGCCAGAAGTCGATGAGCTCGCAGGGGGTGTCGATCTCGGCCTGCTGGGCGGTCTTGGACTGGCCGAGCATGGTGGAGGCGGCCAGCGTCTCGCGCCAGGGGCCCGACAGCAGCTCGGCGGCGCGCAGGATGATCGCGGCGCGGTCGTCGAAGGACATCGCGCGCCAGGCCGGAGCGGCGGCGAGGGCCGCGTCGATGGCGTCCTGGGCGTCCTGCTCGGTGGCCCCGGCGAAGGTGCCGATGACGGCCTTGTGGTTGTGCGGCTGTACGACGTTGACCCGCTCGCCGCCGCCCATCCGCTTCTCGCCGCCGATGGTCATCGGCAGGTCGATCGGGTTGTCGGCGAGCTCCTTGAGCTTCACCTCCAGGCGGGCGCGCTCCGGGGAGCCCGGGGCGTAGGAGTGGACCGGCTCGTTGACCGGCGCGGGGACCTGGGTGACGGCGTCCATGAGTGCCTTGTCTCCTTGATGTCGGCGGGGGTGTGGGTCGGCCCGGGGGCCGCTCAGCCCTTGGTGAGGATGGAGCGGCCGAAGAACAGCAGGTTGGCCGGCTTCTCCGCGAGGCGGCGCATGAAGTATCCGTACCAGTCGGTGCCGTACGCCGTGTAGACACGCATCCGGTGGCCCTCGGCCGCCAGCCGGACGTGCTCGTCGCTGCGGATGCCGTACAGCATCTGGAACTCGTACTCGTCCAGTTTGCGCCCGGCCTGGCGGCCCAGCTCCTGGGCGATGGCGATGAGACGGGGATCGTGGGACCCGATCATCGGGTAGCCCGCGCCCTCCATCAGGATCCGGGTGATGCGGACGTACGCCTTGTCGATCTCGGCCTTGTCCTGGTACGCGACGGAGGCGGGCTCCTTGTAGGCGCCCTTCACGATGCGGACGCGGCTGCCGGCCTCGGCCAGGCGGCGGGCGTCGTCCTCGGTGCGGAAGAGGTAGGACTGGATGACGCAGCCGGTCTGCGGGAAGTCCTTCCGCAGCTCCTCGTGGATGGCGAACATCGAGTCGAGGGTGGTGTGGTCCTCGGCGTCCAGGGTGACCGTGGTGCCGATGGCGGCCGCCGCCTCGACGACCGGGCGCACATTGGCGAGGGCCAGCTCGTGGCCGCCTTCCAGCGCTTGCCCGAACATCGACAGCTTGACGGACATCTCGGCGCGGGGGCCCAGGTCCAGGACCTTCAGGCGCTCGATGAGCTCCAGGTAGGCGTCGCGGGCGGCCTCGGCCTGCGCCGGGGTGGTGATGTCCTCGCCGACGACGTCGAGCGTGACCTCCAGGCCCTTGTCCGCGGCGTCCTCGACGATCGGCACGACCTGGTCGACGGTCTCACCGGCGATGAAGCGGTCGACGACCTGCTTGGTGCCGGGCGCGGCCGAGATGAACCGGCGCATCTTGTCGCTGCGCGATGCGGCGAGAATCACGGGACCCAGCACGGGGCACCTCCACGAATGTACGGACGAGGGGCCGTAACGGTACGAACATGAACGAACCGGTACGGCACGGATAACCACTGTGAAATCTAGGTACCCCGTGCGGGCTGTGCCATCGACACCTGTCACGCATCCGTGGCCGCCATCTCAGACATCTGTATGAGGAAGGCCGCGAAGGGGTGCAGAATGGCGGAGTGACAGGCGATTACCAGGAACTGGTCGACGAGATCTCCTCCCTCCTCGACGCCCCGGCCACCCTGGAGAACCGGGACTTCGGCCTGGTCGCCTTCGGAGCCCACGACAGCGACGACGACAGCGCGATGGACCCGGTCCGCACCCGCTCGATCCTGACCCGCCGCTCCACGCCCGCCGTCCGCGCCTGGTTCGAGGGGTTCGGCATCACCCGGGCCACCGGGCCGGTCCGGATCCCCGCCGCGCCGGAGGCCGGGGTGTTCCGGGACCGTCTCTGTCTCCCGGTACGCCATCGGGGTGTCGTCCTCGGTTACGTCTGGCTCCTCGACACCGACCCCGGCCCGACCGACGAGCAGCTGGCCGCCGCGATGGAGGTCACCGTCCGGATCGGGGCGCTCCTGGCCGACGAGGCGCGAGCGGGCGCGGACCTCTCGCGGGAGTTCGGCGCGGTGCTCACGGCGGGTCCGGGCCGGCAGCACGACACGGCGGTCGCCGCGCTGGGCGAGGCCCTGGGCCGGGACGCGGAGGGGCTGCACACGGTGGTGTGCGTGGCCCCGTGGGCCGACGACACGCCGTCGGTACGGGGTGTGGCGTCGGCGGCCGCGCTGGCCACGGTCCCCGCGCCGGGGGCCGCCGGGCCCCTGTCGCTGGCCGCGCTCGTCCGGCTGCGCTCGCCGGACCGCCTGGACCCGGCCCTGAGCGCGGCGGACCGGCTGCGCGCGGGCGCGGACCCGGCCGCCACCGGGGGGATCGCCACACCGCGCCGGGGCCTGGACCAGCTGACGGTCTCCTGGCGCGAGGCCACGGCGGCGGCCCGCTCGGCCCGGGCCGAACCCCGTCTCGGCCCGGTCGCCCGCTGGTCGGCGATCGGCCCGTACCGCCTGCTGACCGCCCTCCCCGGCACCGGCACGGACCCCGGGGACCCGGCCGTCGCCTCGCTGCTGACCCCGCTGCACCGGGAGCTGGCACACACGGCGGAGGTCTTCCTGGACTGCGCGGGCCAGGCGAGCCGGACGGCCGCCGCCCTGGGCATCCACCGCCAGACGCTGTACTACCGGCTCTCCCGGATCCAGCAGATCACCGGCCTCGACCTGAACGACGGCGAGGACCGGCTGCTGCTGCACATGGCGGTGAAACGGGCGCGGCTCTAGTCGGCGTCCCGTCCGGGGCGCCCCGGACGCATCAGGAGCGCGTAGCACCCGGACGCGACGAGCATGCCCGCCGGGAGCGAGAGGTCCACGCCGCCCAGCACCGACGCGACCGGGCCGGTGTAGACGGTGTCCACGCACAGGGCCGCGGCGGCGACACCCGCCGTGAGGGCGAGGGCTCCCGGGAGGTTGACGCCGCCCGTGTACCAAAACCGGCTGCCGGGGCTCTCGTCCGTCAGCGCGGGGCCGTCGTAGCGGTTGCGGCGCAGCAGGATGTCGGTGGCGTAGAGGGCGGTGCTGGGGCCGAGCAGGACGACGGTGAGCTGGAGGACGTCGCTCATGGTGTCGAGCAGGTCGGAGACCAGCAGGGCGTACAGGGTCAGGGAGACCGCCGCGGCCCCGTCCACGAGCACGCTGTACGAGCGCCGGATCCGCAGGCCCACGGCCTGGAGGGCGAGGCCCGCGCTGTAGGCGGTCAGGGCGTTGATGGCGATCGTGCCGAGGACCAGGGCCAGCAGGAAGGCGGAGGTGAACCAGCCGGGCAGGATCGATTCGAGCCCGGCCTGCGGGTCGCTCATGTCCACCGCCGTGGCCGCCAGCGCGCCGAGCGAGCAGACGACGACGCTGGGCACGAAGCCGCCGAGCGCGGTCCAGCCGACGACCGCCCGCTTCGATGTCGTACGGGGCAGATAGCGGGAGAAGTCGGCGCTGGTCGTGTACGACAGCGGGCCCGAGGCGATGAGCGCGAGACCGGCGGCGAGCGTGGCCCACAGAGCCGTCCCGCCCAGCGGTTCGGCGGGCCGGTAGGAGAGATCGGCGTGCCCGAACACGCTGACGGCGACGACCGTGAAGGCGAGGGCCAGGACGAGCGTGATCGGCAGGTAGAGCTTCATGATCGCGGCGTGCCCCCAGACGCTGATGACCAGCGTGAGCGCGGCGATCACCACCACGACGGCGGCCGTCACCCCGTCGCCGGGGGCGATGCCCGCGCGCTCGACGAGCGCGGTGGCGGCGCTCGCGGCGGCGGCCAGGTTGAGGGCGAAGTAGCAGACGGAGATCGCCCAGCCGACGACCGCGTTGTTGACCCGGTTGCCGCGCACGCCGTAGATCGCCCGGGTGATCACCTCGCTCGGGGTGCCCGAGGCCGGTCCGGAGATCGCGAGCACACCCGTGAGCAGCCAGAACAGATTGCCGACCACGATCACCGCGAGCGCCTGCACCAGGGTCAGACCGATCAGGACGAGCACCCCGCCGGCCAGCAGGCTCAGGTAGTTGACGTTGGCGGCCGCCCAGACGGCGAACAGTTCGCGGGGCCGTCCGCGCCGGTCGGCGTCGGGGATGTGGTCGATGCCGTGGGCCTCGATGCGGGCCGCCGCGCGCTCCGGTACGGGAGGGGCTTCCGCCGGGCGGGGGGGTTCCCGTCGCGGGGACGGCTTCCTCCGGGGCGTACGCGGTGTCGTGCCGGCCCGGTACCGGGTCGGGAATCGTGGACGCCATGGGCCCTCCGAGTGCTGGTCGTACCCGCCTGCTTGCTTATTGGTCGCACACTCAATAACGTTCACGGCATGTCGTCAAGCGTTCAGCGCCCCCGTGTTCGGAAAAGCCCTGCCGCCCGGCGTGCGGAGATCGTCGACGCGGCCGCCGCCGTCGCCCTCGCCGAGGGGCTGGAGTGCGTGACCCTGCGCCGGATCGGCGACGACCTCGGCGTCCGGCCGGGGCTGATCAGCCACTACTTCCCGTCCGCCGAGGAGCTGGTGGCCGAGGCCTTCGGCAGCGCGGCGACCGGGGAACTGGACGCACTGCTGCCCGAGGGCCCGGCGGACATCTCCCCCGTGCGGCGGCTGGCGGGCTTCCTCGGCCGTACGACGGGCGAGGAGTACGACGCGATCAGCCGGCTCTGGATCAACGCCCGCCACCTCAGCCGCTACCGGCCCGCCCTGCGGGACCGGGTGGCCGAACAGGAGGCCGCCTGGCGCGGACGCCTGGAGGGCCTGATCCGGGAGGGCGTGGAGCGCGGCGAGTTCCGCACCCCGGACCCGTCGGTGACGACCGTCCAGATCCTGGTCGTGCTGGACGGGCTCGGCGCCCACGCCAACACCGACACGAGCGGGCGGCCCGCCGCGGTGGCCCGGATGGCACACACCACGGCGGAGCGCGAACTGGGCCTGGCGGAGGGCGCCTTGAGCACCTGATCCGCCGCACCCCGACCGCCTGCCGTCCCCTGCCGTCTTCCGATCAGCACCCCTGGAGCCACCGTGCGTACCTCACTCGTCCTCCTCTCCGCCCGACTGCTCGACCCGGTCACGGGCCGGTTCCTGCCGGAGACCGCGCTGGCCGTGTCCGGCGGGCGGACGGCAGCGCTGGGCGGCGACCGGGAGATCCGGGCGCTGGCCGACGCCTCGACCACGGTGATCGACCTCAGGGGCGCGGTGGTCACCCCGGGCCTGGTCGACGGGCATCTCCACCCGGTCTCGGGGGCCGAACTGACGCATGGGCTCGACCTGTCCGGCTGTACGGACCTGGCGGGGGTGCGCGAAGCGCTGGCGGGCGAGGTGCGGCGGCTGACCCCCGGCGCGTGGCTGCACGCCTGGGGCCTGGACCCGAACGTCTTCGGCGACGCGCCGGTGGAATCCGCCGCCCTCTCCCCCGTGCTCGACGGCGTACCGGCCCTGCTCCAGCTCTTCGACGCCCACTCGATGCTGGCCAGCCCGCGCGCGCTGGAGCTGGCGGGGGTGGACGGCCCCCGGACGTTCGACCAGGCCGCCGAGGTGGTCTGCGACGCGGCGGGGCGGCCGACCGGGCTGCTGCTGGAGGACGCCGCCTGCGAACTCGTCGAGCGGGCCGCGCCCCGGCCCACCCGTGAGGAGAGCCGCGACCGGCTGGCCGCCGCGCTGCGCTCGATGGCCGCCGCGGGGCTCACCGGCGGCCACGCCATGGACGCGAACGGGGACAGCCTCGCCCTCTACGCCGAGCTGGACGCGGCGGGCGACCTGCCGCTGCGGCTGCGGGTCGCGCCCTGGTGCCAGCCCGGTGCGGACGCGGACGCGGTACGGGAGCTGATCGGGCAGCAGGGTACGGGCGGGACCCTGTGGCGGACGGCGGGCGTCAAGCTGTTCATGGACGGCACGATCGACAACGGCACCGCCTGGCTGGAGCGCCCCGACTGCCACGGCGAGTCGACCCACGCCTTCTGGCCCGACCCCGAGGTCTACACCCGGGTCATCGGGGAGCTGCACCGCGCCGGGGTGCCCACCGCCACCCACGCGATCGGGGACGCCGCCGTACGCCACGCCCTGGACTCGGTGGCGAAGGCCCGGACCGCCGGAGGCCCTGCCGTACGCCACCGGATCGAGCACATCGAGACGGTGCCCGACGACACCGTGGCCCGGTTCGCGGAGCTGGGCGTGGTGGCCTCCATGCAGCCCACGCACTGCTGCGACTTCACCCGGGCCGACCACACCGACAACTGGTCGCGGCGGCTCGGCGAGGAGCGCGCCTCCCGGGCCTGGCGCTGCCGCGACCTGTGGGACGCGGGCGCGCGGGTGGTCCTCGGCTCCGACTGGCCGATCGCCCCCTTCCCGCCGCTGGGCGTCATGGCGGGCGCCCGCCACCGCCGCCCCGGCCGCGACCTCACCCAGCCGCCGCACGGCCCCGGCCAGGCGCTCACCGCCCTCGAAGCGCTCCAGGGCATGACGGTCAACGCCGCCTGGGCGGCGGGCGAGGAGCACGAGGCCGGGCGGCTCGCCGTGGGCCACCGCGCCGACTTCACCGTCTTCGCGGACAGCCCGCTGACCACGTCGGCCGTCGAGCTGCCGGACCTGCCGGTGCTGCTCACGGTCGTCGACGGCCGCCCCACCCACCGCGACGCGTCACTCTGAGCGCTCCTCACGCGCCGGGGCGGCAGGCGCTACTTGCCGAAGCGGCGTTCCCGGCTGGCGTACGAGCGCAGCGCGCGCAGGAAGTCCACGTGCCGGAACGCCGGCCAGTAGCAGTCCACCCAGTGCATCTCGGCGTACGCGGACTGCCAGAGCAGGAAGCCGGACAGGCGCTGCTCCCCGGAGGTGCGGATGATGAAGTCGGTGTGGTCGGCCACGGGTGAGTAGAGATGGCGGGAGATGTCGTCGATCCCGAACCGGGCGACCAGTTCGGCGGGGTCGCCGCCGGCCGCGATGTGCTCCTCGAAGGCGCTCTTCACCGCGTCGACGATCTCGCGCCGGCCGCCGTAGCCGACCGCCACGTCCACCTTGAGGCCGCCGCGCCCGGCCGTGGCGGCGGTGGCCTCTTTGAGCACCCGGGCGCTGGTGCCGGGCAGCATGTCGAGCGAGCCGATCGCCCGGACCTCCCAGTCCCGGCCCTCGGCCGTGATGTCCCGGACGGTCTCCTCGATGACCTCGATCAGCGGGCCGAGCTCCTCGGCGGGGCGGCCCAGGTTGTCGTCGGAGAGCATGAAGAGGGTAACGTGCTCGATCCCGGCGGCCGTGCACCAGCCCAGGAACGTGGTCACCTTGGCACCGCCCGCCCGGTAGCCCTCCCGGACGTCCGTGTGCCCGGCCTTGCGGGCCCAGCGCCGGTTGCCGTCGACCATGATCCCGACGTGCTGGGGGCGCGGCAGGCCCACCAGGGTCGCGGCGAGCCGACGCTCGTACACCGCTTCGAGGGGCCTTCGGAGGAACAGGGGGAGCAGCTTCATGAACCCTCTCCAGCACGGGGCACCGGCACGGGACAGCGGATGTCGACGGACCTTATCAGCGGCTCCGGAGAGTGGCGTGGGTCCGTCCCGGACCGGGGCTTCCGGAGGCCGGACCGGCTCGGTGCGGGCACAATCGAAGTGCTTCTCCCAATGACCCCTGCGGGAAGAGGGGTACCACGTGGACCACCGTCCCGGCCGGCCGGGCACCCCGCTCGGTGCCGTGCTCGACCGGCTGCCTGTCCCACGGATCCTCCGGCGCGCCGTGGGCGCGGCCACGGCGATGGGCGGCACCCGGCGCCTGGAATGGCTCAACGCGGCGGGCGACCACATCGGTACGACGCTCGACCTGGACCGGACCGCCCAGGAACTGGCGGACTACGCCGTACCGGAGCTGGCCGACGCGGCCGCGGTCGACCTGCTGGAATCGATCGTGCGCGGAGGCGAGGGGGAACGGAGCGGATCGGCCGAGGCGCCCGTGACCCGGGCGATGGCCGTGGCACACATCGACGAGCTCGGGAACCTCGAACCGGACCCGGTGGGGGAGCTGACCACGTCCCACCCCTCCAAAGTGGCCCATCAGTGCCTGGTCACGCGCCGACCGGCACTGGTGCGACGCATCGCCCCGGCACAGTACGAGTACATCGCCCCCACCTCGCACGCCGCCCTCGTCCTGCGCCGCGCGGGAGTGCACAGCTATCTGGCGCTGCCCCTCGTCTCCCGGGGTGTCCTCCTGGGACTCGTCGATTTCCTCCGGTCCGGGGACCGGCCGCCGTTCTCGCACGCCGACGTGGCCCTGGCGTGCGAGCTGGCGGCGAAGGCCGCGGTGTTCGTGGACAACGCCCGCCTGTACGGGCGTGAGCGCGCGGCCGTCGTCAAGCTGCAACGCGCCCTGCTGCCCCGCGCCGCTCCCTCCACACCGGGCCTCCAGGTCGTGTCGAGCTACCGGCCCGCCGTCGACCCCGGCGGTGTGGGCGGCGACTGGTTCGACGTGGTGGCCCTGCCGAGCGGACGCAGCGCCCTCGTCGTGGGGGACGTGATGGGCCATGGGCTGGCGGCCGCGGCGACCATGGGCCGGCTGCGCTCCGTCGCCCGTACGCTCCTGGGTCTCGACATCTCACCGGAACGCGTACTGGCCCGGCTCGACCTGGCCGCCCGCGACCTGGAGGAGGACCAGGTCGCCACCTGCCTGTGCGCCGTCTACGACCACGCCGAGCGGACGTACCGGCTGGCCAGCGCGGGGCACCCGCCGCCCCTGACGATCGACGCCGCCGGTCGTGCCGCCTTCCTGGACGTGCCCCCGGGCGCCCCCCTGGGCTCGGGGGTCATCCCCTACGACGAGGTGACGGCGGAGGTGCCGGAAGGCAGCCGCCTCGTGATGTACACCGACGGGCTGATCAAGAACCGGCACGAGGACGTCGATGTCCTGCTGGAACGCCTGCGCGCGTCGGTCGACGGCCCGTCGGCCGCTCTGGCGGACAGCTGCGAGGCGATCTGGACCGGGACCGACAGCTGCGGTGACGGGCGGTTCGACGACGCCGTCGTGCTCATGGCGGAGACCCTGGCGCGGCCCGACGCGGACGTGGTCGTCTGGTCGCTCCCGGACGACGGGTCGGCCGCCGGTGCGGCGCGCCGTCTGGTCCGCGCCCAGCTGGAACGCTGGTCGCTCTCCGAGCTGATGGACGTCACCGAACTGGTCGTGAGCGAACTCGTCGGCAACGCCCTCCGTTACGGCGGCGGACCGAGCGGGCTGCGCCTGCTGCGCCACGACCGGCTGTGCGTCGAGGTCTCGGACATCGGGCCGGATCTGCCCCAGATCCAGCACGCCCCGCTCAGCGCCGAGGGCGGCCGCGGTCTCCAGCTGATCAACATGCTCTGCCGCCGGTGGGGCTCCTGCCGGACCCCCGGGGGAAAGGTCGTCTGGGCCGAGCAGGATCTGCCCTCTACGACGGCGAACCCTCATCACTCGCCGCCACAGCCCGGTCGCTGACCAGCGCCGCCAGCACCAGCGGCTGGTCACCGTCGCTCCGTCCCAGCGTCAGGGCGAGCCGGCGGCCGTCGGCGCCCACCGGACCCCACACCACCAGGTCCCCGTACAGGTCCTGCCGGAACAGGGCCTCGAACAGCGGGTCCACCGCCGAGCCGCCCTGCCACCGCAGCAACGGCCCATGCAGGGGGACCTCGGTGTGCGGGCCCCAGCGGCGGCCCAACTCCACGGCCAGGGACATCAGACGGGCCTCCGCCGCCTCCTCCGCATCGCTCCACTCGGGGGCGTACACGCCGGTCATCGGGTCGCCCTCCCAGAGCGGGACGATACGGAAGCCGGGCCCCTGGGTGGCGGTCCACTCGCCGGTCGCCGGGTCGCCCAGCGCGGTCGTGAGGCCGGTGGGCGGCAGGGGGACGGCGAGGAGTTCCTCGATCTCGGTCAACGCCCGCCCGAGCTCGAAGGGCTCCCCCGCGCGGGAGGTCACAGCACCGGCCGGTCCATCGGGCGGGGCAGCGGCGCCAGCGCCCCCGCCTCGCGCAGCCGCTCGTACACCCGCACCACGGTCACGCTGTCGCCCGGGGCCGCGATGCTCAGCAACTCCCCGCCGCCCGGCAGGGGTTCGCGGACGGTCTCCAGGTCTCCGGGGACGAGGGCGGCGCGGGCCGGGGAGAGATAGCCGGTGCGGCCGACGACGGGGTCGCCCACGGAGTAGCCGGCGTCGTCCTCCAGCGCGTCCAGCACGTCGTCGTCGCTCACATCGCCGAAGTCCGGCTCCCACTCCCGGGCGACGAGGGTGAGCAGGGCCTCCTCGGGGACCACGGCCTCGTCCGGGGCGTGCAGGATGATCGCGAGCGACTGGAGCAGGAACTCCGGCGCGCCCCCGGCCAGTCCGCTGACCTCGGCCTGCCAGCCGGCCGCGCCGGTACCGACGAGCCGCAGCCCGGTCCCGGTGAGGTCGGACCAGTCGGTCGCGCTCTGGGCGGTGCGGAGCGCGCCGAGCAGGGCGTCCCGGTCGGCGGTGAAGGCGGTGGCGGGCCCGTTCCCGTGGACCTGGCTCCAGACGTCGGCCGCCTGCGGGACCAGCTCGGCGAGCCCGTCGAGGGTCCGCAGCCACCGGTCGGCCACCGCCTCGACCGGCTCCGGCCGGGGACCCCAGAAGCCCCGCACTACACGTCGCATGCTCGTCTCTCCTCCGTCGGCCTGCCCGCTGCACGCGGCTCCCCCGGCCGGCCGGCGGCCGGGGAGCACCACGCGTTGCAGGCTAGTCGAAGGCTTCCGGTTTCCTGGTGCTGTCGCCCGGGTGGGGCTTGGTGTGCACCACCTTGATCGGCAGCCCCTCGTCCCGGAACGCCTTGCGGGCCGCCTTGGCCACGTCCGGGTCGGAGAAGTGCCACTCCACGGTCCGGCCGCCGGCCGCCTCGACCTGGGCGCGGGCCTCGGTGACGAACTTGTCCTTGCCGGACGGGGTCAGGGAGCCCCGGTCGGTCTGGGACAGATAGCTGCCGTAACCGTTCTTGGCCTCCAGGAACGTCTGCCGGGAGGAGTCCCAACCGTCGTACTCCACCGCCGGCTTGCCCTCGCGCGGATGCGGGACGACGTACTCCTGGCCGCGGTTGGTGCCGGTCACCTGCTCCTGGTAGCGGAGCCAGGACTCGTTCTTCCAGTTCGGCGCGGGGTTGCGGTCCCGGCTGGCCCAGTAGCCGTCGCCCGCGTCGGCGTCGCCGAGCGTACGCTCCTTGAGATCGTCGGCCCAGGACGGCGGGTTGTAGTTGCGCGGGTCGGAGGTGTCGTTGTGCTTCGGCTCCGGGTACTTCTTCTTGTCCGCCTCCGCCCGGCGCGCCCGCTCCGGCTCCTCCAGCCGCTTCTGGTCCAGGTGCGCCTGGCGTTCCGCCGCCCGCGCCTCCTCGGCCGCCTTCTTGGCCGCCTCGTCGCAGCCGCCCTCGGCGAGGACGACGCGGCCCGCGGAGCCGCCCGCGAGCACCCCGGTGCCCGCGCCCGGCACACCGCCGAGCCCGCTTCCGCCTCCGCCGTACGGCACCCTGGGCGGTCCGCCCGCGATGACGCAGCCGGTCCGGCGCGCGGCGTCCTCGGCGCTGTCCGCCGCCTCGTCGGCCTCCTTCGCCGCCTTGCGTACGCCGTCGAGGTCGCCCGCGTCCGCGGCCTTGCGGGCCCGGCGGGCGGCGGCGCTCGCATCGCCCGCCGCGTCCGCGACATCGGAGGCCACCTTGCCGACCTTGCCGAGCTTCCCGGCCTTGCCGACCACCTTCGCCACGTTGTAGCCGGGGATGAACAGCGAACCGACGTTCCAGATCACATCGGTGACGGCCCGGGTCTTCTCACCGTTGTTCCAGCGCTCGCGGACCTCGTCGCCCACGAAGACGTCGTCGCCGACCGTGATCACCGTGTTGACGGAGGCCCCGCCCCAGTCCAGGAGCGCGCCCAGGTAGTCGCCGTCGGCCCACTTGTCGCCCGCGCCCTCGGAGTCGGCCACCCACTGGTCGCCGAGCTGCTTGCCGTAGTCGACCAGGCCCGACCAGGTCTCCGGCTTGAACAGGTCGATGATGCCGGTGATGTCGCCCCAGATCCCGTCGACCACGATGCCCTTGACGACCTGGGTCGTACGGTCCCAGGCACACCCGAAGAAGCCCCAGCCGCTACAGTCCTCCTGCTCCTCGGCCTGCTCGCCGCCCTCGCCGTCACCGTCGCCGTCGTCGGACGCCTGTACGTCGTAGGCGGCCTCGGGCTCCTCGTTGTCCTCGGAGTAGGTGTCCTCGCCGGTGCCGGGACGGCCGTCGTCGGGCCCGCCGGTGCCACCGGAGGAGTCGGGGCTTCCGGTGCCTTGGGTTCCGCTGGAGCCCTGGGTCCCTTGGGTGCCTTGGGTGCCTTCGGAACCGCCGGTGCCTTGGGTTCCGCCCGTGCCCTCCGTACCGCCGGAGCTGCCCGTGCCGCCGGAGCCGCCCGTGCCGCCGCTGCCTCCCGTCGCATCGCCACCGGTCGTGCCGCCTGTGGTCGTGCCGCCGGTCGTGCCGCCCGTGGTCGTCGAACCACCGTCGGCGGCCCCGCCATCCGCACCCCCGTCGGCCCCGCCATCCGCGCCCCCGTCCGCGCTCCCCGACGTACCGCCGTCCGCGCCACCGCCCGGATCGTCCCCCGCGACGGTGTCGCTGCCTCCGGGTGACACCGGGCACGAGCTGCCCGTCAGTGAGCAGATCGCCGACTGGAGCCCCTCCGTGATCCGGCCGCCGAGGCCGCCCACCGTCAGCGCCCCGATCAGCGCGACGACGATCAGGACCAGGCCCAGGTACTCCAGCGCGGACTGCCCCCGGTCCCGGCGCCAGGTGATCATGTGCGGGAGCGAGAACTTCGGCGGCTCCCCGCGCTCCCGGGGCGGCAGCAGGAACCACGCGCGGCTCTCCGGACGGCGCAGCAGCACCAGGATCAGCGCCGGCAGCACCAGCTGCGTGAACCCGTCCGGCGACCCGTCCGACAGGTTGCCGAGGCCGCCGATGATCAGCCAGATCTGGACGGCGACGATCCCCCACCGCACGCGTCTGCCGCCGGTACGCAGATGCCAGGCCAGCAGCGCGCAGAGCACCCCGGGCGCGGAGGCGTACAGCAGGATGCCGAACACCTGGGCGCCCATGGCGTCGGCGGCGATCGCGGAGCCGGAGAGACCGACCGCGCCGAGGACCGTCGCGCCGAGCAGGACCAGGAGCAGCACCCGGACCGCGGCGAGCGGGCCCGGGAGATCACGACGGGGGGCGGCGGCCGGGGCCGGGCCTCCCGCTACGGGTATGCCACCGACAGCAGACATACGCGATCCGACCCCCGGTGCCCATGAGTGACATGACAACCGGTCACCCTAGGGTCGGGGCGCCTCGCGCGTCGTGGGCCCCAGGGCCCAACCACGGGCCCACAGGGGCGAATCCGGCCCCGCTCAGCCCGCAGAAAAAGCGGCTGCCGGGCACCCCCGTGGAGGGGCGCCCGGCAGCCGGGGTTCGTACGGGGTGCGTCAGTCGGTGAGGTTCACCGAGCGGGCCGAGGACGCGCCGATCTCCTCGGCGATCTCGTTCAGCACCGGCTGCGGGACCGTCTCGTCGACGGTGAGGACGACCAGCGCCTCGCCGCCCTCCGTGGCCCGCGAGACCTGCATGCCCGCGATGTTCAGCCCGGCCTCGCCGAGGATCTTGCCGACCGTGCCGACCACACCGGGACGGTCCTGGTAGCGCAGGACGACCATGTGGTCCGCGAGGGCCAGGTCGACGTCGTGCTCGCCGATGGCCACGATCTTCTGGAGGTGCTTCGGGCCGGCCAGCGTGCCGGAGACCGCGACCTCCTCGCCGCTGCCGAGCGTGCCGCGCACGGTGACCACGTTGCGGTGGTCGGGCGATTCGGAGCTGGTGGTGAGGCGGACCTCGACACCGCGCTCCTGCGCGAACAGCGGGGCGTTGACGTACGACACGGTCTCGTCGACGACGTCCTCGAAGACGCCCTTGAGCGCGGAGAGCTCCAGCACCTTGACGTCGTGCTGGGTGATCTCGCCGTACACCTCGACGTCGAGGCGGGCCGCGACCTCGCCCGCCAGCGCGGTGAAGATCCGGCCGAGCTTCTCGGCGAGCGGCAGACCGGGGCGTACGTCCTCGGCGATGACGCCGCCCTGGACGTTGACCGCGTCCGGGACCAGCTCACCGGCGAGCGCGAGACGCACGGACTTGGCGACGGCGATGCCCGCCTTCTCCTGCGCCTCGTCGGTGGAGGCGCCGAGGTGCGGGGTGCAGACGACCTGGTCGAACTGGAACAGCGGGGAGTCCGTGCAGGGCTCCTTCGCATACACATCGAGGCCGGCGCCGGCGACGCGGCCCTCCTTGAGGGCGGAGTACAGGGCCTCCTCGTCGACGATCCCGCCGCGCGCGGCGTTGACGATGCGGACCGAGGGCTTCACCTTGTGCAGCGCCTCGTCGCCGATGAGACCGAGGGTCTCGGGGGTCTTCGGCAGGTGCACGGTGATGAAGTCGGCGACCTCCAGCAGCTCGTCCAGGCTGAGGAGCTTGACGCCCATCTGCGCGGCGCGGGCCGGCTGGACGTAGGGGTCGTAGGCGACGATCTTCATGCCGAAGGCCGACATGCGCTGGGCGACCAGGACGCCGATGCGGCCGAGGCCGACGACGCCGAGGACCTTCTCGCTGAGCTCGACCCCGGTGTACTTGGAGCGCTTCCACTCGCCGTTCTTGAGCGCGGTGTTGGCCTGCGGGATGTTGCGCGCGGTGGCCACCAGCAGACCGCAGGCCAGCTCGGCGGCGGTGACGATGTTGGAGGTCGGGGCGTTGACGACCATCACGCCGGCCTTGGTGGCGGCGGAGACGTCCACGTTGTCCAGACCGACGCCCGCGCGGGCCACGACCCGGAGCTTCTTGGCGGCGGCGAGGGCCTCGGCGTCGACCTTGGTGGCGGAGCGCACCAGGATCGCGTCGACGTCGGCGATCGCGGGGAGCAGCTCGGCGCGGTCCGCGCCGTTGCAGTGCCGGATCTCGAAATCCGGACCCAGGGCGTCGACCGTGGCGGGCGACAGCTCTTCAGCGATGAGTACGACAGGTTTCGAGCTCACGTGAGTCCTCACAAGTCCAGTGCGGACGGCCGTCCCGACGGCCGCAGGCGGTGGAGGGGCTAGCCGCGTGGTAGACGCACGACACTGTGGGCCCTGACGCGTGTATGTGTTGAGAAGTGTAGTCATGCGACGGGCCGTGTACCGCGCCCCCGTGGAAGGATCACCCGCACGAGGGTGGACGTGGTGTACAGCCGTACGGAACGCCCCCGGGATGCTGCGGAGCGGGGCGGGTCCGTGACGGCCCCGCCCCGCTCCCCCGAGGCCTAGGCCTCTTCGTCGTTCACCCAGCTCATGAGCTTGCGCAGCTCGCGGCCCGTGGTCTCCAGCAGGTGGTCGCTGTCGGCCTTCTTGTACTCGTTGTACTTGGGCAGACCGTTGTGGTATTCGGCCATCCAGTTCTTGGCGAAGGTGCCGTCCTGGATCTCGGCGAGGACCTTCTTCATCTCGGCCTTGGTGGCGTCGGTGATGATCCGGGGGCCGGTGACGTAGTCGCCCCACTCGGCGGTCTCCGAGATGGACCAGCGCATCTTCTCCAGGCCGCCCTCGTACATGAGGTCGACGATGAGCTTCAGCTCGTGCAGGCACTCGAAGTACGCGATCTCGGGCTGGTAGCCGGCCTCGGTCAGCGTCTCGAAACCGGCCTTGACCAGGGCGGCGGTGCCACCGCAGAGGACGGCCTGCTCACCGAACAGGTCGGTCTCGGTCTCCTCGGTGAAGGTGGTCTTGATGACGCCGGCGCGGGTGCCGCCGATGCCCTTGGCGTACGACAGGGCGAGCTCCAGGCCCTTGCCCGTGGCGTCCTGCTCGACGGCCACGATGCAGGGGACGCCGCGGCCCTCCTCGTACTGGCGGCGGACCAGGTGGCCGGGGCCCTTGGGGGCGACCATGCAGACGTCGACGTCGGCCGGGGGCTTGATGAAGCCGAAGCGGATGTTCAGGCCGTGGCCGAAGAACAGCGCGTCGCCGGCCTTGAGGTTGTCCTTGACGGACTCCTCGTAGACCTGGGCCTGGATCGGGTCCGGGACGAGGATCATGATGACGTCGGCCTCGGCGGCCGCCTCGGCGGGGGTCACCACGCGCAGGCCCTGCTCCTCGGCCTTGGCCTTGGACTTCGAGCCCTCGTGCAGACCGACGCGGACGTCGACGCCGGAGTCACGGAGCGACAGCGCGTGGGCGTGGCCCTGGCTGCCGTAACCGAGAACCGCGACCTTGCGGCCCTGGATGATGGACAGGTCGGCATCGTCGTCGTAGAACAGCTCGGCCACTGGGTCTTCTCCTTGGTGTGCAGGTGTTGCGTCCCACCGTACGGCGGGGTGCGTCGTATGCGTTGTCGGGTCTCGCCATGCGAGCGGAGTGCGCGACTCCGCCGGGTCCGTCCGCTCAGGCGGAGCGGTCGAGGGCGCGCAGGGACCGGTCGGTGATCGAGCGCGCGCCGCGCCCTATGGCGATGGTGCCGGACTGGACGAGCTCCTTGATGCCGTACTGCTCCAGCATCTTGAGCATCGCCTCCAGCTTGTCGGCCCCTCCGGTCGCCTCGATCGTGACGGCCTCCGGGGAGACGTCGACGGTCTTGGCGCGGAACAGCTGGACGATCTCGACGATCTGGGAGCGGGTCTCGCTGTCGGCGCGGACCTTCACCAGGACGAGCTCCCGCTGGATCGCAGCGGACGGCTCGAGTTCGACGATCTTCAGGACGTTGACCAGCTTGTTGAGCTGCTTGGTCACCTGCTCCAGGGGCAGGCCCTCGACATTCACGACGATGGTGATGCGGGAGATGTCGGGGTGCTCGGTCGTACCGACCGCGAGCGAGTCGATGTTGAAGCCGCGTCGGGAGAACAGGGCGGTGATCCGGGCGAGGACACCGGGCTTGTTCTCGACCAGGACGGAGAGCGTGTGCTTTTCGGACATGGGAGTCGTTCTCTCTCTGTCTCTCAGTCGTCTTCGTTGTCGCCGAAGTCGGGGCGGACGCCGCGCGCGGCCTGGACCTCGTCGTTGGAGGTGCCGGCGGCGACCATCGGCCAGACCATGGCGTCCTCGTGGACGATGAAGTCGATCACGACGGGGCGGTCGTTGATGGAGTTGGCCTCTTCGATGACCTTGTCCAGGTCGGCCGGGTCCTCGCAGCGGATGGCGTGGCAGCCCATGGCCTCGGACAGCTTGACGAAGTCCGGGACGCGGGTGCCCTTGGCGGCGTTGCCGTCGGTGTCCGCGCCGGAGTGCAGCACGGTGTTGGAGTAGCGCTGGTTGTAGAAGAGGGTCTGCCACTGGCGGACCATCCCGAGGGCGCCGTTGTTGATGACGGCGACCTTGATCGGGATGTTGTTGAGCGCGCAGGTGGTCAGTTCCTGGTTGGTCATCTGGAAGCAGCCGTCGCCGTCGATGGCCCAGACCGTGCGGTCGGGCATGCCGGCCTTGGCGCCCATCGCGGCCGGGACCGCGTACCCCATCGTTCCGGCGCCGCCGCTGTTGAGCCAGGTGGCGGGCTGCTCGTAGTCGATGAAGTGGGAGGCCCACATCTGGTGCTGTCCGACACCGGCCGCGAAGATCGTGCCCTCGGGGGCGAGCTTGCCGATGCGCTGGATGACCTGCTGCGGCGAGAGGCTGCCGTCCTCGGGCAGGTCGTAGCCGAGCGGGTAGGTGTCGCGCCAGCGGTTGAGGTCCTTCCACCAGGCGGCATAGTCGCCGGTGTTGCCCTCGGTGTGCTCGGCCTGGACCGCCTGGACCAGGTCGGCCAGGACCTCGCGGGCGTCGCCGACGATCGGCACGTCGGCGGTGCGGTTCTTGCCGATCTCGGCGGGGTCGATGTCGGCGTGGACGATCTTGGCGTACGGGGCGAAGCTGTCCAGCTTGCCGGTGACGCGGTCGTCGAAGCGGGCTCCGAGGGCGACGATCAGGTCGGCCTTCTGGAGCGCGGTGACGGCGGTGACCGCACCGTGCATGCCCGGCATTCCCACGTGCAGCGGGTGGCTGTCGGGGAAGGCGCCGAGCGCCATCAGGGTGGTGGTGACGGGCGCTCCGGTCAGCTCCGCGAGGACCTTCAGCTCGGCGGTGGCCCCGGCCTTCAGGACGCCGCCGCCGACGTACAGCACGGGGCGCTTGGACTGGGTGATCAGCTTGGCGGCCTCGCGGATCTGCTTGGCGTGCGGCTTGGTCACCGGGCGGTAGCCGGGCAGGTCCTGGGTGGGCGGCCAGCTGAAGGTGGTCTTCGCCTGGAGGGCGTCCTTGGCGATGTCGACGAGGACCGGTCCGGGGCGGCCGGTGGAGGCGATGTGGAAGGCCTCGGCGATGGTGTGCGGGATGTCCTCGGCCTTGGTGACCAGGAAGTTGTGCTTGGTGATCGGCATCGTGATGCCGCAGATGTCGGCTTCCTGGAAGGCGTCGGTGCCGATGGCCTTGGAGGCGACCTGGCCGGTGATCGCGACGAGCGGCACGGAGTCCATGTGCGCGTCGGCGATCGGGGTGACCAGGTTGGTGGCGCCGGGGCCCGAGGTGGCCATGCAGACGCCGACTTTGCCGGTGGCCTGCGCGTATCCGGTGGCGGCGTGGCCGGCGCCCTGCTCGTGGCGGACCAGGACGTGGCGGACCCGGGTGGAGTCCATCATCGGGTCGTAGGCGGGGAGGATCGCGCCGCCGGGAATGCCGAATACCGTGTCGGCGCCGACTTCCTCGAGAGAGCGGATGAGGGACTGCGC
Organism: Streptomyces sp. PTY087I2; assembly: GCF_001687325.1. Classification (GTDB taxonomy): domain Bacteria; phylum Actinomycetota; class Actinomycetes; order Streptomycetales; family Streptomycetaceae; genus Streptomyces. Next base: position 126,482 of record NZ_LZRD01000004.1, on the reverse strand, counting down.
GCCCGTGACGTGCTCAACGGTGACGGACGGCTGTCCGCCGGTACGGGCGCGCGGCTGCGGGTGGTGGGCCCCGGTGGCCTGCTCGGTCATCGGCATTCTCTTCTCGAAGCTGAGGGTTTTCGCGGGTGTTTTGCGGCGTTTTGAGAGGTGTCAGTGCAACAAAAAACCCCTCGTGCCGTGAGGCAAGCGAGGGGAGCGCGCCGGATGCGGTCCGCAGAGTGTCGTGGAGTGACTCTGCTTCAGCCGACGCGCTTTCCAAGTACGAGAATTTGGGTGCGCATGGCATTGACCCTCTCTCCGGCACGCATGACGTGTCAAGTGGGTGGGACAGGCGTCTCAGTATGTGATCCGGTCAGCAGCGGGATCGAGCCGCCCGCCATCACCGGCCGGGGGCTGGGAATGCCCGGTACGGGGAACTCCCCGCGGACCAGGGCGCGTCGCAGCCGGTACTCGTCGAGCGGGCCGGAGAAGGCCATTCCCTGGCCGTGGGTGCACCCCATGGCGCGCAGGGCGAGGACCTGCTCGGGGACGTCGACGCCGTCCGCGACGGACTGGAGGCCGAGGTCGCAGGCGATCCGCAGCAGACCGCTGGTGATCTTGTGCAGCCTGGCCGATTCGACCACGCCCTCCACCAGGTTCCGGTCGAGCTTCAGTACGTCGATGGGGAGCCGGCGCAGCGCGTTGATCGCCGCGAAGCCGCTGCCGAACCCGTCGAGCGCGATCCGCACGCCGAGCCGGCGCAGGGCCACGAGGCGCTGCTCCAGGGCGTCGAAGGAGACGCGCGGGTCGCTGTCGGCGACCTCGATCATCAGGGCGCCGGAGGGCAGCCCGTGGCGGGTCAGCAGCGCCTCGATGGAGCCGGGCGGCGGGGCCGCGTCCAGCAGCCGGGCGGCGGAGAGCCGGACGGAGACGGCGACGGGGTGTCCGGCCCTGGCCCGGTCGGCGGCCTGGGCGACGGCCTCGTCCAGGAGCCAGCGGCCTAGCTCGGCGGTGCGGTCGTCGTCGCCGGAGACCCGCAGGAACTCGGCGGGGGTGAACAGGATGCCCTGGGCGGAGCGCCAGCGGGCCTGGGCGGCGACGGCGGCGACGGAGCCGCTGGCGAGATGGACGACGGGCTGGTGGAGCAGGGCGAACTCGCCGTCGCGCAGGGCGGAGCGCAGCCGGGTGGCCAGCTCGGAGCGGCGTACGACGTCGGCCTGCATCTGCGGGGCGTACAGCTCGACCCGGTCCTTGCCGCCGGCCTTGGCGCGGTACATCGCGAGGTCGGCGTTGCGCATGAGGTCGGTGGGGCTGATGGCGGGCTCGGCGAAGGCCACCCCGATGGACGCGGCCACCCGGACCTCGCTGCCGCCGATCCGGTAGGGCTGGGAGAGGGTGAGGCGCAGCCGGTCGGCGATCTCGTGGACCTGGTACTCGCGGGCGCCCTGGTCGCGGGTGCCGTCGCCCATGATGAGCGCGGCGAACTCGTCGCCGCCGAGCCGGGCGGCGGTGTCGCCGGCCCGGACGGACTCCTGGAGGCGGCGGCCGGCCTGGATGAGCAGTTCGTCGCCCGCCTGGTGGCCGATGGTGTCGTTGACCTGCTTGAAGCCGTCGAGGTCGATGAAGAGGACGGCGGTGCCGGGGTCGCCCGAGCGGCGGCCGCCGAGCGCCTGGCGGACCCGGGCGGTGAACAGGGCCCGGTTGGGCAGGTCGGTGAGCGGGTCGTGCTCGGCGTTGTGCTGCAACTGGGCCTGGAGCCGCACCCGTTCGGTGACGTCCCGGCTGTTGAGGAGGAGGCCGCCCTGGTGGCGGTTGACGGTGGACTCGACGTTGAGCCAGTCGCCGGTGCCGGAGCGGAAGCGGCATTCGATGCGGGTGGTGGGTTCCTCGTGGGGCGGGGCGGCGAGGAAGCGCCGCACCTCGTGGACGACCCGGCCGAGGTCGTCGGGGTGGATGATCGAGGACAGCTCGGCGCCGACGAGCTGCTCCGCCTCGCGCCCGTAGACCCCGGCGGCGGCGGGGCTGACGTAGCGCAGGGTGCCGTTGGGCGCGGCGATCATGATGACGTCGCTGGAGCCCTGCACCAGGGAGCGGAAGTGGTTCTCCTTCTGGGCCAGCTCCTGGGTGAGGGAGATGTTGTCCAGCAGCATGATGCCCTGCCGGACGACCAGCGCCAGGACCACGGTGCAGCCGGTGAAGATGACGACCCGGTCCACCCGGCGGCCGTCGACCACGTTGTACAGAATCCCCAGGGTGCAGACGGCGGCGGCGAGATACGGGGTGAGGGCGGCGAGGGAGCCGGCGATCGGGCGGCTGGCGATGGCGCGCGGGGGCCCCGGCCGGGCGGGCCTGCGGGCGCCGCGCCGGGCGCCCCAGGGGGCGTAGGCGAGGAGCAGCGACCCGGCGAACCAGCCGGCGTCGAGGAGCTGGCCCGAGTGGTAGGTGGAGCGCAGCAGCGGCGAGGTGAACACCGCGTCGCTCAGCACGGTGAGCGCCAGGGCGGCGATGGCGGTGTTCACCGCGGAGCGGTTGACCCCGGCCCGCCGGAAGTGCAGGGCGAGCACCATCGAGACGAGGACGATGTCGAGCAGCGGATAGGCCAGCGAGAGGGCCGCGGGCGCGACGCTGGTGTCCTGGACGCCCGCCATGTGCGCGGTGTGCGCGAGGGCGAGGCTCCAGGCGAGCGTCAGCAGGGAGCCGCCGATCAGCCAGGCGTCCAGGGCGAGGCAGACCCAGCCAGCCCGGGTGACGGGCCGTTTGGCGAGGACGAGCAGCCCGACGATGGCGGGCGGCGCGAAGCAGAGGAAGAACACGTCGGCGAGGGAGGGGGTGGGCACGGGGACGCCGAGGATCACCTCGTACCACCCCCAGACGGCGTTGCCGCAGGCCGCCATCAGGGAGGAGAGCGAGAACAGCAGCCAGGCGGGCCGCAGCCGGCCCGCGCCCGTCCGCGCGTACAGGAAGCAGGAGACCGCGGCGACCAGCGCGGCCGCGGCGAGACCGAAGTCCCCCATGAAGACGGCGACTTGCGGTGACCCCCAGCCGAAGGCGGCGCCCACCGAATATCCCGCGCAGACGAGGCCGAGCAGGATCCGGGACCGCATCCCGGTGGAGCCGGACTCGGACCGCGGGGCGAGCAGGGCCCCCAGCGCGCTCACCGGAGGGCTCCCCGCCCCGGGCCCGCCGGGCACGCGCTCCCCGGCGCCTGGCTCCGCGCGGAGCCCCTCCGGCGCCGCTCGCTCCGCGGCGGCCGGGGCCGGCCCCGGGACATCGCCCCGAGGCATGGATCCGGCCATCGGCGGGCGGTGCGCCCCGTCG
>NZ_LZRD01000004.1:0-123134 GCF_001687325.1 Streptomyces sp. PTY087I2 | reverse complement strand
CGGACGGCCGCGACCGTCCGCTCGTCCGCGTCGGCTCGTCTCTCCATGGCCAGCACATCGCCCGTCGCCCCCTCGCGTTCCGATGCTCCCCCCGCGCCGTCCCTTTCACGGCGCAGCCCCCCGGATCGGACGATACACCAGATCCGTCACTCAGGGCCATAGCTTCTCTACGCTCCGTGACGAAAGGCGAGGTGAGCGGCACTGCGTGCATCCGGGCCGCCCCGTAGCGTGGCCGCCTCGGCGGGGTCAGCCGGTGGTCGCGACCACGTTGTGCAGCGGCTCTCCGGCGGCGAACCGGGTGAGCTGTGCGGCCAGCAGCCGCTTGGCGCGGGGTTCGAACGCCGAGGTGCTGCCGCCCACATGAGGCGTGATCAAGACATTCGGAGCATGCCAGAGAGGATGGCCCTGGGGCAGGGGTTCGGGGTCGGTCACATCGAGGGCGGCCCGCAGCCGTCCGGATTCCAGTTCGGCCAACAGGGCCTTGGTGTCGACGACTCCGCCGCGCGCGACATTGACGAGGAGGGCCCCGTCGGGCATCGCGGCGAGGAAGTCGGCGCCCACCAGTCCCTGCGTGGACGGGTTCAGCGGGGTGGAGAGGATCACCACGTCGGCCTCGGGCAGCAGGGCGGGCAGATCGTCGAGCGTGTGTACGGGACCGCGCGCGGTGGTCCGTGCGGAGCGCGCGACGCGCGCCACCCGCGCGCACTCGAACGGGGCGAGCCGGTCCTCGATGGCCGAGCCGATGGAGCCGTACCCCACGATGAGGACGGACTTGTCGGCGAGCGCCGGGTAGAAGCCGGACCGCCACTCCTCCTTGTCCTGGCCGTGGACGAACCCCGGGAGCCCGCGCAGGGAGGCCAGGATCAGCGCGAGGGTCAGCTCGGCGGTGGACGCCTCGTGCACCCCCTTGGCGTTGCAGAGCCGTACGCCGGCGGGCAGCAGCGGGAGGCCGGGCTCGACGTGGTCGATGCCGGCGGAGAGCGTCTGCACCACCTGGACCGAGGCCATCGAGGCGAGCGGGCGCTGCGCGATCTCGGGGCCCTGCATGTAGGGAACGACGTAATAGACGCAGTCGGCCGGATCGCCGGGGAAGTCCGGGCCGCCGTTCCAGAAGAGGTAGTTGGGCCCTTCCGGGAGTCCGTCGATCTCCTCGGCCGGGAAGGGCAGCCATACGTCGGCAGTCGTCGCAGTCATGGTCGGGAGGCTATGCGACGGGTGTGCGAGCGCTCCAGGGCGGCTGTGCGAAGACCCGGGGACGCCAGAGGTTACTTTTGGGTGCGGTACGGCCCCGTGCCGACGGGAGAGCATGGAGGGTTCGGGGAGTTGGAGTGCAGGACTATCGGGGCGGCGGGGCTTGCCGTGGGTGCGGTCGGGCTCGGCTGTATGCCGATGAGCTGGGGTTACAGCGCGTCGCAGCAGCTCGGCGACCGTTCGGTGCGGACGGTGCACGCGGCACTGGACGCGGGCGTCCGGCTGCTCGACACCGCGGACATGTACGGCCCGTTCACCAATGAGCTGCTGGTGGGGCGGGCGTTGAAGGGCCGCCGCGAGGAGGCGTTCGTCTCCACCAAGTGCGGGCTGCTGGTGGGCGATCAGCACATTGTCGCGAACGGCCGGCCGGGGTACGTCCGGCGGGCCTGCGACGCCTCACTGCGGCGGCTCCAGACCGATGTGATCGACCTGTACCAGCTGCACCGGGCCGACCCCGAGGTGCCGGTGGAGGAGACCTGGGGTGCGATGGCGGAGCTGGTCACCGTGGGCAAGGTGCGCTCGCTGGGGCTGTGCGCCGTGGGGGCGCGGGCCCCGCGCCGGTCGGGCGAGGGCCCGTTCGAGGGAACGATCCGGCAGTTGGAACGGATCCAGCAGGTCTTCCCGGTCAGCGCCGTCGAGGCGGAGCTGTCGGTGTGGTCGCGGGAGGCGCTGACGGAGCTGCTGCCGTGGTGTGTGGCGCGCGGGGTGGGGCTGCTGGCCGCGATGCCGCTGGGCAGCGGTTATCTGACCGGGACGCTGAAGCCGGGGCAGGGGTTCGAGCCGGAGGACCTGCGGGCCCGGCATCCGCGGTTCACGGCCGAGGTGATGGCGGCGAACCAGCCGTTGGTGGCCGGTCTGCGGCGGGTCGCGGAGCGCCGGGGGGCGACCGTGGCGCAGGTGGCGCTGGCGTGGGTGCTGCGCCAGGGCCCGCATGTGGTGCCGGTGCCGGGGGCGAAGCGGGAGCGGTGGGCGGTGGAGAACGCGGGGGCGGCGCGGGTGGTCCTGGACGACCGGGACCTGGCGGAGATCGACGCGCTGCCCGCCGCCCGCGAGTCGTGGGACTGAGCGTCGCGACCCGTACGGCGGGAGAATGGCCGGAACGGGAACTTCTGGACCGGTCGGGGCAGTAGGAACAGGTGAGGGTGCAGGAGCAGGTGGTCGGGCAGCCGTCGAAAGGATCGGTTCCGTGCGTGGTGCTCTGTTCGGACGTGTGCAGTCCCCGGCCGTGCGCAGGGGGGTGATGGCGGCGGTGGCGTCGGCCGCCCTGCTGCTGTCCGCCGCGTGTTCCGGCGGCGGTGACGGGGACGAGGGTGGTGCGTCCGGGCGGCCCGCCGGTTCCCCGACCACCTCGGGCTCCGCTTCCCCGGCCTCGCCGGGCCGGTCGGCGGAGCTGCCGCCCGAGAAGGGCTCGGCGAAGGTCGTCTCGACGCTGACGGAGAACCTGAAGTCGCCGTGGGGTCTGGCCGCGCTGCCGGGCGGCGACCTGCTGGTGTCCTCGCGGGACGAGGGCACGATCCACCGGATCGACGGCGAGAGCGGCAAGCAGACGCTGCTGGGCTCGGTGCCCGGGGTCGCCCCGGCCGGCGAGGGCGGACTGCTCGGGCTCGCCGTCTCGTCCACGTTCGGCGCGGACCAGCTGGTGTACGCGTACTTCACGACGACGTCCGACAACCGGATCGTCCGGATGAGTTACGACGAGAAGCGCCCGGCGGGTCAGCAGCTCGGGGCCCCGGACACCATCCTGCGCGGTATCCCCAAGGGCAGCATCCACAACGGCGGCCGGATCGCCTTCGGCCCGGACAAGATGCTGTACGCGGGCACGGGCGAGACCGGGGACACGGGCCTGTCCCAGGACAAGGAGTCGCTGGCGGGCAAGATCCTGCGGATGACCCCCGACGGCGAGCCGGTGCACGGCAACCCGGAGGCGGACTCGGTGGTGTATTCGTACGGCCACCGCAATGTGCAGGGGCTCGCCTGGGACGCGCAGAAGCGGCTGTGGGCCGCCGAGTTCGGGCAGAACACCTGGGACGAGCTGAATCTCATCGAGCCCGGCGGGAACTACGGCTGGCCCGAGGTCGAGGGCGAGGAGGGCGAGGACGGGTTCATCGACCCGGTCGCGCAGTGGAAGACCTCGGAAGCCTCCCCCAGCGGGATCGCGTACGCCGAGGGCTCGATCTGGATGGCCGGCCTGCGCGGTGAGCGGCTGTGGCGGATCCCGCTGTCCGGCGAGAAGGCGAGGGAACCTCTCGCGGACCCCCAGGCGTTCCTGGAGGAGGAGCACGGCCGCCTGCGCACGGTGGTGAGCGCGGGAAGCGACCGCCTGTGGCTGCTCACGAGCAACACGGACGGACGCGGCACGCAGAAGCCCGGGGACGACAGGGTTCTTCAGGTCGAGGTGGAGTAGGGGGCCGCCGTCGGACCGCGCCGCCGGAAAGCCGGGGCGCGGCCGTGCCCTACGCCGCCGGGTAGAGCCTCAGGCGGTGGGCCAGGGCGGCTGCTTCGCCTCGGCTGGAGACGCCCAGTTTGGCCAGGATGTTGGAGACGTGGACGCTCGCGGTCTTCGGGGAGATGAACAGCTCCTCGGCGATCCGCCGGTTGGTGTGTCCGGCCGCGACCAGGCGGTGTACGTCCTGCTCGCGCGGGGTCAGCCCGAAGGACGCCACGGCGGCGATGGCCGGGTCCTCCTCCTCGGCGGGCGGCCCGACGGGGCCGTCGGCGGGGGCCAGGGCGGCCGGGTGGATTCCGGCGTCGGGGGCGGGGGCCGTGCCGGAGTCGTCGAGGGTGATGCGGGCGCGGGCGGCCAGCTGGTCGACCGCCTCGGCGAGCGGGCGCGCGCCGAGCCGCCCGGCGGCCTCCTGGGCGCGGTGCAGCAGGGCCGTGGCGGTGGACCGGCAGCCGGGGGCGATGAGCAGGGACTCCGCCCAGCGGCGGTGGATCTGGGCCAGTTGGTACGGGCGGCACAGCGGGTCGAACGCCTCGGCGGCGCGGGCCCAGTGGTCGGGGGTGTCCGTGCCTTCGGCCCGGGCCAGCTCGGCCTCGATGAAGACGCCGTAGGCCGCCCACACGGGCACGAGCATCGGCAGGTTCTTCGCGCTGCGGCGGATCAGCGCGAGCATGTCGCTCCGGCCGGCTTCGGCGGCGGGCAGCCCGCGGGCGTCCGCCTCGATCATGGCGGCGGTCTGGAGCAGCGGCAGGGCGTAGCGCTGGGTGCCGGGCGGGAAGCCGCCCCTGGCCAGCTCCTCGAACGCGGCCCGTGCCTCGGCGAGCCTGCCCTGGGATGCGGCCAGCACCATGCCGTGCCGCCCGGGGTCGATCACGTGCTGGTGCTGCGGGTCGCGGTGCCCGAAGTGCCTGCGGACCAGGGCGAGCTGCTCCTCCGCCTCGGCCGCGTCCCCGCGGGCGACGGCCAGTTCGGTACGGCGCAGAGCTGCGAGGCCCTTGGCCCGGGGGCCCAGCGCCAGGCGGGCGGCGGACGCGGCGGCACTCTCGCTCTGTGCCCAGTGACCGAGGGAGAACAGGGACTGGGACTGGTTGGCGTACACCCAGGCCCCGGAGTCGGCCAGGCCGTGGCTGTGACAGATCTCGATGCCGTGGTCGGCGGCGGCGACGGCCTCCAGCGAGCGGCCCATCGCCTCCAGCGAGGAGGGCAGGTTGACGCTGACCCGGCCGAGGAGGTTCATCAGGTGGAGCTGTTCGGCCCGGTCCCGGACCGCGTACATCTCGGCGAGGCCTTCCTCGACGCCGCCCGCGTCCGCGACGAGCCAGCCGCGGGTGAGGCGGGCGTGCAGCTCGATGTACTCGTCGCCGACGAGCCGGGCGTACTCCACGGCGCGGTCGCTATCCGCGAGCGCCTGCGGTCCCGGCTGGTGGAGCGCCTTCCAACTGGCCACGTTCGTATGGACGTCGGCCTGTACGGACGACGGCGGCAGCCCCCGCACCAGCTCCTGCGCCGCGGCCAGCTCCTCCCAGCCGTCCCCCTTGTCGAGCGCCTGCACCAGGCGGCTGCGCTGCACGAGGAACCAGGCCTCGCGCAGCGGGTCGGCCTCGGCGGCCAGGACCCGCATGGCCTTCTTGGAGATGGCCAGCGCGCGTTTGCGGTCGCCGCCGAAGTGGGCGGCGACGGTGGCCTCGGCCATCACGTCGAGGTAGCGCAGCGGGGCGTTCTCCAGGTCGCAGCCGGAGGCCGGGTAGACCTCGGCGTAGTCGAAGGGGCGCAGGGTGGCGAGGACTTCGCCGGGGACGTCGTCCCAGAGCTCCATCGCCCGTTCGAGGAGCCGCAGTTGCTCGGAGTAGGCGTAGCGGCGGCGGGCCTCGACGGCGGCCCGGAGCACGGCGGGCAGGGCCTTGGCGGCGTCGTGGGCGGCGTACCAGTAGCTGGCGAGGCGCGTGGCCCGTTCGTCGTCCCGTACGAGGGAGGGATCGGCCTCCAGGGCTTCGGCGTAACGGCGGTTGACGCGGGTGCGCTCGCCGGGCAGCAGGTCGTCGCTGACGGCCTCGCGGACCAGGGAGTGCCGGAAGCGGTAGCCGTCGCTGTCGGGCGCGGGCTGCAACAGGTTGGCGCCGACGGCCGCGCGCAGGGCCTCGTCGAGGTCGTCCTCGCCGAGCCCGGCGACGGCGGCCAGCAGTTCGTGTTCGACGAAGGAGCCGCCCTCGGCGACGATCCTGGCCACCCGCTGGGCGTGCTCGGGCAGCGCCTCGACCCGGACGAGCAGGAGGTCGCGGAGCGATTCGGAGAGCCCGGAGCTGTCGCCGCAGCACTCCAGGGAGCCGGCCAGCTCCTCGACGAAGAAGGCGTTGCCGTCGGAGCGTTCGAAGATCTCGTCGACGAGTGCGGCCTCGGGGATCTCGGCGAGGATGCCGGCGAGCTGGCGGCCGACCTCGTCGTGGCTGAACCGGTCGAGTTCGACGCGGGTGACGGTGCGCAGCCGGTCCAGTTCGGCGAGGAGGGGGCGCAGGGGGTGGCGGCGGTGGATGTCGTCGGCGCGGTAGGTGCCGACGACCATCAGGCGGCCACTGCCCAGGGTGCGGAAGAGATAGGCGAGCAGATGCCGGGTGGAGGCGTCCGCCCAGTGCAGGTCCTCCAGGACGAGAACGACCGGGCGGTCGGCGGAGATCTGCTCCAGCAGGCGTGCGGTGAGTTCGAAGAGGCGGGCGGTGCTGTACTCGTCGGTGGCGTCCCGGCGGCTCTCGCCCAGCTCGGGCAGGAGCCGGGCCAGCTCGCCCTCCTTGCCCGCGCAGGCGGCGGCCATCTCCTCGGGCAGAGCACGCCGCAGGGCGCGCAGGGCGGTCGGGAAGGGGGCGTACGGCAGCCCGTCGGCCCCGATCTCGACGCAGGATCCGACGGCGACCACGGCATCGCGCCGCGCGGCCGCCGAGACGAACTGCTCGACCAGACGGGTCTTGCCGACGCCCGCCTCGCCGCCGATCAGCAGCGCCTGGGGATCGCCGGACGCGGCCCGCGCGAGCGCCTCGGTGAGCGAGGCGAGCTCCTGGGCGCGGCCGACGAACACGGGGCTGACTGACCTGGTCTCCACGCCGCCGAGCATCGCATACGCGTGCGAGGCGGCGGGGGCATTTTCGCGCAGGGTGATCATGCTCCCCGCCCGGTCCCCGCCCGCCGCGCCCGCTGCCTCTGCTGCCGATCCCGCCACGCCCGGACCCGCCGCGCCCCGTACGGAAGGGGCGGCGGCGGGACCGGGGTCCGGCACGGGGGTCGTCCCGGGCCGGGCCATCGTCAGGCGGCCGGGGCGAAGCGGCCGCGGTCGCCCTGCCTCACCTTCCCCTCCGGATCTTGGCGTCGGGAAAGGCGGGCGGCCCGGCGGGCGCGGCGGGCCCGGCCGATCTCGCGCTCGGCGTCGGCCCGGCGGATCAGCTCGGCGGAGGTGGAGCGGTAGAGCTCGTACTCGTACATGGTGGTTCCCCTGATTCCTGGTCGTGGCAGCGGACCGGAGGGGTGACCCGGCCGGTCGGCCGGGGCCCTGTGTTCGCTGTGTGTCCACTGTCGTCGGCCAGGTGGGGGCGCCGCATCGGGCGAGTTCCGCATCTTCGCGGGGGTGGGGGCCTTAGGCGGGTGCACGGCCCGGTCCCGAGGGGTGAGCGGGGGCCTTAGGAGGCGGGCCCGCCTGCCTTACGCGGGTGGCCGGCCCGGTCAGCCGCCGACCGGGGAGCCCGCGCTGGGCAGGGAGACGAAGAGGTCGAAGTACATGCCCACGGAGATCAGCATGCCGAGGACGCCGAGGGCGACACCGGCCAGGGCGACCGCGCGGACCCAGGCGGGCTGCGGCCGGTCGGCGGGGGCGCCGAAGGCGGGGCGGACCAGGACGACGACGCCGACGAGCAGGGCCAGGAGGGCGAAGACGCCGTTGACCAGGGCGGTGGTGTGCCAGGCGTCCCCGTAGATCTCCGAGATCTGCTGAGCCGCGCTGCCGCCGCCGGAGGTCTTGATCTGGCCGATGAGCGTCTCGCGCTCGGCGGCGACCCGGCCGGTCCACGCGCCGGTCAGGGCGACGACGCCGAGGGCCGCGGAGACGACGGCCGCCGCGCCCGCACCGACGCCGTGCCGGGCCGCCTCGAAGGGGTCGGGCTCCAGGTCCTCGTCCTCGATGCCGTCGTCGGCCGCGTCGTCCCGGGCGGCCTGCTCGCCGAGGTCGTCGGAGGCCGCAGCGGAGTCGTCGGCCTCCGGCGACGCACCCAGGGCGTCCTTCGTCGCCGCGTCCTCCGCGGCGGCCGTCTCGTCGGGGTTCGTCGTCTTGGAGGAGGAGGAGGTGTTCATGCGCCGCACGCTAGGGGGCCTGGATGAGAGCGCCCTTAACGCCGGGGTTCAGCGACCCGCGCGGGCCTTCCACTCCGGGGCGAGGGTTGACCAGATCTCGGAGTCGTGCCGCTCCCCCCGGTAGACGTAGCTCTGCCGGAGCACGCCGTCCCGGGTCATCCCGAGCCGCTTCGCGACCGCGATCGACCGGGTGTTCCCGGGCGAGGCGTCCCACTCGACGCGGTGCATGCCGCGTTCGTACACCGCCCAGTCGATCAGCCGCTCGGCGGCCCGGGTGATCAGCCCGCGGCCCTGCGCGGCGGGCTCCAGCCAGACGCCGATCTCGCAGTTGCCCTGTGCGGCGTCGAAGGACGGGAAGAGGACGCCGCCGACGAGGGTGCCCTCCAGCCAGATCCCGTACATCCGGCCGGTGTCCGCCGCCTGCCGGTCCGCGTACTTCTGGAGCAGGGCGCGCGCCGAGTCCAGGTCGGTGGCGTACGAGGCGAACGGGATCCACGGGTCGACCAGCTCCCGGGCCCGGTCCATGTGGGCCAGGAACTCCGCGGCCTGCCAGGGTTCCAGCGGCCGCAGCTCCGCCTGGTCGTCACCCAGGGATATGGCGAACATCGTGCTCCTCCTCCGTCTGCGCGACGCCCTCCTCGGTGACGCGCGCCCCGGGGATCTTCGCATGGAGCGGTACGCAGTCGGGCGGCTCGATGGAGATCCGGGGCAGCCGCTTCTCCAGCCAGCCCGGCAGCCACCAGTTCGCGCCGCCGAGCATGTGCATCAGGGCGGGCACCAGCAGGGTGCGCAGGACGAAGGCGTCCAGGGCGACGGCCGTGGCGAGCGCGATGCCGAACATGGCGATGACCCGGTCGCCGCTGAGCACGAAGGCGAGGAAGACGGAGATCATGATCACGGCGGCGGAGTTGATGACCCGGCCGGTCTCGGCGAGGCCGACGCGTACGGAGCGCCGGTTGTCGCCGGTCTCCAGCCACTCCTCGTACATCCGGCCGACCAGGAAGACCTGGTAGTCCATGGAGAGGCCGAAGAGGACCGAGACCATGATCACGGGGAGGAAGGGTTCGATGGGCCCGGCGCTGCCGAGGCCGAGCAGCTCGCTCCCCCAGCCCCACTGGAAGACGGCGACGACGACGCCGAAGGAGGAGGCGACGGCGGCCACGTTCATCACGGCGGCCTTGATCGGGATGCCGATGGACCGGAACGCCAGGAGCAGCAGCAGGCAGCCGAGGCCGATGACGACCCCGACGAACAGGGGCAGCTTCCCGACGATGATCTCGGCGAAGTCGTCGTAGCTCGCCGTCACCCCGCCGACATGGGCCTCCAGTGAGGTGGTGGCCTGGACGGGCGGCAGCACGTCGCCCCGGATCCGGTCGACCAGCTCGCTGGTCTCCTGCGACTGGGGCGAGGAGTCGGGTACGACGGTGAGGAAGGCGGTGTCGCCGCCGCTGTTGTACGTCACCGGGCTGACGGACGCGACGCCCTCGGTGGTACGCAGCTTCTCGGGCAGCGAGTCCAGGGCGAGCCGGTCGTCCGCGCCGTCGAGCTGGGCGGCGATGGTGAGCGGGCCGTTGACACCGGGCCCGAAGCCGTCGGCGAGCAGGTCGTAGGCCTGCCGGGTGGTGGCGGTGGCCGGGTTGTTGCCCTGGTCGGACGTGCCCAGGTGGAGGCCGAGGGCGGGCAGGGCGAGCACCAGCATGACCACGGCCGCGATCCCGCCGAGGAGCTTGGGGTGGCGCTCGACGAAGGCGGACCAGCGGGCGGCGAAGCCGGTGGGCAGTTCGGGGCGCGGTCCGTGCTCGGCGAGCTGCCGGCGTTCGCGGCGGCTGAGGGCCCGCATCCCGATGAGGGAGAGCAGGGCGGGCAGCAGAGTGACCGAGGCCAGCACGGTGAGGACGACGGTGAGCGAGGCGGCGATGGCGACGCCATTGAGGAAGTCGAGCCGCAGGATCAGCATGCCGAGCAGGGCGATGCAGACGGTGACCCCGGCGAAGACGACGGCGCGGCCGGTGGTCGCGACGGCGTTCTGGGCCGCTTCGGGCACGGACATGCCGCGCCGGAGTCCTCTGCGGTGCCGGGTGACGATGAACAGGGCGTAGTCGATGCCGACGCCGAGCCCGATGAGCATGCCGAGCATCGGGGCGAAGTCCGCCACGGTCATCAGATGGCCGAGGAGCACGGTGCCCGCGTAGGCGGTGCCGACGGAGACCAGGGCGGTGGCGATGGGCAGCAGGCTGGCGGCCAGCGAGCCGAAGGCGAGGAAGAGCACGACGGCCGCGACGATCACGCCGATGCCCTCGGCGAAGTGGACGGAGGGCGCTTCGGTGAGGGCGACGGCGGTGCCGCCCAGCTCGACCTGGAGCCCGTCGGCCTCGGCGGCCTTCGCGGTGTCGACGAGGGCCTGGGCCTGGGAGGCGGGGATCTCGTCGGCGGGGCGGTCGAAGGTGACCGTGGCGTAGGCGGTGTGGCCGTCCTGGCTGATCTGGCCGGGGCCCGCGGTGCCGTAGGGGCCGGTGACCGCGCCGACGCCCGGCAGGTCCTCGATCGCGTGGAGCGTGCGGGTCATGGTCTGTTCGACGTCGGCGGCTCTGACCGTGGAGCCGGTGGTGTGCCAGACGACGGTGTCGGTGTCGCCGCCGAGGTCGGTGAAGCCGCGCGAGAGGAGTTCGGTGGCCCGGCCGGATTCGGTGCCGGGGACCTCGTAGTCGTTGGAGTACGCCGAACCGGCGATGCCCGCCGCGGCTGCGGTGCCGCCGAGGGCGGCGAGCCAGATGAGGACGGCGACGAGACGGTGCCTGATGCACCAGCGGGCGATGGCAGCCAACGGACGAGCTCCCTGCGGGTTCGTGGACCTTTACCCACAGATAACGTGATCTGCCCGTAAACGTCTCATGACCTTGAGACCGCCAACTCTGACAGCAGAACGTGATCCTTTGTCCGTTTCGTGGCCATGGTCACAGGGCCTGATCTGCCCCTTATACGGGACAGACCAGACCCTGCGCGGCCTCAGCCCGAGACGCTCGCCCGGCCGTTCTCGATGTGCCCCATGAGCCGCCGCCGGAAGCCGTCCTCCCCGTCCACGGTGACGTCGAGGTCGTACCAGCCGTGGGCGTCGGCCGCCGAGTGCACCAGCGAGCGGCTGCGGCCCGGCTTGACCGTGACACGGCGGGTCCAGTCCCGTACGTCGTCCTCGTCGACGTAACCGAGCGGCCGCACCAGGAAGGTCAGGGGACGGCGGCCGGTGTTGCGCAGGGTGAGGTGGATGTCGCGGTCGTGGTGGTCGATGCGGCTGGTGAGCTCCGCTCCCCCGTCGGCCGGTCCGGCGAACTCGCGCCGGAAGCCGTTCGGCCCGGTGACTGTGAAGCGGTACGCCTCCCCCGGCACCGGGACCGTCCAGTGCGCGCGGCCCCGGACGTCCTTGTGCTGCGGTGCCGGGAACTCGTCCGCGTACGGGTAGAGCGCGAAGTGCGCCGAGGACCGGCCCGCGTTGTCCAGCTCCACCCGCAGGCCGTCCTCCGCCCGCCGTGCCTGGGCGTCCGGCCGGTAGGGCAGCGGGCGCGCCGGGCGTACGCCGGGCTCCTGCTCGGGGAGGTGCTGGACGGCGGGCGGCTTCGGCTGCCAGCGGCCCTCGAAGGGCGGGATCGCCCCGGGCGTCTGCACGGCGGGCTGCCGACGGGCCCGGGTGAAGTCGAAGGCGGAGGTGAGGTCGCCGGTGACGGTGCGCCGCCAGTCGCCGATGTTGGGCTCCTTCACCCCGGTCCAGCGCTCCAGGAAGCGGATGACGGAGGTGTGGTCGAAGACCTCGGAGCAGACGTAGCCGCCGACCGTCCACGGCGAGACGACCAGCAGCGGCACCCGGATGCCGAGGCCGGTCGGGCGGCCCTCCCACTGCTCCTCGGTCACCTCGGGGGGTGCGACGGGCGGCGGTACGTGGTCGAAGAAGCCGTCGTTCTCGTCGTAGTTGATCAGCACGGCGGTGTGCCGCCAGACGTCGGGGTGCTTGCCGAGCGCGTCGAGGATCTTGTAGACGATGGTGGCGCTGTGCACCGGCGAGGAGGTGCTCGGGTGCTCGGAGTCGACCGCCGAGGGCACCAGGTAGGAGACCTCCGGCAGCGTCCCGGCCGCCACGTCCTTGGCGAACTCGTCGGCGAGCGTCCCGGTCGGGACCCGGCGCAGCGCCCGCTCGAACAGGCTGCGCTCCTGCTTCGTGAGCGTGGCGACGCCCTCGTCCAGCAGCCCGAGCAGCCGGGTGCGCTCGGCCTCGGACGCGCCCCGGACCTTGGCGTAGAAGGCTTCCATGTACGTATGGCCGCCGGTCTTGGCCAGGGCCTTGCGGGCGATCGCCTTGAAGGTGGCGTAGAACTCGATCTGGTTGTCGGTGAAGTTCTCCCACTCGGTGTACGTGCGCCAGCTGCGCCCGGCCTTCTCCAGCCGCTCAGCGTAGGTGGACCAGTCGTAGCCGGGGTGGGTGCCCTCGCTGTACGCGTCGTTGCCGACGGCCCGTTTCCCGTTCGCCTCGAAGCCGGTCTTCCCGCTCCAGAGGTGGTTGCGGTTGGGACTGGTGGAGGTGTGGATCGAGGAGTGGTAGGCGTCGCAGACGGTGAAGGTGTCGGCCAGCTCGTAGTGGAGCGGGATGTCGCGGCGGTCGTAGTACGCCATCGTCGCCGCGGTCTTGGCGCTGATCCAGCCGTTCATCCAGCCGCCGCCCCAGGCCTGCGCGCCGCCGTTCCAGGAGTGGTCGAGGGCGCCGATGTACTGGAGGTCCTTCTTCTGCTCCTCGGCCGCGCCGCGCACCGGGAAGGGCAGCACGGTGGAGCCGGCCGCGCCGGGCTGCTCGAACACGGTCCCGCCGGTGGGCAGCTCGATGGCGTTACGGTCGCCGAAGCCGCGTACGCCGCGCAGGGTGCCGAAGTAGTGGTCGAAGGAACGGTTCTCCTGCATCAGGATCACCACATGCTTGATCGACCCCAGCCCGCCGGACCCCGCGTGGGCGGGCTGCGCGGCGATGGCGGCCTGGAGCGACGGCGGCAGGAACGATCCGGCCGCAGCGGCGCCGAGTGCGCCGCCGCCCAGCGCGAAGAGCCGTCGCCGTGACATGTCCGTGGTCAAAAGAGCCTCCTGGTTGCGGTGGTTACAGCCGGGAAGCTAGTCAGACCGGGTGGCGTCGGGAAGGACTGTGTACGGCCCGGTGGTGAACGTCCAAGAGGTCCCACCCGAAAGTCCAACCCGGAGTGACGGCGTCCTCACACCCCGATGAGGTGGAGCGATCCCCAGAGCGCGAGGGTGGCGGCGAGCAGCGTCGCCGGTACGGTCGCGATCCCCAGCCGGGTGAAGTGGCCCAGCTCGGGGGCGTCCCCGTGGACGTGCAGGATGCGCCGCCACAGGAGCGTGGCCAGCGATCCGACGTACGTGAGGTTCGGCCCGAGGTTCACCCCGATCAGGGCGGCGAGCAGCGGTCCGGGCCCGGCCACCGAGACGATCGGGAGGAGAGCGAGGATCGCGGGCAGGTTGTTGATCAGGTTGGCGAGCAGGGCCGCGACCACGGCGACGCCGAGGAGGGCGGGCAGGGTGTCGCCGTCCGGCAGCAGGGCGGCGATCCCGTCGCCCAGGCCGTTGTCGACGACCGCCTTGACGACGACGCCGAGCGCGAGGACGAAGAGGCAGAACAGCGGGTTGGCCGAGCGGACGACGGCGAGCGGCGTGGTCTCCCGCTTGGCGAGCGCCCGTACGGCGAGCACCAGGGCCCCCGCCAGCGCCGCCCACAGCGGCTCGGCCCCCTCGAACGAGGTGACGACGAACCCGGCCAGGGTCAGCGCCAGCACGACGAGCGTGAAGACGGGGACCGGCGTGCGCTCCGCCCCGGGATCCGGCGCGTGCGCCCCGGCGGCCAGGTCGTCCCGGAAGGCCCGGCGGAAGACGGCGTACTCGACGGCGATGGCGGCGAGCCAGGGCAAGGCCATCAGCGCGGCGAACCGGGTGAAGGAGAGACCGCTCGCGGTGAACGCCAGGAGGTTGGTGAGGTTGGAGACGGGGAGCAGGAGGGACGCGGAGTTGGCGAGGTGCGCGCAGGCGTAGACGTACGGGCGGGGCCGCGCGCCGACCCGGGCGGCGGTGGCGAGGACGACCGGGGTGAGCAGGACGACGGTGGCGTCCAGGCTGAGGACGGCGGTGACGATCGAGGCGACGACGAAGACCCCGCCGAGCAGGGGCCGGGTCTGCCCGTGACAGGCGCGGGCGACCCAGTCACCGGCGGCCCGGAACAGCCCTTCGTCCGCGCAGAGCTGGGCCAGCACGAGGATCGCCGCGAGGAAGCCGACGACGGGCAGCAGCTCGCCGACCTGTTCCCGCGCCTCGGGCCAGGACACCGCGCCCAGGGCCACCACGAGCACGGCGGCGGGCACGGCTGCGGTCGCCTCCGGCAGGCCCCGGGGGCGCAGGACGGCGAAGGCGAGGACGCCCAGGAGCAGGGCGAAGGAGACGATCTCGGCGGTGACGGTGTTCAGGAGGGGCTCTCAGGCGGGGTCGGGGCGGGCGGGGTGGGCCGGGAGATGTTCTCAGGCGGGGCAGGGGCGCCGCGAGCGGGCTGGATCGGCAGGCTTTCGGGCGCGGACACGGGCGCGGGCAAAGGCACGGGCGCGGGCGCGCAGGCACGAGCGCGGACGCGGGCATCAGCACAGGCACGTGCCCGCCCGCCGCTGCCCCTCCCCCACGGCTGAAGGGGCGGCGCGCCCGTCGTGAACACGGGTGCACCGCCCCTTCGGGGTGATGACGGGTGGATCAGCCCTCGACGCCCAGCTTCTCCAGGATCAGCTCGCGCACGCGCGCCGCGTCCGCCTGGCCGCGGGTGGCCTTCATGACCGCGCCGACGAGCGCGCCCGCCGCCGCGACCTTGCCGCCGCGGATCTTGTCGGCGATGGCCGCGTTGCCCGCGATGGCCTCGTCGACGGCCGTGGAGAGCGCGCCCTCGTCCGAGACGACCTTGAGGCCGCGCTTCTCGACGACGGTGTCCGGGTCGCCCTCGCCCGCGAGGACGCCCTCGATGACCTGGCGGGCCAGCTTGTCGTTGAGGTCGCCCTTGGCGACGAGCGCGGCCACCCGGGCGACCTGCGCCGGGGTGATCGGCAGCTCGTCCAGGCCGCGGCCGGTCTCGTTGGCGTTACGGGCGAGCTCGCCCATCCACCACTTGCGGGCCTGGTCCGAGGGGGCGCCCGCCTCGATCGTGGCGACGATCAGGTCGACCGCGCCCGCGTTGAGGATGGATTGCATGTCGTGCTCGGAGACGCCCCACTCCTCCTTGAGCCGCGCCCGGCGCAGCCGGGGCAGCTCGGGGAGGCCCTTGCGCAGCTCCTCGACCCACTCGCGCGCGGGCGCGACGGGGACCAGGTCCGGCTCGGGGAAGTAGCGGTAGTCCTCGGCGTTGTCCTTGATGCGGCCGGCCGTGGTGGAGCCGTCCTCCTCGTGGAAGTGCCGGGTCTCCTGCACGATCGTGCCGCCCGAGGACAGCACGGCGGCGTGCCGCTGGATCTCGAAGCGGGCGGCCCGCTCGACGGAACGCAGCGAGTTCACGTTCTTCGTCTCGGAGCGCGTACCGAACGTCTCGGTGCCGTTGGGGCGCAGCGACAGGTTCACGTCGCAGCGCATCTGGCCCATCTCCATGCGGGCCTCGGAGACCCCGAGGGCCTTGATCAGCTCGCGCAGCTCGGCGACGTACGCCTTGGCGACCTCGGGGGCGCGGGCGCCGGCTCCCTCGATCGGCTTGGTGACGATCTCGATGAGCGGGATGCCGGCCCGGTTGTAGTCGAGCAGGGAGTGGGACGCGCCGTGGATACGGCCGGTGGCGCCGCCGACGTGCGTCGACTTGCCGGTGTCCTCCTCCATGTGGGCGCGCTCGATCTCCACGCGGAAGATCTCGCCGTCCTCCAGCTGGACGTCCAGATAGCCGTTGAAGGCGATCGGCTCGTCGTACTGCGAGGTCTGGAAGTTCTTCGGCATGTCCGGATAGAAGTAGTTCTTCCGGGCGAAGCGGCACCACTCGGCGATCTCGCAGTGCAGCGCGAGACCGATCTTGATGGCCGACTCCACGCCGATCTCGTTGACGACCGGCAGCGCGCCGGGCAGTCCGAGACAGACCGGGCAGGTCTGGGAGTTGGCGTCCTGCTTCAGCTCCGTGGAGCAGCCGCAGAACATCTTGGTCTTGGTGCCGAGCTCGACATGGACTTCGAGGCCCATGACGGGGTCGTAGGACGCGAGCGCGTCCTCGTACGACACCAGGTCAGTGACAGTCACGGTGAAACTTTCCCTCTCAGCCCAGCAGGACGTCGTCGTCGCCGAGACGCTTCAGTTCGCGATAGAGGATCGCGAGTCCGGTGACGATGGCGGCCGCGGAGACGGCCGCGTCGACGAGGCGCAGGATGTCGTTGTCGTTGCGGGCGAGCTTCGCCTGCTTGACGACACTGATGGCGCCGAACGCGGTACTGCCGATCGCGATGTACGCGCCCGTCTTGGACTTCTGGAAGTTCTTGGCCTTCTTTGCCATGGCACTCACAGCGACGGAGCCTCCTCAAGCAGCGGGTGCCCCCACTTTTCCACGAACGCGGCCTCGACGGCCGCTCCGACCTTGTAGAGCCGGTCGTCCTTCATGGCGGGGGCGATGATCTGCAATCCGACCGGCAGACCGTCCTCCGGGGCCAGGCCGCAGGGCAGCGACATGGCTGAGTTGCCGGCCAGGTTGGTGGGGATGGTGCACAGGTCCGCGAGGTACATCGCCATCGGGTCGTCGGCGCGCTCGCCGATCGGGAAGGCGGTGGTCGGGGTCGTCGGGGAGACGATCACGTCGACCTGCTCGAAGGCCTTCTCGAAGTCCTGGGTGATGAGGGTGCGGACCTTCTGGGCCGAGCCGTAGTACGCGTCGTAGTAGCCGGAGCTGAGTGCGTACGTCCCCAGGATGACGCGGCGCTTGACCTCGTCGCCGAAGCCGGCCTCGCGGGTGAGCGCGGTGACCTCCTCGGCCGACTTCGTGCCGTCGTCGCCGACCCGCAGGCCGTAGCGCATGGCGTCGAAGCGGGCCAGGTTGGAGGAGCACTCCGAGGGCGCGATCAGGTAGTACGCGGAGAGCGCCAGGTCGAAGGACGGGCAGTCCAGCTCGACGATGTCCGCGCCCAGCGACTTCAGCAGCTCGACCGACTCGTCGAAGCGCTGGAGGACACCGGCCTGGTAGCCCTCGCCGCGGAACTGCTTGACGACGCCGACGCGCATGCCCTGTACGGAGCCGTTGCGCGCGGCCTCGACGACCGGCGGGACCGGGGCGTCGATGGACGTCGAGTCCAGCGGGTCGTGCCCGGCGATGGCCTCGTGCAGCAGCGCCGCGTCCAGGACCGTACGGGCGCAGGGCCCGCCCTGGTCGAGGGAGGACGAGAAGGCGACCATGCCGTAGCGGGAGACGCCGCCGTAGGTGGGCTTGACGCCGACGGTGCCGGTGACGGCGGCGGGCTGGCGGATCGAGCCGCCGGTGTCCGTGCCGATGGCGAGCGGGGCCTCGTAGGAGGCGAGGGCGGCGGAGGAGCCGCCGCCGGAGCCGCCGGGGATCCGGGTGAGGTCCCAGGGGTTGCCGGTGGGGCCGTAGGCGCTGTTCTCGGTGGAGGACCCCATGGCGAACTCGTCCATGTTGGTCTTGCCGAGGATGACGACGTCGGCGTCGCGCAGCTTCCGCGTGAGCGTGGCGTCGTACGGCGGGACCCAGCCTTCGAGGATCTTGGAACCGACCGTGGTCGGCATGTCCTTCGTGGTGAAGATGTCCTTCAGCGCGAGCGGGACGCCGGCCAGCGGGCCGAGCTTCTCGCCCGCCTCACGCTTGGCGTCCACGGCACGGGCCTGGGCGAGCGCGCCCTCGCGGTCGAGGTGCAGGAAGGCGTGGACCTTCTCGTCGACGGCGTCGATCCGGGCGAGGTGCGCCTCGGTGACCTCGACGGCGGTCAGCTCGCCGGAGGCGATCTTCGCGGCGATCTCGGCCGCGGTGAGCTTGATGATGTCCGTCATGGCTGTTTAGTCCTCCCCCAGGATCTGCGGCACCTTGAAACGCTGCTGCTCCTGGGCCGGGGCGCCGGAGAGCGCCTGCGCGGGGGTGAGCGACGGACGGACCTCGTCCGCGCGCATGACGTTGGTCAGCGGCAGCGGGTGGGAGGTCGGCGGTACGTCTTGGTCGGCGACCTCGGAGACGCGGGCGACCGCGCCGATGATGTCGTCGAGCTGACCGGCGAAGTGATCGAGCTCTTCGCCCTTCAGCTCCAGACGCGCCAGCCGGGCGAGGTGGGCGACCTCCTCGCGCGTGATGCCAGGCATGCAGCGATCCTCAGGGGTTGGTGTGTGGTTTTGGCCCCAATCCTATGGGGTCCGTCGGGGACGGGTGCCCCGGCCCGATCGGGCTACGCCTGTGCGGGCTCCACTCCCCGGGATCTTCAGGGGGTGTCGGTCTCCGCGGCGCTGTTCACCGCGCCGTTCAGCGACCCGTTCATCGAGCCGGTCGCCGAAGCGGTCGCCGACCCCGCGGCGGCCGCAGCCTGGGCCTTCAGCTCGGCGGGCCGCCGCCAGCCGTGCTCGCCGCGCGCCCGCAGCCAGGCCGTGGTCTCCTGCGGCGGCATCGCGGCCGCCACCAGCCAGCCCTGCACCGCGTCGCACCGCAGATCCCGCAGCCGCTCCCAGGTCGTATCGTCCTCGACGCCCTCGGCGACGACGACCAGGCCGAGCGAGTGGGCCAGGTCGATGGTGCAGCGGACGATCTCCGCGTCCTCGTGGTCGACGGCCAGCCGGGCCACGAAGGAGCGGTCGATCTTCAGCTCGCTGACCGGGAGCCGGCGCAGATGGACCAGGGACGAGTAGCCGGTGCCGAAGTCGTCGAGGGACATCTTCACGCCGTGCGCGGTGAGCCCGGCCAGGGTGTCGGCGGCGCGCTGCGGGTCCTCCAGCAGCACATGCTCGGTGATCTCCAATTGGAGCGCTCCCGCGGGCACGCCGTGGCGGGCGAGGCGGGCCGCGACGCCTCCGGCGAAGCCGGGGGTGTGGACGTCGCGCGGGGAGACGTTGACCGCGACGGGCACGCACAGGCCCTGCGCCCGCCAGCGGGCGACCTGGGCGAGCGCCGTCTCCAGGACGTACTCCGTGAGATGCGGCATCAGGCCGGAGGACTCGGCGATGGCGATGAACTCGTCCGGGGGGACCCGGCCGCGCTCCGGGTGCACCCAGCGCACCAGCGCCTCCAGCCCGGCGACCTGCCCGTCGAAGCGGACCTTGGGCTGGTAGTGCAGTTCGACCTCGCCCGCGTCCAGCGCGCGGCGCAGATCGCCGAGGAGCCCGAGCCGGTCGGGGGTGTTGCTGTCCCGCTTGGACTCGTAGACCTCCACGCCCGTGCGGTCCCGCTTGGCCTGGTACATCGCGACGTCCGCCCGGCGCAGCAGGCCCTCGGCGTCCAGGGCATGGTCGGGGTAGACGGCGACCCCGGCGCTGGCCTCCAGCACGAGGGTCAGCCCGTCGAGGTCGAGCGGCGATGACAGCTCGGCGACGAGATGGCGGGCGACCTGCTGAGCGCTGGTGGTGGAGTCGGTGTGCGGGAGGAGGACGGCGAACTCGTCGCCGCCGAGGCGGGCCGCCTCCGCGCCGCGCGGCAGGGCGAGCCGCAGGCGCTCCGCTATCTGGAGCAGCAGCCGGTCCCCGGCCAGATGGCCGAGGGTGTCGTTGACCGCGCGGAAGCGGTCCAGGTCGATGAGGACCAGCGCGGAGCGGGTGCCGATGGACTCCGCGTCCTCCAGCGCCGACCAGGTCCGCTCCAGCAGCCACTGCCGGTTGGGCAGCCCGGTCAGCGGGTCGCGCAGCTGCTCCTCGGCGCGGGCGCGGGCGATCCAGAGCGTGGAGTCCAGGGCGATCAGGGGCACCGCGAAGAGCGGCAGCAGGATGGGCATGGACATCGCGACGGCGCAGATCAGCGGGGCCAGCCCGAGGAGCGCGACGGCGACGAGGCCCTGGCGCAGCATCGCGGTGCGGGCGATGGTGGGCAGCCCGCCGTTGTGCGGGGCCTGGGCGTACCACAGGAGGACCCGGGTGACGAGCAGATACGTCGACGCGGTCAGGAGCAGTTCCGGGACGGCCGCGATGCCCCAGTCGAGTGGCCGCCAGGGCTCCTCGACGGTGGGGACCACGCCGAACGCGGCCAGCACGAGCGCGGCCGCGCCGATGCCGAGCATGTCGACCCCGCCGTGCAGCAGCCCCTGCCACCAGCGGTGCCGTCGGGCGGTCCCGACGAGCACCACGACGGCGAGGCTGACGAGGACGGCCGGCAGCCAGCCGTACAGCAGGAGCACGGCGAGGGTGAGGGCGGCGCCGGAGCCGGTGCCGCCCCACCAGCGGTCGCGGCCGAGGGCCACCAGATGGCCGACGATGACCCCGGTGAGGACGGCGAAGGACCAGCCCACCACCCCGTCCGGGAAGAGCGCGTGGCCCTGCTCGACGGTCCGGTAGGCCCCGACCGCCAGCAGTAACGCGGCGATCCCCACGACGGCGGCGCCCACCGGGGGCGTGAGGCCGACGAAACCTTGCAGCCGCGACACCGGGGCGGCGCTCTCGGTCGGTTTCATTCCGTCCCTCTCACAGCCGGCGGTGCCGATGACCCTCGGTGGCGCCCGCTCCCGTGCCACCACGGCCCGGTCGAGGGCCGCGCACGGCGGGCGCACCTCTCAACAGTAGGCCGCGAAAGGCTTCCAGGGGCAGCGCTCTACAGCTCTTGCCCGAATGCGAACCGACCACCCGTCACCATCTGCTATTGGCCCGAACGGGTGGTGCGGCAGGGCCATTCGGGGAGCGGACGACCCTTCTTCACCCCTCTGCCCCGTTTCCTTCCCCGCACGGGGCGCGCCACGCCGGGGCAGCGTCTCGAAGGCGTCTCGATCCGGGGAACGGGGCGCGAACGGCGGCCCGGCGGTCGGTTACTCAGCGTCTACGTGCCGCTGTCCGCCGACTCGGTCTCCGGGGCTGCTTCCGGGACGGGCAGGGCGGCTTCCCGGGCGCGTTCGGGTCCGTCTTCGAGCAGGATCGCGAATCCGTCCTCGTCCAGGACGGGCACCTTCAGCTGCATCGCCTTGTCGTACTTGGAGCCGGGGTTGTCGCCGACGACCACGAAGGCGGTCTTCTTCGACACGGATCCGGCGACCTTCGCGCCGAGGGTCTGGAGCGCTTCCTTGGCGCCGTCGCGGGTGTGGCCCGCGAGGGTGCCGGTGACGACGACGGTGAGTCCTTCGAGGGGGCGGGGGCCCTCCTCCTCGTCGGAGCCCTCGTCGGCCATCCGCACCCCGGCCTCGCGCCACTTGCGCAGGATCTCGCGGTGCCAGTCCTCGGCGAACCACTGCTTGACCGAGGCGGCGATGGTCGGCCCGACGCCGTCGGCGGCGGCCAGCTCCTCCTCGGTCGCCTCGTCGATCCGGTCGACGGAACGGAACTGGCGGGCCAGCTCCTGGGCGGCGACCGGGCCCACGTGCCGGATGGAGAGGCCGGTGAGGATCCGGGCGAGCGGGGCCTCCTTGGCGGCGGCGATGCCCTCCAGCATGGCCACCGCGTTCTTCTTCGGCTCGCCCTGCTGGTTGGCGAAGACCGTCGCGATCTTCTCCTCGCCGGTCTTCGGGTCGCGCTTGGGCAGCCCGCTGTCCTGGTCCAGGACGTACGCCCGGATCGGCAGCAGCTGCTCGACGGTGAGCGAGAACAGATCGCTCTCGTCCTTGAGGACGGGCTCGGCGGGCTCCAGCGGGCGGGTCAGGGCGGCGGCGGTCACATAGCCGAAGTGGTCGATGTCGAGGCTCTTGCGCCCGGCGAGGTAGAAGACACGCTCGCGCAACTGGGCGGGGCAGGTGCGGGCGTTCGGGCAGCGGAGGTCGATGTCGCCCTCCTTCATGGGGCGCAGCTCCGTCCCGCACTCGGGGCAGTGGGTCGGCATCTCGAAGGCCTTCTCGGTGCCGTCGCGCAGATCGACGACGGGGCCGAGGATCTCCGGGATGACCTCGCCCGCCTTGCGGATGACGACGGTGTCGCCGATGAGGACGCCCTTGGCCTTGACCACGTTCTGGTTGTGGAGGGTGGCGAACTCGACCTCGGAACCGGCCACTTCGACCGGCTCGACCTGGGCGTACGGGGTGACGCGGCCGGTGCGTCCGACGCCGACGCGGATGTTGACCAGCTTGGTGTTGACCTCTTCGGGGGCGTACTTCCAGGCGATGGCCCAGCGGGGGGCGCGCGAGGTGGAGCCCAAGCGGCCCTGGAGCGGGATCTCGTCGAGCTTGACGACGACCCCGTCGATCTCGTGCTCCACGGAGTGCCGGTGCTCGCCGTAGTAGGAGATGAACTCCCGTACGCCGGCGATGGAGTCGACGACCTTGTTGTGCTTGGCGGTGGGCAGGCCCCAGGCGTGGAGGAGGTCGTAGGCCTGGGAGAGGCGGTCGATGCTCAGGCCCTCGTGGGCGCCGATGCCGTGCACCACCATGTGGAGCGGGCGGGTGGCGGTGACCTTGGGGTCCTTCTGCCGCAGCGATCCGGCGGCCGCGTTGCGCGGGTTGGCGAAGGGCTTGTCGTCGGCGGCGACCAGCCGGGCGTTCAGCTCCTCGAAGTCCTCCATGGGGAAGAAGACCTCGCCGCGGATCTCGACGAGCGCCGGGATGTCGTCGCCCTGGAGGCGGTGCGGGATCTCGGCGATCGTCCGGACGTTGGGGGTGATGTCCTCGCCGGTGCGGCCGTCGCCGCGGGTGGCGGCCCGGGTGAGGCGGCCGTGCTCGTAGGTGAGGTTGACGGCGAGGCCGTCGACCTTCAGCTCGCACAGGAAGTGGTGGTCGGGCGTGCCGACGTCCTTGGCGACGCGGTCGGCCCAGGCGGCCAGCTCCTCGTCGTCGAAGGCGTTGTCCAGGGAGAGCATCCGCTCGCGGTGCTCGACGGAGGTGAACTCCGTGATGTACGGCCCGGCGACCTTCTGGGTCGGGGAGTCGGGGGTGCGGAGCGGGGGGTACTCCTTCTCCAGGGCCTCCAGGGAGCGCAGCAGCCGGTCGAACTCGGCGTCGCTGACGACCGGCTGGTCCTTCACGTAATACCGGAAGCGGTGCTCCTCGATCTGCTCGGCCAGCAGCGCGTGGCTCTCGCGCACGCCCGCCGGGACCGGACTGTCCTGTTCCACCCGCTGTTCGCCCGCCATCGTCCCGTCCTCCTGTGTACCCGTCGTCCCCGTCACTCAGGGTTGTCCGCGAGCGACCTCGCCGCCCGGGCGCTGTGGGCGAGCGCGGTACGGGCGTACGCGGGCGACGCGCCCGCGAGACCGCACGACGGGGTGATCGTGACGGACTCGGCGAGAGTCCCCGGATTCAGCCCCAGCCTGCGCCACAGCGTCCTGACTCCCATGACGCTACCGCCCGGGTCCGACAATGCCGTCGTTGCCGCGTCGGTGGACGGCACCACGCCCAGGAAGAGCTGGGTGCCGCCTTCGACGGCTTCCCCGATCGCCTCCTCCTCACGCTCCGTGAGCAAGGAGAAGTCGAGCGAGATTCCGTCGGCCCCGGCCCGGCGCAGCAGCGCGACGGGCACCTCGGGGGCGCAGGAGTGGACGAGCGTCGTCCCGTCCTCGCCCGCCGCCGCGAGGACGTCGCGCAGGGTCGCCTCGACGATCTGGCGGTCCACGGCGCGGTAGGTGCGGTAGCCGCTGGCGGAGCGGACCCGGCCCAGCAGGACGGCGGTCAGGGAGGGTTCGTCGAGCTGGAGGACGACGCTCGCCCCGGGCATCCGGCGGCGGACCTCCGCGAGGTGGGCGCGGAGACCCTCGGCCAGCGAGCCGGCCAGGTCGCGGCAGGCGCCCGGGTCGGCCAGCATGGCTTCGCCGCCGCGCAGTTCGAGGGCGGCGGCGAGCGTCCAGGGCCCGACGGCCTGGACCTTGAGCAGCCCTTCGTACCCCTGGGTGAACTCCTCCAGGGCGTCCAGGTCCTCGCCGAGCCAGGAGCGGGCGCGGCGGGTGTCGCGGCCGGGCCGGTCGCTGATCCGCCAGCCGCTCGGCTCGACGTGCCCGTACATCTCGACGAGCAGGCCGACGCTCCGGCCGATCATGTCGGCGCCGGGCCCGCGCGCGGGCAGTTCGGCCAGGTACGGCATGCCCTGGCCGTCGGCGAAGGACCCGGTGACGGTCTTCGCCGCCTCCCTCGCGTCTCCTCCGGGCATCGACCCGATGCCGGTCGCCGGACACCCGCTGAACTTGCTCTTCTCGCTCACGCGGGAAGCCTACGGTCCTCGGCTCGCCCCGCGCGTACGCGGGGCGTCAGCGGCCGGGGCGGACCGTGAGGTCGTTGACCTCGGCGTCGCGCGGCAGGTCGATCGCCATGAGGATGGTGGTGGCCACCGACTCGGGGTCGATCCAGCGCTCCGCGTCGTACTCCTTGCCCTCCTGCTGGTGCACCTTGGCCTGCATGGGGCTGGCGGTGCGGCCCGGGTAGACGGAGGTGACGCGCACCCCGTTGCCGTGCTCCTCGTGACGCAGCGAGTCGGCGAGCGCCTTGAGGCCGTGCTTGCTCGCGGCGTACGCGCTCCACCCGGCGTGGGCGTTGAGTCCGGCGCCCGAGTTCACGAAGAGGACGTGGCCCTGGGCGACGCGGAGTTGCGGCAGGAGGAGACGGGTGAGCTCGGCGGGAGCGATCAGGTTGGCATTGAGCTGGAAGTGCCAGGCCTTGGGCGTGAGCTCCCCGACCTCGCCGAGCTCGACGACGCCCGCGATGTGCAGCAGGGTGTCGATCCGCTCGGGCATGGACTGCTGGCCGAACGCCCAGGACAGCCGGTCGGGGTTGCCGAGGTCGCCGACGAGCGTGCGCGCACCCGGGTAGCGCTCGGCGAACTCCTTGGCGCGGCCGGCGTCGCGGGCGAGCAGGACGAGGTCGTCGCCGCGCTCCTGGAGACGGCGGGCGACAGCGGCGCCGATGCCGGAACCGGCGCCGGTGATGAGGTGGGTAGCCATGGGGGGATCCTATGTGCGGGCTTCCTATGGGAGCCCAACGGTTTCCGCCGGGTGGGCACCGGTCCCGTGTCCGGGCCGCTCACTGGAGTCCGGCGGTCTCCTCCAGGTAGGCGAGCGCGCCGACGCCGTCCTTGGCGAAGAAGACGAGGTCGGTCAGGGGCAGCGGCAGGAAGCCCTCGTCCTCCATGCGCTGGAACTGCTGGCGCAGCCCGTCGTAGAAGCCCGCCGTGTTGAGCAGGACGACCGGCTTGGTGTGCTTGCCGTGCTTCTTCAGCTCCAGGATCTCGGTGGCCTCGTCCAGCGTCCCGGTCCCGCCGACCATGATGACCACAGCGTCGGCCTTCTCCAGGAGAAGCGCCTTGCGCTCGGCGAGATCGCGGGCGATGACCATCTCGTCGGCGTTCGGGCGGGCGCTCGCGGCGAGGAATTCGACCGACACCCCGACGAGCCGGCCTCCTGTCGCCTGCACACCGTCCGCGACGACCTTCATCAGGCCCTTGTCCGATCCGCCCCAGACCAGGGTGTGGCCGCCTCTGCCGAGCAGCTCGGCGAACTCCCGGGCGGGCACGGTGTAGCGGTCGTCGAGGTCGGCGGCGGAGAGGAAGACGCAGATGTTCATGGGCCAACCGTACGGCCCGCCTCGGACACTCCCCCGTTCCGGGGACGGATCAACGTACGGGATCGGCGTACGGGATCGGCGTACGGGATCGGCGTACGAGGAAGAACCCGGCCCCGTACGCCGCTGAAACAGGCATGACTGCCACCCGAGGACACCGCATCACCGTCGAGCAGGGCACCGAGCATGTGCGGGCCGTGCACGACGGACAGGTGCTGGCCGAGAGCCGCCGCCCGCTCGTGCTCCGCGAGACCGGCTGTCCGGTCCGCTCCTACCTGCCGCCCGAGGACGTCCGCACCGAACTGCTCGCCGCGTCGGACACCTCCACCCACTGCCCGTTCAAGGGGGATGCCTCCTACTGGTCGCGGCCCGGGGCCGCCGATCTCGTCTGGGCCTACCCGGACCCGAGGCCCGAAGTCGCCGCGATCAAGGACCACTTCTGCTTCTACGCCACGGAGACGGTGGCGGACTGACCCTCGATTCGTCCGCCCGGGAAATTTTTCCGGGCGGAGCGATGAGTTTCCCGGACCGCCCCGGTCTCCTCTCCCATGGACAGGATTCTCTCCGCCGACGGCACGCCGATCGCCTACCGCCGCCAGGGCGAGGGGCCGCCGCTGGTGCTGGTCGGCGGGGCGCTGAGCGTGGCCGCGACCGACGCGGCGCTGGCCGCTCTGCTCGCGCCGCGCTTCACCGTGCTCACCTACGACCGGCGGGGCCGGCGCCAGCGGTGACACGGGGCGCTCGACCGTCGCGCGGGAGGTCGAGGACCTGGCCGCCGTCGTCGGTGCGGCCGGGGCGGGCGCGTCGGTCTTCGGAATGTCCTCCGGCGGGGCGCTGGGCCTGGAGGCGGCCGCCGCCGGACTCCCGGTGGAGCTGCTCGCCGTGTACGAGCCGCCCTACACGCCGGGGACGTCCGGCCTGCGGTTCAAGGCCCGCTGCACGGCCCGGCTGGAGCGGCTGCTGGCGGCCGGGGACCGGGGCGGGGCGGTGGAGCTGTTCCTGTCCATGACGGGCGTCGCCGAGGAGACGGCCGCCCGGATGCGGCGCACCCCGGTGTGGGCGGAGCTGGAGGCGAGGGCGCACACCCTGGCGTACGACGACGCGCTGCTGGGCGACGGGGCGATCCCGGCCGAGCGGTTCTCGGCGGTCGCCGCCCGGACCCTGGTGATCTGCGGCGGCTTCAGCAGCGCCCCGGCCCGGGCCGCGACCCGGACCCTGGCCGAGGCCCTGCCGCGCGGCCGGCACCGCACGCTGACGGGCCAGATGCGCGAGGTGGCGCCGCAGGTGCTCGCGCCGGTGCTGACGGAGTTCTTCGCCAGGGACGTGTACGCGTACCGAAGGGCGTCCTAGCCGGTACGCGGGCGGGGCTCGGCCGCCCGGGCCCGGGTCGCCCGGTCTCAGCCGCCCGCCGCCACCCGCTCGCGGCGCACAGTCGTGGCGATGGTGGCCGAGCCGACCACGCGTGTGCCGTCGTAGAGGACGACCGCCTGGCCGGGGGCGACGCCCCGGACCGGCTCGGTGAAGGTGACGTTCAGCTCGGAGCCGTCGACCAGCTCGGCCGTCACCTCGGTCTCGCCGCCGTGGGCGCGCAGCTGCGCGGTGTACGTACCCGGGCCGGACGGGGGCGTTCCGCACCAGCGGGGCTTGATCGCGGTCAGGGCGGTGACGTCCAGGGCCTCGACCGGGCCGACGGTGACCGTGTTGTTCACCGGGGAGATGTCCAGGACGTAGCGCGGCTTGCCGTCGGGGGCCGGGTGGCCGATCTTCAGGCCCTTGCGCTGGCCGATGGTGAAGCCGAACGCGCCCTCGTGGGTGCCCAGCTTCGTACCGGACTCGTCGAGGATGTCGCCCTCGGCCGGGCCGCCGAGGCGGTCGGCCAGGAAGCCCTGGGTGTCGCCGTCG
This sequence comes from Streptomyces sp. PTY087I2, assembly GCF_001687325.1. Taxonomy (GTDB): domain Bacteria; phylum Actinomycetota; class Actinomycetes; order Streptomycetales; family Streptomycetaceae; genus Streptomyces. Next base: position 95,582 of record NZ_LZRD01000004.1, on the reverse strand, counting down.
GCGATGAAGCAGATGTCGTGGCTGTCGGGCTTCTTGGCGACGGCCAGGCCCCGGCGCTCGGCCTCGGCGCGGATCTCGTCCTTGGTGGTGAGGGTGTCGCCGAGCGGGAACATGGCGTGGGCGAGCTGCTTCTCGTCCAGGACGCCGAGCACATAGCTCTGGTCCTTGGCCATGTCGGACGCCCGGTGCAGCTCGCGGCTGCCGTCCTCGGTGAGCACGACCGTGGCGTAGTGGCCGGTGCACACGGCGTCGAAACCGAGGGCGAGGGCCTTGTCGAGCAGCGCGGCGAACTTGATCTTCTCGTTGCAGCGCAGGCAGGGGTTGGGCGTGCGCCCGGCCTCGTACTCCGCGACGAAGTCCTCCACGACGTCCTCGCGGAAGCGTTCCGCCAGGTCCCAGACGTAGAACGGGATACCGATGACGTCGGCCGCGCGGCGGGCGTCCCGGGAGTCCTCGATGGTGCAACAGCCGCGCGCCCCGGTCCGGAAGGACTGGGGATTCGCGGACAGGGCGAGGTGGACACCGGTCACGTCGTGGCCCGCCTCGACGGCGCGGGCGGCGGCGACGGCGGAGTCCACGCCGCCCGACATCGCGGCGAGGACACGCAGGGGGCGCTGGGAAGTCTGAGTCATAGCCCCTCCAGGGTACGGGTCGCCGGGAACCGAACGCTCGCGGATAAGCGTTGACGATCACATGGGGAAGAACGGGAGCACCCGGGCCGCGCGCAAGCCGTCGGGAAAGCCTTCGCGGAAGAAGCCGGCGGACGGCGTCAGCCGCCGCGCGCTGCTGATCGGCGGCGGCGCGGTGGCGGCCGCCGGAGCCGCCGCCGTGCTCGCGCGCGACAAGGTGAAGCGCCTGTGGTGGCAGGTCCCCGGCGTCGAGAAGCCCCGGAAGCCGGGTGAGCTGGATTACGCGGGGGCGACCTGGGTGGCCGCGTCGGAGGCGAACTGGCGGCGTGCGGACCGGCCGGACGACTTCCCCATCGACCGGGTGATCATTCATGTCACCCAGGGCAGTTTCGCCAGCGCGGTGAAGGTGTTCCAGGACCCCGCCCACCGGGCCGCGACGCACTACATCGTGGGGCAGGACGGGCGGGTGGTGCAGATGATCCGCGAGCTGGACGTGGCGTACCAGGCGGGCAACCGCTCCTACAACGAGCGGGCCGTCGGCATCGAGCACGAGGGGTTCGTGGACCGGCCGAAGGACCTCACGAAGGCGATGTACGCGTCGTCGGCGCGGCTCACGGCGTCGATCTGCGCGCGGTACGACATACCCATCGACCGGGAGCACATCATCGGGCATGTGGAGGTGCCGGGCACCGACCACACCGCCCCGGGGCCGCACTGGGACTGGGACCGGTACATGGAGCTGGTGCGGCGGGCCGCGACGGCGCCGCCGAGCCCCACGCCCTCGCCGTCGGCGAAGGCGTAGCGGAGCCGGGACGGGGACGGCCCTCGGCAGCCGAGCCCGCCCGGTTCGCACCCGGCTCGGCTGAGTCCGGCCGTACGCGCCTGCCTCAGCTGAGCCCGGCCGTCCGGGCCCGCTCGACCGCCGGGCCGATCGCCTCGGCGAGCGCCTTCACGTCGTCCTCGGTCGAGGTGTGGCCGAGCGAGAAGCGCAGGGTGCCCCGGGCCAGGTCCGGATCGGTCCCGGTGGCGAGCAGTACGTGACTGGGCTGGGCGATCCCGGCGGTGCAGGCGGAGCCGGTGGAGCATTCGATGCCCTGCGCGTCCAGCAGCAGGAGCAGGGAGTCGCCCTCGCAGCCGGGGAAGCTGAAGTGGGCGTTGGCGGGCAGGCGTCCGGCCGGATCCGGGTCGCCGCCGAGCACGGCGTCCGGCACGGCCAGGCGCACGGCGGTCACCAGCTCGTCGCGCAGCCCGCCGACCCTGCGGGCGAACTCCTCGCGCCGCTCGGCCGCCAGCCGTCCGGCGACGGCGAACGAGGCGACGGCGGGCACGTCCAGGGTGCCGGAGCGTACGTGCCGCTCCTGGCCGCCGCCGTGCAGGACGGGCACGGGGGTGTGGTCGCGGCCCAGCAGCAGCGCGCCGATGCCGAACGGGCCGCCGATCTTGTGTCCGCTGACCGTCATCGCGGCCAGCCCGGAGGCGGCGAAGTCGACCTCCAGCTGGCCGAAGGCCTGGACCGCGTCGGCGTGCATGGGGATCCCGAACTCCGCTGCCACCGCCGCCAGTTCACGTACCGGCATGATCGTGCCGATCTCGTTGTTGGCCCACATCACGGTGATCATCGCGATGTCGTCGGGGTTGCGGAGGATCGCCTCGCGCAGGGCTTCGGGGTGGACCCGGCCGTGGCGGTCGACGGGGAGGTAGTCGACGTTCGCACCCTCGTGTTCGGCGAGCCAGTCGACGGCGTCGAGGACGGCGTGGTGTTCGACGGGGCCGGCGAGGACCCGGGTGCGGCGGGGGTCGGCGTCGCGGCGGGACCAGTAGAGGCCCTTGACGGCAAGGTTGTCGGCCTCCGTGCCACCGGAGGTGAACACCACCTCGCTGGGGCGGGCGCCGAGCGAGTCGGCGAGGGCTTCTCTGGACTCCTCGACGGTGCGGCGGGCCCGGCGTCCGGCGGCGTGCAGCGAGGACGCGTTGCCGGTGACGGAGAGCTGGGCGGTCATCGCCCCGATCGCTTCGGGGAGCATCGGGGTGGTCGCGGCGTGGTCGAGGTAAGCCATGGTGGGGCCGATTCTACGAGCCCGGGGTGAGGCGCATGCCGGGCGCGTCACGGCCTGGTCCCCGCGCACGGCTTCGTGGGGTGCGGTGGACCGGTGCGGAGAGCGGCCGGGCCCCGGCCCGGAGCCCGATCCGGAACGGGGAGAGCGCGGCTCGCGGGGCCGCTTCGGGGCGTGCGTCAGCCGCCGATGCTCCAGGCGACGGTGCCGTTGGCGGTGACCAGGGCGGCGAGCACGGCGAGGTCGGCGACGCCCAGGGCGAGGCCGAGGAAGGCGCGGCCCCGGCGGCGGGTGCGACGGGCCAGGGCCAGCAGCGCCATCACGATCGCCATGGGCCCGAGCACGATGTTGAAGATCAGCAGCCCGACGAGGCCGAGGACGAACGAGGCGACGGCGAGACCGTCCGCCTCCCGGCCGGCGGCCCGGCGGGGAGCGGGGTCGGTGGTCTCTTCCGGCGTCGCGCCCGGGTCGACGACGTCCTTGCCGAGGTCGGCGTCCGCGTCCTTGCCGGAGGCGGTGTCCGTGCGGCGGGTGCGGTCGATGAGGGTGAGGGTCATGGTGCGAGCTCCTTCGGATCGGTTCCGGGAAACGGCAGGCTCGGCGGGTGCGGGTGCGGTGCGTCGGTGCGTACGGCGGGTCAGTGGGTGCGGCGCGACGCGCGCTCGCGTATGGCGAAGATCAGCAGCCAGCAGCCGATCACGGCCGCGGCGGCCAGGGTCAGCGGCAGCGGGATGTGGGCGGCCGCCCCGAGGAGAATCCCCAGCAGGAGCAGCGCGGCGACGAGGACGAGCACGGCGGAACCTCTCTGTGCGACGACGAAAGCCGTTCGGAGTACGAGTGTTCACTGACTCGAAAGTCTAAACCCCACACCCTTCCCCTGACTCGGAGAACGGTTGTTTACTGAATGGCATGAGTCACACTCCCGTCGGCATCCGCCAGACCCAGAAGCTCAGGACGCGCCAGGCCCTCCTGGACGCGGCGCTCGCCCTCCTGGAGCACCAGAGTCTGAGCAGCCTGGGACTGCGGGAGGTCACGCGGGCGGCCGGGGTCACCCCGACGGCCTTCTACCGGCACTTCGAGGACACCGCGGCGCTCGGCGTCGCCCTGGTGGAGGAGACGCTGGGGAGCCTGCACGGGCTGATCGCCGCGGTGCTCATGGAGACGGGCGACAGCGATGAGCGCCTGGACCGGAGCGTGGCGGTGATAGCGCGTCATGTCGGCGCGCAGCCCGCCCACTTCCGGTTCATCGCCCGGGAGCAGCACGGCGGGGTCGGCCCGGTGCGCGCGGCGATCGCGGCTCAACTGCGGCGGTTCGCCGAGGAGGTGGCGTGCGCGCTCGGCCAGGAGCCGGGGGCGGCCGGCTGGAGCGAGGAGGATCTGCTGATGCTCGGCGGCCTCTATGTGGACCACATGGTGATCACCACGTCGACCCTGCTGGAGGCCGGCCCGGAGGGCGAGGCGGAGGTCGTCCGGGTGGCCCGGCGGCGGCTGCGGCTGGTCACCATCGGGCGGGCGCACTGGCTGGACGAGGGGTGACGGACGTACGCCCCTGACGGCCTCGGCGCCCGCCCGGGACCGACCTCCCGGACGGGCGCGGCAGCCGTTCCCGTACGCCCGGCTCGTACGTCCGACGCGCACGGAAACCGTGCTCGTACGCCGGTACGCGCGTACGCCCTACTTCGTGCGCGGGGCCTTGGCGAGCTGGCGGGACTGGGCGACGAGGCGGTCGGCGCTGTCCCAGACCTCGGCGTCCTCCTCCAGGAAGCCGCCCGCGAGGTTACGGGTGGTGATGGCGACGCGCAGCGGGCCCGGGGCGGGGCGGCAGCGGATGTGGGTGGTCAGCTCGACGGTGGGGGTCCAGCCGGTCAGGCCCAGCTCGAACGAGGTCGGCGGCAGGGCGTCCACGGTGAGCAGCAGCGACAGCGGGTCCGGGTCGCGGCCGTCGGCCAGGCCGAACCAGCCGCGCATCTCGCCCTTGCCGGACGGGGCGCCGACCGCCCAGCCGACGGTGGCCGGGTCGAGCCTGATGTCGAGGCGCTCGGTGATGGCGGAGCTGCCGGGGATCGGGGCGTCGCCGTCGGCCGCGCCGAGGCAGTGGTCCCGGTCGGGCATGGCGGGCGGCAGGGCCGTGGTGCGGACGTCGTCGGGGAGCGTGTCCAGGTCGCCGTAGGTGGCCAGGACCCGGATGCGCTCGATCTCGCTGCCGTCCTCCGCGTACTGGAAGAGGGAGGCCTGGCCCGTGGACAGGGTGCGGCCGGTCCGGACGGCCTGGGTGCGGATCACCGCCGGGCCGGGCACGGAGGCGGTGAGGTAGTGCGCCGAGACGGAGAACGGGTCGGAGTGCGGCAGGGCCTCACCGAGGGCCCGGCCGAGCAGGGCCAGCAGATAGCCGCCGTTGACGGCGTGGATGATCGTCCAGCCCGCGGAGAGCTCGGCGTCGTAGACGCCCTCCTCGCGCAGGGTGACCGCCGTGTCGCGGTCGAACTCGCTGTCGCCGATGGTCGCCGGGGCGGTCCGCGCCGCTCCGGTCACTGCCTCAGTCGCTGCCTGTGCCATGGCATGCACGGTACATCCACCATCCTACTGAGCGGTAGCTTTTTGTGAGCGCCGTTACCCGGCCGCCCCGCCCTACGTCGCCGCCGGTCCCTCCTCCGCCCGCGCCGAGGACCGGTTGTACGCACGGGGCGCCCGCCAGTGGAAGCGCAGCGCCAGCAGCCGCAGGACGAACGCGGCGATCACCGCCATCCCGCTGGTCAGCGCGTTCAGGGTGTCGAAGCGGATGCACAGGACCACCATGGTCGCGCCGACGATCGCGGGCACCGCGTACAGGTCGCGGTCCCAGCGCAGCAGCGAGGGCACCTCGTTGGCGAGCACGTCGCGCAGCACACCGCCGCCGACCGCCGTGGCCAGGCCGAGCGCGGCGGACGCGGTGAGCCCGAGGCCGTACTCGTACGCCTTGACCGTGCCGGTCACACAGAACAGGCCGAGCCCCGCCGCGTCGAAGACGTTGACGCCGACCTGGATGCGTTCCACGTGCGGGTGGAGGAAGAAGACCAGGCCGGCGGCGAACAGCGGGGTGATGAAGTAGCCGAGGTCGGTGAAGGCGGCGGGCGGGATCGCGCCGATCATGACGTCACGGAACAGCCCTCCGCCCAGCGCTGTCACCTCCGCGAGAACCGCGATGCCGAAGACATCGAAGTTCTTGCGGACGGCGAGCAGGGCGCCCGAGATCGCGAAGACGAAGATCCCGACGAGGTCGAGCGCATGCTGGACGGAGGGCGTGAACAGTTCGGTGAGCACCGGGCAATTGTGCCGGTCCCGGACGCTCCCTAGGCCTTGGGGCTGCCCTCCGCCTTCTCCGTGGCGTCGGCTGCCGGGGGCTCGGCCTCTTCCTCGGTGTCCGTCGCCTTCTCCTTGGCGTCCGCGTCGGCCTGGGCCGGTACGGTCGCGGGCGCCTTCTCGGGGGTGTCGCTCTCCGAGACCTCCACCGCCTCGGCCGCCACCGTCTCCGTCCCCGTGACCGCCTCGATGCCGGTCGCCAGGGTCTGCTTCACCGTTCCGGCCTCGATCTCGGCCGTGAAGTGGCAGGCCACCTTGTGCCCGTCGCCCGTGTCCAGCAGCGGCGGGCGCTCCGTGGCGCACTTGGTCTCCTGCACCCACGGGCAGCGGGTGTGGAAGCGGCAGCCGGCCGGCGGGTTCGCCGGGGAGGGCAGGTCGCCGTGGAGGAGGATGCGCTCGCGGCGGTCCTCCACCTCGGGGTCGGGCACCGGGACGGCCGACATCAGCGCCTTGGTGTACGGGTGCCGGGGCTTCGCGTACAGCGCGTCGCTCGGGGCCTCCTCGACGAGCCCGCCGAGGTACATCACCCCGATGACGTCCGAGATGTGCCGGACGACCGCGAGGTCGTGCGCGATCACCAGGTAGGTCAGGCCGAGGGACTCCTGGAGTTCCTCCAGCAGGTTGATGACCTGCGCCTGGACCGAGACGTCGAGCGCGGAGACCGGCTCGTCGCAGATGATCACGTCCGGTTCCAGGACCAGCGCGCGGGCGATGCCGATGCGCTGGCGCTGGCCGCCGGAGAACTCGTGCGGGTAGCGGGAGAGCGCGTTGGCCGGCAGGCCGACCTTGGCCAGGATGTCCTTGATCTTCTCCCGGCGCTCCGCCTGGTCCTTGCCGATGCCGTGGGCGGCCATGCCCTCGGACAGGATCGACTCGATGTTCTGCCGGGGGTTGAGGCTGCCCAGCGGGTCCTGGAAGACCATCTGGAGGCGGCGGCGGAAGGCCCGCATCTCCTCGCCCGGCAGCTTCGCCAGGTCGGTGCCGTCGAAGACGACCCCGCCGTCGGTGATGTCGTTCAGCCGCAGGACCGCCCGGCCGAGCGTCGTCTTGCCGCAGCCCGACTCGCCGACCAGGCCGTACGTCTGACCGGCCTCGATGGACAGCGAGACACCGTCGACCGCGTAGACGTGGCCCACCGTACGGTCGAAGAAGAGGCCCTTCTTGACCGGGAAGTGGACTTTGACGTCGTCCAGTTCGAGAAGGCTCATGCCGGGACCTCCGCTGTGGGCAGGACCGGGTTGACGCAGCGCACCTGGTGTCCGGCCGTGCGTGGTTCGGTCAGTTCGGGGGTGCCGGTGAGGCACTCCATCGTGTAGTGGTCGCACCGGGGTGCGAACGCGCAGCCGTCGGCCCAGGCGATCTTGTCGTTGATGGAGCCGCGGATCGGGTTGAGCGGCTCGCCGCGCGGTGCGTCCAGCCGCGGGATGGAGCCGAGCAGCCCGTGCGCGTACGGGTGGGTGGGGTGGGCGAACAGCTCGCGGCGGCCCGCCGATTCCACCGCCCGTCCGGCGTACAGGACGTTGACCTCGTCGCAGAGGCCGGCGACGACACCGAGGTCGTGCGTGATCATCAGCAGGGCGGTGCCCTCCTGGTCGACCAGCTCCTTCAGGAGCTCCAGGATCTGCGCCTGGATGGTCACATCGAGTGCCGTCGTCGGCTCGTCGGCGATCAGCAGCCGGGGCGCGCAGGCGACCGCCATGGCGATCAGCGCCCGCTGGCGCATACCGCCGGAGAGCTGGTGCGGGTACTCCTTGAGCCGCCGGTCCGGGTCGGGGATGCCGACCCGGTCGAGCAGGGACGCCGCTTCCTTGCGGGCCTTCTCGCCCTTCAGGCCGCGGTGGCGCTGGAGGATCTCGGTGACCTGGACGCCGATCGGGACGACCGGGTTCAGCGAGGACAGCGGGTCCTGGAAGATCATCGCGAGCTGGCTGCCGCGCATGTCGCGGAGCTTGCGCTCGTTCATGGTCAGCAGGTTCTGGCCGTCGAACTCGGCGCGGCCGCCGATCCGCACGCCCTTGCGGGGCAGCAGCCCCATCAGGGCGAGGGAGGTGACGGACTTGCCGCAGCCCGACTCGCCGACCAGGCCCACGACCTGGCCCTGGTCGACGGCGAAGGAGACGCCGTCGACGGCCGTGGCGTCCTTGCGGCCGCGGGCGGTGAAGGTGACGCTGAGTTCCTCAACGGAGAGCAGTGACATGGGACTTCAGCCTCGCAACTTCGGGTCGAGGGCTTCGCGCATGGCCTCGCCGAGCAGGGTGAAGCCGAGGGCGGTGATGATGATCCCGACGGCCGGGTAGGCGGCCATCATCGGCTCGTTGTCGAAGAAGCGCTGCGCCTGGGAGAGCATCACGCCCCACTCGGGAACGGCCGGGTCGGGGTTGCCGAGCCCCAGGTAGGACAGGGCCGCGGCCTCGATGATCGCGGTGGCCAGGCTCAGGGTGGCCTGGACGATCACGGGGCTCAGCGAGTTCGGCAGGATCTGGGTCAGCACGATCCGCTTGCGCCGGATACCGACCGCCTTGGCGGCGAGCACGTAGTCCGCGCCGCCCTGCACCAGCATCGAACCGCGCAGCAGGCGGGCGAAGATGGGGATCTGGACGACACCCACGGCGATCATCACGGTGGTCAGCGACTGGCCGAGCACGGCGGCGATGGAGACCGCGAGCAGCAGCGAGGGCAGCGACAGCATGATGTCGGTGAAGCGCATGATCACGGTGTCGACGCGCTGCCCGGCCTTGCCGCCGAGAGTGGCGGCGGCTCCGGAGAGCACACCGACGACCGCGCCGACGATCAGGCCGATGAGCATGGAGACCACACCGACGAGGAGCGTCTGCCGGGCGCCGACGAGCCAGCGGGAGAACATGTCGCGGCCCAGGTGGTCCAGGCCGAACCAGTTCTCGCCGCGCATGCCGACGAACTTGCCCTGGTTGGGGAAGACCTCGCTGCGCCAGTTCTGCGCGGTCGCTCCGTGCGGGGCCAGCATCGGCCCGACGACGGCGACCAGGATGAACACGGCGATGATCGCCGCGCCGATGATCGCCATCTTGCTGGAGCGCATCCGCCGGAACGCCTCGCGCCACAGGCTGCTGCCGCTGACGCTCTCGGTGCTCTGGGTCAGCTCGGCAAGACGGTCGATCTTGTCTGCTTTGTTGGTCAGGATCGTCACGTCAGTGCACCCGCACTCTCGGGTCGATGATGCTGTACGCGAGGTCGACCAGCAGGTTGATCAGCACGTACACCATCGCGATGAAGAGAATGAACCCGACGAGGACCGGGTAGTCGCGGCCGTCGATCGCGGTACGGATGAAGGAGCCGATGCCGCCGAAGTCGAAGACGGACTCCGTGAGGACCGCGCCGGAGAGCAGGCTGCCGGTCAGCAGGCCGACCGCGGTGATCACCGGCAGCAGCGCGTTGCGCAGCACGTGCCGGCCGCGCACGGTGCCCTTGTCGAGGCCCTTGGACTCGGCGGTACGGATGTAGTCCTCGCCGAGCACCTCCAGGACGCTGGCGCGCGTCATCCGGACGATCACGGCGAGCGGGATGGAGGCGAGGGCGACGGCGGGCAGGACCAAGTGCATGATCGCGTCCCAGCTGGCGTCGAACTCGCCGGTCAGCACCCCGTCCAGCACCGCGAATCCGGTGACGTCGGTGGCGTTGATGCCAGTGGTGAGGCGTCCCTGGCTGGGGAACCAGCCCAGCTCCACGGAGAAGATCCCGCGCAGCAGCATGGCCAGGAAGAAGACCGGGATGCAGATGCCGAGCAGCGATCCGGAGACCGAGGCGACGTCCAGCCAGCCGCCGCGCCGCTTGGCCGCCAGGTAGCCCATCGGAATGCCGACGGCCACGGCGATCAGGATCGCGGCGACGCTGAGCTCCACGGTGGCCGGGAAACGCAGGGCGAACTCGTCCCACACCGGCTGGCCGGTCTGGGTGGAGGTGCCGAGGTCGAGCTCGAAGATGCGCTTGAGGAAGCGCCAGTACTGGACGTGCACCGGCTCGTCGAGCCCGAGTGCACGGTTGATTCTCGCCACTTCGGCTTCGGTGGCCCGCTCGCCCAGGATCGCTGAGGCGGGTCCGCCGGGCAGTCGGTTCAGCCAGAGGAACAGCAGGACCGACAGGCCGAGCAGGGTGGGAATGAGCTGGAGAAGTCTTCTTACGACGAGTCGCAGCACCCCGCATGCCCCTTTCTCACGTGCGTCGAAGCGGGTCCGCCCGGCCACCTGGTTGCTGTGGCCGGGCGGACCCGCTGGTGTGCGATTACTTGAAGGAGACCTCGGCGAAGTTCTCCTGCGTCAGCGGGGAGACCTTCGGCGGGTTGACGTTCTTGGCGAACGCGATGGCCGGGGGCGACGAGGAGATCGGCACGCCCGGGATGTACTCGGCGATGACCTCGTTGGCCTTCTTGTACGCCTCGGTGCGGGCGGCCGGGTCCGTGACCTTGGAGGCGGCGTTCACGGCGTCGAAGACCTTCTGGTCCTTGAAGCCCCACTGCTTGTCCGGTCCGGAGAACCAGGTGCCGATGAAGTTGTAGCCGTCGTTGAAGTCACCGGTCCAGCCGAGCATGTGCAGGGCGCAGGAGCCCGCCTCGGTGGCGTCCAGGTAGTCCGGGGCCCACTTCATGGCCTTCGGCTTGATGGTGATGCCGGCCTTCTCCAGGTCGGCCTTCATCAGCTCGAACATGTCCTGCGGGGCAGGCATGTAGGGGCGGGTGACCTCGGTCGGGTAGCAGAAGTCGATGGAGAGCTTCTCCTCGCCGGCCTGCTTGAGGAGGTCCTTCGCCTTGGCGGTGTCGAACGGGTAGGTCTTCACCTTGTCCGAGAAGCCGGCGACCGTGTCGGGCATGAACTGGGTCGCGACCTTGCCGCCCTCGGGCAGCTGGGTGTTGACGAGGTTCTCGCGGTCGATGGCCTGCGTGATCGCCTGCCGGACCTCGGGCTTCTTCAGCGCCGGGTTCGCCGACTGGCTCATGCCCAGGTAGAAGATGTTGAAGACGTCACGGGTCGGGACCTCGTAACCCTGCTTCTCCAGCGTCGTCACATCGGCCGGCGCGACCAGGTCGTAGCCGTCGATGTCACCCGCCTGGAGCGCCTGGCGGCGGGTCTCCTCGGTGGAGATGGTGCGGAAGACCAGGTTCTTCACCTTGGCCTTCTCACCCCAGTAGTCGTCGAAGCGCTCCAGGGAGACTTCCTTGTTCCCCTTGTTCCACTTGACGATCTTGTACGGGCCGGTGCCGGCGACCGTGCCGGCCTCCTGGCTGTACTTGGGGTACGTGATCGCGTCGCCCTTGGCGGTCGCATCCTGCTTCTCGTACTCCTTGAGGGCCTTCGGCGAGTGGATCGCGAGCGCCTGGAGGGAGAATCCGCCCGGCAGGTTCGCCGAGGGCTCGTTCACCTCGATGACGGCCGTGTTCTCGTCCTTGGCGGTGCAGGACTTGTAGTTGGGCTTGGGCGCCTCGGCGTCCTCGTTCTTCGCGAACCCGCCCATGATGGTCTGCCAGTAGTAGGAGACCGCGCTGGACTGGTACGTGCCCTTCCAGTTGAACCAGTGGTCGTAGTTCGCGCAGACCGCGGCGGCGTTGAACGCCTCGCCGTCGTGGAACTTGACGTTCTGGCGCAGGTTGAACGTCCAGACCTTGCCGGCCGGGTCGCTGTCCCACGTCTCGGCGAGACCGCCGACGAGCTTGCTGCCGCCGGGCTCGTGCTCCAGAAGCGCCTCGAAGGCCTGACGCGTGACGCGGAACGTCTCGCCGTCGCTCGCGAGGGCCGGGTCGAGGGAACCGGGGTCACCGGCTCCGGCGAAGACGAAGGTGTCCTTGTCGCCCCCCTTGGCGTCACCCCCGTCCCGATCGCTGGAACAGCCCGTGGCGACCAGACCGACAGCGACCGCCGTCGTGATCGCCCGGACAGCCCGGGACTTGAATATTCGCATGGGTCCACCCCTGGTTCGCCATGTGGTGAGGTTTGATGGCCGCACACTACAGACGGTGCCCACCGCAAGAGAACAGTCCGGATAGCGGTGAGACCTAGTCGAGACCCGGACAGTTAACAAACCGTCCAGTTCCGGGACATCCTCCCGGGGGAAGTTAACAAGCCGGACATCGAGGGGTGTTCGACGGAGGGTGACCAGGGGCGGGGCCTGCCCCGGTGACGCTGTCCCCCGAGGACCGGCGGGTCCTTCGGGTCGGCGAGGACTTCGGGTCGGCGAGGCCTTCGGCTCAGCGGGGCAGGGGCGGGTATCCGTAGCCCGGGGCGGCGGCCGGGGGCGCGGCCGGGGCGGCGTGGGCCTCGCGGTCGTAGAACGGGCGGGTGTTGGCGCGCAGCCACATGCCGACCGGGTCGTACTCGTCGGACAGCGCGACGGTGGAGACGGGCAGCCCCTCGGGGACCGCGCCGACCGACTGCCGCATCATCTCGCGCACCGATTCGACGGCGGCGCGGCCGGTGTCGTAGAGGTCGAGGCCGATCGCGAGATACGGGACCCCGACGGCGGGGTGCACCCAGGCGCGGCGCAGGGAGCGGATCGCGGGGGTGCGGTGGGCGTTCTGGGTGAGCAGGGCGTAGAACTGCGGGAGTTCGATGGCGGGTTCGCTCAGCCGGAGCGGTCCGGCGGGCAGCCGGTCCAGGCCGGTGGCGATCCGGCGCAGATCGAGCCAGGGGATGCCGACGCCGCCGCCGGGGGCGTGCGGGTTGAGCCAGATGCCCCAGCGGTCGGGGAACAGGGCGCGGGCGATGTCGCGTCCGGTGACCAGCTCATGGGCCCGGTTCCAGCCACTGGCGGAGAGCTCCTGGGCGGAGGTGACGCAGGGGGCGTACCCCAGTCCGTCGATCTCCATGTTCCCGTACTGGGCGTCCGGCGAGCCGGCCGTGCCGTGCCAGAGCAGCATCCAGATCCGGCCCTCGGCGACAGCGGAGAGCAGCTCCTCGTAGGCGTCGTAACGCCCGGGGGTCACCTGGCGGAGCAGCTGCTCCACCTTTCCGGCCGCCGTGGTGCCTGACGCACTCACCCTGGGTTCCGCCCCTCGTCGATCCGTCGCAGATCCGTCGCATTCACGCCATCGCTCCCGGGCACACGGGAGCGACCACGCCATCAAACCAGCTTATGCGCCACTTCAGACACCGACTTGACGCCACGGTCCGGCGGCGCCCGGTCCCGAGGCCCTCACCGGCCCTCACGCCGGTGATCCGGTGGCCCTCAGTGGCCCTCGCGGCGGTAGAACGGGCGTACCTTCTCCCGCATCCAGTCCCCCACCAGGTCCTGGGCCACGTCCAGCAGGACCAGGTTGACCGGCCAGGGCACCTGGACCCGGCCGAGCGCCCGGCCGATGGCGTCCATGGGGGCGCTCTGCCCCGCCCCGTCCCAGGTGGCGAACTCGACGCCGACGAAGAGGACCGGGTCGCCGCCCTCGATGCTGGCCAGCGTCCGGCGGGCGGTGCTCACGACTCCGGTGGCCTCGAACTCCTCGGACACGGCGGTGAGGAAGTCGACCGGGTCGTGCTGCCAGTCCGGTTCGAACAGCCGGACCCGGCCGCCGGTGGCGGGCCCGTCCAGGGCGGTGCGGCCCGCCCGGCAGAGCTCGGCGACGGCGGGCGGCGGCAGCGGTATGCCGACCGCGCCGCCCGGGTTCACGGCGATCCCGACCTGCGGGGGCAGCCCCCGGGCGAAGTCGCGGGCGGGCGCGACGGTGAAGGACATGTGGCTGCCGACGCAGCTGAGGAACTGGGCCTCCGAGCTGAAGACGGGGACGAAGGCCGCGCCGTCGATCTCCATCATCGGCAGGTCGAGGTCCGCGCTCGCGGGGGTGCCGCCGTTCGGCAGGGGCACCCAGACGGAGCTGCGGCCGAGCACCTCGACGAGGCGGCCGCCCGCGTCCGGGACGCCGAGCGAGGCCGTCAGCACCTCTTCGAGCTCGTTGGCGGGCCACCCCTGCTGGGGGTGGGCCGGTGCGGGTGCCGGAATGTCCACTGGCTCTGTGCCCTCTCTCAACCGCCCGGGCCGCGCCTCGGCGGCCCTCTGCTCCGGCCAGCACCCTAACCGCAGCGGGCGGCGGAAGCTCAGGCGTCCGTGAAGGAGATCCGGCCGAGCGCCCCCGCCGCCTCCCGGTCGAGCAGCACCGCCGAGGTGCAGCCGGCGGGCAGCAGGCCCTGTTCGGTGTCGCGGAGCAGCCGGGCCACCGCGTGCCGGTGGCGGGCGAAGGCGTAACCGGAGACCCCCCGGCCGCGCTCGCGCTGCCCCTGCCGCGCCACCTCGGGCGTCACGTCGAGCAGGATCAGATGGAGGGTGCGGCCCCGGCTCACCGCGTGCCGGGCGAGCCACCGGCGTACCCAGGACTGGGTGCCGCAGTCGTGCACGACGACGGATTCACCGGAGCGCAGGGCCTGGTGGAGGCCGAGGTAGTGCGCGGCGCGGACGAGGGGGCGGTAGAGGGCGTAGGGAAGTAACCGGGGCAGGGCGGCGGCCCAGCTGTCGCGGCTGTTCTGGGAGTCGACGGCACGCCCCTGGACGGCCCGCCGGATGAGGGTCGACTTGCCGCTGCCGGGGAGCCCGGAGACCACGACGATGTCCCCGGGGGTGAGATCGAGGCTGAACGGGCCGTGGCCGGTGCGCCCGCGCAGGTCACGTACCACCGGCGCACGGGTTTCCAGCAGCTCCCGCACGGGTGCGCCGGGCCGTGCGGGCATCGCGTCGCACGCGGCCCCTACGGTCGGTACGGACCGCTGCAACGTCATCGCCCATCCCCCTGCCGTCGCGTCTCGCACGTCTGCTCCTGAAGTGTAAAGAAAAGGCAATGCGGCACAACCGAGGACCGGAGCGAAGAACGGAATGGAGACCGGACCCCCACTCTCCCCCGATGCATGCGATGATGACCCCGCCAACTGCATACCGGCCGTTCGAATCCGCGCGGGAGAGTTCCGGCCACAGTGTGAGCCGGGCGCCGAAGGAGCAAGATCCTCCCTTGAATCTCTCAGGCCCCGTACCGCGTGGATGAGGCAGATCTGAAAAGCGAGTCGCCCCGCGACTCCACCCAAGGTGCAAGCCGAGCCCCCTGAACAGGGGCGCCCTCCGGGGGCATACCCCGTCAGGGGCTATCGGCGAACCTCTCAGGTTCCGATGACAGATGGGGAGGATTTCCGTCCTGACGTCGTCATGCCCTGGAGCCATGCCCATGAGCACTGCCCCCCGTCTCACCGCCCTCGACGCGCTGCACCGCTCGCTCGGCGCCACCATGACCGACTTCGCGGGCTGGGACATGCCCCTGCGGTACGCCAGCGAGCGCGAGGAGCACAACGCCGTACGCACCCGGGCCGGCCTCTTCGACCTCTCCCACATGGGCGAGATCACCGTCACCGGGCCCGAGGCCGCCGCCTTCCTGAGCTACGCGCTGGTCGGCAACATCGCCACCGTCGGCAACGGCCGGGCCCGCTACACGATGATCGTCCAGGAGGACGGCGGGATCGTCGACGACCTGATCGTCTACCGCCTCGGCGAGACCGAGTACATGGTCGTCGCCAATGCGGGCAACGCCCAGATCGTGCTGGACGCGCTGACCGCCCGGGTGGCGGGCTTCGACGCCGAGGTGCGCGACGACCGGGACGCGTACGCGCTGCTCGCGGTCCAGGGCCCCGAGTCCCCCGCGATCATGAAGGCCGTCACCGACGCCGACCTGGACGGGCTGAAGTACTACGCGGGCCTGCCGGGCACGGTCGCCGGGGTCCCCGCGCTCATCGCCCGTACCGGCTACACCGGCGAGGACGGCTTCGAACTGTTCGTCGCGCCCGAGCACGCCGAGCAGCTGTGGCAGGCGCTGACCGAGGCCGGCGCGCCGCACGGCCTGATCCCGTGCGGGCTCTCCTGCCGGGACACGCTGCGCCTGGAGGCGGGGATGCCGCTGTACGGGCACGAGCTGACGACCGCGCTGACCCCGTTCGACGCGGGGCTGGGCCGGGTCGTGAAGTTCGAGAAGGAGGGCGACTTCATCGGCCGCGAGGCGCTGAAGGCCGCCGCCGAGCGCGCCGAGACCGCCCCGCCGCGCAAGCTGGTCGGCCTGATCGCCGAGGGCCGCCGGGTCCCGCGTGCCGGTTTCCCGGTCGTGGCGGACGGCAAGGTGATCGGCGAGGTCACCTCCGGCGCCCCCTCCCCCACCCTGGGCAAGCCGATCGCCATGGCCTACGTGGACGCGGCCTTCGCCGCCCCGGGCACCGAGGGCGTGGGCGTGGACATCCGGGGCACGCACGAGCCGTACGAGGTCGTCGCGCTGCCGTTCTACAAGCGCCAGAAGTGATATTCCGGAACAACCGGACCCTCATATCGGCGTGCGGGCGTCACGGAAGTGACGTACCTCCGTCTCACACCGCAAGACCACCGTTCATCAGCACTCCCCCGCGTACAGGAGAATTCAGGTCATGAGCAACCCCCAGCAGCTGCGGTACAGCAAGGAGCACGAGTGGCTGTCGGCCGTCGAGGACGGTGTGGCCACGATCGGCATCACGGAGTACGCGGCCAACGCGCTCGGTGACGTCGTCTACGCCCAGCTCCCGGAGGTCGGCGACACGGTGACCGCGGGCGAGACCTGCGGCGAACTGGAGTCGACCAAGTCCGTCAGCGATCTGTACTCGCCGGTGACCGGTGAGGTGACGGCGGCCAACCAGGACGTCGTGGACGACCCCTCGCTGGTGAACTCCGCTCCCTTCGAGGGCGGCTGGCTGTTCAAGGTGCGCGTCGCGGAGGAGCCGGCCGATCTGCTCTCCGCCGACGAGTACACCGCGTTCTCCGGCAACTGAGACCTGAGACCTTAAGGGACCCCCTGATGTCGCTTCTGAACTCCTCCCTCCACGAGCTGGACCCGGACGTCGCCGCCGCCGTCGACGCCGAGCTCCACCGCCAGCAGTCCACCCTCGAAATGATCGCCTCGGAGAACTTCGCTCCGGTCGCCGTCATGGAGGCGCAGGGCTCCGTCCTCACCAACAAGTACGCCGAGGGCTACCCCGGCCGCCGCTACTACGGCGGCTGTGAGCACGTCGACGTCGTCGAGCAGATCGCGATCGACCGGATCAAGGCCCTGTTCGGCGCCGAGGCCGCGAACGTGCAGCCGCACTCCGGCGCCCAGGCGAACGCCGCCGCGATGTTCGCGCTGCTGAAGCCGGGCGACACGATCATGGGCCTGAACCTGGCCCACGGCGGTCACCTGACCCACGGCATGAAGATCAACTTCTCCGGCAAGCTCTACAACGTGGTCCCGTACCACGTCGACGAGACCGGTGTCGTGGACATGGAGGAGGTCGAGCGCCTCGCCAAGGAGTCCCAGCCGAAGCTGATCGTGGCCGGCTGGTCCGCCTACCCGCGCCAGCTCGACTTCGCCGCCTTCCGTCGCATCGCGGACGAGGTCGGCGCATACCTGATGGTCGACATGGCGCACTTCGCGGGCCTGGTCGCGGCCGGTCTGCACCCCAACCCGGTGCCGCACGCCCACGTCGTCACCACTACCACGCACAAGACCCTCGGCGGTCCGCGCGGTGGCGTGATCCTCTCCACCCAGGAGCTCGCCAAGAAGATCAACTCGGCGGTCTTCCCGGGTCAGCAGGGCGGCCCGCTGGAGCACGTGATCGCGGCCAAGGCGGTCTCGTTCAAGATCGCGGCGGGCGAGGAGTTCAAGGAGCGCCAGCAGCGCACCCTGGACGGCGCCCGGATCCTGGCCGAGCGCCTGGTCCAGCCGGACGTCACCGAGGTCGGCGTCTCCGTCCTCTCCGGCGGCACCGACGTGCACCTGGTCCTGGTCGACCTGCGCAACTCCGAGCTGGACGGCCAGCAGGCCGAGGACCGGCTCCACGAGCTGGGCATCACGGTCAACCGGAACGCCATCCCGAACGACCCGCGCCCCCCGATGGTCACCTCGGGCCTGCGGATCGGCACCCCGGCGCTGGCCACCCGCGGCTTCGGCGCCGAGGAGTTCACGGAGGTCGCGGAGATCATCGCGTCCGCCCTCAAGCCGTCGTACGACGCGGACGACCTGAAGGCCCGCGTCGCCGCGCTGGCCGAGAAGTTCCCGCTGTACCCCGGCCTGAAGTAGCACCCGGCCTGCGGTTCCGCGCATCGTGACGGGGCACCGCGCACACTGAGAAGAGTGAGCGCGGTGCCCCGTTCCTTGCCTTCCGGCTTTGCTTTTCTCCCGCTTGCCCCGCTTGTCCCGCACCGCCCAGGCAGACAACGGCGTCTTCCAACCCCCCAAGGAGTCCTCCCGTGGCCATCTCGGTCTTCGACCTCTTCTCGGTCGGCATCGGCCCGTCCAGCTCCCACACGGTGGGCCCGATGAGGGCCGCCCGGATGTTCGCGCGCCGCCTGAAGAACGAGGGCCTGCTCGCGCACACGACCTCGATACGGGCCGAGCTGTACGGCTCGCTCGGCGCGACCGGCCACGGGCACGGCACGCCCAAGGCGGTCCTGCTCGGCCTGGAGGGCGAGTCGCCGCAGACCGTCGACGTGGAGACGGCGGACACGCGCGTGGACGAGATCCGCGCCACCGGCCGGATCAACCTGCTGGGCATGCACGAGATCCCGTTCGCCTTCGACGACGACCTGGTCCTGCACCGCCGCAAGGCGCTCCCGTACCACGCCAACGGCATGACGATCTTCGCGTACGACGCCGAGGGCGCCCCGGTCCTGGAGAAGACGTACTACTCGGTGGGCGGCGGCTTCGTCGTCGACGAGGACGCGGTGGCCGGCGAGAACCCGATCGTCCCGGACGACACGGCCCTCAAACACCCCTTCCGCACCGGCGACGAACTGCTGCGGCTCTCCCGCGAGACCGGTCTGTCCATCTCCTCGATGATGCTGGAGAACGAGCTGGCCTGGCGCACCGAGGCGGAGATCCGCGCCGGTCTGCTGGACATCTGGCGCGTCATGCAGGCCTGCGTCTCGCGCGGTATGTCGCGCGAGGGCATCCTCCCCGGCGGCCTCAAGGTCCGCCGCCGCGCCGCGAACTCGGCCCGCCAGCTGCGCGCCGAGGGCGACCCGCAGGCCCACGCGATGGAGTGGATCACCCTCTACGCGATGGCGGTCAACGAGGAGAACGCGGCGGGCGGCCGCGTCGTCACCGCCCCGACGAACGGCGCGGCGGGCATCATCCCGGCCGTCCTGCACTACTACATGAACTTCGCGTCCCACGGCTGCACCGAGGCGGAGAAGGAGGACAGCGTCGTCCGCTTCCTCCTCGCGGCGGGCGCGATCGGCCTCCTCTTCAAGGAGAACGCCTCGATCTCCGGCGCCGAGGTCGGCTGCCAGGGCGAGGTCGGCTCGGCCTGCTCGATGGCGGCCGGCGCCCTGGCCGAGGTCCTCGGCGGCTCCCCCGAGCAGGTGGAGAACGCGGCCGAGATCGGCATGGAACACAACCTGGGCCTGACCTGCGACCCGGTCGGCGGCCTCGTCCAGATCCCGTGCATCGAGCGCAACGGCATGGCGGCGGTGAAGGCGGTCACGGCGGCGCGGATGGCGCTGCGGGGCGACGGCAGCCACAAGGTCTCCCTCGACAAGGTCATCAAGACCATGAAGGAGACCGGGGCGGACATGAGCGTGAAGTACAAGGAGACGGCGCGGGGCGGGCTCGCGGTGAACATCATCGAGTGCTGAGCCGGCAGACCCCCGTGGGACGGCTCTGTCTCAGGTGGCACGTCCGTATCTCCGGTGACATTGATTGCGTATCCGTGGAACCGCCTCCTCGGATATCCGTAGACACCGCCGTGGCATAGCTTCGGGCCGCGGTGACCGGGCCTGCGGAAGGAACCTGCGCGCGTCGTCCTTCGGGGTCCCAGCCGGAAGGGCCCTGCGCCCTGTGGGCAGCAGTCGGCCGGGCGTGCTCCGCTGCGCGCCGTTTCGCCGAAGGGCCTTCCGTACGTCCGGGCATCCGCGTCCTCCCACCTGCGCGGAGCGTGACCTCGGGCGACGGCCCGTGAAGAGGTACGTCCGTTGTCGTTCGCCGAGAATGGGCCTGGGCATCACTGTGGTGGGCCCGGGCCACGGGGCGACGGAGAGCGAGGGTGGCGACGTGAGCGCGACGTGTGGTTCTGCCCGGCGGTCCCTCGCCCGCGCCTTCGCCGACCGTGACGCCGGGCCGGTGCTGTTGTTCGTCGAGGGCTCCGCCGGTCTGGGCAAGACGCATCTGCTGCACGAACTCGCCGAGCTGCCCGAGACGCCGGATGTGGTCCGCCTGTGGTGGCGGTGCGGGGACGGCGACGGGCGGCCGGAGGACGGCGAGGTGTGGCGGGAGCCGACCCTGTTGCTGGTGGACGACGTCCACCGGGCGGACGAGGACGAGCTGCGAGCGCTGCGCCGGGTGCTGGCGGGGATGGCGCCCGGATCGGCGGCCGCTGTGACCTTCCGGCCCGAGGAACTCCCCGTTCCCGGAATGCCGTTGGGCGGCTCCGCCATGACGTACCCCTTCCGGCTGACGGTGCTCGGGGACCGCCTGGCGCCCTGGGACGAGGAACGTGTCCGGCGGGCTGCGGCGGAGGTGCTGGGCGAGAGCTGTACGGCCGAGGCCGTGAGCGCGCTGTACGAGCGCACCGGTGGAGTTCCCCGGGCGGTCGTCGATCTGCTGGCCGTGCTGCGGGAACAGCGGCCCGCCTTCACCGGCACGGCCGCCGAGGTGGCCGCGGCCGGGGTGCCGGCCCGGCTGGCGGAGCTGGTGCTCAGCCGTACGTACGCGGTGCCCTCGGCGCACCGGCCGCTGGTCTGGGCGGCCGCCGTCCTGGACGGGCCCGCCGCCCGGGACGAGCTGATCGCGGTGTCGGGGCTCGGGGCCGTACCGGGGAGCGACGCGCTGTTGCGGGCCCTGGAGAGCGCGGCCCTGGCGGAACTGGGCGAGGGGCGTTACGGCTTCGCCGTGCCGCTGGCCGCCGCTGCCGTACGGGACACCGTGCCCGGGCCCGTACGGCAGGATCTGCACCGGCGGGCGGCCGCTGCGCTCAGCCGCAGACAGCCCGTGCCGTGGGCGGCCGTGGGCGAGCACCACCGGGCGGCCGGCGAGTACCGCGGCTGGCTCAGGGCGGTGGAGAAGGCGGCCGAGTCGGCGGCGGCGTCCGGCCGGCACCAGGAGGCGATCACCCTTCTGGAGCGGACGCTCGCCACCCCCGGCATCCCCCCGCAGGCCCGGGCCCGGCTGGCGCCGCTGCTGGCCCGCAACGCGGTGACCGGGCTGCGCTCGGACCAGACCGTGGAGGTGCTGGAGCAGATCGTGCGGGACGCGGATCTTCCCCCGGCCGTACGCGGGGAGCTGCGGCTCGACCTGGGGCTGATGCTCTCCAACCAGATGGGCCGGTTCGAGGAGGGCTGGCGGGTCCTGGAGGTCGCCGCCGCCGAACTGCGCGAGGTGCGGTCCGCGCTGGCCGCCCGCGCGATGGCGGCCCTGGTCACCCCCTACTGGCCGGGCGCTTCCCTCGACGTCCACCGGGGGTGGCTGATCAAGGCCTCGGCCGCCGCCGACGACAGCGGGGACGACGCCATGCGGACGGCGGTGCTGGCCAACCACGTGGGGCTCGCCATGAGTTGGGCCGACCCCGAGGCCTGGGACCTGGTGGAGCGGCTGCCCGTGCACAGCACGGACCCGGCCTGCGTCCGGCAGGCGGCGCGCGGTATGTGCAACGCCGCGGACTCCGCCGTCTGGCTCGGCTTCTACCGCCGCGTGGACAGCCTGCTGGCCGAGGGGCGCGAGCTGGCGACGCGCAGCGGCGCACCGTACACCGAGCACAGCGCGTCGGGAACGCTGCTGCTCCAGGCGTGGTGGACCGGCCAGTGGCTGGGCCTGGCCAAGCGGTGCGAGGACTTCGTCGCCGACACCGCGGACATGCCGTTCCTCTCCTCCGACGCCTACGTCGTACGCGGCCTCCTCGCCGTCGCCCAGGGGGACTGGGGAGAGGCCCGGTCCTGGCTGTCCCAGCGCGGCACGTTCGGTACGGAGAACCTGCCGGTGCCCCTGGGCGCGACCGCGGCCGGCGCCGTGATCCGCCTGACGCTGGCCCGCCAGGAGGTGGCCGACGCGGCGGAGCAGGCGCGGGCGGCGTGGCCGGTGGTGGCCGAGAAGGGGGTGTGGCCCTGGGCCGCGGAACTCGCGCCGTGGGCCGTGGAGGCCCTGGCCAGGGCGGGCGACATGGCCACGGCCCACGCCATGGTCCGCGACTTCGCCCAGGGCCTCGGCGAGGCGGACGCACCCGCCGCCCGAGCCGCGCTGACCTGGAGCCGGGCCGTACTGGCGGAGAACGAGGCGCTGGCTGAAGGGCGGCCGGACGGTCTGCTGGCGGCGGCCGAGTCGTACCGGGAGGCGGCGGCCGCGTACGCGGAGCTTCCGCGCCCCTACAGCGAGGCACTGACCACGGAGTGCGCGGGGCGGTGTGTGCTGGCGGCGGATGCGGGGGGCGGGGAGGACGGGGAAGCCGGGGAGGACCGTGCGAGTGCGTCAGGTGAGGCTTCCGCCGCCACCGCGTGCGACCGCGCCACCACTGCCTCGGCCATCGCCGAGCTGGAGGCCTGCGCCCAGCACTTCACCGACCTGGGCGCCGTCTGGGACGCGACGCGGGCCAGGGCCCTGCTGCGTACCCGGCAGCCCGCCAAGAAGGGGCGGCCGCCCGGGCGGCCGTCGCACTCCGACCAGCTGTCCCCCCGGGAGGCGGAGGTCGCCCAGCTCGCGTCCTCCGGACTGACCAACCGGGAGATCGCCGCGACCCTGCATCTCTCCCCGCGGACCGTGGAGCAGCACATCGCCGGTGCCATGCGGAAGACCGGCGCGCTCTCCCGCCGCGACCTCGCTCACCGGATGTGAGCTCACCGGCTGAGTGCAGATGTGAGTTCACCGGCCGAGTTCAAGGGGTCTGAGCTCACCGGAGCCGGGCTCACCGGGCGCGAGGAGTCTCCAGGGGCAGAAAGGGCTTGGCCGCCCAGAAGCTCCGGTCGTGCTCCCAGACCGCCACGGTCGCCGCCGCCCAGTCGAACACCCAGCCGGACCGCACGCCGCGCGCTCCCCAGCCGTCCGGGCGCCGGCGCGGGAGGGCGAAGCCCGCCTTCTGGGCGGCGACCGCCGCGTCGCACGCCTCGCGCGCGATGCGCAGGGCATCCGTCTCGGTCTCCGCGCACCCGGTGAAGACGTGCAGGCCGCACCGCTCGGGCTGCACGGCGTTCCGGGTGGGGACATTGACCTGGAAGTAGAGCTCGGCCATGACGCCATCTCCTCGATGTCGCGGTATCCCCAACGTACGAGGCGCGCGCGGCCCTCAATATCCGGAATGACCCGATCACCTATACGTATCTCGTGCGCCCCCTGTACGTATCCCGGCGCCCCACGGGCAGTCCCGGCCGCGCTCGCCCCGAATCCGGCCGACCGGGGTCCGGCGACGGCGGACGAGGCGTGCGCCCATCTCCGCGGCCCCGCCGCGCCACGCACCGGAGCGGGCCGGTCCGTACGCACAACGCCGTATCCGTGATTCACGCCCCCGGATAAAAACGCGCACGCTCTGTCACTAGGTTCCATCCACCGACGCACAGCATCGCCATGCCCATGACCAAGGGACCCATGAGCACCTCCATGAAATTCATCCGCCCCGGAATCGTGGCAGGATCTTTCGCACTCCTGTTCGCCAGTGGCTGCCAGTTATCCCCCGCCGAGACCGCGGACGAAAAGCCCATCACCATCGGGACTTCCAGCGTTCTGGCCGGACTGGACCCCGCCGGGGTGTACGACGCCGGTTCCTGGGCGGTTTTCACCAACATTTACCAGAACCTGCTCACCTTCGAGCCGGGGTCGCCCACCCCGAAACCCGACGCCGCCGAGTCCTGTGAATTCACCTCCGCCGCACTCACCGCGTACCGGTGCGAACTCCGGGACGGCCTCACGTTCTCCAACGGGAACCCCCTCACGGCGACGGCGGTGAAGCATTCGTTCGAGCGCATTCTGCGGATCCGCGATCCGCTGGGTCCGGGGCCGTTGTTCGCGAATCTCCTTTCCGTGGACGCCCGGGGTTCCCTCGTGACGTTCCACCTCGCGACCGCGGATGCCACCTGGCCGTCGAAAATCGCCACGGGGGCCGGGGCCATCGTCGACCCGGCGGAGTTCCCGGCGGACCGGCTGCGGGAGGAGAAGAGCGCCTCGGGGTCGGGGCCCTATGTCATCGCGTCCTACACGGCCAAGAAGTCCATCACCCTGAAACCGAACGCGGCGTACGACGGCGCCGTGACCAAGCGCGGGGTCGCGGTCGAGGTCCACTACTTCGAGACATCGCAGAACGTCGAGGAGGCCTGGAACGCCCGAACGGTCGACATCGCCTACGCGGGACTTCCGGCCGCCACCCTCGCCGGGATCGACCCCAGCGACGCGGACGTACGCCTCTCCGCCGGCGACAGCGCCGAGGCGCACTACCTCGTGCTGAACATGCGCTCCCCGCGCGAACCCTTGGGGCACCCCGAGACGCGCAGAGCCCTGGCCTCGCTCGTCGACCGCGGGCACCTGGCGAGCGAGGTGTTCGAGCACACGGTGACGCCGCTGTACTCGCTCGTCCCGCAAGGCGTCGTCGGACACAGCACGGCGTTCTTCGACCGCTACCCGGAGGCGGACGCGGCGTACGCCGCCCAGCGTCTGCGGTCCGCAGGGGTCACGACTCCGGTACGCATCAGACTCGGCCACCAGACCGGTATCGCCGCCGTCGAGGCGCGCGCGCTGAAGAAGCAGTGGGAGAAGGACGGTCTGTTCCGGGTCGAGCTGGTCGAGGAGCGCGACTTCACCACGTACCAGAAACGCTGTCTGAAGGGCGAGTTCGACGTCCACCTCTATCAGTGGATACCGGACTTCCCCGACGCGGACACATTCGTCCAGCCATTGGTGGGGACCGGCAACGTCCTGGGGAACGGCTACGCGTCGGCCGAGGTCGACCACGCCATCAGGGACACCCAGCGGTTCACCGACCGCAGCAAAGCCATGCAGCGGTTCCGGGCGGTCCAGGACACGATCGCGAAGGACGCTCCGCTGATTCCCGTCTGGCACAAACAGCGTCAGGTCGTGACGCGTTCCTCCGTCCTCGGCGGACATCTCCTCGCCGAGGACGCCATCTGGCGCCTGTGGGAACTCCGGCGGCTCTAGGGCGCTTTGGGGTTCCGATCCCCTGAAGCTCCCCTCGCATTATCTGCGTATCCGTGAATGCGCCGATCCGGGTATCCCGGCGAACGCCGGGCCTCAATAGTTCAGCTCGCGGCGAGTTCGGAACCCGCCGCCGGCCGGGGCCCGGCGCTTCACCCCCCATACGGGTTTCCGGCTGTCATCCGGAAGGAATCAGCGTGCGCAACACACGTAAGTACAGCCTTGCCGCCGCGGGCGTCCTGCTCTCGGCCGCCACGGTTCTGGGCACCCAGAGCATGGCCCAGGCACAGGACGGGGCGACCACTCCCCGCTACCAGCCCGAGATGGTCCGGGCGTTGGCCGCTTCGCTCGGTGTGAGCGAGAAGGCCGCGGTCGACCGGCTGGACCGGCAGGACGCCCAGCAGACCAAGCTCGCCGGTCTGCGGAAGCAGGGCATATCCGGCGACGGAGCGTTCTTCGACGCCTCCGGCCGGCCGACCGTCAACGCCGAGGACCAGGCCGAGGCGGCGAGGATCGAGAAGGCCGGCCTCGATGCCCGCGTGCCCGCCAGAGGCCAGGCCGCACTGGACGGAATCAAGGCCGAGCTGGACCGGGCCGCCGCCGCCAAGACGCCCTCCGGCGTGGTCGCCTGGTCCGTGGACCTGCCCGCCGACCAGGTGACCGTGAAGGTCAACAACGAGCGGGGAGCCGCCGCCCAGGCGTTCCTCGCCAAGGCCGCCGAGCACGGCTCCGCCGTCCGGATCGTCCGGGGCGAGGAGAAGCTGGAGGCCAAGGCCGCGATCTATCCCGGCAGCAAGATGACGTTCAACAACACCACCCAGTGGTGTTCCGTCGGCTACGGCGCCCGTGACAGCTCCGGCCGGCAGTACCTGGTGACCGCCGGGCACTGCGTCACCAACACCCTGCGCTACGACGGGGCGGCGTTCGCCCAGGGCTACAGGACCCGGTACGCGCTCGGCACCCGGAGCGTCGACATGGGCATCCTGACCATCAACTCCGGTCACTCGATCACGACCAGCGTCGGCACCTGGGGGAACAGCAACCCGGTCGCCGTACGCGGCGGCACCCGCGCCTCGTCCGGCGCCGCGGTCTGCAAGTCCGGCGCCACCACCGGCTGGACCTGCGGCACGATCGGCTCGTACAACAACACCGTCACCTACGTCGACCGCAACGGCGGCCCCGACACGGTCGTCAGCGGCCTGGCCACCTCCAGCGTCTGCGTCGAGGGCGGCGACAGCGGCGGCGCGTACATCTCCGGAAACCAGGCCCAGGGCATGACCTCCGGCGGCCCGACCGACCAGAAGTGCACCGGCGGGGTGAACTCGCGCGGCTCCTCCTACTTCCAGCCGCTCGACGACGCCCTCGGCTACTACGGGCTGACGCTCAACACCAACTAGGCGCCGACGGGGGCACCCCCCTCAAGGAGCCGGCCGGGGCCGCTCGCGCGACCAGGCGAGCGGCCCCCGGTCACACCCACCCCCATTTCCGGACAAAGCGCCCGACGTATTGCTAGCTTTCCCTGGTTGGCCGATGACCGCATCGACGAGGGAAACCATGAGCCATCCCGAGGCCCCGCCGCGACCGGCCGCCAAACTGACGCTCCCGACCCTGACCGCGATGGTGGTCGGCTCGATGGTCGGGGCCGGGGTCTTCTCGCTGCCGCGGCGGTTCGCGCAGGAGACCGGGGTCGCGGGGGCCCTGATCGCCTGGGCGGTCGCCGGGACGGGCATGCTCATGCTCGCGTTCGTCTTCCAGGCGCTCGCCGTGCGGCGGCCGGACCTGGACGCCGGGGTCTACGCGTACGCGAAGGCGGGGTTCGGCGAATACCTCGGCTTCTTCTCCGCCTTCGGCTACTGGGCCAGCGCCTGCGTCGGCAACGTCACCTACTGGGTGCTCATCATGTCGACGGTCGGCGCGGTGGCGCCCGCGCTGGGCGACGGCGACACGGTGACGGCGGTGGTCGTCTCCTCGGTGGGGCTGTGGGGGTTCTTCCTGCTGATCCGGCGAGGCGTCAAGGAGGCGGCGGCGATCAACCGGATCGTCACCGTCGCGAAGATCGTGCCGATCCTCTTCTTCGTCGTGCTGGCGCTGTTCTTCTTCGAACCCTCCGTCTTCGCCGACAACTTCAGCGGGACCGCCGAGGCCGGCACCCTCTTCGACCAGGTCCGCGGGACGATGCTCGCCACCGTGTTCGTCTTCCTCGGCGTCGAGGGGGCCAGCGTGTACTCGCGGCACGCCAAGCGCCGCGAGGACGTCGGCCGGGCCACCGTCCTGGGCTTCCTGAGCGTGTTCGCCGTCTTCGCCTCCGTCACGATCGTCAGTTACGGGCTGCTGCCGATGGCCGAGATCGCCGAGCTGCGGCAGCCGTCGATGGCCGAGGTGCTGGAGTCGGCCGTGGGGACCTGGGGGAAGGTCTTCATCAGCGTCGGCCTCATCGTCTCCGTGCTCGGCGCCTACCTCGCCTGGACCCTGATGGCCGCCGAGGTCCTCTTCGTCGCCGCCAAGGACAAGGACATGCCGCGCTTCCTCGGGCAGTCGACCGCGGCGGACGTACCCGAGAACGCGCTGCTCCTGACCACATGTCTGAGCCAGATCATGCTCGTCGTGACGCTCTTCTCCGACGACGCGTTCACCTTCGCCCTCGATCTGACCAGCGCGCTGAGCCTGATCCCGTTCCTGCTCGCCGCCAGCTTCGCGGTGAAGGTCGCGGCCCGGCCGGAGCGCTGGGGCTCGGTGGGACGCTCCCCCCGGCGCGAGCTGGTCATCGCCGTCGTGGCGACGCTCTACACCGCGTTCCTGCTGTACGCGGCCGGGCCGAAGTTCGTCCTCGTCTCCCTCATCCTCTACGCCCCGGCGACCTTCCTCTTCGTCATGTCCCGCAGGGAGCAGGGGCGCAGGCTCTTCTCCCCGGGTGAGGCGGTCATCTGCGCGGTGTCGGTGGCCGGTGCCGCCGTCGGCGTCGCGGCGCTGGCCCTCGGCTGGATCGAGCTGTGAGCCCCGGCCCCGTACGGACAGAACCCCCGATTCACCGAGTGAAAGGCCCACCGTGCCACCTGTCGCCCCCGCTTCCGTCCTCGGCGTCCACTCCGAAGTGGGGCGGCTGCGCAAGGTCCTGGTCTGCGCCCCCGGCATGGCCCACCGCAGGCTGACCCCGACCAACTCCGACGATCTGCTGTTCGACGACGTGATGTGGGTGGAGAACGCGCAGCGGGACCACGCCGACTTCGTCGCCCAGCTCACCGAACGGGGGGTGGAGGTCGTCGAACTGCACGCGCTGCTCGCCGCGACCATGGCGATCCCGGAGGCCAGGTCCTGGCTGCTGGACCGGAAGATCGACGCGAACGAGGTGGGTCTCGGGCTGGTCGACGACACCCGCGCCTTCCTCGACTCCCTGACGCCGCGCCGGCTGTCCGACCATCTCATCGGCGGTCTGGCCATCGCCGACCTTCCGGAGGAGTTCCGTTCGGCGTACGTGGGTCTCGCCCGGGAGGGCACGGGGGCGCGGGAGTACCTGATGCCGCCGCTGCCGAACACCCTCTACACCCGGGACACCACCTGCTGGCTCTACAGCGGGGTGACGCTCAACCCGCTGTACTGGCCCGCCCGGCACGACGAGACCCTGCTGATGAAGGCGGTCTACACCTTCCACCCCGACTTCCGGGGCTCCACGATCTGGTGGGGCGACCCCGAGAAGGACTGGGGCCGGGCCACGTTCGAGGGCGGCGACATCATGCCGGTCGGCAACGGCGTCGTCCTCATGGGCATGAGCGAACGGACCTCCCGCCAGGCGATCACCCAGGTCGCGGCGGCGCTGTTCGCGCAGGGGGCGGCCGAGCACGTCATCGTCGCCGGAATGCCGAAGCTGCGCTCCGCGATGCACCTGGACACGGTGTTCACCTTCGCGGACCGGGACATCGTCACGCTGTACCCGCGCATCATGGACGACGTCCACACGTTCTCGCTGCGGCCCTCGGACCGGGCGCCCGAGATCGAGATCACCGACGAGGGCGCCACCCCCTTCACCGAGGTCGTGGCCCGCGCCCTGGGCCTGCCCCAGCTGCGGGTGATCGAGACGGGCGGCGACGTCTACGCCTCGGAGCGCCAGCAGTGGGACAGCGGCAACAACGCGGTGGCCCTGGAGCCGGGGGTGGTCTTCACCTACGACCGCAACACCCAGACCAACGCCCTGCTGCGGCGGGCCGGGGTGGAGGTCATCACGATCGTCGGTGCGGAGCTGGGGCGGGGCCGGGGCGGCGGGCACTGCATGACCTGCCCGCTGATCCGCGACGCGGTGGACTTCTGACGCCGTACGGGCTACCGCCCCCCGCGCGCCCGCTCCTTCGCCAGCCACGGGCCGAACTCGCTCTCCAGCACCAGCCGCCCCAGCTTGCGGTACTCCTGGAGCACCGCCGTGACGAGCTGGTCCATGGTCAGCGGGGCGTCCGACTCCGCCGCGAGGTAGGCCGCGGTCACCGCGCAGGCCCGGATCGAGCCGCCCGCCAGCTCGAAGCGGTCCGCGCAGAACTCCAGGTCGAGCGTGGCGTCGCGCGGGATCGCCGGGCCCAGGCAGCGGTCCCAGAGGGCGAGGCGCTGGCGGGCGTCGGGCATCGGGAACTCGGCGATCACGTCGAGGCGGCGGGTGAACGCCTCGTCGAGGTTGGCCCGGAGGTTGGTGGTGAGCACGGCGATGCCGTCGAAGGACTCCATGCGCTGGAGGAGGTAGGCCGACTCCATGTTGGCGTGCTTGTCGCGGGAGTCGTTCACCTGGGAGCGCTTGCCGAAGATCGCGTCGGCCTCGTCGAACAGCAGGATGCCGTTGACGTCGGACGCCTCGGCGAAGATGCGTTCCAGGTTCTTCTCGGTCTCTCCGATGTATTTGTCGACCACGGTGGAGAGGTCCACGACGTAGAGCTCCATGCCCAGTTCGGCGGCGACGACCTCGGCGGACATGGTCTTTCCGGTGCCGGACTCCCCGGCGAACAGGGCGATGACGCCTCTCCCCCGGCCGCCGCCCGGCCGCATCCGCCACTGCCCGAGGACCGTCTCGCGGTGGCGGGCGCGCAGGGCGAGTTCGGCGAGCTGGGTGCGGGTGGCCGGGGGCAGCACCAGGTCGTCCCAGCCGACGCCGGGCTCGATGCGGCGGGCGAGCCGTTCCAGGCCCGCGCCGTTCTGGGCGCGGACCGCGGCGCGCAGGTCCTCCGGGGTGACCGGCCGGGGCCCGAGGACGGCGAGCCGGGAGGCGACGGTCGCGGCCCGGCGCAGCTGGCCGGAGTCGAGCCGGTAGGCGGCGGCCGCCTCGACGAGCGCGTCGTCGGCGGTGGCGTGCGCCGCGGACAGGCCGACCGAGCGCCCCGCGTCGGCGAGCGCCCGCCGCCACTGCCGCGCCATGCCGTCGGGGCCGGGCGGCGGGACGGTGACGGGCACCGGGCTCTCCGGGGTCCACAGCGGGTCCCAGTTCTTCTTGCCGTACGCGATCAGGGGCGTCGAGCCGAGCGCCGCGCACAGGGACCCGAGCAGCCGGGCCCCCTCGGGGCGTTCGGGGGCGAGCGTTTCGAGCGGGCCGAGGATCACCCCGGCCCGGCCGAGGCAGGCCTCGGTCGCCAACGCCCGTACGAGCATGGCCGGTTCGGGCGCGGTGGCGAGCGCGGCGATGTCGACGACGAGGGGGCGCCGGCCGGTGGCGTGCAGGGCCTCGACCGCGAGGCCGTGCGGGTCGCCGCCCCGGTCGAGCAGGTGGACCAGTCCGCTGCCGGTGCCGAGGGCGGCCGCGATCCGGAGGACCTCGGGCCGTCCGTCCGGCTCCGGCATGCGGGTGTCCTCGCGGACGATCCCGCGCAGTCGGCCGTCGGTCTCGTCGTTGCCGAGGAGATGGGCGGTGACCCGGTCGGGGACGCACAACAGGCGTGAGAGAAGCGGGCGTTCGGTGTCGGCGATCTCCAGCAGGCCGCCCGCGACGAGCGGGGCGGACGGCGAGAACCGGAAGCGGCCGGAGCCTGCGGCGGGCAGCCCGCAGAGTTCCAGGGCGAGGCCGATGGTGGGCCGGCGGCGGGTGAGGTCGTCGTTGAGGTAGCCGTACAGCCGCTCGAACCGGGGGTCAATGTCCGGGGCGAGGGCGACCAGCAGGAGGTCGACGTCCGGCGGGGTCAGCCCGAAGCGTTCGGCCAACTCGCCGAGCCTGCCGCCGTCTTCCGCGCCGCCCGGCGCCCCGTCCCCGTACACCGGTACGGGGGTGAACGCGTCGCGGGTCTCCAGGATGCGGGCCGCGGCCTCGGGGGTGAGGTACTGCCCCCGGTAGGGGTCGTCGGGGTCCGGGTCGACGGCCCGGCGGGCGGCGACGGCTTCCCGGACCCGCTGCTCGACGTGGCCGAGCCGTTCCCAGAGCGCTTCGACATCGGTCAACGCGCATGCCTGCTCGGCCTCTTGTACTGCCTGGGTCATCGTGCGGCGTTCCCCCGCCTGCGTCGGCCGGGTGGCAGACGCCGTTCCCGGGGTGCGGCGAAGCCCTGCCCGCCGGGGTCGGTCGCCCCGTCGTAGCGCAGCCGGCGGCCGGGGTCGCCGGGGTCGCCGTCCAGGTGCGGTGCGGTCTTCATGACGAGGCCCTCGGTGACCGGCGGTCCGGCGGCGGTGCGTTCGCCGGCCAGCGGGGCCAGGACCCGCAGGTCGATAGCGGCCTTCAGCTCGCCGCCGAGCGCGGACCAGACGTCGGAGGCCGACGGGCCGCCGGCTCCGGGGCCCGCCGCCTCCAGCTCGACGGTCAGGCCGAGTTCCGCGAGGCTGCCGGTGTGCAGCCGGGCGGGCAGCGTGTCGGTGCGGACGAGAGTGCGCAACACCTCGGAGAGCAAGCGGTGTTCGTCCTGCGGGCGGTTGGTCCAGGCGGTGACCAGATACGTCAGCTCGAACCAGCGCGGCGGGGTCCGCCACCCGGTGACGACACCTTCCTCGTCGTGCGTCTCGGCCGTGCCGGTACGCCGCCGGGCCGCGTCCTCGCGGATGCCGTGCAGGAAGACGCTGATGGTCGGGGCGTTGCGACGGGCCGACCAGTCCTTCGTCGGGGCGTCGAAGACCAGGTCGACGCCGCTGTCCTCCAGTCCGGCCTCGGCGAGCAACAGCCGCAGCCCTTCGTCGACTTCGTGGATCATCGGCGGATCACCTCGTCGGGCGGGGTGATGGTGCCGAGCACCACGAGGAAGTCCGTCTTCACGGGGCTAAAGCCTGGGCCCTTCGCGATGATGTCGCGCGGCCCGGTCTGGTCCTTGGCCAGGATGAGGAGCTGGGCGATGAACGTGCCGTCGCCGAGCGGCCGGGTCGGGGCGGCCGCGGCGGTGATGCCGGGCTTCCAGCTGAGGGTGACGGGCGCGCCGGGCGGGAAGTCCTTGCCGCGTACGGAGGTGACGAAGCCGGGTTTGCCGACCTTGGGCACCGCGATGATCCGGGGCTGGAGGATGCGCAGCGGGATCCGGGAGACGTTGTCGCGGAGGTTCGCGTCGGTGCCGGTGGTGGTGAGCGACGCGGTGATCGTCGTACGCAGCGCCTTGTCGGGCGACAGGACCACGCTGATGACCGTGGACGCACGGGGCGCGAGGTCGGGGAGCGTGCAGGCGCCCGCGGTGCAACCCGCCGGGAGTGGCCCCGCTGGGATGTCCCGGGGCAGTCCGAGGTCCAGCCGGAGGCCGGTGGCCAGGGCGTTCCTGCCGTTGCGCACGGTGTACGTGACGACCACCTTGCCGCCGACGTAGCCGGGGCTGGGCTGGGCCCGCACCGTGACGGCGGGCCCCGCCTCGGGCGCGGGCGGCGGGGGCGCGGGGGCCGGCGGCGGGGGCGGTGTGGTCGCGGGCGGCGGGGTGGGTGCGGGGGGTGTCGGCGCAGGCGTCGTCGGCGTAGGGGTCGGGGAAGGTGTCGTGGGGGTGGGAGACGGCGGGGGCGTCGTCGGGGGCGGGGTGGGCGGCGGGGCGTCCTCGACCGGGACGATCGTGCCGGTGGCGTTGTCCGTGGGGTTGGGGTCGATGACGGCCCCGGTGACGGACCAGTTGACGCGCTGGATGCCGGTGGTGACGCCGGTCAGCCGGGCGGTGATCTCCACGTCGGCGCCGGGCGGGACGGTGCCGAGGTCGCACTGGGGGGTGCCGGGTGCGCAGGTCGCGGTATCGGTGGTCAGTTCCTCCAGCCGTACGCCGGGCGGGGCGTCGACAGTGAGGATGGTGCCGGGCGAGGGGGCGGGGCCCCGGTTGGTGACGGTGATCGTCACCTCGGTGTCGGAGCCGACCTCCACGGCGGGATGGGTGGGCGGGGCGGTCAGCGACAGGTCGACGGACTGCTGGAGGGCGGGCTCCTTCTGCCGTCCGGCGTGCGTGTTGTCGACGGGGGTCAGGTCGCCGGAGACGATGTCGAGGACGGAGAGCTGTTCCAGGGAGTTCGGGGCGAGTTCGCGGCGTGCGGTGAACACGAGCTTGTCGCCGCCGGGCGTCCAGGCCACGTCGCGGGGCTGGTGGGGGCCGGTCGCGGTGGTGTCGGGGATCGGCAGGTCGCAGCCGTCGGGGTTGTCCTTCTGGACGGAGGGCAGCACGACGCGGCAGCCGCCGCCGCTCAGGGGCTTGATGAGGACGCCGGCCTGCTGGTTGACCCTGCCGCCGCCGTCCTTGCGGTTGAACGCCACCTTCAGGCCGTCCGGGGAGAACGCGGGGCTGTCGTCGATGACGTCGCAGTCGCCGGGGCAGATGGTGGCGCTCAGGTCCCGCTGCCGGCCGAGGTCGGCGACCGGCACCACCCAGATGTGCTTGTTGCCGCCGTTGCCGTTGATGACGTGGTTACGGGTGAAGGCGAGGTTGACGCCGTCGGAGGACCAGGTGGGCTGGGCGTCGCCGCCGGTCTGCTGGCCCTCGGGCGGCCGGATCTCGTCAAGGATCTCACCGCTGGCGACGTCGGCGACGAGGATGCGGCTGGGGCCCGCCGCGTCGCCGGTGCCGCCGGGC
The DNA here is from genome assembly GCF_001687325.1 of Streptomyces sp. PTY087I2. Lineage (GTDB taxonomy): Bacteria > Actinomycetota > Actinomycetes > Streptomycetales > Streptomycetaceae > Streptomyces. The sequence goes on along the minus strand of NZ_LZRD01000004.1, from coordinate 61,483 downwards.
GAGGTGCGGGTGAAGGCGAGCTTGGTGCCGTCGGGCGAGAAGGCGGGGTCGGTGTCCCAGTCGTTCGGGCCGCGCCCGGCGAGCGGCAGCGCCGCCGCGTTGCCGCCGTCGGCGTCGGCCATCCAGATCCGCTCGATCCGCCCGGCGTCGGTGTCCTCGAACCGGGTGACGACGATGCGGCGGCCGTCGGGCGTGTAGCTCTGCCGCTCGGTCCACGGGTCGTAGCCCTCGGCCGGGTTGAACAGGGGATCCACGGCGGGGTTGTCGTTGGTACGGGCCGCCGGGTCCTCCTTGAGGATGGTGAGGCCCAGGTCGCGGGGGTCGGAGCCGTCCTGCCGTACGTCCTGGAGCGTCACGATCTGCGCGGCGGCCAGCAGCTCGTCGGGCTTCTTGACGGTCTCGGGGTCCGGGGTGATCCGGGGGACGACGACGGTCCCGGCCGGGGGGAACCAGGTGGGCGGCCCCACCTGGCGGTTCTCGTCGACCAGTTGGTCCGGCGGGTTCGTACCGTCGAAGGCGGTCACCCGGTAGACGTGGTCGAAGTCGTCGCAGCCGCAGGTGTGGTAGGGGCTGAGGAAGACGATGTCCTTGCCGTCGGGCAGCCAGGAGGCCGACCGGGTGCCCCACTCGGCGTGCCCGCCGGCCAGCAGCGGGCGGTCGGTGCCGATGCCCTCGGTGGCGCGCAGTTCGGTGCCGTCGTCGACGTCCGGGTCGGGGTTGGTGGTGAGGGTGTACGCGACGATGTTCCGGTCGGCGGGGTCGGTGCCCGGGTTCCAGGAGGGCTCGGTGGCGTCGCCGGCCGGTGCGTCGCTGATCCGGGTCTGCGGCCCGCCGGCGGTGTCCCGTACGTATATCTGCCAGCCGAGCGCGGTGTCGCCGTCGCAGGCGTACGCGATCCTCGTGCCGTCCGGGGACCAGGTCGGGGACTCCTCGTTGTCGGCGGTGTCGGTGAGCCGCCGCAGATTCGAGCCGTCCACGCCGACCGACCAGAGGTCGCGCTGGACGGTTCCGCCGGGCCCGGGCTCCGCCGAGTCGAAGACGACGGTCCGCCCGTCCGGGGAGAGTTCGGGGCGGGCCGCGTCCCGGCCGTCGGTGAGCCGGCGTACGGAGCCGTCCGCGCCGCGTACGTACACCTGGGGCTTGGCGCTGTCGCGCAGGCTGGTGAAGACCAGGACGTCACCGCGGGCGGAGGGGTCCTGGTCGTAGTGGGCGGGCCCGTCGCCGAAGAGCGGGTCGGTGGTGTCCTGGTCGTTGGCCCGCCCGAGGCTGCGGTGTTCGGTCCCGGCGAAGGCGATACGCCCCGCCTGGCCCGGTTCGGCGTCGGCCGGGGCGGCGACGGCCTGCCCCGCCCCGTCGGGCGCGGCGGCCGAGCCGACGAGCAGCAGCGGCGCCAACAGCACCACCGCGCCGGTCAGTCGGCCCAGCCGGGAATGCTTCGCCGGGCCAGCAGTGCCGGTCACGGCCCACCTCACAGTCTGTCGATCGACTCTCCACCGGCCAGCCTCGCGCCCGTGCGGGTCCGGAGAACAGTCCGCGAGTACCCGGAACGGGGGAAGGGAGCACTGCCCTTTGCGGCGGTGGGCGACCGCCGGGCGGTGACCGGGGTGCCTTGGGGGCGCCCGTCCGCCGGGAGCGGGCCGCCGGTGCGGCCCGGGCCGGTCCACGGGGAGCGAGGGCGTTCCGGGAGCCCCGGGTGGTCGGCCCGGGCCGGCGCGCGGGCCTGCTCGGCAGCCCCGGTGGCGGCCCAGGTGGGAGCCCCGGTGGCCGCCCGGCCGGAGGCGTGCCGTTCTCCGGCCGGGGCAGGGCGCCTCAGATCAGGCCGTGGCGCATCGCGTAGCCCACCGCGTGGGCCCGGTTGCGGAGTTCGAGGCGGGTCGCGACCTCGTGCAGGACGTTCTTGACGGTGCGTTCCGAGTACGACGTCTTCTGTGCGATCTCCGCGGTGTCGCAGCCCTCCGAGACCAGCCGGATCATCTCCGCCTCGCGCGCGGTGAGCGTGGACAGGGTGAGCCCGCGGGGGTCGAGGACCGTCCGCTGGAGGGAGCTGACGTGGTCGAGGAGCTTGCCGAGCAGATCGCCCGGCAGGACGCCCTCGCCGTTGGCCATCGCGCGCACCAGGTGGACGAGCCGGTCCTGGTCGGCCTCGGCGCGCCGGAGAACGGCGGCGACCCCGCACTCGATCATGGTCTGGAGGGCGCCCGACTCGAAGTAGCCGACGACCAGTCCGGTGCGGGTGGACGTGTTGCGCTGGAGGCGGTGCAGCAGCTGGACGGTGGACTCGCCCACCGTGTCCACCACGACCAGGGAGACCTGCGCCCGGTCCGCATCGGCCTCCGGCAGCAGTTCTATCTCGGGGCGCACGCGCAGTTGGTGGACCATGCCGGTGTGCAGGATCAGGTCCTCCGCGTACACCGCGACGGAGACCCGGCCCCCGGCCGCTCCCCCGGCGCCGGGCGTGCGGCGGTCGGCGGTCTCGGGCCTGCGGTACTGCCCGCGCGCCGCCGTGCTGTTCGTCGTTTCCGTGATCGTCATCGTTCCGTGCCCGTCTTCCTCAGGTACTTGAGCCCGATATGCCTGCTGTGCTCGTCATCGCCCGCGCCGGCCGGGGCAGGGTGCGCGGGCCCGGGGCGGGGGCCCGGGGACACCGTGCCGGTGGGCCCGCGGGGCACCACCGCTGCCCGCTTCTTGCCCTTGCGTCTCTGCTGCCGCACCGGGTCGGCGGCCTACGGTCGCAGAGTGACCACATCTGCCGAACTCGCAAGCCCCACGGTGACGGTGTCGCCGGGCGGTACCGCGACGACCACCCTGACCGTGCGCAACGACGGCGACATCGTCGAGGCCTACACCCTCGAAGTGGTCGGCGACTGTGCCGCCTGGACCACCGTCGAGCCGGCGCGTGTGTCGCTGTACCCGGGCACCTCCGAGACGGTGACCCTCACCTTCGCCCCGCCCCGTTCCCACGAGGTCCGGGCGGGCGAAACCCCCCTGGCCGTACGGGTGCTGCCCGCCGAGCGCCCCGAGTCGGTGGTGGTCCCGGAGTCCACGGTGACCGTGGAGCCCTTCCACGAGCTGCGTACGGAGCTGGAGCCGCGCCGCCGCCGGGGCTGGCTGGGTGCCCGGTTCCGTACCGCCGTGCAGAACAAGGGGAACACCCCGGTCGACGTGGCTCTCGCGGGCCGGCAGGACGGGGAGGATCTGCGCCTCGCCTTCACGCCGGACAAGAAGCGGCTGGAGCCGGGCGAGTCGGCGGAGATCGCGCTGAAGGTCCGGGCCCGGAAGCTGATCTGGTTCGGCGAGCCCGTCACCTGGCCGTTCGAGGTCCTGGCGACCGAGAGCGCCGAGGGCGGCGAAGGGGACGCCGAGTCCAAGGCCGCGGCTGCGGTGGCGGTCGTCGCCGACGACGGGCAGGGCGCTGGACCCGAGCCGCTGCCCGGGGAGTTCGCCCAGATACCCGTGCTGCCCAAGTGGCTGCTGATCGTGCTGGCGGCGCTGCTCGCGCTGCTGCTCGCATGGTTCGCCCTGGTGCGGCCCGCGGTGCAGAGCACGGCCGAGCAGGCCGGGGCGAAGGCCGCGCAGGAGGAGACCGAGCGGGGCAAGGAGCAGGGGTCGACGCCGCCCGGCGGTGCGGAGAACCCAGCCGGCGGCCAGGGCCAGGGGGCCGGTCCGGACGGCACGGGCCCCGACGGGACCGGTTCCGGCCCGGGCGGCACCGGCGGGGGCGGCGGCACCGGCGGGATCGGTGGCGGCGGCGGGGGCGAGCAGGCCTCCAGGACCATCGACGTGAAGACCCGGGCGGGGGGCACGGCGGAAGGCGCCTACAAGGTTCCGGCCGGGAAGGTGTTCCGCGTCACGGACGTCGTGGTGGCGAACTTCCAGGGCGACGAGGGCCTCGTGACGATCTCCTTCGGAGAGAACAAGATCACGACGATCGCTCTGGAAACCTTCCGCAACCAGGACTATCACTGGGTCACCCCCATTCAGGTTCCGGAGAACGCCACCGTCACCGCTTCCGTCACCTGCGCCAAGCCCGGCACTCCGGCTACCGGAACTCAGGCTTCCGGGTGCCATCAGGTTCTGAATGTCAGCGGCGTACTGAGCGATCTCGCACGGTAGAAGAACGGCAGAAGGAACGATAGAAGGACGGCGGAAGGGCGGCAGAGGGACAACCGGCAGGGCGACGGAATCAGCGACGCCGAGCCCTCCGCTCCGCCTTCCGACGAGACAACAGCAGAAACCCGGCCGAGAGGAAACCCGGCGTGCCGGGGAGTGGCGGAATCGCCTTCCCGGATACGCCGGCGGCCTCCCCCGGTTCGGTCGCCCGCGGCGTCGGCAGCACAGGAAGAATATCCGCTTCCGGTGACCACGGGCACGAACCGACCTGCTCAGGGCCAGTTCTGACGGTTCGACGGCAGATGCCGGGTGCCCGTTCGGAGCGTCTTCGTGCCCGCTTCCCGTCCCCACCCCCGGCCGAATCCACCCACCTTCTCGGCGCATTCTGGCCGAATCGCACCACCTCGGAGTGTTTCGCCGACACCCCCGGACGGTTCCCGGCCACCGGTGGTTTACCGGGAAAAAGAGATACCAAACACATGGGGTCTCCGGCGCGCCGTCCCGCCTTCCCCCAATCCCCCTGCCGGGGCGGCTCGGCCGGGCCGTGGCGTAACACGTTGTTCTCGTTCTCTTCATGTGGACGGCGGAATGCGCGTGGCCGACCGGGAATAGGGGCGAACGCTTCCGAGCGGACCGCCAAGGGCAGGGTTACCCGGCGTACGAGAGTCCGGAAAGGGCAGTCTCCTTGCCCCGCGTCCAGGACTCCGGGACCTACTCCCGGCCCGCGCGGCCGGTCAAGACTGGGCGGTGATCGAGTGACCGTCCAGAAGGAGCGAGCATGCCGTCGTACCTCACCCCCGGTGTTTACGTGGAGGAGGTGCAGTCCGGAGCACGGCCCATCGAAGGAGTCGGCACCGCGGTCGCAGCCTTCGTCGGCTTCGCGGGGACGGGCCCCTTCCACCGGCCGACGCTGGTGACCAACTGGGACCAGTACGTGCAGACGTTCGGCGCCTTCACCGCCGGCACCTATCTGGCGCACGCCGTCTACGGCTTCTTCGCCAACGGCGGCGGCGCGGCCTACATCGTGCGCATCGGCGGCCCCGCGCAGGGCTCGGACGGTGCCGACGGCGCCGGGCAGGCCTCCGTCGCCCAGGCCCCCGCACCCGTCGCGCTCGGCGGGTTCCTGGTCGCCGCCAGGCCCGGCACGGGCGACGGCCTCTCGGTGGAGATCGCCGACGCCGAGGGCGAGAACCCGCCGGAGGACCGCTTCCGGCTGCTGGTCCGCCAGGGCGGCAAGGCCGTGGAGACGTACGACGTGTCCACCCGCAAGAACGTCAAGGGCTACCTGGTCACCCAGACCCGCGACTCCAAGCTGATCCAGGTCACCGAGCAGCCCGGCACGGCGCAGAGCCGCCCCGAGAAGCAGACCGTGGCCCTGGCCCCCGCGACGGCGGCCGCGCCCGGCAACGGGGTGGCCAGGATCGACGCCTCCGAGTACGTGGGCGACGCCTCCGCGCGTACCGGGTTCGCCGGTCTCGAAGCGATCGACGAGATCACGATGGTCGCCGTCCCGGACCTGATGAGCGCCTTCCAGCGCGGCGACATCGACGCCGAGGGCGTCAAGACCGTGCAGCTCGCGGTCATTTCGCACTGCGAGCAGATGGGCGACCGCGTCGCCGTCCTCGACACCCCGCCCGGCATGAACGCCCAGCGCGTCCGCACCTGGCGCAACGAGGACGCCGGTTACGACTCCCGCTACGCCGCCCTCTACTACCCGTGGGTCAAGGTCTTCGACCCGGCGAGCGGCCGCAACTCCCTGGTCCCGCCGAGCGGTCACGTGGCCGGTGTCTGGGCCCGCAGCGACAACGAGCGCGGAGTCCACAAGGCCCCCGCCAACGAGGTCATCCGAGGAGCGGTGGACCTGGAGATCCGGCTCTCCAAGGGCGAGCAGGACCTCCTCAACCCGATCGGCGTGAACTGCGTGCGCGCCTTCCCCGGCCGCGGCATCCGCATCTGGGGCGCCCGCACGCTCTCCTCCGACCCGGCCTGGCGCTACCTCAACGTCCGCCGGCTCTTCAACTACCTGGAGGAGTCCATCCTCCTGGGCACCCAGTGGGTGGTGTTCGAGCCGAACGACGACCGCCTCTGGTCGAGCATCCGGCGCAACGTCACCGCGTTCCTCACCGAGGAGTGGCGGCGCGGCGCACTGTTCGGCCGCACCGCCGAGGAGGCGTTCTACGTCCGGTGCGACCGGAGCAACAACCCGCAGGAGTCGATCGATCTCGGTCAGGTCGTCTGCGAGATCGGGGTGGCGCCGGTGAAGCCCGCGGAGTTCGTGATCTTCCGGCTCTCGCAGTTCTCGGACAGCACGAGCCTCGTCGACGAGTGACCTTCGCGGTCCTCTCCCCCCACCCCTTCACCTCCCTTCACTTCCCTTCCCGATCAGAACAGGTGACACACAGCCATGGCAGAGGGCGACGCTCTTTCCACCCACGTCTTCGGCGTTCAGCTCGGCGGCTATCTCGTGGAGTCCATCCAGGAGATCAGCGGCATGACCGTCGAGGAGGAGGTCGTCGAGGTCCGTCAGGTGACCGCCGACGGCAAGCAGATCATCCGCAAGCAGCCGGGCGCGCGCCAGGCGGGCGAGGTGACGATCACCCGCGGGCTCGACAAGAGCAGCGAGTTCACCACCTGGATCAAGGAGACCCTCAACAACGGGGCCGTCGACACCGCCCGGCAGAACCTCACGATCGAGATCAAGGACTCGACCGGTGAGACCGTCCGCCGCATCCAGCTGATGCAGGGCTGGGCCTCCAAGTGGGAGGGCCCCTCGCTCAAGGCCGGCGAGTCCAGCGCGGCGACCGAGACGGTGACCATCACCTTCGAGGAGATCGTGGTCGAATGAGGCGCCGGACCGTTACGCCGGGCGCCGGGCTCGAAGAAGTCCTGGACAACCTCGCCGCGGCCCCGGCCGCGCGCGAGGACTCCTCCGCACCGGCCTCCTCCGCCCCCGCCCCCGCTCCCGCCCGCTCGCGTGAACGGGACACGTTGCAGACGGAGTTCACCTTCGAGCTGCCGCGCGGGTACGTCGACGACGAGGGCCAGGTGCACCGCGACGGCACCATGCGGCTCGCCACGGCCCGGGACGAGCTGCGGCCCCAGATCGACCTGCGGGTGAAGGAGAACCCGGCGTATCTGTCCGTGGTGCTGCTGAGCCAGGTGATCACCCGGCTCGGCCCGATCACCGACATCCACGCCGGGATCGTCGAGCGGATGTACGCGACCGACGTGGCGTTCCTCCAGGACTTCTACCGCCGCATCAACAGCGAGGGCCACACGCATGCCGCGGTGACCTGCCCGCTGTGCCACGGGTCGTTCGAGGTGGACCTCTCGGGTGGGCGCCTGGGGGAATCGTGACGTACGCGCTTCCCCGGTTGCGGGAGGAGATCGCGTACGTCGCCTACCACTTCCATTGGCAGCGTGAGGACATTCTCGACCTCACCCACGGCGAGCGTCAGCAGTGGGTGCGGGAGATAGCGCGGATCAACACCCGCGTCAACGAAGGCGGGTGATCGTGTGGGGTTCGGGGACTGGCTGCGCCGGACGGGCCGTCAGCGGTCGGTGACGCCGTCGGGGGAGGGCGAAAACCTGGGCGGGGGCGACGACATGTCTGCCGTGCCCACCGGAGTCGCCGTGCCCGCCGTGTCTGCCGGGCCCGCTGTGTCCGGCGAGGCCGGGGGCGGTGGCGACGGTGCCGGTGGCAGTGCCGGTGCCGGCGGCTGGGACGGCGGGTGGCGGCGGGTGGCTCCGCCGTCGGTGACCGTCGCCCGGTCCTCGATCGGTGTGAGCGACGGTCTGCGGTTCCGCTCGCGCCTGGCCTCCTGGCAGAACCCGTCCCTCGGCGGCGAACTCGGCCACGCGGTCCTGCCGTCGGCCCCGGTCGGCCTCATCCACGGCGTCGCCCGCCCGGGCAGCGCCCGGACCGCCTCCCCCGGCGGACCGCTGCTGCTGCGCGCGGTCCGGCCCCAGGACGCGGATGAGCCCCCCGAGCCCACGCAGGACCTGCCGTCCGCCTCGGTGAACCGGGCTGCGGGCCGGGCCAGCCGGACCGGCGGCGGTGCGCGTACGGGGTCGGGGTCCGGGTCAGGGTCGGCTTCTGGTACGAGGCCGGGGAAGCCGGGTCCTGGGGCGCCGTCGGTCCAGCGGTCGGCGTCGGTCCAGAGGTCGGACGGGGCTGCCCCGTCGGCCGCGAGCCGATCGTCGTCGGGGTCACCGGACCGGTCGGGGTCGGCCGGTCGGTCGGGGTCGGCCGGTCGGTCGGGGACTTCCGGTTCCTCGAAGTCCTCGGGTCCGTCCGGGGCTTCAGGGGCTTCAGGGGCTTCAGCACCATCGCGTTCTTCCGGTCCGTCCGGCTCATCCGTAGCTCCGGGTGCCGACTCCTCCGACTCCTCCGGCCCCTCCGGCCCCTCCGGCTCCGACGCTTCCTCGCGTGCCACCACCGGCCACGGGCGCGGACCGGGCTCCGGGTACCGGGCCCGGCCCGCGGCCGTACGTCCGCAGCGGATCGCCCCGCCGCTGATCGTCGCCCGGCGCCCGGCGATGCCGTTGCGGCAGATCGCCGGGCTCCCGCCCGCGGCACCCGTCGCGCCCGTCACACCCGTCACACCTTCTGGTCCTGCCGCCCCTTCGGCTGCTTCCGCCGCTCCGGCTTCGGCTGCTCCTGCCGCTGTCCAACGGGCCGTGTCCGAGCGGCGGAGCGGCCCGGACCGTACGGCTCCGGAACCCCCGTCTCCCGACCGTGCCTCCGGCCCGCCCGCCGCCGAAGGGGTGCGCCCGGCCCTGGGCAAGCCTCTGCGCGCGCTGCCGGACGGAGCCAGGCCGGCCGGCGACGGCGGTCCGGCGGGCGTCGTGCCGTCCGCACCCGCGACGGCTCCCCCGGCCGCGGACATGCCGGTGCTCCAGCGCCAGGCGACGGACCCGCCGAGCTCTCCGGCCACGCCGTACGCGACGCCCCAGGTGCCCGCACCCGGTTCGGCTCAGGCGAAGGCGTCGGCCCGGCAACAGCCGTCGCCGGCACCGGACTCCCGCTCCCGGACATCTCAGCCGTCCCAGCCATCGCGGTCGTCCCAGCCGTCGCAGTCCCGGACACCCGGGCCGTCCACGACCTCGGGCCCCTCCCCCTCCGTGCAGCGAGCACCGGCCCCGCGCGGCGCGACGCCCACCACCTCCTCCCCGGCATCCCGGCCCGACGCTTCCGGCGGTTCACGGGCGCGGGCGCGGGTACGGGGCGGAATCGGCGCGCCGCTTCCCGCGCTGCCGCCGACCGCCCGGCTCGGCGGCGACGCCCCGCTGCTCGGCGACCGTACGTCTCCGGGGGCGGGGACGGGGACACGGCCGGACCCGGTCCGCGCCTCGGGCCACGGACCGGCGACTTCCCCGGGTTCCGGGCCCGTCGTTCCAGCGCACGCACCCGCACCGCAGGGGCCGCCCGCCGCGATGCCACTGCGATCGGCTTCCGCTACGCCTGCCGCGCCCGCCGCACCCGCCACACCCGCCGTACCGTCCTCGTCCTCGCCCGGACCCGCCTCCGTTCAGCTCGCGGCGGCCCCGGGCCACGCCCGTACCTCCTCCGACGCTCCCCCGCCCCCCGTACGCATCCGCCCCGTCGCCCGGGACCGGGCGACGACTCGGGGCTCCGGCGGTACGGCACCGTCGCTCTCGCCCACCGTCCAGCGGTCACGGGCCCTGCTCACCGAACGCCGCCTGACGGTGAACACCGGTTCCGCCGAAGGGTTTTCGGCACCGCCGACGGCAGCTGCGGCGGGCGGCAGCACCGCTCGTCCGGTCGTCGCGGCCACCTGGCGGCGTGACGTACCGCAGCCGGGCCCCGCCGACGCCCGGACCGGAAACCTGCCGAGCGCCCGGCAGCCCACCCCTTCCGGCGCGGTGCCGGGTGCCCGGGTCCAGCGTTCCACGACCGCGACCGCGCACCCTGCCCACCGAGGCAGCGGCGGCCCGGTCACCCCCGGCCGAGCCCGGCAGTCCACCGCCACCACCAACGCACCCGCCTCCGCCCCCTCCCCGGCCCCTGCCGGTGGCGTGCTTCAGCGACTCGTACGACGGTCAGGGCGGGCCACGAACCCCTCGCCCGCATCCCCCGGCGCTCCGCAGCCGAGCCCCGCACACCACACCGCTCCTGCCGCCCCCGTCGTCCAACGCACCGCCGCCTCCCCATCCGCTCCACCGGCTCCAGCCGCTCCGTCCGCGCCGCTCCCGTACGCCCCGTCCTCCCGGCCGGGCATGCCATCAGCACCGTCAACGTCTTCCGGGGCATCGGCGTCGGCCTCCGCAACCGCCCCCGGTCCGCGCCGCGTTCCCGTCGTCCGCCCCCATCCGCCCGCCGCACCCCGGTCAGCGCACGCCGTACCCGTACAGCGGCAGGCGATGCCGGTCGTGCCCGACAGTGCCGGTCCGCCCCTCACCGGGCCGAGCCCTGTCGGCGGTGCCGTTCCTGGCGGGACCCCGCCCCCCTCCGTACGGGTGCCGCCCCGCGCGCCCGCTCAGAGCACCGGGCCGGGGCGGCCGGAGACCCGGGCCCAGGCCGTTCAGCGTGCGGCGGCGAACGCCGGGATCGCCGGGGTGCCCGTGCGGGCCGCCCCGGCGAAGCCCGCAGCCGGGGCCATGGGGGCGGCGGCCAGCGGACCCGTCGGCACTTCCGACGCACCCCCGGCCGACCGGCTGAGCGGGACGGAGATCGAGGAGCTGGCCCGGCGGCTCCTCGATCCGGTGAGCCGGCTCATCCGTGCCGATCTGCGGCGGGGCCGGGAACGCAGCGGGCGGCTGCACGACGGCCGCCGCTGACGGCACCGTCACCGTCACCGAAACGCCCCCGTACGAGAGACCGCAGAGAAGACGAGAGACGCATGACCGACAACATCTTCGCGACGAGCGTGTTCTTCAAGCTCGCGATCGGCGGCAGCGACCTGGGCGCGTTCCACACCTGCTCGGGCCTGGGCGCCGAGGTGGAGATGGAGACGTACGCCGAGGGCGGCAACAACGGGTTCACCTGGCAGCTGCCGGGGCGGATCACCTGGACGAACATCACGCTGACCCGCCCGGTGACCACCGACACCCTCAAGATCGCCCGCTGGCTCAACGAGACGATCCAGCGCGTCGAACCTAAGGACGGCGAAATCGTGGCGCTGCGCCCCGACTTGAGCCGGATCATCAGCTGGCAGGTCCACGGCATCGTGCCGGTGCGCTGGCAGGGGCCGTCCTTCGATCCGGCCAACTCCCAGGCGGCGATAGAGACGTTGGAGATCGCACACGAGGGCCTGGAGCCCTCCTGACCGCACACAGCACATCCAGCAGGACCAGGACACCTGGACACAGGAAGGAGGAACGCAATGTCACCCGCTCTCCGCGCGAGCCGCGCTCGTGCCCAACTCACCATCATGGAGCCGCCGTCGGCCGTCGGCGCCAAGCCCGGCGGCACGCTCGCCCGCCTCACGTTGCAGTTCAACCCCGCCAAACTGTCGCTCAGCAAGAGCACCGAGTGGCGGCGTACCCCGTCCCGGATGGCCGGGCAGTCCGCGCTGCCCGAGTTCGTCGGCAGCGGCCCCCGGGCCCTGTCGCTGGAGGTGTTCCTCGACGCGACCGCCACCCACGACAACTCCGTGGAGAAGGCGGTCGAGCAGCTGATGACCGCCTGTGTCCCCACCCCCAGCAGCCTGGCCCGCAAGACGCCCGCCAGCCCCTGGGTGCGGTTCGACTGGGGGACGTCGAAGACGACCTCGTTCGACGGGGTGCTCTCCAACCTCTCGGTGTCCTACACCCTGTTCGACGTCGACGGGAAGCCGCTGCGCGCCACCTGTTCCCTCTCCATCGAGGAGGCGAGCGTCGATCCGGCGGGCCAGAACCCCACCTCGGGTTCGAAGGAGGCGCGGCGCACGCACCGGGTCGTGGCCGGGGACAGCCTGCCCCTGCTGGCCTGGCGGGAGTACGGCGACGCCACCGCGTGGCGCACCATCGCGTACGCCAACGACATCGACGACCCGATGCAGTTGACGCCCGGCCGGGAACTCCTGATACCCGGGCGGGAAGACCACCTGGCGGAGGAGAGCCGATGACCGGTAAGGACGCCCCCGGCCGTTCCTTCGCCGCCGACCCGATCGTGGAGGCGCCCGCCGAACTGCCCGCCGCCTGGGCCACCCAGCTGGTGAGCTGCGTGGTCGACGAGAACGTGGGCCTGCCGGACACCGCCGTCCTGATGTACCGGGACCCCGACCACACCTTCCTCACCAGGACCGGTATCGGCATGGGGACTCCGCTGAAGATCTCGGTGGTGACCGTGCAGGACCGGGCGCGCGAGCGGCTGTTCACCGGGGAGGTCACCGCGGTCGAGCTGGACACCGACACCACCGGCTCGTTCACCGTCGTACGGGCGTTCTCCAAGGCGCACCGGCTCCAGCGCGGCCGGAAGGTGATGGCGTACCGGAACATGAAGGCGGCGGACATCGTGCGCAAGGTCGCCGCCGGGGCGGGGCTGGCCTGCGGGCGGATCGAGGCCGCGCCGGTCACGTACAAGCAGCTGACCCAGCCGAACGTGTCGGACTGGGAGTTCCTCCAGCACCTCGCGGCCGAGAGCGGGGCCACCGTACGGGTGGACGACAAGGGCCTGTTGCAGTTCACGAAGCCGGACCCGGCCTCCTCGGCGCCCTCGCCCTCGACGTCCGCCACCCGCGACCCGATGGTCCTGGAGTACGGGAACAATCTGCTGGCCCTGCGCGCGGTGCTGACCGGGGCGGACGGGTCGGACAGCGTCGAGGTGCGCGGCTGGAACGTCGACACCAAGACCCGGCTGGTGGCCCGGCAGCAGTCCGTGCGCAGCGACACCGTCGCCCCGGGGATGAGCCCGTCGGACGCGGCGCGGATCTTCGGCTCCGGCGGCTCCCGTACGACGATCGCCGACACGCCGTACCGCACCCAGGCGGAGACCCGGGCCGTGGCCGGGGCGCTCGCCGCGTCCGTCAGCGCCGGGTTCGGGGAGGTCGAGGCGGTGGCGTACGGGAATCCGCAGCTGCGGGCGGGCCTGCCGGTGGCGCTCGGCAACGTGGGCCCCGCGTTCTCCGGCCGCTACACCGCGACCGCCGCGCACCACGTCCTCGAACCGGACACCGGCTACCGCACGACGGTGATCGTCAGCGCCTCCCCGGACCGGTCGCTGTCCGGGCTGACCGCCGGCGGCAACGCCCCCTCGCGCGGCCCGCGCATGCCCGGTCTGGCGATCGGCGTGGTCACCGACATCCGCGAGGAGGGCAAGGGCCAACGCGGCTGGGTGCGGCTGAAGTTCCCCTGGCTCGACGACACGTACGTCACCGACTGGGTGCGCACCGTGCAGTGGGGCGGCCAGGGCGGCGGCGGGGTGTTCAGCCCCGAGGTCAACGACGAGGTGCTGGTCGGGTTCGAACAGGGTCTGCTGGACAGCCCGTACGTGCTCGGCGGGCTCTACAACGGCGTCGACAAGCCCTCCCCGCACGACGTCCCGCTCGTCGACCCCACCAGCGGAAAGGTCAACCGCCGTTCCCTGGTGTCCCGTTCGGGGAACCGGCTGGAGCTGCTGGATGCCCCGCGCGGTCCGGCCGGGGTCCGCATCGCCACCGGCGACAAACGGCTCGACGTCGTCCTCGACGAGAAGAAGGGCGAGATCACGTTGAGCGTCAAAGCCCGTGGCGGAACACGGGAGTTGAGCTCCGTGACGCTGTCCGCCTCGGGCATCACGCTCGACGCGGGCGCCACCGGCGACGTGAACATCAAGGGCCGCTCGGTGACCGTCAACGGCAAGACGGGGGTCACGGTCGACGGCGGACTGCTCGCGGTCCTCAAGGCCAAGCTCATCAGGATCAACTGACCGCCCCCCCCGACCCCGATTCACCCCGAAGTCCCTTTTCACAGCAAGGAGAACCCCGGCCATGCCCCCCGCAGCCCGCACGGGCGACAGCACCGCCCACGGCGGTCTCATCGGCACCCCGCCCCCGGGTGCGTTGGCCGTGGCCACCGTGCTCATCGGCGGCCGGCCCGCGGCCGTCACCGGGAGCCTGCACGGGTGCGTCGTCCCCCCGCACGCGGCGCTCGGCCCCGGCAACGTGATCATGCCCAACCCGGCCGCGGCGATCGGCGGTGCAGTGCTGATCGGCGGACTGCCCGCCGCCCGGATGGGCGACAAGACCACCTGCGGCGCACCCATCATCAGCGGTGCGTTCAACGTCCTGATCGGGGGCCCGATGTGAGCGGCGACGGATATGCCGGACGCGGCGGCGGATTCATCGGACGCGGCTGGGGCTTCCCGCTGCGGGTCGGGCCGACGGGCGGCATCGCGCTGGTCGAGCGGGACCGGGAGATCGAGGAGGCGATCGGGCTGATCCTCGGCACCGCGCCGGGCGAGCGGCCGATGCGCCCGGAGTTCGGCTGCGGCATCCACGAGTACGTGTTCGCGCCCGGCGACGGGGCGACCGCCGGGCGGATCGCGCAGGAGGTCCGCAGCTCGCTGGAGCGGTGGGAGCCGCGGATCGAGGTGACGGATGTGGTGGTCGCGTTCGACGCCGTCGAGGAGGGCACGCTCTACATCGACGTGCACTACACCGTGCGGGCCACCAACGACCTGCGCAATCTGGTCTTTCCCTTCTACACGATCCCGTCGGCGCCCGGTTCCGGGGCCGGCCCGGCCGAAGGGGGTGTGCGCTGATGGCCCTGCCCTCACCCAACCTGGACGACCGGCGCTTCCAGCAACTCGTCGACGAGGCCAAGCGGTTCGTCCAGCAGCGCTCCCCCGAGTGGACCGACCACAATGTGTCCGACCCCGGGGTCACGCTGATCGAGACGTTCGCGTACATGGTCGACCAGTTGCTGTACCGGCTGAACCGGGTGCCGGACAAGAACTACGCGGCCTTCCTCGATCTGCTCGGTGTGACGCTGTTCCCGCCGACCGTGGCACGGGCCGAGATCGACTTCTGGCTCTCCGCGCCGCAGCCGGAGACCGTGCTGCTGCCCGCCGGTACGGAGGTGGCCACGGCGCGCGGTGAGGCCGAGGAGCCGGTGGTGTTCTCCACCTCCGAGGACCTGCCGATCGTGCCGAGTTCGCTGGTCCGGCTGGTGACCGCGCCGGTGTCGGGCGACCAGACGGACCGGACGGCGCCGCTCGGCGCGGGCAAGGACATCCCGTGCTTCCAGTCCCGGCCGGAGCCCGGCGACGCCCTGCTGTTCGGGCTGCCGACAGCCGTGCCTCGGTGCATCGTCGCCGTCCGGCTGGACAGCCGGGTGGAGGGCGTGGGCGTCGACCCGCGGCAGCCGCCGCTGGTGTGGGAGGCGTGGGACGGGGCTCGCTGGGTGGCCTGTGCGACCGGCACCGACTCCACCGGTGGCCTCAACCGGCCGGGCGAGGTCGTGGTGTTCGTCCCGGCCGGGCACACCGCGTCCGTCGTGGCGGGGACCCGGGCGGGGTGGCTGCGCTGCCGGGTGACCGCCCCGGAGCCGGGCCAGCCGTTCTACTCGGAGTCGCCGACGATCCGGGAGGCCGAGGTGTTCACGGTCGGCGGCACGACGGCGGCCGAGCACGCGGAGACCGTCCTCGATGTGCCGCTCGGGGTGTCGGAGGGCGTCGCCGGGCAGCGGTTCACGGTGAGCCGGGTGCCGCTGCTGCTGGACGGGGATCCTCCGGTCGTCCAGGTGTCGACGGACGAGGGCTGGGAGATCTGGACCCCGGTCGAGCACTTCGGGGCGTCCGGGCCCGGGGACCGGCACGTCCGGGTCGACGCGGTCGCCGGGGAGTTCGCGTTTCCGCCGGAGGTGCGGGAGCCGGACGGCACGATGCGCGCGTACGGGGCGGTGCCCGAGAAGGGCGCCCAGCTCCGCGTCCCGCGCTACCGCACGGGTGGCGGGTCGGCGGGGAACGTCGCCCGGGGTGCGATCTCCGTGCTGCGCAGTTCCGTGCCGTACGTCGCGGGCGTCAACAACCGTGAGGCGGCGACGGGAGGCGTCGACGGGGAGACCGTCGAGAACGCGAAGGTGCGCGCGCCCACCATCCTGCGGGTGCAGGAGCGGGCGGTGACCGCCGAGGACTACGAGCTGATCGCCCGGGAGGCCGCGCCGTCCCTGCGCCGGGTGCGGTGCCTGCCGGCCGTACCGGGCGAGGCGGGTGCGGTACGGGTGCTGGTGGTGCCGGACGCGGTGGCGGACGAGGACGGGCAGGTGCGGTTCGAGCAGCTGATCCCGTCGGACGCGGTGCTCGCGGCGGTGACGGAGCGGCTCGACGAACGGCGCCTGGTCGGCACCCGGTTGATCGTCGAACCGCCCGCCTACCAGGGCGTCACGGTCGTCGCCCGGCTGGTGACCGCCGCGCCCGGTGACGTGGACCGGGTGCGGGCCGAGGCGCTGGAGGCGCTGTTCCGCCACATCGACCCGTTGCGGGGCGGGGCGGACGGGCGGGGGTGGCCGTTCGGCAGGCCCGTGCAGTACGGGGAGGTCTTCGCGGTGCTCCAGAACGTGGAGGGGGTCGGGCTCGTGGAGGACGTCCGGCTGTTCCCGGCGGACCCGATCACGGGGCGGCGCGGGGCGGCGGCGGACCGGGTCGACGTGGCGCCGGGGGCCCTGGTCTTCTCGCACCAGCACCAGGTGGTGGTCACCGCGAGCGGGGCCGGTGAGGCCGTATGACGCGGGCGGCGGTGCCCGGGCTGCCCAGCCGCTACCCGATCGGGGAGCTGCTGCCCGCCCTGTACGCGGACGACGACCTGGCCCAGCGGTTCACGGCGGGCCTGGACACGGTGCTGGCCCCGGTCCTGTCCACGCTGGACAACCTGCCCGCGTACGTCGACCCGGCCCTCGCCCCGGCCGACTTCCTGCCGTGGCTGGCGTCCTGGGTGGGGGTGGAGGCCGATCCGGCGTGGCCGGTGGAGCTGCGCCGGGCGGTCGTCGCGCGCGCCGTCGAACTGCACCGGTGGCGCGGTACGCGGCGGGGTCTCGTCGAGCGGCTGCGGCTGGTCTGCGAGGTGCACGCGGAGGTCCGGGACGGCGGGGGCGCGACGTGGTCGGCGGAGCCGGGGTCGGCCCTTCAGCCCGCGCCGACCGGTGAACTCCTCGTCCGGGTCTGGCCGGTGCGCGCGGGTGACGCGGTGGACGCGGTGGACGCCCACCGCGTCCTGGAGGTCGCCACCGCCTCGTGCCCGGTGCACCTGACCTGCCGCGTCGAGGTCCTGCCGGGCCCGCCCGAACAGACTGGAGACTGACGTGACGCGTTCGTGCCCGGCATGCGGTACGGCCAACGGCGAGACAGACGACTTCTGCGGCAACTGCGGGAGCTATCTGGGCTGGTCCTCGGAGCCTGTACGAGGGGGGCGGGGGGCCGAGCCGGGGCTGGTGCCGGAGTTGGCGCCGGAGCCGGAGTTGGTCCCGGAGCCTGCCGCCGAGCCTACGGGGAGGCCGGGGGCCGAGCCGGGGCCCGCTCCGGTGGCGGGTGCCGAGCCGGAACCGGAGGCGGCCCCGGGGCCTGCCCCCCAGCCGACGGCGAATCCGGTGGCCGAGCCACGGTCCGGCCCCGCCCCCGCCTCCGCGCCCGTACGACGAGGGCGCACGCCGGAGGCCGAGCCGGAGCCGGAGTCGGTCCCCGAGCCGACGGCGAACCCGGTGGCCGAGCCGGGTCCCGCTCCGATGCCGGGGCCCGCTCCGGCGCAGGGTGCCGAGCCGGGATCCGTTCCCGCTCCGGCCTCCGCGCCCGTACGGCGAGGGCGTACGCCGGAGGTCGCACCGGAGCCGGAGTCGGTTCCCGAGCCTGCTCGCGGGCCGGGGGCGAATCCGGCCGCCGCGGCCGAGGCTCCAGCCCCGGAGGCCGCACCCGACCCCGGCCCGCCCGCGCGGCCGGAAACCCCCGCGCGCCCCGAACAACCGCCGGAGGCGCCCCCGTCGGTTCCCGCGCGCCCTGCGGCACCCGCACCCGCCCCCGTACCGCAGCGGCCTTCCGCTCCTCCACCGCCCCCCGTGCCCCCGGTACCTCCGACGCGGCCCGCACCCGCCCCCGTACGCCCCGGCGTCCCGGCGTCCTCGCCGGCGTCAACTTCGGCCTCCGGGTACGTGTCCGAGGCGGACGAGCCGGTGCGGGCCGTGCAGCCCGCTCGGCCCGTGGCGCGGCGGCCCGTCGTGCGGCCCGTGGTGGCGGACGAGGCGCCGGACGGGCCGCCCTGTCCGGCCTGCGGTACGCCGAATCTGGCCGGGCGGAAGTTCTGCCGGCGGTGCGCCGCCCCGTTGCAGGTCCGGGAGCAGCCCGCCGCCCTGCCGTGGTGGCGCACGGTGTGGCCGTTCCGCCGCCGGGTGCGCGGCGGTTCGGGCCGGGCGCTGCGGCGGACCCTGCTGGTGCTGGCCGTGGCCGCACTGGTGCTCGCGGGCTTCCTGTTCTTCCCGCTGGGGCGGTACGTCTACGAGGACGTCCGGGACAAGCTCGGCGGCACGGCCGAGATCAGCCCCACCGGGGTGACCGCGAGCGCGGCCGCTCCCGGTCATCCGGCGAGCGCGGCGGTCGACGGTCTGACGAACAAGTACTGGGGCGCCCCCGCGCTCGGCGCATCCCTGACCTGCTCGTTCGAGACGCCGTTCCGGCTGGTCGGCATCGTCGTGCACACCGGGGTGTCGAAGGAACCGCAGGAGTTCCGGCGGGGCGCGCGGCCGACCCGGGCGGACCTGCTCGTCACCACCGAGGACGGCAAGGTCCACCGGAAGGCGGTGACCTTCAACGACAAACCGGGTGAGCAGACCGTACGGATGGGTATCAGCGACGTCCGCTCCGTCGAGCTGGTGCTGCGGGAGGCGACCGGGCAGGGCGAGGGCCGGCCGATCGCGGTCGGCGAGGTGGAGTTCTTCCGGCGCTCCTGAACCGGGACTGCCGCCGTCGCCCCAGGAGTTCACCAACGCCTCAGTAACGATCGGAGAGTTATTGGCGATCAAACAATTTCGGTCACAAATGGCTTCCCTCGGCACCCCCACACGGGGTTGACTGGGCATTACCCATGGTGACGCGCCCGCCCACCGGCTCGTCGGCCCTGCCCCGGCGCCGCGGCTCCCCGCGGAGGAAGGAGGACAGCGAATGGCCAGCTCTCCCGCCTCGCGACGTCACTCCGCCGCCCGGCCCCGGGGCTCCCGGCAGCCGCGTCCCGACGGGCCCGTCCCCTGCTCGATCACCCGGAACGCGCCGTTCACATCGTCCGTCCGTATTCATCAGACGAGGGGCAGCAATGAGCCAGATCACGTTACCGGCGTTTCATATGCCGTTCCAGAGCGCTGGATGCCACCCAGGCTTGGCGAATACCCGTGAGGCCGCCTGGGAATGGGCCGAATCCGAGGGTCTCGACCTGTCCGTACCGGCCCGGAAGAAAATGATCCGGACCCGCCCGGAACTGTGGATATCCCTCATCTTCCCGAAGGCCTCTCAGGACCATCTCGACCTGTTCTGTCAATGGCTCTTCTGGGCCTTCCTGGTGGACGACGAGTTCGACGACGGCCCGGCCGGACGCGATCCGCTGATGTGCGAGAGGGCGATCACCCGCCTGGTGGACGTCCTCGACGGGGCCGCGCCGAACGGCCCCATGGAGCGGGCGCTCGCCGGGCTGCGGGACCGGACCTGCCCCGGGCGGTCACCGCAGTGGAACCGGCAGTTCCGGCGGGACACCGCCGCCTGGCTGTGGACGTACTACGCCGAGGCCGTCGAGCGGGCCGCCGGCCAGGTTCCCAGCCGGTCCGAATTCGCCAAGCACCGGCGGGATTCGGTCGCCATGCAGCCCTTTCTCTGCCTGCACGAGATCACGGCGGAAATCGATCTCCCGGAATCCGCCCGGAGCCTGCCCGCGTATATCGCCCTGCGGAACGCGGTCACCGATCATTCCGGGCTCTGCAATGACATCTGCTCCTTCGAGAAGGAAGCCGCTCTCGGCTACGAGCACAACGCCGTACGTCTCATTCAGCGCGACCGGGGATGCACACTCCAGGAAGCCGTGGACGAGGCCGGGATCCAACTGGCCCGGATAGCGGAGCGGGTGCAGCGGGCGGAAAAGGAACTGATCCAGGAAATCGAGGCGGCGGGTATCACCGGCCCGACCCGGGCGGCCCTGGAGCGCTGTGTCCAGGACTACCGGGGGCTCGTGCGCGGCGACTTCGACTACCACGCGCGCGCCGAGCGCTACACCCGTCCGGATCTGGTGGAGCTGGACGAACGGGACTCGCTGTCCCAGTACTTCGCGGCCTGAGCAGCCGGACCGGGCAGACCGGGCGGGGTGGGTGGTTCGGCCGAGCCACCCGCCCCGCCCCCGCCGGCTCCGCCCACCACCCCACGCGCATGGAAGACTGTCCGCGAGCATGTCCCGGGTCGCCCCACCGACCGGGCCGACGGTCCCGTCGTGCCCCCGGTCAGCGACCGACCGGCCGGAACGCCCTGCCCTCCGTCCGCGTCGTCCCCCGGGGAATCACACGTGAATGCACAGCGAAGAGTCTGGGCCACGGCCGCCGTCACCACGGCGGCCGTGGCAGGTGTCCTGGTGTTCCAGGGCATGACCGGCATCTCCGGCACCGGCCCCGACCGCGACGGACGGGCGGCCGACGCCAAGTCCGCCCCGGTGAAGGCCGATGTGCACCGGACCGCGCTGAAGACCTCCCCCGACGGCAGCTCCGCCTCGCTCGCGCCCCGCGACACCGAACCATTCAGCCTGCTCGGCGTCACCTGGACCGACCCGGCCGCCAAGGTGACCGGCCGGGTCGAGGCCCGTACCCGCTCGGCCGCCACCGGCGAGTGGACCGGCTGGCTGCCGCTGGACACCGAGATCGACGCGCGTACCGAAGCCGGCCGGTCCGGCGTCCGGGGCACCACCGAACCCCGCTGGGTCGGCCCCTCCGACGGTGTCGAGGTCCGTGTGCGCACCGCGAACGACGCCCGGGCCGGACTGCCCGAGGGGCTGCGGCTCGACACCGTCGACCCGGGCGGCAACCCGGCCCCGCTCGCGGCGGACGCCGACACCGCACCACCCGGCGCCGAACCCACCCCGCCCGACGCCGACGCCACCCCGCTCGCCGCCGAACCGGCCGCGTTCGCCGTCGACGAGACCCCCACCGACGAGCCCTCGCCGAGTGAGGAACCCCCGGTCACCCCACCCACCGAGGAACCGGGCGCGACGCCCACGGACGAGCCGGCACCCACCCCGACCCCCGAGTCACCGCCGCCGAACCCCACCCCCACCCCGAGCACCGCGTCCCCGACGCCGTCCGCCTCGCCGACGACGACGCCCACCGGCTCCCCGGCGCCGACGGTCCCGCCCGCGCCGCCGTCCACCGTTCCGCAGCCGCCGATCGTCTCCCGTACGGCCTGGAAGGCGGACGAGTCGCTCAACAGCGAGGCGCCCGACTACCTGGACGGGGTCAAGGCCGTCTTCGTGCACCACACCGCGCAGACCAACGCGTACTCCTGCGCCGACTCGCCGGCCATCGTGCGCGGTCTGCACACGTACCACGTGAAATCGCAGGGCTGGAAGGACCTCGGCTACAACTTCGTCGTCGACAAGTGCGGCACGGTCTTCGAGGGCCGCAAGGGCGGCGTGGACCGGCCCGTGATGGGGGCGCACACCTACGGCTTCAACCGGGACACCGCCGGGATCGCCGTGATCGGCATGTACACGGACACGCAGGCCGCGACCGCCGCGACCACCGCCGTCGCCCGCGTCGCCGCGTGGAAGCTCGGGCAGTACAAGGGCGACCCGGCCGGTTCGGTGCAGCTGACCGCCGGGGCGACCGGCAAGAACTTCGCCGGGAAGGCGTTCACCGCGGGCCAGGCCTACCCCTTCCAGCAGATCTCCGGGCACCGCGACGGGTTCAACACCGAGTGCCCGGGCGGCAGTCTGTACGCCCAGCTCCCCGCCATCCGAGCGCTGGCCGCCGGACCGGTCACGGGGCTGACCATCGCCTCGGTTACCGGAGCGAGCGCCTCCGGCTCCACGTACTACACCCGGTCGAAGGTCACCGTCGGATGGCGGGCGACCACGCCCGCCTCCCTCATCAGGAGTTACGAACTGCTCGTCGGCGGAAAGCCCGTGGCCACCGTCAAGGGCGGCGTCACCTCGGCCGCCGCCACCCTCGCCGTCGGCAAGCACACTGTCCAGGTGCGGGCCACCCACCAGTCGGGGAAGACGTCCCTGTCCCCGGCCGCGACCGTGGTCGCCGAGACCACGCCGCCGGTCTTCTCCACCAAGCCCGCCCTCACCCTGCGCCCCGGCACGGTGAACGCCACCGCCGTCCCGCTCACCCTGAAGTGGAAGGCCACCGACGCCGCCGCCCTCAAGGAGGTCCGGCTCACCGCGCCCGTCGCAAAGACGTACGGCCCCACCACGGGCAGCGCCTCGCACACCGCGAAGCCCGGCACGGCGACCGCGTGGAAGATGACGGCGTACGACCACGCGGGCAACACGGCCGCCGCCTCGGTCTCCGGCACCCCGGTGATCCTCCAGGAGTCCGCCGCCACGAAGACCGGCACCTGGACGACGAAGTCCTCCGGCAACTACCTCGGCGGCAAGTCGTACTCCAGCGGCACCAAGAACGCCAGCCTGACCTGGACGTTCACCGGCCGGTCAGCCGCCTGGGTGGTGTCGCGAGCCGCCACTTCGGGGCAGGCATACGTCTACGTCGACGGCAAGAAGGCCGCCACGGTGGACCTGAAGTCCGCCACCACCAAGTACCGCGACGCGATCTGGACGGCGTCGTGGCCCTCCAGTGCCAAGCACACGGTCAAGATCGTCGTCGTCGGCACGAAGGACCGCCCGACCCTGACCACGGACGGGCTGGTCTATCTGAAGTAGCCGCCCGCGACCGGAGCAGGGCGGCCGCACCACCGCACCGCGAGAGGAGTTGGCAGGCACCATGACCGACATCGTGGCGGGGGCTCCCCCGCAGGTGAGGACCGTGCACGGCACCATGCGCGGGGCGGTGGAGCGGGGCGTCGCGGTCTTCCGCGGCATCCCGTACGCGGCCGCGCCGGTGGGCGCGCGGAGGTTCCGCGCGCCCGGACCGCCGGAGCCGTGGACCGGAGTGCGCGAGGCCGTGGCGTACGGCCCGACCGCCCCCAAGCGGCCCTACGCCCCGCCGCTGGACCGGCTGCTGCCGGACCCGGCGGTGCCGGGCGACGACTGGCTGAACCTCAATGTGTGGACGCCCGCGCCGGGCGCGACCGGGCTGCCCGTCCTCGTGTGGATCCACGGGGGCTCGCTGGTGCACGGCTCCTCGGCGGTGCCGGTGTACGACGGATCCGCGTTCGCCCGGGACGGGGTGGTCCTCGTCTCCGTCAACTACCGCCTGGGCGTCGAGGGCTTCGGCGTCCTCCCGGACGCGCCCGCCAACCGGGGCCTGCTGGACCAGCTGGCCGCCCTGGAGTGGGTGCGGGACAACATCGCGGCGTTCGGCGGCGATCCGGACCGGGTGACGGTGGCCGGGGAGTCGGCGGGCGCAATCTCGATCGCCGGGCTGCTGGCCGCGCCCCGGTCGGCGGGGCTCTTCCGGCGGGCGGTGCTCCAGAGCGGGGCGCCCGCCGCGCTGCCCCCGGACGCGGCGCGCGGCACGACCGAGCTGATCGCGCAGCGGCTCGGGGTGCCCGCGACGGCCGCCGCGCTGGCCGCCGTGGACCCGGAGACGCTGCTGGACGCGCAGACCGAGGTGACCAGCGGCGGCAACCCGCTGACCGGCCGCAACTCCTTCCAGCTGGTCGTCGACGGCGACCTGCTGCCGCAGGACCCGGTGGCGGCGCTGGAGGCGGGCGCGTCCGCCGGGGTGGATCTGCTGCTGGGGACGAACACCGAGGAGTACCGGCTCTGGTTCGTGCCCGGCGGCCTCACCGAGAAGATCAGCCGGCTGAAGCTGCGCCTGGCGCTGCTGAAGTTCCGGGTGCCGAACGCGACCGCCCGCACGTACCGCGCCAACCGCCCGGACGCCACGCCGGGTGAGATCCTCGGAGCGCTCGCGACGGACCTGCTGCTGCGGATCCCGCTCAACCGGCTGGCCGACGCCCGGACGGACACGCCCGGTGCGACGTACGTGTACGAGTTCGGCTGGCCCACCCCCGTACAGCGACTCGGCGCCTGTCACGCGCTGGAGCTGGGCTTCGTCTTCGACACGCTCGCCCACCCCGACACCCGGGCCCTGACCGGCCCGGACGCCCCGCAGGAGCTGGCGGACGCGATGCACCGGGCGTGGGTGGACTTCGCGACGGGCGGGGACCCGGGGTGGCCGTCCTGGGACGCGCGGCGGCCGGTGGGGTTCTTCGGCCATGACGGACAGAGCGGTCCGGCCGTGGTCCTGGCCCCGCGCGACGACGAGCTGCGGAGCTGGGAGCCGTACCGGAACGCCTAGGGTCTGAGCGAGATCCAGTGCGGGTCGGGGACCACGGTGAGGACCGCCGAGACGACCACGACAAGCCCCAGCACGACCTGTTCGCGGCGGGCGAGGCGGTGCGCGACGGCCGGGTCGGTGTCCCGGAGCATGCGCCGCCGCGCCGCCAGGGCCAGCATGCTGACGACGGCCATCAGCGCGAGCTTGAGCAGCAGGGTGCGCCCGTAGGCGGAGGTGAACACCACGTCCAGCGGCAGCCGGCGCAGGGTCGAGGCGGTGCCGGTGGCGGCGAGGGCGACGTACAGCCAGATCGCCAGGCGCGCGTACCGGCCGAGCAGCGCGCGGGCCGCGACGGGGGAGCCGCGCCAGAGCCACATGGTGCGCAGGACGTACAGCAGGACGCCGGTCCACAGCGACGCGGCCGTCAGATGGACGACGGTCAGGGCGGCGCCGAACTCGGGGCTGTACGCCTCCGGGTGAGCGCGCAGGGCCTCCGCGCCGATGACGACGGCGAGCGGGGCGAGCGCGAGGACGGGGCGTTTGCTGCCGGCGCAGAGGGCGGCGAGGACCAGGCCGTTGGCGATGAGGAGGAGCAGTCCGCCCTCGCGGGTGCCGTAGGTCTCGGTGATCCCGAGGTCGCTGACGGCGGCGAGCCGGACGATCTGCCCGGCCGCGGCGGCCGCCCCGGCGAGCGAGGCGAACACCGCCCAGCTCCGTACGGCGGTACGGGGGCGGCCCCGGACGGGCCGGATGAGCTGCGGGGCGACCAGTTCGCCCAGGTGGAGGGCGAGCGCGGCGAACAGGACGGTGCGGAGCACGGTGGTGAGCCCCGCGCCGGGTATCCGGAGTTCGCCGGTGCCGCGGGCCATGAGGCCGGGCCCGAACAGCGCGATGAGGAGGGCGAGGACGCCTGCCGCACCGAGCAGGAGAGGGGCCGTCCACGAGCGGCCGGACGGCGACGGCGCGGTCGCCCGCCCGGGTATCTCGCCGGGGCGCGGCACGCTGCCCGCCGACGTCGTCGGCGGGATCGGCGTGGCCGGGTCGGCCGGGGGTCCGGAGAACATCACGGCTCGATCCTCGTCGGTGGACAAAGCCGCAGCAAGCCGCGCACGGCGGACGGGAGGGGCTCCTCCGGACGTACCCGCGGCGGCCGGCCCCGACGTGAGGAAGGAGGGACCGACCGCCGCGACGGTTGAAACTGTGCTCTGCTCAGGCCTTGTTCTGCGCGGCCCAGAACTCGTCGAAGGTGAGCTGGCCGTCGCCGTTGGCGTCGTGTGCGTTGATGATCGCCTGCGCCACCGTCTCGGTGACGAAGGGGTCGCCCAGCTGGGCCATCGCGCTCTTGTACTCGTTGGCCGTGATGAGGCCGTCGCCGTTCGCGTCGAACTTCTCGAATACCGCGCGCGCCGACTCGATGTCCGCCACTGTTCCGCCCCTTCGTGATGCCGGATGTCAGGGGTCAGATTATCGGGCCGTACGGGTGAAGCCGGCGGCCGGTCGGCCCAGTAGCTCCGTCGCCGTGACCGCGTGCAGCCCGCGTCGGCCGATCTCCGCGAGGAGCAGCGGCAGGGCCTCGACGGTGACCGGGCGGCCGAGGCTGAGCTCCACCACCGATCCGTTGCGCAGCTCCCCGGCGACCTTCCGGGTGACGGCGGCGACGCGGGTGGCCTCGTGGTCGCGCGACTCGACGTCGCAGCCGAGGACATGGGGGTAGCCGGCCCGCCGGGCGAGGCGCTGGACGAGCGGGGAGGCGTACGCGGTGGGCGAGGGCCGGAACCAGGCGCCGATGGACCCGGTGAGCCGGCGCAGCCGCCGGGCGCAGGCGGCGATCTCCTCGTACGCGGCACGCTCGTCCAGGGCCGCGAGGTCGAGGTGGTGCTCGGTGTGGTTGCCGATCTCGTGGCCCCCGTCGAGGATGCGGCGGGCCAGTCCGGGGTGCTCGGCGAGCCAGGTCCCGACCGCGAGGACCGTGACGCGCGCCCCGGCCCGTTCGCACCGGGCGAGCGCGGTACGGGCGAGGTCGGGGTCGCCCCGCCCGTCGAAGGTGAGGGCGATGCGGGGCCGGTCGCGGGGCCCGTGCGCGATCCGGAAGGGCAGCCCGGGGAAGCGGTGCGGGGCGGCGGCCGTGGCGGGGGCGGCGGAGCCGGTGGGGCCGGGAGCACTGGGCCCGGGGGCGACGGGGGTGCCAGGGGCCGGGGCGGCGCAGCCTGCGGCAAGGACGGCGACCAGCGCCCCGGCGCCCGCGCCGAGCACGTCGCGGCGGCCCATCGGAGCCCTGCGTCCGTCCATGCCCGCCCACCTCACGTTCCACGGATTTCACCGATTCCCGGGGACACAGTAGAGGCGCGCTGACCGAAATAAGACGATTGCGCAGTTCAGCAGATGATCAATGAATCATTCAAGCACTGCCATAAAAATGCATGGAAAACCAGGCAAGTGACCGAGCACACCTACGATTCAACCAAGAGTTGCCCGTTTGTTCCTTAAATGTTCCGACAAGTCGCTTTGGCACCGGGGTCGCCCGTCTGCCATAGTCGGAGCCACGACCCCCATCGACCCGGGTTCAGGTCGTCACAAGCGGCCGCGGACACACCCCCCATTTCGCGGCCCCCCACAGAAGCCCCCGCAGCGCCGCACCACGGCCGACCGGGGGCTTCTGCGTTCCGGCGGCGCGGAGCCCTCCCCGTATCAGCGGTCGGAGATCCGCATCTCGAACCAGGTGGTCTTGCCGCGCGGCAGCAGGTCCACGCCCCAGCGGTCGGAGAGCTTGTCGACGAGGAAGAGCCCGCGGCCACTGACGTCCATCTCGCGCACCGGCATCAGACACGGCAGCCCGCGCGAGGGGTCACGCACCTCGACCCGGATCCACCCCCGCCGGCGCACCATGCGTAACCCGAAGACCCGGGCCCCGGTGTGGCGCACCGCGTTGCCGACGAGCTCGGAGACCAGGAGCACCGCGTACTCCGCGGTCTGCGGCGAGAGGGCCCACTGACGGAGGACGACACAGGAGGTGAGCCGACGGGCCGTCGCCGCCGACTCCGGGCGGGACGGCAGCCGGACTTCCTTCTCGGTCGGATTTCCGAACAACTCCAGCGCCTTGAACGCCTGTTCGTCATCCATGGTCGACGAACTGCGTGCCGCCGTCGCGCTACTGCGCGGTCGCGGCTGCTCCACACCCTCCAGGCCCGCCATGCCCACCATCATGGCCGCACGGATCGCCTTCCGGGGCCGTTCCTTCGGAATCCGCACCCCGCATCGACACGACCCCGGGAAGGCTTTTGGCATATGCCTTCGGCAACACAGCCCCGCGAACGGCTTGCCTGAGCTGCGACGACACCCCACCCGACGCACACGGCCCGAACGACGACGGCACCGGGCCTTAAGGTTGCCTTAAGGCCCGGATAATCCGCCCTCAGGGATGAACCCCCACGCGAGGCCCACCCGAGCCGACTACCCGCGGCCCCGATCTGACTACGGATCACCGGCCATCTGACTATGGATCAGCGGAACGTCGCCTTCCCCGGCCCCTCCTCCACGAAGCTGCGCATGCCCCGCTCGCGGTCCTCCGTGGCGAACAGGCCGGAGAACCAGTTGCGCTCAATGGTGAGGCCGGTGTCGATGTCCGTCTCCAGGCCCGCGTCGATCGACTCCTTGGCCGCGCGCAGGGCCAGCGCGGGGCCCTTGGCGAGCTGGGCGGCCCAGGTGTGGGCCTGGTCGTAGACCTCGGCGGCCGGGACCACGCGGTCGACGAGGCCCAGGGTCAGGGCCTCCTCCGCCTTGACCATGCGGCCGGTGAAGATGAGGTCCTTGGCGCGGGAGGGGCCGATCAGGCGGGCGAGGCGCTGGGTGCCGCCGGCGCCGGGGATCAGGCCGAGGAGGATCTCCGGCTGGCCGAGCTTGGCGTTGTCGGCGGCGATCCGGAAGTCGGCGCAGAGCGCCAGTTCGCAGCCGCCGCCCAGCGCGTAGCCGGTGACGGCGGCGACGACCGGCTTGGGGATGCGGGCGACGGCGGTGAAGGCGTCCTGGAGGCCCTTGGAGCGGAGGACCATCGCCGTGTGGTCCATCGCCTGCATCTCCTTGATGTCCGCGCCCGCCGCGAACACCTTCTCGCCGCCGTAGAGGATCACGGCGCGCACGTCCTCGCGCCGGGTCGCCTCCTCGGCCAGCTCCCGCAGCCGGTCCTGGATCGCGACGTCCAGGGCGTTCATGGGCGGCCGGTCGAGCTGGATGGTGCCGACGCCGTCGCGTACTTCGAAGGTCACAGTCATGGCTAGAGGTTAACCACCGCTAACGACTGCGGGCCCGGTGCCGTTGGTCACAGCACCGGGCCCGCTCGAAGAGGGGAAGGGAGTTACTTCTTCCACTCCTCCCAGTCCATGTTCCAGCCGTTGAGGCCGTTGTCCGGCTGGATCTGCTTGTCCTTGGAGTTCTTCACGATGACCACGTCGCCGATCATCGACTTGTTGTAGAACCACGCCGCCGGCGTCTGGTTGTCGTAGCCGCCGCGCACATCGCGCAGACCGACGCAGCCGTGGCTGGTGTTGGTGGTGCCGAAGATCGAGGACGCGCCCCAGTAGTTGCCGTGCAGGAAGGTGCCGGAGGTGGACAGCCGCATGGCGTGCGGGACGTCCTTGATGTCGTACTCGCCGCCGAAGCCGACGGTGTCGCCGTTCATCCGGGTCACCTTGAGCTTCTCGCTGATGACCATCTGACCGTTGTACGTGGTCGTCGCCGGGGCGCCCGCCGAGATCGGGATGTCCTTGATCTGCTTGCCGTCGCGGACCACCTTCATCCGCTTGCTGCTCGCGTCGACGGTGGAGACCTGGCTGCGGCCGATGGTGAACGTCACCGTCTTGGACTGCTGGCCGTAGACGCCCGGCCGGCCCTCGACGCCGTCGAGGTTGAGTTCGACGGTGACCTTGGTGCCCGGCTTCCAGTACTTCTCGGGGCGGAAGTCGAGGCGGTCGTTGCCGAACCAGTGGCCCTCGATCTCGACGGCCGGTTCGGCCGTCACCTTGATGCCCTTCTCGACCGCGTCCGGGGCGGTGATGCCACGGGTGAAGTTGATGGAGACCGGCATGCCGACGCCGACGGTGGAGCCGTCCTCGGGCGTGTAGTGCCCGATGAAGGTGTTCGCGGGGACGAGCGTGGTGAAGGTGGTGTCCTTGGCCGACTCGCGGCCGTCGGAGTCCTTGGCGACCGCGTGCACCGTGTACTTGGTGGAGGCGGCGAGGTGGCGCTCGGGCGTCCAGCTCGCGCCGTCGGCGGAGATCTCGCCCTCGACCTCGTTGCCCTTGGGGTCGGCGACCTTCACCGTGGTCAGCTTGCCCTGCTCGGCGCCGATCTTCAGGGCGCCGCTGGTCGCCACGGACTCCGCGCCGTCCTTGGGCGCGATGGTCACGACCGCCCGCGAGGCGGTCGTGTCCTCCTTCTTCGTGCCGCCCGCCGGCCCCTTCTCGTCCCCCGCGTCGGCGCTGCCGCCGCCTCCGCACGCCGTCACCAGCACCAGCAGAGCCCCCAGAACCAGGGCCAGAAGCCCCGGTCCGCCGCGCCGCTTCCCGCTCGCCCCGGCCGATGCCCCCGATATCGGCTGCCCGTTCACTGTGGTCGTCTCCCCTCGCACGGCCCGGCTCCCGCCGTGGCCCGCACCCCCGCGCGCTACACCTGCACGCCCGCCGCAAGATAATCACATCGCGGGCGCGGAGAACTCCCCCCGGAATGTCACCGTTCCGTCCCAACTGGTCGGGGCGGCTCCGCGGGGAGCTGTGCAGGTGGCGCGGGGTGCCGGGGCGAGGCGGCCGGGGCCGGGGCGGCAGGGCGGGGACGAGGCGGCCGGGCCGGGCTCCGGGAGCGCCGGACCCGGGTTCTCAGCGCAGGGCGGAGCCCGCCGTCCACTTCTTCCAGCTCATGTTCCAGCCGCTGAGCCCGTTGTCCGGGGCGACTTTCTTGTCCTTGGAGTTGACCACCTCGACCACGTCGCCGATGAGGGTCCGGTCGAAGAACCAGCCGCCGGGGGTGGAGCCGCCGCCGCCCTTGGCGTCGCGCAGTCCGATGCAGCCGTGGCTGACGTTCTCCTCGCCGAAGACGGACTCGTCGGCCCAGTAGTTGCCGTGCAGGAAGGTGCCGGAGGTGGTGAGCCGGATCGCGTGCGGTACGTCCTTGATGTCGTACTCGCCCTTGCCCTCCTTGTCCGTGAAGCCGACGGTCGCCCCGTTCATCCGGGTCACCTCGTGCATCTCGGTGACCACCATCTTCCCGTTGTACGTGGTGGTCTTCGGGGCCCCCGCGGTGATCGGGACCGTGCTGACGAGCTCGCCGTCCCGGCGTACCTCCATGGTCTTGGCCTCCGCGTCGACCCGGGAGATCTGGTGGCGGCCGACGGTGAAGACGACCGTCTTGTCCTGGCTGCCGTAGACGCCCGGGGCGCCCTCGACGTCCCGCAGCCCGATGTCGACGGTGACCTCGGTGCCGGGTTTCCAGTACGTCTTCGGGCGGAAGTCGAGCCGGTCCTTGCCGAACCAGTGGCCGACGACCTCCACCACCGGATCGGACGTCACCCGGATGGCCTTCTCCACCGCGGCCCGGTCGGCGATCGCCCGGTTGAAGGCAAAGGAAACGATCATGCCGGTGCCCACGGTGGACCGGTTCTCCGGTTTGAAGTAGCCGATGAAGCGGTGCTCCGGCACGAGCGTGGTGAACGTGGCGTGCCGGGCGGAGCGGCGGCCCCGCGCATCCACGGCCACCGCGTCGATGCTGTACTTCGCGGCGAGGGCGAGCCGGGCCACCTTGGGTTCCGGGGCCCAGGAGCGGCCGTCCTCGGCGATGCGCCCCGCCACCGTCTGCTGCTGGGCGTCCTCGATCCGCATGACTTTCACGCTCTCCAGCCGCCCGTCGGGGACCTTCACCGCGATCCGGGTCTCCTCGTCGACGTCCTCGGCCCCGTTCTCGGGGAAGACGCTGATCGCGTCGCCGGGGGACCGGGCCTTGCCGTTGAGCAGGGCCTCCCGGGTGTCGGTGCAGCCGGTCAGAAGGGCCAGCACGGTCAGCAGTCCTGCCCAGGTCAGCACGGCGGCCGAGGAGGCGCGTGCGCTCTTCGCTGTGTGGTTCACGCTCCCCCAACGACCAGGGCCGGTCGGGGGAAACGTGAGTGCGGGCCGCCCGGTGGGCAGAACAGAGGGGAGGACTACCTGAAAGGGGCCGCGGCCGGGACGCCGCGCGCCCCTTCTCCGGTGCCCGTCCTACGAGCCGCGGGAGGCTACACGGTGTCGAGCGCAGCCGAGCAGGAGGCAGTACAGGATCCCGAGCGGGAGGCGGTGCAGGATCCGGGGACGGTGGCCGCCGTCCGCGCGGAGATCGTGGAGGTGCAGCGCACCGAGCACGCCGAGGCCGTACGGGCCGCGGCCCCGGCCCCGGCCGTGTGGCCCGGGGCCCCGATGCCTCTGGGGGCCCGCTTCCGGGTCGGCCCGGACGGGGTGGCGGGGACGAACTTCGCGCTGTGGGCGGGCGGGGCCGAGGCGGTCGAGCTGTGTCTGTTCGACGAGCGGGGCGCCGAGACGCGCTGCCCGCTGACCGAGCTGACCCATGAGATCTGGCACGGCTTCGTCCCCGGCGTACGGCCCGGTCAGCGCTACGGCTACCGGGTGCACGGCCGCTGGGACCCGTGGACGGGGGCCCGCTGGAACGCGGCGAAGCTGCTGCTCGACCCGTACGCCCGTGCCGTCGACGGGACCTTCACCCTGCCGCCCGAGGTGTACGGGCATGTCCGGGACTGGCCGGACCAGCATGTCGCCGACACCGTGCGCGACGACCGGGACTCGGCCCCGTACGTCCCCAAGGGGGTCGTCGTCCACGATGACGACGACTGGGTGGAGGACCGGCGGCCCAAGACCCCGTGGGCCGACTCCGTCATCTACGAGCTGCACGTACGCGGCTTCACCAGGCTGCACCCGGACATCCCGCCCGAGCTGCGCGGCACGTACGCCGGTCTCGCGCACCCGGCGGCGATCGAGCACCTCACCCGGCTGGGGGTCACGGCGGTGGAACTGCTGCCGGTGCACCAGTTCGCGCACGAGGACCATCTGCTGCGGCGCGGGCTGCACAACCACTGGGGCTACAACTCCATCGGCTACTTCGCCCCGCACGCCGACTACTCCGCCTCCGGCACCGCCGGCCAGCAGGTCGGCGAGTTCAAGCGGATGGTGCGCGCGCTGCACGACGCCGGGATCGAGGTGATCCTCGACGTCGTCTACAACCACACCGCGGAGGCGGGCGAGCTGGGCCCGATGCTGTCGCTGCGCGGCATCGACAACCGCGGCTACTACCGACTGGAGGGCGACCCGCGCCGCTACGCCGACTACACCGGCTGCGGCAACACCCTGCACGTCGTGCAGCCGCAGGTGCTGCGGCTCATCACCGACTCGCTGCGCTACTGGGTCACCGAGATGGGCGTCGACGGCTTCCGTTTCGACCTGGCGGCGGCGCTGGCCCGCTCGATGCACGACGTGGACATGCTCTCCCCGTTCCTCGCGGTGATCGCCCAGGACCCGGTGCTGCGCCGGGTGAAACTGATCGCCGAACCGTGGGACGTCGGCAACGGCGGCTACCAGGTAGGGGCGTTCCCGCCGCTGTGGACCGAGTGGAACGACCGCTACCGGGACGCCGTGCGCGACTTCTGGCGCGGCGCGCTCCCCGACGTACGGGATCTCGGCTACCGGCTGACCGGCTCCAGCGATCTGTACGCCTGGGGCGGGCGCCGCCCGTACGCCTCGGTCAATTTCGTCACCGCGCACGACGGCTTCACCCTGCGCGACCTGGTCTCCTACGAGCAGAAGCACAACGAGGCGAACGGGGAGGGCAACCGGGACGGGACGAACGACAACCGGGCGTGGAACTGCGGGGTCGAGGGCGAGAGCGACGATCCTCAGATCAACGCGCTGCGCCGCCGTCAGCTCCGTAATCTGCTGACCACGCTGCTGCTGTCCACCGGGGTGCCGATGCTGGTGGCGGGCGACGAGATGGGCCGGACCCAGGGCGGCAACAACAACGCCTACTGCCAGGACAACGAGACCGGCTGGCTGGACTGGTCGCTGCTGGAGCAGCCGCAGTGGCGGGAGCTGATCGCGCTGACGGCCCGGGTGCTGACGCTGCGCCGGACCCATCCGGTGCTGCGGCGCCGCGCGTTCTTCTCCGGCCGGGCGCAGGCCCCGGACGGGCTGCGGGATCTGGCGTGGTTCGCCCGGGACGGCCGGGAGATGACGGAGGGAGACTGGTACGCCCCCGCCGCCACGCTCGGGCTCTACCTCTCGGGCCGGGACATCCCGGGGCGGGACGCGCGGGGCGAGCCGGTGACCGACGACAGCTTCCTGGCCGTCCTGCACGCGGGCGCGGAGCCGACGTCCTTCGCACTGCCGGGAGCGCCGTGGGGAGCCGCGTACGAACTGGTCCTGGACACCTCGCGGGAGGAGCAGGCCGAGGCTCCGGGCACGGTCCTGGACGGCGGTACGGAGATGGCGGTGCCGGCCCGTTCGGTGCTGCTGCTGCGGGTGGTGGAGTAGCGGGGGCCGCTCAGCCGAGGATGCCCCGGTCGTAGCCGACGGCGACGGCCGCGGCCCGGTCCTTGGCGCCCAGTTTGGCGAAGACATGGGTGAGGTGGGTCTTCACGGTCGCCTCGCTGATGAACAGTTCGGCGGCGATCTCGCGGTTCGTCGTGCCCCGGGCCACCAGGACCAGCACCTCCCGCTCCCGGGCCGACAGGGCGGTCTCGGCCGGGTCGGCGGCGGGGGTGCGGACCCGGGTCATCAGCCGGGAGGCGACGGCGGGCGACAGGACGCTGCGCCCGTCGGCGGCGGCCCGGACGGCGGCGAACAGCTCCTCGCGCGGGGCGTCCTTGAGGAGGTAGCCGGTCGCGCCCGCCTCGATCGCGGGGAGGGTGTCGGAGTCGGTGTCGTACGTGGTCAGCACCAGGACCTTCGAGCGGGCGCCGCGCCGGGTCAGCTCCGCGATGGCCGCCACTCCCCCGCCGCCGGGCATCCGCAGGTCCATCAGGACGACGTCGGGGTCGAGTTCACCGACGACGGCGAGCGCGTCCACACCGTTGGCCGCCTCGCCGAGCACCTCGAAGCCGGGGGCGGCGGTGAACATGCCGCGCAGTCCGTCCCGGACGACCGGATGGTCATCGACGACGACGAGGGTGACGGTACGGGCGGGGGTCTCGGTCATGATCGCACCGTACGGGGGGTCATGGGCCTCTGGCCAGGACCTGGGGCCGGGGCCGCTCACGGGTGCCCGACCAGGTTGCTCAGCAGGGCCGTTCACGGGTGTCTGACCAGGGGCACCCTGGCCGAGACCGCCGTGCCGCCGCCCGGTTCCGACTCGACCTCGACCGCGCCCGCGATGCGCTCCGCGCGGGCCCGCATGCCGCCGAGGCCGAAGCCGCCGGTGCGGCTCGCCGGGGCCGCGGCCGCCGGGTCGAAGCCGCGGCCGTCGTCCCGGACGTCCAGGGTCAGTTCGTCGTCCATGAACGACAGCGTCACCCCGACCCGGGATGCCCCGGCGTGCCGGCCGGCGTTCGCCAGGGCCTCGCCCGCGATGCGCAGCAGGGTGGCGGCGATCTCGTCGTGGACCGGTTCGACGGTGCCGGTGACGGTGAAGTCGGCCCGGACGCGGTGCTGTTCGGCCCAGGCCGCGACGGTCTTCTCCAGCGCCCCGGTCAGCTCGTCGTGCTCCAGGGCGCCGGGGGCCAGGTTGTGGACGGAGCGGCGGGCCTCGCCGAGGCTGTGGCGGGCGAGCGCGGCGGCCCGGTCCAGGTGGACGCGGGCGGTCTCCGGGTCGCGGTCGGTGAGCGAGGTCACGACCTGGAGCTGGGCGATGATCCCGGTGAGGCCCTGGGCGAGGGTGTCATGGATCTCGGCGGCGAGCCGGCGCCGCTCGTCGTCGACCCCGGCTTCCCTCGCCTGGACGAGGAGTTGGGCGTGCAGGGCCGCGTTCTCGGCCATGGCCTGCTCCAGCCGGAGGTTCGTGCGCTCCAGCTCCGCGATGGTTTCGGCCTGGACGCGGGCCTTCTCCTCCTCGCGCATCCCGACCTGCCAGAAGAAGAGGGCGAGGACGGAGTTGATGAGGTAGAGCGCGCCGAAGGCCACCCAGTTCATCAGGGTGGCGGGCGGCAGGCCGCCGCTCTGCGAACCGGCCAGAGTGACGGCGGTGGTGAGCAGGCCGGCGCGGACGAGGCGCTTGGGGAGCAGGGGTCCGATGTCGAAGTAGCCGAGGGCGGCGTAGATCGCGAAGAACGGGTTGAGCCAGGACAGGGCGAAGGCGAGGACGGTCCGTGCGGTGTAGTAGGCCACCCCGGCCGGTCCGCCCGGTGCGGTACGGGGACGGGCCCGGCCCCACCAGACCTGGAGCCCGTACGCGACGGCGGCCAGGACCCCGGCGGCGTACATCTCGGTACGGGTCATGATCAGGTCGGCGGCGACCGCCCCGACCAGGACCGCGAGGGTGAGAACGGCGTAGGGCCCGTACCGGTGGAACTGCTCCCAGCGGTCCTCGACCGTGCGGGGCCCCGTCGCGCCGGACGGGTACGGGGAGCGGGGCGGCTGCGTCATGCGCGCAGTCTCCGTCACTGCCACCGGAAGAGTCGAGTGGCCGCGAAGCCCAGAACAACGGTCCACAGGGCGAGGATCCCGAGGTGGATCCAGCCCGGCCAGCTCCCGGACGCGGCCTGGTCCAGTGCCTGGGAGGCGGCCCCGAACGGGGTGATCTCGACGATGCGGCGCAGGGCGTCGGGCATCGCCTGGACGGGCAGCCACACCCCGGCGCTGAACATCATCACGAGGTAGGCACCCGTGCCGACCGCGGTGGCCGCCTTCGTCGTCCCGGACAGGGCGCAGATCATGGAGCCCAGGGTCAGCGCGGCGGCGACGGCGAGCAGCAGCGCCAGCAGGTAGCCGGGGAGCTGTTCGGGCAGCGCGACCCCGTAGGCGATCCGGCCGATGGCGGTGACGAGGAGCGCGGAGGCGAGGCAGGCCGCGCCGTGCAGCAGGATCTGGGCGGAGAGCAGGGCGGAGGGCCGCACCGGGGTGGCGGACATCCGGCGCAGGATTCCGCGCTCGCGGTAGGCGGTGAGGACCGGCGGCATCGCCTGGACCGCCGCCGTGATCATGGCGAGCAGGATCGAGATGGGGACGTACAGGTCGATGACGCGCCGTCCGTCGAGGTCGTCCTGCGCCTCCTTGAAGGCGGGGACGAAGCCGAGGATCACCAGGAGGACGGAGGGGAAGGCGAAGATCCAGAACAGGTTGCCCGGTTCGCGGAGGAAGAGCCGGGTCTCGGCGATCAGGACGGCGGCCGCGGGACCGCGTCGCCGGGCGACGCGGGGCTCGGGGGCGGTGGCCGGTGCGGTGGTGGTCTCGGTCGGCATGTCAGACGTCCTGTCCGGTGAGGTCGAGGAAGGCTTCGTCGAGGCTGGTCTCGGTGATCCGCAGCCGCTGGGCGGTGACGCCGAGTTCGGCGAGCAGGGCGACGAACGGGGTGACCGTCTCGTCGGTGCCGTGCAGCGTGAACGCCCCCTCGCGGTCGGGCGGGTTCACGGTCGCGACGCCGGGAAGCGCGGTGAGCCGGGTGAGGTCGGGGCCGGTGAGCGCCCGCGAGGGGACGAAGGAGAGCACGGTGGAGCCGGTGGCCCGCCGGATCAGCCCGGTCGGGGTGTCGAGGGCGACGACCTTGCCCCGGTCGATGACGGCGATCCGGTCGCAGAGGCGCTGGGCCTCCTCCATGAAGTGGGTGACGAGCAGGACGGTCACCCCGCCGGCGCGGACCTCCTCGATGAGCTTCCAGGTGTCGCGGCGGGCGCGCGGGTCGAGCCCGGTGGTCAGCTCGTCGAGCACGACGACCTTCGGGTCGCCGATCAGGGCGAGGGCGATGAACAGGCGTTGCTTCTGGCCGCCGGAGAGCTTCGCGAAGCGGGTGGTGAGCCGGTCGGTCAGGCCGAGCCGGTCGGCGAGCGGCCGCCAGTCGACGGGGGCCGGGTAGAGGGCGGCGTACAGCTCCAGCGCCTCCCGTACGGTCAGTTTGGCCTGGAGTTCGCTCTCCTGGAGCTGGGCGCCGAGCAGCCGGGTCACCTTGTCGTGGTCGACGACGGGGTCGAGCCCGGCGACCCTGACCGTGCCCGCGTCGGGGATGCGCAGACCCTCCACACATTCGACGGTGGTGGTCTTGCCCGCCCCGTTGGGGCCGAGGATGCCGAAGATCTCGCCCTCGTCGACGGAGAAGGAGACGCCGTCGACCACGTCGCGGCCCGCGTAGGTCTTGCGCACCTCGTTGACTTCGATGATTGCCATGCCCTCAGGGTTCCGGCGGGCGGGCCGGGCCGGTATCCGCCGTCACGCTCGACGTCGTATCAGCCGATCGGTTGAGGGAGGAGTACGACCGGGACCGCCGGGACCACGCGGAGGGGGCAGCGGGCGGCGAGGGGCGAAGGGCGGGCGGCCGGAAATTCGGAGGCCCGATGTCAGTGGTGAAACGTAGGGTCGGCCCTGATGCCCAAAATGCCTGCCGAGCGCACGGACCGGTCCGCCGTGCGCTCCCTCCTGCGCCTGTGGCCCTATGTCCGACCCGTGCGGGTGCGCCTGTTCACGGCCGCCTTCGTGGCGATCCTGGCGTCCTGTCTGAGTCTGGTGATCCCGCTGGTCCTGAAATGGATGGTGGACGGCCCGGTCGCCGACCGCGATCCGGGCGGGGTGTGGCTGGGGGCGCTGTATCTGCTGCTGCTCGGCATCGCGGAGGCGCTGCTGTTCGGGTTCCGGCGGTGGCTGGTGGCGCGGCCGCTGGCCGGGGTCGAGGCGTCGATGCGGGCGGATCTCTTCCGCCATCTGCAACGGCTGCCGGTCGCGTTCCACGACCGCTGGGCCTCGGGTCAGCTGCTGTCGCGCGGGACGACGGACCTGATGCTGCTGCGGATGTTCCTGGCGTTCCCGCTGACGTTCCTGGTCGTCAACACGGCGACGATCCTCGTCGGGTTCGTCCTTCTGTTCGCCCAGGACTGGACGCTGGGGCTGGTGCTGCTGGCGCCCGCGGTGCCGCTGATCATCCTGTGCTCGCTGTTCGAGACGAAGTACTCGGTGGTGGCGCGCCGGGCCCAGGACCAGGTCGGCGACCTCACGACGGTCGTCGAGGAGAGCGTGCTGGGCATCCGCATCGTCAAGGGCTTCGGCCGCCATCGCAGCCAGGCGCGGGCGTTCCGGGCGCTGGCGCACCGGTTGCGCGACACTGAGCTGGGCAAGGCCCGGCTGCTCGCCGGGATCTGGGCGCTGATCACGGCCGTCCCGGAGCTGGCGATCGGCGCGGCGCTGGTGCTGGGCACGATCCAGGTGGCGGACGGGACGCTGTCGGCGGGCACGCTGGTGGCGTTCCTGTCGACGGCGCTGGCGCTGCGCTGGCCGGTGGAGTCGATCGGCTTCCTGCTGGCGATGAGCCAGGAGTCGGCGACCGCCACCGACCGGTACTTCGAGGTGATGGACGTGGCGGAGGAGCCGGGTGCCGTCGCCGTACGCGAGGACGCGCCGGCCACCGCGCCGGGGATGGTGTTCGAGGGCGTCGAGTTCCGCTACCCGGACGCGGACCCGGACTCCCCGCCCGTCCTGTCCGGGATCGATCTGCACATCCGGCCGGGCGAGACGCTGGCTCTCGTCGGGGGTACGGGGTCGGGCAAGACGACGCTGACGGCGCTGGTGCCCCGGCTGCACGAGGTGACCGGCGGGCGGATCACGCTGGACGGCGAGGACATCGCCACGATGGAGCGCTCGCGGCTGCGGGAGCTGGTGTCGGTGGCGTTCGAGGAGCCGACGCTGTTCTCCGCGACGGTCGGCGAGAACGTGACGATGGGCGCGGCGGACGCGGACGAGGCGCGGGTGCGCCGGGCGCTGTCGGTGGCCCAGGCGGACTTCGTGCACGAGCTGCCGCGGGGTCTGGACACGGAGGTCGGCGAGCAGGGCCTGAGCCTCTCCGGCGGCCAGCGCCAACGCCTGGCCCTGGCCCGCGCGGTGGTGGGCGAGCCGCGCTTCCTGGTGCTGGACGACCCGCTCTCCGCGCTGGACGTGCACACGGAGACGCTGGTGGAGGCCGCGCTGCGGGAGGTCCTGGCGCGGACGACGGCGGTGGTCGTGGCGCACCGCCCGTCGACCGTGATGCTGGCGGACCGGGTGGCGCTGCTGTCCGGGGGCCGGATCGCCGCGGTCGGCACGCATCAGGAGCTGCTGCGCGACAACGCGGAGTACGCGTGGCTGATGTCGGGCGCGGGGTCCGGCGGGGCGGACGGCCCGGCAGCGGACGGCGAGGCAGCGGCGCCTGCGGGTGCCGGGCCCGCCGATGCGGAAGCGGCACCCGGGGGCGTCCGGCGCGCCGACGCCGCGCCGGAGCGCACGGTGCGGGTGCGTGAGGGCGCCGCGCCGCCCCTCGCCGCGCCGGCCCACGCCCCCGCCGAGCAGATCCCCGCCGAGGAGGGCAGTGCCCGATGA
The DNA here is from genome assembly GCF_001687325.1 of Streptomyces sp. PTY087I2. Lineage (GTDB taxonomy): Bacteria > Actinomycetota > Actinomycetes > Streptomycetales > Streptomycetaceae > Streptomyces. Next base: position 21,527 of record NZ_LZRD01000004.1, on the reverse strand, counting down.
CCACGACCACCGATGACGCCTCGCTTCCCGCGGCCGAGGACGACGGCCCGCGGAAGAAGGGTCCGGCCGCGCCCGAACCGGGGCCCGCGGGCGACCCGTTCGACCAGGACGACCTGCCCGCGCCGCCCGGGGCGACCCTGGCGCTGCTGTTCTCGCTGCTGGCCCCGATGCGCGGCCGGGTCGCGGTGGCGGCGCTGCTGCTGGTGGTGCAGCAGGTGGCGATGCAGGCGGGCCCGCTGCTCGTGGCGTACGCGATCGACAGCGGGGTTCCGGCGTTCCGGGACCACGACTACGGGCCGCTGGTCGCGGTCGCCGTCGGCTACGCGCTCTGCTCGGTCGGCGCGGGCGTCCTCCAGTACGGCTTCATCCGGGCGGCCGCGCGGATCAACCAGGACGTGCTGCTGGAGCTGCGCGGCCGGATCTTCCGGCATGCGCAGGCGCTGAGCGTCGACTTCCACGAGCGCTACACCTCGGGCCGGCTGATCTCGCGCTCGACGACGGACGTGGAGTCGCTGCGGGAGCTGCTGAGCGAGGGGCTCCAGGAACTGATCGGCGTGGTCCTGTCGTTCGTGTCGATCGCCCTGGTGCTGCTCTGGCTGGACCTGGGGATCGGCGCGATCGCCACGCTCTCCTTCGTACCGCTGTATCTGATGGTCCGGATGTACCGGCGGCGGGCGTCCGTCGCGTTCACCGCGCGGTCCACGGCGATCGCGGCGGTGATCGTGAAGTTCGCGGAGACGATGAACGGCATCCGCCCGGTCCAGGCGTTCCGCCGGGAGCGGAGCAACGACGCCGCCTTCACGGAGCTGAACACCCGCCACGAGCGGTCGAACGGCGACGCGATCCTGGAGATGGCCCGCTATGTCGTCGGCTCCCGGCTGATCGCGAACACGGCGGTGGCCGGGATGGTGCTGTGGGGCGCGTACCGGGTGGCGGAGGGCACGCTGGCGCTGGGGGTGCTGGCGGCGGCGGTGCTGTATCTGCGCCGGCTGTACGACCCGATCGACCGGCTGGGGATGTTCCTCAACTCCTACGAGTCGGCGGCGGCTTCACTGACGAAGATCGCGGGCCTGCTGGCCCAGACGCCGAACGTCCCCGAGGCCGAGCGGCCCGTCGAACTGCCGCCGCGCTCGGGCGATCTCCCGGGCCGGGAGGTCGTGTTCGACGGTGTGCGGTTCGCCTACCGTACGGGCGGCGAGGTGCTGCCCACCTTCGACCTGCGCATCCCGGCGGGCCGGACGGTGGCGGTCGTCGGCTCCACGGGCGCGGGCAAGTCGACGCTGGCCAAGCTGCTGGCCCGCTTCTACGACCCGACCGACGGCCGGGTCCTGCTGGACGGCACGGACCTGCGCGACCTGTCCACCGCCGAGCTGCGCCGGGGGGTGGTGATGGTGACGCAGGAGGCGTTCCTGTTCTCCGGGACCGTCGCGGAGAACATCGCGATCGGCCGCCCGGACGCCACCCGCGAGGAGATCGAGCACGCGGCGAAGGCGATCGGCGCGCACGACTTCATCGCGGCCCTGCCGGACGGCTACGACACCGACGTACGCAAACGGGGCGGCCGGATCTCGGCGGGCCAGCGCCAGTTGGTGGCCTTCGCCCGCGCCCTGCTGGCGAACCCGTCGGTGCTGATCCTGGACGAGGCGACCAGCTCCCTGGACATCCCCGGCGAGCGCGCGGTGCAACGGGCCATGGACACGGTGCTGCACGGCCGCACGGCGGTGGTGATCGCCCACCGGCTCTCGACGGTGGAGATCGCGGACCGGGTGCTGGTGATGGAGCACGGCCGCATCGTGGAGGACGGCGCGCCCGCCGAACTGATCGGCGGTACGGGGCGGTTCGCGGGGCTGCACCGGACGTGGAAGGACAGTCTGAGCTGAGAGGGGGGCGGCGTCCAGGGTCCCCGGTTCCGGGGACCCGTGCGCGGCGCCGCCGCGTCCGGCCCGGCCCCGGATGCCGGGCCGGGCGACATCGTTGAGAATCGGACCGGAGGTGGTAGGGGTGACCGGTCGTCGACCCTCGCGCGGAGCTGCGCGGTTCCTGGCCCGATGCGCGCTGGTGGCGCTGGCGGCCGTGGTCGCGGTGCTGTGCCTGGCGCTCGTCGACGTCGGGGTGCTGGTCTTCGTCGCCGGGATCGCGGGTCTTGTCCTGTCCGCCGTGGGCCTGTGGTGGCTGCTCTCCCTGCGCGGGCTGCCCCGCCTGCTGGGCGCCCTGCTCGCGGTCGCCGCGCCGGTCGCGGTGCTCGTCTACTACATCTGGCGGGGTGTCTGGGTCTGGGCGCTGATCGCCCTGGCGCTGTACGGCCTGGCCCTGGTCTGCGGCCGGGCGGCGATGCGCGCGCACGGCAAGGCGTACGTGGTGCGCGGCAGCGCCGGAAAGCGGCCGCGGCAGCCCTTCCTCATCATGAATCCGCGCTCCGGCGGTGGGAAGGTCGGCCGCTTCGGGCTCGTGGAGAAGGCCGAACGGCTCGGTGCGCGGGTGCACGTGCTCGACACCGAGGGCGGCGGGACCGATGTGGAGGAGCTGGCGCGCGAGGCCGCCGCGAACGGTGCCGACCTGCTCGGCGTGGCCGGCGGTGACGGCACCCAGGCGCTGGTCGCGGGGGTCGCGGCCGAGCACGGGCTGCCGTTCCTGGTGATCTCGGCGGGCACCCGCAACCACTTCGCCATGGACCTCGGCCTCGACCGCGCCGACCCGGCCCGCTGCCTGGACGCGCTGACCGACGGCGAGGAACTCCGCGTCGACCTGGGCATGGTGAGCGGGCGGCCCTTCGTCAACACCGTGTCGTTCGGGGCGTACGCGGATATCGTGCAGCAGCCCGAGTACCGCGACGCGAAGGCGGGGACCGCGCTCGCACTGCTGCCCGACCTGCTCGGGACGGAGGGCAGGAGGCTCGACGCGGCCGTCGGGGAGAAGCTGCTCACCGGACAGCAGGCCGTGCTCGTCACCAACAACCCCTATGCCAGGCCCGATCCGCTCGCCGCGGGGCTGCGGCCGCGCCTGGACCGCGGCAAGCTCGGGGTGATCGCCGTGCGCGTGGAGAGCGCGGCCCAGGCCGCCGACCTCGCCGTACGGGGCGAACGTGCGCAGGGCGTCGTCTTCGCGACGGTGCGCGGCGTCGAGGTGACGGCCCCGGAAGAGGTGATTCCGGTCGCGGTGGACGGTGAGGCGCTGATGCTTCCCGCCCCGGTCGCCTGTACGGTGCGCCGCCGGGCCCTGCGCGTCCTGGTCCCCCGCACCCGGCCGGGCACGGTGGCACCGGCTTCGCCGCTGAACTGGCGCTGGATCACGGCGCTGGCCCTCGGGCGGGCGCGATGAGGGCGGCGGACGGGCACAGCGCCACCGGTGTTCCCGACGACGAGGCGGGCGGGGCGCGCCGGGCCGGGTCCGTGGGGGCGATCGTCGCCGCCGCGCTGCGCGACCTGCGCGCCATCGACGGTGCGGTGTACGCGGCGGTGGCCACCACACCCACACCCACGCTGGACACGGCGCTGCGGCGGCTGTCCCGGGCGGCCGACCACTCCAAGCTCTCGCTGGGCATCGCCGCCGGGCTCGCTGTCTTCCCCGGACGGCCCCGGCAGGCGGCCTGTGCGGGGCTCGGCGCGGTCGCCGTGGCCTCCGCCTCCGCGAACCTGCTCGCCAAACGCCTGGTCCACCGGCGCCGCCCCGACCGGGAGGCGGCCCGGGTCGCGGTCGCGCGCCAGGTCCCCATGCCCGCTTCCGCCTCCTTCCCGTCCGGCCACACCGCCTCGGCCGTCGCGTTCGCGATCGGAGCCGGCACCGTCCTGCCGGGGGCCCTGCTGCCGCTCTGGAGCCTGGCGAGCGCCGTCGCCTACTCCCGCGTCCACACCGGCGTCCACTACCCCGGCGACGTGACCGCGGGCGCGGCCCTGGGCGTCGCCAGCGCGGTCACGGCAGGCCGGCTGCGCAGGGGGCTGCGCCGGGGAGGACCCTGCTGACAGCGGGGAACTGCGGCCGGGGTTCAGGCCGTCCTCCGCGGTCCGCTGCGGCGGTACCCCTCCCAGACGGGGCCGCCCGCCGCGTCGAGGACCTCGGTGACCCGTGAGATCAGGCCCTCCGACGCGCCACGCAGCGCGGCCTGCGCCGCCTCGTCCAGGCGCGCCGCCAGGTCCGGCGCGACCGGTTCGAGGCGTCGGGCCAGCCACTTGCCGCCGCCGAGCCACGTGCCGTGGGTCAGCAGCGCCAGTTCGCCGGTCCGCCGGACGAGTTCGGCCACGACGAACAGCCGCTCCCCCGCGTCCGTGACGGCGGCGAAGTCGTCGAGCAGGTCCGTCAGCGCGTACCGGGCGTCTTCGAGCGCCGTGTCGGTGACCGGGGGCGGCCCCTCGGCCGCGAGACGTTTCGCCGTCTCCGCCATCCGTGCTCCTGTCCCGTCGGCGTCGAGCAGCAGCGCCCCGTCGGCGCACATCCACAGCAGGGGCGATGTCCGCTGCGCGATCTCCGGGATCACGAAGCCGTGCCAGGAGTCCTCGGTGTGCACGAACAGTTCCACCGGCCACTCCCCGTACCGCAGGCTCTCGCGGTACGGGGCGGGCGGGCCGTCGAGCAGGACGACGACGTCCAGGTCGGACCGGGCGGTGCGGCGGCTCGTCAGGACACTGCCGCCGAGGAACGCGGCGCGGGCGTCGGGGTGACGCTCCAGGACAAGGGCACGGGCAACTTCGAGTACGTCCATGCCCCCACTCTGCCGTGCCCCGCGTGGTCCGGGCGTCGCGGGGCACTGTCAGTGGCGGGTGGCAGCATCGGTCGTATGACGGATGCGACGCCCTTCACCTGGGGACCGTTCCTGCGCGACTGGAGCGGGGAGTGGTCGGACTCCCTGTCCGACGACGGGACGCACGCACGGGAGGACGAGGCCGCCCGGCGGGATCGTTGGCTGGGGTTCCCGGCGGCGGCCGAGGACCGGACAGCGGCCCTGGAGGAACGCCTCGGCCGGCGGTTGCCCCCGTCGTACCGGGAGTTCCTCGCCGTCAGCGACGGGTGGCGGCACGCGGGCGGGTTCATCACCTTGCTGGCGGGGACCGCGGAGGCCCGCTGGCACAACGACGCGTCCGGGCTCGCGGCGATGTTCGAGGAGTATCTGGACGACGACCCCACCCCCGAGGAGCTGCGGGACGTGGCGGTCTGGCGCCGCGGGCTCCAGCTCGACGTCGAGTCCGACGCGACCTACGTGGTGCTGGATCCGGAGGACGTGGACGGGGACGGCGAGTGGGCCGTGTACACCTGGGCGAGCTGGCGGGCCGAACCGCCCCGGCGATTCCCGGACTTCGCCACGTTCATGCGGGACATGCACCGGGAGTTCCACCGCTTGCGGGCCCGGACGGCGGACGGGGAGCCGGAGTTCGTCAACGCCACGACGCGGCGGCTGGACGCCCGGGTGGACGAGGCCCGGCTGTGGGCGCTGGGCGGCGACTGGGAGCGGGCCGAGCGGGCGCTGGACGGGGCGAGCGCATACGGCCGGCCGAGGGCCGCCGGGCTGGGCGACCAGATACGCCGCCTGCTCGGACGGACGGACCTGTCCTACGAGGACCTGGCGATCGACCCCCGGTACGCCTCCGAACTGCTTCCGCCGTTGGTCGCCGAGCACGCGAGGCACCGGCACCGGGACGACTCCACGCCGACGTACCGCCTGAGGGGAGCCACCGACGACGTGGTGACGCGGGCGCACACGCTGCTGGAGCAGGTGTGCTCGGGCACGTACCGGTACACGGTGGCCGGACCGTTCGGGGAAGCGGTCGACCGGGCGCGGGAGTCGGCCCGGTGGGGCGACACCGACGGGGCGTGGCGGACGATGCTGGAGGCCCTGCCGCTGTGGCAGCCGCTGGGGCCCGACCATCTGGCACCGCTGGGCTGGGTGGCCGATCCGCTGCTCGGCCCGCTGCTGACCCCGGAGCGGGGCCGCGCGCTGCTCTCCACTCCCCGGGGCGGACAGCCGGGTGAGCCACGGGGCGAGGCGGCCCCTTCCGATCCGGCGGGCCTGTCCTGGCTCGCGGACCCGGACGCCCCCGGCGGCCACACGTCCTACCGGTTCGTCCTGGTCGAAGGGGTGGAGCCGCAGGACCTGCCCGGACGCCTCGCGGACGGGGAGGGGGCCGCGCTGGACGAGCCCATGACCTTCCACGAAGCACACGGGCGGTGGCTCCGTGGGCGGCGGGAGTTCCCGGCCTTCGAGGACAGGGCCCTCGTGGCGGTCGGCCGGGCAGGCGCTCGCTGGAGCTTCGCCTTCGACGGCAGCCGTCCGCGTCTCGCACCGCGGCTGTTCGTCTCTCCGGCCGCTGCCGCCTGCGCGGACGGCCGCGCTGTGGTCGTGTGGGGCGGTCTGCGGGACGGGCACGGGGGCCCGTTCTTCCACCTCTCCGTGGCGCAGGCCGGTGCGGAGCTGTACGCCTTCACGTACGCGGACGGAGAGGTGCGGCGGACCGGGCCGATCCCGCCGGCCCTGGACCCGGGCCGGTTCTTCCCCTCCCAGGAGGGGCCCGCCGGGACGGAGGCGGTCCTCAGGACGGAACGGGCGCTGCTGGAGGCGATAGCCGACGAGTTCGGAGTCCACCTGCCGCGCCACGCGATCACGTGGGGACGGCTGCACACGTTCACCAGCCGCTCCTGGATCCGCCCGCCGAAGGACGGGGAGACTTTCACCGTGACCCGGTTCGCGTGGGGCCCGAACTGACGGCGGCAGGGCGCCCGTACGACGCGTAGGTAGTGCACCGGCCCGGCCGGACGGGACACCCGGGCGACCGGATGCGCCGTCCTCACCCCGGCAGCAGCCGCACCACCCCGTTCCGCAACCGGGTGCGCTCCGTGCTCATGAAGCGGTGCAGCGTCCGGGAGGCGAAGGCGGTCCGCTGTGCGCTGCGGCGGCGCTCCCGGTCGTAGGCGCGCAGGGCTCCGGCGACGCCCGCCGGGCCCGGGGGCGCCGCGGCGAGCGCGCGGGTCAGGGCGTCCGCGTCCAGGATCGCGGTGCAGGCGCCCTGGCCCAGGTTGGGCGTCATGGCGTGGGCCGCGTCGCCGACCAGCGCCACGTGGCCCGCCGAGGCGTCGGCGGAGACGAAGGACGGCAGCGCCGGGTACAGGTGGCGCATCTCGTAGCGGATCCAGGTCGCCGGGTCGGTGGCGTCCAGGATGCGCGGGATCGGGTCGTGCCAGCCGGCGAAGAGGCCGCGCAGTTCGTCGGCCGTGGTGGCCTCGGGGGCGGTGGCGTACCAGTTGGTGCGGCCCGGTTCGACCGGGGTCAGCCCGAAGAAGCGGCCGCTCCCCCAGGTCTCGCCGTGCACCGGGCTCTCCATGTCGGCGATGCCGATCCAGGCGACCGTGCCGACCTGGCGCGGGCCGCTGCGGTCGCCGAAGCGGGTGGTGCGGACGGCGCTGCGGATGCCGTCGGCGCCGATCACCAGGTCCTGCCCGGCGGCGAGCGCGTCCACGTCCGTGACCCGCTCGCCGAGTTTGAGCGGTACGTCACCGAAGGCGTCCAGGCCCGCGAGCAGAGCGTCGAGCAAGTACGGGCGGGAGATGAGGAGTTCGGGGCGGCCCGCCTTGCGCTCGATGCGTTCCAGCGGGAGCCGGGCGACCGGCCTCCCGTCGGGCGTACGGATATGCGCGTCGCGGTACGGCACGGCGTGGTCGCGCAGCGCGTCGCCCACGCCGAGGCGGTCGAGTGCGGACTGTGCGGTGGGGTGGATGCCGAAGGCCGCTCCGTACCGCTCCAGTTCCGTGCGGCGCTCCAGCACCGTCACGCTCCAGCCCGCGCGGCGGAGTCCGATCGCGGTCGCCAGTCCGCCGATGCCCGCGCCGACCACGGTCGCCGTCCTTGTCATGCCGCGCTCCCACATCATGTCGCGCTCCCGAAGCTCGTCCGGCCCCCGCAGGAGGCCCCCTCACAGAAACCACCACATCCGTGGTACCACGGCTGGGGTACCATCGGCAAGGACGGGTGGCGGAGACGAGGGAGCGAGCGCGGGTGAATCCGGACCGACGGGACCGGCTGCGGGACGCGGCGATCGAGGTGCTGGCCCGGGACGGCGGCCGCGGGCTGACGCACCGGGCCGTGGACCGGGCCGCCGATGTGCCGTCCGGCACCACCAAGAACTACTTCCCGACCCGGGACGCCGTGCTCCGCGCAGTGGCGGAACGCTGCCTTGAGCAGTACCTCACCCTCACCGAACAGCTGGCCGCCGGTCCGGGTCCGGTCGACCGCGAGGGGCTGGTGGCCCTCTTCCGCTCGCTCCTGGAGAACGTCGCGGGGCCCGGGCGCGCCCGGCTCCTCGCCGTGCTGGAGCTCCAGGCCGAGGCGACCCGGCGGCCCTGGCTCTCCGGCATCCTCGACCCGATGGCGAGCGGCGACTTCGCGGGTTTCGAGCTGGCCCAGCGCGCCGCCGGGCTGCCCGTGACCCCGCAGCGGGCCGCCGTCGTCACCCTCGCCCTGCACGCGGCGGTCCCGCATCTCCTGACGGACGGGCCCGGCACGCTCGCGGCCGCGGGACTCGACGACCCGGACCGCTTCGTGCGCGACCTCCTGGACACGGTGTACCCGCCGGACGCGACCGCCTGAGCGCCACACCCCGCCCGCCCCACTCCCACGGCGACCGCACCCTGACGGACCGGCACATTCCGGCGCGTAGATCTGGCCAGAACCCGACGCTGTCTCAACTGGCGGTCATCACACCTCTCCCCGCCCGCGACGGCCCGGTGACCTTTGCGCACGAAACCTGTGACCACCCTGTGAATACCGGGCTCCGGAACGCCTGGTAACACTGCGGCAATGATCGACGAAACGTCCGCTTAACGAACATGACCTTTCCGGCAACGAACGAAAACCGGCCAAGTTATTGACGCGCTCCTGACAGGCACGGTCGTCTGCTGACACTCTTCACCCCGTTCTGCGCACCGCCTGCACCGTCCGGACGGCCCCTTCCAGGCCGCCCGGTACCCCCCTCGCAGAAGGAGTCCGCGTGAGATCCACGCCCAGCCGTCGCGCCACCGCGACCGGCGCTCTGATAGCCGCCGCAGCCCTCATAGCCGTCGCCGTTCCGTCCGGCGCCGCGACCGCCACCTCCGCCCCCGCCGCGGCCCCGGCCGGCGGGATCACCGCCGGCACGAAGGCCGACCCGGGCGCCCTGCCCGCCAAGCTCTCCCCCGCCCAGCGCGCGGAGCTGCTCAGCGAGGCGAACGCCACGAAGGCGGCCACCGCCAAGGAGCTCGGTCTCGGGTCCACCGAGAAGCTCGTGGTCCGTGACGTGGTCCAGGACCGCGACGGCACCACGCACACCCGCTACGAGCGCACCCTCGACGGGCTCCCCGTCCTCGGCGGCGACCTCGTGGTCAAGGAGTCCGCGGCCGGGAAGACCGAGGGCGTCAGCAAGGCGTCGACGGCGACCAGCGCGCAGCTGAAGGCCGTCGGCCTGACCGCCGACGTGGCCCCGGCCGCCGCCGAGAAGCAGGCGCTCGGCGCGGCGAAGGCCGAGGGGTCGGACGCGAAGAAGGCCAGCGAGGCCCCGCGCAAGGTGGTCTGGCTGGGCGGCGGCTCCCCGCGGCTCGCGTACGAGACCGTGGTCGGCGGACTCCAGCACGACGGCACCCCGAACGAGCTGCACGTGCTCACGGACGCCACCACGGGCGAGAAGCTCTACGAGTGGCAGGCCGTCCACAACGGCACGGGCAACACGCAGTACAACGGCCAGGTCACCCTGGGCACCGCGCCCTCGTACACCCTGACCGACACCGGGCGCGGCAACCACAAGACGTACAACCTGAACCGGGGCACCTCCGGCACCGGCACGCTGTTCACCAACTCGACCGACGTCTGGGGCAACGGCACGCCGCAGAACGCCGAGACGGCCGGTGCGGACGCCCACTACGGCGCGGCCGAGACGTGGGACTACTACAAGAACGTGCACGGCCGCAACGGCATCCGCGGTGACGGCGTCGGCGCGTACTCCCGCGTCCACTACGGCAACAACTACGTCAACGCGTTCTGGCAGGACAGCTGCTTCTGCATGACGTACGGCGACGGCGACGGCAACGTCAAGCCGCTGACCTCCCTGGACGTGGCCGCCCACGAGATGACGCACGGTCTGACCTCGGTCACGGCCAAGCTCATCTACAGCGGCGAGTCCGGCGGCCTCAACGAGGCCACCTCCGACATCTTCGCCGCGGGCGTGGAGTTCTACTCCGACACCGCCGAGGACCCGGGCGACTACCTGGTCGGCGAGAAGATCGACATCCGCGGCAACGGCACCCCGCTGCGCTACATGGACAAGCCCTCCAAGGACGGCTCGTCCAAGGACTACTGGTACTCGGGCATCGGCAACGTCGACGTCCACTACTCCTCGGGCCCGGCGAACCACTGGTTCTACCTGCTCTCCGAGGGCAGCGGCGCCAAGACCGTCAACGGCGTCAACTACGACTCGCCGACCTCCGACGGCCTCCCGGTGACCGGCATCGGCCGGGACAAGGCGCTCCAGATCTGGTTCAAGGCGCTCACCACCAAGTTCACCTCGACGACCAACTACGCCGCGGCCCGCACCGGGACGCTCGCGGTCGCCAGTGAGCTGTACGGGGCCACCAGCCCCGAGTACGCGGCCGTGGCGCACGCCTGGGCCGGCATCAACGTGGGCGCCCGTCCCGGCGGCGGCGACCCCGACCCGGGCGGCAAGGTGTTCGAGAACACCACCGTGGTGAACATCCCGGACGCGGGCGCGGCCGTCACCAGCTCGGTCAACGTCACCGGTGTCGCGGGCAACGCCCCGAGCACCCTCAAGGCGGACGTCAACATCACCCACACCTACCGCGGTGACCTGGTCATCGACCTGGTGGCCCCGGACGGCGGCACCTTCCGGCTGAAGAACTCCTCCGCCTCGGACTCCGCGGACAACGTGGTGGCGACCTACACGGTCAACGCCTCGTCCAAGGTGGCCAACGGGGAGTGGAAGCTGCGGGTGCAGGACGTGTACCGCTCGGACACCGGCCGGATCAACAGCTTCAAGCTGACCTTCTGATCCGTCCGATCCGTCCACCTGCTGTGACCGAACGGCCCGGAAGAGGTTTCCCCCTCTTCCGGGCCGTTCGTCGTTCTCGACCCGCCTACGGTCAGGCCGGGTTGTTCGCGTGCGTCAGGGTCTCCCAGGCGACGAACAGGTTGTTCGACCCGGCGGGCCGCTGCCGCTCGGTCAGCGTCTGCGTGTTGGTCATCGCGTAGCCGAGCCGGTTGGCGAGCGCGTTGAAGCCGACCTCGGTGACCGGCCCGAGGCTGTCCTTCAGCGAGCCGCCGCAGAGCGAGGACGGTACGGGGGTGCCCAGCTGGTGCTTGGAGTGCAGCCCCATCGCGTGCCGCAGCCGGTCGGCGATCTCCGGGTAGAGGTCCTGGCCCTGGATGCGGCCGGTCTCGGCGATGTGCGAGATCGCGGAGATGCCGTAGCCGGTGTGGGTCAGATCCCGGCAGGTCTCCTGCGAGAGCCCGTCCATGAAGGTGGACTGGCCCTGCCAGTAGTTGATGACCTTGGCCCGGGTGTCGAGCCCGCTGCCCGGCGCGACCTTCGGCAGCGAGCCGTCCGCGGTCACATAGATGTACGCCGGGACACGTCCGCGGAACTTGCCCACGGCCTTGTCGTACGCGGCGCGGTCCTCCAGGAAGACCGCGATCCCGATCGCCGCCTCGGTCATCGACAGCTCCCAGTTGCCGTTGGAGTGGGAGCCGTTGGTGACCTTCGGCAGATAGACGTTACGGAGCATCGTGCCGAAGCGGCCGGAGTTCGGCCAGCTGCCGTAGGTGTACTTGATGATCTCGGCGGCCCGCGGCCAGGAGGAGCCGGCCCAGCCGGTCTGGAGCCGCGCGTTGCTGTTGGTGTGGTCCTTGATCACGGCGGACCAGGCGTCCATGATCTCGATGGCCTTCTGGGCGTACCTGCTGTCCTGCGTGATGTACCAGGCGAGCGAGAGCGTGTACGCGGCGATGGCGTCCTCGCGCTCGTCCGTGCAGCCGTAGTTGGGGTTGGAGTACGAGCCGCACTCGACGATCGCGCGCGGCTTGGCGGTGCGGGAGAGCGAGGCGTACTTGCTGCCCATCATCTGGTCGTAGGCGCTCTTCCAGGGCTGCGCGCCGGCCTGTACCCGGCCCCGGACGAAGTCCAGTTGGGGGCGGCTGACGAGGACGCCGGGGTGGGTGAAGTTCGCCGGGGCGGCGGCCGTGACGGGTGTCTCGGCCGGCGTCGTGGATCTCTCCGCCACGGCCGGTGCGGCGAGGGCCGTGGTGATCAGCGCGGCCAGGGCGGCGGCGGTGCCGAGGACGCGGGGGATGGTGCCGGTACGCATGTGGGGTGCCTTCCGGTGGGGTGGCGGTTCAACGGCCCGGCCCGACAAGGGGATTCATGGGTGTGAACGTTGGGCTGCATGATGAACCGTGCGATGAGTCAGGAACGTAAAGCCATTCCATGAGCACGTCAAGGTTCTGTGTTCACCGCACGAAGACACCGCCGGACAGACAGACAGGCAGACAGGCAGAGGGGCCCGGCACCGGGTGCGGTGCCGGGCCCCTCGGGTCCGCAGGGGCGCGCGCTCAGCGCATCAGCACGCCCCCGCCCTCCCCCGTCGCCTCGGTCGGCAGGGCGACCAGGCCCAGTTCGGCGCTGGTGGCCAGCAGCGGGTGGGCGGGCAGAACGCGCACGGTGTAGCCGTACGGTCCCGTCCGGTCCGGGGTGAGCGGGCCCTCGTACAGCCAGCGGTCCTCCAGGTCCTGACCGCCCGCCGGCTTCAGCGGGAAGGTCTGGGCGTCCGCGATGGCGTCGCCGGAGTCGACCCGGCCCGCGACCACCTGGACCTCGACGTCGTCCGGCTCCAGGCCGCCGAGCGCGATCCGTACACGCAGCGCCAGGGTGGCCCCCAGCTCCGCCGAACCGCCCGCGGCGTCCCCGGTGACCGTCTCCACATGGTCGACGGAGACCCCGCGCCAGGCCGCCCGGACCTTGGCCTTCCACGCGGCGAGATCCTGCGCCACCGCGGGCTCCAGCGCCCGGCGGGCCTGCGCGGCGGGGGCGTACAGGCGCTCCACGTACTCGCGCACCATCCGCCCCGCGAGCACCTTCGGGCCGAGGTTGACCAGGGTGGAGCGGACCATCTCGATCCACCGGTCGGGCAGGCCCCCGGCCCCCCGGTCGTAGAAGCGCGGGGCGACCCGGTCCTCGATCAGGGCGTAGAGGGCGTTCGACTCCAGCTCGTCCCGGCGGTCCTCGTCGACCGCGGAGCCGTCGGCGGTGGGGATCTCCCAGCCGAAGTCCGGGTCGAACCACTCGTCCCACCAGCCGTCGCGCACCGACAGGTTGAGGCAGCCGTTCAGCGCCGCCTTCATCCCGCTCGTACCGCAGGCCTCCAGCGGGCGCAGCGGGTTGTTGAGCCAGACGTCGCAGCCCGGGTAGAGCTTCTGCGCCATGCCCATGCCGTAGTCCGGCAGGAACACGATGCGGTGGCGCACGCGCGGGTCGTCCGCGAACCGCACCAGCTCCTGCACCAGCCGCTTCCCGCCGTCGTCGGCCGGGTGGGCCTTGCCCGCGACGACGATCTGGATCGGGTGCGTCGGGTGGAGCAGCAGCTCCCGCAGCCGGTCGCGGTCGCGCAGCATCAGCGTCAGCCGCTTGTACGAGGGGACGCGGCGGGCGAAGCCGATGGTCAGGACGTCCGGGTCGAGGACGCCGTCGATCCAGCCCAGCTCGGCGGTGCCCGCGCCGCGCCTGCGCCAGGAGGCGTAGAGGCGGCGGCGGACCTCGGTGACGAGCTGTCCGCGCAGGTCCCGGCGCAGGTCCCAGATCTCCTGGTCGCCGATGCCGGTCACCGCGTCCCAGCGGCGGGGCGTGCCGGTCTGCGCGGAGGCCTCGTCGGCCACCGGGCCGCCGGCCAGCACCTGGTGGGCGCGGCCCTCGCCGACCTGGCCCGCGCCGAGCCGGAACACCTCGGGGGCGACCCAGGTCGGGGCGTGGACCCCGTTGGTGACGGAGGTGATGGGCACCTCGGCGGCGTCGAAGCCCGGCCAGAGCCCGGAGAACATCTCCCGGCTGACCGCCCCGTGCAGGGTGGAGACGCCGTTGGCGCGCTGGGCGAGCCTGAGGCCCATCACCGCCATGTTGAACAGCTCCGGCTCGCCGCCGGGGTAGGTCTCGGTACCGAGCGGCAGGATCTTCTCGACGGGTACGCCGGACAGTTCGCCCTCGTCGCCGAAGTGGCGGGCGATGAGCCCCCGGTCGAAACGGTCTATGCCGGCGGGCACCGGGGTGTGGGTGGTGAACACGGTCCCGGCCCGGACCACTTCGAGGGCGGCCTCGAAGTCGAGCCCGGTGGGGACGAGTTCGCGGATGCGCTCCAGGCCGAGGAAGCCGGCGTGGCCCTCGTTGGTGTGGAACACCTCCGGCTCCGGGGTGCCGGTCAGCCGGCACCAGGTGCGTACGGCGCGGACGCCGCCGATGCCGAGCAGCATCTCCTGGAGGAGGCGGTGGTCGCTGCCGCCGCCGTAGAGCCGGTCGGTGACGTCGCGTTCGCCGGGGGCGTTCTCCTCGACGTCGGAGTCGAGGAGGAGCAGCGGCACCCGGCCGACCCGGGCGAGCCAGATGCACGCGTGCAGCGAGCGTCCGCCGGGCAGCGCGAGGACGACCCGGGCGGGGGTGCCGTCGGCCTCACGGACCAGGTCGAGCGGGAGTTCGTTGGGGTCGAGGACGGGATAGTGCTCCTGCTGCCAGCCCTCGCGGGAGAGGGTTTGGCGGAAGTAGCCGTGCCGGTAGAGCAGCCCGACGCCGATGAGCGGGACGCCGAGGTCGCTGGCGGCCTTGAGGTGGTCGCCGGCCAGGATGCCCAGGCCGCCGCTGTACTGGGGCAGAGCGGCGGTGACACCGAATTCGGGTGAGAAGTAGGCGATGGCGGAGGGGAGTTCGGCTCCGGCGGCCCGCTGTTCCTGGTACCAGCGCGGGCCGTCCAGATATTCCGCCAGATCGGCGGAGGCCGCGGCGAGGCGGCCGAGGTACTCCGCGTCCCCGGCCAGTTCGGTCAGCCGCCCGGCGGACAGCGAGCCGAGCAGGCGTACGGGGTCGGCGTCCGCGGGCCGCCAGCCCTCGGGGTCGGCGGCCCGGAAGAGCTCGCGGGTCTCGGTATGCCACGACCAGCGCAGATTGCGCGCGAGGTCGTGGAGGGGTCGGAGGGGTTCGGGGAGGACAGGACGCACGGTGAATCGACGAATGGCCTTCACTGCTCCACCTTTACAGGGGACTTGCGCATCCGAGCGGACGCACCACGGTGTGCGTCCCTTCCGTCACCCCTGACGGTAGCGGCCGTCCGTGGCGGGCTGCCACGGCGCGCGGACGGCGCGCCCGGTCCGGGGACCGTCCGCCGCGCGCCTCCCCGCAGGCGCCCCACGCGCCCCATCGGTGATCCCCCGTCACTCCTCCCACCTGGGGGTTTGGCCGATTTCTCTCCCGTACGCAGCCTTGTGGACCTCCCTGCCACAGGGAAGGCTGCCGTGTGGCGCCGCAGAACGGGTATCCGGAACCCGTGGGGGCGCTTCGGGTCTCCCGCGCCCCACGGGGCGTGCGCGCCGCGTGCGGCGGAGCCCGGGCGGCCCGTTACGACCGAGTAGTTAACACGGCGCCGGATTTCCCACCCTTCGACGCGGGGAAGGCTTCCCCGGTACACGGCACGACCCGGCCCGCACACGTTCTCCCGTGCATCCCGAAACATGCACGAAACCCCCGCGACCCACCCATTCGAGTGCCATTCGAGTGAACGCGGACAGGAGCGGCCATGCCCACAGCCCGTCAGCAGACAGCTGAGCAGTTACAAAGGACAGATCCCCGTCTTCGCGGCACACGCGGTCGGTCCTCCGCGCCCGTGCCGTCCTCCGTGCACGCCGAGCTCCTCCAGCCCTCAGGTGATTCCATGATCGGTCGTATTCCCGTCCTGGACGTCCGTCCCCTCGTCGACTGCGGCAGACGGGCGGCGAAGGCCGTCGTCGGTGAGACCTTCCAGGTCACCGCCACCGTCTTCCGCGAAGGCCATGACGCGGTGGCCGCCAACGTCGTGCTCCGCGATCCGAGCGGGCGGGTCGGGCCGTGGACCCCGATGCGCGAGCTGGCGCAGGGCACGGACCGCTGGGGTGCGGACATCACCCCGGACGCCGAGGGCCGCTGGACGTACACCGTGGAGGCCTGGAGCGATCCGGTCACCACCTGGCGGCACCACGCCGCGATCAAGATCCCGGCGGGCATCGACACGGACCTGGTGCTGGCCGAGGGCGCGGCGCTGCTGGAGCGGGCCGCCGCGGGCGTCCCGAAGAAGCACGGCCGCGAGGCGGTGCTGGCCGCGGTGGACGCGCTGCGCGACACCGCCCACCCGGCCGAGGCCCGGCTGGCCGCCGCCCTCACTCCGGCCGCCGACGCGGTGCTGGCCCGCTACCCGCTGCGCGAACTGGTCACCCGCTCCAAGCCGCTGGCGGTGCGGGTGGAGCGCGAGCGGGCGCTGTTCGGGTCCTGGTACGAGCTGTTCCCCCGCTCCGAAGGGGCGAAGCGGGTGCCGGTGGATCCGGCGGACACCTCGCCGGACGCGCCGACCCGGCTGGTCAGCGGCACCTTCCGGACGGCCGCCGAGCGGCTGCCCGCGGTCGCCGCGATGGGGTTCGACGTGGTGTACCTGCCGCCGATCCACCCGATCGGGACGACCCATCGCAAGGGCCCGAACAACACCCTGACGCCCGGGGAGCACGACCCGGGCGTGCCGTGGGCGATCGGTTCGCCGGACGGCGGGCACGACGCGGTCCACCCGGAGCTGGGCACGCTGGAGGACTTCGACCACTTCGTGGCGGCGGCCCGCACGCTGCGGATGGAGATCGCGCTGGACTTCGCGCTCCAGTGCTCGCCGGACCACCCGTGGGTCAAGGAGCACCCGGACTGGTTCCACCACCGCGCCGACGGTTCGATCGCGTACGCCGAGAACCCGCCGAAGAAGTACCAGGACATCTACCCGATCGCCTTCGACAAGGACATGCGCGGTCTGGTGGCGGAGACCGTACGCATCCTGCGCTTCTGGATGGACCACGGGGTGCGTATCTTCCGCGTCGACAACCCGCACACCAAGCCGGTGGTGTTCTGGGAGAAGGTCATCGAGGAGATCAACGGCACCGACCCCGACGTCATCTTCCTGGCGGAGGCGTTCACCCGCCCGGCGATGATGCACACGCTCGGCGCGGTCGGCTTCCAGCAGTCGTACACGTACTTCACCTGGCGCAACACCAAGCACGAACTGACGGAGTACGTCACGGAGCTGGCCGGCGAGGCCGCCTCGTACATGCGGCCCAACTTCTTCGTGAACACCCCCGACATCCTTCCCGGCTATCTCCAGGAAGGCGGCCGCCCGGCCTTCGAGGCGCGGGCGGTGCTGGCCGCGACGCTGGCCCCTTCCTGGGGCGTGTACGCGGGATTCGAGCTGTGCGAGAACACCCCGGTGAAGCCGGGGAGCGAGGAGTACCTGCACTCGGAGAAGTACGAACTGCGCCCGAGGGACTGGGAGTCGGCGGAACGCGAGGGCCGCACGCTCACCCCCCTGATCACCTCGCTGAACCGGATCCGCCGGCGTAACCCCGCTCTGCGGCAGCTGCGCGACGTCCACTTCCACCACACCGACAACGAAGCGCTGATCGCCTACAGCAAGCGCTCCGGACCGAACACCGTTCTGGTGGTCGTGAACCTCGACCCGCACCACACCCAGGAGGCCACGGTCTCGTTGGACATGGAGCGGCTCGGCCTTTCCTGGCACGAGCGCGTACCGGTGCGCGACGAGCTCACCGGCGACACCTATCACTGGGGCAGGAACTTCTATGTGCGCCTAGAGCCGGGCATCACGCCCGCGCACATCGCCGTCCTGCGACCGTCCCCGCCGACCGGAGGGTCACCCACACCATGATCGTCAATGAGCCTGTCCCCGACACGTTCGAGGACACCCCCGCAAAGGACCGCGATCCCGACTGGTTCAAGCGAGCCGTCTTCTACGAGGTGCTCGTCCGGTCCTTCCAGGACTCCAACGGCGACGGAATCGGCGACCTCAAGGGCATCACCGCCAAGCTGGACTATCTCCAGTGGCTCGGTGTCGACTGCCTCTGGCTGCCGCCGTTCTTCAAGTCGCCGCTGCGCGACGGCGGTTACGACGTCTCCGACTACACCGCCGTGCTGCCGGAGTTCGGCGATCTCGCCGACTTCGTGGAGTTCGTGGACGCCGCGCACCAGCGCGGCATGCGCGTCATCATCGACTTCGTCATGAACCACACGAGCGACCAGCACGAGTGGTTCCAGCAGTCCCGTACCGACCCCGACGGGCCGTACGGCGACTACTACGTCTGGGCGGACGACGACAAACAGTTCCAGGACGCCCGGATCATCTTCGTCGACACCGAGACGTCGAACTGGACCTTCGACCCGGTGCGCAAGCAGTACTACTGGCACCGCTTCTTCTCCCACCAGCCGGACCTCAACTACGAGAACCCGGCGGTCCAGGAGGAGATCCTGGCGGCCCTGCGGTTCTGGCTGGACCTGGGCATCGACGGCTTCCGGGTCGACGCGGTGCCCTACCTCTACCAGCGCGAGGGCACCAACTGCGAGAACCTCCCCGAGACCCACCACTTCCTCAAGCGGGTCCGCAAGGAGATCGACGCCAACTACCCGGACACCGTGCTCCTCGCCGAGGCCAACCAGTGGCCGGAGGACGTCGTCGACTACTTCGGCGACTACGAGGCGGGCGGCGACGAGTGCCACATGGCGTTCCACTTCCCCGTCATGCCGCGGATCTTCATGGCGGTGCGCCGCGAGAGCCGCTACCCGGTCTCCGAAATCCTCGCCAAGACCCCGGAGATCCCGAAGAACTGCCAGTGGGGCATCTTCCTGCGCAACCACGACGAGCTCACCCTCGAAATGGTCACGGACGAAGAGCGCGACTACATGTACGCGGAGTACGCCAAGGACCCGCGGATGCGCGCCAACATCGGCATCCGCAGGCGGCTCGCCCCGCTGCTGGACAACGACCGCAACCAGATCGAGCTGTTCACCGCGCTGCTGCTGTCGCTGCCCGGCTCCCCGATCCTCTACTACGGGGACGAGATCGGGATGGGCGACAACATCTGGCTGGGCGACCGGGACGCGGTGCGCACCCCGATGCAGTGGACGCCCGACCGCAACGCCGGGTTCTCCTCCAGCGATCCGGGGCGGCTCTACCTCCCCACGATCATGGACCCGGTCTACGGCTACCAGGTCACCAACGTGGAAGCGTCGATGGCCTCGCCGTCCTCGCTGCTGCACTGGACCCGCCGGATGATCGAGATCCGGAAGCAGAATCCGGCCTTCGGTCTCGGCGAGTACACCGAACTCCCGTCCTCCAACCCGGCGGTGCTGGCGTTCACCCGCGAGTACGGGGACGACCTCGTCCTGTGCGTGCACAACTTCTCGCGGTTCGCGCAGCCGACGGAGCTGGACCTCCGATCGTTCAACGGACGTCATCCGGTGGAATTGATCGGCGGGGTACGCTTCCCGGCCATCGGTCAGTGGCCCTACCTGCTGACCCTTGCGGGACACGGCTTCTACTGGTTCCGGCTGCGCAAGGACGCGCCGCCGGCCTGATGCGTCCGCCGCCCCGTGCGGGACGGTTTCCGCCGTCCCGCACGGGGCACTCTGGACGCAGGGCCCGGGCCTTCACGGTTCGGCCGTTCGAGTCCGTAAGCACCTTCCTCTCCCGACACGTCCCGCACAGCCGGACAGCCATTGCCGCAATCCGGGACACTCTTCGCATCCTGTGTGCCCGGGGAAAGGACGCGATGCCATGTCGGAGGCTGCATCCACTCACGTCGCCCTGGCGAAGAGCACGAGGAACAGCGCGACCACCAGGAGTACGACGGACGGGGCCCTGCTCCCGTCCCTCGCTCCGCTGCTCCACGAATGGCTGCCCCGGCAGCGCTGGTTCGCCGGCAAGGGCCGGCCGGTCACCGGCTTCCGGCTGGTCTCGGCCACCGAGATGGTGCCACTGGACGGCACGGCGGGCCCCGGACTCCTTCACCTGCTGCTGCGGGTCGAGCAGCCCACCCGGTCGGTCCGCGCGGCCGACGACTGCTACCAACTGCTCCTGGGCGTACGGACATCACTGCCGTCGCTGCTCGCCGGAGCGCTGGTGGGCCGGGTGGAGCGGGGGCCGCTCGCCGGGCGGACCGTGTACGACGCGCTGCACGACCCCCGGCTCGCCGATGTACTGCTGGAGAGGTTCCGCCGCCCCGGCACGCTCGGCTCGCTGCGCTTCGAGCGGACCGCCGACATCCCGGCCGGTCTCGCGCCCCGGGTGCTGGACGCCGAGCAGTCCAACTCCTCGCTGGTGTACGGGGACGCGTTCATCCTCAAGATCTTCCGGCGGGTCTTCCCGGGCACCAACCCGGACCTGGAGCTGCCGCTCGCCCTGACCGGCGAGGGGTGCGAACGGGTGCCCGCCCCGGTCGCCTGGTTCGAGGTCCCCGGCGCCGAACCGCTCACCCTCGGTGTCCTCCAGCCCTTCCTGCAAGGGGCGCGCGACGGCTGGCAGCTCGCCCTGGCCGCGCTCGCCGCGGGCCGCGACTTCCTGCCCGAGGCGCGGGCGCTGGGCCGGGCCACCGCCGAGGTGCACACCGCGCTCGCCGCAGCCCTGCCGACCCCGGCGCTGCGCGGCACCCAGACCCGGCAGCTGGTGGCCCGGATGACCCAGCGACTGGAGGCCGCCGCCCAGGCGGTCCCGGCGCTCGTGCCGTACGTCCCGGGGCTGCGCGCCGCGTTCGACGCGGTGACGGATCTCGGGGTCCGGGGCAGCGGCTGGGCCCAGCAGCGGGTGCACGGCGATCTCCACCTCGGGCAGACGCTGCGCGCCGCCGACGGCTTCTGGTCCCTGATCGACTTCGAGGGCGAACCGGCCCGCCCGCTGCCCGAGCGCCGGCTGCCCGCACCGCCGGTGCGCGATGTGGCGGGCATGCTGCGGTCCTTCGACTACGCGGCCCGCTCGCACCGCCCGTGGAACCCGGAGTGGGCGGCCCGCTGCCGCGCCGCCTACTGCGAGGGGTACGCGCAGGCCTCGGGCAGCGATCCGCGCGGCGAACCGGAGCTGCTGCGCGCCCACGAGACCGACAAGGCGGTGTACGAGGTGGTGTACGAGGCCCGGCACCGGCCCGACTGGCTGCCGGTGCCGATGGCGGCCATCCAACGCCTGGCCCAGTCCGCGGCGGCCTGAGCCCACTCGCCCTCGACCCCTGCAATCCTCCGCCCCGCTCCCCCTCCGCCCGTGCTCTCCCCCTTCACTCCCCGAGGAGGCAGTCCCTGTGACCGCCCGCAAGCCGTCCCGTAAGGCATCCCGCAAGTCCGCCGAGCTCCCCACCGAGGTGGCTGCCGAGACCGTCACCGAACCGGCCGTCGAGACCGCCGCGGCCAAGACCCCCGCGCCGGCGCCCGCCGCCACGGCCACCAAGGCCGCGCCCGCCAAGCGCACCC